>CAWALN010000024.1:0-102846 GCA_963782935.1 uncultured Chloroflexia bacterium | reverse complement strand
CATACCGCAACATCACAACCTACGCCAGCAAATATGCCATCCTGGTGGGCATCGCCGGCGGCTCAGCTGAATTCGGGATCCACATCGATGACGGAAGTGTAAATAATTATGTCGAGCTGGGGCTCGTCTATGTTTCCGCCGGCGTGGTGAAGCTGGTTAAGCGTGTGATGACTGGTGGAGTGTTGGTATCCACCGATTTATTGACCGGCCTGCTGCACGGTTTCTACGGCTTGCAGCTCAATTACTATGCATCCGTTGCATTTTATTTTTTCCGTGAATCCTATGTTCAATTTTCACTGGGTTCACCTGTAACCTTATTCTTCACCCCCGCCCGGCTTGGTTTCTACACCATCAAGACCGGCACCGGCAACGGTAAATCCGTCGGCCTCGTTCGTTGGGGTGATAACTTTTCTTAGGAGAATTACACCATGGCAGATTTTTCTACTCTATCCGAGAAAATTCACAATCTCCGGGATGCTCAACACATGCTGGAGAACTTCCGCATCATGTATCAGGATGCGAAAACTGTCCAATCCCTTTTAGCCCGCTATCAATCCGACCCGGTTTTTAAATCTGCCGTGGATTATCTTTATACCGTCCAACAGCGGGCTGAACTCGCCGCCATGATCGCCCAGTTCAACGCACTTCTGGTAGATTGGGAGGAAAATCACCCCGACGTACTCGGATTGGATAGTTAACCCTATGAGGAATTTCTTACTTGAAGATCAGTGGTAAAGCGAGGGAATAGGAAAAATTAGCCGTGATGGATGTATCCGCAGTCAGAGTGAGTGTACAGGTGGGTGCAGCAGGGCAGGCAGGGTCACTCCAGCCAAGAAAATCCGCTTTGGCAAAGGGGACGGCCGTAAGGGTGACCGAGGTGCCGGTAAGGTAAGCAGCCTGGCATGTCTTCCCACAGTCAACTCCAGCGGGGGAACTGGTGACAATGCCAGTGCCGGTTTTGGTCAGGGTCAGCAAGCGGACCGAGGCGATGGCCGCATCAACCTGAATGAGACCGTAGCCATAAAGGTAATCCCGGCCAACCGTCCCCAGATCCAGGGCGGTGGACTCCATCTCCTGCGTGATCTGGTCGGGAGAAGCATTCCCAGGCAGACTCCGTAAAATGGAGGCCAGGCCGGACACGAAGGGCGCGGCCATGGAAGTGCCGCTGTCTGTCTGATAAGTATCATTGAGCCAGGTGGAATAGATGGAAACACCCGGCGCGGCCAGGGCGATAGTGGGGCCAAAGTTCGATAAAGGCATTTTCTGGTTAAGCAGAATCCGTGGCAGCCACGGAAATCACATGGTTCAGGACGGCGGGATAAAAATTTTCATTTCTGCCGTTATTCCCGGCAGCCGCTACCAGCAGGACACCTTTGGCATAGGCATAATTAACTGCGTCCTGGAGGGTCTGCGGAAACGACCCAGTGCCACCGAAGCTCATGTTAATGATCTGGGCGCCATGGTCGGCTGCCCAGGTGACGCCCTCGGCTGCGACGTCGATGAAACCATTACCGGCGGAATCCAACACCTTGACCGGCAAGAGGCGAGCTCCCCAGGAGACTCCGGCGATCCCGATAGCGTTGTTCGTCGCCGCGGCAGCAATGCCGGCTACATGAGTGCCGTGACCGAAATCATCCTGGGGGACAGTGTCGAGGTTAACGAAATCATAGCCCGGGAGGATCTTGGCAGCCAGGTCCACATGGGTCAAGTCGATGCCAGAATCGACGATGGCGATCGTCACTGCGGCAGTGCCGGTGGAGAGATCCCAGCCCTGGGGGGCGCGGATATTGACGAGGCCGTACTGGCTGGCGTAGCCCGGGTCGTTGGGAAAAGTATCGACCGCGGAGACCTGATAATTGCGTTCGGCAAAGGTGACCCCCGGGCAGGTTTGCAGCCGGGCGATGGCTTCGGCGGTACGGCCAGGGGGGACCTGCAGCCGGCTGACATGGATTTTGCCGATATCCCGTTTACGAGACGCATTGGCCGAGCGCAAGCAGCGCGCCTGCTCAGCCGGAGAGACGGATGGATCGAAACGGATCAGCACTTCATCCGTTTTGTAAATTCCCTCGGATTGAGGTTGAGGCGCGGCCTCGGCGGGAAAGGCGCCAAGAATGAGGACTACCAGGACTAAAAGCCGTGGAAGCACCTTGAAGGGATTAAATCTGCGGAGGAAAAAGCTCATAGAAAAGGATTCGGATAAATCGGAGAGTGAGATTGATAAACATAGTATAAGCGCAAAGGTATTAAGAACCAGTTGGATTAATTTGGAAAAATTTGAAAGAAGGGGAAGCCAAGCGTCCGTATGGAAAGTTTTCACTTCTTTGTTCAAAGGTCGGCCCATGACTTGACGGGCGCAGGTGTGGGTGATAGACTTGATTTGTAAGACCAATTCTTTCACGAAAGGAGGCCTGTTTGCCATGATGAATAACAAATTGGCTGTAAAGCTTGTCTTGAACGCGCCCTCCTGTGGAAGTTTGCATCTGATCTTATTTCAACCGGTCAGTAAACCCATGCCGCAGGCGCGTCGCCTGCGGTTTTTGATTCGTCAAAAGCCGCCGGGAAAGTCAGAGTCATTGTCGACATGGACAGTCCTTCGTATAAGGGGTAAAAACACCCCTCCACTCAGGACCTGTGCCAGCCGCAATGACAAGGGAAAGATGGTTCGTTTGACGAGTTAAGGTATGAGCAGTCTGGCAGATTATTACAATGAAATGGACGATGAGGGTATGTTCGAAAGAGCGCCTCACCGCCGAACCAATAAACCGAAAGTGGACCCAAAAGCGGTGGAGCAGTTCATCCAAAAACAGGATGAGAACCGCCGGGATGTCGTCTTCACCTATAAACCGGCCCGTTTCGAAGAAGGTTGGTTGATCGGCTCGCTGGGGGGTTCTTCGAACAGCGCTGGATCACGGATGTCTTGAGCAAGATCAAAGCCGGCAAGGAGGCCTCGGTCTACCTGTGCAAGGCCGGCGACCAGGTGAAGGCTCCCTTTGTCGCGGCCAAGGTCTTCCGACCGCGGATGTTACGCAACCTGAAGAATGACCAACTCTACCGGCAGGACCGGGCGGTGCTGGACGAGAACGGACATCCCATCGTCGACCTGGGCATGTTGAAGGCCCAGAAGAAACGCAGCACCTATGGCGAGACGATCCGGCACCAATCCTGGCTGGCGTTCGAGTTCGAGACCTTGAAGAGTCTCCACGCAGCCGGGGCAGATGTCCCGCAGCCGTACGAGATGAGCGAAAATGCCATCCTGATGAGTTATATCGGGGACGAGGCATTCGCGGCGCCGACGTTGAATACTGTCCGGCTGGATTGGGATGAAGCCCGGCGGTTATACCAGCGCCTGCTGCGCAACATTCGTCTGATGTTGGGACAGGGCATCGTCCACGGGGATCTTTCAGCATACAACGTCCTCTATTGGAAGGGCAGGATCACCGTGATCGATTTCCCCCAGGTCGTTTCTCCCACGGGCCACCGAGGCGCCTACCAAATCTTCAGCCGGGACGTGCGCAGATTATGCGAGTATTTCGCCCGCCAGGGATACCGGAGCGACCCGGCCGGGCTGGCGGCGGAATTGTGGCAGGCGAACGGGTACAGGATCCAGCAGGAGCCTCCGCCGGAATTGGAGGAGGAATAAGGAAAAGGGGCGACCCTTGACAATGGGCGTCGGAAGACACCCTGGGTCGCCCCCGCTTCCCATCAGCCACCTTCCTGAAGTACAACGGAAGGAGGGGAAGGCAGGCTTTTATTTTGGAAGGATATTTTTCTCTGGTGGTGGAACCATCCTTATTGGTTCACAGGAGAAACGGGCTCCGGTAGTTCACGGGCGATCTCGGCCTGGGGTTTTTCGGCGCCGGTACCCACCTCGGGAGCAATGACTCGAAGGGCCTTGGGGATCACCTCGATAGTGGCCTTGCCGCGACCCACAATGATACCTTCACCGGAAATGTCCAGGTCTGGGATCGTCCTGACCTTGATCTTGCGGGCCCGGTAACGCTGGATACGCCCATCGGGCACCTCATTTACGTTCAATGTCCGGATAAAATAATTGATCAGTTCAGCTTTCGTAAAGCCCGGATAGACGGCGATATCCAACAGCCCGTCCTCCATGGAGGCTTGAGGCGCGACCAGGTTTCGTATTCCGGTTACCGGTGTATTTACGATGGTCACCAGCATGGTTTCCACTTCGATCTGGCTTTCGTTATCCAGCGTCAAACGGACGATGGGCTTGGCGTGGTAATCGAAGATCGTTTTAATGGCATCGACAATACCGGCATAACGGCCATTTGGAACTTTGCTCACTTTTGGATAGAGTGTGGCAGTGAGGCCTACCGCCGCCACCTGGTTGAAATAAAAATCCTTGCGATCCCGGGTATTGATCATACCCAGATCGACTTTGCGGGTTTGTCCTGAGACGATCAAATTGCAGGCTTCCTTAAAGTCTGTTGGGATACCCAGGCTGGCGGCCAGGTCATTGGAATGGCCTGCTGGAATGATGCCAAGGCGGGCCCTGGACTGGGCGATGCCGCGGATGACCGCCCCGATGGTGCCATCCCCACCCATGGCGACGACCACATCGAAACCGTCCTTGACCGCCTTCTCTGCGATAGGGATGGCTTTCCTTTTGGGCTTGGCCAGGGCCACGTCCAGATCCACGCCGGCCTCGACGAAGTAAGTAGTCACCTCTTCCAGGTTTGAGGCGGATTTAAGGACATCTCCTGCGCCAGGGTTGGCAATCAGCTTGACCCGCATGGGTTTATCTTTTTTAGACATAGCAAATCTCCTTATCAATAAAAATTGAAAATCATATTAACAGCCCGGGCCGGGAAGGCGGGGCAGGTTTATCTCTCCATCGGTGAAACCGGCTCGGCAAGCCGGTCAACTTCGACGGATTTTTCGGCGCCGGCGCCGGGCTCCGGGGCGATCACACTCAATTCCCGGGCCAGGACTTTGATCCTGGCAGTGCCTTTTCCCAAAAGTATCCCTTCGGCGGCAATGTCCAGTTTGGGATTGGTCTTGACTTTGATCTTGCGAGCCCGATAACGCTGGATGCGTCCATCTGAAACGGAATTCTCGCGGCTGGTTCGGGCAAAATAGGACAGCACTTCCGCCTTGCTAAAATTCGGGTAGACAGAAATATCAAGGAGCCCGTCATCCAGGGATGCATCCGGGGCGACGAGATTGCGTAATCCAATCAAGGGCGTATTGGCAATGGTCACCAGCATGGTCTGTACTTCGATCTGGCTGTCGTCATCCAGGGTAAGAGAGACGGCAGGCCTGGATTCGAACTTGAAAAAAGTCCGAATGGCATCTGTGAGACCGCCCAACTTGCCTTCGGGGATCTCCTTGATCATTGGATAAATCGAGGCGGTCAAGCCGATGGCAACGATCGAAAAGAAATAAAAATCCTGCCTCTCCTTGGTGCTGATCACGCCCAGGTCGAGCTTGCGGGTATGGCCTGAGGCAATCAATTCACAGGCCTCCTTCAGGTCAGACGGGATGCCGAGGCTCCCGGCAATATCATTGGATGTGCCTGCAGGGATGATCCCCAGGCGACATCTTGAGCCTGCCAGGCCGCGGATGACCACCCCGATAGTGCCGTCTCCGCCCATCGCAATGATGGCATCATAGCCGGCTTTCACGGCTTTGCGAGCCATGGGGATGGCTTTCTTTTTCGGGCGGGCCATGGATACGTCCACTTTCAAGCCGGCCTCTCTCAAGTAACCCATTACCTGATCCAGCTTTTGAGGCGCCTTGGAAACATCCCCGGCGCCGGGATTAACTATCAATTTGACTCGCTTGATTTTTTCATCTTTGGACATAGAATAAATCCTCTTGGTCTCTTGCAAAAGAAACTGTATCTGCATCCATATGCCAATACGGGCTATTTTATTGACGCTAACACGTGCAGCGGGCCTTGTGGGCGCAAGGGTCGGCGGGGGAAGATCCTGTCCTCGAAATGATAAGGAATGGCGCGATGCCTACGTCTTTTGATTTTCAGGCTTTGCCACGGGTTGGTGCACGAAGAAGCGCAGCTTACCCCAACGATAGATTTCAATGATGCCCAGCAGAGTCAGGGTGCCCAGCAAATAGGCTCCTAAGACATCGCTGGCCCAGTGTTCACCTTCGTAAATACGGGATATTCCAACCAGACCT
The DNA here is from genome assembly GCA_963782935.1 of uncultured Chloroflexia bacterium. GTDB lineage: Bacteria > Chloroflexota > Anaerolineae > Anaerolineales > Villigracilaceae > UBA877. The sequence continues at coordinate 96,687 of CAWALN010000024.1, read as the reverse complement.
ATAAGCAGGCCAACGGCCCATAAAATTAATAAACGTTTCAAGGAGGGTTTCAGCAGGGTAAAGGCAAGGTAACCGATAAATCCAAAAAAACCGACGTAGTACATCACGTGTCCACTGGGAAAACTAAAATCGGTCAGGCGGGCCATTACATGAACGAGAGACGTGGTGGGCCGGGGCCGCTGGATGAGATCTTTGACCATCAAATTGACCGCAGTGGCAAGGACGGCGGCGAGAATAGCGGACATGGCTTCCCACTGCAAGCCAAAGAACAGGATGATCACAATGATCAACATGGTCGCAATAACCGATTGGGGAAAGAATCCCAGCCAACTGATGGCGATCATCAAACTACCGAAAGGAGGAAAACTAATCGATTGGATGCCCTCGGTGATCACCAGATCGATCGGAAAAGAATGAACCGTCTTAACGAAAAAAGTCAGTACACCAAAAGCAACCGCAAGCAAGACCAGCATAAAATTAAAAAAGGTATGAGCGATAACGCCGGACAGGCGCCGGCGCCGTTTCGGCACGGGCTGCCTGTTGAGCTTGCTGAGGAATATTCGCCATGGGTGATTTCACTTTTTCTACTGGCATTCCAACGATTTCCTATCCACAAACTCAATTATTTATCCGGTCGTTCTCTGCGTCCAAGGAGGGGAGGAGACCGGCTTGATGTTCATAGGCGGGATGAGATAGGCCCAGCAGGTTACGGCTGTCTCGGGCGGCAATCACATGGAGCGCACCCGGCATCATTCGCAGAGAAACTGTGCCTTTGCCCAACTCCACCCCGTCGGCGATCACGTCCATCGAAGGGAAGGTTTTCACCTTCACTTTACGGGACTGGTAATGTTGAATATTCTCGTCCCCGGCGTAATTCCCGGCTTTCACTTTCGAATAATATTCATACAAATCGAAGTCGGTGAACCCCTGGAAAACTGAGATATCCAGAAGATCATCCTGAAGGAATTCCGGCGGGGGAACAATGAACTTCTTCCCAAAAATAGGCATATTCGAGACTGTCACCAGGCGTGTTTCTAATTCCAACCTTCGCCCGTCATCGAGGTACAGGACTGCCTTGGGTTCCAGGGACGTTTGCACTGCTGAGGCCGCGATCTGTGAACGGAATAATTCGTCTTCCGGCTTTTCCTGGCGGGCCTGCGGAGATACTATGGCTGAGGCATGGCCTATTCCCACCATCTCGAAAAAAGATACCCATTTGCCCTTCCCTTTTTTCACCTGGGCTACATCCATCTCGCGGACGTTGTCGGTGGAGATCAGCCGGCAGGCCTGCTCCAGGTCCAGGGGTATACCCAGGCTGCGGGCGATGGTATTTTGTATTCCGGTAGGGATGATTCCAAGGCGGGCCTGGCTGCCGGTCAGGCCACGCATGACCGCTTCGACCGTCCCATCACCTCCCATGGCGACCACCACTTTGTATCCATCCTTCGCAGCTTTCCGGGCCAGGGGCGTGGCTTTAGCTTTGGGTTTGGCCCAGGCCGTATTCACATTGAACCCATTCGTCTCCAAATAGCGGATGACCGCATTCAGGTTCCTTTTTGTCTCGGCTGAATTTCCGGCGGCGGGATTAACGATCAATTTAAGGCGGGTGAATTTATCCTTTTTGGCCATCCCGGTTCCTTCTTTTCCTGAAATAGAGCTCGACAGAAGTATATGCAAAGCCAGCCCAAGCCAATCCCAGACCATAGCCGCCCATCACATCGGAAAAATAATGTCCGGCCGTGAATACCCGGGTAAAACCGACAAACAGCATCAGGAAGAGCGCAAAAATAATGATCAGCGCCTTGACTAATGCCGAACGGGCTTTGGGCACGAGGAGATAGGCCATGAAACCGAAAAACACCACCGTGGCTTCGGTATGACCACTGGGGAAACCGGGAATCTTCAAAACATTCCAAATTTGAGTGGGCGGTCGTGGCCGCCCGACCGATAGACTAATGACCTCAAATAGGAGCGATTCGCCCACCATTCCCACCAGCAGCATAAAAAATTCCTCCCAGTACCGCCAGGACGAGAAATACATCAATGTAAATAGAGCCAGAATCGTCAACAACCAGCCGCCGATGAAAAATCCAGCATCCGTTATCGGTTTCCAGCAGACTGGCATGCTGCAGCCCATAGGCGGGTAAAGCAGTGGATAAGGCTTATCCCATTGCAGGAGCGGACCGTAGTTGGTTACGTTATAAGCGAAGGCCCCAAAAGCCAATCCGCCAATCAGGAAAAGGATCAGGCCGTATCCAGGGCCATTTCCCCAGGACCTCGGGAGTACGTAGGCCGGCCCCTTCCTGCGGCACGGCTACTGCGCCGGGCCGGCCTGTCATTTCCACACGATGAGTGGCCATTCAACCCCCTCCCCTAAGCTGATCTTCTCAGCCTGAACCAGGCCGCGGCCATGAGCGAATAAATTCCGAAGGCGATCAAGCCCAGGCCTATAACTACCACTACAACAACGCCGTAGGGATGCTGCATCAGGGTCGTGAAAACGGTGTTAATCCCAACCGCCTGGCCTGCATTGGAAGTATAGGCCGCGTAGGTGACCAGGATCCCGATGATGGCTAAGACCAGCCCTTGGGCGAAGGTGCCAAAGCGGCCGGTTCCCCGGGCGATGCGGGCTTCATCCCGGGTGAGCGCATAGTGGGAGAATTCCCTCTCGAAGGTACCCTGGATGCCCCTGGACATATTCATCAGGCCGACGATAAAGATGATCACTCCAATGACAGCTATGATGAGACGGCCCGCCGGCAGCACCATGATCTGTGCCAGGAATTTGGATTGCGACCCACCGGAGGCAGCCGCGCTGGCATTGCCTTGAAGAAACTGGTAGGTCGTCCAGGCCAGGAATGCGTATACCACCGCGTTGACCAATGCACCAAAACGTTCGCCGGCTTTATTGTGCATGGGGTTAAAAAGCGCCCGGATCAGGCTCCAAAGGGCGTAACCGATGAAGCCAATGAAGGCGACCCAAAGTAACGTGTGCCCGGCCGGCTGTTGGGCGATGGTGGCGATGGCGCCCTGTGGGCTGGGGGATTGACCGGCTCGACCCACGACAAGTCTTAGAGCCAGCAGGCCGATCAGGATATACAATATGCCTCGGACGCCGTAACCGATGCGGGCGAGAGCCTCGACCGCGGGGCTATAAGCGGCCCGGCGGGCGGTACTTGTAGCGGTATCAACAGCACTCATAACTTTTCTCCTTCTCCTGACTGACCATGATAAGTCTGTAAAATAACGGGCTGGTCAGGCAAGAAATCCGATGGAATTTGAATAAATGAGAAAAGTGGTTCGGGCATTTGGAAGAAATCACTACAGGGTTACAGAGATCCAAATCCCTAAACCATTTTCCTATATTTTTATTTTCAATCAATTAATTGAATTGTGAAATGGGGAGAAGCCCTTAAGGGTGGGGGAAAAGCCCTACTGTAAAAAATATCTTTACAACAGGAAAATACATAGGGCGACCCGCGGCATTTCCCGACGCTTTTCGTCGGAGCGTGTCGGTATACCCTTTTCTGGGCCGCTTAAAGTATCGTTCAGGCGCCTAATGCTCCCGGGAGGGAGCGATTTTCATCAACCATTCCTGTACACCGAAGGGACTTTCCCTGGAAGGCCGCTTACATTCGTAACTCCCATCCGGCTGCATGACGTGGGCATGGGTATCATCTTTCAGATAATTCTCAAGCACCTCATCCCGCAGATAGCGGAGATGTTCGGGGTCCTCGATCGGGAACAGCACCTCCACCCGGTAATCCAGGTTACGGGGCATCAGGTCGGCGCTGCTAAGGAAAATCTGGTCTTTCCCTTGATTGTAAAAATAATAAATGCGGCTGTGCTCCAGGAAACGCCCGATGATGCTGACTACACGGATGTTTTCGCTCAGACCTTTCACGCCCGCCAGCAGGCAGCAAATGCCGCGAATGAAGAGATCCACCTGTACCCCCGCCTGGGAAGCCTCATACAACAATTTGATCAATTCCAGGTCCACCAGGGCATTGGCTTTATAGATCAGGCGGGCCTTGCCCCCCTGGCGGGCAGTCTCGATCTCTCGGCGGATCATGGCTTCCAGATTAGGACGAAGGCTGATGGGGGACACAAAGATCTTTTGATAGGCATTCTTGTGGGAATACCCGGTCAGGTAATTGAACAGGTCGGTGGCATCCTCCCCAATGGCCGGATCGGATGTAAACATGCCGATATCTTCATAGATGTTCGAAGTGATGGCATTATAGTTTCCCGTGGAAAGATGCACATACCGCCGCAGGCCGTCTGCTTCCTGCCGGACAACCATGATCACTTTGCAGTGGGTTTTCAGGCGTTCCAATCCGTAAACCACGTGTACGCCGGCCCGCTCGAGGGCGCGCGCATTACTGATATTGCTGGCCTCGTCGAAGCGGGCCTGCAGCTCCACCAGCACGTACACTTCCTTCCCGCGCCGGGAGGCCTCCTGCAGGGCTTCGATCACGATGGCATGGTCTTCCAGCCGGTAGATGGTCTGTTTAATGGTCAGGACGTTCGGGTCACGGGCGGCTGTGAAGAGGAAGTTTACGATGGAATTAAACGAATTGTAGGGCCGGTGGATGAGGATGTTTTTATGACGGATGGCGTTGAAAATAGAATCGTCTCCACCGGCCTCACGGAAAGCCGGAGGTATGAAAGGATCATAACGAGTGTATTTCAGGTCGGGCCGATCGACGCCGTCAAACAATTGGAACAGGTCTGCCAGGCCGAGCTGGCTCGTGAGTACATACAGGTCACGCGGCTTGATGCCCAACTGCTGCAGCAGGAAATTGCGGATATCGACCGGCATGGCTGGCGTAACGGTGAGCTGGACCACGTCGGCGAACTTCATGTTATAGATTCGCCTTTGCATGGCCTGCAGCAGGTCATCCGCCTCTGTTTGCTGAACCGGCAGATCCGCATCCCGCACAAGGCGGAAAGGATGCGCGCCCACAATCTCCAGACCGGAGAAGAGGGAATCCAGGTTGGCCATTATTACCTGCTCCAGCCAGACGAAATAATGTTGGCGGGGGACGGTCCCATTGGATGGGATACCGAGAGGCCCATCCAGCGGTACCAGGCGCGGCAAGGATATCCGGGACCTGCACACAGGCAAATTTATTCAGACCGTTCTCATCCTTGACGATGACTGCCAGGTTCAGGCTGAGACCGGTGATATGGGGGAAGGGGTGGGCTGGATCGTAAGCGAGCGGCGACAGGCGGGGATAGACGACCTCCCGGAAGTACTCGAACATCTTCTGCCTTTGGCCGGCGGTCAGAGTGGCATAGTCCATCAGGAAAATGCCTTCTTTTTCCAGGCGAGGCTGGAGCCGCTTTTCCAAAATCTGGGCGGCCTGTTCATATAATTCGTTCGATATGATCCGGGTTGATTCCAGCACCTGGGATGGGTTCAACCCATCCGGGAACACGTCCACTACGTGAGCCTCCACCTGTTTCCGCACCCCCGAAACCCGCACCATGAAAAACTCATCCATGTTCGAATAGAAAATGGAGAGGAACTTGACCCGTTCCAGCAAGGGATTATTTTCCTCCTGAGCCTCCTGAAGGACCCGCCGCTGAAATTCGAGCAGGCTGACCTCCCGGTTGACCAGTTGGTTCGGTTGGATAATATCCCTGGCGTCCTGGATCATGGATCTAAACCTTCAGCATGATTTCGGGAGTGAGCAGCCAGTCCAGGGTAGCCAGCGGCCTGGTGGAAAAGTCAGCGATGGTAACGCAGCAAATTCCGCCTTTTTTCAAGGCGACCGCCTCGCCGAGATTGAGGCCAAGTAAGACTTCCAGGAGCAGGCCCAAATGCGGGTAGTGGCCTACCAGCACCAATTCATCCACCTGGTAGTCCTGCGGGATCGTTTTGAGGATCCTGCCTGGGTCTGCTTCCGGCACCAGCAGGTCAGAATACTGGAGACTCTTCTTCAGATTGAATTCTTTCGCCAGGATGGTAGCGGTTTGATCTGCCCGGACATAGGGACTGGAAAGGATCAAATCCGGCTTGAGATCGAGCTTTTTCAAAGCCGCGGCGATCTTTTCCATGTGATCCCGGCCCTTGGAGGTCAAAGGTCGCTGGCTGTCGGTAGCTGGATCATCACGCTCCGTCGCAATTCCATGCCTTAGCAGGTATATTTTCATTCGATAACATCCATGGGAACGGCTGCCCAGAGGACGGGCGCCAGAAATCATTCAACTTATCCTTGTGCTTCATATAATCCGACACTGCTTCAGAGAGGCGTGCCTGGAAGAACTGGATGACCGGGCCCAGATCCACCTCAGGGTGCGAACTCGTGAAATCCGATAAACGCCTGAGTACGACCTGGAGGTCTTGCACGGCGCCCATGCGGCCCTGGTAGGTATCCAGGCACTCGAGGGCGTCCGGAGAAAACAACTGCAGAAGCGGTTGAACTACCTCGATCTTGTAGCGTAATTTCTTGAAAGCCAGCCGGACAGGGTGTATGGTGGCGGGGTCAGCCGGGTCCAGCCTTTCGTACCGCGCCCGGACTGTCTGAAAAGTGGCGTCGATGGACTCGGCCAGTTTTGCTGGAACGTCCTGGGTGTCCTGCCCTTCCATCTTCTCCAGCCAGCCCAGAATAACCTTGACGGTGTCACCCGGCTCGACCTGTTTGAACTCTTTTTTGGCCTTCCGCAAGAGGCGGGCTTCTTCCTTTTGCAGCTCCTCCTGGAAGAGCTGGAGGGCAGGGAATTGGGGTATGACTTCAACTATCTCACCCAGGATAACCTGGGAATCGCGCACTTCATCCAGGTGGTTCAGGCTGCTTTTGTAGTCTCGCACAACTTTCTTTATAGGCTTGTACGGCCTGATTCCGTCGAGCAGTTTCAACAGAGTCTGCAGCCGCCGCGTCGACACTCGCAGCCGCCGGACAGAATCACCGGAAGGATCTTTGCGAAAACCTTTCCAGCCGGCCAGGTATTTTTCCCAGCGCTGGTCGATGGTCACCAGCAGGAGCAGATGGCACATTCCTGGCAGTGGATGGGTCCAATTGGGGCAAGATATTTCGTTGAGGCGACGAGATCGCGTGCCCTTCCAACCCTGGCCTTCTTTTTCCGTTTATCCATGGCCTTATCCCATCTGGAGGGTCACTCCGAATACTTCCTCGAAAAGTCCTTTGCGTTTATCAAGGGTCCATTTCTCCATGGCCTGGTCCTCCGGCAGATGCAGTCTCCAGCCCACCTCTGTCTTCTCCAGGGAGATGTCCTGAACCTGACCGGTATGGTGGACGTCCATCCCATCGGCCAGCGAAAGGATGGCGGAGAGTTTCAGGATCGTCTGGCGGTCTTCGGCCGGAAGGGCTTTGAAATCCGCTTCCTGCATAAAAAATGTCCGGCCGCGATGGTAGCGGACCAGGTTGGCAACGATCACCTGTTCCCGGTGGCTCAAGCCGATGAGGTGGTTGACCCGCAGCAGGTAATAGCCGTGCTTGTCATGGTCAATGGTATTGATGAAATGACCGATATCGTGCAGAAGCGCGCCCACTTCCAGCAGGAGCAGCTCATCTTCGCCCAGTTGGTGGAGCGGCGCCAGTTGAAGAAACATCTGGCGGGCCAGCCGGGCAGTCTCGGCGGCGTGGCGCTCATCGAACTGATATTTATGGCCCATGCGCAGGGTCAATTCCAATAGCTTGCCACGGCGGTCCGTCGAAGGCCGGCTGGAGAGATCGGCGGCGAGGTCGTAGAGGATACCCTCCCGCAAACTGACGTTGGGGATATCGATCCGTTGGACATGCGCCCGACGGGCAATGAGCTGCAGGACGACGGCCGCAGATAAGATGACATCGGCCCGATCTGGGCGAAGTTGGAATTCCGACCCGATCTCGGCCGGGGTCATCCCACTGAGACGCTCGACCATATGGTCCAACTCTTGCAGGTAAATCAGGCGGTCGTTCTTTGTCTTGAAAAGACGCTGGCTCAGCCGCCCAATTTCCTCCAGGCTGCCGCCGGTGCCGGCGAAGATGGCAATTGGATCATTATCAATCACCTTCTCGATCTGGCGGAGGGCAGGCTCAGCAACTTTGGCAATCCTTTGGCCGGGAGTCTGGTCAAACCCGTTCTTTTTCTCCATCATTTTCAAGAGGCGCACTGCCCCCAAATCGTAGCTATTCGTGAACGAAATGGCGTCATCTTTCGAAAGGCTGACCTCGACACTGCCTCCACCGATATCGACCAGGAGAGTGCGTTTGTCTTTGATATTCATGACGTGACTGACAGCCAGGTGGACCAGGCGGGCTTCTTCGACGCTGTCGATTATCTCCAGTTTTATACCCGAGGAGGCTTGCAGCCGGTCGACCACAAGCTGGCCATTAGAGGCATCCCGCATGGCGCTGGTCGCAACGGCACGGAATGTATAGACGCCGGCATCTTCCATCAGGCGCTGAAAACGATCAAAGGCGGCCTCCATTTGCTGCCCCGTCAGTTTCCCCAGGCGGCCGCGGCTGAAAACATCCTCTCCCAACCGGACCGGGAGGCGGATATTTTCATTCACTTTTATTTTTCCGGCGCCGTCTGTCTCACCCATGGTGAGGCGGAGGGCGTTCGAGCCAATATCAATAGCGGCAATCTTGAACATACGTTACTGTACCCTGCTTAATTTAGAGCAATATTATCCTTTTTCGGTTATTGGGGGAAGGGGGAAGTCCCTACCATAAGGTACGGGCGACCATGATGGCCGACCTGAGACCTATTTTTTAGTTGCCTTGATAGGCGTAACGGGCGACCCGCCGAGGCGTCTTGATGATTATGGTTATTCGCCGGGTCGCCCCTACATGTTATGCAGACAGCCTCCCGTAGCGTGCGGAGGCAGGGATGGGGTAGGGTTATTGCCCGATCACATACAGGCTGGCCGATTGGGCCGGTAACACCAGAGTCTGGTCATCCGGGAGGCTCTGAACTCCCATGTCCTCGGCATTGTGGGTTTTATCGAGCAGCCAGAGTTCGGCTTCATTCACACCCTGGCCCGCCACCTGCAACGGTACCCGCTGCTCCGTATCGCTGAGGTTGATGATCATCAAGGTCAGAGTCCCATCCGGGCGGGTGGATGCGAAAATGTCCACATCCTTGATCCCCGAAGCGGCGAAGACCTGCTTGCTGCCGAAATGCTTATAGAGGGGAAATACATAAAACGTAGGGCGGATATCCGGGCCGTAGAGCAGCCCCAGGCCGCCGCCCCGCTGCGAGATGACCCACTGGTTGACCATGAACACCTTCCCCTGGAGCATCTGCCCGAGCACGTCCGCGTACCAGATGGCGTTATAGAATGAATCCGGCGAGGCGGGGTTGAACATGGTTGAACTGGGGTCCGAGTTGACCTCCGTCCACGCCTGCGGCAAGTGCTTGCCGGTCAACTGAAAGACCAGGCTGTTGAGATAATCGATCTGGGCCAGCCAGGTGTGGGTGTCATCCCGCAGCTGCTGAACCGTTACCGGTCCATTGGTGGGGGAATACATGGGATATCGGTGGACGGTGACGATGTCCACCAGGTCGCCATTGGCCTTGAGGAATTCGGTCATCCAATCCCGCCCGGCGTTGTCTTTCGGGGTGGTGGCCAGGCTGGAATTCCACTGGCTGGTCTCGGGCCCCATCAGCTTGATGGTCGGATCGACGGCCTTCATCGCCTCGGCGATGGGCCGCCACTGTTTGTTGAACATGACCGTATCATAAGGGCCTTGGTGCTGGGCTTCATAAAGGTTGGGCTCATTGCCGATGCTCCAATAAACCACCCCATATTTCTTTTCGATATTGGTATAGCGGACCAGTTCGGCGGCTTTCTCAGGCGTCCCGTTGAGCAGGCGGACGGTGATGGTCGGGGTGGCGCCGACCTGCTTGCAGAACGCCATGAACATGTCGATCTGGAAGGGGATCAAGTCCATCTGGTCGGACCAGGCCCCGGCCGGGAAGCGCAAGACGGTAAAACCGGCCAACTCCACGTCTGGCATTCGTTCCGCCACGACTGCTTGCATGGGGCCGTAATTGGTCCCATAGAGATACGGGCTGATGGGCCCGAGGTCGATGGCCGGGTCAACACTGAGAGTGCCGGGGACGGCAGTCGGGATGACCGTTGGCGCCAAAGTGGGAGAAGGCGTGCTGGACGGCACGGCAACGGTCGGTTTTGCCGGTCCGCAGGCAGCCAGCAGCATAACGGTCAAGGCAGCGATAAGATGAGAGGCATTTCATCTTCTTCTCCTAAAAGTTCGAAAATCGATAATCGAAATTCCTGAAGGGATTAAAGTCACTTAATTTGTGTTTTCCGCGGAACGAATAGAGGAATTGGAGATAGAGGATTGTTGACTGAAAATTGAGGGGGAATTGAATCAAAAACGAAAGAGGAACAATTCGTTCCCTGCAAGGGAGATGAGACGGGCTGAATTGAGAAGGGAAGGAGTGTATGTGCAGCCATTTCTAATAATATACCTTAATTAATAGTATAGGTCGAAGGTTTCATCTGTCAATCCCCCGAGGACTGATGTCCGGACATGAATTCGGACATCCAGGTTGGATCCAAGAGGGAAGGCCGCATTACGGCACTGAGGCCCCTTGGTGAGACGAGACCCGGTCTTATGGCCCCTACCCCTGCCTTCCCCGAACCACTTAGCTTTCCAATGGACTCAATTTGGCGGGGAAGGGGATTAAGAATGGCAAAAGTGGATTGAGCGGGTAAAGAACGACCCACTCAATCCACTTTTGCCGGTAGCTTGTAAATGTCCGAAATAATGTCCGAAGGCCAGCCCGAGGAAGGAGTGAGTGTAGGTTAATCTCCATTGACCTGTATTATTTAAGCGTTTTATAATGTTTTTATCAGGATCACCCATTATTGGACCTTATAGGTAATTGATATGAAAAAATTAATCGTTTTAACCATCATTTTCTCTAACCTTTGGCTCTCTGCCTGTGCCGCAGCTGCCACAGCGATTACGCCTCGGCCCTCTCCCAGCCCTGAAATATCTTCCATTGTCCTTTCCGGTCATACGGAAGGAGTGACCCAACTGGCCTGGAACCCGCAGGGTACGCTGCTTGCATCCGCCGGCCGGGGACCGGCGGATACGACCATCCATCTGTGGAATGCGGACGGACAACCTGTGCGTGTCCTGACCGGACACACCGGTCCCATCCTGTCGCTGGCATGGTCTCCGGATGGAAGCCAGCTCGCTTCCGGCTCCGCCGACCAAACCGTCCGATTGTGGAAAGCGGACGGAAGCCTGGATAATACGATGAACATCAACCAGGGCAAGGTGTGGGCGGTCGCCTGGTCTCCGGATGGCAAGATCCTGGCCACCGGTTCCATTGTCGCGGTCCTGGACCCGACCGTGCAGTTATGGGATTCCGGCGGCAAGCTGATCCTGACGCTCAACACCAAATACAGCGCGGGGAAATTCTATAACTTGCTCTGGTCGCCGGACGGCAATTTCTTGCTGAGTGGCGCCACCGATTATGCGCTCTGGCGTAAGGACGGAAGCCAGGTGACCTATTTCTCCGGTTGCCAATTCTGCACCTCTGCCTGGGGAGCCGCCTGGGCACCGGATAGTTCCATGTTTGCGATCGGCTATGAGAACGGCGATCTCACCATATGCGATAACAAAGGTCAATTGGTGGATGATCGCCAGAGTGATTTCGGCGTCAACTCCATTGCCTGGTCACCGGATGGATCGCGGCTTGCAGCGGGACAGGATGTCTGGAGGCCCGGCGGCTCGCGCCTGACTTTTGTCAGCGGGCAGGTAAACATGGTGGCCTGGTCCCAGGATGGCAAATACCTGGCGATAGCTGCAGGTAACTTGATCGATATCCTCCGCGCCGGCGATGGTGCCCATCTTGCAACTTTGACCGGCCATAAGGATATTGTGAATAGGATTGCCTGGTCACCTACTGGCGACATCCTGGCATCAGCTTCGGAAGACCATACCATCCGCATATGGCGGTTGCCATAAATGTCGGGGCACGATATACCCCACTCCGTTACACTTCGGGGGTGATGATATCGTGCCCCTACCACCCATTACGATGTGCCAGGATCGGCACTACGTATCCCACTCCGCTAGGCTGCGGGGACGGCGCCGTGCCCCTTCTAAAAAAGTTGTAGAATAGAATACACTTATCCGAGGCTTTACCCCATAGAAGACAGAAAGGAAAAACCATGCTGGAACCATTGAAACCATTGAGCCGCCGGGAATGGGAAGTCATCGAGCTTCTTCTCCAGGGGAAAAGCAACAAATTGATCGCATTATCGCTCGGGATATCCGACCGGACGGTGGAATTTCACTTGAAGAATATTTATGCAAAATGCCAGGTGAGTTCCAGAATTGAGCTGATCTTGAAACTGGGGAACGCCACAGGTGCGCTGAAAACCGGGTACCCCGGGTCTTCCACAGTTGATTCCAGAGGCGAAAGCACTGAAAATGGGACTGGATCCGGACCGAGCCTTACCCGGGTCCCAGCCTATTCGAATGCCGTCTCATTGAGCGGTAAGGAGTCAACCATGAAAGATCTTTTGTTCTCAAAGCACGCCCTGATGGGAGTGCTTGCGGCCCTTCTGACCGGCTGCGCCTGGGCGGCCTTGCTCAAACGCTTCGGCCATATGTCGAACGATTCCATCCTGCCCTGGATCGGGCCGCTTCTGCTCGTCCTCCTGATCCTTGGTGCGGCGGTGGGAGCGGTGGCAAAGCGGAACGGCAACACACTCTGGAAAGTGTTCTTCAGCACTGTTTTTGGGACAGGCGTGGGAGCCTTCGCGATGGTCCCGGTGATCGGTTTTGTGGCTTACCCGCTCGCCAAAATCGGTGAAAGGCTGGGATTGATCAACCGGGCGGCCGTGTCCACGAATATCACTTCTGCTTTGGTGGTCGTCGCCATGATCGGGGTATGGCTCCTGGTCGGTGCTGCAGTTGGAATGTTGAGCCTGGTGATCGGCATCCGAAAACCTCAACGGCCAGTGCTGCAAAGAGGCGTGCCGGAACACGGCCTTTCATAAGTATCCATATTTATAAATAGCAAGGATGAAAATATCACATAAGAGCGACCCGGTGGGTCGCTCTTAATAAATTATTGGGCTGTATATTTAATATTGGTCCTTTATTGCCTTACCTCAACCCCATATCGTATTGCCGCTTCAAGGACATCAGTGTTTATATCTTTGAGGGCTTTAAACCTGATGCAATACCCGCTCACGCTCGCCTTGCCCAGTTTTTTTCCATATGTTTGGGCTAAGTATGTCTTATCTTTTATACCAAGGATGTATACAGAGATTCCGGTTTTGTTTGCACTCAAACCAATTTGATAGAACTCTCTGGTTGTTCCATCAGCATATTTTATGGTGCGAGATCCATAGCCAATATTAGGATTGGAAACAGTTTTATTTTCACTGTTTTTACCATCCAGGAACCATAATTTACAAGCTGGCATTACTTGCAGAATGTTGCGGTGCAACTCTTGCATGTCACTACGTTTGGGTTCAGGTTGGCTAGTAATATACTCTTCGATTTGTTCTTGTACGTTCATTCTTATTCCAATTCTATAAAGGCGTCGGGACGGAAAATGGGCAGGAAATCGAAATGGTACGTTATCGAGCCACTTATTACTATTTGATCACCTTCAAATATCCTGCCCCGCTCGTGGAAGTCTCCTTCCCATTTACCAATTCATTCTGGCTCCGTGCCAGCAAGCCGCTCAGTTCCTCATCCGGATTGCGGAACTGCATGGAATAGAGACGGGCGTACAGGCCGTTCTTTGCCATCAGCTCGGCATGCGTACCCAGCTCGATGATGCTGCCGGCGGATAAGCACGGCGATGCGGTGGGCCACCTTGATGGTGCTGAGCCGGTGGGCGATGATCACGGTGGTCCGGCCCTGCATCAGGTGGTTGAGGGCATCCTGGACCAGTTCTTCGGATTCGTTATCCAGCGAGCTGGTGGCCTCGTCCAGCAGCAGGATGCGGGGATCCTTCAAAATGGCCCGGGCAATGGCAATGCGCTGGCGCTGCCCGCCGCTCAAGTTGGCGCCGCGCTCTCCCACCAACGTATCGTAGCCGTTCGGGAAAGCCCGGATGAACTCATCTGCATTGGCGGCTTTGGCAGCCGCGATCATCTCAGCGTCACTTGCCTCCAGGCGGCCGTACAGGATGTTCTCGCGGATGCTACCGCCGAAGAGCATGGCTTCCTGCGGGACGATGGCCATCTGGGCCCGCAGGCTGGCCTGGGTGATCTTGCGCAGGTCCAGCCCGTCCAGGCAGACGGTGCCTTCGGTGGGATCGTAGAAGCGCGGGATCAGGTTGAAGAGGGTGCTTTTGCCGGCGCCGCTGGGACCCACCAGGGCCAGGATCTCGCCCTCGTGGATATCCAGGTTGACATCCTGGAGGACTATCGTCCCGCCGTCATCGTAACTGAAGCAAACGTTTTCGAAGGTGATCCGGCCCGCGGCCCGAATCGATCGTCTGCGCCTCCGGCGCATCGTGGATGGTCGGCGGCGTATCCAGGATCTCGAAGACACGGGCAACCCCGCCGATGGCGGCGTTCAACTGCCCGTACAGGCCCGCCAATCCGCCCACGCTGGCGGCAATGGAGATCCCGTAGATGAGGAACCCGGCGATCATGGCCACGCTCAAGTTCCCGATGATGACCTGGCGCCCGCCGTACCACATGATGGCGGCGATGGCGGTGAAACCCAGGAACGCCATCAGGGCATAAAAAGCGGAATTGGCGACGGCCATCTTAATGGAAGCCTGGAAAGTCTTCTCCATGGCGGTATCGTAGCGGCTGGACTTCGTACTCCTCCCGCCCGAAGCTCTTCACCACCCGGATGCCCTGCAGACCCTCCTCCGCCACGATGGTCGAGCCGGCCAGCTCATCCTGGATTTTGGTGCTGCGCTTGCGGATGACCGCGGCCGAAGAAGAAGCCCAATGGCCACCACCAAGGCACCAGCCCAAGGATGAACAGGGTCAGGCGGGCATTCAGGGTAAACAAGATGACGACCGACCCGACCAGCCCGATCACCTGGCTGGCGAGGGAGGTCAGGTTGTTGGTCAGCATGGAGCGCATCTGGGTCACGTCGCTGGAGAGGCGGGAGACCAGGTCGCCCACCCGCCGGACGGCGTAGAAATCCAGGGAGAGCTGCTGCAGGTGGCGGTAGAGGGAGGTGCGCAGGTCGTAGACGATCCGCTCGCCGATATAGGCCAGCAAGTAGGATTGGACGAAGGTGAAGGCGGACTGGAGCAGGAAAAGTCCCACCAGCACGCCCGCCAGCAGGTTGAGCGGGCCAAAATTCTTCGACTGGGTGACCGATTGGAGCAGGCGGACGATCACCAGAGGGAAAGCCAGGCCAAAGCCGCTGGCGAACAGCAGCGCCAACGCCGCCAAAGCCATGCGGCCCTTGTATGGCTTCAGGTAGCCGAACACGCGGTTCCAGTTGACAGAACGCAATGAGAGGCGCGGCTTCTTTTCTTTTGTTTCCACCGGGAGGATTTCTTCGCTTTCAGCAGTTTCGATCATAATAACTCCTAATATTGCATAATTTAGAATTGCCATATTCAAACGTCCCGCAGGGTTTCGTTGCTTATACAGTTAATTTACGATAATTTGCGGGGCGGGTTCCGATATATTGTGCCAATGATAGCCGGAGAATATAAACTTAACATTAGAATTAATATTTAATTTGACAAAATCAATAAGTGGGAATATAATCCATTATTATCATTAATGATAATCAAATATGATAATGAAAGGATATTAAATGACAGTGATGAAAACAAAAGCAGATCTGGTTTTACACCCCATTCGCCTGCAGATTTTGATGATGTTGGCGGGTAAGCAGAAGACTTCCCAACAGCTGGCAGAGGATCTGCGCGACATACCCCAGGCTACTCTCTACCGGCACATCAACCGGCTGGCGGAAGGCGGCCTGATCCAGGTAGTGGAAGAGCGGCAGGTTCGCGGCGCCATCGAAAAGGTATATACGGTCGACGCGCGTACCACCACTCTCACCGCCGAAGAAATGGCCAAGTCAAGCAAGGACGATCACATGCGTTACTTCATCGCCTTTATCGCCACCCTGCTGGACGATTTCTCGGGTTATATCCATCACAGTGAGACGATCGATTTCGGCGTCGATGGCACCGGTTACCAAAAATTTTCCCTGGAACTGAGCGACGAGGAGTTCATCTCCCTGGCGACCCAATTAAATGCCGCATTCGGACCTTGCCTCGCCAATACGCCCAGGCAGGACCGCCGCCGGCGGATCTTTTCAACCATTATCATGCCTGACGTTCACGAGATCAGGCCATAAAATTAGATCGTTAAGTATTTCAAAGGAGTAATAACATGTCTGGTTTTCCGGTCTCCGTTTTCTTTGTATTGCTCGGTTTAGCCGTCTTCGGAGGAATAGCCATCCTTCCATATTCATTCAACCTGAATAAGGATAAGTTGGCGCTGGCCAAACTAACACCCCCCGTCCTGGCGTTGATCGGCTTCGCCCAAACGGCCATCCTTATGGCCATTGCGACGGGCGTGGGGCTGCTGGCTGCCGGGCCGATCGGCCTGGGCGCTCCCTATATTCAGGCCGCGCTGAACGGAAAATCCGTGCCGGTCCCATTCGTGAGCCATCTGCCGCTTGCCATTGGCCTGGGTATATTGTCTTTCATGGCGATAGCCCTGCTTGAACGCTTTGTGTTTGGCCCGCATGTGCCCGAAGTGCTTCGCACCAGCGATGTAAAGGCGAAACCGTGGATGCGCTTTCTGGCCTCATTTTACGGTGGAATTGATGAAGAGGTCCTGACCCGCCTATTCCTGGTCTCCGGCCTGGCCTGGATCCTCAGCCGCGTCTGGAAGAATGCCAGCGGGCTGCCGGCGGACGGCGCTTTTTGGACAGCCATCCTACTGGCGGCAGTGCTTTTTGGGCTGGGGCACCTGCCCGCAACCAAACAATTGACGCCGCTCACCACATGGGTCGTTCTGAGGGCGGTTGTGCTCAACGGCGTCGCTGCAATCGCTTTCGGGTGGCTGTTCTGGCGCTATGGCCTGGAAACCGCCATGGTGGCTCACTTCTCCGCCGATATCTGTATTCACCTGATCGGACCGGAGTTCATCAGTCACATTTATAAAAATGATGCAAAGGGGACTGCGCTGCCCGAGACGAAATAATATGGCAGATCCTCGAATGTGAGAGTAGGGGCGGGTCATCCCGCCCCTCCTTTGCTTTTGTTATTCCAAATTCAATCGCATGACCCGCACGATATGGACCTTGTTTCCAAATTGTGTTGGCTCCCGCTCCTGCACCAATTCGAATCCCCTCCGACTCCAAAAACGGTAAGCCGGCTCGTTTTCAGCCACCACCCCCAGCATGATGGCTTTACCGACCGGCTGCCTTTACATAATCGGCAAAGCCTTCCACCACCTTCTTCCCGATCCCTTGAGTGCGTATCCCGGGTAAAAACAGGAGCAGGCCAATCCACCAGGTGGTCTCATCCGGATAATCGCGCATCGTATCCAGTACGCCGATCAACTCTTTCTGCGGATCCAAGATCCCGAACATGAATTTGTCGGCGGTCGATCTGCCAGGAGGTGTATTTCGAAATTCTTCTTCTGCGGCATTTTTACCGGCCGGATGGCCATCCACCATTTGCATGTAATCCGAGCATGCCTCATATAGCTTCTGCAGCGCGGGGACATCTGCCTGCGTCATGCGATGTACGGAATAGTCTGGGAGCATGATGTCAAAAGCGATTTCATTATTCATCTTTTTTCTCCCGGCTTTGCTTATCATGCCTGAACAGCGGCTTCCACGGAACGAATGATTTGAACGTTATTTATTATGAAGCCTCAAACCACCCACTCCATCGCCACACACGCTCAGGGGGCGGTTGCGATGAGCTCCTGCTGCAGCCCCTGGATGCTTTTTACCGGCAGGCTGCGCCTTTTTCCATCCGCCGCGAAAAGCTCCAGCAAGGCCAGGGTCTGGATCGCGGGTCTTCAGGTAATGAAACTTCAGATACTTCTCAAGATCAAAGGGGACAAGCAGCGGCATGAGAAAGGTTGCCATAATAAGCCCGACTGAGAGAGCCGGAACCCCCAGCACCGCCTTGGTGAAAATGCCGGCCGGTGGAAGCTGGCTCAACACCGCCTGGCTCGAGCGCCGCAGCAGCGCATTTGAGCCATGGACCCCTTCGAAATGCCGCCAGCGACCAGCCGGAAAGCTCGAGGCCGGCCATAAATGCCGTGATCACCCCGGTGACACAGGCCTGTTGATGGGAATCCGGCTTTCCAACCTCAACCCGGAATCCGGCCTGTTTCAAGAGTTTCCCCACCTCCCGGCAGGCCTCTTCCTTTCCCACGAGCGGAATGGCCATCGGCGGCAGCCAGAAGCTCACTCCGCCCGACCCGCCATAGCTGCCCTTCAAGTCGCTTTGCCAGGCCATGAAAGTGGTTCCGCCGAAAACCAGCCGGTCCCGGTCTCCTTCCGGGATGAATTCGGGGCGTCCCCCTTCGGGAATAAAACAGACCACTTGCCCGGAGGGGACCTCCCGCAGGAACTCCTTGAACCACTCCTAGTAGTAAACCGGCGAAGGGACGGTGAACCAGATTTGATCCGGGCCGAATCGCTTGCATTCAGCCAGATCCGCGATCACCTGGTAGTCCTTAAGCTAGTGGGGGATGGGCTCCCGTCCCCGCCGGTGGACTTGAAAAAGAGGCAGTCCCTGCCTCTCCGAGCGCCTGCTCCAACTTTACGAGGGCGGCAGGCCGGTCATATAAACCCAGCTCGACGCCGGCTTTCTGAAGAGACAAACCAAAGACCTGTCCCACGGCTCCGCAGCCCACAATTAAAACCTTCATCGCTCGCCTCCGAATTCTTTGGATGCCTCATCACTGCGCCTGGCGGCCCCGATCGGGTCCGCCGTCCATTCGGCCGAGGCGGCCGGAGGATAGGCGGGGGGAATTGGTTCCATGCTGTGATCATAAATGAATTCCATCAAGCCCATGGACCATGGGAAAGGCAAAACCTTTCCCAGGAAAGCCGCCAGTTTGTTGGAGATTCCCGGAATGATGACCCGTTGTCCCCTGAGGATGGCGGGGTAAGCCTTCTCTGCCAACTGTTCAGGGGTCAGCATGGTTCTCCTGGCGAACTCCTTTATTTTCTGGCCGGCCAATTCGGGAAACTCCGTCAGAGTGCCGCCGGGGTACAGTCCGCTCACCCGGATGTTGGTCCGGCGGTACTCGTGCTGAAGCAGGTTGGTAAAGATCCGCACGTAATGCTTACTGCCGGAGTAGACGGAAAACCGGGGGAGAGGTGCATAGCTTCCGACGGAGCCTACGTTCACTACGTGACTGGGTTCCCCGTGAGCGAGCATATGGGGCATGAACAGGTGGCAAAGCTCTGTGAGGGCACGGATATTCAGGTCAAGGGTCTGGCGAACATGACCGTAGCTCAATTCGCCGAATTTCTGATAGGGGCTCATGCCGGCGTTATTGATCATTACATGCACCCTGCCCAGGGTCCTGAGCGCTTCTTCAAAAAGCGCCTGGGCGCTTCCAGGCGAGGTGAGATCCAGGCAAAGATAGTGGACAACGCGCCGCCTGTTCTTCCGCCATTTCCCGGCAAAGCGACCGGAGTTCGTTCCTCCCGCCTGGCAACCGCCAGGACCGGGTGGCCCTTTCGTGCGAAGGTGACTGCCAGCGCCCGGCCTATTCCCGCGGATGCACCTGTGATCACCACGTTCATGCCAGCCTCTCCACAAAGCAGCACGGATCCCGCTTGAGGGCGGCTAAAGCGGCATCCCACAGCACTTCCGCCTCGATCAGCCAGGCTTCCGCCTGCAAGACCCGCCCCTGCCGCAGCCCCGGCGAGCCCAGGATCTCCCCGACCCGGTCGTAGCGCTGAGCCCAGCCGTGAAAGTTATGGGGGGTATACGTCTTCCGGATCGTTTTGCCATCCTGGAGAACGAGCCGGTATTCGACGGGAGGATCAAACAAGTACGGCGGCACGACCAATTCCTCGATGGCGTGCATGGATGTGTTCGGCTCCAGCCCGCAGCCCAGCATCAGGATCTGACCGTTGTACTTCCGGCAGGCGGTGGAAAGGAGAATGCGGACCGCAGGGTGTGCTGTCTTCCAGATGCGGATCGAGAAGTCTGGCGAGTCAGCGGCCCGACGCAGGCAGACCGAATGGGTCGGGTGGAGGCTTCGCCGGGTCCCGGGCCGAAGCGGAACGTCTCCGGGATGAGTCCTACATTTGATGGGGTGAGATTAACGTCGAAGAAAGGCTGCTCCGGCGTGACCCGTTCATAGGTCAGGGCAGGCATGAGCAGAGTGCCGGCTTCGCCCAACTGCCTCCAACAATCCCTGGATGACCGTCTCGGCGCCGCCTTCCACCGGGCCGAGGGCTCGCAGGGAGCTGTGAACCATCAATACTCCCCCCGGCCGCACTCCCAGGTTCGAACAGGTCAGCTGGCAATTTCTGCAGATTGCATGGTCATTCCACCTTTCCAAGGATTTGTCCGCAGCGGAGCAGGCCCCGCGGGATGTGGAAGCAGCCTTTCCATTTTCCACCCTTAAGCGGGAGCAGCACCTCGCCCCGGCGGTTGAGGTACCCGAACCATTCGCCGTAGGCGGGATCCGGAAAATGAGCCCAGGTATAGGCATGGACCCGCCCGAACCACTCCCAACAGTCCGGCGGCATGTGAGCGAGTATCCCAGCGCCAGCGCCACCAGCGCCTCCACGTGGACCCACCACAGCTTCTGGTCCCACTCGAGCTGTTGAGGCGGGTAGCCCGAGCCGGTCAAGGAAATAAAAGATGCCGCCAAATTCTGCATCCCAGCCCACTTCCAACATGGAAAGGGTGATCTCCACGGCTTTGTCGACCAGGCTGCGGTCGCGGCGCTGCCGGCCCAGGTCCATCATGAACCACATGGCTTCGATGGCGTGACCCGGGTTGAGCAGCCGGCCCTCGAAGGAATCCAGCCACTGCCCCTCCGGGCCGACGTTCTCAACAATGATATTGCGGCCGGGATCGAGGAACGGTCCCATGACGGTCTGGACGCATGCCTCGGTGGTGCGTTCTATTTCGGCCGGCTCGAGCAGGTGGGCCATCTCGAGGGTCAGATTGCACAGGATCATCGGCAGGGCGAAGTTGCGCAGCGGACGAGTGCCCGGGACGAGCTTGTTGTAAGCGCCCTTGGGGTTTTCCTGCCGCCGGAGGATATTTCGATAGGTGGTCATGGGCAATTGCAGCCGAGTCGGGGTCAGCCTGCCGCGAGAGAGTATTGAGCCAATGCCATGGCGGCGAAGCAGTCGGAAAAGATGTTATAGGGCTGGACCAGCGGGCGGCCGTCGCGGGTCAACGAAAAGTACCAATCTCCGCCGGGTGCCTGCCCATGCGCTCGCAGAAACTCCGCTCCGAGCCGGGCCATCTCCAGCCAGTCCGGGCGCTTCTCGACCCGGTTATAGAGCATGGAGAAGGTCCACACCTGGCGGGCCTGCAGCCAGACAAATTTATCCGTGTCGAAGACGCTCCCATCCCGCTCCAGGCAGGTGAAGTAGCCGCCCTGCTCCCGGTCCGGTGAATGCCGCTCCCAGAAGGGGATCACATCCTCGAGCAAGGCTGACATGTAAAGCGAGGCGTAATCTGAGGAAGGATTCATGCGGGCTCTAGAGGCCAAAGTGTTCCCGGTAACGTTGGTACAGGTGGCGCGCCTGCAGGTAACAGGAATTGGGGCTCATGAAATGGGAAAACTCGAAGGTGATCGCTTTTTCCACCCCTGCCTGGCGGGCGGCTTCGAGCTTGAGCAGCAACTTTTCCCACTTGATCGGGAGGAACTTGATCGGCATGTCCCGGTCGAAGGTTTCGGAGTTGGTCCAGCAGTGCAGCCCATACTTGTCTGCCAGGGCCTTGTTCACCCCCAGGAAATCGGCCAGTTGATCGAACTCCACATGCCCGTCCTGGAAAGCGACCATGTCCACCGCGCCGCGGATGCCCGCCATGACCTCGCCCCATTCGGCTTCGTGCTGTGCCAGGGTTATACCGGTGGCCTTGGTCGTCTCCGCACTGAAAGAGCTGACGGATTTGGGGCCGTCGATCCACGGCGAGATCAACACCGGCAGACCCCCTGAAATCTCTTTGCAGTGACGGCCCATGGCCGGCGTACAAGTCGATGATGCCGACGGGTGCGGCGGCTGACTTCCTGGGTGAGGTACCAGCCTTTGAAGGCCGTCCGCTCGCCATATTTTCGCCAGACCTCATCCACCACGGCCAGGTTCAGATCGATCTCTTTCCGGAAATCAGACCCGGCCCAATAGCGGCCGGAATCGTAGGTGCCGAAGTAGAAGGCCATCCCGTGGGCTTCCGCCAGGGTCAGGAACAGGTCCACCAGGTCGAGGGGTGGACGGTAGCAGCCCTCCCGCTCCATCAACATCTCCGACGGATAGGTGAGCCAGCGCCGGTGGCCCGAGCGGATCAAGATGACCGTGTCGATCCCGATGGACTGCATGGCCTCAAAATCCAGGGCCCATTCGGCCGGCCCCCAGTTTTGGTGAGGAATGTCGTGGGAGATTTCGTCCAGGAAGGTTCCGGTGAGTTTCATGAGCACCCTTCATATATGCCAACGAAAAAGGTGGACCAGATCCGCTTTCGATTATCCCATATCTTCATGACAAGGACCCCGTCTTCACTATGCCACTTTTCGCCAGGGAAGTCATCCAATATACCGGTAAAATAAACTCACTTTTTATCGGAGGAGAACTCTCTCATGGAAATGATAATCGACTTCCCGGGCGGCTCCCGCGTGGACGCCCACCTGAACGAATTTACCATCCCCACCGACCAGCCGCCCGAGTCCAGCGCTGTGGCCCCTTTCGACCTTTTTCTGGCTTCCATCGGCACCTGTGCGGGCATCTACGTGCTTGGTTTTTGCCGCCAGCGCAACCTGCCCACCGAGGGCATGCGCATCCTCCAGCGGATCAACTATAACCATTCGACCGGCATGGTGGATGACATCGGCCTGGAGATCCAGTTGCCGGCCGGTTTCCCCGAGAAATACCGTGAATCCGTCATCCGCTCGGCCGACCTGTGCAAGGTCAAGAAGCACCTCGAGCATCCGCCCACATTCCAAATCACCACCAAAATCGGATAAGGATTTAAAGATTCACCGCCAAGGCGCCAAGAACGCCAAGAAATGAACGCGAAGGTTTTTTAAGAGAACCTTCGCGTTCTTCCTTTCTTCGCGGCGAATCCTTTTCTTTAAGGGTTTCTTGGCGCTCTTCCTACCTTGACGGTTAATCTTTTTCTTCCAATAAACTCCAATTTTCCCCCATTTTTACGGCACTGTTCTTCCCTATAATGGATACAGGCGATGAAAGCATTTGAAAATATTTCATTCATTTTCATGGGCCCACCTAATCCATTGAAAAGATAGCTTTAATCGGGAGGAAGAAGCATGCAAAGAAAAGCGGTCATCTTCGGCAGCCTGGCAGTGCTCATGGGAGCCGGCCTGCTGCTCATTTTCTGGCGGATGCAGATCATGGGGCCGGATGCCAAGCGGACTGCCGGCGGACTGGCGGCGGTGAGCGCCCAGGGGACGCCCATCCCTCTGCCCTCCCGCCCAGGCTACTGCCGCCGCCCAGCATCCGAACGGCGCTTTCCAAACCTCGAACGGGCTGATGGTCGCCCTCGAGCTGGAACCTTACCCGCCCACTATGAGCCAGGCCACCCAGTTCAAAGTCACCCTGGCGGATACGCAGGGCCGGGCCATCGGCGGAGCCACGATCAGCGTAGACCTGACCATGCCGGGCATGTACATGCCTCCCAATAAGATCGACCTGGCAGCCTCCGGCGGCGGCGAGTATACCGCCGAGGGCCATTTCACCATCCGCGGTCCCTGGCGGATGGAGGTCATCATCACCCTGGGCGAGCAAACCCAATCGGTCTTCTTTGACGTATGGCTCTAGACGATCTGCTGGCCACCAACCTGGCCCTGGCCTTCGTGACCGGGCTCATCAGCAGTTTCGGCCACTGCCTGGGCATGTGCGGGGGCATCCTGGCGATCTACTCGGCCCGCCAGGCGGCTGTCATGAACGCGACCGGCGGGACACCGAAACTGCTCACCCGCATCACCCGCTTTCTGCCTCTCCACCTCGGGCGGATCACCACCTACGCCGTCTTCGGGGCGGTCATCGGCCTGGCCGGGTCGCTCCTCAACCAGGCGGGTGGATTGATGGGCTGGCAGGGCGCCTTTTCGATCCTGGTGGGGTTGGCGATGGCGCTGGTTTCCCTCAGCCTGATGGGGGTCCTGCCGCCGATTGAAATGGTTCTGGCGAAGGTGAGCACGACCGGTTCGGCCATGGGACGGATGCGCAAGCTCTTCGGCCAACACAGCTTCCTCTCGACCCTGTCCCTGGGGGCGCTGTGGGGATTGCTCCCCTGCGGGCTGGTGTTCGCCATGCTCGTCCTGGCGGCTCGGGCCGAGACCGCCTGGGGCGGAGCGTTGACCATGTTGGCTTTCGGCCTGGGGACCATCCCCACCTTGATTGGATTCGGGCTGGCGGCCAACCTGATCGGCCCGAAACTGCGCGGACGCCTGCAATTATTAGCCGGCGTGTTGATCCTGCTCTTTGCCCTCCAGACCATCCTGCGCGGCCTGGCGGTGGCAGGCGTGATCCCTTCGATGATCCTAGGACCGGTGATGCTATGGTAGAGACTGTGACATGTGACCTGTGCGGGGCGGAAGCCCGCCACGTGGTCACGCAAGAGTTCGACGGCGTGATCAAGAACTTCTGCTGCCGCGGCTGCCTGGGCGTTTACGAGCTGATGCGAGCCGAGGGCCTGCAGCCGGCCGAGGCCGAAGAGAAATTCTTCACTTCCAAGGAAACAAAGGTACACGAAGGAAAATAACCGACCCTCGCCGCATGCAGGCAGCCTCCCTATTTTCCCTAGGGGGCTGAGGTATGCTCCGCGATGCTTTGCAATCTCCGAAAATGGGGATCGCGTATCCCTGAAAAGAAATATTTCACCCCAGAAATCGGAGAAAAGATTCACCGCCAAGACGCCAAGAACGCTAAGGAAAAGAAATCGCAAAGGGTATTTAAATAAAATCCTCTGTATTCTTTTCTTCGTGTCCTTCTCTCCTTGGCGGTTGATCTTTTTTCTTTGCGTCTTTTTCCTTTTTCCAATAAATCCCAATTTTCCCCCATATTTTCGCCAGTGAATTTCCCTATAATGATTATGGGAACGGTGAACCTATGGCAAAAATGTTGAAATGCGAGATGTGCGGGGCGAAGACCCATCACGTGGTTACAAAAGAGTTCGATGGCAAGGTATTCAATTTTTGTTGCCGGGGTTGCCTGGAAGTGTATGGGCTGATGCGCGCAGATGGCCTGGTGCAGACCAGGGCTGAAGAGGATTATTTCCGCCGGACTCACCGAATGGACCTGCCGCCGCAAGGCACGGAGCAGGCGGGATATGCCGAAAACGGGGCCGCGAGGTATCCCCTCGGATAGCCCGGGGGAATGCCCGCAGGGCAGCACGGGAATATTTATGGATGGCCTTTTTATGAGGTATATGAATGGAATACGAACGCATGGCAAGCCAGATTAGGCTGGTAGAAAACCAGGTGGAAACCGCGGCGGCTGATGAAAAAGGGAGCCTCCTGGCGAACGTTGGCATTTCCTACTTCGCCATCGCCAGCCAATGCACCCATGCCGGCGGCTTGCTGGCAAACGGCGCCCTGGATATCACCTGCATCCGCTGCCCCGCCATCGGGCCATGTTCGATCTGCGGACCGGTAGGGCGATGGAACGGGCAAAGATCGGTTTCCTGAAAAGGTAACAGATGGATAATTTTGTGGGGGAATATCCTGGTTAGCCTCCAGAATACTCCGTAGAGAGAAATGGGGTTTCCGAGGGATCGTCAGTACAATCGAGGAAAAAGTCCATTCACATACTCTGAGACCATTTCTTTTTCCTGCCCAATTCAGCTCAAAGGTATAGTCCACGACCAGGGACCCCCGTATCAGACCACTTCTTGAATTAACAAGGGTTTCATTTCTCGGCATTTGGGATAATTTTGGCAACCGTAAAAACGTCTCCCTTTATGGTCACCCTGCGCTGCCGTTCTTAACACCATCGGAATGCCGCATTTGGGGCAAAGCGGAACTGAACTCGCTTTGGTAATATTTTCCGGCTGTACGGATGCAGAAGCCGCGGCTGCTTTCTCACTCAAAAACGGCGCAATCTGAGCTGTAATTTCCCTGGTATTGTATTCCCGTTGAGCCGGCACACGCATCAACGGCAGATTGGCAGCCTCGAAAACTTCATCCAGGAACTCATCTCCATCTTTCCTATCGTTGCGCTGGTGGCTTGAGTCATCCAGCTCAACTCCAAATATAGGTTTCATCGTGATCGGATTGCAGGCCAGAAAATCCAAATGGCGTTGGTTTATTTTGTTTATATAAGCAAAATTTTCATTTGGGCGGGCCACATAGAAAATATCCGCCAACCGTACCTTTGATTGAATGATGAAACGTGACCCGCCAAGAGAAGAGAGAACTTTATAAAAAGAAAATTCCGCTTGTGAGAGAAAATCATCTCTCACACGGTAAGGGAGTAAATCATCGCTTGTGCTGTAAGAGTATGATTCATCCAAATTGGTATTCTTGGAACGTTTCAAGAATGGGAATATTTTACTTAAGCAGCCTGTTTTTTCATTCGCATTGGCGGGCATATTGTTTCAATTCCTCTCCACGAATAAATACATCTGATCTTCCAATGAATTGCACTAAGAACCTATCCGAAAATTAGTTGAAAAAAGAGACGAGACCTGATAGAACAGGATTACCACATCTTGAACTAAAAGGTCCCGTCTCCATGAACAAGGATAGCACAAAATCGACCAAAGTTTATCGCATGCCCGGCAAGTTATGGAAATTACTCAAAAAGCACTTGCCCAAAGAACCGAAGGTCAAGGCACCTGGACGACCTCGGGTAAACAATCGGAATGTGATCGATGGGATCTGGCATGTTTTATGGACAGGCTGCCAGTGGAAATCCATCGAAAAAGAATGGTTTGGCGCCTCCAGTAGCGTCTTGCACGAGCGTTTTCAAACCTGGCAAAGTCAAGGACTGTTTGAAGTGTTATTCAAAAAGATGGTCAAGTTCTATGCCAGAGAATGCAGAATTGGTTGGAAATGGCAATCCGTTGACAGCATGATGAGCCCAGCACCGTTAGGCGGCTCAAAAACCGGCAAAAATCCAACGGATCGAGCCAAACTGGGCAGCAAAGTCCATCTTTTGGTAGATGAGCGAGGCGCTCCACTGGCTATTTTTATTACCGGAGCACATGAACATGATAAATGGTCAGCCGACGACTTGATCGTCCACATCGTGACCAAACGCCCGAACTGTGAGCAGCATTTCTGTGCAGATAAGGGCTACGACTATGAAGATGTGCATGTGTTTGTCGGTTTGAAGAATTACATTGACCATATCAAACATCGACGGAGACGAAATGAACCACCAGACGAATGCCCCATTCCGGGAGAGAAGAGTTTTCCAGCCAGACGCTGGGTGGTTGAAAGAACCTTCGGTTGGCTCTCAAAACGCCGTAGTGTCGCTACCCGTTGGTGCAAGAAACCGCAAAATTGGCTGGCATTTGTCCACATGGCTTGTTCGCAAATTTTGCTCAATATAATTTTCGGATAGATACTAAGCTAGACTTTATCCAATCTTGAACGTTCAAGGCGTGTAAAAAGTGGCATTTCTCAGGTAATTGAACATTTCGGGCTGCAATTTTCGAACATCATATTGATTTTGGGATAACTGAAAATAGCGATGTTGCCATATTTCCTGTCTCACGAGCGCCAGTGCATCCGAAAAAGTAGGCCTTGGCTTGCAATACCAGGCCGCTTGCCGGATGGGGATCTTGCCTTTGCGGGCATGGGTATTGGCCAGCAACGTCACCAACGAGAAGAGTCCCAACAAGGCCGGTGTGGTGCGAGCTATGGCCCAATCCGACCACTGTCTCTGGGTTTCCACACCGAGATGATCCCTGACTTCATGAAAAGTAACCTCCAGTTGCCACCTCATCACAAACCACTCCAGGATTTGCTCAGGTTTTTCGTTCAGGTCGGTGCACAGCAAGGCCTGCGATTTGAACTTCCCTTTCGGATCCCGGATCAACACCCAGCGGATGGGGAGAGGCGGCAGGCCATTGTGATACCAAACTGCAGTACTGGAAGTAATTTCAACTTCTCGTCTTCCTTCGCCATACCAGTTGGGAATGACAACTTTCTTCCAAACTGTCTGAGCCTCTTCCAAGACCTGTTCCAAATTAGGCAAGCGCTGACCTTTCTTGCGAGATCGTCCCTTTTTCCCTGGCTGGCGCTCGGGAGCGGGTGCATACAAGGCCGCATCCAACCGAAAACGAGCGATCAAAGTGATCGGATGGGCCAGTTTGGCCACTTGAGCCAGGAAATCGATGGCGGCATAGCCTCCATCCATCACCACGACCAGTTTTCGACCCGGCAACCAGCGTTTGGCTTGCAAAAGCACTTGTCTGGCCCAGTCGGTCAGCTTCTTGTGAGCCCGTTTCCGCTTCTGGTAGTAGCGCTCGGACGGCGCCAGCACCGTCAAAAACGGCAAGGCCCAGACCTTCTTCGCCCATGGGATAGGGGCCAGCAGCATCAAGCTCAGCCAGCGCAAGCCACTGGCTTTGACAAAGTGACTGTGGCTGGAACGCACCGGATCTCGGTAAATCCCTTTCGCCTTGATCTTGGCGCCTCGACGCCGCTCGATCGTGTCATCCAATCCCAGCACCACTGGTCCACGAAGGGCGAAGGCAGAGACCAGCAATCCAAGAAGCAGCCGGCTGGCCTCCCGGCTCGACCAAACCGCTCGGTTGAGCACCCGATGAAAATTCTGAAAGTGCTTGTCGGCGCTCAGCCCCATGGTCCGCAAAATGGCCGTCACCGTTCGTTGTCCAGGTGTAAGGATGGCTCCCCACAACAGGAGTTGCACGTTCTGCCAAATCCGTTTGGAAAAAAGTCTGGTAAAGGCTGTCAGGATCGTGGTATATTCGCTGCGCAAGGTGGGCTTGGTCCTTTCTCTTGGCGGAGGAAGACCATAGCTTACCTTGCATTTTGTTAATGTGCAAATGGATAAAGTCTAGCTAGGTTTTACCCGCGCCAACTCAAGGGGATTGCAATAAAGGCAAAGGGGCGAGACCCCATCCATTATCGCGCCATTCCGGAAATACACCTTGGTCCCAATCCGACGTTCGACGGTTGACGTTTGACGTGTCAACGTGCACGTGCCAACGTGTAACTTGCCAACGTTTCCCCTCCCATTCCGCTTGACTTTACCCAATTGTCCTCTATAATATGATTGGGTGGAATAACCCAATACGGCCCAATCCATAGATCCATTTACCATTTCCTCGCCAGGGGAATAATCTGAATTAATAGGAGGAGCCCCCATGTTCCGGAAAACCGTCTCTCATCCTTGTTCTGGTCTTCGTCTGCCTTCTGCTCGCGGGCAGCGCCCCCGTCGGCACCATCCCCATTCCCCTCAGCAACGTCAGCAATGCCGCCGGTCATAATGACGAGGTCAATTCGGCGGTCACTTTCGGCGGGTTCGAGCAAACCTACTTCGCCGTCTGGCAACTGAACGGCGCTGACGGTATCAGCACCTCCATCTATGGGCGGTTTGTCAACCATGATGGCGGCCTGAGCGGTTATCCGTGGAGGATCTCACCTGCTGCCGGTGTCAACGTCGATCCGGATGTGGTCTATAACCCAGACAACGATCAATACCTGATCGTCTATGCGCGTGACAATGGCGGCATTTATGGCATTATTGTCGGCAATGCCGGCACGCCGGTCGGCTCCGAGTTGACCCTTACCCCGCCGGTGGGCGTGGCCGATACCTACTCCAGCCCGGCCGCGGCCTACTCCACCGCCTCGAGTAGCTACCTGGTCACGTGGACGCACAACCATAACGGCTTTCAGGGCATCGAGGCCCGCACCATCACGAATGTCGGCGGGACGCTCGGCGCCGTATGGGATGTCACCGGCCTCCTTGCCAGCGATCCGTCCATGCCGGATGTGGCCTGGTCGCAGCATAACAACGTGTTCCTGGTCGTCTGGAATAAGACCGCCACTCCCTTCACCGACCTGGATGTGTACGGCCGCATTATACAGATGGGCACAAGCGCCGGGCCGGTCGGTTCCGTGTTCACGATCTTAGAAAGCCGCGACAGCGAAGGCTATCCGGCGGTGGCGTCCATCTCCCGCCCCGGTGGGTTGGGTCAGTTCCTGGTCGTCTGCCAGACCCATATATCTTCTTCCTACTACGTTGACGGGCACCTGGTCAACGAGACCGGCGCGATGGAAGGCGGCCGCCTGGCTGTCAGCGTGAGCACCGGCCGGATCCCGGCGGTCGCGGGTAACAACGCCAGCCAGGAATACCTGGCGGTCTGGCCCTTTGATTCCACCAGCCTGCACGCCCGTACCATCTCCCCCCTGGGGAACCTCGGTATTGAAAGGAGCCTGGCCCTCCACGACAATAGTTCCACTGCCGTCGCGGCCGGGAAGGGCGGCGATTTCCTCCTGGCCGCCAGCGGCTGGCTCCAGGCCGGTTTTCCCTATGATGTATTCGGCCTCCTATGGGGCAACCGCGTCTTCCTCCCATTCTTGAATAGGTAAGGCCGGTTAAAATATAACCCTCCGGGTTCTTGAAGAACCCGGAGGGCTTCCTTTGGAGCCATCGCTCCCCGCCGCAGCAATTGTAGCGGCGAGCTTATAGATAACGGAGTCTCCGCTAGACTTTAGAATCTTTCACCTTATTCGTAAGATTCTCGTAATGGATCCGGTTTATAACTATTCAGGTACTCGTAAACCCACTTTTTGTACTTATACAAGTTTCATTCCACGGCAGCGGGGATAATTTCGGCAACCGTAAAAACGTCTCCCTTTATGGTCACCCTGCGCTGCCGTCCTTAACACCATCGGGATACCGCATTTGGGGCAAAGCGGAATTGAACTTACTTCGGCATTGTTTTCCGGCGATACGGATGCAGAAGCAGCGGCTGCTTTCTCGTTCAAAAAAGGCGCAATCTGAGCCGCAAATTCCCTCTTAACGCAAATTATCCGTTTTCACATAACTCGCATATCGATAGCAAATATCCCGCCAGTGCGCATCTACGTCCAACGAAAAATCGGCCAACTCATCCAGCAAACCCCGGTCTGTCTCATCCAATTTCAGGAGCGGCTTCGAGAACAACATTGGCGGCTGGGCTGCTTTTAACATCCAGTCATAGTTCAAGAGCTCATTCTTCATCAAAGCATTGATATCATTCAGCAGACGGTACTTCACCCCCTCCAATCCGCTTCGATAATCCGGGATGACCTGGTCCAGGTCAAGTTCTCCTTGCCCTAATTCAAGCCAAACCTTTCCAGCCGGATAAAAGTCATCTGCCGCAAACTGGACCCTGACCCGTTCGGGATCAATATATTCCCAGTGTCCGCTTGTTCCATCATAGACTTCACAAACCCAATGAGGCGTGAACATTTTGGGAACAATATAGGTTGCATAGCCGCAACGGGCCCGCACCGCCTTGCCCTTCAACCGCAGGATGGATGCAAAGAAAACCGCATGATGATCACAACTCAAAATTCCTCGTTGAGCGGGACTTGATTGAAGATCCGCTGTATCCAGTTCCAGGAGCGCATGCACCTTCGGGTTCGCCAGGATATCATCCATCGAACGATGGTCTATTTGACTTCTTATGGCGTTTTTATAATTAAATCGGACCTCGCTGTCCCTCGCATCGATGGGATGGATCAGTACTTTTTTGATGAATGCAATGGTCGCCTCGGGATCATCCGGCAGAGATTGCAGGAGGGACCGAAAATCCTTCGGATCTGTATAAGGCCCCGGTCTTTGATAATAATTAAGGATTTCTTCCATGTTCGCTTCCCATCGATCGCTCTGGAATTTGCGGACGCACCCAACTAGGAACTGACCGTTATCGTACCAATAAGTAAGGTCTACTTATTGTCTTCGCTCCCCGCCACAGTAACCGAAACGGCGAGTCTCCTGGCAGCCTTTTCCCTCGGCAGATCTAGAAACCGGTATATGCCAGAGGCGCAGTTTCGACCTTTAATACCAGCAGCCTCTCAATATTCAACCTGAATATATATTCTTTCGCATTATCGGATAATTTCAACGCCTCGATCTTTCTGATCTGATCCCCAATCCTGGCATAAGGCGTATCCGTCCCAAAGACCACGTGCTCATGGCCGAATGTGTTGATGGCTTTTAATATATCCATTCCCCGCACCCTTTCAGAGCCGGATGTATCAAAGTACACGTTCGGAAGGGAGTTGCGTTCTTCCTTGAAAATGTCCAATCCGAGCATATGCCCGATAATGAAGATCACCTGTTTGTGAGCCCCAATAAATCGAACCAATTTCTTCGTTTCACTTTTGGAATACAGGTGGATGAATATGGGGAGTTTATGCGCCACTGCAACTTCTGCCAGCCGCCCGAATTCCACGCCGTCTATCTTGAACGGAGTCCAGGCCTGATGAAGTTTTAAGCCTCGGAACCGTCTACCCTGGATATTCTTCTCAAGGTTGCTCATGTGACCGGGATCGAGCGGGTTGACCCACAGGAACGGGATGACGATTTTGGGAAGCTGTTCCGCCAATTCGAGAACGTATTTATTGCCGTCCCCGTTGTCTTTCATGAAGCCGTTATAAGCCAACCTGAGCATGCGATTAAGGATATAAATACTATCCGGGGACTTCATCAATGGGACATTGGGCGGATCTTTCAAGTCCAGGTTATTCTTGGGGCTCGTGCACAGCAGGATCTTCCCGATCCCATATCTTCTTGAGTTTTCGGTGATGGATTCTGCGGTTGCATAGTCCCGGGCCGCGTGTGCGTGCGCATCGATGATCATAGAAACATCTCCATTTTCATTATAAGAGGCCTGCACTTATTTATCGGGCCGCAGCAGCACCAGCGGGATCTCCCGGGTGGTCCGCTTCGTATACCTGGCATAAGAAGGCGCAATGGCGATCACTTGCCCCCAGGCCTGGGTCCGGGCCTCGCCGGTCAGCACCTCGGCGGTGGCGGACATCACCTGATCCAGCACTTGCACTGTAACTCGGGGGTCATTCTTTAGATTGAGATACCAGGCCGGATGAGTGGGCCGCCCCGCCGTTCGAAGCCACAATCACGTAGCCGTCTTTATGATCAAAGCAACCCAGGGGGACGGTATGGGCCTGGCCGCTCTTGCGCCCGGTGGTGGTGAGCAAAAGGACCTTCGTCCCCATGCTTCCACCTATTTTGCCTCCCGAAAGCCGGTAGATCCACACGTGAAATGCCATCCAACCTTTGAAGAGAAATCTCATCGTGCACTTCTCCTTTTGAGACCAATTTTACT
Source organism: uncultured Chloroflexia bacterium (assembly GCA_963782935.1). Taxonomy (GTDB): domain Bacteria; phylum Chloroflexota; class Anaerolineae; order Anaerolineales; family Villigracilaceae; genus UBA877. The sequence continues at coordinate 63,239 of CAWALN010000024.1, read as the reverse complement.
CCCCGGATCACAACGGTGGTGCAATTCGTTTTATGGGAATGGGCCGGGCCGCATTGATTGAAACCGTACTGACGCACACCCCACTAACCGTTCCATTTCCAATTCTGACGAACCGGTTGACCTTCAGTGTAGATTGTCGAGGTCACACTGGTGACCTCGAATTCGAACAGGATGTACCGGTCCGCCGGCGTATAACTGGACAGTCTCACTGCCAGGGCGCGCACTTCCGGATTATCGATCAAGCGCGCCCGACCCGCCACAATGAACTCACCGCTCTCACCGCTGGTATCGCTGACTGAGCAGTGGATCGCGTAGCGCCCATCCCGCTGAAGGTCGTGGCCTTTTGGCGAGGTCGGCTCCATGAACACAAATAGATGACCCTCTCCAATGATTGGCGTCATCGGATGAACCCGCGGCGAACCGTCTTTGCGGATGGTGGCCAGATAAGCTACCTTGCCGTTCAATCGTTCGAGGCCAAATGCCGCCAGTTCGGGTTGTTGGTTTTCCAGGAATCTCCAACTCATTTCAGGTCTCTCTTTTCTGCCTGTGGGTAGATATGGTTGCGAGTTTACCAGACTACCTCGGTTGTCCAGGTTTACCTCGGCCTGACGGTTTGATTTCGCAAAGCATCGCACAGCACACGTGCCCGTAAGGGTATCCCTGAGCGTAGTGTAGGGAACGCGGTCAGATGGGGCCGGTGTTGGGCGGCCGAATAGTTTTATTTATCATAACAGTAACGTACCTCGTACGGTTTTGATTGAACCGAGTAACCCGTATCAGCATTGTTCACAAAATAGAAATCCTCCGTAGCACTGCTGGCAATGGTGGAGTATTCGGGTCCAGAAGGGGACAGGGTAATTTTGCCCGCAATGGTTGGGAGAAATTTGTCATCCTGCTTTTGTTCATCGTATTTCATAGGTGTGATCAAAAGAAGGATGGTGGAATCGCCATTCCACCACATATCGCGGTAGACCTGTATGCCCACCCCATCCAGGCCCAGGCTGGCTGCGATGTCCGGAAATACTTTTCCGCTCGTAAAATCATACCCACTGACATCGCTGCCGCAAGAACCCGGCCCAGGTCCGCGGAAGGTAAAAAATGCACTCCGGCTATCATTCCACTGCCTTATCCCTCCTGGGACGAGCGTTTTTGTCGACCGAACCGGCCAACTCATTACCCAGGTATCCACGGGCGAATCGATATCGGTCTCGGGGATGACCAGATCGCCATTGGAACTCCAATCCAGGCCCCAGACTAACCTTTTTTCCCCTTCGTCAATAAATAGGACCAATTTTGCCTCTTGAGAATTCACTTCGAGAACCTTCACGACCTCGCCGCACTGTGGTGGAGTGGGTCCGCTGATGCAGGTCATCGTTGAATATGCCAGGTACTGACCGTTTGGAGATGGCTTTATAAAGCTGCACCAGCCGATCATTTTGATGGAATACATTTTGTACCGGCTATAATCAAGGCCTGGTTGGGGTATGAGACATTCCCCAGGGAAGAACATCTGGGCAGAGTTAGGAGTAAGACTGAATTGTGGTGTTACTTCTTGAGTTACTTCGACAATTCTTGTGACTTCAATGATTTGCGGAGTAGGATTCTGGTTGGCGCAACTGACCAGGAAGAGCGATAAGGCAATCAAGACTGGTATGTTTCTCATTATTCATATTCCTATGTGGTAGAACCGCCCAACTATAGAGTCGATCAGGAGAACTCTTATATCATCCGTTTCAAGCATAGCATAAAAGTTATCCGAGGGCGGGTCAACGACTTGGAGATGTTTGTGGTGAATCTTTTTAGCCCTTTGCTCAAATGCGTCCTGTCCATTGTAATACCTGCCCGAATTGTCCTCCAGGTTCTTGAACGACCCGGAGATCTTTTTTTAACCTGGGGGTCCACGCCTCCAAAAAAGGGTTCCTGAATTTGTCAAGATATCTTTCCTGGGCATAATGTGGTACAAGTATCCTCCAGATTGTCCATGAAGGAGCACGACCATGAAAAAAACAGTCTTTGAGAATATGGTGGAAAAAGCCTTTTGGGGGCTCGAGGCTAAATACGGTTTCAAGAAAACCGAAGCCACCTACATCGACCGGACCTGCACCATCCAATTCGAAAATGCGACCACCGCACTCTTGTTGAACTACGAGCTTGGCAACAAGCCCTGGCTCGTCATCTCGGACGTGCATGACGCCAAAAACAAATCCACCCTCGGCTGGCTGCTGGTTGAACTGGGCCAGGATGAAGCTCCCCAACCCGAGCAGGCCTTTCAGCCCACCCCCCTGAGGAAGGATGACCTCAATCCCACCCTCCAAAAGATGGGGAAGGAGATTGTGGAGTACGGCGCCGATCTTTTAAAGGGAAATTTTACCCTGATGCCGAAACTGCAGGACCGCGCCAAAAAATACGAGCAGGAATGCGAGCGCTATATGGCGCTCCATAAAGCCTAGCCGCTCCGGCCCTATCCCCAACAAGGGGGACCAGGGTCTCTGCCCGCCTGCAAGCAGCCTCCCCAAATCACAAGATTTGGGGAGGCTGCTTGTTTATTATCTCGCTGCGTCCGGTGCGCCGCGACCGCACACCTTGCACGGGCCGCGCCGCCGGAAATAGTAGCCCAGCGTCGCCACCGCCAGCGCCACACCCCAAAGCGGGAACAGCAGGGTGGGGCCAAGTTGGAAGATGAGCCCCCCGGCGAGCTCGCTGCCCGTCACTCCCGCGGCCTGCATGTTCGCCATCATCTGGGCTGTGCTGGCCATAATGCCGATGCCGCCCACCCCGATCAGCACCGAGACGAGCCCCGCCGGCACCACCGCCAGGGCGATCGGCACCCGCCGCCCGGAAAGGCCGATCATCCAACGGGGGAACCGCTCCCCCCAGCGCTGGATCAGCCCAAGAGTGAGGGCGGCCCCCACCAGGCCGAATGTCGCCAGGAAGAGCCCCGAGACCCACAACCCCCTTTCCTGACCATCCTGCCAGTACGCCCGGCTCATCCCGAGCGGCCAGCCCAGCCACCAGGCGTAGCGGGTGAAGGCGTAGAAAACCGGCGCCACCAGACCCACGTATACGGCCATCCGGCCCCAGCGAGCGGCCCGCTCCGGGCTCGTCCATCTTTCCGGGCCGTCCGAACGGCCGCAATACAGGCAGGCCTCTGCGCTCCGGCGGGCGTAGACGACCGTAGCAGCGAGCCACAGGAATCCGCCGACCAGGCACAGGAACTGGTGAATTGTCGTCCATTGAGCCCAGCCCTTCAGCAGGGATTGGGCGATCTCGTTACCTGTGAGGACAGCCCGAACGGTGTAAGGGATATAGCCCACCAGCACCAGCAGATCGAGCCCGATCATGAGCAGGAGCATCACAGATGAGAACAGCACCCCCAGGGTGATGAAGAGCGGCCGCAGCACCTTGCCACGCACCCCCCGCAGCATCGCCATTCCCAGCGCCGCCGCGGGGATCCCTGCCAGCGATCACCACGATCCAGGCCAGCGCCCGGTCCGAACCGGCCGAGCAGCGGCCACCCATTGGAGGCGGTCTCGGGGGCGTAGGGGAAGCCGCGCCCGCTCACTGCCCAGATAGATCCCCAGCGCCGCGTAGATCAGCGACCATACCACGGCCGCGTAGGGAGCCCAGCGCTGCCAACCGCGGGCCCGTCCGCTCTGAGCCGGCAAGACACCGGCCATCCCGTTTGAACCGGCAATTAAAGTTTTCATGTTTTCCTCCTTATCCTTCTTCCTGAATTCGCTCGGAAACCAACCTGCCGGAGACCATGGCGGTGGGTATCCCGGTCCCCGGGTGTGTGCTGGCTCCCACGAAGTATAGGTTTTTGTAGCGCGGATGGCGGTTGGACGGCCTGAAGTAAGCCATCTGGGTCAGCCGGTGGGATAACCCGTGAGTGGAGCCCTTCACCAGGTTATAGCGTTTACGCCACGAGAGGGGGGTATACGTTTCTTCGAACTTGATGTGCGTTTCGAGATCGGGTAATGCCGAGAGTGTGTAACCGCCGAAAGACATGTTGGCGGGCTTTATCCCGCAATTCGCTCCAATCCTGGTCGCCATTTTCACTCAGGTGACCCACCGGAACGATCGCAGTCAGGCTATCCTGTCCCGTCGGAGCCATGGAGGCATCCAGCCGGGCCGGAGCGTGGATATACAGGCTGGGATTGGCCGGCAGGCTCAGGTCCCGGTCAATGCTCTCGAAATTCTCCCTGTAATCGTCCGCCAGGAAAAGTGTATGCGGGCCGAGGGCTTCATAGGGTTTATCCACGCCCCAGAAAAAACTGATCGCCGAACAGGAGAATTCCTTGCGGGACAAGGCCTTGTTCATTCCGTTATCAGGCAGGAGTTCCTGATACACATAGTGTGCCAGGCTTTCGGTTAGTCGAACATCCTTGAAGAATTTGGAAAGGGTGGGAAAACGTTTCTAATCCCATTATCTCATGTCGCTTGGAATATTAGCAATAAAACTGCTAATCCTGATGGTTTTCTCTTGGTTACATTCTTCGCCTATTTTCGAACATATTGCATACTTGACAGATGAAACTAACGTTCTATTATTAAAGTATGAGACCCTCTTTTTTCCTTCTACTGCAATTATTGCCACGAGGGATCTCGTATTCATTCATCACCTCGATCCTTGAAACGCTTAGCTATCTCATCCTCAATTCGGACCGAATTGTTCCTCCTGTTGAACCTGAGGATCAATTCAGTCCGAATTCAATTTCCAACTCTCCTTATGTTCCCTATTGCCGTACATTACTCTGTGGTCACAATCATGACCAAAAGGTAGGGGCACGATATATCGTGCCCTCCACTGATGATGTTACCTTTTCTGGCGTCAGGAGCCGACCCTCCCAGATGGATCAGGGAATTCCACCCGCTGCGAATCATCAGATTAGGATATTCGTTCCTCCTTCGATACCGCGTATCGAATGCTCCCTCTCCATTTCTTCCCGGAGCTAATTGACTATTTGTTGCAAAGTCCTGACTTTCCTGCTTCCTTCAGCGGGATGCACTTAGTCAGGGAACCTCAAATTCAATTCCCCTAACTTCTAAATACTATATGACTATAAGTCTATCTGACTATAAAACTATTAAACAAAAACTATAAAACTATAAAACTATCACCTACTTCTCCCACAACGGAAACAACTTCAATATCCACCTCGTCATATACACCCCGAAGAACGAACTCCCCGCCGTCACCGGCAGCATCACCGCCCAGGCGCGCCAGTCCAGCGGGATCACCCCGAAAAGTCCTCTCAACGGAGTATACAGCGCCAGCAGTTGCAGCCCCACCGCGGCCGCATAGCTGATCAGCAGGGTCCGGTTCGACCAGATCGTCAGGCTGTCCAACTGCCGCACCACCATCACCCGGGTGAACGCGTGCAGGACGATGGCGGTGAAGAGCATCGTTCGGGCATACACCAATCCGCCAAACTGGAGCCCGGCCCAGAAGATCAACCCGTAGGCGATCAGCGTGCGGAAGATGCTCCCGGCGATGGTGGCGTAAATGGCCCGGTTAAGGATGGACTCGCTGTGGCGGCGCGGCCGCCGGCGCATCACGTGCGGCACGGCCGGGTCGGCCGCCAGGGCGCTGGCCGGGACGAGATCGGTGACCACGTTCACCCACAACAGCATGATGGCCGAGAGAGGAAAATATCCGGCGATCGAGAGCGCCAGCACCACGAACACCTCTCCCAGGCTGGTGGAAAGCAGGTAATTGGTGAACTTGCGGATGTTGTCGAAGATACGCCGGCCCTCCTCCACCGCCGCCACGATGGTGGAGAAGTTATCGTCCAGCAGCACCATCGCGGCCGATTCCCGGGCGATATCGGTGCCGCGCTGCCCCATGGCCACCCCCACGTCCGACTGCTTCAAAGCGGTCGCATCGTTGACCCCGTCGCCGGTCATGGCCACCACGTGCCCATCCGCCTGCAGCGCCTGCAGCACCTGCTGCTTCACCTGCGGGGTGGCCCGGGCGACGATGTCGATCTCTCTCATTTTCTCGACCAGCGCCTGGCCGCTGATCTCGCCCATCTCCCGGGCATCCACCACCCGCGTCCCTATGCCGAGCGTGCCGGCGATGGCCTGGGCGGTCAGGCCGTTATCCCCCGTGATCATGACCACCCGGATGCCGGCCCGCTTCGCCTTCGAGATGGCTTCCCCGGCGCCTTCACGGGGTGGGTCCATCAGCGCAAGCAGGCCCAGGAAGGTCAGCCCGTTCTCGGCTGCCTCCGGCGGCTCCTCCGCTGAAACCGCCCGTCCGGCCACTCCCAGGACGTAATAGCCCTGCCCCTGCAGTTGGGTCACCCTCCGGCGGATATCCTGGTGGCGGGCCTCGTCCAACGGCAGCACCTGCCCGCCTTCGTGGCAGGAGGTGCAGCGAGCCAGGACCGGCCCGGGCGCACCCTTGGTAATGGCGATCCGGCTCCCATCCCTGGAATGGATGGTGGTCATCATCTTCCTCTCGGACGAGAACGGGAGGATGTGAATGCGAGGCGTTTCCGTCCGTGCCCGGGCCGCATCCAACCCGGCCGCCTGGGCCGCCCTCACCAGGGCCGTATCGACCGGATCTCCCTGGATCTCCCCATCGATGGAGGCCTCGTTGCACAGGATCCCGTCCCGCAGCAGCTCCACCGCCTCCGGAGCCAATGGCTCTGAGCGGAGAGGCGTACTCCCGCCCCGCCCGGAGGGTAGGGGTTGCATCGCAGACGAAGAGCCGGTCTCACCCGTCAGGTCCGCTACCAGCCGGGAACCGATATAGAGCTTCTGCAGGCTCATCAGGTTTTGCGTGAGGGTGCCGGTCTTGTCGGTGCAGATGACGTCCACCGAGCCGAGCGACTCCACCACCGACAGGCGCCGCACCACCGCCTTGCGCCGGGCCATCTGGCGGGCCCCCAACGCCAGCGCAAAGGTAAGGACGATGGGCAGACTCTCCGGGATTGTGGCAATAGCCAGGCTGAGTGTGTTGAGGGCCACGTCGACCAGCGGTTCGTGCAGGACGAACAGGAGGATGACCGCCACGAGCACCGCCAGGACCGCCACGATGACGGTCATTTCGCGAGACATGCGCTGGACTTCCACCTGGAACGGGGTGGGGCGCTCGCTCATCCCGCCGAGAGTGGCGGCGATCTGGCCCACCTGAGTGTCCATGCCGGTGGAGACCGCCACCGCCAGGCCGGTTCCGTGGGTGACATAGGTGGAGGCGTAGACCATGCTGGTGCGCTCGGCCAGGGCCGTCTCCGCCGCAACGGATTGAGGTGACTTATCCACGCCCACGCTCTCACCGGTGAGGGCAGATTCGTCTGTGCGCAGGCTGTAGGCTTCGATCAAGCGGGCATCCGCCGCCACTCTCTGCCCCTGGCTCAGCACGAGGATATCCCCCGGGACGATCTCGCTCGCCTCCACCTGCCGGCGCTCTCCGTGTCCCGCGTTCTCCTGCGGGGCGTTTCGCAATACGCCCGTCTTGAAGACCAGCAACCGGTCGAGGGCTTGCAGCTCCTTTTGGGAGCGGTATTCCTCGAAGAAGCTCAAGGCTACGCTCAGCAGGATGATTGCCAGGATGAACCAACCCGTCAGCGCCCGCCCGGCCTGCCCCGGCAGGGTGCTGACCGCAAAGGCCAGGAGGGCGGCAAAGAGGAGCACGAAGATGAAAAAGTTGACGAACTGCTTGAGGAATAAACGCACCGGCGAGATGGGCTTCCGCCGCAGGATCTCGTTGCGTCCGGTCTGCCTCAGGCGATCGGCCACCTCGGCGTCGGTCAGCCCATTGGAGCGGGCGCCCAATTGCCGGTAGACCTCTGGAATTTCAAGAGAATGCCATGCGTGTGAATCCATTTCCATACCCTGTACGCAGGAAATTATACTGTCAGAGAGTACCGGTGGCATCTCTCCCAACTGGATTATTAGCTGTTTTTAATTCTTCGGATGGATGTGATTCTGGTCAGGGACGAGAAGGTCCGTATGGTTTGCGGGGGAACGATATTATCCCCGCAGCGAAGCGGAGAGGGAGATCTCGTGTCCCTAAGTTGAATGATGAGGCTTAGGTGATGGCTTCACAAATTTATCCAATTTCTTCGAAACGATCACCTGCATTCTTTCAAATAAATCCTGGCGAAAATATCCGAAAGTGATTCTCTTATCCCTGGCAACACGAAGTTGGAATTCACCGCTCTTGAACATAAAGACCAGCAGATCGACCGTATGCTCCATTTCCAGAAGATATGCAGACTTTTCAGCCTCATTCTGGATTCCGTTCGAGAGGCGCGCATCCTCGATCTTTTCGAAGTAGATTACATGACATAATTCGTGTGCCAGGATCGACGCGATCATGAAAGGATTATCCAGGAATTCTGCCTTGATCCTGATCACGTAATATCTTATGCCGGGACCATTTTCCGGCTGACTGAAATTTTTCTCACAAAGCCCCGGCAAAGACATTAATTTATCTTCTTGCAACTTAATATTAAGGTTCTTCAAATTGAAGTGATCAATAAGGACGTCAGAAACGCCTCGCCAGCCGAATTCGTTGAAGTGATCGGCAACCGTATCGGCCGTGAGAGGTCTCAAGCTAAAAACCGATTTCCCCATTTTTTCAATTACCGTATCAATAGTTCGATACACCCACCCTTCCAGGTACATGTCATCGGTACTCAGCGCTTCGAAAGAGCCGTATACCGGCGCGATGGTATCCGGATAAACAATCAACTTCACCAGCAAATTTCCTTTTTTCCCGTAGAGAAGTGGAGTGTCAGCGCCCGAATAAGGTTGTTTGCCCCACCCTTTTGCACGAATGGTCAGGCCGTCACGGCATCTTGGAGGAACCACAAGTATTAATTTCTTTCCATCCAACTCCAGCTTCTTATCCGCCCCATTTCTGGCACAGGTTTGTGAAATCCAAAGGCTTTTTCTAACGTCCACACCCTTATTTACCCACAAATGGAGAAAAAGATCGCCAGTCTTTTTAGCTCTTGTTTTTCCGAAGCCTCGGAGCCTCAGAGTTATATTACCATTTATTCTTTGTGGAATCCTGACTACGTACCTTTTCTCATGGATCACAATGGGTTTTTCGTGGCCGAGTTCTTCAGGATCCACCCATATGGATCGTTTCTCATCCAGGTTGATTTCGGGCTTAAAGAACTTCCAGAATTTTTTCATTCCATCTGATTTCCGCCACAACCCTTGAATGGAATACGCCTTTGAAACATCATTATACATGGGTAGGAGCACATTATATTTTGCCCCGACCGCGGAGGTGATAATGGGTCCTATTCCAATGGATAATTCGCATCCATCCAGGCTTGCAGACCGCCGGTCAGGCTGGTGAGACGGGTGAACCCAGCTTGCTGGAGGAGGTTCAACGCCGTCAGGCTGCGGTGACCCGTGCGGCAGACCACCACAATTTCCCGGTCCTCTCGGCAGCTCGCTCAATCGGTCCTGCAGCTCCGTCAATGGTATGAGAGTGCTGCCCTTGATATGGAAATCATTCCACTCTTCCTGGGTGCGCACATCCAGGAAGAAGACACCTTCTTGATATTTTTGATAAGCCTGGGCAGCGGTCAACTCGGCTGCGAGAGCGGGGGTGGCGGTAGCCTTGGCAACCGGCGTGGCTTTCGGCCTGAAGATCCACAGCCCTGCGATCACGAAGAAGCAGGATGCCCAGGCCAACCCACAAGACCAGCAGGTTACGCGTGTGGATTTTTTTGGTGGAATGGGCTTTTGAAGCAGGGTGTGAACGGGGCATATTCTCCTCCACTCGGTACTCAAAATTTCGGCGCCGTCGAACGGCTCAAAAACAAACGTGCGCTTCTGGCAGGCGCAATACTCACCAGAAAAAAGGCAGTCATCAAGACGGCGGAGGCTAAACACCACATGCACGAGGCGCCGATGATGAACGGCTCGAGAAAGGTCAAATAGATTGAAAACAAGAGACCCAAAACAGTCAGGCCAAACAGGACCAGGCGAGCTGTTTCACCTACGAAGTTGTGGCTAAAGCGAGTGACCAGCCAGGCGACCAGAATGGCAAAATACCCTACCAGTCCCAATACGCCGATGGGCAAGATGCCGAACAGGCGCGGCATAGGAGCTGGATTGGACGGCATTGCAATTTCCCACAGGTCCGCAGATGGCATCCGCCAGGGTTATCTCCACGTACGCCAGGTAGCCGGATATCCCCGCACCCAGCAATGCATAGCAGGGGCACGATAACATCCCTGTAGTGTAACGGAGTGGGATATCGTGCCCCTACGATGGCGGGAGCAGTCCTTTTCATGAAGGAGATGACGCCATAGATGACTGCACCGATCATGCCGAGTAAGACGAACACGGCCAAAGAATTGCCACGTGGGTCCTGTTGGAAATTCCGGATGAAAAGATTCCCGGTATCGGGTTGGGCAACAGGAGTCGCCGCCACAGTTGTCTGCGGGGAAAGTTGGGTGGCCGCAGGAGCCGGAGTTTCTCCGGGAAGAGGCAGCAAGTCCGATGGGCCCGGCACGCTCCCGAGGACCGGCATCTGCATGGAGCCGGCGTTGGAAAAGGCCTCTTCCAAGCCGGGAATAGCGGGCCATTTCAGGCCTCCCTGGGCAAGGCCGGCCTCGATGATCCCGGGAAACTGCTCTTCGATATTCCTGGAGCCGATGAGGACTTTCTTCTCCCACTACCATCGTCGGGACGCCGATGGTCTGGATGGAAAAGCTATCGATGGCGGAGGTGAAAAGAGCATCGCCCGGCGGGAAGGAGACATCACAATAGAAGATCTGCAGTCTATCCCCGTATTTCTCCACGATAGGCGGCAGAGTCTCGCTGACAAGCTGGATGCAGTGGCTGCAGGTACTGCGGTAGAACAGGACCGCCTGCACCACCGGTGTGTTTTGGGCCAGCACGAGAGAAGACGGCCAAAATCCTGTTATGGTTAGGAGAAATATAAGGAGAATTAATTTTAGGTGGGTGGGATGGGCCTTCATAGGTATGAACCAGTGTTTCCTTCACCAAATCTTACCACCTTTCATTTTCCTATAGGCGCTGGCTACGATAATCCTGTAGGAACACCAGCCTCATAAATAACGTCAGGAAATATTTCGCCTAAGTAGTTTTCTCGCTAAATAATTGAACTCTAAAAAAGGGTGTTTTGAGTGTTTTGGGCGGCGAAGCCGCCCAAAACACTCAAAAAATCTTCTCATTCTTAGCTCAGTTACTAAGCGAGAGAACCACTAAGAGCGTCGGAATGCCTATATCGCGCCACGGCTACGAAAATTATTCTTCCGGATAGGTGGCCAGGTTATGACGGAAGGCGAAGGTGGCTGCTTCGATGCGGTTATGCACGGCCAGCTTCTGCAAAATATGGCTCACATGAAATTGAACCGTCGACAGGCTGATGTGAAGCTCATCCGCAATCTCTTGATTATTCAAGCCCCGCGCCACCAGGTCGAGAACCTGGTGTTCTCGCTGGGTGAGATAAGGGAAATTGGGAGCCGAAGACTTTTTTGACCAATACTTTCACCACCTCGGAGCATAACGTGGGTGTTCCCATGGAAGCCGCCCGGATGGCATTGGCCAATTCATTTGCGGTTGCATCCTTGATCAAATAGCCCATAACCCCGGCTTTCAGGGCTTCACGGATGACTGTGGGCTCCAGGAGGTTAGTCAGTACAACCACCCTGGTAAATGGATAACTATCATGCAGCCGGCGAATGAGTTCCAATCCTCCCACCGGACCGGGAAGGTCAATATCCATGCAGACTACGTCGGGAGGGTCATGGTCAAGGAGTTGAAAGACTTCCTCGCTGTTCTTTGCCTGACCCATTACCTGAAAATCCGGAACTCTTTCCAGGATCAAAGAGATTCCCGTATTCACGATGGCGCGCCTATCTACAACCAGGATCTTAATCAGTTCCATCGCCAAACATACCTCCACTGAGGATTGAAAACCGACTTCTTTTTAGGGACCTGATGGATTCGCCAGATAATATACTATTCGAGAAAGGGGTAGAAATCCCATCCATGGGCTGATGTAATCGGACAAAACCTATCTTATTATAGTGGGTAGGGAGTGTCAACAAAATTGGCGGGTTGGACGCAAATTTTTTAGAAATTTTTTATTTTCTACTGCGGAAGGCCTGCGGGAAAGTAAAAAGAGCCGGATCGTTTCGGGAAAAAACGGCAAAGAAAGGGGCAGCCCCGTCATCAATCTGCGATTTTGGGAAGGTGCCTGCGCTTTTCGAAAAGGTAGATCTGGAAGGAATTGTAGAGATTGTGATAGAGCACGTAGAAGGTGGGACCCATCGCCACGAATGGATTGATGAATGTCAACGCCATCCAGATGACAAAGGAATTATTTTTCTGGCCCAGGGCCTGGCTGGCTTCCTGCCAATAATTGCGGCCTCCGATCAACGCTCCCAGGGCAAAATTGACGGCGCAAATGACCAGCGAGACCAGGGCTATGGCGGGCAGGAGTCCGGTTGAGCCGGCCGAACCGTTCCGCAGGAAATCGACCGCTTTGGCGCAGATGAGGAACAGGTTGAGCAGCCAGATGACAAAAGAAAAGTTCTTGCCTTTGCGCACGACTGCCCTTGCGCCCAAAGGCAGCAGCCGGACCAGCCTCGCCAGGATCAGCGGGACGAATACGGTGATGAAGACCGGCTGAAGGACTTCCCAGACGGATACCCTGGCGGCTGTGCCCAGCAGGGACGGCAAGGCCAGCGGCACCACGAAAGGCCATGGCCAGGTTGGTCAGCAAGACCGATCCCATCACATATTCCACCTGTCCCTCGATAAATGAAATGATCACCGGCGAAGAAATGGCCGTGGGGGCAATAGCGGTGATGAAAGCCGCCAATGCCAGGGTGGGATTAATAAAGGAAAGGACCCAATAGCTAAGAAGGCGATGGCCACATTCGCCAGCAACACCCATAGGATGCCCTTCCGGAATGAATGCGGATGGAATTCGATATCGATGAAGGCGAAGAATAGCATCGCCATGAGGAGGTATTGGACCAGGTAGGAGAAGGTGTGGAATTGGGGCAGGAGGGAGCCGACTACCATCGTCAAGAGGAGGGCCAGCACCTTGCCATAGATCCGCAGAAATTCTTTTATGTTTGAGAGCATCGATGAGGTAACCTTTAGGCAAGAAGATTGTGACAATTTTACGCCCGGAGGGAGCGTTTGCCAGGGCCCGGAATGGAAAGGCAGTAAGGACACGATGGCGGGATTTGCCGGGAAAGGGCGACCCGCCTTATGGAATCTTAATGCCTGCGCAATTTGCCGGGTCGCCCCTACCCGTTGTTTCCATAATTCGCGCAGGCGGTGGGCGGCAAGTTTGGGACGGCGGTCACGGGTAAAGACGCCTTTGTGGTTGAGCGCACCGGCGCGGGTGATGCCCTGGGCGGTCTTGAAGTCGCACAGGTTCCACACGTGTTCGCCGACTACGTAGGGCTTTTGGCGCAATAATTCAATATACCGGACGATCAGGTCGGCCTGGTATTCTTCGCTGAACATCTCGGGTGGTTGGGCATGGTGACCGGGAAGGGCATCCGCGCCGAACTCGGTCAATAGGATGGGCTTGGGAAATTTTTCATGTAACGCATCCAGTTCTGCCGAAAGCAGGGGGATGGCCTCATCCAGATTGCCGCTGTTTGAATACCAACCCAGATAGCGGTTCAGGCAGACCACGTCACAGAATTCAAAGGCTGCTTCGGCTGCGCCGACGAAACTCGCCAGGGTAACCGGACGGGTGGGATCGAGGGTTCTCGCCTGGGCAAAGAGGGGCTCGAAGAAGGTACGGGCGTCCGGCGAGGTGGAATGGGGCTCATTGGCCAGGCTCCACATGATCACGGAGGGATGGTTCTTATCCCGGGCGATCATCTCCTGGATATACTGGCGGCATAGACGACTGCGCTTTTCGAGACCGTCCTGCCGGAAAAACAAGCCGACAGCGGGGGTCTCGTCGATGACCAGGAAACCCAACCGGTCGGCCAGATCCAGCATCGGTTCGGAATAGGGGTAATGACTGGTCCGGAAGGAATTCGCCCCGATCCAACTCAGGAGGGCATAATCCTTGACCATGACCGCCGGCAGATAGCCCCGTCCTACGACAGGAAAATCTTCATGGCGACCGAACCCGTTCAGATGGACCGGTTTTCCGTTCAGAAGAAGCGCATCCCCGCTGACCCGGATGGTGCGGATACCAGTTTTCAGACGGTACGAATCCAGGGTCCGCCTCTCCGATTACCAGTTCCACCTGCAGGTCGTAGAGGGCCGGGCTTTCAGGAGACCACAAGGCTGCCCGAGGCACAGCCAGGGTTAATTCAGCCAGATTTTGAGTGAATTCTGTTTCGACGGTGGAATCCATGGCCGTGTCCCCAAAGACGAACCCGCATCCGCAGGCCCGGTTCGGCAGAGGCCTGGACCTGAACGTTGACCCGCCCGAGGTTCGCCCCGGGGATCTCAGTCCGGACGGTTACGTCGGTCAAGGCCATGGCCGGGACTGCATGGAGCCAGACCGGCCGGTGGATTCCGCAAAAGGGGAAGAAGTCGAATTGGGTTTGGGGATAATTGGCGGCATGGCTTTCGAAGAAATGAGCCGGGTCGCCGGTGACATTACCGGGCGGAACCCGGTCCGGAGCAAGGCGTCCATCCACCCGCACCACCAGGACGGTTTTCACCCGGGTTCAGCTGAGATGTGACCTCGAACTCGAAAGGGAGATGTCCGCCTTCGTGCGACCCAGAGGCGGCCGTTCAGCCAGGCGTCGGCCAGGTAGTTGACCGAGCCAAAGCGGAGGAGGATGCGTTTCCCATCCCAACCAAGCGGCACCTGGAAAGTGGTCTGATACCAGGCCGGGCCAAGAAAATCCCGCCCTTCCTCGAACTGGTCATTCCAACTGGCCGGGACCGCCACCGGTCTGCCCTGGTCGAATCCCGCCTGCCAGCCGGCTTGAAGACCAGCCTCGTCCGGGTCAAAGCGGATGTCCCACAAACCCGAAAGGTCAAAGGCCTGCCGGTGTTGATTGGATTGGGGATAAAGCATGGGAGCCTCCAGGGTCAGTAATCAGTGGGGAGTAGTCAGTTGTCAGTAGGCAGTTATCAGTTGTCAGTGAACAGTTATCGCTGAATGGTGAATAGTGGAGTCATCCTACGTATCCAGCAGGTCAATAAATCGGGTTGGCGTCCAACCCATACTTTAAAGCTTATAGGCTTTCTTTGCCAGACCGGCAGCCAACTCTCCCATCATCTGGCGGGCATCCTCCAGATCGACCTGGTGACGGGCGACAAGGCCGGCGACCCAGTCTGCCGAGACCCGCCGCCAGACCTCATGACGGGCCGGGATGGAGCAAAAGGCGCGGGTATCATCGTTAAAACCAGCGGTGTTATACAGCCCGGCAGTTTCCATGACCTGGTCGAAAAAGCGTCTCATCCCATTGGGGCTGTCGAAGAACCACCAGGGCGGACCCAATTTGATGGAGGGATAAAGGCCGGCCAGGGTTGCCAGCTCGCGGGAGTAGGTGGATTCATCCAGGGTGAAAAGGATGAGGGTCAGGCGCCTGTCATTGCCGTATTTATTCAGAAGAGGTTGCAAGGCGCGGGTGAATTCGTGCGGGATAGGGATGTCGCCGCCTATATCGGTACCGAAATGGTTGAATAATTGCTCGTTATAGTTGCGAAGGGAGCCTGGATGGAGCTGCATGACCAGACCGTCCTCGAGGCTCATGCGGGCCATCTCCGCCAGCATGTGGGCGCTGAAGCGGGCCGCCTCGGAGAGAGTAATGTCGCCTTGAAGGGCTCGTTGGAATATTGTTTCAGCCTCGTCCGGGTCAAGGCTGGCCGTATCCGGCACCAGGACGGCATGGTCGGTCGCCACCGCGCCCATCGAGCGGAAGAACTCACGCCGCTGCTCCAGGGCCTGGATATAAGAAGCGTAATCTTTCACTTCCACGTGACTAACCTCGCGCAAGCTTGTCGATATCGGCGCTCCAGCCAGGCCGATCCAATTGAACGACTGCATCCGGGCGGAAGGTGGGCAAGACCCGCCCCGACCAGCCGCTCTTTCGAATGGCCTGGTGGTGTTCGAGCGTACTGGTGGAGGCGTCGGTGGTGCAGAGGACTTCAATGTGGAAGCGCTCGAACAAAGCCCGGGGAGAAAACTCGACCGAAGCCAGTTTTTCCGCAATGAGATCGTACAACCGGTCCGCATTGGCGGCGGAAGGTTTCTCGTCGATCCCAAAGACCTGGCTCAGTTCGAGCGATAACCAACCGCCGGAGGGAGTTCCCCGGAAAAGATGGAAATTCTCGCAGAAGACCCGCCAGATCTTACGGTGATCCGTTTCGACTGCGCCGCCATCCACCCGCGGCACGCCGAGCGATTCGAGCGGGAGGCCTTGCGAGTAGAGCATGCGAGTGACGTAATGATCCGGGATGATGAAGAGCTCTGCCGGTGAACCAAAAGTGGCAGCCGAATCGCTGAACAGCCGCGGATCGACATGGCCATGAGGACAAACCAGCGGCAGGTCAGCGACACCCTGGTAGAGTTCGCCGGAAATGCGGCGGACCTGCGGATCCGGTGAAAAAAGTAAATCCGAATGCATATTTTCCTCCATTTTCTTTCCCATTAATGATATTCGGAAAAACAAAAACGAGCGGGAAAAAAACCGCTCGTATTTGTTTTAGGTCCCGGAACACATCTTTTACGGCTTTTTCATCTGGCGCAGGTATTTGCCCGCCTGGTCGGTATGGAATTCGAAAACCATATCGCTTTGCTTTACGGTGACACGGAAACCTGGAGTGATCATTTGGGCACACATCTCGTCCGGGTTATGGACACCGAGGCAGCTATCCGGCCAGTCGACCGGCTCCACTTTTACCAGGGAAATCGTCAAGGGGTCCACTCCCAATTGCCGGGCCAGGGCGGCCCGTACGGCTTCGAAGGCGCGCTGGTCAGCCGGCAGGGGCATGAACACTTCCGGTGTGGTGGTCGGCTCGGAGACCGTCGGGGCGGGGGTGGCGGCTGTGGGTTTGGACGAGCCGCAAGCGCTCAATCCAAGGCAGATCAACAAAATCAATATAAGGATATTCTTTTTCATTGTATTTCTCCTGTCTGAAGGACCGAGGCAAGTGTGTTAAGAGTATCCTCAGGGGAAGCGCCTTTACACATGAAGGTGGCGCCGACAGAGCGGGCTTCCGCCTCGTCTTCAGGATTAGGACTCAACAGGATGACTTTAAGTTCCGGATAAGTGTTGCGCACCAGGACACAGACGGCCGGACCGCCGACGCCGTGGATGGACCAGTTCAAGATAAGCAGGTCGGGGCGGTTTTCAGCCAGTTTTTGTAAAAGAGTACCGGTATCTGCGGCTTCATCAATATGGATAATATTCATCCGCCGGATAATTAGAAGGGCGAGGGCCTTCCTAAAGACGGGGTCGGAATCGGCGATCAAAATTTTTGTCATTTTTACCTCGTAGGTAGTTTACGCCGGTGGAGACCCGCCTGCCTCTGTCCCAGGTATGGATTCTATCCTAGCCGGATGGATAGGTAGATATGAAAAACGGGATGAGCGGCGTAGCTCATCCCGTTTTTATAGAAGGCAAATTCAATCAGGCCAGCTTTTGCTCGATGGCCATCTTGACGGCTTCGACCCGGCTGTCCACTCCCAGTTTTTGGAAGATATTGGAAATATGGAATTTGACCGTCCCCAGGCTGATGACCAGTTTCTCGGCGATCTCGTTATTGTTCAACCCCTCCACCATCCCTTTAAGTACATCCCGTTCCCTCTCGGTCAATTCATTGCCGGGGACAAAAGCCTGGGAGGTGGAATTGGCGAGGACCTGAACAGCCTCCTGGGATAAAGTCATTCTACCGCTGTGGGCGGAGCGGATGGCATTGCCCAGTTCGGCGGCGGTGACGTTCTTTTGGAGGTAGCCGATCGCCCCGGCCTGCAAAGCGCCCTGGACCATGTTCTGTTCGGAAAAGCTGGTCAAGGCAATGACCTTGATATGAGGGTATTTTTGGTGGATCTCGCGGGTGGCAGTTATGCCATCCATGCCGGGCATCATCAAGTCCATCAAGATCACATCGGGTTGGCGCAGGCCGGCGAGTTGGACCGCTTCAATGCCATCGGAGGCTTCTGCGACCAGTTCCAGGTCCTTATTGACCATCAAGAACTTGGTCAACCCGCTGCGAACTACGGCATGGTCGTCCACTAAAAGGATGCGAATAGCTGTCATGGTTTACCTCTGGTTGGGATGCTTGAAATGGGGATAAGTTCATCTTCGTTCCAGTCCAGGCTAACGGTCGTTCCCTGGCCGGGTGTACTATTTACATTGAAATGGGCGTGGATGGCTTCGGCCCGCTCGCGCATGATACGCATGCCCAGGCTGGTGGGCTTAATCGAAGCCGGGTCGAATCCGATGCCGTTATCCCTTACCCCCAGGTGGACATTGCAGCAAACTTGATTCAGAATGATCTCCACCTGGGTGGCCCGAGCATACTTGACCACATTATTCAGGCTCTCCTGGGCGATCCGGTAGAAAGCCACCTTGACCTCGGGAGGCATCTCGTAGTCGCCTTTCACATCCAGGTGAACGGGCAGGCGCGCCCGTCCGATGACGGCTTCGCTAAGCTGTTTAAGCAGATCGGGGAAACGTGCCTGCGTGAGCGCGGCCGGGCGAAGCTCAAGCAGGAGAGTCCGCATTTCTGCCAGGGCGCCGCGGGTAAGCTGGCGGAGTTCCTCGGTGGACTTGCGGGCTTCGGCCGGATCCATATCCCAGATATCAGGCAGCACTTCTGCAATCAGGCTGGCGGAAAAGAGGGTCTGGGTGACAGCATCATGCAAATCCCTCGCCAAGCGGGTGCGTTCTGCCACAATGGCTTCCTCGGCGGCCTTGCTGGCCAGGGCCTCTTCGGCTTTTTGGCGGGACTCGATTTCGGCGACCAGGCGCAGGTTGGTCTCACTCAATGCATGGGTACGTTCCTGGACCCGCTGCTCGAGCGTCCGGCGGTATTCGGCCTCCTGATCGGCCAGTTTTTGAGCGGCCAGCTTTTGCTCATTAATATCTTCGATCAACCCGATGAGATAGACGGGCTGGCGGTCGGGTCCACGCACGAGGGAATAGGTGACCCTCCCCCAGAACATTTGGCCGTCCTTGCGCAAGTAACGCCGTTCCACGGTCATGGTGTCGCGTTTGCCCGTGACCATATCCTGGAGCGCATCCCCTGCCACTTGCCGGTCTTCCGGAATGGCAAGGTCGATTGGATTTATTTGGGTCAATTCCTCCAGGGGATAGCCGGTGATGCGGGCGGCGGCTTCATTGACCTGGAGGATGCGCCGGTCCAGGCCGGTCAATGCAATGCCGACGGAAGTGTTATTGAACATGGCCTTGAAGCGAGCTTCCAATTCACGCAAAGTCTGCTGGTCTTGTTTCTGCTGATCGATATCTTCCACCAGGGCAACCAGGTACATCACCTTGCCGTCTTGATCTCGGACAGCAGAAATAGTTTGCCTGACCCAATACAGAGCGCCATCTTTGCGGATATAGCGGCGTTCCACCTGATAGGAGTTCAGTTCTCCGGAAACCAACTTCGCCAGCTCGGCTTTGTCAATCTCAACGTCATCCGGATGACTGATGAATATTCCCGATGTTTCGAGCAACTCTTTCTCGGTCCGACCGGAAATCCGTAACAAGCTGTCATTGACTTCCAAGGGCCGGCGGTCCATTCCAACCAGGGCGATCCCGATCCCGGCGTTCTCGAACACGGCCCGGAAGCGCGCCTCGGATGTTTGCAGTTCCTCCACCATCCGCTTTTTTTCATCGATATCTATGACCATGCCGACCATATAGAGAGGTTTGCCGGTTTCGTCCCGGACGACACTCATGGTGACATGGGCCCAGAAAACCTCGCCATTTTTGCGGATATACCTGCGTTCGTCCCGGACAGAATCACGTTTCCCCTCAAGCAGTTCCTGGAACTGCCCTGAAGATTTTGTGTAGTCCTCCGGGTAGGTGGCGACGGCAGGCTCGATACCAATGAATTCTTCACGGGTGCGGCCAAACATACGGCAGATAGCAGGATTGGCATCCCGGATCTTGCGGTCAAGCCCCATGATGCCGATGCCCACCGCAGAGGTCTCGAACATGGCCCGGAAGGCGGCTTCGGATCTTTTCAATTCGTCGAGAGAATTGGTCGGGGGAAAAACGGGTTGGTTTTCTGAGGGCACCATGATTACCTTTGGAGGGATGGGCTCTTAATCTGCAAAATTACAACTCCGGACTGGAAAGACAATAAGCCTCTTTGTTTAACCCCCAGCAGTGAAAAACGCTTCATTTCAAGCATAAGCAGCCTTTCGGATCCTCAACCGGATCAAGAGCATCCGGCTGATCCGGCAGTTATAAAGGCCCTTCGTCTACACAACCGGATAAAAACCATCCGGTTGTTCCGCTCAGGGCCGGGTATACCTGAAACAGAGTTCTTTCATGCCCTTCCTGACAGATATATTTTAGTCCCGGATGGGTGACCTGTCCAATGGTCGAGGCGGTTTACCTGTCCACAAGTCGAGGCAGGAACCGTACTCCCGCCAGAGGCGCAGCGAGCCAGAGAATCGTACACTATGGGTAGATAAACGGAGCACTGAAATGATGCAAACCTCCACTTTCACCCAAAATCAGACCCAGCAGATCCTGCGACTCTTTTCGAAAATGATGACAAGCGGATGGTGGCACCGGCTGATCACCCGCCTGACCCATCGGAGCCCCAACCTGCTTGAATTGAATGAGAGGTTGTGCTGTTCTCAGGTGGAAAATTGTCATTATGCCGGCCTGCATACGGTTGATATAGACAGCATCCGCGGCAGCGAGGGCAAGTCGGATGCCTTCGATGATGCCTTTCATCCTTTGCGAGAAAAATCACGCGACCGTTGGTTCGGCGTAGCTCGGGAGAGGCTGAATGGGCAACCCCTGCCTCCGGTGGAACTGATCGATGTGGAGGGGACCTACTACGTCAGGGATGGGCATCACCGCATCTCCGTGGCGCGCTGCCTGGGTGAAACCTACATCGATGCAGAAGTCATTGTGATGGATTTGAACAGACGCATCCGGTGAATCTTGCTTTTTTATCGGTAAAAGGTTCTGGAAAGAGGAAAAGATCGCTTCAATTCTGGTCAAGCGCATCCGTTCGAAAAGCCTGCCGGTTATTCCTTTGATGGCTGGGCGACTGCTCGAGTGTTCTCAAAGTCGAAAGGTTAAGATTCGTGCAATTCTGCGAGCAGCGACCCTGACAGGACATAAATTTACACCGCCCTGTTTTTGATATTGTTGTGTATGCATCTTTGCAAGATTAGAGGATTGCCATGGATGACCTAGCAGGCTGAAGCCTGCACTCCAGCAGGTGGAACACCTGCACTCCAATAGCGACATAGTAAAATATCAGCCAAAGCCATAAGGAGGAAAATGCCATGCTGACTTATGCTGATCTGATCGAACGATTTACCCGGTGGGCCGAAGCGGAGGAGGATGTCCGGGCAGCCCTGATCCTGGGCTCACGGGCCCGGAAGGACCACCCGGCCGACGAATGGTCTGACCTGGATGTGCTCGTCCATGCCCGCGCCTTCCGATCAATACATCCAATCAGACGAATGGGCCACCTCCATTGCACCTTGCTGGTTGACCTTTATCGAGCGCACCGGTGATGGACAATCCTGGGAACGGCGCATGTTATATGAGGGCGGCCTGGATGTGGATGTGGCGATCAACCCGGAGGAATGGCTGGACGAGATCCTGCAGGGTATCCCGCCGGACGTCGGGGATATCATCCGGCGAGGCGTGAAAGTGCTGGTGGATAAGGATGGGAAGCTGGCCCGCATAATGAAGATGCCGCTGCCGGCAGAAGGCATATACCAGAAACCAGACCAGGCAAAATTTGTCAACGCAGTCAGCGACTTCTGGTATCACACCCTTTGGAGCGCCAAGCACCTCCGCCGGGGAGAGCTGTGGTGGGCCAAGTCCGGCTCGGATATGCACCTTAAAATTCTGCTCAAGGATATGCTCGAATGGCAAGCCCATGCGGTCAAAGGAGAGCAGTTCGATACCTGGCTGCGAGGTCGTTTCCTGGAAGAATGGGCCGATCCACGAGCGGTAGAACAGATGCGAAGTGCGTTCGGCCATTATGAGGCCGGCGATATTGCCAGGTCGTTGCGGGTGACGATGGACCTGTATCGCAGGCTGGAGGATGAGACCGCCGCCATCTGGGGCTATTCGATCCCCTTGGAGGGAGAACACGAAGCCGCCCAAAAAACGCTGGAACTGCTTAAGAGGTTTGGCGAATAATACTATCCTACCGGATAGTTGAAAACTCCCCTCTCGAGAGGGGAGTTTTTTAATCCTTGCATTTACACTGTCATTAATAAAATTCGACAAGTTTTGACAAGAGGAGATACGACATGAATAAGAAATTATGGATCATTCTAGGGGCAGTGCTGGTACTAGCCTTGCTCGCTTGTTCAGCCACGGCATTGATCGGGGGGATCTCCATGGGCCTTATCCGAACATACAATTCCCCTATTTCCATTGCACCAATCGCCATTTCAGCCAATCATGTGACCGGCTCGGGCAACGTCATCAGCGAGACCCGTAATGTGAGCGGGTTCGACGCAGTCGTCCTGGAAGGCTCCGGCGATGTCAATGTGGCCTTTGGATCGGAAGAATCGGTTGTGGTGGAATCAGACGATAATATCGTTCCCCTGATCGAAACCACCGTCCAGAACGGCAAGCTGGTCATTGGCATCAAGGGAAATACCAGCATCACCACCCAAAAGGGCATCCACGTGAACATTACGATGAAATCCATGCAAGGAGTCAGCCTGAAAGGCTCCGGCAATATCAAGGTATCCAGCCTGGTAGGAAAAAATGTCTCGGTGGACCTGTCCGGCTCCGGCACAATCACCATGGAAGGCACCGCCGATAGCGTGGATATCAGCCTGCCCGGCTCCGGCAACATCTACTGCGACGGCCTGAAGGCCCGCAGCGCGACGGTCAGCCTGAACGGCTCCGGCAACATCAGCGTCTATGCGAGTGATAGCCTGGATGCAACCTTGCGCGGCTCCGGTAACATCCGCTACAGCGGCAATCCGGCCCAGGTGAACAAGAGCGTCACCGGCTCGGGGACGGTCACGCACTAGCGAGCCGGTATTCAGAGGTACAGGTCGAGCTCTCCCAAGGAGCTCGACCATTTCATTTCATTATTCATTAGTAAATTCAATAAATCACGGGCTTGTCGTAGTAACGGCTTCGCGCAGCACCCTGCCTGCGCTGGGCAGAGTTGCTACTACGAGGATTTCAAAAATTGGGATGTTGTTATGGGAAAAATAACCGATCTGCTTAATAGTCGTTCCAGTACCCGCAAGTTTCAGAAGAAACCCATTCCCCAGGAGGCCATCGCGGATATCCTTGAAGCCGGCCGCCTCTCCCCTTCGGGTGGGAATGAGCAGCCCTGGCGTTTTGGAGTTATTACCCAACCGGGCCTGATCATTGAGATAGCTCGGGTGGCTCATGGGCAGGATTGGATTGGACAGGCACCGCTTCTTATCGTCCTTTGTACTGTCTGCACGGAGGACAGCCGCGGCGCCCGGGATATCCAGGTCCAGCGTTTCCCGGAATATGCCAGCGCCATTCTTAAAATGGATCCGGGGTTGTACCGGGCCTTAAATCAAGAGGAGCATCAGACCAAAATTGCAGGGACTCACATGGTCCTGGCTGCCCTGGAATATGGAATTGGATCCTGTTGGGTCTCGCGGTTTGAAGTTACATCCCTGGCGGCATTGCTCAAATTACCCAATAACATCCTCCCATCTGAAATCCTTGTGTTTGGCTATCCCGACCATCCACAAAATCAAAACCAGAAAAAGAGCCTGGATGAGCTTGTGTATTACAATGACAGCGGCAATTTTTCCGAAAGTTGAATAAAATCAGGCTGTCCACGACTCGACCGACACAATAATCAGTACAACCATGTCTAAAAAACAACTGCTTTTATTCAGCCTGGTCTTAATGTTGATCTTCGGTAACGGCAGCGGGCTGGCCGCCATGATCCCGGTCCACCTCAGCCGCATGGGTGTGCCGCCGGCCAAAATCGGCTTCCTATTCTCCATGCTGTATTTCGGGATAGGCAGTTCGGGGATCCTGGCCGGCTGGCTGGCCGACCGGTTTGGGCTTGCCAAAAAGATGGCGGTGGTCAGCGCAGCCGGAGAAATTTTCGCGTCTTTGCTACTCTTATTGGCAAGATCGTTCTCAGCCCTTTCCGTGGCATTTTTTCTTTCCTGGTTCCTGGCAGGCGCACACGCGGCCGTCGTTTCCGCGTTGGTAGGGAGGCAAGCCGGAGCGGCTGAACGCGGGAGAGTCTTCGGCATGATCGGATTTATGACCGGTCTTGGGCAGGTCCTCTCGGGTTTTGTATACGGAAAGATCGTGGATGGAGCGGGGTTCGGAACCCTGCTCCTGATCAACCTGGTCATTTCCGTCATTTGGACGGGCCTGACCCTGTTCTATAAAGAGCCGGTGGGCTCCTTGCCGGAGAAAAATATCGATCAAGTGAGGATGCCAGGGCCTGCAGGCATTTCAAAACAGCGGGGGCGAATACCCTTGCAGGGCACTTTGCCATTCGCCCCTACGGGAGGATATTGGTGGATCGTTTTGGCGGCCATCCTTGGATGGGTGGTGGTGAACGGGGGGAAGTTGGGGATTACGCTGGTGATGAGCGATCTCGCCTTTTCGGCGGGGGATATTTCCCTGACGGTGGGCGTTGCCAGCCTGGCGGCGTTGGCCATGCCCCTGCTGCTGGGATGGCTATCGGATCGAATCGGAAGGAAGCCCCTTCTGCTGGCACTCAACCTGCTTGGCCTGATCGGATTGTTCCTGCTGGGTCGGGAACACGGACTGGCCGGATTCTGCCTGGCTTCCGCGCTGCTTTCCCTGTATAGCTGCTTTAGCGGTCTCTCCAACGCCCTGGCGGCAGACTTGCTGCCTCCCCAATCCCTTGGGTTAGGGCTGGCGCTGATCAACAGCAGCTCCTATGTCGCGGGGATATTCAGTTCCTCGCTGGTGGGGCTTTCGCTCAAAGCCCTTGGAAACACAACTCCTTTTCTGATAGGGATGGTCCTCCCCTTCGTCGCCATTATTCTTCTCGCCTGCGTTCCGATGAGGCGACCAGTATTGACGAGCCGGATTATTCCGGATTCCAACATCTCCTGACTAGAAGACAGCCTGACCCACACGTACCTGCACCTTCGGTGCGGTACAGTGCAGGCTGGGTGCTACGCGATCCCTTCCGTTCCACTCCAGGGACTTAGGCTGCGCTCCGGTAATCCAATCCCCTATCCTTTCGGACAGTAATAACCTCCCTAGCGGAGGGTGTATCCTCTTGTACGGCCCGGTATGATTCCATTCATAAATCCATTCCAAGGAGGCCATCTTTCATGAAAACGAAATACTCCAATATGGCTCATCCCAGAACCACCAGTCCAATAGATATTCTGCAATTTTTAAAGGAGATTTAAATATGGATATTCGTGACGCCCAACGAGAACTACGGACGGTTTATATGGGTGGGTTCGCCGGGCAATTGGTTTCCGGCATTCTCTGGCTGGCTTCGGCCGGCTTGAGCACGTGGGTGGCTCCCAAATACGGCATGTGGGGTCTCTTCCTGGGCGGCATGTTGATCTTCCCACTGACCCAACTGACACTGCGCCTGCTTGGCAGGAAACCCGCCTTAAGTGCAGGGAACCCGCTCAACCAACTGGCGATGCAAATAGCTTTCACGGTACCAATTGGATTTGTGCTGGTAGGCGCCGCCACTTTAGCCAAGGTGGATTGGTTCTACCCGGCTGCCATGATTGTCGTGGGGGCCCACTATCTGCCATTTTGGTTCCTCTACGGGATGAAACAGTTCGGTTTATTGGCAGGGTTGATGGTGGTGGGAGGCATCCTCTTCGGTCTTTACCTGCCGGTTCCGTTTGCCACGGGCGGCTGGGTCAGCGGCATTTTGTTGCTGCTGGCAGCCGTCGCTGGACCGATGTTCATCTCTCGTGAGAAGAAAAAGAAGTTTACCCAAATCTAGGGACAAGGAGTACTCAATGAACTCGAAAACAGAAGGCACGCTTGCCATCGTTGCAGCTTTGATTGTCCTCTTCAGCGCCATGTGGGAACCACGCGTCTCGGTGGCTGTAGCAGTGGTTGGACTGGCTGCACTGGGAATTACCATTAATCCAAAAGAAACAGGGATAACGGCTTTTATCGATTGCAAAGCGAGTTTCCCCAAGTGAATCCGTCCTGCCCAAGCGGATAGGGGAAGACCCTCCTTCCGGCAGGGAGGCTTCGGCTGGGCCAGGACTATGATAATGACATCATCGCTTCACGAAAGGATCTCATGCCCACCCGAATTGGAAAAGCCCTCGTTTATCTCTTACTAGCCTAGTTTTTGGTGCAAACTCTTAGCATAATAAATTGATTTGGTAATAACTACAGAAAAAATCCGTCGGTTATATTCTCTTTTTGAACGATCCGTACCTTGACAATCGAATCCCTCCAATCAGGCTCGACCCATTACCTTTAGATTTCCAGCGATAATGCCCCAGCCGACCCAACGCTCAAAGCCTTAAGACCCATGATCCAGGCAGCGTCTCAATCCATGAGCACGCTTGAGCACACTGATTCGACCTTCGACACCTGCATGCCAACAGCGGCCCAAGATAAACCACTCTTGGTTCTCGTACTGGCGGCGTTCTTTGGAACGATACCCGCCTTTAGGCAGAATGATCTTTTCCACTCCAAGCTCTCTGGCTGCCTGTTCGTTGGTTTGCGAATACAAACCTCGATCGGCACTGGCCTGTTCAGGTGGTTTCTTTAAAGTCTGGATATGCGCCTGCAGGCTGGGGACCCATTGAAGGTTGTCATTGGGGTTCCCCTTCAGAACCCGATAATGGTTGATGATGCCGCCATCGACTTCGTTTAGCCAGACCTTGTGACCATATTCCACGGGATGGTTCTCCTTGCCCCGCACAATGATTTCGGTGTGCGGCTCGAAGAGGCTGACCAGTTTGTCACTGGCAGGGACGGCTTCTTTCTGAAGGATCCGGCGCTGGGTCTGGCTAATCACTTGTTCGGCCAGCGGGATAAAAGTTCGCAGTATTCCGGCCAAGCGCTGGGCGGTTTTTTCGGTGCGCGGCTCCAACTGCTCGGCTGTTTGGTGGGCCATTTTCACGGTCTGTCGGGTCATCTCGATCAGTTCACATAGGCTTGTTGACCGGCCTCTTTCGCCTGGTCGGTGCGCTTGCGCAGGATTTCACTGATCTGATGCGCCTTGGCCTTGGCCGCCCGGGTGTAATTCTGGAATGCTTCCAGGCTGTTCTCTCCTGTCTGCACCAGCACTCCCCTGGCTCGTTCCAAGCTTCGAGCCAGAACCCGCACACTATCAGCTAGTTGACGGCTATCACTGGGCGGATGGATGTGGGTCTCCACAGCCGTCCCATCTGTGCGCAGCTTTCGCCCTTCGGTCACTTTGAGTTGTACGGCTAATTCCGTGATCCGTCCATTGAACTTCTCGAGGGTTTCTGGTTGGACCAGGTTGGCCCATTTGATCAAGGTGGTATCGTCTGGAACCCCATTCAAATACACCCGACAAAACTGACGCAAAATCAAACTGTCGCTGACTGCCCTTTCGGTTTCTTCATAACTGTAGCCATACAACCGTTTGAGGATGAGCATCCGCAGGACCACTTCCACCGGGGTCGAGTTCCGGCCCGTGATCAATGTCCACCGGATAGCGACGACCCAGGTCGTCTCGAATCAGGCGAAACAGACTGCCATCCTCCAGGATCCGATCAATCTTCGCCAGAATGGGATCCATTTTGGGAACTAATGGAAGAATGTGCTCAAAAACCTTGTCAATCGTATGTCTATCGTGTAACATTGGAGGTGCCTCGATGGTAGAGTTTTGCCTTAAGCACCTAACTTTTACCAGAGAGGCATTTTGATTGTCAATTGTTAATGTGCCAGGTGCGTTTCGCACCAGAAACTAGCCTACTGGATCGTCACCCTGTTTGGTTTCCTTCTAACCGTTGCATTCGCGGCCTGGTTCCCGCTACCCACCGCCCAGGAATTAGGAGTTAGCGCCAGCCAGTCTCCGGCGTACCTGATGACCGTCCCATACCATCCACTGCTCAACCTGCTGGTTTGGCCTTTCTTCGCAGCCCTTTATCTCCGTAGTTTTCCGGCCGGACAGCGAATGGGCGAAGCCCTGCGGTTGGGAGCGTTTTGGGCCGTTATCACGATCGTAGTGGACCTGATCGGTTGGGTCCTGATAAAGCATCCGTGGTCAATGACCTTCAAACAGATGTATGTGGATTATCAGCCCTGGATCAGCCTGATCTACCTGGTAATATTTGGCGCTCCCCTGGCCGCCCTGCCTTTTTTAAAGGCAAAAACTAAGTCTCTCGCCGAAACCTATTGAGGAACCGGATTTTGAGAGTGTGCGGCAGAGCCGCACACTCTCAAAATCCGAACTCTCCAGAATTTTGGGATGGCATCCACTTTGATGGTGCTGTTCAGGTAAGCTGGTCGAGGATTATTCCTATCCAAGTGGACAGGCGTAACCCCACCATCCGGCAGGTGTGAACCGGCAGCCGGGCTCTTACAATGATAGAAACTTGAAAAAAGATATTATTCCATAAAGAGAGGCCATTATGAAAAATAGATACGACAATATTTTCTGGGGCATCCTGTTGATCCTGGCGGCCGGGGTGACCCTGGCCCAGCAGCAGGGGTGGGTAGGCCAGTTCACGCCGCAGTTTTGGATGCTGACCTTTGGGGCGCTTGCCCTGGTGTTTTTCGTCCGCTATTTGCTGGCGGGACTGCGCTTCTGGGGCTGGCTATTCCCGGT
Source organism: uncultured Chloroflexia bacterium (assembly GCA_963782935.1). Lineage (GTDB taxonomy): Bacteria > Chloroflexota > Anaerolineae > Anaerolineales > Villigracilaceae > UBA877. Next base: position 34,334 of record CAWALN010000024.1, on the reverse strand, counting down.
TTGCGTCTTCCTGGGTTTGGCCGGCATGATCTGGTTGGGCGATACGCACAAGGAAGCCTGGATAGCGGCGCCCTTCTTTGGAGCCATCGCGGTGCCTTTCCTGGTGGCTTTTGGAACAGACTATAAAAAGAACTGGTGGGCGTTGATCCCGGCGCTGGCCATGCTCATGTGCGGGTCCGTGATCGTCTTTGCGGACCGGGTGCCCGGCGAAGTCATTGGGGCTGCCTTCATGTTCGCGTTCGCCATTCCGTTCGCGGTAGTTTACTTTTCCAACCGGAAGAACTGGTGGGCGATCATCCCCGCGTTCGTGATGGGGATGATGGGGGTCGTGATCCTGCTGGGCCGTTATCTCAATGAATGGGCCGGGTTCTTATGGATAGATCAAATAAACATCGGACGAATAGCAGTATAGCCATATAGGTTCAAGAACGAGCTTTTGAAAGTACGTGAATTCAGCTTCTTTTCAAACCTGTCAGCCAGTTCAGGCAAACGTGGTTCCAAATGATTGTGGCTGACTTCTTTGCGAACTGCTTTCCAGACATGCTCCTGCGGGTTCAAATCTGGACTGGCAGGCGGAAAGTAGATGATCTCAAGTCGTGGATTGTCTTTCAGTACCTTATCAATCGGTTTGCCACGGTGCCAGGGAGCTCGATCCCAAAAAAGAATGATTGGCAGCCCTGGGTTCGCTTCCAAAAGCATGTTCAAATGTTGGGCCGACACTTCTGAATTCATGATATCCGAACGCATGGCGATCTCTTTGCCAGTCATCAAGTTCAGTGATCCATAGAAGTTTGTCTTGGCCCGGCCAGGTCCGCACGCACAATGGGTGTCTGGCCAGTTGGCGACCATACATAACAAGTAGTAGCTTGCAGATACAATCCAGCTTCGTCTCCAGCCAGAAAGACCGTCTCTGGCGCATCCTGAGCGACATCGATCAGTTTTTTTCAAGCTGTTCTTCGAAATCAGCCACCTTGAGCTGGTTGCGAGATTTGAAAACCTTCTCGGTCTTCTGAAAACTGAACTCGAGCCGTTCAAACAAACAGGTATAGGAACTACGACTGCGATATTCAACGCCATACCATTTCTGGATAGCTTGTGCCAAGTCTGATACTGTCCAGAATTGACCATCCGCTGTGCTGGCGCTCGGCCCAACAATTCTCTCGGTGTGTACTGATGTAGCTTTTGGTAAAGTTCTTCTACTTCTATCTTATGTAACTTGGCACTGTTACCGCCTGCTCTTTTATCCACCAAACCTTGAGCAGGTCCGCTCTATAAGCACTACACCACTCCATCAGGCTAGTTCTGTTACATCCTGTGATCCGCTCAATTTCTTCTTCGTTGTAACCTTCTCCATACAGTCACTGTTTTAACTACAGTCAACCTCTTTACAAGTTGTATCCTTAACCATTTTCCTTCTTTTCCTTAGTTTAATTTCTTTCCCATCCTATATTGTACTTATTTACTCAACTGTCCATTAGTGACCCTGGCCATCTCTCCGCCGTTCTTTTACATCTACTTCAAGGATAAACAGCGCTGGTGGGCGCTGATCCCCGCCGGAGTGCATGGCTTCGATCAGCTTGAGCAGTTTGTTATCCGTGCCAGCTCTCGGCAAATTGGCTGAATCTCTCTTTTCCGGCTGGGATCATGTTCGTCGGATGGGCGGCCACTTTCGGTTGGTTATGGCGCCAGCGCAGTAGCCTTCCCACGCAGTGGGCCAGCCTCCCGGCAATGATCTGCACCATCGTAGCGATCGTCTTGCTGGTGATCGGCTCCCTGACCGAATTGGGCCTGACCGCGGCTCTCATCCTGGGCGGGGCGGCCCTGATCTACCTGGGATTGCGACCTCGCAAGAACGCTTGATATAAATAACGGGCATGCAAGCCCTCCAGGATCGCCTGGGAAATGCCTTGTGCATCTCCCAGGCGATTTTCGTAGATGAACAGATTCGCCTCGGCTTCAAACTGCGGCTTGAGTTCTGCCAACACTGTTTTGCGCTTGTGGGCCAGCTCAGCATCCTTTGAGAGTCAGGTCCCAGGTGAGATAGGCGAGATCATTGGCCTGGAGCGCTTTTGCCAGTGGAGTCTGATCGGGCTGGATGGTCTCGCTGGAAAATTGCTCCACCGGCACCCACGGCTCGCGTCCGATGGAATATAAAAAGGCCATCTGTCCATCCGGGCGGAGGGCCTTTTTCAAATCGGCGATAGTTTTTCCATAATCCTCACTGAAATAGATCGAGTCGATCGAGATGATCACATCAAAGGAGGCAGGAGAAAGCTCGAGCTGGTTGATATCTCCGACCATGAAGGCGAGCCGGTCCGCTTTCACGGCCGTACGCTGGCGGGCCTGTTCAATGGCCTGGGGGATGTAATCCAGGCCGGTGAGGTGAGCCCCGGTTTTGTCGGAGAGGTACTCGGCGATGAGACCATTGCCGCAGCCGAGGTCAAGAGCGTGCATCCCCGGGCCCAGGCCGGTCACTTTCACCAATTGGTCGAGCTGGTCCAGGTCGGCAAACCCATGCTGGCACAGGTCCATCCCAAAGACCTTTTCGCAAAATAGGTGGTGGGCCTGGCTGTGCCCGGTGGCGGCATAGAAAGCATCGTAGAAGTCTTTCATGTGGAGAGCCCTTGGGAGGAATTGTGGATTGAGGATTTCTGATTGAAGATTGATGATTTCTGATTGAAGATTGAGGGACGGAATTGAATTTGAGGTCTCACACTTCAATTTTTTAGAGTGGGATTGGGATGGGCGTAGGGTTGCAGGCCTGGGTGTAGTCGCGCAGGACGGCGGAGATGGATTCGGTTATGAGGGATGCGGCAGAATTATGCAAACGACCTTCCCGGATGGAAGGATAGTGACTGTGGAAATATTGGCTCACCAAAGAAAACGGCAACGGCTTTTCTGCGAAATTCTGGAGCAACTGCGCCAGGGCTTTTTGCAAGGCGGGTTTGCCCCAGTAATATCGGGCCCGATCGCTAAAGCTGAATTTGCGGGCCAGGGCGAGCTCCTCTTCCGTGCCGCGATAATGGTTCTGCCACTGCTCGGGTTCCTGCAGCATGACTGCTTCCAACACCTCGGGGAGATGCGAACATTGGGCAGGCGGAAACAGCTCGGCCTCAACCTGGGCCAGGGAAAAGACGGCTTCCCGGAAGGCAAAGGTCAGCCCCGGACCCACTTTCAGGATGGCGAAATGATCCTTGACTAAGCTGCGGAGGTTTTGAGGGATCTGGTAATCAGTGGAATGAGCTTCGTAGATGAAGGGAATGGTTTCGACAAAGCGGGCCAATTCAATGGCAGCCAGCGGGTCATAGTCGATAATAAATTCACTGCCGAACTCAACCCCCGGTTGGACGACCAGGGCGATGACGCGCTCCCAGGCGGATTGCATGCCGGCAAGGAAAAATTCGATCCGAATGGCTTCGAGGGTGGAGCGAGCTTGCTCGACCGTGGTGATTTGGAGGCCAGACTCGCCGGAGTGGGCGCCGCCAGGTAGGGGGACTTCCGTGCCGATGACGTAGCGAGGCAAACGATCCGGCTCCGTTGCGGCGCAATCCTCGGCAGCCCGGGCAAGGAGGGCGGTTCTGTGGGCGGCCAACTCGAGGCTGAGCGGGTGGGCGGGATCATCATCCCCCAGGCGCATACTCGTATCCAAATGAATCTTTGTAAAGCCGGCTTGAACGTACCCCCGGACCAATTCGACCGCATTTTGCATGGCGACGGCAGCGGGCAGGCTTTGCCAGGGAGAAGGACCGAGATGGTCGCCGCCCAGGATGAGGCGGTCGGGAGGAAAACCGTTTTCATCCGCCAGTTTGGAGACGAAGGCCCTGAAGCCGGCCGGAGTTAGCCCGGTATAGCCGCCGAATTGATTGACCTGATTGCAAGTGGCCTCGATAAGAATAGGGATTTCCCCATTCAAGGCGGTCTTCAACACCCACGGATGAGCCGAACAGATGGAGGGGAGGCCGCGCGCCAGGCCTTTCTTTTGAGCCAGGAGGATCTCATCCAGGTAGGTTGACATATTGCATCGCCTCTACCAAAGAGGGCTGGGCGGCAGTCCCGCCGGCGGCGCGGGTGGAGAGGGACCCGCAGGCGATCGCCAGCCGGAGCGAGGCTTCCAACCCCCATTCTTTGAGGAATCCGTAGAGAAAACCGGCATCGAACGTATCCCCCGCGCCGACCGTATCGACAAGATCGACCGGGAAGGCCGGCAGTTGGAGCGTTTCTTCACCGCGAACGGACAAAGCCCCGCGGGCTCCGCATTTCACGGCAACGGTCTTGCCGGAGGCGCCGACCTGCTGAACGGCGGCTTCCACTTCTTCAAGGTGGGTGATTGCCAACAGCTCATTCTCATTGGGCAAAAACACATCCGTCTCCGGCAACAGATCGGCCAACCCCTGCCACAACCCGGCGGGGTCCCAATTCGTGTCGAGGGAAGTGGTCAGACCAAGGCCATGGGCCCGGCGGAAGAGATCCGGCAGCCCCGGCCGGAGGGCGGTTTGAAGGAAATAAGAACCGACGTGAAGATGGCAGGCTTTCTGGAGAAGATCGGCGGATCACCTGTTCCGCCCGTAAGGCCGCGGTGGCGCCGGCAAAGGTGAGGATGGCCCGATCGGCCCGGCGGGCGAGGATCACACTCAGGCCGGTGGCGAGGCCGGGGACCATAAGCACGTTGGATATGTCCACCTGGCGCTTTGCCAGCTCTGCCAACATGAAACGACCCCAAACATCGTCGCCGCAGACGCCAATGAAAGCAACCTTCAACCCCAGGCGGGCAGCCCCGCAGGCAAAGATGGCGGAGGAGGAGCCGATGACCAGCGCGGCGGAATCCACCAATTTTTCCACCTGGCCGAAGGCAGGCTCCACCTCCCCTGAAAGGATCAGGTCGGGGTTGATCTCGCCGGCAACAAGGATGTCGAATGGGCGCATAAGGTTAATAGGTCACATACCAATCGAAAGGCGCCTCGGCGGCGTAAAAATCCGAAACGGGTTTGCCCACGGTGGAACAAAGCGAAGCCAGGCTCCCCAGGCGGTCACGGCCGGTCGTGCGCAGGAATTCCAGCCGGGCGGGCTTCTCCATGCTGACGGCTTCCTGCCAGACGGCGCGTCCCACGGCGCAGCCGGAAGCCCCGGCCCGGCAGGCGACCTCCACCTGGCGAAGATATATTTCGTAATCCACGGCTGCGGAGAGGACGATCCACGGAGCCGGACAGGCCGCGCTGATGGCGGCACAGGCTTCAACCCAGCGGACTTCGTCTGCATCTTCGGAGAGATTGAGGGGGAACTCGGCTTTGAGAACATCCACTCCGGGAACGACCAGCCGGCGGGCTGTTTCAGTCACCACAGCCGATTTTTCAGAAGAGGAGAGCGGCCGGTCTTCACGTAGCGAATAGGAGAGCGGCTCGAGCATCAGGCCGATGTCATGGCGGGAACAATCCTCTGCCACCTGGAGGACAAAGGTTTCGATCTCGGAGGCTGTTGGACCCTCAGGATGATAATAGACCAACAACTTGATCATGCTGGCACCCATGCGCTTGGCTTTTTCCACGCTCCAGCCAGGGAGGATCCGGCTCACCCGGGCAGTGGGCGAACCGCCATAGCCGGTGGATTTCGACCGCCACCACGAAAGCGGATCTGCCGGACAGGGCGCCGGCGGCAACCGTCTGAGCCGCGGATACTTCGGGGTCGAGAAGGACCGCGGTGGAAAGATCCGCCAGGCAAGCGGTCACATCCAATTTGAAGCGGGAGAGCTCGGCATCATCCGCAAAGGCGGCATTGGCCTTGCGCAGGTTCTGGCGGTGGTCGAGGGCAAGGCAGGTGAAGGTACCGCGGGAGGAGGTGCACTGCTGCAAACCGCGGAATTTACCGATGGTGAGAAATTTCATGAGGTTGAGGCTCCATAGTGATTACAAATGTATCAACTGAATTTTGGGAGGGTTCGGATTTTGAGTGTGTGCGGCGAAGCCGCACACACTCAAAATCCGACCTTCTGTAAATTTCATATAATGTTCTCCGGTCACGGGCAGGTTTTCCGGAAGGCGGTCAGGATGCGGTTCTTGAGGATGAAATTGAGGCGGTGGGCGCGACCCCAGGCGCAGGCAGAGCCGAAATCCACATCCATATCGGTATATTCGGCGGCAAAGATGGGTTTACCGGCATCGATAAAGGGAAGCATCTCTGCGATCCAATTATAAAAGAAAGCATCTTCCGTGACGGCAAAATCAAAAAGTGGCAGTGCGTCATTAACCATGTCAGGAGCGTTCTTGAGACCGATAGCCAGGCCGCGAGCGTGGGCCTCTTCCGCCAGCCAGCGGGCATAGGCCCATTGATCGGCATAGGTGAGAGGGAAGCCGGTGTCGTTGCTATGGATCTCGATATTATCCGGTTCGACGGCGTCAAATCCCCGGGCGGCGCACAGATCCAGGCGGGCCCGCATGATCGGTGCCAGCAGATCGAGGCGGCGGATATCCAGCCAGCGCTCGCCCGGCCAGCCCACGTAGGCTTTCCCGAGCAGCTCCGCCGGGAATTGGTCCGCGTCCGGGCGTTTATCCTCCCAGGAGCCGACGGAGATATAACCGATGAGTTTCGCACCGCGAGCATGGAGTTCATCAATGACGGACTGGTCTACGTAAAGATCGATATCGTAGACCTGGGCATCTATAGACGTGTCGACGGCTTCGTCGAGCTGCCATTGCCAGGTGAGGCCAGCAGAGGGATGCCACCAATCGAATTTTGGAGAGGGGGAAGAAGATGCAAGAACAGGGGGCATTGAGATCTTCACCTTTTTTCCATATTTTGCCGGCTATCCGTCATGGCGGACAGCCGGCAACTGAACCAGGGTCTCGAGAGATTATCGGACTTCATCCGCACCGAGGTCAATGGCGGCGCCCTGAATGCGGGCCTGGCCGTCAATGTCCAGTGGGCCGCTTTCGTTCAGGTTCTGGCCCCTATTAATGGCGGGAGAAGCGGACTGCAAGTGCAGGTCCGGTGAGGTGGTGGAGACCAGCAGCGGGTCCACGCCGGCCAGACCATTCGCGTCATTACCGCTGGCTGCCTGGTAAGCGGCAAAGGTGGTGTAGGTCACGTTCTTCCAAATCCACGTGCCGTTTGTCCCGCTGCCAAGGGCGAAGTACAGGTTGTTATTCACCACGTTGGCGGTCATGGTGGGGCTCCAGGACTCGATAAAGCGGCGGGAAGGGTTGGCGTAGATGACGTTGTTCCTGACGATATTGTAGCGGGTATCAAACTGGACGTACAATTCGGCGCCCCAGTCACCCTGGGTAAAGTTGTTGTAGAGGGTATTGTTAATGATGTTGCAGTACTGGGTGCTACCGCGACGGCGGTCATACCCACCGAAGGCAATACCGGCCTGGGTGTTGCTGTAGATGAAGTTGTCGCGAAGGGTGATGTAACTGGTGGTCTTTCCAGCCCACTCGCTGGCCAGTTCGATGCCGAGGTTGGCATGATGAACGATGTTTCGCTCGATGATAATATTTGTGCCGCCATCCACATAGATGCCACCCGCGCTGCGGTCGGCGCCGTAGGCAGGATTTCCAAAGGAGTTGATGTTGTAGATCAGGTTGCCGAAGACCGTTCCGTCGCGGGCGCGGTCCACAGCGGAATTGGGATTCTCGCCTTCATAGCCAATGAAATCAATCCCAATGTTATCGTTGTCGTGGACGATGTTGTTGGAGACAATGAACTTCTCCACATTGCCGTTCAGCACCATCGACTCGCTCCAACCGAACTTGCCGTTGTAGACCTGGTTGCCATCGATGAGGATATCATGGATGGATGCATTTGGGTCGCGGCCATACACTGCAATGCCATGCGCCCCGCAGCGACTGCAGCTATTCTCGATGTCATGCACGCTGTTATTGCGAATTTCAAGGAAAGCGCCGTTGCCGCGGATCCAGATGCCGGCCGGAAAAGCCGCTGAAACACCGCCCGCCTTCAAATTACGGATCTCGAAGCCGATCAATTTGATGTAGGCTTTATTCTCAATGACGATCAGCCCGGTCTCGCCGCTAATGGCGATCCCGGTGCCATCGATCACGGGCTTCTGGCCCGGGTAATTTTGCAGCGTGATGTAAGCGCCGCTGGCACCCGAACGGGAGAAAATAACCGTCTCGTTATATACCCCGTTCATCACATAAACTGTGCTGCCCGGCCCAACTCTATTGACTCCATACTGGATATGCCGCCAGGGAGAAGCTTCGGCCCCGGCGTTGGCGTCGCTGCCATTGACGGAGACGTAATAATTACCGGCCGGCAAAGGCGGTGTTGTCGGGGTGAGTGTCGGAATGGGAGTGCGGGTCGCCTTGGCGGCCAGCGGAGCAGCCTGGACTGCGGTCAGGCTGAGTGCGACCAGGACGATCAACAGCATAACGGCACATGCCGTGCTCACGGCTGCGATCAAGGTGGATTTTTTTCGCTGCAACATTTAAGACCTCCTGTTCGAATGGAACATGAGATATCCGCGACACCGCTCATGCGTGCCAGACAGGGACACGGATATCACCGGGCGCACCCCGCCACGCGTGATACTACTGGTTGGTTTGCCGGGCCGTAAAGGGCGGAGAGACCTCCTTGAAGGAAAAAGATCTAAACACGACGGACACAAAGGACACGACGGAAGAGTTATTGCGCTGCTACCGCTCAACATCTGGCCCACAGGGTGCTCCCCTTCCTTTACACTTCAGGGGTGCTTCGCGACCGCAAAGATGTTGACTCCGCTTGCAGCCTCGGAGTAGGGGCGGTTCGCGAACCGCCCTACCGGGAAACAAGCCAGATCAAATCTTAAAGTGCTTGAACTGAGGCAGGTAGGCCTGGTTCTGGGCGAACAACTCGTTGACCAGGCTGCGGATCTCGGAAAGGGAAAGCACTGCGGCCGTGAGAGGGTCGTGGCAGATGGCATGGTAGACCATGACCGGATCACCGGTAAGGGCGGCGGTAATCGCCATCTCTTCGATGCCGGAGGACAGGCCCGTCAGGAGGGCACACTGAGGCGGCAAGGCTCCCACATGCAAGGGGTGGAAACCGGCCCTGTCCACGTAGACCGGCAGCTCGACGCAAGCGCCCTCGGGCAGGTTGGTGATGAGTCCGGTGTTGGGCACATTGCCGTTAAATTTGAAGGGATCGCCGCCGTGGAGGGCATTGATGATATAAGCGGCATACTCCAGCCCGCGGGCCAGGTCCGCCTGGGCGAGATGGCGGTCCAACTCGACCCGGACGCCGTCCTTCCAGGTGGCCTCGGTTTGTTGATATTCCCGAAGGATATAGGCGTATTCCCCGGGATTCCAACCGGTACTGTGGGTGCAATATTTTTCGATCAGGTCCGGCCGCTTGCGGAACCACCAGTTGTATTCCGAGTTGTGGCCGCTGGACTCGGTCACATAGTAGCCCAGGGCCAGGTACATTTCATTGCGGACCTGTTCCTCGTTGTAAATTTTCAGATTCTCGGTGACCGCCTTGTAGATACTGGGATAGGCATCCTCGCCGTTGACCCGGTACTGCAGATACCAGGCCTGGTGGTTGATGCCGGCGCAGAGATAATCGACCTGCGGATAGGAAGCGCCGATCCACTCTGCCAGCATCATGGCGGTCCCCTGGACAGAATGGCACAGCCCGGTGACGGGGATATGGGTCAGCCGCTGGAGGGCTCCGCAAAGCATGGCCATGGGGTTGGTGTAATTAAGCAGAACCGCAGCAGGGCAATATTTCTCCATGTCGTGGAGGATATCCAGCATGGGCGGGAGAGTGCGGAGGAAACGGAAGATGCCGGAGGGACCGCGGGTGTCACCCACGTTGATATCGACGCCATATTTCTTGGGGATCTCGATATCATGCCGCCAAACATCGGTGGTGCCGGTCAGGATGGTCGTCAGGACTACGTCGGCATCCCGCAGGGCTTCGACCCGGTCGAGGGTGGCGGTCACTTTAGCGGGATATTTTCCGGCTTCCACCAGTTTCAGGACGGTTTTGTGAGCGAAATCAAGCCGCTCGGAGTTGATATCCATCAACGCAATGTGGGCATCTTCCAACAATGGGAAGGTGAGAACATCCCGAACGAGTCCGGCCGTAAATCCCAGGCTGCCGGCGCCGATGAAAGTAATCTTGGTCATATGAATCCTTTACAAACAAAGTGGTAACGACTGCGACAATGTCATATTTCGATTTTGATGAAAAATATCTAAACACAAAGGACACAAAGTACACGATGGAAAAGAAAAAAACAAAAACAAAAGATTTACCACTAAGGCGACAAAGGTACACTAAGGTAAGATAAATAAAAGACTAATTTAGAGTAATGGTTTGCCTTACATCTTCACGGAGTGCAGGCTTTAGCCTGCACAGGCTAGTTTCAGAGACGCCATAACGAAGCCAGTGCTCCCTATCGCTTGACTCCCGAAAGCGCCACGCCTTCTATGAATTGCTTTTGGGCCAGGAAGAAAACCAACAGGAGAGGCAAAATGCTGATGAAGGCGCCGGACATCAGGACGGTAAACTTGCCACCGTGAGACATTTGCTGTTGAAAGAAGGCCAGTCCGACTGTTAGCGTGGTATTGGGGGCAGCCGGCAAATAGATCAAGGGATGCAGGAGGTCGTTCCAGGCTCCCTGGAAGGTAAAGATTCCCAAAGCTGCCAGGGCAGGTTTGGCCATGGGCATATAAATATCCCAGAAGATGCGCGGGATGGAAGCGCCGTCCACCCGGGCCGCATCCACCAGGTCGCGCGGGATGGTCAGGAAATATTGGCGGATCAGGAAGGTCCCGAAGGCTCCGCCCCAGAAGGCCGGCAACCAGAGAGGCACGGCCGTACCGATCAAATGCAACCAACTGAAGATGATGAAATTGGGGATCAAGGTGACATGGAAGGGGATCAACATGGTCGCCAGGAGAGCCGTGAAGAGCAGGTTGCGGCCCTTGAACTTGATCACGGCAAAGCAGAAGGCGCCCATGGCGCAGGTGATCAACTGTCCGATCGTGATCATGGCGGAGATAAAAATGCTATTTTGGAATAAGAGGCGGAAATCCAGGTCGACCGCAAAGAGCTCGCGATAGTTCTGGAGGGTGAAGGGATGCGGAATAAGCGTCTTGGTGAACTGGTCGGCCGGCATCTTGAAGGAGGTGGAAATCATCCATAAAAACGGGACCACCATCAAAAGGGCGCCGAGAACCAAAAAGGTATATGTAACGAGATCGAGGAAAAATTTCTGTCTTTGTCGGGACATTTTCAGTCTCCTTATTGGTTCATTCGTAGACCACGAAGCGTTTTTCGAACCAGAAATAGACCAGCATGAGCAAAGCCACGATGACGGTCAGTTCGATGGCCTGGGCGCTGGCTCCGCCGTAGTTGCCGAAATTCCAGGCGTTGCGGTAAATGGAGAAGACCACCACCGGGATATTGCTATCCCCCTGGCCCTGGCGAGTGAGCATATAGATATAGTCATAAGCCTGGAAAGCGTTGATGGTGGACAGGAGAACCTGGAAGAAAATGCTGGGAGTGATCAGCGGCAGGGTGATATTTAAGAACTTGCGGGTTTCGTTGGCCCCGTCCATGGTGGCGGCTTCGTAATATTCGCGTGGACGGCGGTCAGTCCGGCCAGGAAGATGATCATGCCTTCGCCAATGGCTCCCCAAATATTGACGATCACTACGGAGACCATGGCATGACTGGTGCACAGCCAGCAGACCGGAGCCATGTGGAAAAGGCCCAGGATGTAGTTCAAGATGCCGGTGTCTTTGCCATAGATCATGTTCCAAACCAGGGCGGTGGCTACGGCAGAGGTCACCGCCGGCAGGTAAAAAGCGGTCCGGAACAGACCCAGGCCGCGGATCTTGCGGTTGAGCAAAACGGCGACGAAGAGGGAAATGATGACCACCCCGGGGACATACATGGCGGAAAATTGGGCCGTATTCGACAGGGATTTGAGGAACTTGGCATCCGTAAATAATGCCTTGTAATTTTCCAGCCCGGCCCATACGGGCGAAGTGAACAGGTCCCAATGGGTGAAGCTGAGAGCTACCGTTGCCAGGAGGGAGCCGAAGGCGCTGAAGACCAGGCCAAAAACCGTCGGCAGCAACAGAATCCACAACCAAATCCGCTCCCGCCCGAGCGGTTTGATGCCAAATTCCATAAGACCTCCGTAAGAGAGAATGAGGCCGGAGGTTGGGTGCAGGCGGGTTCTCCTGCACCCAACCAGAAGAAAAGGAGTTTACTTGTTCTTGTTAAGGACTTCGTCGGCCGCGATCACGACCTGATCGAGGGTCTGGTTCAAATCGGCTTCGCCGCTCCAGACCGGCGCCATGCCATCTCCCACGGCCGAGGCCCATTCGTCATATCCTTTGAAGACCGGCTTCATGCGGGAGTACTGGAGGGCATCCAGGAAGATCTGCTGGTTGATGGGGGTCTTCTGCTTCAGGAAGGTATCGCTTTCAGCGATCGATTTGAGTACCGGGCAGGCGAAACCCAACTCAGCCAGGCGGGTTTGACCGGCGGTGCTGAGAACGAATTTCAGGAATTCGAAGGCTTCAGCGGGGTGCTTGGTGGCTTTAGCGATAACGAAACCGGCGCTGTTGACGCTGGTGAACCGCCCGGCGGGGCCTTTGGGCATGGGAGCAACATCAAAGTTGATGTTTGCGTCGGCATAGCCTGGAACAGCCCAGTGGCCCATGGGGAACATGGCCGAGACTCCAGCCAGGAAAGTGTCGCCGCCATATTGACCGGAAGTGGTCGAATCCGGGACGGATTTATCGACGAAGGTCATATCATAAAGCAACTGCCAGGCCGTGCGTGCAGCCGGCTCGCCAAGGAGAGTCTTGGTGTGGTCGGCATTGAGGACATCGCCTCCATAGGACCAGATGGCTTCGCTGTAACCGGGTTCCATGTCCCACATGTCGAAGGTAAAACCATACTGATCGGTTTTCCCATCGCCATTGGTGTCGAGAGTGAGCTTCTTGGCCGCGGCGCGGAGATCATCCCAGGTCCAATCTGCAGTCGGGTAGGACAGACCGGCTTTATCGAACATGGTTTTGTTGTAGAAGAGGACAATGGTCTGGAAATCACGCGGCAGGCCAAAATAGCCTTGAGGCGTCTGGTAAGCCTGCAGGGTTTGCGGGTATAACCCGTCCAGCATACTTTTGTTGGCATCCAGATAGGGCTGCAGGTTGAGCAAGACATCCTTGGACTGGTAATCCAGGTAAAGGGGGGCATCGATGGCGAACATATCCGGGGGAGTCTTGGCGGCCAGCAAGGTCTTGAGCTTGGTCCAATAAGAATCCCAATCCGAGACTTCCACGCTGACGGTGATGTTGGGCTTGGTGGCTTCGAAGTCGGAGACAATCTGTTTCCAGACCGTCAGTTCAGCCGGGTCGCCCCACATCATGAAGCTCAGTGATGTAGGTTCGGTGGACAGGGTAGGGACACCAGCGGGGTTCGACGGCTTCGCGCCGCAAGCGGTCAGCAACAAGATTGCGACCATGACAAGCGAAAACAGGTATTTCTTCATGCTTCCTCCTCCATAAGTTTGACCACGCTATCCAGATTTGTCGGGCGATCTGGGTTCAACCCCTTGGACAATGCCCGCTCGAAGGCTACCAACTGTCCAAAGGGTAAATACAACACATTTTGAAGGGCTGCATCCAGGCCGGAGTTCAGGCAGACATCCGCACCGGTCTCGGCCATATCCACCCGGCGGCTGCCGGCATTTTTCACCTCATCCAATACCCTGGCTTCCATGGACCCGTTGTTGGACGAACGGAGGCCAATGACCAGGGAAGTAGGGGCGAGCATACTTTTCGGTCCATGCCGGAACTCGAGGAAGTGGAAGGGCTCGCTATGGCTAAGACTCATCTCTTTCATCTTCAGACTGAGTTCGCAAGCGAGACCGAAACGAGGGCCGGATCCCAGCCAGTAAAATCGATCGAGATAGGGATCGCTCCCCAACTGAGCCGCCAGGGAAGCATAGATCTTTAGCAGCCGTGTTCCAACCGAGGGCAGGCGGCCGAATGAGTTATACAAGTCAAGGCGGCCGGCCCAGAGAACGGCCAGGGCCACAGTGCCGAGATACAGTGTCGAAAAAGCGCGGGTCTGGGCAACGGACTGCTCCTGCCCGGAAGGCAGGACGAGGTTCAGCGCTCCCATTTTAGCCAGGGGCATATCTCCATAGCAGGAGAGGGTTACCAGCTCGCCACGCTTATCAGCGAGGAAGGCCTCGCACGCCCGCAGGGTTTCGGTGGTCTCGCCGGAGCGGCTTACGGCTACAAGTAGAGAGTCTTTCCGCAGATAGGCCGAGTCCGGGTTCAGCCAGAGCTCGGAAGCCGGAAAAGCCCGGCAGGGCAAGCCAGTGAGCTCCTGGGCCAGGGAGGCGGCTGCAAGGGCGAGGTAATAGGTGGATCCACAGCCAGTAAAGAGGACCTGGCCAAAGTGGGCAGCCGGATCCAGCCCCAGAATGCCCGGGCGGTTCTGATCGAGCACGTCAAATGCAGAGGCCCAGGCCTCCGGTTGAGAGAAAATTTCGTGGCGGGTGAAGTGTCCGTTTTCCGGCATAATGTCTCCTAAGCAAGCATTAGTTCAAGATGCTCTTGTAATTGTTGCAAGTGGGTATCCAGAATTGTCTCGACCGGCAGGCCGGTCATTTTGAGAATGTCAGCGGTGATGTCATCGAAGGCCCGGCCTAATTGGAACTCTATCCGGCTCCACAGCCTGATAGACTTATGGGCCTGCCCTTTCAGGAAGGCATCTCGCAGAGCATCGTTCACTGCGGGCGCGCAGCACTGGATGGCGTCCATAGAATCCACACGGACCGGGAACTGTTCCCCCATCTTGCAGAAACATTCCTGAGCATCCCGGCCAACCAGGAACTGGACCAACTCCACGGCGGCCTTCTCGCGGGCCAACTCCTGCTGCACACTTCGCCAGATGACCAGATTGTCGCCGCTTACCACCGGAATACCTGGCAGGGAGTGAACACCCAGGTTTTCGACAACCTGCGGAGCATGGGCTCCATGAGCAAGGACGTACGGATAACTACAATCCCCCATCACGATGGCAGTTGTGCCCTGCTGGAAGCGCTGTAAACAGGCATCATAGTCAAGGTTTTGGTCCTCCGGCGAGATCAGGCGGTAAAGCTCAAAGAATGACAGCAGGCCGTTAAACGTATTCCGCAGATTTCAGACCGGCTCGTTGGCCATCCGAACTGACGTAATAACCGCCGGCTTTCCAAACCCAACTGGCAGCGATATGGATCCGGTCCAGGAAAGGCGCTCCGGAGGGCAACAAGAGCGGCGAGGCGAGCCCGGCTTGCTTAAGCTTTTCGACCGTTTGCCTGAAGGCGGCCGGGGTTGTGAAGGCGGCGGCTTCATCCACACCGCTTTTTTGCAGAAGATCGCGACGGTAGATGATCATGAATGTGAAAAATGACCACGGCATCGACCAGATGCCGTCAATGCCGGCCACCCCGGCACTTTCCCATGCCGACGGAACGAACGCTTGTGGACCACCCAATAACTCGATCTCTTGCGGCTTGAATTGACGCACGGCATTCATGGCCACCAACGAACTGCCCCAGGTGGAGCCGATGTGGGAGACATCGGCGCCTTTACCATATAGCGCATGAGCCAACAGGTTGGGCCAGGCATTTTCCCATGACATGGTCAACAGATTGATCTTAACGTTAGGCCGCTGCTCCTGGAACTCATCCAGCAAATCACGCAAGTTTTGCGAGGGTGGACCGATCAGGGAAAAATCAAGGGTGATACTCATGGCTTATTCCTCCGGCTCGGCAAAAAACAACAGGAAACCACGGAAGCGGGTCTCGAAGCTGCCATTCGGCCCCTGGACGTTCCCCAATGGACGATCCTCAATATAGTCATGCAGGCGGTAGGAGCCTGCCCCCAGCCCGCGCAATTCCAGCCACCCCTGAAATGTGTCCTCGATATGGTGGGTAAAGAAGGCGAAGTAGAGACGGCCACCCTTGCGAATGACGTGGGCCTCCGGCCGGTCGAAGGCCAGGTCGTACAAATTGAGGGTTTCACCATCGGCTAAAGAGTTTTGCCGGCTGATGGCGAACCATTTCTTGTAGAGGGCTTGCTTCTCCGGGGGAAGAGGCCAGTATTCCTTCAGGCGCCGGCGGGTGATTCCGTCCGGCGGCAAAATAAATTTGGTCGCAGGGATACCGCCCGCGCCGATCTCACTGGCAAAGTCTGCGCCACCATCCGAGAGTTCGACATGATCCGCGAAGACGGGCATGGCAGGGCCCGTCAGGGCTTTGTAGAATTTGAGCCGCTGGCGGATCTGAGCGCTGGAGGTCGGATCGGCAGTGACAGTCTGATCCACCGCGGGCAAGAGGGTGTGAGTGATGGGCGTCCCACACGGACAGATCTGGGTTACGCTGTGCCGGGCGTAAGCGGCGGGTCTCTTCAAGAATTTGCCGGTAGAGCCCGGCAAAAGCATCCAGCGAGTCTTCCGGGCGGATATGATGATGAGCAGGGTTGTGGCAGGGCGGCATGCAATAGATATTATCCAGCTTGTGTCCGTCGAACCCCCATTCTTCTATGAAAAGGCGCACCATTTTCAGGGTGTACTCCTGCACCTCGGGCAAGGCCGGGCAGAGCATGGGTAAGCCGCGGTTGTTACGGGCCACGCTGCCGTCCGGGTTCAGCACCAGCCAGTCGGGATGCTGGCGCAAGAGTTCTGAAACGCCGTAAGGGCGGTCATCCCAATTTCCATGCCCATCCTCCACGCAGAGCGGGTACCACCAGATTTGGGCCAGCGCGCCGGCCCGGTGGATCGTTTCCACCATGCCGCGCATCTGGCCGGCGCCCCCGGGGAAGCTATCGGGACAGCGGATTCCAGTCACCATAACGGTCGAACCATTGATCGTCGAGCGTCAGCCAATGGATATCCAAATCCTCCAACATGGGCAGCACTCCCAGCACTTCCTGCGGGCGCACATCGAATTCGTACCCCCACGAGCACCAGGCCGGAGCATAAGCTTCCTTGTTTGGAGCAGGCGCGGCCAAGCCCTGGCAGGCCAGTATTTGCCGGTAGAGCGCCAGAGGGGCAAAGAAGTCACCAGTATGCAATGAAAGCAGGACCCGCAGGCTCTGGATGGCCTGGCCGGGCGCTAAAATCTGCGGCCGGCGATATTCGAGACCCATGCAGACGCCGCGGCTGTCCGCCGTCACCGGAAGGTTCCACTGCGCCTGGAATGGCTCGACATGCGCAAGCGCCAGGCCGGCCTTGCGGTTCCAGGCGTAGAGCATGGGAATGCCGCCGCCTTCCCCGTTCTGAACATGGCCTAGGTAATTATCACGCTCGAACTTATCCGGCAGGGGAAAGGCGAAATCCTGGCCCCATTTGACCGCCGGACCCTGCATGGTCCAGAGCTCGTCACGTAAAGATGAACTCAATTCCAGGCGCGGGGCAGCCAGGGAGTCGATCGTCAGCGGGAGATCGCCAGTATTTTCGAAGGTCCACTGCAGGATGAATGCGTCCGGCCAATTGCCGAAGGCGTCGATCGTCAGAGTCTGCAGAATGGATCCAAAGCGGGCGCTAGCAATCAGACGTCGGGCTTGTCCGAGAGAGCTGGAGAAGGAGGTTTCGGCTGCAGTGAAATCACGAGATTCTTGGAGGAGGTTCGATGGCCCTGAAAGCACTGCTTCTGCCTCGGCGAGAACCTCCCCGGTCTTCAGCGCCGATAGAGAAAAGGTTAAGTCATCCCGTAATGTCAAACCGAGGGCATGATTAGCCAGGTGTTTGTCCAATGAGCTTCTCCGCGTTACGAGAATAAATTTTTACGAGCACGTCCTCCGGCAGGTACAGACCGTTAATTTGCCAGCGTCCCTGCAAAGGGACCGGGCCAACAGAGTAGTTGAAATACTCGTCATCCGTCTCCAGGAAGCGATAAATGATGCGGTAGGCTTCGAGGTCGGGACCCATATCGGAGCCGAACAATATCCGGTCAGCATACTCGAGGAAAAATTGCCGGGCCGCATACGGTTGGCGGCCTAATTCGCCCACCCGGGCAGAGATGTCGACGAAGAAGTTGGGGCAACGGTCGAGCAACCTCCCCACCCAGGCCAGGTTCTCGGCGTAACAGCCGACGTGGGCGCCGATAAATACCGTACGAGGATGGCGGACGACCAGCCTGGAAAAGCCTTCGATGATGTGAGAAAACGATGGAAATGGCGGACTGGTGAAGGCCCACTCGGGATGTTCGCCGAGCTCTTCCCAACGTTCATTGGTCTCATCGATCGGGTCAAAGAAGGCGACCGGATCGGCAATGTGAATGACGATAGGCAAGCCTAGCTCCCCGGCGGTTTCCCAAATGGGGCTGAGGCGAGGATCATCCACATCCACCAATTTGCCGGTGTGATCGCAGACTTGCAAACCCAAATTCTTCCAGACTTTCAGCCCTTCGGCGCCTCTCTCTTTTTGGACCCTGAGACGACCGGCCGCCCATTCGGGGAATACCTCCCCTTTCTCCGGCCAACGGCTCCAATCCACACCCCCAAATACCATAAACCGTTCAGGGGCGGCTTGCTTGAAATGGTCGAGGTGGGCGTTCAACATAGCTTCGCCCCAGCCTCCATCCAGATCGACATAACGGATTATTCCGGCCGAATCCAGCAGATCAAGCAACTCCTGGACGGGCCGTTTATCCCAGCCTCCACCAAAGGCCTCGCTCAAGTGGTTATGAGCGTCGATAGCGGGAAAACGAGGCAAATCCACCCGGCTGGCGGGCGTCACCAATTTGGATTGAGGCCGGAATTTTTCTAGATCCATATTTGCAGGACTCTTTTAGGCAACTAACACCTGAATGCCGCGCTTTTTGATCTCTCGGACGAAATCGGGAGGCGTCTCAGGGTCGGTGACAAAGGTATGGATCAAATCCAGGGGGGCCAACAGTACCGTGGCGGCCCGGTCCACTTTTGTATGATCGGCGATGACAACAATTTCCCGGCCGGCCTTCAAGATGGCGCGGTCGGTCATGGTTTCGGGTAAATATTCATGGGTCAGGCCATGCTCGAGGCTGATGGCGCGAGTCCCGATGAAGACCTTGTCAGCCCGGACTTCGGTCAAAGATTGCTCGGTGATATGGCCTATAAATGAAAGCTCGCTTGGACGGAGCAAACCACCCAGACAAACCAGGGTAATGCCTTCATTGCCGGCGAGAACGTTGACCACGGGCAAAGAGTTGGTGATGACGGTCAAATTGGTATGGCCGCGCAAGGCCCGGGCTGTTTCCAGAACGGTGGTTCCTGAGCCCAGAAAGATCGTTTCACCGTCCTGAACCAGGGCGGCTGCAGCTCTTCCAATGCGAACCTTTTCGTCGGCCTGTTCGCCCTGGCGCTGGAGGATGGGCTGCTCAGGCGGAGCCTGGGTCGAGGCGACCGCGCCGCCATGAACACGCTGGATCTTGGCCTCGCGGGCAAGCGACTCCAGGTCGCGGCGGGCAGTGGCCTGGCTGACCGAAAAATTGTCGCAAATCTCGGTGATGCTAATGCGAGGATTGCGTTGAAGGAACTGCAAGATCTGATTTTGGCGCTCAAAACTGGACAGGCTGTTAATCATGGTAAACGCTCATATTCAATCATATTCAATCAAAACCAATCATATTGTAGGTAAACCCGGCCCCTGTTTCAAGTGACATATGTCACTTCTTGCTACAAGTAATTCCCATGCCTGCTATCTCCGCCTCCAAATTGGAGAGTGAACTAATAATAAAAAAACTCCTGACGGTTTGAGGGTCAGGAGTTGGATCACTAACAGCTTATCAAGGGTATCCGTGATTTAGCCTCTCAGGGCGTGACGACCACGGTGGCTTTCATATTTGGGTGAATACTGCAGTGGTACGCAAAGGTACCTGCAGTGGTAAAGGTTTGACTGAACGTGGAACCCTGGGCGATATTGGGAGATTTCCAGCTATTGTCATCGGCAACGACGGTATGAGCGACCGAGTTCTGATTGGTCCACACGACTGACTGGCCAGCCTTAATAGTAACGACGGTGGGGTCGAAGGTGAAATTACTAATGGTTACCTTAGCCTGGCTTCCGGGAGGTCGGCATGACTCCACGAGCATACCGCCGAACCACAAACGGGTAGAGTGACCTATGAATCGAGAAGGCAGGCTTCACCGAAACCTGCCTTCTCTATCCAAGGAGAAGAGTTCTAAGAAAAGGTTCTGAGGCCTTTCAGCTCATCCAATTGTCATATCGCCGGACGACAGGGGCCAAATGGGTGGAAATCAGGGCGCCTGTGTCGGCCTTTGGCTCGGCAAAAAGGGCGGTCCAAATGTTCACGAGGGCATTTCCAAGGTGTTCCTCCAGTAGACCGCTCAGTCGAGTGATCGGGAAGATCTTCCCGGTATAGACGGCTTCGGCGAGGCTTTTGAGGATCGGATCGGTCGTATAGGGGGCCGATTGGAGAACTTCTGCCCGGACAGGCAGATAATTCATGCATTTGGGATACACCGATTGAGCCCTATTATCAAGAAGGAAGCGAACCAGGCGGACAGCCGCATCCGAATTTCGGCTGCCTCCCCAGACCACCAGGTTGGAGCCTCCCACCAAAGGAACTCCGAAGGGCAAGGCCGCTGCCAGGCGGGAGTGCATTTCCACGGGGCTGCTTTTCAAGATGGAGGCGACGGTCTCCCCGTTGCCCAGGATCACAGCCGAATGGCGGTCAATGAAGGCCTGATTGGTAGACTGGTAATCCAATTGATGGCTTTCATTCGCCAGGAAAGGAAATGTACCGAAATAGGCTTTTAACCCTGCCAGCCCTTCCTTTTCAAGGAAAAGCGCCCTTGTGCCGTCTGCGGAGAGAATTTCGCCTCCGTATGCCCAGATCCAGCTCACAGCGGTATGGATGGCGCTGTGTTTATGGCGGGTATTGATTCCCCAAGGTTTTGGTACCCCGCCGGCCTGCAATCGGTTTAGTGTTTCCGTGAAATTCTGAGGGGTTTGAAATGCGGTGCGTTCATCCACGCCGGAGTCTTCCAGCATATCGCGCCAGTACAGGAACACGCGTGGGTCGGCCATCCAGGGAATCGACCAGATCTCTCTGTCGGACATCTGGTGAACGCTTTGCCAGGCCACCGGAGCAAACGCCGCCTCCCCGCCCATGACATCCACATCTTGAGGACTGAAAGGCCTGAGTGCATTCATCGACATCAGGTCGCTTGCCACAGGCGCCCCAGCCTGAGAGACATCCCCGGTGCGGTCGTAAATCACCATGCTGGTCAATTCCTGCCGATAGGCCTCCCACGGGATGGGATAGATTTCCACTTCGGTCAGAGCCGGACTGGAGTCCTTGAACTCGGAGAGCAACTCCTGCAAGACAGCCCCTTCCGGACCCAGATCACCACAAACCGACAAATGTAGATGGATCAATGATCACCTTGTTCTTTCAGGGCTTTAATTCGCCCATGGCCGGAAGGGCTCTGCCGTTGAAGTCGAACAAAGCCTGGTTTTCCCACTGGTTCCCTGAGGCAGAGTCCTCAGGATTCCACCCGTTGCCTTTAACGGCCGTCCAGGTGGGTTCCCAGTAGAAAACACCGATGACTGCCTCTAAACGAGCAGCCTGGAGGACCGCCCGGAGATTATCCGCCTGCCCGGCGGGCGTGGGAGGAAATTCCGGCGGGAGCTGGCTGAGCGAATGGACCGCGTTCTTCTCGCCGTCCTGGTCGAGGAGGCTGAAGGGATAAGCGGTCTCGGCAATCACAACATCTTTATTATAACGCCGGCGCATTTCCCGAACCGTAGCGGTCATGGCGGCTATCGTACCGTGCCAGTAAGAATAATAAGAAAGG
This sequence comes from uncultured Chloroflexia bacterium, assembly GCA_963782935.1. Classification (GTDB taxonomy): domain Bacteria; phylum Chloroflexota; class Anaerolineae; order Anaerolineales; family Villigracilaceae; genus UBA877. The sequence continues at coordinate 12,525 of CAWALN010000024.1, read as the reverse complement.
CCGGTCACGTCCCATGGCACACCTTGCGCAACCGCATTATCGAACCAATCCACGGCTCCAGCCTGGTCGGCGGCATTGGCGATATGGAGCATCACGAGAGTTTCCGGTGAACATGCTTTGACGGCAGCATAACCTTGCTTAAGCAAAGCCGATAATTTATGCCAATTAGCCCGACTCCCATCGGGTAACAGGAGCCCGGGGTTGATCTCGTTACCAATCTGGACCATCTCAGGGATCACCCCAACGGCTTTCAAGCCATTCAACACCTCGGTGGTGTGATCGACCAGGTGCTTCTGTAAATTCTCAAAATCGGCCTGCGTCCATGCAGCCGGTTTGAGCTGGTGCTCGGGATCCGCCCAGGTATCCGAGTAATGAAAATCAAGAAGAAGTTTAAACCCTTGGGTCCGAAGAAGGGAAGCAAACTGGATCACCTTTTCAGGGCTACTGGCGCCACTACGCGGGGAGACCCATACCCGCAAGCGGACCGCATTCACTCCATGGTCCTGAAGGATCTTGAGCGGATCTCCCGGGGTACCGTCCTCATAGAAATATTCCGCGCCCAATTCCAAAGCGCGCTGAAGCGAGGATATGTCTGCACCCAGGATAGACAATCTGGTTGGCGAAGCAATGTTTGAAGGAATAATTCCACCTCCTGTGGATCTTCCATTCCATTTTATATGCTTATGCGGGATTCTGTTGACCAAAAGCGGGAAGTTTTTGTATCTTTCCGCAGAATCAGTACTATTTATCTCGGAAATCGTCAATTTTCTCCCGCTTCGGGGCAAAACCTGTATAGGGGGGCGCAATAAAATGTAAGGCACAGCCTTGGAAACCTCTTTCCAGGGGAAGATCCATAGTCACGTCAGAAAAGGAGAAGGAATGAAAAAGACTTTCGTGTTTTTGACAATGGTTGCCATGCTGTTGCTGGCGGCCTGCGGACCCGCTGCCACCACCGCCCCAGCACCGGCGACGGCCGCACCTGCGACGGCAGCTCCCGCAACCTCCACTCCTGCGACCACAGCGCCTGCTACCGTCGCTCCCGCGACAGCCGCGCCGGGCGCAGTGGATATCACCTTTTGGTCGTGGGTGCCGGATATCCAAACACAGGTGGATGAGTGGAACGCGAGCCACCCGGATATCCATGTGACCTACCGCAATGCGGGATCCGGCAACGGAGAATACACCGTCCTGAATACCGCCTTGCAGGCCAACTCCGACATCCCCGACGTCGTCCAGATCGAATATCAACACCTGCCCGGCTACATCGCCCAGGGCGCACTGGCCGACCTGACCGCCTATGGTGCGAATGACGACAAGGCCAAATTTGTCCCATGGACATGGTCGCAAGTCTCACAGGGTACCGGTGTTTATGCCTATCCACAGGATGCCGGCCCGATGGTTTTGTTCTGCAACGATGCCATCTTGCAGAAATATGCCTGCGCTTCGGCCTGGGTAAAACGCACATGCCGACGGGGATCGCGTTTGCCAGGTTGGGCCGGGCACTTGCTGACCAGCGGGCAGGCCGCACACACTTCCGCATTGAAGTGGGCGACGAAGGTTTTCTTCTGACTGCTGGAATGAGCTGGCTCGGTCTGCCTATTTGGGCAGGTGACTTTGACTGGTTGGTTGTCTGGATTGAACTTGATGGCGAAGTCGGCCAAGTGCAGCTTTTCAGGATCGGGAGTGCGTCCGCGGATGGCAGTCTGAATATGTTCGACCTTCTGTTCCTGCAAGACCGCATCGGAATCCGGGCCGCCATGCCCACCATCCGTGTAGATTGTGTTCAGTCCTGTGCGCTTCTTCAGATCGGGCAATGCTTCGGCCAGCAGTTGGCTGTCGTCAGTGGCATTGGAAGCCAACTGGACTTTGGTAATGAGTTGCAGCGGGTTGTGCGGGTCGCAGGTTTCGCTCAGGTTGGCAACATAGCCATGGTAGCCCTTGCCTTGTTTTTCCCGGTAGGTGGCTTCCAGATCATCCGGAGACTGCAGGCTGGTGGCACTCAAGGCCTGGTTAGGTTTGGTCAGCACGCCTTGCTGCTCCAACTGGAAATGTTCGCCGAAGACCCGCCCCAGCACCTGGTAGACCGGCTCGGCCGCATAGAGCCTCTGCAACTCGACCAGCAGTTGATGCATGAACTCACCGATCCGCTGCAGGTGCGCATCCGTATCTTCGGATGTCATGTGGTAGACGTATTGCCCGGCATGTCCCTGCACGTAGGCGCAAAGTCTCCAGCATAGCGCTCCTGATCACTTTCGTTCAGCATGCGCTGCACCCGCTGCAGCACTTCTACCAGCAGCTGCACCCGCCCGATCCGGCGAATGTTGCTGGCAACCTGTGTGCTGTCCATGCGCTGCAAGTTCGTCTTGATTTGGAAAGCCACAATTTGCTGATCCGTCACCTGCTCGAAAGCCTGATCCAGCAAGTTGATCCCTTTCTCCTACAATATCACCGTACCGACCACCTGGGACGAGTTCTCCACAGCGGCGGCTGCCCTGCATAAGGCGGACCCCAAGGTCTATTTGTCCAACTTCACCTCTGACCAGGGCTGGTTCTTCGGCATGCTCTGGCAATCCGGCGCCAAGCCATTCCTTGTGAATGGGACCAACCTCACCGTCAACTTCACCTCACCGGAGGCCCTGCGCGTGGCCAAGTTGTGGGGTGATATGATGACGGCCGGGGTCTTGAGTTCCCATCGACACCTACACCAACGACTGGAACACAGCCATTGGCAACATAACATGCTGATCCTTTACGCAGCCATGAAGGCGGTTCCCTCTGAACTCTATGAAGCCGCCCGGGTGGATGGCGCCAACGAATGGCAACTCGCCTGGAATATTCGCATCCCGCTGGTGATGCCTGCCATTTTGCTGACCTTCATCTTCTCGATCATTGGGACGCTTCAGTTGTTCAACGAGCCCAACGTCCTGAACGCGGTCGCGCCGACGGCAATGAATACACATTTCACTCCAAACCTGTATGTGTTCAGCCTGGCGTTTCGGAATAAGCAGTTCGATTATTCAGCCGCGATTTCCTTCACGCTGGCCCTTGTGACCGCAGTGGTCTCTTCGCTGGTCCTGTTCGTTATCTTCCGCCGGGAGGCAAAACAATGAGCGCGAACACATTGGTGAAGCCCCTGAGAAACAGGCCGCGGGCGCATTTCAGTAATACAGTGGCCTACCTTATAATGGCCATCTTCCTGGCTTATTTCCTGATCCCTTTGCTGTGGCTCTTCATTGCCAGCACGAAAACCAACGCGGGTCTATTCTCTTCGTTCGGGCTTTGGTTCGATAAGCACATTAATATCATCCAGAATTTGAAGCAACTCTTTGCCAGGGACAATGGATCGTTTGGCCTGTGGATGCGTAACACAGTTTATTACGCGATCTACGCGGCAGTCGGGTCCTCCCTTATCTCTGCCCTGGCCGGCTACGCCTTCGCCCAATTCCGTTTTTGGGGCCGAAACCTGCTCTTTGGCATTGTCCTGGCGTCCGTCTTCGTTCCGGGTACAGCCTTCGCTCTCCCACTCTACTTGCTGGAGAGCAAGACCGGCCTGACAAACTCCCTCCTGGCGGTCATCCTGCCGTCTCTGGTCAACCCATTTGGGGTGTACCTGATGCGGATCTACATAGAACAGGCCATCTCTCCAGATCTCGTCGATGCAGCCAGGGTGGATGGGGCCAGCGAATTACGCATTTTTGTCATGATCGTGTTCAGGTTGATCGTGCCGGGGTTCGTGACCGTATTCCTATTCGCCTTCGTAGGCGCATGGAATAACTACTTTCTGCCCTCTACTCGTGCTGAGCAAGCAGAATTTATATCCCCTCACGGTTGGTCTGGCTTATTGGAACGGACTGGCCTCCCTACCCGGGAATGCACAGGTGCTCTATATCATAGTCATCACAGGCTCTGTGTTGGCCATCCTGCCGCTCATGATCCTGTTCCTGTTCTTGCAGCGCTACTGGCAGGAAGGCTTGACCTTTGGAAGTGTCAAAGGATAAGATCCACTCCGGGATCAAGGCCATGTCCTCCCGGATATTGATCGTCGGTAATGATCCGAGTCTAGTATACTTAATCAGTCGCTATTGCCAGATCAACGAGTACAATGTCACCAGCGCTTCGGTTCTACCAACGGCTGCGGAGTTGTGCAGCCTGAACCTGACTGCCATTCTCTTCACCTCGCTTGAATTCCTGGAGAGCGCCCAACCATCCCTAACTCGATTGGGAAACTGTGGTATCCCCATCCTGGTCTGTTCTTCCAGGGGCGATGAGGTGAGAGCGCGTGAACTGGGTGTCGATCACTGCCTGATGTTTCCGGTCACAAATGAGGGTTTTTCGGAGGCGATGGGCGGGGAAGCTGTGAGCTTCAAGTCAAGGCCGAACTCTACAAGAGGAAATGATATGGACGAATTCTACGTGAACATCCTCCACCGGCCGGAAATGGTTCCGGAATATATCCAAAAAGACGCGGAGCAAGGCCGGAACGAGGACCTGACCCGCGGCCACGTTATCCGGGAATCTCTGGAAATCTTTCGACTGCAACAAAAGATCGCCCATGATGAAGGCCTGCGGACGACCATCCAAATGACGTACGCCAGCCTGTTCAATGAGGAGGCGATCGCGCTGGCAAAAGAACACCACGATAAATTTGGAGATGAGATCGGCAACACTTTTCTCGGCATCCAATGCCAGGAATTCCGCGACAGGTTTGGATCCAAGGAATTGGCCATCTGGCTCTTCTCGATGGAGGACAAACGGAAGGTCGTGGATGAAGTATTCGGACGATTCCAGGAGGTGTTCGGCTTTTTCCCCACTTCCACCGGTTCCTATTATATGGACGCGGAGCTGGTGAATTACATAAAAGAGAAATATCCCATGGTTCGAATTGCGGTGGCCACCTGCTGGGAGGAAGGGCCGAAGGCATATCACAATGCCAATAACTCCTGGTATACCCTCTTTGACGGCAGTCCATGGAACCCCTGGATCCCCTCCAAACGCAACATCCACTGCCCGGCCTCTGACCTGGAAGATGACATTGGCATCGTCGCCATTCCGCACATCTCCCGCGACCTGATGGCGGTATTCGATGGACCGGGCTCTTATTACGGTACCCATCCGCAGAACATTCTGCGAGGTATGGTTTACGAAAATGGGGAATTGCCCTATTTCAAGAACCTGGTGGATCAATATCGTTCCATGACCAAATATAACGGGGGCTATTCTTATAACATGATGTACGTCGGCCCCGGCTGGATGAGCAAGAACGGGCGTTGGGAAGCGGATTACGACACCCTTGTCAAGAGCTATAAAGAAGGCATGGCTTATTACGGCCAATTGAAGAGGGATGGCAAAGCCAGGGATGTGACTTTGACGGAGTTTGCCGAACTCTATCGCCAGGACCATCCCTATACCCGACCTGAATGCACCTTATGGAAGGACATTTTATACGGCTCCCACCGCCAGCATTTCTGGTATGCAGACCCATGGATGCGCTTCTGCCTGGATATGAACGAGGGCGGTGCCATGATAGACCTCCGCCCCTATGCTGCCAAGCTGGTTCGGCCCTGCGGAGTGGGCACAAAATGCCTGCAGGATGCGTCCTACCCCTTCCTGGTCCAATCCCTCTATCGAGCCGGTTACTTTACTCACTACGCCGGCGAAGGGGCGATCAAAAGCTGCAAGATCAGCTTCGAGGGCGAAGAGGTGGACCTCTGTACCTGCCGGACGGTCGCCTCATTCTCGGAGTCGGGGAATTCTCGCATCGTCACGCTGGAGCCGGTAAAGATCGAATTCAGCCAATTGACCGTGCGGGTCCAATCGGTTTTTACCATCGCCGAAGGAACGGGAGAAATCGAGATCGAGCGAAAAATCATCGATTCAACCATACCGGGTGCTGCCATAGGCATAAATGAATATATTACGGCTTGTTATGGGACCACTGAATACCCCGAGGACCTGACCGGTATCAGGCTGTCATTACAAGGGATTTCAGAAAGGAAAGCCATTGAATATGCCTATCAATGCCGCGAGGAGCAAGTAAATAATATCCAAACGGCCGAGGCGGTCATCCCGCCGGTGGATACCCGGTTGAAGATGCGGACGGATGGCGCTCAAGCGGAGGGATATTACCGGGAAGGATTTGCGTTTTCGCCCATGTTCACCATCGGTATCAAGAAGACCATTACAGGAAAAGGAGAACTACGCACATGGCTCAAGGTCGAAAAGGCAAGCTGAATTATCGCTGTCCCCGCTGCATGATGCGGGAGATCGACATGGACATGCTCTACGACCAGGAAGCGGATGAATATTACTGTATCCGTTGTTCCTTTACCGGTAATGAGAAAGAGATCATCCGCCTCAACGACCAGTTCCGGCAAAAATATCATGACCGGCTCACCCGGATCGTGAAATTCTAAGCAATTATTTTCCATGGGGTAAGGAGTATTTGAATGGAATTTGCACAAGTGCAATATGGGGGGGATTACAACCCGGAACAATGGAGCCCGGAAACCTGGGAAGAGGACGCCCGCTTGATGCAAGCCGCCGGCGTCAACCTGGTGACGCTGGCTGTATTCGCCTGGGCGAAACTCGAACCTGCCCCGGGAGAATACGACTTCGCCTGGCTGGACCAGGTCATGGATCTCTTATACGCCCATGGGGTCAGAGTCGATTTGGCTACCTCGACCGCCGCGCCGCCCGCCTGGTTGGTGCGCCTTCACCCCGAGATCCTCCCGATAAATATGGATGGCGTCACGTTGTGGCACGGATCCCGCCGGCATTACTGCCCCCACAGCCCGTCTTTTCAAGAGGCCGCCGGGAGGGTCACCACGGCCCTGGCTGAACATGTGCGCTCTCATCCGGCCCTGGCCCTCTGGCATGTCGATAACGAACTCGCCTGCCATTATTCGGAATGCTTTTGCGAGACCTCCATCAGCCAATTTCGCTTATGGCTCAAAAGGCGGTATGGATCCATCGGGAAGCTTAACGACGCCTGGGGGACGGGTTTTTGGAGCCAGGCCTATGGAGATTGGGAGGAGATCACAGCTCCGCGGCGGGTGCCTGCCACTGTCAACCCGGCCCAGAAACTTGACTGGTTGAGGTTTTGTTCAGATTCCTGGATAGGCGTTTTTTCCGCCCAAAAAGCCATCCTTAAGAAGATCACCCCCGCCGTGCCTGTCACAACCAACTTCATGAGCTTTTTCAAGCCGGTGGATTATTTTGCCCTGGCGGCCGAGGAAGATATTGTCTCGAATGACAGCTACCCGGATCTCTCGGATCCCCACTGGATGGTTCAATCCGCCATGGCCTGTGACCTGGTCCGCTCCTTGAAGAAAGGGCAGCCCTGGCTGCTGATGGAACAAGCTCCTTCGCAGGTCAACTGGCGTCTCCGCAATGCGCCCAAGCGGCCCGGTCAAATGCGCCTGGGCAGCTACCAGGCGCTTGGACGCGGAGCCAACGGGATCCTGTTCTTCCAATGGCGGGCCTCCACTTCCGGTTCGGAAAAATTCCACAGCGCCATGCTGCCTCACGCCGGGGCGGATTCGCGCCTCTTCCGGGAGATCAAGGAGTTTGGCGCCGAACTACCCCGCCTGGAGTCTCTGCTTGCCAGCCGTGTCCGCGCAGATACGGCGATCCTTTTCGATTGGAATAATTGGTGGGCGTTCGAAGGCAGCGACAAACCCGCCAACGACCTGAAGCTTTTGCCGGAAATAGAAGGGATCTATTCCCAATTTTTCCAACGCAATATCAGCGTGGATTTCGCTCATCCGGAGGAAGATCTCAGCCGCTATAAACTTGTCATTGCGCCGCAGCTGTACCTCCTGAGCGAACGAGCCGCCAAAAACATGGAAACGTATGTGGCCAATGGTGGCACCTTGCTTGTGAATTTCTTTAGCGGCATTGTGAACGAGAATGACAGGGTCCTCCCGGGCGGATATCCGGCTTTACTGCGGGATGTGTTGGGGATGTGGGTGGAGGAATTCATTGTTCTTATGGAAGACCAGGCCAATACGGTGATCAGCATTGATGAGGATGAATATTCTTGTGGGCAATGGAGTGACATCCTCCACCTGGAAGGCGCGGAATCATTGGCTGCTTATCAGAAGGATTTCTTCGCCGGCAGCCCCGCCGTCACGCGCCATTCTTTTGGAAAGGGAACGGCTTTTTATCTCGGCACGTCTCTCGGACCGGACGGTCTTGGCTGGCTGTTGGATCTGATCTGCATGCAAGCGGCTGTAGAGCCGGTGCTCAAGACGCCGAAGGGAATCGAGGCAGTGAGGCGCACCGTCGGCGGGAAAACCTGGATCGTCCTCCTGAACCACTCGGGAGAAAGTGTTAAAATTCCATTGCCGGAAACCGGCCTGGATCTGATCTCAGGGAAAATCAAAAAGACCCTGACGCTCGCGCCCGAGGCAGTTTCAATCCTGCAGTTCCCGTCCGGATCCCAAGGAGTTGACCCACATGTTTGATTCCCCCCACCGGCGCCTCAACCCATTAACGGGTGAATGGGTCCTGGTATCGCCTCAACGGGCCACCCGCCCCTGGCAGGGCCAAATCGAAAAAGCGCCTTTAACGTCTCTACCCGCTTATGACCCCACCTGCTACCTCTGCCCGGGGAATGAGCGGGCGGGTCATATCCGCAATCCTCAGTATCAGGGTTCTTTCGTATTCGATAACGATTTCGCCGCCCTCCGGCCCGAGGCCAATGCTGCGGCGGAGGCGTCAAATCACGGATTATTCACCGCGTTGCCCGAACGCGGCCTGTGCCGGGTCGTTTGCTTCTCCCCGCGCCATGATCTCACCTTGCCTGAGCTTGAGCTGGCGGATATCGAAGCCGTTCTGGCGGAATGGAGCGCCCAATCCGCCGGCCTGGGTTCCCTGGATTTCATCCAATATGTGCAGGTCTTTGAGAATAAGGGCGCCATCATGGGTTGCTCCAATCCTCATCCGCACAGCCAGATCTGGGCCAATGAACGTATGCCCAATGAGCCGGCCAAGGAACTGGGTCAGCAATTAAAGTATTTCAACGAGCATGGGCGGCCTCTATTGGCAGATTACCTTGGGGAGGAACTGAAACGGAAAGAGAGATTAATTGCCTCGAACGATCACTTCAGCGCGGTCATCCCGTTCTGGGCGGTCTGGCCTTTCGAAGTCCTTGTGATCGCCCATGAAAACAAAGCCCGCCTGCCCGATCTCAATTCTGCAGAGATCGCCAGCCTGGCGAGCCTGTTCAAAAGCGTAACCAGCCGGTACGACAATCTCTTCGAAACATCTTTTCCCTATTCGATGGGCTTTCACCAGGCCCCCTATGACGGGCAGGCGCACCCGGAATGGACCCTGCATGCCCATTTCTATCCGCCCCTGCTCCGATCCGCCTCAGTTCGCAAATTCATGGTCGGTTATGAACTTTTGGCCATGCCACAGCGGGACATTACTCCGGAGGTGGCGGCCGAACGGTTGCGCTCGCTCCCGGAAACGTATTATAAGGTGAGGGAGAATCCTTAGGGTCTGGCTGATTTGTTCTACCAATGGAACTTTTGGAGACTCGTCCCCAAACTCCTACTCAAAGTAACTCTAAGAAGGGAAAGAGCAAGGAATTGCCTATTGACTTTCCTTTTTTATTCACTATAATGAAATTGTCGAAGCGCTTCGACTATCCGCTTCGATGATTTAGAAAAAAACTTTTTCCCCATAGTAGGAGCAATTCAATTTGTCGACAATGCTTGATGTAGCGAAACGGGCCAATGTTGCACTCAGCACAGTTTCTTATGCATTGAATAACACGCGGCCGGTCTCAGAGGAAACCCGCCAGCGTATTTTCAAAGCCATGGAAGAACTGGGATATAGGCCGCACGCCCTGGCACGCGGACTGGCCAGCAAGCGCAGCCGGATCATCGCACTGCTCTTTCCCGCACCGGAAAGAGGCCTGGGGATCACAGAACTCGAATTTGTTACCAACGCAAGCGACACGGCCAGGGAGAATGGTTACAACCTGGTGTTGTTGTCTTCTGAAATGAAAGATCCCAGTGAACTCCAACATTTCACTCAACAAGGGTTGGTGGATGGCGTCATCGTCATGGAAGTGTGTTTGAATGATGACCGGATCAACCTGTTGCGCAAGATGGATTTCCCGTTCAGTATGATCGGACGGTGTGCAGACGCAGACGGCATCGGTTATGTCGATATTGATTTTGAGCGGACGATGCAAGAGACGGTCGATTATTTAGTGGGATTGGGCCATAAAAGAATCGCGTTCCTAAATCAATCCCAATCCGCTTTTGAGAGGGGCTATGGCCCGGTTATTCGATCCGAGGCAGAATTCAAGAAAGCGATCCAACTAGCCGGGGTGGAAGGGATCACCAGATTTTGCCGGCCGGCGCCTCAGGCCGGAAATGAAGAATTTGGGCAATTATTGTCTGAACACCCCGATGTAACCGCGCTTATCACCATGAACGAACGAGCCATCCCGGGTGCCATGCAAGCTGTTACCGACCGAGGTTGGTCTATTCCGGACGATTTTTCCATAGTCGTGATCGGCTCGTCGGCTCGAATGGCCGAAATGATGACGCCCCCCCTCACCTCTTCAGACATAAGAACTGCCGAGATGAGCCGCTTGAGCGTTGAATTGTTGATCCAGCAGTTGGAAGCGGAAGAACGCGAGCCGCTCCATGAGTTAGTCCCGTGTCAATTGGTGATACGAGGCAGCACCGGCCCATGCCCCTCCCGGAGCATGCCACTTTTCGTGGAAGGAGAGAAAGTTTCCAAGGCGTGATTCTCCGCCTGCCTCTTTTTGTGACTATTCCTCTTATTTTCAAAAGGAGTTTTCTCGAAGATCAAATAAAGTAAGGAGATACTGCCTAACCGCGAAGTAAGCCAGTATCTCCTGGATCGGCAAAGCACATAGAACAACCCGGCGAAGTTTCACCGGGCCTGGTCTTGTCACTCTGCCTTTTTGATTATACCCGATATGAAACAGCCAGTTGGATGGGTACCGGCAGATCGCTGATGTTCATTGTTCCTTGTGGTTTTGCCTTCTAAAAAACCGTTGTGAATTCTTCGAGAAAGCGTATAGGAAGGAGGTGCTGATCCCGGAAAGATAAATTCAATATTTTCGACTACTCGTCCGACTTCGATAAGTTTGGATGATGTTTCCTCAAAAATCAAAAAGGAGAATGAGATGTCAGCAAAAATCTACAAACTGTTGTCTCTTATCACGGCAGGTGTCATGTTGTTGGGAATGGTTGCTTGCGGCCCGGCGGCAACCCCGACGGCTGCCCCGGCAACCCAGGCCCCTGCGACAGCAGCGCCTGCAACCGCAGCGCCCGCAACCCAGGCACCCGCGGCAGCCGATCCCTATGGAAAATACGATCAAGCGGTCGTCATGACCTCGGTCCGGTCGTTTGAGACCAGTGAAAAATTGCCCGAGGGGGATACGCCCGAGAATAACCAGTACACCCGCTATGTCAAGGATACGCTGAATATCGATGTCCAATATATTTGGACCTCAGCTACTGCCGATTACGACAATAAAGTGAACCTGTCGATCGCCAGCAACGACGTTCCGGATGCCATGGTCGTTAACCTTTCCCAGCTGACCCAGATGGTGGCAGCCGGCCAGCTCGCTGACTTGACCGAAACGTACAATACGTATGTGGCTCCCTCGGTTAAGCAGATGATGGACAGCTCAAAAGGCATTGCTCTCAACGCCGTCACTTTTGATGGGAAGATCATGGCCATCCCGGCCTTGACCGTCCCAGATGACGGCTACCAGCTGATGTGGATCCGCAAGGATTGGCTGGACAAACTCGGCCTGGCGATTCCGAAGAGCCTCGATGACGTCGAAAAAGCCGCCCAGGAATTCATCACCAAGAATCCTGGCGGGCTCGCCGCCGGCACAACGATAGGTATCCTTGGACCGCAGAACGGCGGCGTGATCAATGCTGATTTCACCCGCCCGACGAACGGCAATTTCACGTTCGACCCGGTCTTCTTTGCCCTCCATTCTTATCCCGGTTTTTGGGTAAAAGGTGCGGATGGCAAGGTTGCTTATGGATCCATCCTCCCCGAGACCAAGACTGCCCTGGCGAAGCTGGCCGACTGGTACAAAAAAGGCCTGATCGACCCGGAGATGGGCGTTCGTAAAGATTCGAGCGCTCCTGTTGCTGCCGGTACTGTAGGCATTTACTTCGGCGAGTGGTGGAACGGATACTGGCCTTTGCCGGATGCGATCAAGAATACCCCCACAGCCAACTGGCAGGCTTATGCCGTGCCGTTGGATAGCCAGGGTGTCTGGAACCCGCATCAGGGCATCCCCGCGACTTCATTTGTCGTTGTGCGCAAAGGATATGCTCATCCCGAAGCCGCCATGAAGATCGTCAACCTCTTCAACCGGGATGAATCCAAGTTTGACCTGACCAAGGGCAGCCTGGCCAATGAAGTGCTGCGCATCCCCCAGGCCATGTACGACGAGGGTAATGTCACCTACCAGGCCCTCCTGGATGTCCTCAACGGCAAGACCCAACAAGCCGA
>CAWALN010000023.1:0-71161 GCA_963782935.1 uncultured Chloroflexia bacterium | reverse complement strand
GGTGGTGCGGATGGGATGCTCCGGGCCGTAGAGCATTGAAGATTTTTGATTTACGATTTTGGATTGACGATTGTTTCCATTCCCGTTCACTGACGACTCCCCCCAGAGGAGAACGGGATCTGAGGCACATCCGCTTTCTCGCGGCCGTCCCGCAGCAGCCCGGAGGGCACGGACAACCAGCACCTTGACCATCGCCTGGCGGTAGGCGGCGGATCCACGCAGGTCATCGATCGGACGGGAGGACGGCCGGCGTGCTCACCGGCGAGGGTGAGGTTCTCTTCAGTCAATTCCTTTCCCACCAGCCAGGCTTCCGCCTCGGGAGCATGAATGATGGTGGGGGCCACCGCGCCCAACGTGATCGAAGCCGCTTTTACATGATCCGCTTCCATTTCCAGGATGACGGCGGCATTCGCCAGGCTGATGGCCTGGGCACGGCGCAATCCCAACTTCAGGAAGGTGCCGCGCTGGGTGGTTTTTAACGCCGGGAAGGCAATCTCCGTCAGCATTTCATCCGGCTGCATGACCGTCTTGCGCACGCCGGTATAGAATTCGTTCAAGGGAACCCGGCGGGTACCTTTCAATGAGGTCAGCTCCAACCAGGCTCCCAGGGCCATGAGTGGGGTAATGGTGTCGTTGGCGGGGCTGGCGGTGATCAGATTCCCGGCAATGGTGCCCCGGTTGCGGATCTGGGAGGCGCCCACCTGGTAGGCGGCCGCCACCAGCGGGAAAGCCCGCTCGCGGAGAAGGGTGGAGGCGACCGCGGCATTATGGGTGACCAGCGGCCCCAGATGAATGAGGCCGTCTTCATCGAGCTGGATCTGGTCGAGACCGGGTAAGCGGGTGATATCTATGACGCGGTCGATCCCTTTGCGGATGCCGCGTTCCAGTTCGAGCATCAGGTCGGTCGCGCCGGCGATCAGGCGGGCCTTGCCCGGCATTTCGGCCAGCAGGCGCAGGGCCTCATCGAGGGAGGCGGGTCGGTAGTATTCGTTCCACATGGGAGTAATTAAACCACAAAGTGGGGGAGGATGCCAACTTCGGAGGCTTCGAGTTCGAATGTTGGTGCGAACATCTTAATAAGGATAGCTGAAATTATTTTTGGTTCCAGTGGACGTGGGTAATTGTGCAAATAAGGCTTCTCAGCCTCAAACAAAAGTAAAAAATCGCCTTAAAATGCAATTTTCTCTGACATTTTTAGGCCGATTCCCGCGGAACAATCCTGCCTGAATCTCAATATAGCCCACATTTTTGGCAAAATGCCGTTCTGAACAGCCCGAAACGATCAAAACCGTTCAAATTCTGCTATTCAACCTGGTTTTTCCTGATCACTGTTCACTGATAATTGATCACCTTCGCCATTTTGTTCCTCGTTGAATTGTAATGACGATCCCTCGGAAACCGCGTTTCTTCTACGGAGGCTTTTCCGCATAGGAGGCCTTGATTGGGAGAGGTTTCTCTCCAACTGTCATACTTTAACACCCGAAGAGGGGTAATAAAAGAGTTTGGCGAGATGTAACTCGCCAAACTCCAGGTTTTTCGATCTTCAAGAAGAAGAAAAGTAGAAGGAGACTATCAGGCAGCCGCGCTGCCGGTGATGACCTGGTAGCGGCGGTCGTAAGTTTCGCCGACCTGCTTGGCCAGGCTGTTGACGGAGCGGATGGCAGCTTTGAGGCCTTCGCCGCCGATGGCTGCTTCGACGTTATCCAGGCCGCTGGCAATCTGGTTGCCCAACTCGAAAAAGGCGGTATCGAAGGCGTAGATCTGGGTGAGTTCATCCTGGTTGATCTTGACGGCATCGAAGAAACCGGAATAGCCGTAGGAAGCGTTCTTGATCCGGTCGGCAAATGTGCGCAGTTTCAGGCTGACGGAGTCGATATCGTCGACAAGGTCGATCTGATCGGCATCGACAAGGTCCTTCTGCAGGCCGGAAGCACGCCCGGACAGTTCCATGTATTTCAAGGCCACCTGGTCGCGCAGGAGTTTATCGGCGGAGCGGCGGTTGGACCGCTCAATGTAGCCTTTAAATCCGGGCACATATGACAAAAGTTTCTTCACGAAATCCTGGTCGCCTTTGACGGTTTCAAAAAGGTCACTCATGGTTCCTCCTCAGGGGTATTAAGGTGGATAATCTTCTTTTTTATGATTATACTGCCAATTCTTACGGGCAGTCTTTCAATCGTTCAAATAGTAATACGGTTATTTGGAGGAAAAGTTGTAAGAACCCTACCCGCCCTTCGGACACCCTCCCCATTTTCAAAATACGAAAATAGGGAGGGAGTAATACAGACTTGGTATAATGGGACGGATTATTATGTCATTATCGCAGGAAGGATTTCAGCCGGTCAGAGGGCTGTTCCGCACCTGCGTAAAATCGATCGATCAAGGAGCAAATCATGATTGTCACGACCAAGCAACTGTTCCAAGCCGCCTACGGCAAATATGCCATCGGAGCCTACAATATTAATAACCTCGAGCAAACCATGGGCCTGTTCCAGGGCTGCATGGACAGCCAGGCTCCCTTCATCATCCAGATCAGCAAGGGCGCCCGCTCGTTTACCCACAAGACCATGCTGGAAGGCCTGATCCGGGCGGCAGATGAAGTCTTCCCGGATGCCATTTTCGCGGTCCACCTGGACCACGGCGATGAGGCCACCTGCTACGACTGCATCGCCAGCGGCTTCTATTCTTCCGTGATGATCGACGCAAGCAGCCAGCCGTTCGACGAAAATATTGCCATCACCCGGCGGGTGGTGGATGCAGCCCATGCGAAGGGTATCGTCGTCGAAGCGGAACTTGGGCAGTTGGGCGGAGTGGAAGAGCACGTCAAGGTGGAAGAAGCCAACGCCAAATTGACCGATCCCAACCAGGCGAAGGAATTTGTGGAGAGGTCCGGCTGTCGATTCGCTCGCCTGCGCCATCGGCACCAGCCACGGGGCCTTCAAGTTCTCCGGCTCGCAGGGATTGCACTTCGAGGTGCTCGAAGAGATCCAGAAGCGGTTGCCGGGCTTCCCCCTGGTGATGCACGGCTCCTCCTCCGTCCCGCAGGAAGAAGTGGCCCGCATTAACGCGGCCGGCGGAAATTTGAAAGGCGCCAAGGGTGTCAATGAGGACGAGTTCAAGCATGCCGCCGAGCTGGGCGTGACCAAGGTCAATATTGATACCGATGGCCGGCTGGTCTGGACCCGCGTCCACCGGGAATTCTTCCGCGACCATCCCGAAAAATTCGACCTGCGCGACCCGGGCAAGATCTTCATGGCCGAATATGCCAAGTTCATCGCTCACAAGAACGAAAAACTGGGCAGCGCCGGACACCTGGAAGAAGTCCGCAAGATGTTGAAGATGGCGGTGTAGTAGAAGGAAGGTAATAAGGTGGATAGGTGATCAGGTAATAAGGAGAAAGTTCTTCTAATTCCTAATTACCTGATCCCTAATTACCTAATTTCCATGCCTGTATCCGAACAAGGCGTTTCACTGGATAGGTATATGCTCATCCCGCGTGTGTTGATCTTCATCACACGCGGGAAGCGTGTATTATTGCTGAAAGGCGCGCCGGACAAGACGCATCTGGGCGAAATAGATATAACGGAGTAGGGGGGCACGTGGAGTCCGGGAGAGGATGTCCTTGCTGCCGCCCGGCGGGAATTGTTGGAAGAAACGGGATTACTACCAGCATCAATCCAGGACCTGCGCCTGGTCGGAACGGTGGTGGTGAATACCGAACAAAATCCCGGCATCGGGATGTATATTTTTACGGGGGAATACCTGCAGGGCGAACCCAGGGCCTCCGCCGAAGGGAGCTGGAATGGGTCGAGATGGAGGATGTTGGCAAATATCCGACAGTGGAGGATGTGCCGGTATTGATCGAGCGGATCCGGCATCTAAAAAAGGGAGATCCGCCTTTTTCGGCGAGATCTTTTTATCGGGATAACCTCTGGTTATGAATTTAGTTAGGCCGGGAACCGGCCGATATTTCAATTTTTATTCGGAAAATCTCCCGCCATATCCGTTTGGCTCTGGTCAAGATAATAGTTGGATACCTGGGTAAGGTCCAAGGAAACCCGCAAAATCTCTGCCTGCGCAGACACAATTTCCCCCAGATACCAGACCATCTGGCCCAATGGCCATGGTTGGACAGATCTGTTTGGGGGCCGCGTTGTTTACGCTGAGAACGAAACGCTGGGTCTCTGCGGCGCGGCTGATGAGATGGCTCCGCCAGACGGATTGGTAGCGGTCGTCGCCGGTGGCATTATTCAAATGCAGAATAAGCTTGCGCACCCCGGCGAGCCAGCAATTGCCATTGTTCGGGGAAACGGAGTTCCCGGCACATTTGGACGCCAACCTTCACAGTTCCAGCCGGAGTAGCTAAATCAAAGATGGGCAGCTCTGACCCGGCACAAAAAATTCCCCGCTCATGGGTGGCCAGGTTCACCTTGTAGTAGGTATGCACTTCTCCCGTCTTGGTAAAACCATAAGCGGCGTTGTACCATTTACCGTCCTCCCGGACACAGGCTCCGGCCCAAATATGGATCTCCCGCCGGATGGCTTCCTTTTGGATTTGGCTCAAGGCCTGCCTTAATTCCTTTCCATTTATGGTTGATAGAAATGAGGATCGATGGAGTAACCCGAGACGCATGCCTCCGGAAAAATGACCAGATCGCCAGGTTTGGGTTTTCTCCAGGGTGGAGACAATGGCCTCCAGATTGGTTTGAATGGAAGATGAAACGGGGAATTGGGAAAGGATGGCAGAGAGGATCATTGGTTCTGTAGAATATCGGTCGAAGTGTCCCGGAATATGGGGCTGATGCAGCTAACCGCAGTGCTGGAAGTCTGCACTCCATTTGCAATATCGGAGATATTGGACTCCCTGATCCAATATCAGGAGACTTTGGCTTCCTGTTCCAGGATGAGCTTCTCTTCGTTCCATATGTTCAGCCATATGGTGAAAGTGCTGCCTTCAGCGGGGACGCTGACCACTTCAAGCCGGCCTTTATGCTGGTCGATCACCTGCCTGGCGATGGCCAGCCCGAGGCCGAGACCTTCAAATAATCATCCCCGCTCCTATCCACATGATAAAACCGATCAAATATATGCGGGAGGATCTCAGGCTGGATGCCGACCCCATGATCCTTGATCTCCAGCGCCACCTCGTCTTCCCTTTCGAAGCAGGCGGATCTCCACCGAACCGCCGTCATGGCTGTACTTGATGGCATTATCCACCAGCGCGGTGACTGCTTTTTCCAGGCTTTGGCGATCGCCGCTGACCAAGGGCAAATTCAATTCTGTGGCGATGGTCAGGCCGATCCGGCGGGATTGCCGCTTATCATCATAATTACGAGCCACCCGCTGAGTTATATCCATCAGGTCGACCGGCTTGAATTGTTCGAGGATCAGGTCCATTTCCTGGACGAAGAGCATATCGTTCACCAGGGCGGCAATCTGTTCGACATTGCGGGTGATCAGGGCCATCGCTCCCGGCATTTTATCGGCCGGAACGACGCCTTTTTGCAGCATCTGCAAATATCCGCCGGCCGCCATGAGGGGAGTCCGCAACTGGTGGGATACGTTGCTGATGAAATCCTTGCGGGCGTGCTTCCAGCTCGGCCAATTTTTGGTAGGCCAGGGCCAATTCTCCGGCCCGCATGCGCAGGTCGTCGATCGCCATCGTGTCATTCTCACGTAAACGCCGGCTGATCTCATGGACCATCGCCAGGGAGACGCTGCTGCTGTTTTTCAGGGTACGATCGAAGGAAGTCTTATCGATCTCGAGGGCAATGAGCGGGGTCAGCGTCTTGACCGTGGCCGTCCGGGGCGCATTATGGATGAGGGCCATTTCGCCGAAGAAATCACCCGCCGTTAATGTTTTAAGGATACGCGTTTCGCGGCTGTTGATGACCTTGGAAACTTCCACCTTGCCTTCCAGGATCAAATAAAAAGTATTTTCCAAGGCATTCTCATGGCAAAGGATGATCCCGGCAGGGTAATTCATCAATTGACTGTGGGAAATCAATTCGGAGACTTCGGAGGGGGTAATGCCGGGAAAAGCATGCGGGATGATCCTGGCGGGCGAGCGGCTGTTGGTCATTGGAACCTCGTTATGGTCATGATATTTCAGGCGACTTTGTAACCGATCTTGCGGAGGAAGCCTTTACGCCAGGCGATATCTGCCTCAGCTTCTATCCCTAGCGGGGAGGAGCCGTCCACCACGCCCAGGATGCCTCGACCCAACCCGGTTTCGGCGATCAGCACTTCGGTGGGGTTGGCCGTGGCGCAGAAAATATGGCAGACTTCGGGAACATTCTTGATGGCGTTCAATACATTGACCGGGAAATATCCATCTCCCAGGAAGACGATGAAAGAATGGCCGGCGCCGATGGCGAGGGCATTCTTGCGGGCCAGTTCGATCATGGCATCATCGGTCCCGGACCAGCGCACCAGGCATTTGCCGGAGGCCTCGCAGAATGCCACCCCGAACTTGATGGCCGGAACGCTATTCACCATGGCTTCATGGATATCTTCGATGGTTTTGATGAAATGGGATTGCCCCAGGATGAAGTTGTTCGATTCGGGTTTTTCGATTTTGACGGTGGTCAGGTTCATGTACACCTCCGGTGAGAAAATTATCCTGTCTATATGATACAGACAAGATGGGGAAATGGCAACCCTGAAAATGAACAAAAGCGGATTATGGGAAAGGAAAAAATCCCTCATGCTGTCTTTTTCTCATAAAACAGCAGCAAGGTACTGCCGTATTTTCGCTCATCAAATTGCTCCAGGTTCTTCAATTCCAGGGCGTGATATTCGCGGGGGTGGATCTGGGCGATCACCCAGGAACCTTCATCGCTCAGCCAGCCCGGGTTGGCATCCAGGGCCAGGAGCGCCTTTGACCATAATTCCTTGTATTGGGGAGGCGCAATATAGACATAATCGAAGGGACGATCGGGCGGAGCCCCCAGCATCAGGAAGGCATCCCCCCGGCGAATTTGCGCCTGGGCAGTGAAATGGGTCGTTTCGAGGTTGGCCTTGATGGTCTCAATGGGGAGACGGTTCAATTCGGAAAAGCGAACAAAGGAGGCTCCCCGGCTGAGGGCTTCTATGCCGACTGCGCCGGTGCCTCCGAAAAGGTCCCACCAGGTGGAATCGACCACATCCCCACCGAGGATGTTGAAGAGGGCTTGCTTGACCATATCGGTCACCGGACGGGTGGTATCGCCGGGGACGTCTTTTAATTTACGGCCTTTGGCGCTGCCGGAAACGACGTGTAGAGTACTCATCCCTGCTCCATGGTAGTAACGACTTAAGTCGTTACTACTGCTTCTTTTGCGGCCAGGATATTGCCGTGAGGGCGCGATGACGGGCACCACACACCCCGTCCCCAGGAGGAAGCGGCGACCACCGGTCTGAGCAATGGCATCCACGGCTTCCCGGCGGACCTGGGAGCTATCTGAAAAGACAATACTGTGCTGGCTGATCCCACCGCACAGCACGGGCGCATTCTTCGAGGAGAGGCCAGACTTTGCCTCCTGTAATGTTGGGGGAGTCTCGCGGTCGTGCCAGTTGATGATAAGCGGGGAAGGGAATAGGGAAGCGTACTCCGTGACGATATCGAAATACACATTCAAGCCGTGCAAATGGAGAATATTACACCACAGACCGGCGGCAGGCTCCAGGATCTGCAGGTCCAAGGGCACGGCGAAAGTCTGGTATTCCGCCCGGGTCAAAAGTCCCGCCTGGGCATGCTGGACGGCGTAAAAAAGGCCATCGATACCCGTTTCCAGGCAGGCTTCAATGAAGCGGCGGGTGGTTTCGGCGATGGTTTGCAGCCCTTTCAGGACGGCTTCGGGATATTGGCGCAAATGGACGATCAGCAAGTCACCGCCGCTCAAATTCTTAGCCTGGGCCAGTGGGCTGAAGATGGTCTGCAACAAGGGCGTGTCTGGCCCAAGACCGCTCTTGATCAAGCGGAGGCACTCCAGTTGGGCGGAGAGATGGGTGGCTTTGTGGGGGTCAAGGACCGGCAAGTGTTCCCAATCCTGCGGCTTTTGAACCACGCGTCCGGTGTACCGGCGGGTTCCCTCGGTATGACCCTCCCAGGCATCCTCGGCGCCCCAGTCCTTGATGCTGAAGGAGGAAGCCGGGGTCACTTTGACAAGGTCAAAGTCATAATGGCGTTGGAAATCCAGCGTGGAGGCAGCCAGGGTTTGGGGGGATTGGTCATCGACAGGGAAATGCCGCCAGAGGGCCACCGGCGGACGGTCAAGAGAACCATCATCCTTCAAACAAGCTTGCATGCGTTCTTTGTGGGTAAGTGGTTTCATAAGTATCCAACCTGTGAGAATAATCGTAGTAACGAATTAGCGTAGCACCCTGTGGGTAATTCGTTACTAAACTACTACTTTTAATGATGAAGATCGGTCGTTTGAAACACCCTCAGCCACTCGGCCGCGATCAGCTCAACTCCGTGGCTGGCGGGGTGGACCACATCCATGTACATCTTATCAGCATTTGGGTTGTCTTTGTAGACCTGCCAGGCATCCACCAGGTAAACGTCCTTGTTGGAAGCCGAATACCCTGCGACCAGGGTTCTCTGGGCCTCGACGAGTTGCTCCAGGGCTGAGTTGAACTCGCAGTGGTGGTCATTCTCCCACACCAGCTGGTTATCCTCCGTGAAATGGCTCCAGGGAAGCTGGCCGAGCACAGGGATGGGGGTCATTACGAATACGGTGGCATTTTTCTCAAGCATGGCATCGATTTGCAGCCGGAGATAATAAATGTGTTCGGTCAGAAGGGATTTCAATTGAGATTGGAGGAGGGTATTGGTTACCCGGTCGAATACCCCCGGGCAACCGCCCAGATCATTCATCCCCCACCAGACCGTCACCAAATCCGGTTGAAACTTCAAAACATTTCCCTGCACGTTTTCATAAGCCCACTTGGCCCGGCGGCCTCCGTGGTTGGAAACGATCACCTGGTCGGTGGAGGCGAGGTTGGCCCGCAGCGGATCTATAAAGGAAAATCCTTCTGAGGGCGCCTGGTCCATATCCCCCACTTTCAAGACGCTGTCTCCATAGAAAACCAGGGTTAGCGGTTTCCCCGTCGGCGAGGGTGTGGGGGTATATGTCGCCGAGGGGGTTGATGTGAGTGTCTGAGTGGGAGAAAGATAATAGGTGGGGGTGGGAGGCACCCAAACGGTTGGGACCGGTCCACAAGCTGCAATAAATGAAAGTAGGATTGCAATAGAGAGAACCCGGTAGTGTTTGCTTTTTAACCAACCATAACCCAGTCATTTTTTCACTTCTTTAACCTGTAGGTCCTGAGCGCGCAATGTTTCACGTAATGCCGATTGCAACTCCAGGGACAGTCCCGGAAGGATCCGGCGGATCGTTCTCAATAACACCATTGAGGGCTGGTCATGCAAAATCTCGCGTAGAAAGGCCAGGGTCTCCTTCCGGGAAGCGCCTTCCAATGCCGCGATACAGGCCTGCAAATCCAACTGGGTCATGGGGCCGGCCGCCCGGATGGCGGGCTGAAGGATACGGAAGACGGAAGGCAGGTTCTCGAAACGAGGGTCTTTTAGCAAGGGGATCAGCGCCTGCATCCCCCAGATTTGGAAGGAGGGGCGGGGCGAGGCCAGCCAGTTTTCCAGGATCAGGAAAAATGTGGAAGGGTTTTCAATCCGGAGGCGCGCCATGGCATCGGATAAAAGAGCCGCCTGGATCTCCCGGTCAGTGGAGCGGGATAACCAGTCCGGTAACCGCGAAAGGGCCGGGATGGCATGAACGGAGGGGATGCTGCCAAGTAAATGGGCCGCGATCAGGCGGGATTCCAGGGTACCGGCCTCCCACAATGCCTTGGTCAATGCAACGGCTTCCATCGGATGAGTTTTAGCCAGGGCAGCCAGCTCGTTTTCGATCTGTCGCAGGACCGGCCTGGGAGTGTTGAATGTGGGAACGGAATAGCGCTGGATGAGTTGCGTAATCCGCACTGTTCGATTGGTATAGGAATCGAGCAGCTCATTTAAATCATGAATAAACGCCTCAGGTTGGTCGAACTTTTCGGCCAAGCGAGCGGCCTGGGTTTTTAGACGGGCAAGGTCAATCGCAGGCATGTTTAATTGAAGATTTTTGATTGATGAAAGCAGATCTTTGGGCACTTGAGAATTACATTTAGAGAATAAAGGAATTTACAAGCAAGTACAAGGCCACCAGTACGAGAATAACCCATATATCGGTTGGTTTGGATATTAGCTTCATGATAATTCTTTTCCGTCAATCATTGTACTCCACCGGCACCACCCGGGAAAGAATGGCGGCATGGAGAGACAGCAGGCTATTCTTCACATCCTCAACCGTTCCATCGAGAGGGATGATGGACTTTTCCGAGGCGGTGCGTAACTTGGACTCCACCCCACCCTGGGCCAGGGCGCGTTCGCTGACCGTCAGGCGCAAGGGCAGGCCGATCAGGTCGGCATCGTTGAACTTGACGCCCGGGCTTTCTTCCCGGTCGTCAAACAGCACTTCCACTCCGGCAGCCAGAAGATCTGCATAGAGGCGCTTGGCGGTTTCTTCGACCTGGGAGGAATTTTTGCTTCGTAAGAGGACCAGGTGAACTTCGTACGGCGCGACGGAAGCGGGCCAGGTGAGGCCGTGCTCATCGTGATATTCCTCGGCCACACAGGCCAGCAGCCGGCCGACACCGATGCCGTAGGATCCCATCACCACCGGTCTTGGCTGGCCTTCCTTATCCAGGTAGGTGCAGCCAAGAGAATCGGAATACCGGGTACCCAATTGAAAGATATTGCCAATCTCCACGCCCCGGACGGCTCTCAACGGATGCCCGCATTGGGGGCACAAGTGACCTTCCTCGGCCGCGGCAATATCCGTGACGATATCGGCGGCATAATCCCGCGGCAAGTTGGTATTGAGCAAGTGATAGTCGGCTTTATTGGCCCCGGCTACAAGGTTGGGGGACGCCTGGATGAAATCATCCACCACCACCTTCATCTCCGGCTTCTTCCCCGAGGCAGGCAGAGACAGTCCGATCGGAGAAGCGAACCCTGGAACGGCGCCAATGGCCAGGATCTCTGCTTCCGTGGCCGGGCGCAGGTCTTTCGCTCCCACGGCGTTGGCGAGCTTGGTCTCGTTGAGTTCCATGTCTCCCCGGATGATGGCGAAGATGAATTCTTCCCTGGATCTGAAGGCTCTCAGGCCCTGGCGGTCTTGTGAGGGCATCTCCGGGAGGGTGGCCATGAAGAAAACCGCCTTGGCGGTCCTGGAGGCAGGCACCCCCAGGAAATTGGCCAGGTCTTCGATGGATTTGCAAGCGGGCGTGTGGACTGGCTCAACCGGCTTCATCTCTTCGGGAGACGCAGGGGTCTTTTGGAAACGGGCCACCTGGCGGTTGGCGCTGTAACCGCAATGGTCGCACAGGATGAGCGTATCCTCGCCGATGGGGTTGAGGTACATGTATTCATGGGCCAGCTTGCCGCCCATCATGCCGGAATCGGCTTTTACCGCAATGGCTTCCAATCCGCAGCGGTGGTAGATGTTGAAATAGGCCTGGTAGTTGGCCCGGTATTGGGTTTCCAACCCTTCCCAACCTGTATCCAGGCTGTATCCGTCTTTCATGGTGAACTCGCGCACCCGGATCAACCCGGCCCGCGGCCGCGGTTCATCCCGGAACTTCGTCTGGATCTGGTAGACCAGGCGCGGCAGGTCTTTGTAAGACTGGACTTCCCGCCGGACCAGGTCGGCCACCACTTCCTCGTGGGTCATGGCCAGGACCATGTCGTGGTCGTTCCGGTCGGTGAACCGGGCCATCTCGGCGCCGATCTGGTACCAGCGCCCGGATTCCTTCCACAGGTCGGCCGGCTGGACCACCGGCATGGAGATCTCCTGCCCGCCGATCCTGTCCATTTCCTCCCGCAGGATGGCCTGGATCTTCAGCATGGAGCGCTGGCCCAGGTGAAGGTAGGAAAAGATGCCCGAGCCGAGCGGGCGGATGAAGCCGGCCCGCATGAGCAGTTTATGGCTGGCCACATCTCGCTTCGGTGGGCGCATCGCGGAAGGTGTGGCCGAATAATTGAGACAATTTCATAGCAACAATTCCTTTACTCAGCGATTCTCTTAACACTTCAGCTTTTATCCTTATCCCATCAGCCTCCGGCACGCGTCCGCTGTCCAATTGGGAGAGGGGCAGGCTTTGGAAGTTCACGCCGATGCCAAAGGCGGTGAGGCAATTGCACAGAAATATAGCTCGGAGGAATTCATTCAAAATTTTCTTCAAAATCTTCCAATAAGACGGCTCGTTTTACTTCACGAGCCATTTGTTTGTCGGCGGTTAATAAAGGAATTCCCAATTGCTCAGCCAGGATTGCATAACAGGCATCATAGGCTGTCAAATTCGTCTGAGCCGCAAGAACAAGAGCACCTTCCATTAGATCTGCCGTGGAAACCGATTTTAATGCGAGCTTTCCCAGGTCTGCCAGGTCGGCTCGACAATGGTTTAGAGGCCGGCCAAAGCGGCGGGAATATTTCAACAGGATATTCGCGCATTCGATATAAAAGAGATCAGGAATAAAAAGTTCAACCGGAGGACTGGCCGTTAGTTGTGCAAAGAGTTGATGGGCCTTCTCTAAATCCGACTCCTCCACAAAAAGCTTGATCCCAACGCTGGCATCCACAACATACTGGAGGATGCCAGCGCTCATCGCTGGCGATCCTCACGAAGCAAATCCACGCTGCTGGGAGATTTACTGGGTGGAGAGAACCGCCGCCGGCGGATGGACTTTAATGCCTTGGCCTGTTCTCCCTGGCGTTCTTCATCCTCCAGCTCCCGTTCGAGCATCATGATCACCTGCGCGCTCAAAGAGCGATTGCGGTTGTGCGCCAATTGCTGTAGCCGTTTGTAGATGTCATCGGGTACGCTGCGAACATGCAAAGTGTTCATCGTTCTTGTTCCTTTCCAAGCAGGAGTATATCATGGCAGGTTGCATAATGCAACACATTCCTTCCTGGAATACCGGATCACATAACAGGTTAATATGCCTTTGCGAAATAGACTTTATGAGTTGCTTCTTGCCCGCAGACGATACACTTGCCCTTGCCTTCTTCCTGGCCGAGGGGGATGCAGCGGGTGGTGGCCTTGGTATCCTCCTTGACTTTGGCTTCGCACTCGGGCAATTCGCACCACCAGGAGTAGGCCCAGCCGTTCTGGACTACTTTTTTCAGTTCCTCATAATCTTTCGGATCGAAAATATGGGCATCCCGGAAGGCGGTGGCGCGCTCCAGCAGCGATTTCTGAATGTCTGACCAACAGATCCAACATGTGGGCCGCCAGCCCGGCCTGCGGGACAAAGGATTTGCCCTCCCGTCCGGGGCGGTCCCGCCGGGCCAGGGCCACCGATCCTTTGGCCACGTCCTTCGGACCGATCTCGATCCGGAGAGGCACACCCCGCATCTCCCAATCGTTGTATTTGAAACCGGGCGTGACCTCGGTGCGGTCGTCCACTTTGACCCGTATACCGGCAGCCTTCAGCTCGGCCTCGACTCGCAGGACCACCTCCATCACTTCCGTCTTTTCCACGTCGAATCTGATGATGGGGACGATGACGGCCTGGATGGGCGCCAGCCGGGGCGGGAAGATCAGCCCCTGGTCATCCCCATGGGTCATGATGATCGCGCCGATGAAGCGGGTGCTCAGGCCCCAGGAGGTGGTCCAGCAGTTCTGAAGGGTGTTATTTTCATCCAGGAATTGGATATTGAAGGCCTTGGCGAAGTTTTGCCCCAGGAAATGGGAGGTGCCGGATTGGAGGGCGCGGGTGTCACCCATCATCGCTTCGATGGTGGTGGACATGTTCGCCCCGGCGAATTTCTCCTGGGCCGACTTGACTCCCTTGATGACCGGGATGGCGCCTTCGTTAATGGCAAAATCGGCATACACATCCAGCATGCGGAGCGTTTCTTCGCGGGCTTCCGCCTCGGTGGCGTGGGCGGTGTGGCCCTCCTGCCAGTAAAACTCGAGCGTGCGCAGGAACAGGCGGGTGCGCAGCTCCCAGCGGACCACGTTACCCCACTGGTTGATCAGCACCGGCAGGTCGCGGTAAGATTTGATCCACTTGGAATACATGTAGCCGATGATGGTCTCGGAGGTGGGGCGTACGACCAGCGGCTCCTCCAGTTTCTCGCCTCCGCCGATGGTCACCACCGCCAGTTCGGGTGAAAAGCCCTCCACGTGTTCCTTCTCTTTTTCAAGGAAGGACATGGGGATGAAGAGCGGGAAGGCGGCGTTGACGTGGCCGGTCTCCTTGAAGCGCCGGTCGAGGGCTTGCTGCATGTTTTCCCACAGCGCCCAGCCGTAGGGGCGCACGACCATGCAGCCGCGCACGGGCGCATAATCGGCCAGCTCGGCGCGCAGGACGATCTGGTTGTACCATTCGGAGAAATCAACATTGCGGGGGGTAAGTTTTTCGTCGGACATTTTTTACTCCAATGAGTATTTCTTATTTCCCTATGGGATAGGTTGAAAAACCGGCATAATTTTCAACTGTAGTGATAGTTTTCACGCCATAATATTTGGCAGCACAACTATTCACCCAATTGGTTGGTTCTAAGTGTAATTCGGTGATTCCATAAACACTATCGAAAGCAGGGGCAATTACATCTGAAATCCCGGAACGTTTTTGATCCAGGATCATGGATTGGCGAAGATCCCACCCTTGTGCACGAGCCCGGTAGGCCGGTAATTTGTCAAGAACACGTGGGATGGACCGGACCATATAAACGCATAGCATGATCCCGAGTAAGCTTTGGAATATTACAATAACCCTAGAATTTAAAGTAATTGGGTGTATCGCCGAGAGTAAATCGGCAACTTTCCATCCAAAAAGGAAAATGCAAATACTTAGGATGAATTGGGCCGGGAAGAGAGACCGCTCTCCTGGATAAAAAGAAGTAGCCATCATGGCCGGCAGCATGACCACCACCGAGAGACCATATAGGATAACAAGTACTGCTAAAAATCCTTAAAAGCGTGGCATTTCACAGTCAATCCGGTTTTTGGTCCGCTGACGATACTTGCGAAGAAGCCTGTTAGTGAGATGACACCATATAAAACCGGAGCGCTTTTTACGGCATTCCAAATGAATTCTGCGCCATATAAAGACGATTTGCGGATCAGGGTTATAAAATCCGGGTGAGTAAATACGGCTGTTTTAAAGTTTGCCGGACAAACAGCCATGATTACCAATGAAATTGCTGCTCCCGCCATCATTACAATAACAGGCCGAATTGCATTCTTCGCCAGCAAAAGTCTCTTCCGGAAAATCAATGACACTATCAGGATCAAACTCCAACAGGCGAACTGCCATAGACCTGTTGTTTCTGAAAAGCCGGTTGCCAGAAAGGAGATGAGCCCCAGTCCGATCAATGGAAGAAGATTTAATTTTGATGACCTGGCAAATACGACCAATAGGCCAAAGAGAAAGGTTGCCAGTACGACGGGTGTGAAATACGTTTGCATGGCGGAGAGCCAAAAAAGAATCTTGGTACTGTCCGGGCGTCATATATAAAGTGAAGAATATAATGCTTATGGCCGAAAGCACGGTTGACAAATAGTTTGGTTTGTAGGCAACGATCCGCAGCAATTCCCAAATTGCAAAAGATAAGGCGGCCAACCAGGCGATCATCTCTAATGAGGGAAGGAGTGGAACTATTTTAGGTCCGCCCGTTAGCTCGACCACACTATGAGCGATGGTTAAAGAGTAACGATCTGAATTGAATTCATTCGTATTAAAGTACGAATGAATTTGCATATCCAGGAAACCGAATTGGTGGACTTTATACCCATAACAATAATCGTCCTGAGAATAACGCGAATAAGTTCCCTTCAAACCGTAAATAGCCAGCAATCCGGCAAATAAAAGGATCAGTACGCCGGTGATGATTGCAGGGATTTTTTCAAAGGAAAAACGCTTTTTCATTTGAAAACTTTATCATCCATTCAAGGATGAATAACTATTGGTGGTTGGCAATAATTTGACGGCCGCATTGACATCGGGGGCGAATTTCAAGAGGGTCCGCTGGTGCTCAGGTGTAACCTCGCTAAGCGAGCGGAACATCTCTTCGAACACAGCCTTCCAACCCGCTCCTACCAGGATAAGCGGCTTGCGCGGCATTGAATTGACGATCATCAGGTTCCACGAAAGGGAGATCTCGGTCAATGTACCCGGCCCTCCGGGCAGTGGCAATGGCGGCGTCGCAAGCCCGAACCAATTCGTTCAAGCGCTCCTGCATTGTGGAGAAATGGCGGACTTCCATTACCCAGCGGTTGGCGCTGGTACCTCGCCAATGCTCGATCTCATCGCAAGTCACGCCGATGACATGGCCGCCGGCCTCATTGGCGCCTTTGGAGACGGCCTCCATCGTGCCAATATAGCCGCCGGTCAGGACGGCGTGGCCTGCCTGGGCCAACAGCCGGCCAAGTTCACAAGCCTCCAGGTATGCCGGCGAGCCGGGTTGAGGTTGAGCTCCGCCAAAAACGGTAACGTTCATTCAAGCTCCAGGTCCTGCTGATTCATCCGCATCCCATTGTCGGGATGCGTTGATTTCGAGTTTTTTCAATATCGCCTCTTCCAGGTCAATGCCTGTGACGGAGGCCAGTTGTAACAGGTATAAAGCCACGTCCGCCAATTCACCGGCCAGGGCTTCCTTGTCCTTCGTTATCTCTTTCCACTGGTAATGCTCCAATATTTCCGCGGCTTCGATGGACAGCGATGCTGCCAGGTTACGGGGTGTCTGCGGGCGTTTGCTCTCCGCCTCATACCAGCCTTTCGAGCGGACAAAAGTATGCATTCGTTCGGTTAATTCTTTTATATCCATCTCGCACCGTCAGATATCTTGCTTCGACAAATCGAATTATATAAACAAAAACGGCTCCTTAGGTCTGGGAGCCGCAAGTGGGCATACCGAACTGAACCTATCCAGACCAGATGGGTTTCACGTCGCAGGGGCCGGGAGCGGGTTCAGCTTCATCATCGTGTTCATCGCGGAGATTATACCTGAAAAATAAAAATACGCCTTAAATTGGCTTCAAAATGGTTACCTGTCTCTTTCCGATTTGGAACCTTTTCCAGTCTTTTATAAGCTTCATGGGCGATTTTTTGGAGTTTATCTGAGGCCACTGCCACAATACTGGTTGCAGAAAGGACCTTTCGCAGCGCCTCCAGCATTGCCCAGGCCGAGTTGCCAGCCGGAATGTCCTGCCATTCCGAATGCTGCCCGTAAGGGATGTCCGTAAAGACAATATCCACCGGTGTGCCCTGCAATCCTTCTTTCAACGCGGCTGCATTGGCGGCATTGGCCCGGAAAACATGTGTCTGCATGGGGCGGACGGCTGTCAGGCAAGTGACTTGCTCCTGTAAGCGTAAGAGGCTTTCGAGGGCCTCTTTGTGGGAGATCTTTCCGTACAAATGCACCATGGCGGCAATCTCGCGGTTCCGCCTTTCCAATCCCACCGGGGTGAGCAGGCTCAGGTTCCGTTCCGCCAGTTGGGTGGCTTTTTCGTCGATGTCTGAGCCGATCACCCGCCAGACCGAGTCCCAGTGCAGGTAGGCAATGATGCTCAAGTGATAGGCTGCCCCGCAGCAGGGGTCGAAAAGAGTGCAGGGTATATCTTTGTTTCGATACGTCAGGCAGCGTTGGTAGATCTCACTCGCCAGGCGGACGGGGAAGGCTGGATGGCCCGGCAGGCTGTAAAAAACCGCTCCGCTGGCCAGGTCGGCGTAATTGGAATATTTGGTTGCAAATTTATATTCCATTTTGGTCCTGCTCAGTTGTGGAATAGATGCTTCGGTGGAGGCGATACATTCCGAGTATAGCACATGCGAAAAGCATAAAAATTAAAAAACGTGTAGAATTTATTTATGGTCTCCAACCCTGCCCTGGATCATCCGGATGTTGAAGAAATGGTTTCCTTGCTGGAGAAGGCCATCGATTCCGGCCATCTGGCGCTGTTGCATCTTATATCCGGAGACGGCTTAAAAAAAGGCTTGCCCCTTTACATCATTGGCGGATTTGTGCGGGACCTGTTCGTCGGTCAGCCCGGGTTGGATTTCGACCTGGTTGTCGAAGGGGATGCGGTTGCCTTTGCCAGGGAAATCTCACGAAAATTTGGCGGCAAGATCACCGTTCATTCGCATTTTGGAACGGCCAGTTGGGAGCCGGATCCAAAGAGTTTGCCCATCCCTGGCGTGGATAAGCCCGGTCTGAACACCATACTGCCGCTTGATTTTGTGACGGCTCGCTCCGAGACCTATTCTCATCCGGGAGCTCTCCCTACGGTTAACCCCGGCAGCCTGGCAGACGACCTTCTGCCGCCGCGATTTCACTATTAATACCCTGGCCTTGCGGTTGGACGGCCAATTTTTCGGAAAATTGATTGACCAGTTGGGAGGCCTGCAGGATTTGAAGCAGGGCTCTCGTTCGGGTCTTGCACCCAGAGTCATACGTCGATGATCCCACCCGTATCCTCCGGGCCATCCGCTACGAAAAGCGCTACAACTTTACCATCACTGGACCTGGATCTCAAGCTTATCGAAACAGCCAAACAGCATTTGGGTGGGCTTTCCGGTGAGCGTCTACGGCATGAGCTGGATCTTATCCTGGCCGAAGCTCACTCACTTGAGATGCTCCAGCGGCTGCATGAGCTGGGTATCCTTACTCAAATCCATCCATTGCTTGCCTGGGATGGGGAAATGGTACGTTTATTTTCCGCTTTACCTGGGCAGGAGCCGGATTCGTGGCAGGATGTGCCCGATCTGCTCCACCAGCCTCGCCGGGTGGCATTAAGTTATCTGCTCTGGCTTGGTTCTCTTGGATCGCATAGATATCGAAGAACTGGCTTCTCGCCTCGATTTCACCGCCAGCCTGCGGGAAGCCTTGCTGGCGTTTTCCTCACTATATAAAGACCTCCCCACGCTCCTTGGAGCAAAACCCGCCCAGGTGGTGGCCCGCCTCGATGGGCTGCCCCTGCTCGTAGTCTGTGCAGCCTGGCTGGCATCAGATACTGCTATCCGGGCTGTCTTGGAGGAATACCTGTCTCATTGGCGCCATGTGAAGCCATTGACGACCGGCGATAACCTGGTCCGGCGCGGCCTGCCCCCCGGTCCCGGTTATAAAACCATCCTGGGCCGCCTGCGGGAAGCCCGCCTGGACGGCGAGATAAAGACCGATGAAGAAGAAACATCCTTGCTCGAAAAGTTAATTCGAGAAAATACAACCCCCTGATCCTGGAATAAAGCCTGGATCGCGAAGCCGCGAAGAACGCTAAGAAGATTTTTAAAATACCTTGGCGATCTTTGCGCCTTGGCGGTGATTATTTTCAAATAAAAAAGGCCATTCCGAACATCCAAAACAACGTCACAAAAAACACCATCCACTCCACCAGGGGAAGCAGCCACACCTTTGGGCGAACCGGTTTCTCCGTAGGATCGAGTGAATTGGGTCCAGCCGGCTCTCCGGTGACAGACGGTGGCCTCACCATCAGCAGGAAAGAAGCGTAAACGCCAAATGCCAGCAGACTGAGCAGGTTGGCTATTTGCGGCACGAACCTCCGCTCGGCCGGTTGGAAAACGATCGCCAGGCCGAACAAAAGCACCATCACCAGGCCGGCTCGAAAATACGTCTGAGCGGCCCTGACATGCCATATCCATTTTGTTCATCGGGAATATTCCCACGCCGATTACCCCTTGCGTGGCGGTCAAGCCGGCTACCATCCCCATCCAGCCCAGCCAGCTCCCAAATTTAATCCCCAGGCCGACAATGTAAGGCAGGATCAATATGCCGCCAACGATCAGGCAAATATTGAAGACTCTTGCCCCGGAAGCTACGCCGACTTCACCTAATTCCGAAATGAAATGGTTTATAGCAGAGTATTTCTCGCCTTCTCTGCCGCGATAGCGCAGGCCCGAATAGGCGATTCCCGCTATGATGGCGGCCATCCCCAAAAAACAGGACAATCGAAAAATATTGAAGGACATGGCCTAATCTTAATCTATTTTCTTCTGCAATCGTTCCAGGAGGGCGCTGCCGTGTAAACCCTGAGTCCCGGGCTGCTTTTTCATCCTGGACCAGGAACCACATGTTCAGGTCCTGATCATCCGATGTGAAATTAATTCCGATGTATCCCGATTGCGGCCCTGGCGTGGATTTGGGAGGAAATTCATCCAGGACGATCAGGATCCGTTCGAGCAGGTTCCCCAGCGCTTCCGTATCTTTCAGATCTGGCACTTCCACAGAGATCCTGAAATCCGTCTCCATGGCGGCAAAGCTGACCGCCTTGTTTGTCTGCGCATCAATGCAGTCTTCGCCGAAGGCTTCTGCGGTTGCCGTGATCCCTTTCAGACCGGCTTTCTCCATGGCCTCCTGAACCTGCGGGACAAGTCCGGCAGGGGTCGAGTGGCCCAATTGAATGCGCATTGTTGGGAACCGGGTAGGCTGGGTTGCTGGCACGGGGGTGGCCCGAGGCAGGTTGCACGCGGCCAGCCATAAAGTCATGAATATAGCCAGCAATACGACGGTTGCTTTCCGCACGGTATCTCCTGAAAATAAATTGCCATCGTGATTTTTCGACGATGGCAATGGATGGGATTGTTGGATCAGGGCTTGTCGATATTGGAAAAGAAAGCCCTGGCCTTCGGATGGCGTTCTCCTGTGGCGATCATCCAGGCGCGGAGGATCTGTCCGTACATCCTGAACCGCCAGATTTTTCCTTTCCAGTATCCGCCGCGTTCCGTCCGGAATTCACTGGAAGGATGCCAGACACCCTTCATGAAAACGATGCGTTTGCGGTAGTTTTGCTGGCGTGCGGCCACGGTAAGGGCTACTTCGAACCCGTAACCAGCCGCCGCCTCATGGGAGATGTATTTAAGTAGTTCTGCCCTCAGCGCCCGCTGGCCGGTCAGGAAAGGAGTGAACCAATGGGAAAGATCGGTGTTGAAATGACCTCCCCGGAATAACCCCAGGGTCATGTCCGCCCGCCGGTTCAGGACCGGTTCTGCCAGCGCCCGGATATGCTCGGGTGCCAGGTTCTTCAGGTCGGCATCCAGCAGCACCAGGATCGATGCACAGGTGGCGGCCCAACCGGTGAAAATGGCCTGTCCCTTGCCTTTGTTCTTTTCGTGTTGGATCACCCGGATCCGTGGATCCCGGTTGGCGGCCTCTCGAAGGATCTCAATGGTATTGTCCTTGGAACCATCATCCACCAGTATGATTTCATCAAGAAGGGAGGTGGCGCTTAAAACCTCCAAAACTCCGGAAATATTCAGGGCTTCGTTATACGTCGGAATAATGGCAGCGATTATGGGTTTATGTGGCTGGGTTGGGGTATCGGTCATCTGTCGTGCCTTTGTAAAGCTCCTTTATGTAAAATTCACCGCTAAAAGGGAAGAATGACTTGCGGGCATACCAAGACGCCAAGTCCAGTATACCACCAACCCCCGCGAGTCCCTTTTTACCTGCCTCCCCTTAAGTACAGGTTATTAAACATGCGGATGGGTCCGTTATAGGAAAATTGTTCACTTTTCCGCTTGTAGAAGACCCTTAGCTTGACCGATTTGGGTATAATTCGCTATTCATAAATGAAGGAAGCAGGGCCGGAACGGTTCTGCCATGTGGAGAAATGAATGAATAAAATGCTCACCGGTGCGGAAATTCGCCAGTCGTTTATTGATTTTTTTGTGGAACACAACCATACCTTTGTCCCCTCGGCCTCCCTTGTACCGGGCGGGGATGCCACCTTACTCTTTACCAACGCCGGTATGGTCCAATTCAAGGACGTCTTCCTGGGCACCGATAAACGCCCTTACAAGCGTGCGGTCGATTCGCAAAAGATCCTCCGCGTGGCCGGTAAACATAATGATCTCGACGAAGTTGGCCGGGATGACCGCCATCATACCTTTTTTGAAATGCTCGGCAACTGGTCCTTTGGTGATTATTACAAAAAAGAAGCCATCACCTGGGCCTGGCAATTGCTCACCGAAGTCTGGGGCCTTCCCGCCGATAGGCTTTATGCCACCTGTTTCAAGGATGATAAGGGTAATATTCCAACCGACGAAGAAGCCGCCGAAGTCTGGCGCAATCAGCCCGGCATGGATCCGGGCCATATCCTCTTCTTCGGGCGCAAGGAAAATTTCTGGGAAATGGCCGAGACTGGTCCCTGCGGCCCCTGTTCCGAGATCAATATCGACCGGGGCGAGGCCTTCGATAATTTGCGCGACCAACCCCATATATGCGGTGTCAATGGGGAATGCACCCGCTACCTGGAATTATGGAATAACGTCTTCATTCAATACAACCGCATCGACAAGGATACGCTGGAGCCTTTACCCGCCCACCACGTCGATACCGGCATGGGATTCGAGCGGATCGTCTCCGTTCTTCAGGGAGTGGATTCCAATTACAAGATCGACCTCTTCAAGGGCGTGCTCGACGCTTTACGGTCATTGACCGGTGATCCTGTCGAGGCCATGTATGCCAACTTTACCCCCTACCGGGTGATTGCCGACCACGTCCGTGCGGCCACCTTCCTCGTCGCAGACGGTGTCGTGCCGGGGAATATAGGTCGCAACTATATCTGCCGGATGATCATCCGCCGGGCGGCCCGTTTTGGAACGAAGCTTGGCCTGCACGAACCCTTCCTGGCCGGGGCCGCTGAGGCGATCATTACCGCTTATCAGGATTTCTATCCGGAGGTGGCCAAGAGCCGCCAGGCCATCCTCGACAACCTTACCCGCGAGGAGATCCGCTTCGCCCGCACGGTTGAGTCCGGCACGGCCTATCTCCAGGGGCTGCTGGATGAATTAAAGCGGTCCGGCGGGAAGATGCTGGATGGCCGGAAGGCCTTTGAACTCTATGCCACCTATGGACTGCCGTTCGAGATCGCCCGCGACATCGCTCGTGAGGAGGAGCTCGACATTGATGAGACCGGATTCAAGGTTGCCATGGATGAACATCGTCTCGCTTCAGGCGGCGGCAAGGCCATGGGGAAGATGGGTGGGGAGGATGCCGAGTTTTATGCCGGCATCCTGCAGGACCTCCAAAAGGCCGGCCAACTCGGCCAGGAAGGCGTCGCCTATAACCCTTATGAATGGCTGGAGGTAAAGGGTCCGGTCCTGGCCCTGGCGGCGGATGGGCAATTATTGAACGATGTCAGCGCCGGAGACCGGGTGGAGGTTCTTCTGCCGGAGACTGGCTTCTACGTCGAATCCGGCGGGCAGGTCTCCGACACCGGTACGATCCGCCAGTTGGACGGCGAATGGGAGATTGAAGTCTCCGAGATGCGCCGTCCTTCAGCAGGTATGGTCGTCCACGTCGGCGAGGTCATCTTCGGCCATCCCAAGGTCGGCGACCAGGCCTTGGCAGAGGTGGATGAGTCCCGCCGCCATGATATTCGCCGGAACCACACCGCCACCCATTTATTGCACGCCGCCTTGCACCGGGTCCTGGGCGAATCTGCCCGCCAGGCCGGGTCGTTGGTTGCACCCGACCGGTTCCGCTTCGATTTTAACCATCCCGAGGCGATGACGCCTGTGCAGGTGGAAGAAGTGGAAAAGTTGGTCAATGCGGCTGTCGCGGCGGATTATCCCGTCAAGGCGGTCAGTAAATCCCGCCAGGAGGCGGTGGCGGAAGGCGCCATGGCGCTCTTCGGTGAGAAATATGGTGAGGTGGTCCGCACTATCACAATCCGGGACCCGAAAGCGCCTGCGCAGTCGCGGCCCTATTCCTACGAGCTATGCGGTGGCACCCACCTGGACCGTACCTCGGATGTAGGCGCATTCATCATTGTGTCAGAGGGCTCGGCCGCCGCAGGTGTACGCCGGATCGAGGCCGTCACCGGGCGGGGTGCCTATGACCTGGTGGCCCGCCGCTTCAAGACCCTCAAACAGGCTGCCAACGCCCTCAAATCTGCTGTCGAAGAAGTGCCCCAGAAAGCCGCCTTTCTCCAGGATGAGTTGGCGGAGGCGAAGAAGGAAGCCGCCGCTCTCAAGACGGACCTGGCCCTTTCAGCCTTCAATCAGCAGCTATCCAGGCCTCAATCGGTAGCCGGGATCAATCTTCTGGCATTGGAATTGCCTAATTCGGATAAGGATACCCTCGCCAAGCTTGCCGACGTATTCCGGGAAAAATATCCCACCAAGGGAATTTGCGTGATCGCAACTGTGAACGGTGGGCAGATCATCGTGTTGGCAGCCGTGACCCAGGACCTGATCAAGCAGGGGATCAAGGCGGGTGAACTGGTCGGGTATGTATCCAGGCAGTTGGGCGCCGGTGGGGGCGGCGCGCCTCATTTAGCCTTCGGCGGCGGACGGGATGCCTCTCAAATCCCCTCTGCCCTGGCGAGTGTGAAAATGTGGGTCGAAGAAAAAATAAAATAAAATCAAGTCCTGACGGATTTCGTCAGGACTTTCTTCTTATTGTAAATACTACATTACAGGTAATAATTAATTAATCCTTGAAAGGAGGACCATGTTACGCCGATTGCATTTATTGGTATTCGTTAGCCTGCTTTTGGCTGCCTGCAGCTCTCGCGCCCAACCCATCCTTCCCACACCGACCTCCGCCCCTTCTCCCACCCTTCTGCCTACCGCCACAACCCAGATCACACCGGTCTTGCAAACCTTTACTGAAACTCCCACGCAGCCGCCTTTGGATACGCCGCTGCTTCCGCAAGGCACTGCCACTATGGACCTGTTGGTCGCCACCTCCGTAGCCCAATTGGGCCCTATGGGAGCATTAACGAATATCTCCCAATATTATTATCCCACCGGTGTGCCCCTGAAAACCTGGCGGGATGTGCCGGTCATGCCGGAGGCAGTCTCTGGACAGGAATTTCCACCCTATGTCTATAGCTTTACTGCCAATGCCACCCTGGACCAGGCCCGCCAATTTTATACGCCCCTGTCTCCTAAACTGGGGATCACCTTCCCGGCGGGTTCAGGCAGCGCCGGCACAGGCGCTCAGGCCATCCATAGCGTGACTTTCTTTTCGTATCAACTGGTGATCGTACTGACCTCCTTCGATAATGATCCCGGTCATGTGATCGTGGTGATATCCAAATCACCTTAATGTATAACTGAAAATTCTGAAGAAGTTGGTTCTTTGAATGGGTGCGGCATCGCTGTATACACTCAAAAAAAGGCTTTCTCTTTCTTGGATGGATTATTTGGTTGTCAGGAGATTTATTTAAAATAAGACCTTTTTTGTCGAAACCTTGGGGGACAGAATGGGTTAAATCATTAATAGCTCGAATACCAGTCAGGAGGTGTAAGAGATGATCACACTCTTGTGGGTTTTGATCGGCTTTCTGGCGGGCTCCATTCCTTTTTCCATCCTTTTGGGGAAATGGTTCGCCAATACGGACATCCGTCGCGTCGGCGATGGCAATCCCGGCGGGACGAACGCTCTCAAAGCTGGCGGCTTTAAAGTGGGTATCCCGGCCATCCTGCTCGATATCGCCAAGGGCTTTTTCCCGGTCTACCTGGCTCAAAAAGTGGGAATAGCCGGTTGGAGCTTGATTCCGGTCTGCCTGGCGCCCATCCTCGGGCACGCATTTTCACCGTTTCTCCATTTTCACGGCGGCAAAGCCCTTGGAGCCACCGGCGGTGTCTGGGTTGCTTTGATCGGCCCATGGGCATTCCTTATCTACGCGATCCTGGCCCTACCGGCCACGATCATCCAATCCGAAGATGCCTGGTCTGCCAATGCCGGCATGCTGGCATTGCTTGGCTATTCCGTCCTGATCGGTCAGGGTTGGTTGGTAGCTTTTACCGTGCTGAATGCCTTCCTGCTCGTTTGGACGCACCGGCAGGCCCTCTCCAATCCGCCTTGCCTGCGTCCCTGGGTGGCTCAGTTTGTCCAGGGGAGGCATGCATGAGCCTGTCTTTGCATCCGCATGCCCTTTTCATCATCCTCTTTCTATCCTTCGGGTTGGCCACCGCCCTGATCAACTATTGGACGGTCCGGCGCTTTGACCAATATCCGCCTCCTCCGGAATTTCCCCGCGTCTCCATTTTGGTTCCCGCCCGCAATGAGGCCCGCAATGTGGAAGCCTGCGCCGCCTCGCTTCTTGCCCAGGATTACCCCGATTTCGAGGTAATTTTTCTCGATGACGAGTCCACCGATGAGACCTCCCTGATCCTGTCACGCCTGGCGCAGGCGGATCCGCGCCTCATGGTTCTCAACGGCACACCCACTCCGCCGGGCTGGATGGGCAAGCATTGGGCCTGCCACCAACTCGAGCAGGCAGCCAGTGGGGAATTGATCCTCTTTACCGATGCGGATACCCGCCATACTCCGGATATGCTGCGGGATAGCGTCTCGGCCCTGCTGGCCGAGAAGGCCGACCTGGTGACAGCCTTCCCGCATGAAGAGGTGGTCACCTGGGGCGAGGCTCTCCTGGTGCCGGTCATTGGCTGGGGTATTTTTACCTTCATCCCCATCAAGCTGGTCCAGCAGCTGCGCATCCCGGCCCTTTCCATCACCATCGGGCAGTTCATGCTCTTCCGCCGCAGCGCTTACCATTCCATTGGCGGGTATGAGGCCGTTCGAAGCGAGATCGTGGATGATGTTTGCCTGGGCCGCAATATCATCTCCAACGGTTTCGAATGGCGGCTCATGGATGGAACCCGCCATGTATCCTGCCGCATGTATCGGAGCTTCTGGGAAGCGGTCGGGGGCTTCGGCAAGAGCCTGTTCGCCGTCTTCGATTTTCGGATCCTGCCCTATTTTATCGGCTGGGGCGTGGTCGGAGTGGCTTTCATCGAACCGGTCGTGGCTCTTGTTTCCCGCTGGATCCGGCATCCTCTTACATCCATCCCGCCGGATTATGCGGCTGCCTCGGTCATCCTGTCCATCCTGCTCTACATGATCGCCTACCGCCGTTTCAAATTCCCGGCTTACCTGGTCTTTTATTATCCCCTCAGCCTGGCGCTATTCATTGCCGTTGCCATCCGCTCCTTTTTCCAAACCGTCACCGGTACCGCCACCTGGAAGGACCGCCCTCTCGCTCGCGTCGCCCTGCGCTGGCTGTAACAGAGGGCTTTCTCTTGTGTATCAGAAAGGTTCCTTTGGAGGGTAAGCCCGACGGCAGGAGAGTTTCCGGGTCAGCTTCCAGAAAGCCCCGTAGAGAGAAACGGGGTTTCCGAGGGATCGTCATTACCAATTCAACGAGGAACAAAAAGTGAAAGTGATCAGTTATTAGTGAACAGTCATCAGGAAAACCCGGTTAAAAGCAGAATTTAGATGATTTTGAGCGTTTCGTGCTATTTGGAAGGCTCATTTTTCGATTTTCACTCCCATATGTGGGGGGCGTTCCGGAATTGTTCTGCGGGAAAGGGGCTTAAAAACCCAGGAATATTGTGTTTTTAGGCGATTTTTTTCCTATTTTGAAACAAAAAACCTGGTTGAGCGGCATCATTCGCAAGGAAGAACCTCTCGGGAATACATAAGGAGGCACTGCTTACCACCACCTTGCAAAAGGCCTGGGGCC
This sequence comes from uncultured Chloroflexia bacterium, assembly GCA_963782935.1. GTDB lineage: Bacteria > Chloroflexota > Anaerolineae > Anaerolineales > Villigracilaceae > UBA877. The sequence goes on along the minus strand of CAWALN010000023.1, from coordinate 43,621 downwards.
GTTTCCAAGTTATAATTATTCCAAATGAAGACACAAGTCATCCAGCTGGACCCGCATGACGACCTCACCTCCATTCGTGACAAGGTGTCATGGGCCAAGACCCCTCGGATCCTGTTGGTCCTGCCTCGCCGCAGCCGCCTGCGCCTGCGGAACCTGGATTTGCGCCTTCTCCGCCGGCACGCCGCCCTCCTGGGGACCCAGCTTGCCTTCGTCAGCCGTTCCAGGGAGTTTCGGCGGGCTGCCCAGGCAGAAGGCATCCCTGCTTTCCGGGTCGTTTCAGTCGCGCAGAGAAAAAAGTGGGACATGCCAGTCCCGGTGGACACGCCTCAAAGGCAAAACCCACCGCCGGATCTGTGGAAGTTGCGGCGGGAAGTCTACTCGGACCGCCAGGGCTGGCAGGATCTGCCGTCTGTCCGAATCGTATTCTTTACCCTGGCTGTCCTGACGGTCCTTGTCCTGTTGCTGCTGTTTCTCCCCTCCGCAACCATTCAGCTCGCGCCTGCCACCCGGCTTCAAAAACTGACCCTCCCCGTCAGCGCCGGCCCGACTGTCACCACGGTGAACCTGGCCGGCAGCATCCCCGCCCGTTCCCTTTCCATGTTTGTCGAGAAGAATAAGACTGCCTCCGTCACCGGTCAGATCCCCATCCCGGCTGGTCAGGCGGCCGGGAAAGTCCGCTTTCGCAACCTGACCGGGTCGGAGATCACCATCCCGGCCGGGACGATCATTCGTACCGTGGATAATCCCCCGGTGCGGTTCGCAACCGTAGCGGATGTGATTGTGGCCGGCACGGCCGGCAAGACAGAGGACGTCCCGGTGAAGGCGGTCAATGGAGGTGGTTCGGGCAATCTACCGGCAGAAACGTTGGTTTCCATCGAAGGGGATCTCGGCGCCAGCCTGGCGGTGACCAATCCTGCTCCTACCACCGGCGGTACGGACCGGCAGGTCCTCGCGCCGACCGCCACTGACCGGACTCGCTTGCGGAATGTCCTTCAGGAGGAAATCCTTGGCGATTGCAGAGACTCGTTCAAGCAAACCGCCGGGGAAGGTTCGCTTTTATTCCCGGACACGCTCAAAGTGTCTCAAGTTATCTCCGAGACTTATATCCCCGCGGAGGGACAGGCGGGTGATACCCTCTCATTGACATTGAATGTACAGTGCCAGTTGGAATACGCCTCCGCCGCGGATATCCTGGCCCTGGCGGAAAAGGGTTTGGATGTCAACCTTCCAACCGGGTTCGAACCTGTGCCCGAGGGCGCCGTCGCCTCGGTGGCCGGTCCAGACCACAACCAATTCTGATGGCATGACCCATTGGAAGATGGATGCGCAGCGCCTTCTGCGCGCCCAGGTGGTTCCGGAGACCGCCGTGGGATTATCCCGCGGCCGTAGCCGCCTCGAAGCCACCCGCATATTATTGGAGACCCTTCCATTGGACTCGCCTCCCTCCATTCAGCTCAAGCCCTCCTGGTGGCCCTGGCTGCCGGTCTTCCCGTTCCGAATTTCCGTGACCATCGGCAATTGAAGCCTTATGAGGATCCTTGCGGTTGACCCCGGCTCCAAACAACTCGGTGTGGCCATCAGCGACCCCACCGGGACCATCGCCAACCCGCTGACGGTGCTGACCCATGTTTCCCGCCCGCTGGATGCGGCCTCTGTTGCCGAATTGGCCCTCTCTTACGAAGTCGGGCTGATCGTGGTCGGCCAATCCTTCGATGAAGATGGGAACCCTTCCTTCCAGGGCCGCCAGTCGGCCCGTTTCGCGGAAGCGCTGAAGACCCAGACCAGCCTGCCTGTGATATTATGGGATGAATCCCTCACCACCCAGGATGCCCGCTCCGCCCGCATCCAGATGGGCGCTTCCCGTAAAGACCGCTCGGGCCATCTCGACCAATTAGCCGCCACGGTCCTGCTGCAATCCTACCTGGATGCCAATCCTTCCGCTAAAACTTCTGACACATTAGAATCAAGCGTGTTCATGAAAAAACGACGCAGCTCGTGCCTTCTCTGGTCAGTCCTCTTCTGCAGCTTGCTGGCTATTGGCCTGGCCGCCGGGATATTCTTTATTCCCAGGATAGCCTGGCAGACCTTCGGCGCGCCTTCCCCTTCGCTAAGTCACCTGGCAGAAGATTCAGCTACGGGCTGACCCTGGCCCTGAACTCCGCCGATATGACCCGCCCGGCCGATCCCGCCGGGTCCGAAAAGGTTTTTGTCATCCAGCCGGACGAAAGTGTTACCAGCATCGCCAACCGGCTTGAAGAGGCCGGCCTGATCCGCAGCGCCTCCACTTTTCGCATCTATCTCCTCTGGACCGGGCTGGACACGATCGTCCGCAGCGGCACCTACCATCTTAAGCCGTCTCAAAGCGGGCGCGAGATCGCCCAATCCCTGAAATCGACCACGTTGACCGAAGTGCCGTTCACGGTATTCCCCGGCTGGAGGTTGGAAGAGATTGCCGCTTCCATTCCCACCTCCTGGCTTAGATTTCACCCCGGAGGAATTCCTGAAAGCCGCCACCCGGCCTCTCAATCCACCTGACTTTTTACCTGCCGGCGCGAGTGTGGAGGGTTTCCTCTCCCCCGGCGTCTACACCCTGCCGCGGACGACCACGGCCGACCAACTGGTCTACTTGTTGCTGCAAAACTTTTCCATGCGGCTCACACCCGATCTGCAGAGCGGTTTTACCACCAGCAAGTTGAGCGTCTACCAGGCGGTCACCCTGGCCTCCATTGTGCAGCGGGAAGCCATGGTGGAATCCGAAATGCCCATGATCGCCTCGGTCCTGCTGAACCGCCTTGCCATCGACATGCGCCTCCAGACCGACCCGACCGTCCAGTATGCCCTCGGCTATAACGCCTCCCAGGCTACCTGGTGGACCGCTCCCATGACTGCCGAAGACCTGCAGTTCAATTCCCCCTACAATACCTATATCGTCAAGGGCCTGCCGCCCGGCCCCATCTCCAGCCCCGGCCTGGCTGCCCTGCAAGCCGTGGCCCACCCGGCCGAAAGCAAGTATCTCTATTTCCAGGCCCGCTGCGACGGCTCCGGCCTGCACAACTTCGCCGAGACCTTCGAGCAGCACCAGCAAAACAACTGTCCATAAGATTCATAACCGCCAAGTCGCGAAGAGCGCCAAGGATGGTTTATACACATCAGCAATATAAACGCTCGCGGATCTGCCCCATTGGGATAACGAGGCTGAGCCGTGAACGTTTTTGTAGATGCTTTTTTGCCTTAGTACGAAAAATCAAATTGCAATGACCAAGTTGGATCTTCACTCAAGTAATACGTGAAGAAATCATTCGGTTCTGATATCCGTTGATCGATCCTGGTCTGTGTCCCATCCACAGAGGCAAGGAACAATTCGTTGTTCTCGTTCTCATAATCAATTGTCATATATAGATAGCGGTCGTTATCGATCCAGGTCATCGTCCGTGCAGTCGTGATCTGGATCTTTTGTCGGGTATTCAGGTTCACCAGATAGTCTTCATCCTTGATACCTGTGCTGCACACAAACCGGAGACTGTCTGGTGCCCAATGGCTCAACGGGCAGGTATTCCCTGGATCTGAACAAAGGTCCATATTTCCATCCATCCTGTGCACACAAGTCCGATCGGAAGCCGATTTCCGCCACCTATGGTGATCGAATAGCTGAAGGCGTTGCCATCCGGAGACAAGATGGGTCTCCAATCGGACAAAAGTGAATACACGAGGTTAGGCTCTCCCTTGGATTGGAATGTTCCAAAGATAAGTATTTTCTGCAGTTCGTTGGGATAAATAATCGCCGGTGGGAAAAATAACCCGGAAGCCGCTGCTATCCGGCAAAGGCACTATTGTAGGGATGATAGAGAACTCGCTGTAGCCAACGATCTTTTCAAACGATAAACCTGTCCGCAATCTTCCTCCATCCGGATCGATCAAATAGATCACATCCGGTTGGACCACAGCAATCGTCTTGGCATCCGGCGAGTAATAAGGAAGTCCGCCTAGTTTCTTGGGCATGATCTGCCGGACTTCGCCGGTATCTACTTTTGCCAGGAATAGATCGAAGGTGTAATAAAAACTGAAGAAATTCTGATCGGGGTAATCGGACGCGTCGGTGAAATATAGGTCATGTGTGCCCGGCAGCCACTCATACAGCTTTGGATAGATGTTCACACCGCCTGTGGGGGTATAGCCTTTGAGTAATTCCGTGCTGACCAAAATATGAAAATTTGTCCCATCCGTATTGACCGCGTACAGTTCATACCCCCGTTTGAATACTACCAGCTTTCCATCCGTCGATATTCTCGGCCGCTCATCCATGCTCCCGAAGGTAATCCGCTTCGGCTGGCCTCCCTCTCTCCAGATCCAGATGGATCCATCCGTGCTGTACACCACCTGCAGTCCTGGCGGCATCGTTGTGGGAGAAGGTGTTCCCGTCGGCAGGGGAGTCTCTGGTGGGGGAGTCGGCGACCGTCGGCTGCATCGCGATGGCAGTCAAAGTCGCCGGCACGGCCGAAGAGAGCCACTCGTTGTTAGGCGGCGTTGCAGGTTGTGAAAGGTTGCATGCTGTAAGGATGAGCGCGGCGGCAATAAACAAAGCCTGCATTGACCTTCTGAATTTCATCTTCTCCTCCATGGAGCGGTTTTGATGACTGCAAAACACTTGTCAAGACCACTATCCATTGGACGAATAGCCTCCCCTCAAAGTTCCCGCCAGGCATACAAAATCTTCGCGTACTTTGCACCCTTGTGCCAAATACTGCTTTTCGCCTCAGCCAAGGAGTGCAATATCTTTGCGGAGCATGCTGTGCACCAGATATTGCGCCTCCGCGGCTCAACGTCAGAAGAAGCTCTGTTGCAAACATACCACAGTAACCTGCCGCGGAGTCAACGGGTCCAGAAGCTCTGTTGAAAAGATCCAATAGTGGCCTGAAGCGGCGTCAACATCTTCGCGCAGCACCCTGTGGGCCAGATGTTGAGCGGCAGCAGCCCAATATCAGGAGATATTGGACTCCGCGACTGCTCCTTAACCTATGCTACTGAAATTCATTATGTTTGCAACAAAGCATCAGGAGACGTTGACACCGGTGGCTGCCTCAAGTTGGATCCTTGCATTAGAGCAATTCCAAACTCTGGAGCACTGGCTTTGTGTAGCATCCTATGGGTAAGCCTGCTTCTTTATTGAGGAAGGTTACTCTGGTACGACCCGGTTCAATTCCATGTTACGTTTATCTCTGTTTGATAAACACCGCAACGATCCACATCGCCAATCCCGGCAGCGCCACCACAGCTCCGCCGGAGACTCGATCCCCTGCCAGTAGGTCTGCATCACCGCCCTCAAAAGGTCATGGACCACCCCGGCCAATCCAACCGAAAAACTGGCGGGGATTCGCCCGGTCAGGAGGGCCACCCAGGCCGGCTCGAAGAAGGATGAGCCCGCCAGGCCGATCACCAAAGCAACGATCCCGCTGATCAAGAGGGGAATCCCCCACCAGCGCAGGAAATCCTGGAATGTGCGCACGACCAGCAGGGTGATCAGCAGCAGGAAAAGCAGCGGCAGCAGGGGGCTGAGCAGCATGAGTGTCTGGCTCAGGCGGATTCCACCGACCGCGCCCGTCCCGAATGGTCCGAAGCTGCGGGAGGCGGCCGGATTCAGCGGAGTGATCGTCTCTGTGTCCGGGATCGTATCCACCGCAAATCCAGGGTGGATTGGATAAAGGGAGTTAACACGTTCAGCAGGTCCGTGGAGGGGTTGCACAGGACCAGGTTGCCTTTTCCCGTCAGGGTGATCACCAGCATATCTTCCAGCTGTTGGAAGGTGCATTGGGGTTGGGATTGGATAATGGTGAGTAGCGTTTCAAACCCGCCCGGCCCTTTCAGGCTCGTTTTGATGCCGGTCAGGTCCAGGGTGATGGATGCCTGCTCGCCGTTCAGGTAGGAGAAAAACTGGTCCAGGAAGCTGTCCGCCAGCGGCTTCATCTCGCCGGGCTGCAGGAGAGGTGTAATGACCTTTTCCAGGTCTTTGGCCTTGATCAATCGAAAGAAGGAGAGTACGCCGGCGTTGCCGGCGTTCGAGGTTTGCACATCCGGTTGGAGCTGGTCGATGCAGGCCTGCATCTTCTGGCTTTCCTCGTCAGCGGGCGCCTCCACTCCGGCGGCCAGGACTCCGTACCTGCGTTCCCCCAGGGAGGTCTTGAAGCAGCTTACCAGTTCGGGTTTTGCGTTCCCGCACCTGAGCGGGTTATCCGTGCACAGGTTCCCGTCCAACCCCAGCACCAGCTGTTCCGCCACTATCGCCGGCAGGCGGGTATAAAATTGCTGGTTTGCCAGGGCGTTTTTATAGGTGGAAGAGACCAGGAGTTCCTGGTGAAAACTAACGGAGAGCAGCGCCGCCACGGCGGACAGGCAGAAGGCAATCGCGCAGACAATGGCCAGGAATTGAGCCGTCCGGTTAGGTCGCATCGGCGATCTCGACATAGTCCTTTGTGACCGTTTTGTCGAGTGACCCGCCCAGGACCCCGATCAGCTCGCCCACCAGGCGCGCCTTATCTTCCGCGTCCCTGCGGCTCCACGTCCGGCTCTTGATCTCCAGATAGTATCCCAGCTCGGGTGTTTCGACCCGGTCGAGGTTGATGAATAATTCCTCTCCCTTATACCGCACCAGCCAGCGCAGCCGGTCCTTATCGATGGCAGTTTCATCGGTCGGTTTGAAGTATTCCCGGTAGAAGCGCAGGCTGTTGGCCGCCGGGGCGAAATAGCGGATCCGCGAAAGCAGCACATCGTGGGCAAAATCCCCTTCGCGGGAGGGACCGATCAGGGTCAGCCGCCCGCGCACGCTTGTGACCTGATCGTGCTGGTCGATGATCTCGTCTTCCCGGTAACGCAGCCAGCCCTCATCCGGATTTCCAAATGTGAAGTATACGTCGTGCTGGTGATAATGTTTCTTGCGCAGGATCTCGATCTCGGGCTTGTTCATCCCTTCCATGGCCGTGGCCGCTTCTTCAGGCTTCAGCTGGACTTTGACCTGCACTTCGAAGGATTCCTCCTCTGCAGACCCGCCCAGCGCCACCAGCTTCGAGTAGACCGATTGTTCCCGCGCGATCAGGAAGGAGTCGATCCTGGTGGCATATTCCTGCGCCGCCCGCTTGATCTCTTCTTCATCGAGGGCCAGCAGCTTCTTGTCCAGCATCAGCCATCTCCCGTTTACCATCACATCGGTCACGTCGGTGGCTTTCCCCGAATATACGAGTTGCGCATAGATATTATCCGGATCCCGCCGGAAACGAGGCGAATTATGCAAGGTCAGGAGGTCCACCAGGATCAGGTCGGCCCGCTTTCCCGGTTCAATTGTGCCGGTAATGGAGCCGAGGTGCAGCGCCCGCGCCCCCAGGCGGGTCGCCATGGAGAGGGCCGCCGCAGCCGGCACGGAGGTGGGATCGTTGCTGACGCACTTGGCCACGAAGGCCGCCAGGCGAATTTCCTCGAACATATCCAGGTCGTTATTGGAGCCGGGGCCGTCCGTCCCGATGCCCACGTTCAGGCCTGCATCCAGCATCTTCTGCACCGGCGCGAAGCCGGAGGCCAGCTTCAGGTTGGAGGAGGGGTTGTGAGCCACTCCCGCGCCTGCATGGGCCAGTGTGCGGATCTCGCCCTCATCTATATGGACGCAGTGGGCCGCCAAAACCTTGGCATCGAACAAGCCTTGTTTCTTGACGTACGGGATCACCGGCATGCCGTTATCCCGGCGCATATTTTCCACTTCCAGGGCCGTCTCGGAGAGATGCGTGTGCAGGGGCACATCGAACTCTGCCGCCAGTTTGGCCGTATCCCGCAGGATCTCGGGCGTGCAGGTATAGGGCGCATGCGGCGCCACCGAAGGCACGATGGTGGCATGTCCCTTCCAGCGCTCGATGAAACCGCGCGCCAGCGATCATCGAATCTTCATAAGAGCCGGCATCCGGGGTGGGGAACTTCATCACCGTTTGCGAGCAGACCGCCCGCAGGCCTATTTCAGCGGTAGCTTTGGCGATATCTTCCTCGAAGTAATACATATCCGCGAAGCAGGTCACCCCGCTGTGGATGAGTTCCGCGCAGGCCAATTGCGTCCCCAGCCGGACGAAATCCGGGGAGACGAACTCGCGCTCCACCGGCATCATGTAGCCCATCAGCCACACGTCCAGGCGCAGGTCGTCCGCCAGTCCCCGCAGAAGGGTCATGGGAACGTGGGTGTGGGCATTGATCAGGCCGGGCATGAGCACTTTGCCGCCGCAATCCACCACCTGGGCGGCGTCGTAGGATTGTTTGATCTGCGCCTCGGGTCCCACTGCCAGGATGGAATCCTTCCCGACCGCCACCGCGCCGGGCTCGTATTGGTGCATCTCATCGTCCATCGTCAGGACGAGGGCATTGACGAATAACAGGTCTGCCGGTTTCGTCATTCTGGCTCCTTTTCCTCCGTATTGTAGCATGGAGGCGGGTCAAATGTAAAACCTATGGCCCTGGGTCGAACTCTTCCATGATCATTTGGAGAGGTTTTATCGAACCATTTCCTTTTTTTTAAGGGCGTATCTATTGTGGCATTTCCCCGTCATAATATATATCTGGTGGTCATTTACGAACCCATCCGAAAATTATGGAAGAACCGCATTTTGAGTGTGTGCGGCGGAGCCGCACACACTCAAAATGCGACCTCCTCTTTATTTTCGGATAGATGCTAAATCTGTCTTGAGGAGCGATTGTGAAACCCACGGTGATCGTTAATGTTTTGGTTGAACGTATCGAAGGCAACCTCGCCATCGTCTCCGTCCCCACTGATAAAAAGCGCGGTATCTCCCCACGCAAATCCCCGGCTTCCAATGATAAAAAGTACCTGATCCTGGTTCGGAAACTCATTCCTCAATCGGTTAGGGAAGGTTTGAGCCTTGAGATCAGTTTGAGAAAAGGCGAGGTGGAGCGAGCCTCACCCGATCTCCAACAAACCCTCGAGCAGGTAAATGTCTTCAATGAAGTAATGGAATTTAGCGGGTAAGCGCAAGCCTGAATTAAGCCTTGGGGCTTTCCAAGTCCCTGGTGTGCCCCCACCCTCCGATCCCTGGCTTTCTTGATGCCCGTCAAGAGCGGCAAAGGGCCGCGGAGAGGGGCAGTTGTTGAACAACCTCCGAGATTTCCTTGCCTCGGAGGTCTGTCGTTAACAAGGTTCGTTGCCTATTTCCGGAATGGTGCGATTTCGACTGCTTAGGAACCACGTTCCCGGGGGTAAATGAAAAGATCTGCCCAACTGGAAGCAGGCAGACCCAATTTCAAATTGTTCTATATCCACATTGTATAAGAGTTTGAGGTAAATTGCAATAAACAAAATGTACATTTAGCGTATTATTAAGGGTACTTTTTTCGATGGAACCAGAGTCGTAAAATACTAGGGACACCAATCACTTCACAGGCCGAAGGTCGCCTTCATTTATTTCCTATAGGAGGACAAAATGGTCGAAAAACTCCAGCTTGAAGAAAATGCTCCGTGGAAACAGCGTTTTCGAGCGCCTGCCATAGTTTCATCTCAAATTGCATCTTTGGATCCCACCAAAGGAATTCTGGCTGAAAGACGGGATGGTTTCCTGCAGTGGTATGCCTGGGACGTTCCGTCGAATGAACTCCGCCAAATCACCCATACCCCTGGCGGCCATGCCTCCTACCTGACCCTTTCGCCGGAGGGTCAATGGGTCTACTATTTGGAGGACAAGCAAGGGAATGAAATTGGGCATTATGTGCGGATGCCTGCAGGTGGGGGCAATTTGCAGGATATTACGCCGGACCTGCCTCTTTATTCTTCATTTGATTTTTCGCCCAGCCGATCCGGCAACCGTATTGGCTTTCTAGCCGCCTACGAAGATCAATTTCATGTTTTCTGCATGGATATCGGGAAGGACGGGACTCCCGGAAATTTGCGGAAGGTTCATACGAGTCCTCAGCTATTAGTCGGCATGCTGCTGGCATATGATGGAAGTGTATTAACCATAATGTCGACCGAGAGGACCGGCCGGCCCCAATTCAGCTTGTTGTCATTTGATACCCGCACCGACGAGAAACTAGCTGAACTATGGGATGGGGAAGAGAATAGTATGGTTTTGATGGTTCCATCGCCTATGCCCGGTGACCCGCCCTCCTGGCGACCACAACTCGGACCGGAATTGAGACTCTTTTGATCTGGAATCCACGCACCGGTGAGCGCACCGATCTGACCCTCGCAGGTGCCCACGGCGCTGTAAGCGCACTTGACTGGTCTGCGGATGGCAACCTCGTCCTCTGTGAAACATTCGACCAGGCTGTCCAACAACTATATCTCCATAATCTCACCACAGGTGAAACCATTCCATTACGTCACCCGGAGGGTACAAATTCTCAGCCCTACTTCAGACCTCGGAGTTAGGAAATATTCTCTCACTGGCAAAGCTCGACCCAACCCACCCGTTTGATAGCCATCTCTCCAAAAACGGGTGAGCTGGTCCGCACAGTGATTTCTGCCGGCGAGGTACCGCCTGGTCACGAATGGAAATCCGTTTCCTTCCCTTCTTCCGACGGACAAATTGTCCAAGGCTGGCTGGCTGTTCCCGCTGGAGAAGGACCCTTCCCCATGGTGATCGAAACGCATGGCGGCCCCACCGCGGTGCAGGGCAATAGTTTTGTCCCAAGGGCTCAAGCATGGTTGGATCATGGGTTCGCTTATTTCAGCCTGAACTATCGTGGGTCGATCACATTCGGGCGTGAATTTGAACAAAAGATTTGGGGCCAACCCGGCTATTGGGAGATCGAGGATCTGGTGGCCGCCCGCCATTGGCTTGTCGGACAAAATATTGCCAAAGCCGATTCGATCCTGCTCACTGGTTGGTCGTACGGGGGATACTTGACCCTGCTTGGCCTTGGGAAAACGCCTGACCTGTGGGCAGGCGGTATGGCTGGAATTGCCATTGCCGATTGGACCATGTCCTATAAAGATTTAGCGGAAACTCTGAGGGGATATCAAGTCGCCCTCTTTGGCGGCACCCCCACAGAAAAGCCGGAACAGTACCGGCTTAGTTCACCTACTTCGTATATTGAGAATGTCAAAGCGCCGGTATTGATCATTCAAGGGCGCAACGATACCCGCACTCCCGCCAGGCCGGTCGAATTTTACGAGACAAAAATGAAATCGCTCGGTAAGGACATAGAAGTGTACTGGTTTGATAGCGGGCATTCCGGTTCTTCAACATCGGTTGAGGCAATTATCCGGTATCAAGAGTGGATGCTGCGCTTTGCCGCTCGCGTTTTGGGATAGGGCCGCAATCTGCTTAACACTGTTTCCGTCGGACAGCTATAGCTGCATTCTTCGCCATTGCCATTGGCTTCAAATTGAAATGCTTCCGCTGAAAACTTTTATTTCCTCATTATATGACCTTGGCTGATGGACTCTTGATGCTCAAGAACCACATTCCCATCGAGGCGACCTCGATCGCCGTTCCCAATCCGAAGTAAAGGATCTGCATGAAGCGGGACGGTCCCGCCGGGGACCCGATGATCAGCACCTCTACGAACTCAAAGAACATGATGATGATCCCGGCCGTCGCGGCGGACATTATGGCATATTGACTCTTCCGCAGCAGCAGGATGGCCGCGAACAACCCGCTTCCACCCACAACCGCCGCCAGGGCCAATCCGGGCAGGGCGAAACTGGTGAAAACGGATCCCTGTAAAAACTCCACCGGGGGTGTATAGAAATTGGCCATCAGGGCGATGCCTCCTAAAATGGCCGTAATCGCCAGGAAGAAGAGCAGCGTGATCAGGCTAATTCGCAGGGTTTTCTGGAATGATTGCATTGGAAGCCTCCATGGAAATTTGTATGTCTTTAGGATACCCGTAAGCAAAGAATACTTCCCCTCCCCATCGGAGGGGATTTTACCTGTCCGAGAGGCTGGGAGGCTGTTATATTTCATTGAAAATGGAGAAATGACCGAAGACGCAAAAAACTCCCGCAACGTGATGAATACAGACATGCCCATGTTCATCGATATTGCCCGGTGGAGCTCGTATAATAAAGGATTATGGAAATGAGCCATCAACAAAAAACAATCACCAGGAACGCGATTTAATATTCTACCTACTCTCAATAATAGGTTGTTATCCACAAAAATCGCCCGGTGTCCCGACTGCCAGCGAAACTCCGAAACCATTGCTGACAGTATCGGCCTCATTGACACCATCTAATACTATACTGAGGATTATTACACCGATTACCACAAGCATCAAATCTACGAAGATCCCTACGATTGTATGGACTCCTTTACCCACGTTGTCTCTTCAGGAATCCATCTCAAAGGCAACAGATTTGCTTAATAATAATGGAGGATGCCTGTTTCCCTGTTGGTGGGGAATTACGCCAGGTAAAACATCGGCTGCAGAAGCAATTCAGTTCTTAGCTACATTCACAGACTTGGGAACCTTTATAGGTACCCCCGGGAATGAACGTTCGGTCAAATTGGAGCCAGGATTAGCTTTTAATGACATGGGCAGTACCTTATCACATTTTTGGTGATTATGGCAGTGTTGATTACACATTCCAAGATGGAGTTAGTTGATTCAATTTCCGCATATCATGGGGGTGGAACCGGAGATCAGCGGCCTAAGAATTTAGACCTAAACCGAATTTTGAATACCTATCAAGAACCTGATGAGATCTGGTTCTCTGCTGCTCCTGGCTCTCCTGCGGGAAATGTGGCTGATATTTATTTGTTCTATGGTAAAAAAGGATTTTTTGTGCATTACGCCTATTTTGATTTGAAACGAGATCAAAATAACATGCATATTTGTCCACAAGGAATTGGCCCGGAAGAACTGGATATGTGGGCAGTTCAATTTCACCATTATTTTTCACTGCAGGATTATTATTTTCATACCCCCATTTCAAAACCTTCATTAGAAGCGGCGACTGGAATGAATTCAGAAGATTTCTATCAGGCATTTAAGAATATAGGAAATGATCGGTGCTTTGACACACCTGTTTCCCTCTGGGAATATAGACTGCCGACAGCTACTCCTTAAATTAATGAGCCATCGCAGTGATCCTTGAGATGTACTACTAAATTGATCCATTTCAAAAAATGCTTATTAGGTTGTTGAAACTAAAAGTCTTAATTCCACATTCTCCTTCACTGCCAAGTTCACAATGCCTTGTTTCAAAGCCTTGATCGTGGCATGTTGATTTTCATCAAGCTGTCCCTGGTTCAGGGAGTCGACCAGAGCTAATATCCCTGTTGGCGTCGATACTGGAATAGATTGGCCTTCCGACATCTCAAACAGCTTTTCGACCTGCCGCATGGCTCGATAATAGTCAGCGGCTATCGTACCATCTCATCCAGTCGGGCATAGCCCAGGGTATTGGAAGACGGAACGAACACCTATCTCTACGGCCTCAGCCGCCTGGCTCAGACCAATAGCAACGGCACCGACTACTTCCTGGGGGATGCATTGGGCAGCGTGCGCCAGCTCGCGGATGCGAGTGGGGCGGTCACGTTGGCTGAGAGCTATACTCCTTTTGGGGAGACGGAAAGCAGCGCGGGGGAGACTACTTCTATCTATGGCTTTGATGCAGAGCAGGTGGATGCCAGTGGGTTGGTGTACTTGCGGGCGAGGAATTATTCTACTTCTCTCGGTCGGTTTCTCCAGCGGGATCCTTGGAAAGGAGATTCTAGTACTCCAAGCACTTTTAATCCCTATCCATATGCATTAAACAACCCAACCTTTTATGCTGATCCGAGTGGGAGAAATCCGCTTGCAATCATCGCTGCCGTCACAGGAGTATTGGCATTAGGGGGAGTAACAGGGGGTATTTATGGTTGCATAAGTTATGAATGGGCAATCACTGGACAATGCGGCTGTGATATTCAATTACAAGCATTGTCAATGTCAAAGGGAGACTGGGTAAGCATGTACATCCTGCTTGGAGCACTTTCAGCGGGTGTAGGTTCTATAGCTGCTGCCGGAGCCGCAATTGCTCCAGGTGCAGCAATTGCCGTAGGCACAGGTGCGGTTGCTTACTCTATTTGGGATGGAATAAAATTGATCAATATTGCCTATCAGGAAGGTGTTGGTTGGACCCCGTGCAATATAACAAGAGCTGCTATTGACCTTTCGATTGCCATCTTTGGAACCGCAAATTTACTAGGAGGTATACGTGGTTTTGCAGAAAGTGGAAATCTATTGCGATTTACTACTACAAATTCTATTGACGCAGGTTTAGGCCCTTTGAAACCTTCAAGTAAACTTCCTTTGCCTGGGGAGGATATACCTCTTACATCTGAGCAAGGATTACAATCAAAACTTTCAGGACGGTTTATAAATATATTAACAGGGCCCAGAAATTCAAGTACTAAATATCTTTGGACGATTGATGATAGAGGTATTAATATCGGTTTGGAATCGACCCCTTTTGATACTCCTCGAGGAAATATTGTACATACTAATATAAGCCCAAATGCGGCCTATATTGCTGGTGAGGCTTGGTTTACTAATGAAACCAGCGTCATAATAAATGCAGGATCGGGCCGTTATGGAGATGGAAATCCTTTGGTAACGTCCGATATGTTTCTTGCTGCCGCTCGGATGTGGGAAAACCTAGGTTATGATGTAACTGCGATTCCCTTCGGACAAAGGTAACCGAAATTGAAAGGGCAATGTAAATGAAAGATCTTATTTTCTGGAAAGTTCTCACCTGTTTTGGCTTGAAACAAACGAATCAAGTTTTAGAGGACCCCCGCTGGCGCGAATTATTTCCAGATGTGTTCAGGCGCTTAGCTTCCACAACTAATCGTATAAAATACGATACATTGATACCATATGAAATGGTCAAGGCAATTGCTGTCATTAAGCCATATGATAACATCTTTGGATATCAAGGAAATATATTGAGGAGTTCGCAATAAACCAGAAGACATGCCGAATGGTTATAAAATATTGACTCCATTAGAAGCATATCAAAAGTTTGGAGGCGAATGCCTGAGACAAGCCGTAGATTATGGAAGCGTTGATGTTAATACATGTATGGATTAATGGTGAAAAGAATTTTTTTGATGATTGGTTTTAGCAAAGTTATTCAAAACTACGATATATATTTTCAAGAGTACATTTCTAACTCTACGGCCTCAGCCGTCTGGCCCAGACCAGCACCACCGGCGCCGAATACTTCCTGGGGGATGCCCTCGGCTCGGTGCGCCAGTTGGCCGATGCCGGCGGCGCCGTCACCCTGGCCAGGAACTATGCGCCTTATGGGGAGGTGGAAAGCAGCCTGGGGGACAGTTCCAGTGACCTTCGACGCCTTACTTTTCTTCCCACTTCAAAAATACTTTCAAAATCGCCAGGTTCATCTCGAAATCGGTATCCGTATGGTTCGTCAGCTCCACGTCCAACGAAGGCACGCCCTGGTCCGCCGTCCAGTCCACCATCCCGCCGGTGTACTCGCAGCCCGTATCGATGGGCGGATACTTGTAGGTGCTCACGTCCGCCACTGCCTGCGCCAGTTGCCTGGAGGCATCCGTCGGCGGCACCCCGCCCGGAAATATTCCCAGCGCGGCGCTGTGGTAGTTGATCAGCCCGCTGAAATGGTGCGCCTGGACGAAGGCCATCACCGCCTGCACCTCCGGTTCCGAGGCCGGCTTTTTCCCGCCGGTCACGTAAGTGGTCGTCCAGCAGCCGGTCCGGACCCAGTCCTTCTTCCAGCCGTCCGGCCAGTTCCGGTTCAGGTCCACCTGGTGGGCGTTGGCCCGGCCCAGGTAGCTGAGCGACCGGGCGACCCCATCCGGGTTGAGCGCGTGCAGGAAGTACAGCGTCACCTCCGGCGGGATGGTCTCGGGGTGCAGCCTGATGTAAGCCATCAGCTCCTCCCCCAATACGACCGTGTTATATTCGCCGCCGCCGTGCATCCCCGCAATGATGAACCGCTCCACCGGCCCGGTCCCGAAGCGGTACACTTCCAGCGGCCGGCCCTCCACCGATTTGCCGATGGAGATGGGCCCCTCGCTGAATGGGACCGGCGTCTGGGTAATGGTGGGGGAGAGGCTGGGAGTGTAAGTTTCCGTCGGCTCGAGCGTCAGGCTGGGCGTGAAGGTTTGGGAGGGCGTCAGGGAAAATGTGGGCGTAAATGCGCCCGTGTTGGTCGCAGGAGGCTCCGCCGAGTGTCGTCCCCTGTGGGCTTTTCCATAACCACGCCGCCGCCAGTACCAGCCCAAGGACCAGGATGGACACCCACAGTCCCGTGACCAACTGCCGCAGTCTTTTAAATGTGTTATCCGCCATGATCCGGGTTATCCACCCTTCAGGGCCTGGCGGCGCAGCCAGTCCAGGGCGTTATTGACCGCCCAGCGCGGCGCATTCTTTGGATGCCCGCCGTAATTCAGGTGCAGTTCTTCGGTGCCCGTTGGAGTGAGGAGGACCATGAACATCTCTTGCGAATCTGCGGCAGCGGTGACTCGGACCCCCAATACCGCCGTGGCCTGCAGTTCTTCCTGCACCTTCTTCATGGATGCGGCCATCGTATCGGCCTGCAGGGGCTGCTCCCTGCCCCCCGCAAAATTGGGGTGTTTCAGTCGCTCGAGTCTTCCCGCCAGGGCGCTTTCCAACCCGTCTTCCACGGTCGCCAGCCGCCAGCCTCTCTTCGCCGCCGCCTCGAGCGCCATGCCTTCCAGGGTAGCCTCGTCCGCCCCAAAGATATTGGCTCCCAGGCGCTTGCGCAGGCTGGCTTCCACTTCTGCGATCATGGCCGCGTTCTCCGCCTCCGTGCCTGCCTTGGAGGCGATCCGGATATCCACCACGCCCGAATGGGCGGTCAGACCCACGGTCGGGTTGGTCAGGATTTCGAGGTCGCCGATCAGGTCGTCGATCACGCCCTCGCCCAGGCCGCTCACGTGCAGCGTCCGCACCTTGATGATTTCTTTGAGCTGGTACTGCTTCTGCAAATAGGGGACCACTGCGTCGTTCAGCAGGGTTTCCATCTCCCTCGGCACACCCGGCAGGGTGATCACCACGCTCTTTAACTCCCGTGCAGGTGACTTGATCTCCACCATGAAGGCCGGCGCCGTTCCAACCGGGTTCTCGATGACGATGGCGCCCTTGGGAACGTAGGCCTGCCGTTTCTGGTTTTCGGTGGGTTGGCGTCCGTAGCGGGCGATCCGTGCCACGATCTGCTCCCACAGTTCCGGGTGGAACTCCAGCGGCACCCCGGCCGCATCCGCAATAGCCTGGCGGGTGGGGTCGTCCACCGTGGGGCCCAGCCCGCCGGTGGTGATGATGATGTCTGTGCGCAGCAAGGCCTCCCGCACGGATTGGGCGATGCGCCCGGCATTATCTCCCACCGTCTGGGTGCGGTAGAGGTCGACCCCCAGCCCTCTCAGCGTCCGGGCAATGAAGCGGGTATTGGTATCGGTCGTCTCTCCCAGCAGTAACTCGGTGCCGATGGCGATGATCTCAGCAGTTGGCATGGGCTGATTATATGCCAATTAAAAGTAGAGCGAGATACTATCTCGCTAATCCTTGAGGCGGGATGACGTGTCCCGCTTAAATTTGTAGAGCGAGATAATTATCTCGCTCTACCTCAGCTCGATATTTTAGAAGCCCTTTTCGTGGTTCTTATTCCACCCCCAGGTAAGCCTTTTGGACCATCTCGTTGTTCTTCAAGTTGGCGGCCGTATCCTGCAACACGATCTGCCCCGTCTGGATCACGTAACCCCGTTGGGCGATGGAAAGGGCCATCAGGGCATTCTGCTCCACCAGCAGGATGGTCGTGCCCTTCTGGTTGATCACCTTGATCACGTTGAAGATGGCCTCCACCAGCACCGGCGCAAGACCCATGGAGGGCTCATCCATCAAAAGCAGGCTTGGACGGGCCATCAGGGCTCGACCGGTCGCCAGCATCTGCTGCTCGCCGCCCGAGAGCGTCCCCGCCACCTGTTTGATCCGCTCTTTCAGGCGGGGGAAGATGCTGTAGACATAGTTCAGGTCTTCCTGGATGCCGGCCCGGTCACGCCGGAGATACGCGCCCAGGTCCAGGTTCTCGGCCACGGTCAGGCGGGCAAAAATCCCCCGGCCTTCCGGTACCATCGCCACGCCTTTATCCACCACCTGGTGAGCTTTGAAGGGACCAATATCTTCGCCGTTCAAGCAGATGGAACCCTGGCGGGGTTTCTGCAAGCCGCAGATGGACCGCAGCGTGGTGGTCTTCCCGGCTCCATTGGAACCGATCAATGTGACAATTTCGCCCTTTTCCACGGTCAGGGAAATGCCTTTGAGAGCATGGATGTTGCCGTAATAGGTATGGATGTCTTTCACTTCAAGCATGGGCATAATTCATTCCTCTCGATCAGGCGCTCGGCTGAGTCGCGGTGGCGGTATCCAGCCCGGAAGCGGCGCCGCTCCCCAGGTAGGCTTCGATGACCCGCGGGTTTCTCTGGATCTCCGCCGGCGTCCCCTCTGCGATCTTGGCGCCATAGTCGAGGACGGCGATCTGTTCGCTGATGCCCATGACCACCCTCATATCATGCTCGATCAGGAGGATGGTGATGCTCAGTTCATCCCTCAGCCGGCGGATGAAGTGCATCATATCGGTGGTCTCATGCGGGTTCATGCCCGCAGTCGGTTCGTCCAAAAGGAGGAGCTTCGGCATACTGCCCAGGGCTCTCGCAATTTCGAGACGGCGCTGGGCCCCATAAGGAAGGTTGCGGGCTTGCTGGTCGCCCAGGCCGGCCAGGCCGACGAAGTTCAATAATTCAATCGCCCTTTGCACCGCCGCTTTTTCCTCCCGGGTGGCCCTGCGGGTGTGCAGGATCGCATCCAACCAGGTCGAATGGAGTTGGGTGTGCTGCCCGATGAGGATATTTTCGATGGCGCTCATGTTGGCGAACAGGCGGATATTTTGATAGGTGCGCGAGATCCCCCTGTAAACCACCTGGTCGGGGGTGAGTCCCAGCAGGGATTTGCCATAGAAAAGTACTTCGCCGCCGTCCGGTTCATAGAAGCCGGTGATGCAGTTATAGAAGGTGGTCTTCCCGGCGCCGTTGGGGCCGATCACGCTGAAGATGGCTCCTTCCTGGATCATCAGGTCGACCGAGTCGACTGCAGTCAGGCCGCCGAATATCTTGGTCAGGGAGCGGGTTTCGAGGGCGACGGTCATCCTCCCCTCCCTTCTTCCGGTGTTTCGGTCACCCCGGCATCTTTGGTGACCTCCATTTTCCGCCGTGACGACGGGATCAACCCGGCCGGCCTCCAGATCATCATGACCACCAGCAGGGCTCCAAAGACCAGCAGACGGTAATCCTGCAACTGGCGCAGGATCTCCGGCAGGCCTTTCAAGACCAGGGCGCCCGCGATGACTCCGGGGATGTTGCCCATCCCGCCGACTATCACCACGGCCACCACGTTGATAGATACCATCAGGACGTAATCTTCCGGCCCGGTGAACTGGTTGCGGGAGGCGAACAGCGCTCCTCCCAGTCCGGCAAAGGCTGCCCCGATGGCAAAGGCCATCAGCTTATGGCTGAGGGTGTTGATGCCCATGGCCCGCGAGACTGTTTCATCTTCACGCATGGCTTCCCAGGCTCTCCCGACTCTGGAGTTCTGTAACCGCCGCGTCACAAAGATGACCAGTATCACTGCCAGGAAAATAATATACACATAATCGATGCCGCTATTGAACGGCTTTCCAAACAATGTCGGATAACCGACTGACGGCACCCCCCTTGGGCCGCCCGTGAACGGGGTCAGGTCATCGCTTGTGCTCAGGATGCGGATGATCTCGCCGAAGCCAAGCGTCACGATGGCCAGGTAGTCGCCGCGCATGCGCAGGACCGGCGCGCCCAGCAGCAAGCCGGTCAGGGCTGCCAGGATGATCGCGATTGGTAGCACCAACCAGAAGTTCCACATGAGGTGATGCGGGGTGGGTGCGGTCATAAGTGCCATGGTGTACGCCCCGATGGCAAAGAAGGCCACGTAACCTAGGTCGAGCAACCCGGCCAGGCCAACCACGATATTCAGGCCCAGCCCCAACAGTACGTAGATTCCCACCGTTCCAATGGCATAGTTCCAGTACTGTCCGGCGACGAGAGGGATGAGGAAGACCAGGATAAAGAGTCCCAAATAAACCAGGTTCCTGGTCGTGCGGTTGCTGTGGTACTTTTTCATGAAGGAGGTCTGGTTCCACTTCTCGACGGTTATTATTCCAGGCGGCGACCCGCCGTTTGCGTAAATTACCTCGACCAACCCCGCGGGCCAGGACACCGCCCAGGAGGCCGGTGATTGCCAATAACACAAAGAGGATGATCGCGCCGACCACCGGCGTATTTCCCGCCAGGAAAAGACGGATATCCGCCGGCAGGACCGAGCTTAGATATTTGCTGATCTGGACACCATTCTGATCCAACGTTCCAACCAGGAATGCCAGAATGGCGACGATAAGGCCATGGACCACGCCCGCCGTCAGGCCGCCCAGGAGAGCCGGGCGCCATGGATCTTCTTCCTGATCCTTGGGTATGCGGGCTCCGGTGGAGCCCGCCCACAGGCCGATCAAGGTCATGAAGATGAACATATCCAGGATTTGGGGGTTCAATCCAAGGAAAGGTAAACCGCCCTTATTATGGAGGAAACCGGCTACCAAGTCTGCCGCCGTGCTGATGAACCCCACCAGGAACATGAACAGGCTGACAAAACCGAAGATGACGCCCGTGTTGGCCGCACGCCGAAGTTGTTCTTTCATCAGACTTTCTCCTCGGTGAGAACTTCACCCACGATGCCGGTCGGGCGGAAGATAAGCACCAATACCAAAATCCCAAAGGCAATTACGTCTTTAAGCTGGAAGCTGAGCCCCAGGATACCCGGGCCGAGCGCCTCCACCAGGCCCAGGAACACGCCTCCAAGCATGGCGCCGGGCACACTGCCGATGCCTCCCACGACGGCTGCGGTAAAAGCTTTAATGCCGGGAATGAATCCCACGAAGTAATAGACCAGGCCCAGATGGATGCCCCACATGACCCCTGCGGCTCCTGCCAGCGCACCGCTAATGATGAAGGTGCGGCTGATGACCCCATCCACGTCAATGCCCATTAAGGCCGCCACCTGTTTATTTTCTGCCACGGCTCGCATGGACCGGCCCAGCCTTGTCCGCATAACGAGCAGGTACAGGCCCAGCATGAGCAGAAGCGCGACAACAATGGTGAGCACTCCCGTATAGGGCAGGATCACTGTCTTTCCGCCGATAAGAAGGTCCCAACCATTTCCCGCGTGTCAGCACGAGCGGGTTGGCATAATCCCGCCGTTGGGTGCCGAAGAGCAACTGCCCGGCGTTTTCCAGAAAGATGGACGCGCCGATGGCGGAAATAAGCGGGATCAAACGGGGAGCCCCCCGCAGAGGCCGGTAGGCAATTCTTTCCAGGAAATAGCCGAGGAGCGCCGCTATCGAAGCCCCCACAAGAAATGCAATCACTACCGATAAAACCGGATTAGTATTGAGAAAAGATGACTGAGGATTGGCGGCGGTGGGGGCCGGTATGGCTTTCAGAGCCTCGAAGACAAAAAACCCGCCGAAGGCGCCTACCATCATCACGTCGCCGTGGGCGAAATTGATCATGCGCAGGATGCCATACACCAGCGTATAACCGATGGCGATCAACGCGTAAACGCTACCCAGGATAAGACCCGCAATTATAAAGCGAGCCCACGTATCGGCTCCGTAGGAGGGGGTGTGGATAAAGACCACATAAATTCGATAGAGCAAAAATACGGCAAAAATAACCCCAATAATGGCTTGAACGATTTGATAGGTGGTTACCCGGCGGCCGGGTGATTTGGTGCTGGGCATTCCCATTCTCCTACATGCTGAAGTGGTGGAGCCGTACGGGTGTGAGCTTCAAGGCTGGACTTTAATTATACAGTGTTGTAACATAATTGTAGTAACGACTTGCAAGGAATCGTTACTACGAATTAAGTCAAAAATGGCGGGGCAAGCGAGGCCTGCCCCGCCATTTCTTTATTATCAGAATACGGGATCGAGCAACAAACTCCGCCTTATTGGCCGACAGATTGCCATTTGCCGCCCTTGTCCACGTTAAAGACAGGGCCGGAGGCCGAGCATTCGCCCGTTGAATCGCAGCTGATCTTGCCGGAAAGACCGGTGTAATCCTTGGTCCCACGGACGGCTGCCACTAATGCAGCCCGGGGGACATACAGCTTGCTGCCGCTTACTACAGCCACACTCTCGATGGCTTTGATGAGCACAGCCGCCGAGTCATAAGCCGTCCAGGTATAAGGTGAAAGCTTGCCGGCGGGTTGGGCATAGGCAGCCAGGTAAGCTGCATCAAATTTTTCCTTGGCAGGGGTGGAGGGCGGGATCAAGGAGGTTGAATACGCTCCTTCGCCATTCGCGGCGGTCCGGTCGAGGAAGTCCTGGCCGAAGGTACCGTCATCACCGAAGAAGGTGACACCGGTGAGGCCGGCCTGTTTCATCTGGTTGACGATCACCACGGCTTCGGCCGTATAGCCGCCGTAGAAGATTGCCTGAGGTGACTTGGAGGCAACATCGGCCAAAGCCGCGCTGTAATCGGATTCACCCGGGGTGATGGCCTGGAAGGCGACCACGGTCCCACCCAGCTTGCCGAATTCATCGTTCACTACCTGGGCAAGGCCCTGTCCATAGGCTTGTCCGTCGTGCATGACCGCCAGTTTTGTGATCTTCAGGTTGGTATAAAGGAATGTGGCCGCATACTTTCCTTGAGCGGCGTCGGTGAATACACAGCGGTTGAACACTTTGGAGCCGCTCTGGGTGAGGGGCGGGTTGGTTGCGGAGGGGGACATCATCGGGATATTGGCAGCCTCGTAGATGGGAATGGCAGCCTTCGTGGCGCCGGAGAAAATGTGTCCGGCGATGGCAACTATTTGCGGGTCGGCCACGAGCTTGTTCGCTACAGAAGCGCCGCCCTCGGCGGTACCGCCGTCATCCTGGGCATCCAGTTCGAACGAAAAACCGTTGAATTGCCCTGCATCCTGCACGGCGATTTTGGCAGCCTGGGAAATATCCTGCCCAAAGGAAGCGTTATCGCCGGTCATGGGAGCGCCCATGCCGATCTTAATGGTCTGACCGGCGCTGAAAACGGCGCATCCACCCGCGTCAGTCTTACAAATCGCGGGTGCAGCTCCACCAGCACCTCCGCAGGCAGCCAAAGCCATGGCTGCTGCCACGGCGATGGTGAAGACAAAATAAAGGCGTTTCATAAAAATCTCCTCTCAAGAATTGGCTAATGGCGAATAAGAGAATATCTTCTTTCAAGCCGACCAGGCTTTCTAAAAGTCCAGGAGCACCTCCTCAAAGAGAGAATGACCAATTATTTAATGAACGGGAATTCGGCTATTCGGTGTTGTTAAAATAGGCAATTATTATACTAAATCTCTTGATGGTCAAGGGCGGGGTGATTCAAAGATTAATTATTACATAAATACTGAATCATTGCGCCAGATGTAACCTTTTAGAATGAACACCTTATACAATATCCAGGTTCGTTTCTTCTGTTTATCTCCGCTTTCCATATAATAATGTTTCGCGGATGCGGAAATCGGTATTGCGGATTTTCATGGCCAGGTCGGCCGCCAGGTTGTACATAAGGCTATATCCCAAATCCGGATACGTCTCACACATCTTGATGAGTTTATCTCTTGAAATGATCAGCAAACGGGTATTCCTGGTGGTGGACCGGACCGTAGCCGATCTCAAGCCTTCATCCACCAGGGCGATCTCACCAAAGGATTGGCCTTCCCGCAAGGTCGCAATGGAAGCCATGCCGGGGCTGGCTTCCGGTCCTCCCACCAGGGCCGGGTTGACCAGGATATCCACCTCTCCTTCGGCAATAATATAGAGATCCGTGGTCGGGGCTCCTTCTGTGAGAATGTCCTCCCCCATCCCAAATGTCTTTTCCTGACACAGGCCCGCTACCAGTTCAAGTTGACCTTGGGAGAATTGAAAGAAAATGTCCGCCTGTTTTAAGAAATGGATGGGATCGTTCATTTCAGCCTCCGGGGTGTCTCGAAATCAGTGTAGCATAAATAAAGAGGCGATGCAATATAAGCCTTTATTTCCTTTAAGTCGCCCTTGGGCAGGACTCAAAAGATGAGCCTGCAGGGCTTTCAGACTTTATGAAAGCCGTGTTTTTTCCTTATTCAGTTGTTTCAAAACAATGGCGATTTATAACGACGCAATTTAATGAGGGAAGGTCTCGTCCAGCCACTTGAGTGGATTCACCTGGATCCCGTTTACCCACAGGTCCCAATGTAAATGGGCTCCGGTCACCCTTCCCGTTGCGCCGATCTTGCCGACCAATTGGCCGGCGCTGACCCGTTCCCCCACGCTGACATAGATCTCTGCCTGATGATAGAGCCCGCTGTACACCCCCTCCCCGTGGTCGATAATGGTGGCATTGCCTCGCACCGTCTTAAGGCCCGTAAAAACAACCACTCCATCGGCGGGCGCATAGATATCGAAAGGATGGGCCTGGGAACAAACTCCGAAATCCAACCCGGTATGGAATGAATGGAAAACACCGCCGTTATAAGAGCGCCGGTTCCCATAGAAGGATTTCAGGCAATAATCGCTGTCCACCGGAAATTGGAAAATTCCCTGCCAGTATTTCTCCGGCGTTATCGGCGTAACCACGGAGAGTAGCCACTCCTCCTCGGGGCCGGTCACGGCCGGATCGATCGTATCCGATTCCACCCCATTGATGATCTCGCTTAAAAAGTTACCCGCCTTCACCAATACGGGTTGTTCGAAGGACTGGGTCGAGCCGTCCGGCAGGGTCGCATCGATCCGCAAGGGATACAATCCCGGTTCTGCCATACCGTAAATGCCTTGGAAGGCCACCAGCGTTTCTTCGGTATTCTGGGTGTTTCCTGAGCCGGCCGCATCTTTGAAGAAATTCAGTTGTTTATCTCCAAACGTACCGGCCAGCTTGGCGCCCGGAGTCGTGACTATTTTTATCTGGGCAGTGGATCCCTGGATGAGCGGCAGAGGGTCCACCTCTGCGGAATGGAACGCGGCCGGAAGCCCCGAGGCCGTTGAATTGGATTCCCCCGAGGGCAAATAAAGCAAATCACCCGGCATGGCTGCCGCCGGTCCTGACAGATCATTGAGGCTGGCAACCGTCCATGCATCCGTATTGCCCTTTACTGCCAGTTCCAACAAGGTTTCGCCGCCAGATAGGCTCGCCCGGGCGGTTAAAGGCGCTTGCTGGTCTTGCTGCAGGATGACCAGGTTATAGCCCGCATAGAGTTCTGCCGGGCTGACGATGTGGTTCAACTTACGCAGGATGGCCGGATCAAGGCGGTATTGCCGCCCCAGGCTCTGAAGGGATTCCCCAAAAGGCACCGGCTGGGTCACCAGGACACCGCTCACTCCCAGCCCTTCCAGCCCGGGGATGACCAACCGGTCTCCCACGAAAATATCCTGGCTCGTCATTCCATTGGCGGCGACGATGTCATCCAGGCTGACATTGAACCGCGCCGCGATATCCCAAAGCGAATCGCCTTCCTGGACGATGTAAATTGGCCCGGGGATCGGCGTGGCAGTCTGAGCGGAAACCGGCCTGCCTGAAATGATTAGTAGTAATGTCAGCAGGAGGATGGCAATTCTCTTACGCATCCTGAAATTCCACCTGGTCCCCAATTTTGAATTCCGTTAGCCTGTCAGGATGAATTTCGAGGATGTAACGGGCAGCCTGGCGCGGTAAATACATGGGTCGCCAGGATTTGGCCAGGACAGTATCGACCACCTCATTTTTCGAGTTGATCCAGATGACCCCCAGGTCCATGAAGACGAAGAACATGTGAATGGAAGTATCGATCCGGCTGTCGTGGCCTTCGACCAACAGCAGGCCTTCATCTTCCTTTAAATGCGACCGGAACATCAGGCCGCGGAAGCGGCAGAAAAAACTATCGCAATAGCCGGCTTGCAAGGAGGCTGGGAGGGGCAGGGATTTATTTTCGACGCGGATGGTTTTCATACAGGTATGAAAACGGGGCGAACTCTCGCCCCGTTTGAGATTTATCAAATCAAGCTGGTTTTTGCCTGGCAAGGACGTTATCGACGCTGTTCAATAATTCCTGGGGGCTGAAAGGTTTGGCGATGTAATCATCCACTTTGGCGATATGCAGGCCGAGGACTTTATCGATACTCTGGGCTTTGGCGGTCACCACGATCACAGGGATATTTTTCGTCGATTCATCCGCTTTCATTTGCTGGTAGACTTCCCACCCATCCATATCCGGCATCATCAGGTCCAGCAAGATCAAATCAGGATGTTCCTTGCGGATGATCTCAAGGCCTTCCTTGCCGCCGTTGGCTCCCCGGACATCAAAACCACGCCTGGTGAGAATCAAGCGGATCAGGTCGATCATTTCTGCTTCATCTTCAATACACAGGATAGTTTTTTTAGTCTTCTCTTCCATAACCAGCCACCTGAATGAGCATAGTGTACCACATTAAGAATTCCGACGGAACGAGGTGATAGGAACGATGCGGAAACTGCAATGTTTTTTATGACGCCATTCTTGAACGGTCAATTAATAAATAATAAAAGTATCTCGACCTGGATTTATCATCATTCTCTAATCCCATAATGGTTGGTTTGTGTGAAAATTGAGCAAAATAATAATTTCCAACTCTTTCCCACTTTCCTATGGGGAAGAGGGCAGGGGGACGAGTTCGGTTTGAGAGAGAATCCCCGAATTTGAGAATATCCTGCCCTGCTTATCCCTTTACTCGAATGCCTATCCGGAATTGGGAGGAGGAACCCTCCAGATTATTTGGAAAGGGCCTGAATATATTAGAAGTTTATATAATATATTCCCCGAATTTGGTATTGACAACGTTAGGTTGGTATAATCACCAAGCAAGGACAGGAGGTCCAATTGAAATCACGTAATCAATCCTACATAATATATCTTCTGCTGTTCATTGCGATAGTGGCGATGATTTACTTTAATATTCATCAGACCCCCAATTCGCAAGGGCCTCTGACCATCAGTCAGGTCGCGCAGCAGATCCAGGCCGGTACTGTTACCCGTGTTGTTGTGAAGGATGACAGTAGCTTAACGATAATCTCCGGTAGTGGAACCAGCGCTATTGAGCAAACTGCACGGAAAGAGCCGGAGACAACCCTCGTCTCCCAATTACTGGCATTAGGCGTTTCACCCGCAGGCTCTTGCGAAAGTGACAATAGAAGCTATCCCGCCAAGCCCCTGGGCAGGTGTATTGAACATCCTCTATATCATCCTGCCTGTCATCCTTTTCGGAGCTCTATTCTGGTTCATCTTCCGGCAGGCCCAGGGCAGTAATAATGCCGCCATGGCCTTTGGAAAATCAAAGGCGCGCATGTTCAGTGGTGAACATCCGACCGTTACCTTCGAAGATGTAGCCGGGATCGACGAATCCAAGGAAGAACTGAAGGAAGTCGTCGAGTTCCTGAAGGAACCCCAGAAATTCATCCAGTTGGGTGCGCGCATTCCCAAAGGCGTTCTGTTGGTGGGCCCTCCTGGAACCGGTAAGACCCTGCTGGCCAAAGCCGTCTCCGGTGAGGCCGGCGTCCCATTCTTCTCGATCTCCGGCTCGGAGTTCGTGGAGATGTTCGTGGGCGTAGGCGCCAGCCGGGTGCGGGATCTGTTCGACCAGGCCAAGCGGCATTCCCCCTGTATCGTCTTCGTCGATGAGATCGATGCCGTCGGACGCCAACGCGGCGCCGGATTGGGCGGCTCTCATGACGAGCGTGAGCAGACCCTCAACCAGATGCTGGTGGAGATGGACGGTTTCGATACGGATACCAACGTGATAGTGGTGGCCGCCACCAACCGGCCTGACATCCTTGACCCGGCGCTCCTCCGCCCGGGCCGTTTCGACCGCCGGATTACCCTGGACCGGCCGGATATGCGTGGCCGTGAAGCCATCTTGAAAGTCCATGCCCGCGGCAAGCCCTTCGAGCCGTCGGTGGACCTGGGCAGCATTGCCCGCGGCACACCCGGTTTTGTGGGTGCCGACCTTGAAAACCTGATCAACGAGGCCGCCATCCTCTCCGCTCGCCGGAATAAGAAAGCCATCGGCCAGCCGGAGTTGGAAGAAGCGATCGAGCGCGTGATCATGGGCCCGGAGCGCAAATCCCGCCTGATCAGCGCCGAAGAGAAGCGCATCATCGCTTACCATGAAGCCGGTCACGCCGTGGTGGTTACGGCTATCCCGGAAGCAGACCCCGTCCAGAAGATCACCATTGTAGGACGCGGGCAGGCCGGCGGCGCCACCTGGTTCCGCCCGGAGGATGACCGCATCCTTACCTCCCGCAAGAAAATGGTGGCTCAATTGGCGGGCGCCCTCGGAGGCCGGGGTGCCGAAGAGATCGTCTTCGACGACATTACCTCCGGCGCATCCAATGACCTGGAACAGGTCACTCGCATGGCCCGCGCCATGGTCACCCGCTTTGGCATGAGCGCCCAGATGGGCTCGATGGTCTATGGGCAGAAGGAAGAGCTGATCTTCCTCGGCCGCGAGATCTCGGAACAACGGGATTATTCAGAAGCCATCGCCGAGCAAATCGACCGGGAAGTCCGCCGGTTGGTGGACGAAGCCTACAACCAGTCGCTGAGCATCCTGCGAGAGTATCGGGATAAGCTCGATGCCATTGCCAACAAACTCCTCGAAGTCGAGACGCTGACCCGCGAAGAATTCGAGAAGATCTTCCCTCCGCCGATCCCCAAGAAGAGCGGCACGCCTCAACTGGCTGCCATCGGCGCCAGCCTCGAGAACGCAATGCGGAATAAATAAGAGCAGTGATCAATTATTAGTGATCAGTAAACAGGAAAAGAGCCTCCATATGGAGGCTCTTTTTTAGTGGCGGACTCCAACATCTCCAGATGTTGGAGTCACAGGGGGGTTCAGCCTCTTTTCACCAATTCTCGCTTCAAGACTTTCCCTACCGTCGATTTCGGCAGTTTCTCTAGAAACTCTACCTGGGTTGGCACTTTGAACGGGGCCAGCCGTTCCCGGCACCAGGCCTGGATGTCATCCATGGTCAGGCTTTGGCCGGATTTGACCACGATCCAGGCTTTCACGGTTTCACCGCGGTACTCATCCGGGATGCCTGCCACGGCGGCCTCGCTCACATTGGGATGGGCCGCCAGGACGGCCTCCACCTCGTTCGGCCATACCTCCATCCCGCCGGGTTTGATCAGCTCCTTCTTGCGGTCGACAATGTAGAAAAATCCCTCCGCATCC
Organism: uncultured Chloroflexia bacterium; assembly: GCA_963782935.1. Taxonomy (GTDB): domain Bacteria; phylum Chloroflexota; class Anaerolineae; order Anaerolineales; family Villigracilaceae; genus UBA877. Next base: position 14,331 of record CAWALN010000023.1, on the reverse strand, counting down.
ATCCGGGCGATATCGCCGGTGTACAGCCAGCCGTCTCTCAATGCCAGGGATGTTTCTGCGGGCATATGGTGGTATCGCCTGCATTACTTGCGGACTCTGGATGATCAGCTCGCCGGCCTGGTCAGGCGGCAGAACTGTCCGACCATCTTCCAGGCTGACAATGCGTGCATCCACATCCGGCAGGGGCAATCCGATGGACCCTATCCGGTTTTCATTCTGGACGGGGTTGCAATGCGTGGCGGTGGGAGCCTCGGAGAGGCCGTAGCCTTCCACGATGCGCCCACCGGTCAGGTGTTCGAAAGTCTCCTTGGTTTGCTTCCTTAGTGGCGCGGACCCGGAGATGCAGGCTTTGATGGAGGTCAAATCGACTTTCCCGGCCTGAACATCCGGATGGTTATTGATGGCGTTATAGAGCGTCGGCGCGGCCGGGAAGTAACTGACGTGGTGAGCCTGGATGGCAGCCAGCAGCTCGGGGATGTTGCGCGGGTCTTCCAGTAGCACCAGGCTGGCGCGCATCGCCATTCCCAGCAGCATCCCGCAGACCATCCCGTAAATGTGGTAGATGGGCAAAGCCAGGAGAAAGGTTTCTTTTTCCTCTTCAAGAGTGGACATCCAGGCCTTGAATTGGAGCGCATTCGCGACCAGGTTGCGGTGCAGCGCTACCGCGCCTTTGGCCACGCCGGTAGTGCCGCCGGTGTATTGGAGCAAGGCGACATCCTCAGAACCTATCCCGGTTCTGAATTCCGCCGAAGTGGATCCATCTGTCCGTGCTGAATAGCTCCCGGAAGAGGAAATCCCCGGCTTGCGGGATCCCCTCGCCGGTGACGATGACCCGGCCAATCCCCGTTTCGGGCTGGGCCGTCTTGATCCGCTCATAGAGAGGGCCGGCTGCGATCATGGTCTCAATGCCGGCATCGTTGACCTGCTGGACTATCTCGGGAGGAGTATAGAGGGGATTGGTGGCCACCACGGCCGCGCCGGCTTTGAGAACTGCAAAATAAGCCAGGACGAACTCGGGGCAGTTGGGCATGAACAACCCCACCCGTTCGCCTTTGCGGATACCGAGCCGGCGCAGGGAGGCGGCCGCTGCATCCGTCTGGCGGGCGACCTGGGCGTAGGTGGACACTTGTTTTTTGAAAATCAAACAGGGGCGATCCGGGCAGAGGCGGGCGGCTTCATCCAGGAAATGGAAGACCGGCACCGGCGGATACTCCAGGTGGGCCGGCACTCCCGGATCGTAAAACTTCAGCCAGGGTTTGTCATCCATGCCCGCAGTATACTTGATTACTTTTATCGGTAGGGATGCAGCCTGTCCTCAAGAAGGCAGCCTAAAGGCTGCACTCCAAGGAGGCACCTTCGTGAGCGTGAATTGGGTTTCCGAGGGATCGTCATTTCAAAACAACGAGGTTCAATTATTGAAGGTGGGAGAAGAATTGAAAAATAGGCCTTTTGGAAGGGTGCCAAACCCGTAAAAGTGGTAATTCTGATGCCCAGGAGGGGGAAAAGTGGAATAAAGTGGGAAAAACCGATGTTTTCCAAGGAATTGTTCCGCGGGAAAAGGGCAAAATAATGCAAGAATTATGCGTTTTGAGGCGATATTTTTATTTCCAAAAGAACGTCCTCACCTGGCCGGCCTCGAAATCCATATCCTCTTCATCGAAGCGCTGGTCCAGTATCAGGGTGAGGATGTCCCTGGACATGGATACGGTCTGTGGGAGGGTGTTGATGCGGGTATCCCCGAGGATGTCCCAATGCACCACCGGATAGACATTCTCTTCCCGAAGGTGTTTCAAGAGGGCCTCCCGCCGGCCATTTTTCACATAGATGGGAAAACCCAGCGGGAGACTGTGCGGAGAGACCTGCGGGAAGATGATCTCAATGCCCGGTACACCCTCCAGCCGCTCGAGCAGGCGCCGGTGATTTGATTTACGCCGGTTTTCGATGGCGGACCAATCCAGGCGCTCGGCTGCGAAGCGTTCCTCCGGATCGCCCAGGACCGCCAGGTCGCGGTAATAGTGATCTTCGGATTGGTCGAACAGCGGGTTGATCTCGTCAAATTCCTCCGCCCCTTCCGCGATCATTTCGGCAAACCTGCGCCGGAACTCCCGGATGACCGGCAGGCGGTGATTGGGTAAGCCTGTGAATTTGGACAGGCTGCCGGACAGGTCGACCCGGCTGTAAAGGAAGGAGCCGTCATAAGGGACGAATTTGCGCAGGCTGTTGAAACGAATGTCTCCGAGCGGATCCCGGTTGAAGGCGGCCTGGGCGTCATCTTCGATGAGCAGCAGGCCCTCTTTTTGGAGTTGTTGCAAGACGGCTTTCTCCTGGAGGGTAAAGCCGTAACCGAAATAATTGACGATATAGACGGCTTTGAACCCGCTCACTTTTTTGAGCAGATCCTCCAGGTCGATCCGGAAATCCCTTTGAATGAGGTAATAAGTATAGGAGATCCCGTAGCGGTCGAAGGCATCTGCCATGGTGGAGCAAATATAAGAAGGGAGGAGCAGGTTCAGTATGCCCCGGGAGGCCAGGTGGTCACAGATCAGGCGGATGGCAGCCTCGCCGCCGTTGAGGAAGGTCATTCCCCCGGTCGGAATGGTGATGTGATCGGTTTGAAGGCGCGGGTCCGTCCAAAATTCCCCGCCGACGAAGAAAGTCATAGGTTTCCTTCCATAAGGGGAGATTTTAGCATACTTGGATCTTGATCTATGACTTGCCCTTGAGATGCTATGGCTGCAGCCTTGCGAACGGTCTTCTAGCGATAGAGCCCTGTTTTCGACGATATTTTTCACCCAATGTATCCTGGTAAGAATTAACCTTCGTAAGGGTGAGGAGGCAAGGATGACTCTACAAATTCAAGCTAGCAGGCTGACCCACAGGGTGCTATGCGAAGCCTGCACTCCAATATCTGGCCCACAGGGTGCTACGCAAAGATATTGGACTTCGCAATCTCTAATATCTGTCTTATTTATCCTGCGAGCGGGGTTATATAATCAGGAAGTTCAGGACTGATGAATGGAACTCTTCACTCACAAAGGACATTGCCTCGGATGAGGCTGGTTAAAACCGCCTCGGTGGAAATCCGGGCCAATGATCTTACCGCTGCCTCGGCCGATCGGTCTTTCCAGGAGCTATTCCTCGAGCATTGGACCGGAGTTTATCAGTTGCTGGTCCGCATGATCGGCGACCCGGCCGAAGCGGAAGACCTGGCCCTGGAAACTTTCTACCGGCTGTATAAGACCCCCCCTGCGAAAGGGGAAGGATCCAACCTGCGCGGTTGGTTATACCGGGTCGCCACCAACCTGGGCCTCCATTCCATCCGGAGCGAGCAACGCCGCCAGCGCTACGAGCTGGAAGCCGGTAAATATGTCCTCGAGGCCAGCGCTCCAGAGCGGCCGCCGGAGGTCCTCGAAAATAAAGAAGCCAACCACCTCGTTCGCCTGACTCTCAGCCAGATGAAGCCCCGCCAGGCGGAATTGTTGATCCTGCGGTATTCAGGCATGGAATATAAGGAAATTGCCCGGGCCCTCGGCCTGGCGCCCACCTCCATCGGTCCGCTGCTCTTGCGGGCGGAGCGTGAATTCGCTAAAAAATATCGTTCCCATTCCCGGGAGGAATCATGAACAAACACTTGAGCGATGGCCGCTTGCGGGCTGCTCTCGACGGAGAGACGGCGGCAGCCGAACTGGAGCACCTGAACACATGCGAGTTTTGCCGGGCCCGGCAGGATAGTCTTCGCGTTCAGGCTCGTGAGGCGGGCAAGGCTCTGGCCTTCCTGGCAGCTTCAGCGCCTCCGCAGACTCCCGCTGCGCAGACCGCCCTCCACACCTTTTATCAGCGTACTGTGATCCGAAAGGAGAATTTCATGTTGAAAAGAGTATTTGCCTCCCCCGTCATGAAGATCGGGCTGGCGCTTGTTTTGATCCTGGCGATCGTACTTTCCATTCCCGCCACCCGGGCAATGGCAGACCAATTGCTCGGCCTGTTCCGGGTTCAACAGGTCGTGGTGGTGCCGGTGGACTTTAACGGCATCAAACAGCTGACCGGCAACACTTCATTGGGAAACCAGATCAGCCAGCTCATTTCCAGTTCCACCACCGTGGAACAGAAACCCGGAAAAGCGGCCAATGCCACCGATGCCGCCCAGGCTTCTCAAATGGCCGGTTTCACCGTCCGGCTGCCCCAGGGTATGACTGCCTCCAGGCTTACTGTGACTGGCGGAGGCGCTTTTTCATTCAAAGTCGATCGGGCCAAAGCCCAGGCGCTTCTGAATGAAGCCGGCCGGTCCGACCTGGTCCTGCCCGACTCGATCGATGGCGCGAAAGTAGCCGTGACCGTCCCGGCCAGCGTCACGGCCTCATTTGGGACCTGCCCGGACCCGACCGCGGATAGCCCGGACCTCAATTCAGGTTCCGCCGGCCGGCGTTTCCCCGATTGCGTCCTGTTCGCCCAGATCCCCAGCCCCTCCGTTTCTGCACCTGAGGCTGTAAATATTCCTCAGCTGGCTCAGATCGGCCTGGAGTTCACCGGAATGAGCCACGACCAGGCGGTCGCCTTCACCAAGACCGTCGATTGGACCTCTTCCCTGGTGGTCCCCATTCCGAAGAATGCGGCTACTTATGAACAGGTGACCGTCGATGGAGTGACGGGCACGCTCATCAAGCGCCCGGCGGACGATGCTCCGGAATACCTGCTCCTGTGGGTCAAGAACGGCATCGTCTATGCCATCAGCAGCCTCGGCACGGATACTTCCAAGGCCCTCCAGATCGCCAATTCCCTCCCCTAAGGGAGTTGGATGCCTTCCGCACCCGCCGTTGAAACTGAAGGATTGAGAAAAGTCTTCGGTGATTACGCAGCCGTCAAAAGCCTCACCCTGCAAATCCAGCAGGGTGAGGTGTTTGGATTCCTGGGGCCGAATGGAGCCGGCAAGACCACCTCGATCAAGATGTTGGTGGGGTTGATTGCGCCGACGGCCGGGAAAGCCTTCCTGCTCGGTTCCCCACTGGGTGACCGGGCCGTCCGTGGCCGGATCGGTTTCCTGCCGGAGCATTTCCGCTTCCAGGACTGGCTGACCGCCTCCGAATTCCTGCGCCTGCACGGACAGTTGTTTGGGATCGACCGCACTGTTCTGGCGGAACGGATCGATACATTGCTCGAGCGGGTCGGCCTGGCCGAGTTCCGCAACCGGCAGCTCTCCACCTTCTCGAAGGGGATGCTCCAGCGGATAGGCCTGGCGCAAGCCCTGATCAATAAGCCCGCCCTGGTATTCCTGGATGAGCCGACCTCCGGGCTGGACCCGGTCGGACGCATCCTCGTGCGGGATATCATCCGCGAGATCCGCTCGGAGGGCACCTGTGTCTTCCTGAATTCGCACCTGCTCAGCGAGATCGAGGTGACCTGTAACCGGGTGGCCTTCATCAGCCACGGCGAAGTGGTGCGGGTGTTGGACCTGGCTTCCCTGGATACGGGCCAGGTTACTGTGAGCATTCGCGTCTCCGGCTTTTCAGAAGACAAAATCGGCGGGCTTTCAGCCTGGGCCAGGGATATTTCCTTTAAGGAGGACCGCCTGACCCTGACCGTGCAGAGCGAAGAGGCCTTGCCCGAGATCAACCGGCACCTGGTTTCGCAGGGGGTGAATGTATATGAGATCTCACCCAAGCGCCTTTCCCTGGAAGAATTGTTCATAGAAACGGTTGGGAAGGAAGGCGGCCTGTGACCACGGTCCTGATCCTGGCCCGGATGACTTTCCGGCAGGCCATCCGCCGGAAGATCGTATTGACGGGTTTACTGCTCGGCATTGGCTTCCTGGTCGTTTTTTCGATCGGCTTCCACATGATCAGCTCCACCTCCATGGCTTCATTTGCGCAGCAAGCCAGCGGCGGATCTCCCGTGGTGGCAGCCCTCGATAATGAAAGGAATAACGGCCTGACCCTGGCGGGATTGTACGCGGTCACCTTCCTCTCCATCGCCATGGCGGCCCTGCTGGGGGCGGATACGCTGGCGAGTGAGATCAATTCGGGGACCATCCAGACCATCGTGACCAAACCCATCCGCCGCTCCGACGTTGTCTTCGGTAAATGGCTGGGATTTGCGGGCCTGCTGGGCCTGTACATGCTCTTGATGGCCGGGGGAGCCGTGCTAAGCGTTTATGTTCAATCCAGGTATGCGCCGCCTCACCTGATCGCCGGTTTGGGATTGATCTACCTGGAGAGCCTGCTGATCATGACGGTGGCGCTCCTGTTCTCCAGCCGCCTCTCCGCCCTTGCCACCGGCGGCGTCATCTTCGGTTTATATGGGATGAGTTTCATCGGAGGCTGGGTTGAGCAGATCGGGGCGGTCCTGCAGAACCAGACCGCCGTGAAGGTCGGCATCGTCAGCAGCCTGATCATCCCGAGCGAGTTCTCTGGAGGCGGGCGGCCTTCGAAATGCAGTCGCCGTTGTCCAGCGTTCTGGGGATTTCTCCTTTCGGGACGACTTCCGTTCCGAGCCTGCTGATGGTCGCCTATGCGGTCCTTTATTTGCTGGCGGCGCTGGGCTTGACCATCCTGGTCTTTGGCCGGCGGGAACTCTAACCCAGTTCGTCTACAAGGACAAGGAAAAAGACTCTAAACACGACGGACACAAAGGACACGACGGAAAAGAAAAGACGGGAAAAGGTTCTACACACATCTCCGACAGAAGAACAATGGCGAGAGGCGGGAACAATCCTGCCGCGCCGCACCCCAAATCATTACATAAAAAGTTATATAATCCATTGCGGCAGGTCGTATATCCGCTTTAAGGGAGTACTTAAATTCCTGCAACCGGCTGCTAACCTTGAATCGTGCAGCTTTCTTTTCTCTCTTTCCTCTGTGTTCTCTGTGGCTTTCTTTTCCAAATAGGTGACCCGATGAGCCCCGACAAAACCATGGAACTGGCCCTACAGTGCGAGCGCTTCCTGGGCGGCAACGACCCGCGCGAAAGCTATCCGCGCAAAGTACTGGCCGACCTGCTCGAAGACCTGGCCGCCGATCTTCCTCCCGATAACTACGGCGCCGGTGCGCTGATCGAGGATTTCGAGCGTGAGGTGGCGGAGCTGCTCGGAAAAGAGGCGGCCGTTTTTATGCCCTCCGGCACGATGGCTCAGCAGATCGCCATGCGGATCTGGTCTGAGCGGCGCGGGACCAAGAACATTGCCTTCCACCCCACCTGCCACATGGAGATCCACGAGCAGAAGGGCTACCAGATGCTGCACGGTCTGCACGGCGTCCTGGTCGGCGATCCCCATGGCATCATCACCCTGGCTGACCTGCAAGCGGTGTCCGAGCCGCTGGCCGCCCTGCTGCTCGAATTGCCCCAGCGCGAGATCGGCGGCGTGCTGCCAACCTGGGAAGATCTGGTGGCCCAGACGAACTGGGCGCGCCAGAAGGGCATCCCGCTGCACATGGACGGGGCCCGGCTGTGGGAGTGCGGCCCCTTCTACAAAGATCGCTCCTATGCGGATATCGCCGGTCTGTTCGATAGCGTCTATGTCTCTTTCTACAAAGGACTGGGCGGGATCACCGGCTCCATCCTGGCCGGGCCCGCCGATTTCATCAAAGAATCCCGGATCTGGCAGCGCCGGTACGGCGGCAACCTCTATCGGATGTGGCCCTATGTGCTCTCCGCCCGGGCCGGGCTGCGCAAACATTTGCCGCGCATGCCGCTCTACGTTGCCAAGGCCGGCGAAGTGGCCGAGGCGCTCAGCAGCATTTCGGGCGTGCAGGTAACCCCCAACCCGCCTCACACCAATATGATGCACGTTTTCCTGCCCGGTGAGCGCCAGCGCCTGCTGGATGCCCGCGACCGGATCGCCACCGAGCGTAAAGCCTTCCTTTTCCGCTCGCTCATGCCCTGCCAGCTCCCCGGCTATTGGGCGTTCGAGCTGACCATCCTGGAGGGTGGGCTCAAGTTTGAGAAAGACGAAGTGCAGGAGATGTTCGTGGAATTGGTGGGGTAATATTCTTCACTACCCTCACAATCGACGGAAACAATCCATGCAGACAACCCTGAAATATCTAAAAGCTCCATTAAGGCTGGGGTTATTCGGACCCCAATCCGTTCACTTCGAATGGCGAATATGGCTCTGAATGGAGTGCGTTTTGCATTCTGGATGAAGATCACAACCAGATCTTCACCGGCAAGAGCGGTCAAGGGCCCTTTTCGGCTCGTTTTGGAAGGCAGGTCCCAGATTTAACAGTACGTCTGGAGGATTTCCTCAAGTATGAAAACACCCACGGACGGCAGGTTATCCTGTCATTTCCTCCGGAAATGGACGTTGATGAATTTGTAACCCAGGCTCTTGCCAGTATGCCGGATTCAAATACTGTCCGTCCGGAAGACCCTGCCATTTTGATCCACGCAACCACACAAGCAGCCTGGGAGGGCATTGAGGCAGATGGGGCGCTGAAGGCAGCTTCGCAACTGGCCAAAAAGCCGGATCGCTCTGGAGGTGAAGCAAAGATGGGGCAAGTCGAGGCATACTTGCATGATGAACCGCCTGAGTACAAAGACTATATTATGTTCGGAGGGATGGATTCATGCGTCCCGGAAATGGTCCTCGCATCTAACTGCACCGGGAGTTTTATCCTCGACGAGAAAGCAGCCTTTAAGCCTGGCGTGCGCCTGTACTTTGACAACTACCGCATCATCCGCGATGGTCTCGCCACCCGGGATGGGCTGCATGTGAATAAAGTTCATCTACATCTGCCACTGCAACCCTATTTGTTGTTTGCGGTGGGGGTTGACGATCTCGATCCGCAAAGGCAGGTGGACCAGTGGACGATTCGGAATTTCGTTGAAAGGGCAAATGCAGCCTTTCGCAGTAGTGTGTGGGCCGATCAACCCTAATAATCATGTTCTCTCTTAACAGAACATAATCCAAGGAGAGATCCTAATGATTGGGCAAAGGATTCAGCGCGGGTGGAATTGTGGTTCAAAATGGAAAAACAGGAATCTCAAGAGAGGCCGGCGTCATTGAATTCCAGGATCAAGAGGGGAGCCTATTTTCAGGAAGCGAGTCCCCATATATCCTGGAAATTTCTGCTTCCACATCTTTGCAAGTACCTTTCCAGGGGCCGGGGGTCTCCTGCTTGAATGAGGTGACGACCCCAGCCCACCGGCAGGCAGTCTGCGGGTCCCCACCCAACCGTTTGGCTATATAAGTCGAGAAGCAAGTATCGCCTCTACCCGTCCGACCTACCAGCGAGCGAGGGGTTAAATGGGAGCAGTATGGAATTCCCCTCCGCCAGGACAGTCACTCCCGCTGATTGGGTCAAAACGACCTCCTTCGGTCCGAGCGACTGTAATTTGAGAGCTGCCTCGTGCAAGTCGGATAACCCGGTCAGGAATTCCGCCTCGGCCTTGTCCACCTTGAGGTAGGTGATGCATTTCAGTCCCTCCACCATTTCGGCCCAGGGTTGAAAGATCAGGTCATTCTCCACCGGCACGCGCAGGAACCCTTGAATATCCATCGCCACCGGAGCCCGTCTGGAGATCGCCTGCAGGAAGGGCAGGTCGACTTCGCCCGCAAAAAGCGGAGAAAGCATGATCATCTTTGTTGTGAGAGCCGGGATTTGGAAAAGACTGTATTGGCCGCCAAATCCGATCGGTTTGCATAGGCGCGTTTCCATATTGGATGACCGGTAATAATTGGCTATTCCCGAAGTCCCGGTGGCCGGAGTCGCGAATACCTGGACGACCTTCGAACTGCAATTCATCCAGGCGGGGGAAGTCAGCCGGATGCAAGCGAGTGACCACTGCCACACGCAAGCCCAGCCGTTTGATGACAACGCTGCCGTAATAGACCCCGCCGCCTGAAGCAATCTCTTCGACCCCATCGACAATTAACTTGTCTTTGGCGAAATTGCCGATCATGATCACATCGAAATCAGGCATGGCTCTTTATTTCCGGCAACGCCTGGATGCTGCTTTCTGCAAATCCAACTGTCACTTTTTCGCCTTCCGCAAAGGGTTCTGCCACGTAAGGGTCCGTTTCCAGACCGGTGATCACGTGACCGCTGATATCGACATCATATTCGATCACATTCCCAAGATAGACCGCCCTGCGGATGCCACCGTGGAATTTTCCGCCTGTCCTTTTGATGCTGATCATTTCAGGGCGAACGATCAGTGTGACGGCTTCCTCTTTGTAAAAATCACGTTTGATATTCGAAAGTTGGATGATCTCACCCAACGCTTTCACAGTTAAATTATGATCGGACTGCCCATCCACCACGCCTTCGATAAAGTTGGCTCGCCCGATGAAATCGGCCACGAACCGGCTGTTGGGAAACGGTAGACTTCCATCGGGGTGCCCACCTGCTCGATCAGGCCCTGGTTCATCACCACCACCCGGTCCGAAAGGGTCATGGCCTCGATCTGGTCGTGGGTGACGTACACGCTGGTGATGCCCAGGCTCTTGCTGGATGCGGCGAATTTCGCTGCGCATCGTCTCGCGCAGCTTGGCATCCAGGTTGGAGAGCGGCTCATCCATCAAGAGCACCTTTGGCTCCATGATCAAGGCCCGCGCCAGCGCCACGCGCTGCTGCTGACCGCCGGAAAGCTGGTTGGGGGCGCGCTTCTCGTAGCCGCTGAGCTGCACCAGTTCCATGACCCGCTTGACCCGCCGTTCGATCTCTGCTTTAGAGGCGTGCTGGACGTTCAGGCCGTAAGAGATGTTCTCGGCCACGTTGAGGTGCGGAAAGATGGCGTAGCTCTGGAAAACCATCGACATATCCCGCTTATTGGGCGGCAGCATGTTGATTTCCTTGCCGTCCAGCAGGATGCTGCCGGAGGTTGGAAATTCAAAACCGGCGATGATGCGCAGCGTGGTCGTCTTGCCGCATCCGGATGGCCCCAACAAGGTGACCAGTTCCCCCTGCTCGATCTCCAGGGTCACGCCGTTCACCGCCATCACTTCGCCTGCACCACCCCGCGCCGGGAATACCTTGGTGATGTTTTCGAGTTTCAGGTACATTCGAATCGCTCCTCGCACGCATCACGCGCCCTGCGATATATCCACGTTTCCTCGGCCGCCCAGCAGCCGGTTGGTGACCACGTACAGCACCCCGATCGCGATCAATACCAGCACGATGATCACCGTCGAATAGGCCGAAGCAATGCTCACCCCGCCCTGCTCCCACTCGCTCAAGATCGACGCCGTCACGATCCGCCAGCGGGCATTCACCAGGAAGATGATGGCCGAAAGGCTGGTCATGTGGCGGGTAAAGCTGAAGATCAACCCCGCCAGCAGCGCCGGCAGGATCAGGGGCAAGGTGACCTTGCGGAAGGTGTATTGGCTGTCCGCTCCCAGGATCTGCGAGGCTTCTTCGATGGATGGATCGATCTGCTGCAGCGCGGCCACGCCTGCCCGCACCGAAGCCGGCAGGCTGCGCACGATGAAGGCCGCCAGGATGATATAGGGCGTCCCCGTCAGCGCCAGGGGCATGCCCTGGTAGATCAAGACGCATGGCAGCGCCAGCGCCACAGATCCCCAACGGCAGCCGCCAGCGCGGGCTTTCCCCCGGATCAGCAGGGCGGTGATGAATATCAGCGCCAGGCCCAGCAGGGCGGCGTGACGCCTGGAACAGCACCTTGATATAGTCGGAAAACTGGAACAGGGCATTGCTCCAGAAGCCGGGCTTCCATCTGGCGGCTGTAAGCTGCGCCATTGGGTTCAGATATGTACTCGCACCAGCGTGCCCATCACCACGTAGACCGTCCACCCCCGTCAAGGATCTGAACCCTCCGCGCCAGCGCCGGCGCGCGACAGCCAGCAAGGCCATTCCAAAATAGACCGCCCCCAGTAATATACAGCAGGTTCGACAGTTCCAGCTCGGGCGCCAGGCTGTGCGCCCCCAACCGATCCCGGTGCCGAGGATCAAAATGAGCAGGCCTTCGCGCCGCGAGGGCTCGCACAAGCCGCGAAGAAAAGCGCCAGGATGGCATAAACCACCGAAGCCAGGCCAATCTGGGCTTTGTTGAACGCCAGGATGAACCCGATCCCCAGGATGGTTCCGGGTACAGCCCCGCCCAGGTTGGAGCCGAAATCGAGCACTTCTTTGCCGCTGAAGCGCTTGCGCACGATCAAGAAGGCAATCACCATCCCGGTGATGGCGGCAAAAGGCGTCGCCAGGGCGCTCAAGAAGGTCGTATCCAAAATGGCTTCGATCCCGCGGGTCAGGGCCTGGTTCCACCAGCGCAGTGTCGGTGTGAAATCCACCCCCCAGGCGGTGGTAAAGGAGCTGTAAAAGACTGTGGCGTACAACAGAATGACCATGCCGCAGGTCAGGTAGGTGATGGTATTGAACGTCCAGCGGATCACGCGGATTTTTCGACCACCACGCCGCCCGGCGGGTTTGCCGGTGACCGAAATATAGGAACGGCGGTTCACGTAATAGCGCTGCGACCAGAAAATCAACAGCGTCGGGATCAGCAGCACCAGCGAAAGCGCCGAAGCTTTCTGGTAATCAAATTCGCCGATCACCGCCAGGTAGATCTGGGCCGAAAGCACCGTGACGTTGCCCCCGATGAATAAGCGGGTTGCCCAGGTCGGCCAGCGATTCGACGAACAGCAGCAGGAAGGAGCCCGCGATCCCCGGAATCAACAGGGGCAGGATCACGGTCCGAAAAACGTGGAAGCGCCCCGCCCCCAGGCTTTCGGCCGCTTCTTCCAGCGCGGGGTTGAGCCGCTCCAGCAGCGAGCGCGACGATCAAATAGGCGACGGAAAAGAAGGTGATCACCTGCACGAACACCAGGCCGTCCATCCCGTAAATATCGTTGATCCTCCGGCCCGAATTCCATTCCCAAGAGCTTTCTGGTGATCAGGCCGTTGCGGCCAAACAGCAGGATCGCGCTCAGCGCGATGGCGAAAGGCGGCGAAACGGTGGGCACCATGGCCAGCCAATGGATCATGCTTGCCGGGGATCTGGCAGCGCACCACCGAAAAAGCAAAAATGAACCCCAGCACGGTGCCAGCGTGGAGTAAGCAAGCCCATCACCATCGTATTTTTGAAAACGATCTGCAGGGCCGGGCCAAAGTTATAGGATCGAAATAACGGGCAAAGTATTTCAGGTCAAATGCGCCGGCTTTATAGAAAGAACCCTTCGGAAATCGAGCGCGACAGGGGAACGAACACAAATATAAAAAAATGCCGGAGAACAGCAGGCTCATCAACAGAACCGGGTCCCGAGCGATCAGCGTAAATTCGCGAATTCGCCTGGTGAGGCTGAGGATTCGAGCGGGAAAGGTTTGAGACTGACGATCTCCATATTCCTCCTTGTATGTTATCATTGGCGGCTTTTGCCGCCCAGGTTTTCGAATTTCAATTACGGGTGCAAATTTTCTGCGTTGGCGATTTCGTTGGTGAATTTATCAACGAAAGCCGTCTTGTTTTTGCCGCCATTCTGAAATCATATTTGATCAGGTTGGCTTTCATCAGTTCGGGCCGTGACGCCAACGCCATTGACGGTGGGGGCCTGGTAGGCCTTGTATTTGGGTCCCAGGGCTGGCGTTCAGGAGTGAGCTCCCAGTCTACCACACCTTGGCGGCATCCATGTTCTTGGCGCCCTTGACCATGGCCACGCCGCCGATCTCATAGCCGGTCCCTTCCGCAGGGAAGGTCAGCTCAAGGGAGCATTGTTGTTTTCGATCTCATTGACGGTATCGTGCGAGAACACGATGGCCACCGCGCCTTCGCCCTGTGCCACCAATTTGGCCGGGGCCGCGCCGGTCTTGGTGTACGCGAAATCTGCCCGGCGTACTTCTTGATGTATTCCCAACCGGCTGCTTCGCCGCGGATCTGCAAAATGGTGGAGAGGGCCGTGTAGGAAGTGCCCGAAGTCGAGGGGTGCGCCACGATGACCTGGCCCTTGAACTCAGGTTTCAGCAGGTCGTCCCATGATGTGGGGGCTTTCGCATCCGGATGCGCCTTGAGCCAATTGGTGTTGGTCGCGAAACCCAGCGAGCCCATGTAAATGCCGGCCCAGGTGTCATCATCCTTCTTTAGCTCGGGATCGTTCAGGTTGGCGAAGCTGGGGGAATTATAGGCCTCCAACACGCCCGGGGCTTTGGCGGAAACGAAGCTGTCGACCGGGCCGCCCCACCAGACGTCGAAGGAGGGGTCATCTTTTTCGGCTGCGAACGAGCCAGGGCTTCGCCGGCCGACATACGCACGTAGTTTACCGTGATGCCGTATTTCTTTTCGAATTCCTGCTTCATCCCCTGGCACTATTCTTCCTGCGGGGTGCAGAGAACATTGAGCTCCGTGTCAGTGATCACGGGCGCAGCTGGAGTCGGCACTTCTGTAGCC
>CAWALN010000022.1:0-158336 GCA_963782935.1 uncultured Chloroflexia bacterium | reverse complement strand
CCTGTTCCATACCGGCTGGTTTGTTGAAATCGCTCTTCACCCAAACACTGATCATCCACGTCATCCGGACGAACAAGATCCCGTTCATACAAAGCCGCGCAAGCAAACCCCTTATTTTGACATCGTTAGCCATCGTCGTAATTGGAGCGATCCTTCCTTATTCTCCTCTGGCCGGCTATCTGGGCTTCGTACCTCTACCTCCCTCTACTGGCTATTCCTCCTGGGGATGCTGGTGGCATATGTCTTCCTGACCCAATTAGTCAAAACCTGGTTCTATCGCAGGTATGGTGATTAAACTCGTTCTGTTGTATGATTGTCAGAAATACATCACTGCCGAGGACGATCATGGCGCGGAAAAATGAACGGATGAAAATCAAGATTTGCGAAGACGGCCCTTATACCGTTTACGGGTCCATTCCCCTGGCTGAACAAGTCCTGATCGCCGATGAAGCCGGCCTTTCCTTAGGCTGGCGGGAAGGGAAAAAATATCCTCTTCAGGAAGAGTATGACCTTTGCCGCTGCGGACACTCCAAGTGCAAACCCTTTTGTGACGGCTCCCATAATGATCTTCCCTTTGATGGCACCGAAACCGCGAACCGGGAACCGTTCGAGCATTTTACCGAACCAAAAACCACCGGTCCGGAATTGGAATTAACCGACGCGCCGATTTTTTGCGCAGTGGCGCGTTTCTGCGACCGGGCCGGTGGGGCCTGGGACAACACCCGCACCTCCTCCGATCCAAACTCCAAGAAGATTGCCCTTCAAGAAGTAAGCGACTGTCCCGCCGGACGCCTGGTCCTGCATGACAAAGATGGAAACCTGCTGGAACCGGATTTCGAACCCTCGATCGGGTTGGTGATCGACCCGGTTGAAGAGGTTGCCGGTCCCATATGGGTCCGGGGGGGTATTCCGATAGAGTCGAAGGATGGATTTGTTTATGAAGTCCGCAACCGGGTAACGCTCTGCCGGTGCGGGCAATCCAACAATAAGCCTTTTTGTGACGGAAGGCATACCGAGTTGGATGAATAATTTATAAGAATTAAACAAGAAGGACAAAATGGAACACCAGGGGAAGAGCCTGATCTTTGGACAGTTTAACAGTCTCGAAAAAGTGAATTGGATGAGTAATGACACTCGTCCAATTCACTTTTTCCATTCTTAACCCTCTTTTCGCAATGACAGATTAATTGAGGTAGAACTAAGGCTTCGGAGGAAAAGTGCCTTCGGGAGCGTACCAATCAAAAACATCAATATTATCCACGGTTTGACCAGCTGTTACAACCACGGGGATCAAAGAATGGTCGGCACAATCTACACTAAGCCCGCAAGGGACAGCCTGGCTATATCCGGCAGATAGGACCCCATCGATCAAATAAGAAACAACGAAATACGTTCCCTGTGGAACCTGGATTGTATATTCGGATTGGTTCAAGGCTGTATCGACTGCGTAATAGGTCGTGAAGTCATTTGCAAGATATACGACCACGTGCTGCGGCGCAATGAATTCACTTGGATAGTTCACATGCCCACTGATATTCCCGTATTGGACTCCCAGCGTCGCTGTCGCAGTAGGAACAATTGCCACGACTGTGGACGGGGTTGTCGGAATTTCCTGGACCGTGCCAGGAGTAGGCGTAATTGAAGGGTGAATATTGCCCGGCAGGCTACATGCGAGGGTAACGGCTAACAGGGTAATCAGTGGGAGCAGGGTTTTATGGTGGGACATGGGAATGATTCTCCTCTTTGGTTCAAGAATCGCAGACTAATTCACAGGGCACTTCCCTTCCTCTACGGATCAGGGATGCTTAGCTATCGCAGAACCTACATTCCAATATCTGGCCCACAGGGTGCTACGCAAAGATATTGGACTCCAACGATACAGGCTACTTCATGAGCAATGACTTGCAGACTGATCCCTTCCATTACATTTCAGGGACATAGCCTGCACTACATAAGTCAGGACTTATCCCATGGACTTACTCGCAGGCTAACCCACAGGGCGCTCCGCAGAGCCTGCACTCCAATAGGAAAGATATTAATATTTTTCAGGCTTCTGGAAGGGATTGTAGCACGTCCAACAGCCTTTCCTGCCAGTCAACATCTTTCCCAAACGTGCACCAATAGGCATTTTTCCCTCCACGGATCCCGGGACCCAGGTCCGGCAATCGTTTCATTTCCATTCCCTCCGGAGGCGGTGGATAGCGCAAGACGATCTGCCCACTCTCCATACCCACCGAAATGAGACCGGCCTTTTCGGCCCGCATCTTCACCCGCATCTGGAAGAAAAGGTTGGTCAGCATCTCCGGTAAGGGGCCAAAGCGGTCTTCGAATTCCGCTGTCAAAGCTTCCAAGGCAGGCTCGTCAGTCAGATCTGCCAACCGGCGATACAGCCGCAAGCGCAGGTTCGTATCGGCTATATAGTCCGGCGGTATTCCAATAGCCAGAGGCAAATCCACATTCACGGGCAAGCCCATGGGTTGAATATTCTCCAGGCTGCCTGACTTCAAATCAATCTTCACGCCTTCTACAGTTCCACCCGAGCGGATCTGCTTGACCGCGGAGGCCAGCAGGCGGGTATACAAGTGGAAGCCAACCGAGGCGATCATTCCAGATTGGCGGCTGCCAAGCAGCTCACCGGCGCCTCTCATCTCGAGATCGCGCATGGCAATGGAATAGCCCGCGCCTAATTGGGAATTCTCGGCAATCACTTCCAAGCGTTCCTGCCCCTCCGGTGTGGGGCTGAGTTTACGATGGCGAAAGAAATAGGCGTAAGCACGAGCGGCACCGCGGCCCACCCGCCCGCGCAACTGATAGAGCTGCGCCAGGCCAAAAGCATCGGCCCGATCCACAATAAGGGTATTGGCGTTGGGAATATCCAGGCCCGATTTAATAATGGTCGTGCATAACAAGATATCCACTTCACCGGCGTTAAACCGGTGCATCACATCTGCCAGCTCGTTTTCGGGCATTTGCCCATGCCCGATGGCAATGCGAGCTTCGGGAACCAATTGTTCCAAATGCATCCGCATGGCATCGATGGTCTGGACACGGTTGTGAACGAAGAAAATCTGCCCGCCACGTTCCAACTCCCGCAAGATAGCCTGACGGGCGAGTTTAGGGGAATAAGGCCCGATGTGGGTGACGATCGGCAAGCGTTCTTCCGGCGGCGTATTTAGATTGGATATATCGCGTACTCCGGTCAGCGCCATATAAAGCGTCCGGGGAATAGGTGTGGCTGTAAGGGTTAATACATCCACCTCAGTCCGGAGTTTCTTTAAGTGTTCCTTATGGGTGACCCCAAACCGCTGCTCCTCATCGATGATAACCAGGCCGAGGTCTTTGAACTCCACGTCAGATTGGATGAGCCGGTGGGTGCCGATGACAATATCGATCCCACCCTCCGACAACGCATACAGAATCTGGCTTTGCTCACGCGGAGAACGAAAGCGGGAAAGCATCTCCACCGTCACCGGAAAAGCAGACAAGCGCTGCCGGAAGGTATCGTAGTGCTGCTGGGCCAGGACCGTGGTAGGCACGAGAACTGCCACCTGGCGCCCATCCATGACGGCTTTGAAGGCAGCGCGGAGGGCTACCTCCGTTTTGCCATAGCCCACATCACCACAGAGCAAGCGGTCCATGGGGCGGGGCGTTTCCATGTCACGCTTAATATCCGTCAACGCTTTCACCTGGTCTTCGGTCTCCACGTAGGGGAAACTGGATTCCAACTCGCTTTGCCAGGGAGTATCCGGGCTGAAAGCAAAACCCTGTGCCACCTGACGGCGGGCATAAAGATCCAAAAGATCACGCGCTACTTCCTGAACGGCTTCCCGGACCCGCCGCTTGGTTTCGGGCCATTCCTGCGTCCCAAGGGTGCCCGGCGAAGGAGGCGAGCCATCCGGGCCGATATAACGGGTCAAGCGGTCGGCCTGGTGAATGGGGACATAGACCTGATCGCCGTTCTTATATTCGACGCATAAGAACTCACGCGCCAAGCCTTCGAGAGTGCGCTGGACCAACCCAATATAACGCCCGACCCCATAATCGACATGGACGACCCAATCGCCCGGGTTTAAGTCTGCGTAAGCAGCTTCGGGAGTCTCTGCCCCCGGACGAGGCCGCTGACGGGGTTGGGGCCGTTCCCATCCAAAGATCTCTGAATTGGTGATCAGGTAATTGGTGACCGGTTGGGGGACATCTGGATATTTCGAAACCAGCGACCACCCTTCGGATAAAGACGCATCAATGAAAGTCACCGAAGGACCATGGTCTACAGATTTGATTTGCTCCGCCTCGGTGGCCCTCTGCGACCATAATTCTTCCAGGCGGGAGGATTGGCGTGAGACGATAAATACCGGGTTTTCTTGAGCCGTGATCTTACCCAGATATTCAATAAAGGGCTTGAGGCGTCCCCCAAAACGTTCGATCTGACTAAAATGACCGGCAATACTATCTCTTTCTACGCCTCCATTTTCAGCATCCGCGGTGGATCGTCCAAGCTCGAGAGCGTGATCATCTTCGAGGATTTCAGCCATCTCCGACCAGGGAATATAGGGAACAGGAAAATCCTCTGCCAACGTTTCTTCGCCAATCAGCTCAGTCCGAAATTTTACAGCCTGTTCTTCAATTTCCGATACTGTGCTTTCCAGTACGCTCAGGTCATCAACGAGGATTTGTGCATTCTGAGGCAGATAATCCAGCAGGTTAGAAGGCATGGGATGCAATAATGGAATGTGGAATTCCGAAAACGGGGTTTCCTTTTCAGTTAAATCCTGCTCGCCTAAAATAAACTCCCGAGCAGGCGTGATCAGGAGAGACTCCAGTTTTTCGACGGTCCTCTGCGAACCCGGCTCGAAACGCCTGATCGTATCGATCTCATCCCCAAAGAAATCCAGCCTGACCGGTTGCGGCTCGGACGGAGGCCAGACGTCCAACAGGCCGCCTCGGTGGGAAAACTGGCCCGGCTCCAAAACGGTATCGGCCGGTTGGTAACCCAATTTCACCCAGGAACTCAATAGAGCCCCCGGAGCGATGGTCAATCCGGTTTTGAGGAGTTTGCTTGCCTTCAGAAAGTCCCTACGGGGAATGGTCCTGGCCATCAATGCCCGGGCAGAGGTAATGATCACCGGAGGAGTAGACGGCTTATCGATATACGGCAAATGATAAGCGGCGAGCGCTGTCAGAGTTTGCAGCCGCTCCCGCCGGGAAGTGGCTCCCCAGGTAGCCTCTTCATAGAATAATGGGTTAGGTTCGGAAAAAATGTAGCGGGTTGTCTCGGGCAGCCAGAACGCCAACTCATCATGTAATTGAAGGGCATGGTCCGCCCGGTCGGTTATCAAGAGGATGGGTTCATTCAGGTCTTTATGCAACGCAGCCAGCACGGGCAAGCGGGCTGCCCGCGGCAAAGCCAACCCCGGTTGAGGCTGGTGGGACTTACGCTTTTCTACAAGCGTAAGGTAAGCAGGCAGAGTTTGGATGAAGCCGAGTAGATCCATGGGCAAATTCTGTCGTAAAGCCAAGGTTCAGGTTATAAGGGCCTGAATTTAAGAAACGATGCCGTTATATTTGTTCATCGCCGTATCCAGCCCATCGGTAACAAAACAAAGGACAGCCTCCACGGCCCGGTCAAGCGTTTCTGAAACAACCGTCATTTCAGCATCCGAAAAGTCCTGCAAGACATAGTCCGGTCCGGCCATTCTGCCGGGAGGCCGGCCAATCCCCATCCGCAGACGGGGGAACTCGTCGGTACCGAACCTCTGCAGAATGGATTCCATCCCTTTTTGTCCGGCTGAACCGCCATCAGGCCGAATCCGGATAGCCCCGGAAGGCAGGTCCAGGTCGTCGTGAGCCACCAATAATTGATTGAGGGCGATTTTATAAAAATGGACCAATCCCTGGACCGATTGCCCGGAAAGATTCATAAAAGTTTGTGGTTTCGCCAGGATCACTTTTTGCTCTCGATAAACAGTGCTGGCTATCAAGGCTTTGGATTGCAGGCGAGTAAAGCGGGCATTCAGCCGCACTGCCAACCGATCGAGTAACATAAAACCAAGGTTATGGCGAGTTTCCCGATATTCGTGGCCGGATTCCCCAGACCAATGATCAAGTATGGCTCTATCATCCTTATTTCCGTCTCAGCCAAAGATAAATGCCAATAATTCCAAGTAGTGCAATGGCTCCAACGCCTCCATAACCAATACTTACCGATAATTCCATTGGGCTTAAGATGGCTTGATTTGTAGGCAACGGGGTGGGAGTTGGGATTGCCGTGGGAGTCAGAGTAATGGTCGGAGCCAGGGTAGGTTGTTTTGCGGTAGGGGCAGGAGTGGGAGTCTCCATGGCGGTGTAATTCCTGACCCGCAGATTAGTAACAGTCACGTCCCGAAAAGTGGCATCAGTCAAAGTCACGCGGAGCCGCAAAATGTAATTTCCATCGGTTATAGAGGTGGTATCCCAGGTGGATAGGGTTCCATCTTTTATAGGGGTATCCAAAGCAGCGATCAGAAACCAAGTCCCGGTCGCATCACCCATATAAGAAAAGGCGATTTCCGCTGAAACAAACCCGGCTACGTCGGTGGACCCGTTAATAGGCACAATGCCCTGCAGCGCATCACCGGTCCGATGGCCCTTCAGAATAGGCCCACTCCCAGTTTGTGCGCCGGCAGGCTGGACAAGCACCAGCGCCAGATGAGTACCACGAGGCAAATCTTGTAAGTCCGAATCATAATTCCCGGCAATCCGTAACAGGTAAGTTTAACACGAAGGCAAGCACGGGTCAACAGATTGGGGAAAGTGGCATACTTGAAAAGAAGGAGTTGAAGGCCTGGATCCATCACCAGGAGATTGCGTCCCAATTCAATAGCTCAAGGGCATGGATAACCGCCAGATTACTTTGCCGTTCGGCTAAATTCAAGATTTTCAGTTCTCTAAAATACAATTCCGGAACGGGTATTGCAGTGATGAATAGCCTGCCCCAACTGTTATCGCCCCCCATTTCTATGCAGGTCTGGAAAGTAACATGCGTATTCCCCTGATAGAACATCCTGAACAACTCCTGAGTATTATAGAGTTTGTATGTACTCAGGTCCAAATAGCTCAAATCCCGGCTTCCGGGAAACATGACCTTAAACCGGGCCAGGCGATTGACGATAAAATGATCCACACGAGAATTGGCATAACTGATGCGGATTTCCTGACCGATCCTTAAGCTGGAGAAGGCTTCGCCTGCAAGTGTGTTGTGAGCCAACAAGCCGATGACATGGTTTTTGTCCGCCATGCCAAATTGGGTCACTTCTCCCGCATTTTCAGTAACGGAAGCGGGATTATTTTCCGGTTGCTGAACTACTGGAAAATCCAGGACGCCAGGTGCGGACACGCCGAGGATGAGCATTTGGCTTTTGCATCCATCCCGGCATTTTCAAAAATGGAAAAAATCGGCAAGCCCTTCTGTTCGGACGCGACTAGCCGGAGACTGTGGTAACGCAACGCAGAGAATGATGGCAATAATTGCCACTACTTTGAAGAAGTATGTTTAATTTTCATCTGGTGGAATTACAATCATTATAGAGAAGACAGAAAAAATTAGAACGTGTAGAATGTACTTTCACCACATTACATTTGTCAGTATGAGGAACTTTCCGTCTTAAAATATGACCGTCTCTCCGGGAATTTGATGTAAAATCGTCCAGACAATCAACCTTCGTTGGAGGCTTAATGCAGAATACTGGGAATGTCTTTGAATCATCGGAAGCACTCACTTTTGACGATGTACTCGTCGTTCCCGCTTATAGCGAAGTGCTCCCAACCGAAACGGATGTCACTACCCGGCTCACCAGCAATATCCGCTTGAATATTCCCCTTCTTTCTGCGGCCATGGATACCGTAAGTGAAGCCCGCCTTGCCATTGCTCTGGCACGAGAAGGCGGCATAGGTATCATTCACCGCAATATGTCGCCCGAACAGCAGGCAACGGAAGTAGATAAGGTCAAGCGATCCCAATCCGGGATGATCACGGACCCGATCACCCTGCCGCCCGATGCTACCCTACAACAAGCGGAAGATATTATGTCCACCTATAAAATCAGCGGAGTACCCATCGTCGATCGTGAAAATCGTCTGGTCGGAATCCTGACAAACCGGGATATTCGTTTTATCGAACCCTGTGATTATGGCCAACCCGTCAGCACTTTCATGACGCCTCAGCCGCTGGTGACCGCCCCTGTGGGGATTTCCACGGCAAGATGCAAAGGCCTTGCTCCAAAAGCACCGGATAGAAAAGCTCTTATTGATCGATGAAGCCGGATGTTTGAAAGGGTTATTGACAGTCAAAGATATTCAAAAGGAACGGGATTATCCTAATGCGGCTCACGATAATCGCGGCCGATTGCTCGCCGGAGCCGCGGTAGGAGTTGGCGCCGATCTTGAAAATCGGATTGGGCTGATGGCGGATGCGGGGATCGACATTGTCGTCGTAGATACTGCCCATGGACATACCAAAGGCGTTTTGAATGCCATCCATCGGGTCCATAAAAATTGGCCAAATCTTACCGGTCATCGCTGGAAATGTAGTGACGGCTGAAGGGACCAGAGGCTTTAATCGAAGCCGGAGCTGCAGCAGTAAAGGTCGGGGTCGGAGCAGGTTCCATTTGCACCACCCGGGTGGTCGCGGGAGCCGGAATGCCTCAATTATCGGCCATCTATGCCTGCGCCCAGGCCGCCCATCCGTTCAATGTGCCGGTCATTGCAGATGGAGGCATCAAATTCAGCGGCGATATCGTCAAAGCAATTGTTGCCGGAGCCGATTCGGTCATGCTGGGCAGCTTGATGGCCGGACTGGAAGAATCCCCAGGCGAAGTGGTCCTCCTGGAGGGCCGCCGTTTCAAGGAGTATCGCGGCATGGGAAGCATGGGCGCTCTGCAAGGCTACGGCAGGGATCGATATGGAGCCGGCCAAAGTGGTCCAGGCGCGAATCAGAATGGCGGAGCCGGCAAGCTTGTACCCGAAGGGATTGAAGGCCGGGTACCTTTCAAAGGATCGCTGCATGACTTTGTCTACCAGCTTGGTAGGCGGTTTACGGTCCGGGATGGGATACGCAGGAGCAAAATCCCTGGAGGATCTCAGGACGAAAACAGCCCTGGTGCGGATCACCAATGCCGGCCTGATCGAAAGCCATCCACATGACGTGATCATTACCAAGGAAGCGCCAAATTACCAGATAACCCAGGATTGAGGTTTCAGGGATGAAGAACAGGAAGGAACAACCTGGAAAATGGATCTCTTCTGATCCGCGCCGATCCGCAAGATCCGGCAGAGGAAAGAAGTTGGCTGGGCCGTCTGATCAGCACGCTTAATTTTGTAGTGGTGATCATTTTTCTTGGAGCCTGGATCACAGCTTTTATATTCCTCAATCAAGTCTCTTTCTGCTTCCAGCCTTTCCGGAAATCTACTGACCGATCTTACCTGCATCAGTTTTTTTGGAGGCCTGATCATCGCCTTCCTCATTGCAGCCATTAGCCAGCAATCTGTTGACGCCGGTTTTTCTGGAAATTTCCTTTGTCTCGGCCGGTAGAATTTCAAAGAATAATGTAACTGTAAGGTATAGATATACACATTTCATCAGTTTCCCGTATAATTGGAACATCGTGAGAACGTTCACATGCCGGAGTCATTGAATGAGTTCAAACCCGTAGCGAACAGATGGTTAACCGCCTACGCGCCATGCAAGCCGCGGCACCGGATATTGAAGCTTCCGCTATTGTTTCCGTGGATGGCCTGATCATGGCATCTGCACTTCCGGCAGAAGTTGAGGAAGACCGTGTCTCGGCCATGTCTGCGGCGATGCTCAGCCTGGGCGAGAGGATTGCCGGAGAATTGGGACGAGGCGGTCTCGAGCAGGTGTATATTAAAGGCGACGCAGGTTTTATTGTGCTGACATCCGTGGGAACCGAAGCAGTGTTGACTACCCTGGCACGGCAGGAAGCCAAACTTGGTCTTAATATTTCTCGAAATGCGCCGGGCCGCAGAAGACCTGGTCAAGTTGGTCGGATGATACCTTCCAAGAAGAAACCACTTTTACATCAAACGTCAACCCACGTGGGGAGGACGCCACTCAATGGCCCTCCCCACGCCCTTTTTATTATGAACAATTCGCATCCCGCGATCATTTTCAGCCAAAGGAAAGAAGGATCAAGAGGAGTTTATGCCAACTAAATACATTTTTTTCACAGGTGGTGTGGTCAGCTCAGTCGGTAAAGGGGTCACGGCGGCTGCAACTGGTCTATTATTAAAATCGCGTAGGGTTCAAAGTAACCGCCCTAAAATTGGACCCTTATATCAACGTTGATCCGGGGACGATGTCGCCTTACCAACATGGGGAAGTATATGTTTTGGATGACGGGGCCGAGACCGACCTGGACCTGGGCCATTATGAACGCTTTGTGGATATCCGCCTGGGCCGGTTCAGCAACTTTACAACCGGCCAGGTTTATGCAGAGGTGATCAGCAAAGAACGCCATGGAGATTACCTGGGAGGCACGATCCAGGTGATCCCGCACATTACCAACGAGATCAAACGGCGGATTGGATTGGTCGGAAAGGAAAGCGGCGCAGAGATCATATTGATCGAAGTGGGCGGTACGGTAGGCGATATCGAATTGCAGCCCTTCCTGGAAGCTTTGCGGCAATTGCGAAACGAGGTCGGCCGCGATAACACCTTTTTTGTTCACGTCACCTGGCTCCCATTTATTGGCGCCACCCAGGAGCTAAAAACCAAACCAACGCAACACTCCGTTGCGGCTCTCCGCTCGATCGGTATCTCTCCGAATATGATCATCGCCCGGTCGGACAGCCCTGTAGAAGATGGTTTATGCGATAAGATCGCCCTCTTTTGCGATGTCGATAAGCGGGCGGTGGTTCCGATGGTCACCGCTCCGGTGCTCTATGAAGTACCGCTCCTCCTGGAAAAAGCCGGAGTGGCCGATTATCTGCTGGAAAAACTGGGATTGCAGGCGCGGATGACACCCGATTGGGGTCCGTGGAAAAAACTGGTGGAAGAGGTAAAGAAACCCAAACACACGATCAAGATCGCCCTGGTCGGCAAATATGTTGAGCTGAAAGACGCCTATATGTCCGTTCGTGAGGCCGTCAAGCATGCGGCCCTCTCCGAAGGAGTGGAAGCCGAGATTTTGTGGGTGCATTCAGCCGACCTTGAAAAGAATAAGTGCTGGGACCTGGTTCAGGAAGCGGATGCCATCATCGTCCCAGGCGGCTTTGGAACAAGAGGGACGGAAGGCAAAGTGATGGCAGCCAAATATGCCCGTGAAAATAAAATCCCATACCTGGGATTATGCCTGGGGATGCAGCTTATGTGTGTTGAATTCGCCCGCAACGTTCTCGGGCATGAAGACGCAAACTCGACCGAGTTTGACCGATCCACCGAATACCCAGTGATCGACCTGATGGTTGAACAGCGCGCCATCACGGACATGGGCGGGACGATGCGCCTGGGACTGTATCCATGCGTGCTCCAACCCGGAACAAAAGCGGCGGAGGCGTATGACGGAGATAAGCGGGTTGATGAGCGTCATCGCCACCGGTGGGAATTCAATAACAATTTTCGGGC
The DNA here is from genome assembly GCA_963782935.1 of uncultured Chloroflexia bacterium. Lineage (GTDB taxonomy): Bacteria > Chloroflexota > Anaerolineae > Anaerolineales > Villigracilaceae > UBA877. The sequence continues at coordinate 146,719 of CAWALN010000022.1, read as the reverse complement.
GGAGTTCGAGCAAGCCGGCATGGTCTTTTCCGGGATCTCGCCGGATGGAATGCTCGTGGAAATCGCCGAACTGAAGGATCATCCCTATATGGTCGGCAGCCAATTCCATCCGGAATTCCTATCCCGTCCCATGCGGCCGCACCCTTTATTTGCCGGATTAATCAAGGCAGCCGCGACAAAAGCAAAAGTGGAACCCCAAAAGTGAGTTATACTTCAACACTTGGAAATCATAATTAAAAGTGGAGAATAATATATGGACACAACAATTGAAATGATCACCGGACAGGAAATCCTTGATTCTCGCGGTAATCCGACCGTCGAAGTCGAAGTAGTCCTGGCCGATGGCTCCTGGGGACGGGCGGCAGTGCCATCGGGCGCTTCAACCGGCGTTCACGAGGCCCTGGAGCTTCGTGACGGGGACAAGAAGCGTTATGGCGGCAAGGGAGTTTTGAAGGCCGTCGCGGCTGTTAATGAACAGATTTCGGAAGAACTGTACGGATGGGATGCCACCGATCAAAAAGCGATCGACAGCAAAATGATCACTTTGGACGGCACCCCCAATAAATCCAAATTTGGGGCGAATGCGATCCTGGGCGTCAGCCTGGCCGTTGCCAAAGCGGCAGCCGCCTCTCTGGGTTTGCCGCTCTACCGCTATATCGGCGGTGTCTATGCTCACCTGCTGCCTGTCCCCATGATGAATATTCTAAATGGCGGGGCTCACACTGCCTGGCAATCCACCGATGCGCAGGAATTCATGGTCATGCCTTTCGGTGCGTCGACCTTTGCAGAAGGACTACGCTGGGGCGCGGAGATATACCATGCCCTAAAATCCGTGTTGAAAGAAAAAGGGTACGTCACTTTGGTTGGAGATGAAGGCGGCTACGCCCCGGCTTTGAAGGCGAATAACGAAGCCGTCGAAGTGATCCTGGAAGCCATTGCCAAAGCCGGTTTCAAGGCCGGCCGCGGTGAACAGGTTGCCATTGCTCTCGATCCGGCTGCGTCCGAGCTTTACGATGAAGAAAGCAAAACATACAACCTGCGCAAGGAAGGTAAGAAATTGACCGGCCCCCAGATGGTAGAGTTTTGGGCCAAATGGGTCAATGATTATCCGATCGTCTCCATTGAAGACGGCCTCGCCCAGGACGATTGGGAATCCTGGATACTCATGACCAAACAATTGGGCGATAAGATCCAGATAGTCGGTGACGATCTGCTGGTCACCAACCCGGAACGTGTTCGCCGGGGAATCAAGGAAAAGGCCGCCAACGCATTGCTGGTCAAGCTGAACCAGATTGGCTCACTAACCGAAACGATCGATGCCGTTGAAACATGCCATCGAGCCGGCTGGCGGGCGGTCACTTCCCATCGTTCCGGCGAGACCGAAGACAGCACCATTGCGGACCTGGCAGTAGCTTTGAACATGGGCCAGATCAAGACAGGCGCCCCTGCCCGGTCTGACCGCGTGGCAAAATACAATCAACTCTTGCGGATCGAAACCGAATTGGGTGATACGGCCCGCTATGCAGGCTGGTCTGCCCTGAAAAGCTAAAATCATATCCAGAATCAATCAAAGGAGCCATGTGTGATACCACATGGCTCCTTTATTTTTAAGCTATTTGTTAATAAACTTGACAAAGTTTATGAACTAACTTATCATTATTGTTAATTACTGGTGAGATATACTTAGTTTTGTCTGGACAAAGGCTTTTTTTGTCAGGTAAAACGTCGTGAGCAATTATTTATCGGTAACTTCAGTACCAAATGTAAAGAATGTTAACAAATATGCAGTTTTGGATTTAATCAGGTTCACCCCGGGGGGAATATCACGGGTGGAAATCGCTCATAAAATGAATTTAAGCCGGGCCGCGGTAACGACCATCGTTACCGCCATTTTCCACGCATGTCTTTCTAATTGAAGCTCACTAGTGTGGATCTAATTCAGACTTAAAAGAAGACCGTGGCAAATTCCAGGCATGCCGGCTCTTTATAGCCCCTCTACTTCATCGAGTTATTCTCACCTTACGACTTCTGACACGGGCATCACGATTCTTCGGGAAATTTATTTTATTAATTTCAATCCTTTTAAATGCATATTTTCATGTTAAGATTCATTCTCTATCCTGTTTCAGTCTAAAATATTGAGGGCTTCGAGGATAAGCTATGACGATTGTTACACCAGAATGGGTAAAAGATGCTGTCTTTTATCAGATCTTTCCAGACCGCTTCGCCAGAAGTAAGAGAGTTGCCAAACAAGGCTTAAAATTCGAAACCTGGGATTCCGCCCCTACCTATCACGGCTATAAGGGTGGAGATCTCCGAGGGGTAACCGAAAATCTGGATTATTTGGTTGAATTAGGAGTGACTGCGCTTTATTTCAATCCGATATTTTCTTCTGCCAGCAATCACCGCTATCATACTTATGATTATTACACGGTCGATCCCATACTGGGTGGAAACGCGGCCTTCCGGGAATTGTTGAATGCTGCGCATTCAAGGGGGTTAAGGGTGATCCTCGACGGTGTGTTCAACCATGCCAGCCGCGGTATTTGGCAATTCCACCATGTCCTGGAAAATGGGGCGGCCTCTCCGTACGTGGATTGGTTTCACTTCAATCCTGATTTTCTTAAGGGGAAAAAAGCTGGGGAGCCTATCCCTCCGAAGCCCAGTTTCGGTTATTAAAAAGCGGGACGAATTCTTATGATGTCCTCGGTTACGCAGCCTGGTGGAATTTACCGGCTCTGCCGAAATTCAATACAAACTCGTCCAACGTGCGCGAGTTTCTCTGGAATGTGGCAGTAGATTGGATTAAATTCGGTATAGATGGATGGCGCCTGGATGTGCCTGCAGATATCGACGATGATTCCTTCTGGCAGGAATTCCGCCTGCGAGTGAAGAGAGCCAATCCAGAAGCGTATATCGTCGGTGAAATATGGCACGAGGCGCAACGTTGGCTCCAGGGGGACCAGTTCGATGCTGTCATGAATTATGTAATGACAGGCGCCCTGTTGGGTTTCTTGTTGAAAAACAAGCTGGATGAGGATATCTATAATATTGGAGATTACAGGAAATACCTGCGCCCATTGGACGGTGTTGGGTTTGCCGACCGGATTGATCAACTGTTAAGTCTCTATAATGGGGCGATCAATCAAGTCCAGTTCAATTTATTGGATAGTCATGACACACCTCGCTTCATTACCACAGCCCATGGAGACGAAGCCGCCCTTCGCCTCGGGTGGTTGTCCATAATGACATTGCCCGGGGCCCCTTGTATTTATTATGGAGATGAAATTGGATTGGATGGCGGCCGCGATCCGGATTGCCGAAAAGCGTTTCCCTGGGACGCAAATAAATGGAACATGGATCTCCTTCAATATATGAAGACACTCATCATGCTCCGGAAATCCCATCCGGCGTTACGGCGAGGCACTTTTCAACGTCTTGCCGCCACTGAAAGCGTTTATGCCTATGGACGCCGGCTGGAAAACGATGTTCTGGTGATCGTCATGAACGCAGCTGATACTACGCAAGTCATAAATATACCCGTCGCCTCGTTGGGCTGGAGCGATGGCCCACTTTCCGTTTTACAGGGAGAAAACCAAAATCCCCCCTCAATCATCCAGGGCCAAATAAAAGAACTAAAAATACCTCCCAGAAGTGGGGTAATATTGACAAAGTAAGTGCTTTGGCTTTTCTGACTTAATTAGGAGCGGCCCGACGAATTCTCTTTGCGCCTGTAATGGTAGCATTCACCCGGGTGTGGTTTGTATACCCCTTAGCGCTTGTATACCTTTGCCTATACAGCTATTACCTTCCATCCTATAAATTATTTTCTTTTTTCGCAAATGGGACTGGACAAACTACCTGTTATGGCTATCCGCAATTGGGCTGGCATTTATTGGCTTCGATATTTCCTAAAATGAGAGGTGAACCATTAAGAAACGAATTCTTCTTTTAACACTACTCTTAGCCTTTGTTTTGCCGGCCTGCGCAAATAGCACACCCGTAATCACTCCAACAGCGGCGGCTACATTCACTCCCACCCCGACCCAACAGCCCTCGGCTGTAGTACCCGGCGAGCCTATTGTCGGAATGCCACAAGGAACGGATGGATATCCCTGGTGGAACGACACAACGTTCTATGAGATATTTGTACGATCATTCTATGATAGCAACGGCGATGGGATTGGCGATTTTAACGGAATTACTTTGAAATTGGATTATCTGCAGCAACTCGGGGTCACCGGTTTATGGCTCATGCCGATCAACCCATCCCCCTCCTATCATGGATATGATGTCACCGATTACTATGCCGTGAATCCCGATTACGGCACGATGGCAGATTTCAAGAATCTTCTATCCGAGGCCCATAGAAGGGGAATCAGAATTATTCTCGACCTGGTACTTAATCACACATCTTCCAAGCATCCATGGTTCCAACTAGCCCAATTTCCCAAATCACCTTTTCATGATTGGTATATTTGGTCCGATACAGACCCAGGATATCTCGGACCCTGGGGAGAACGGGTCTGGTATCCTTTGAATGGGAAATATTATTATGCGGTTTTTTGGGACCAAATGCCTGACTTGAACTATCGAAATCCCGCCGTGGTCACAGAAATGGAGAAAGTGACCAAGTTCTGGCTGGATCTGGGAGTGGATGGATACCGGTTGGATGCCGCGAAACACCTGGTGGAAGATGAGAAAATACAGGCAGATTCCATATCCACCTTCGAATTCCTGCAGCAATATTACAGGTTTTATAAGAGCATCAATCCAAATGCGATTACCGTCGGTGAACTTTCCGGCGATTACCCCGTCATCATGGCCTCTTATATAAAAAATAAACAATTAGACCTCGCCTTTGATTTCAATCTGGCCACCTCCATGGTCTCATCGGCTAAACAAGGCTATGCAGCGCAGGCCCTGAGGCAAAGCGGCCTTTCCTACAATCTGATCCCATTGCTTCAGAATGCGCCATTCCTGACCAACCATGACCAGGATCGCCTCATGACCCAATTGGGCGGAGATCCCGAAAAGGTTAAAGTGGCTGCCTCCATGCTGTTGACCGCGCCGGGCGTCCCATTCGTATATTACGGCGAGGAGATCGGTCTGGAAGGTGGGGGAAAGGATGAACTAAAACGCCGCCCGATGCAATGGACGGGAGATGAGAACGTTGGTTTTTCAAATTCCACCCCCTGGGAACAGCCGGGACCCGATTACCAAACATTCAATGTCGAGACTGAAAATTCAGATCCAAATTCAATCCTTAATCATTATGAAGAACTGATCCATATCCGCAATGCTCACACAGCTCTGCGAGCAGGTGAATTGTTCATTGCGAAAAGCAGCGATCCGGGAGTGTACAGCATCCTGCGGGTCAGCCATGATCCAAAGGACCCAGCCAATTTCGATGAGGCCTTATTAGTGATCATCAACCTGACGAAAACACGTATCAGCGATTACACTTTATCTATTGCAAGAAGTTCGCTGCCAGCCGGGGCTTATTCCCTGACGCCAATTATGGGCGCCGGCACGTTCGCCAATCTCTCCATCGCCAGCGATGGATATTTCTCCAAATATACGCCTGTCGCCGAAATTCCAGCTTATGGCACTCTGATCTTGCAACTGAAATTATCCATTACCGGAGAATAAAGCCCGGGCCAACAAAAAGAGGAGCAAAATATCTGCTCCTCTTTTTGTTATGTCTCGGCAGGCTCCATTCTTGGTTCCACCCTGGCAGGTAAAAGCCTGGCAAAGAGGAAGACGGCCACGATCCTTCCGATTGCTGAACAGGCGAAAATGGCCTGATATCCCCACTGTGTAACGATCCATGCGCCTATAGCAGCACCCAGAGCAAGAGCCAGGGTGATCATGATTTGATAAATGGCAGCATAGCGGGCTCTCTGGGCTTCGGGAGTGAGAGAGAGCAGAAAATTGAAAGAGACCAGGTTAAAAGCTCCCCATGCCAACCCGCCGAATGCGTTTAGTACGATGACCTGCCAGAATTGAGTGACGAATACCCACCCAGCCGGTAATAAGGGGATCAATATCATACTGATCAGCATGACTTTGCGAGATCCCAACCGGTCCGATAACCTTCCTATCCGCCGTTGGACAAGTAACCCTGCTACGGTCGAAACGATGCTTTGGAGGCCCACCATCGTAGCCGTGAACTTCAGGTTTTGGACCATATATACATTGAAAAACGGTCCGGCAATATTGATCGAGAAGTTCCAGACGATCATCACAATGCCTAACGCAACAAATGCAGGATGTGATTTGATGTCGGTCAACACGCCTCGGAGAGAAAGGGTTCCTTCCACAGAGATAGGAGCGTTTCCACGCGGGTCCCGGAGGCGGCTAAAACTATAAGTGGAAAAGGCCCCAAGTGCAAAAGCCACTCCAAGGGCCAGTTGGTATCCCTGGGGTGAACCGGCCTTTGTGATCAACTCACCAACCAGGAGGATGGCCAACATCCCGGCAATCCCCATGATGAAGTTACGGGATCCGAAGAAACGGCCTCGCCCTTCCATTGGCACGATTTCTCCAGCCACGGACATCCAGGCAGGAAAGGCCAGGTTCCCATTTATATCCCGGACAATCGAAAGGGCTATAGCAGCCAGAATAAGCGCCTTGCCTCCCAGGATAAAAGGGAGTAATGCCAGGACCAAAAGAATCAGTCGAGCCAGTCCCCCGCCAAAGAATACCGTCAGGTGTTTCCGGTGACCAAACCGTTCGACCAGTAACGCACCCGGCAATAAAACCAAAGCCACCATCAGGCTTGATACGGAGCTCATCAACCCGATCTGGGTCCGAGTGGCTCCCAATGCCAAAATATATAGAACGAGATATGTAATAACAATATTATCGCTGGCAGATGCAAACAAACCGTCAAAAAAGAAACAGGACAGGTTATGTTTGATCTGTGCGGGTAACGTTAAAGCCCAATCACCTCCCCAGGTGAATTCTCGTAAAGCCCGCCGAATTCGGGCGCGAAAAACCGTAAATGAAGAATGCCGCATGGAGACTAAATCTGCTCAAAATAGGGCATATCTACAACGAAGATCGTAGCGCTGTGCCCACCGTCATCGGAGGGACAGCATAGCTTTCGCAGCAATCCAATCACACTCTCCACCTGATCATCTTCAACCCCAGACATCATGGTGACGTTGCCATGACGTAAAAATCCCCCCGTACTGGCCACCCGCGTGACTCTAAATTTTTGATCCACCAGGCCTTGCAAAACGTTATCGGCATCGATGTCCCTGACAATCATAAATAACAATTTCATATTTTCCTCCTTATACTTGCACGAACCTTTCAACATTCATGGTATAGATGGTCGCCCCACCCAATTGGGCCTCCACCATGGGCAAATTGAGCTGCTCCATTGGCATGAGTCCCTGAGTTGGAATGTACTTACGATGAACCCGACAATACTTCCTGACTATTTTCAGGAAAAGAGGCATTCTTTCATGGGTAAACCCAACCAGCAGACAAACGACAGCCTCTTGCAATAATCCCCCGGTGGTATTGATCACAGTAAATCGAAAATTCTCCTGCGTGAGCTGCTTCATCAGCAGATCTCCCTGGGAATCGGAAAAAGTCAAAAGGACGAGCCGGTCAAGAGAAGTTGAGTCCATGTGAGGTATTTTCCTGGAGAAGCTAAGGGCCAAGTATAACATTCTTGCGAAACGCGCCATCAAAAACTTGCGGTAAAATAAGTGCCTACCGCCGAGACAGAAAGGTCTTATCCGTGGGTCAATCCAAAGACATCAACCGTTTCCGAACGAATTGGCAAAAGGAAATTGACGGCGCCACGCTTTATCTTACCCTGGCTGAAATTGAAACCAAGCCTGAGCTTTCGGCTGTCTATCGCCGCCTGGCGGAAAGCGAAGAGAAACATGCAGCCGTCTGGGAAAAAATGCTCGAAGAGGCGGGCGCCAAAGCCCCGCTTCGCCGGCCGTCCTGGCGGGCGAAAACAATGAGCTTCCTGGCAAAACGGTTTGGGCCTCAATTTGTGCTAACGACCATCGCCGGAAATGAAGCCGCCGATAGTAACGCGTACAATGATCAGCCCGAGGCTGTATCTGCGTCAGGCCGGATGTCCGCGGATGAAAAATCCCATGCCCGCCTGGTGGCAGCCGCTTCCGGAAGGATAAAGGGGATCATGGGCAGCGAGATCGCCCAACTGGAAGGCCGCCATCGCGCCACCGGAGGCAATGCCTTGCGGGCGGCCGTGCTGGGAGCCAATGATGGATTAGTTTCGGTCCTAAGCCTTATCATGGGGGCCGCAGGAGCCAATCTACCCGGACATGGCGTTCTAATTACGGGGATTGCCGGATTACTGGCAGGAGCCGGCTCCATGGCCCTGGGCGAATGGCTGTCGGTGCAAAGCTCGCGCGAGCTCTACCAGAACCAGATCAAGATCGAGGCAGAAGAGATCAACCGGGCGCCTCAAGAAGAACAGGAAGAGCTTGCCCTCATTTACCAATCCAAAGGGATGCCAAAAGACCGGGCTGTGGAACTGGCTGGTATCCAGATGCAGGCCGATAAAAGTGCAATCCTGGATACCCTCTCCCGAGAAGAATTGGGCATCGATCCGGAAGAGTTGGGGGGTTCGGCCTGGGAAGCAGCCATCACCTCTTTCTTTCTTTTCTCCTTTGGTGCAATCATCCCGCTCTCCCCTTATTTCTTTCTGCAAGGGGCTACGGCAGCCATTCTTAGCTTGAGCCTGGGCGCGATTGCCCTTTTCCTGACCGGCGCTGCCATTACTCTTACTCACCGGAAAAAGTGTCTTATTCTCAGGCTTACGGCAAGTGCTGATTGGCCTTTTTGCGGCGGGCTTGGTCTTCGGAGTAGGCAAGCTGATCGGGGTTTCGATTGGCGGGTAAAATGCTCCCGGCACATTTTCAATTATTTCATTACAGGATTGGATTAATACAGTAAATGAGTACACCCTATTGGGTTCAAGATGCCATTTTTTACCAGATCTTCCCGGACCGTTTCGCCAACGGAGATCCTCGCAACGATCCGCAAAACGTTCAACCATGGGGTTCCCCACCTACCCTGTGGGGGTTCCAGGGCGGAGATTTGCGCGGCATCCTGCAACACCTGGATTACATAATGGGCCTGGGCGTCAACGCCATTTATCTAAATCCAATCTTTGCGGCTACTTCCAACCACCGCTATAACACCAGTGATTATTACCAAATAGATCCCAAGCTGGGAACATTTCAAGATTTTCGTGATCTGATCGATGCGGCTCACCGCAACAGCATCCGGGTGATCCTGGATGGCGTGTTCAACCATTGCGGACGGGGCTTCTTTGCATTCATTGACGTCCTGGAGAATGGTGTCAATTCCGCTTACAAGGACTGGTTCCACATTAGCCGGTTTCCATTGGATGCCGTATGGAAATGGGGATTCGCCCAACTATATGGGTTGGTGGAACAACAAGTCTCTCCCCAAATTTAACACAGATACTCCCGCAGTCCGGAAGTATTTGCTCAATGTGGCTCGCTATTGGATCGAACAAGGTGCAGACGGTTGGAGATTGGATGTGCCCAACGAGATCAACGACGATGCATTTTGGGAGGAGTTCCGCCACGTAGTCAAATCGGCCAACCGGGATGCCTATCTGGTCGGTGAAATCTGGGATGTCAACCCGCGCTGGGTTAACGATACTCACTTTGACGGCCTGATGAACTATCCCATCCGGGACGCCCTGATCCCTCTCTTGCAAGGGAAGGAAAATCTCTTCCAGTTCAATGAGCGGGTGGAACGGTTCTTCAAGGCGTATAAACGTGAGAATATTTACGCCATGTATTTCATGCTCAGCTCGCATGATACCGAACGGATCAAAACGCTGATGGGAAACGATATTGCCAAGACCAAGCTGACGTTCCAGTTCCAAATGGCATTCCCAGGGGCACCGGCAGTTTATTATGGTGACGAAATCGGGCTCGAAGGCGAGAAGGATCCGGATTGTAGGCGGGCATTCCCATGGAAAGAAACTACCTGGAACCGTGAGATCAGCCAGTGGATCAGAAGGCTGATTGCATTACGCAAACGGATGCCGGTTTTACGTCACGGAGATTTTATCCAGCTGGTTGCGGAAGAAAATGTATATGCATATGCACGCAGCCTCGGTGAGGAGAGTTTTGTCATGGCCATGAATCCCACCGGACAGGTACACCGGATCAGCATTCCCTGCTCCAAATTAAAATGGGAAAATGGGCGTACCATTCAAAACCTGCTGGAGGGACAGAAATATACTGTGGCGGATGGCAAAATCAAATTGGAGCTGCCTGCGTGGAGTGGAGTCTGGCTAGGCCAGGGCTCGTAAACTTTCTAATAACCGAATGCGGTGCTTGGAGCACCGCATTCGGTTATTAATCAATGAATTCATAATAAGACCTTACTGCGACCACACCTGCTTGACCAGCTCAGGCAGGATTTCTCCGGATTTCCCTTGTAAAAAATAATTCACCAGCGGGGTCAGAGGCGTGGATTTCCGGATTTATCTCAACCAATACTGCTCCGGACTGTTTGGCCATCAGCGATAACGAGGCGGCCGGCTGGACTACCGAGGATGTGCCTATGGAAAAAAAGACCTGGCAATTCCGGGCTGCCTCGACCGCGGCTTGAAGTTCTGCCTGGGGCAGCATTTCTCCAAACCAGACCACATCCGGGCGTAACTTTGCACCGCAATTCGGACAGAGGGGCACCCCATCCTGACTATCCGTCCATTCGGAAAACACGCCACAACCATTGGTGCAGCGGACACGAGTGATATTTCCGTGTAATTCGATCACATCCGGGCTGCCGGCACGTTGATGGAGCCCATCGACATTCTGGGTGATCAAAGAAAAATGGGGAACCCGCCGGCCTATTTCTGCCAGGGCCAGATGACCGGCATTCGGTCTCACTTCCCCGGCTTTCAACCGGCGCATGGCATAGAACTCCCACACCAGGTTGGGGTTACGCTCAAAAGCCACGGGGGTGGCCAGGTCCTCAGGCTTATATTGGGTCCACAGGGGCTTCTCCCCTTCCCCGCCTGCAACCGCAGCATCCCGGAATGTCCGCAGACCGGATTCCTGCGAAACCCCCGCACCGGTAAGGGCTGCCAGGCTGGATGAATTGCGAATAATCTCGAGTAGAGCCGAGGGTAGGTTCATAAATCACTTCCCGGCAGCGAATCAGATTAATCGTCGATTCGCTGCCAGGAAAGTCTCTTTCAATTATTTCCGGAATACCTCATCAGGGAGTAGGAGTCATAGTCTCGGTGGCTGTATTTGCCGTGGTGGGGGCGGAAGTGAGGGTCGAATGTGCCGGTAGGAGTCGCAGTGGCATTTCCAGCAATGATGACAACAGTCAGATACGGCCCAAAGGGCTGGTTCTTATCATCGAAAAGTTTCCACACACCGGTCAGCTTACTGGCCTTATTGGGAACTTTCAGATTCACCGAAATATCGACCGTTTGCCCCACTTCAACCACGGCGGGCATGGAAACTGACGTTCCGCTCATGGGATCACCGTATGCAAAGGCCAGTTTGAAGCCGGTCGTCCACTGGCAGGTTCCGGAATTCTTTACTTCCCAGGTCTTGGTGAACTGCGACCCGATCGTGAGTTGGGTCTCATCCGGGATGGTGATATCCTTTACGAAGGTCATATTTGCACAACCCGCCGGGGTCGGTTGAGCCGAGGTATTGGTCGGAAGGGGTGTCGAGGCTGTAGGTGTAAATTTAGGTGTATTGGTGATGGTGGGAGTATCGGTAATGGTCGGCGCCTGTTGGGTGATCTGGGCGATGACCGTTTGGGCAACGGAGGTCGAAATCTCTCCGATACTCAAGGTGGCTGTGGGAGTGATCTTCGGGGCCGGACTGCCACAAGCACTTAGAAGGATGGCGCCGAGGGCCACAAGCGTGGAAACGTACAATCTGGTTCTATTCATTATCTCCTCTTGTTGAAAAAAATAGGGTAGCGGGTATCCGGTGATTGCATACCCTAAGAATATAGGACGTAAAAGGTCTCGAAAAAGTTCCTGTTGAGGTACTTTTACGCCCAGGGGGGTATTATTACACAGAAATGGCTCCTGCGCCACGTTGAAAAAACGAGTGGAAGCGGCATAAAACCGCTTCCACTTTGTCTTAGGTGGGTAACTGGAAAGAAAGGGTCAGGCTACCGGAGAAAGATAGGCCGAGAACACCCACGTGTCATCGTCCAGATGAGCCCATTCACCCTGGATCTCGGTCACGGTGACCTGCGCATTCTTATACAGCTTCTTGACGATCGGATTCTCGATACCGGGCCCACCACGCACATTAACGGCCGGCACATTGACGAAATATTTATTGAGCGCATCCGGTGTGTCATCCACCGGAGGTTCCCCGGGACCGGGGGTCACGACGGGCGGCGTCGGGTCCACCGGTGGAACAACCGGTGGATCTGCCGGTCCAGGTTCCACGATGGGTACGATCGGACCCACCGGGGTGAGATACGGTCCCCATGCCCAATTATCCGTACCGGCAATGTGGGCCCATTGATCCTGCATCCGGTCGATCTGTACGGTCGTATTGCGGATCAGCGTCCCGACGAGGGGATAGGTCGTTCCCGGACCGCTGCGGATATTCAAGGCGACTACATTTACATAATATGCCGTGGCCCCTACCGGCGGAACCGGCGGGTCGGGGTTGACCGGGGGCTTGGGAGGTACATTCCCGCCCGAGATAATATTCAGGAATTCTTCAGAAAAGATGCTGACATCTGTAAGCATGGCGTGATTGGCTGCGTCATAAATGCCGGGAAGGCGGAGGGCATCCCCTGTAAATTGGTGCCCAAAGACCCATTCTTCCTTGCTGCCAGGGGGGAGCAATAATGGATAATTCGGAAGCCATTCCTTCATCAGGCCGACCCAGGTACAGTCGATGGGTATCTTAGGTTGGTGACCATAATGAGCGATCCATAAGGGATACTGGCCGAGCCAGTCCTTGATCGGCGGAGCCCAGGAGGTGACAAACCCGTAATTGGAATATACGCCGGACTGAGGATAGAGGGCATGCAGAATATACGCGAATTTACTGTTATGCAGGCTGATATTGGCCGGGGAAGCATGCGGCACGGCGCTATATGGCATTTCGCCTTTGCGAGCGGCCATCCAGGCAGTCCAATTGGTCCACCACTGCTCCTGGTCGGCCCAGATGAACTTGACCGGCAGGCCGGTGGAGGCAATATCTTCGATGGCCCACATGGCCTGCTGGACGGGATCATAGATGATGTCATCCCAGTGGTACGCCATCAGGATCAAGCCCGCCTCCACGACTGCCTGGGCATGGGCGACGAACTTATCGTCCCGCTGCATGCCGGTTCCGCTTTTCACGATCACCCCGGCGACGCCGGCATCTTTCAATAATTTGGCGTCCAGATGATCATCGTAATGAGAGACATCGATCACCAGTCTTGGATTAGCTATCATGATCCTCCTCTTTGGGTGGAGTCCGGATCCATGGATCCAGAGCGAAGAAAATTCGTCGAATTGATTAAAAAGATATCCAGGAAAAATCCATTCTTATTATCGCATGATTGGATTCAGTTGCCAACCATTGTCTTGCGCCATTTTCAGTTGACTTTATGACCAGATTTCCTTGAATGATATTCGAGAGGTGATATTCGGGCTGAATTGAACCTCAGGTTCAACAAAAATACAATTATCTCCGGAAAAGAATTCTGCAAAGTATTCGATACGCGGGTTCGAACCCTGTAGGAGAGCACAATAAGGCATGGAAGGAACGAATGCGATCCGGGTATAACCTAACAGGAAGACCGGCGATAAATCCATTTGCCACAGAGATGATCGCTCGATACGGCTGGAAGGAGCGGGTTTTGGCGGTGTAAACGTGTTGCACATCGCTGTAGGGCACGAGATCTCGTGCCACTACCAAACAGGCCATGAGGAAATTGGAAAAATGTCTCATACATTTATATTAGATCGTATGTTTCATCTGTCAAGCAGGTAGTTTGTCATCAAAAAAGATGAAAGAATATGACAAAGGAGCGGCACAAATTCATGATGTATTTCTTGCTTGAAGATGCAATCACATAAGAGAACGGAGAATACCACGTCCGGCAAGGAACGCCGCTCTCGCAACGACACAAGAACTCTTCTCTATCCTGGGAAGAGTTTATCTAGAGATAAGGAAATGTGCAGCAGTAGATAATAAACGAAAAGCGAAGGTTCGGAACCTTCGCGGGTGAGATCACATCCAATTTATTGCACCATGTTCAGAAATGGATTAACTATTCCCGGATCGAAAAACCGGCCGGATTGCTCGCGAATATAGGCCATGGCTGTCGTTTTTGGCCAGGCCTTGCGGTAATATCGATCCGTCCGGAGAGCATCCCAGACGTCCACGATCGTGAAGATCCGGGCTGCCAGGGGGATCGCCTCACCTTTCAACCCACGCGGATAGCCGCTACCGTCCCATTTTTCGTGATGGCAATAGGGAATATCCAGGGCCGGGCGGAGAGATTTAATGGGGTAAAGCATGTCATAGGCAAATTTGGGATGTTCCTGCATGATCTCCTGCTCATGTTCGGAAAGGGGCCCGGCTTTCAACAATATACTATCCGGAATAGCCATTTTGCCGATATCATGCAAGAGAGCGCCCTGGCGGTAAAGGGGAAGTTCCGCCTCCACACCCATGGCGCGGGCCAGGTTGATGGTCAGCTCGGTCACGCGGCGGGAATGGCCTTCGGTCTCCTTATCCCGCAGGTCCAACGCAGCCGCCCACCCTTCGAGGGTGGAGTCGTAGGCCTCCTGGAGGGCTTCCACCAATTGGGCGTTTTCTATGGCAACGGCGGCCTGACAGGCTATGGCAGCCAGGATTTCACTATCCGAAGCAGTAAAATAACCGCCTTTTTTATTGAGAGCTTCCAACACGCCGATAACCCGGTCCTGGATCTGCATCGGAACGCCCAGGAGGGATTTCGTCTGGAAATTCATTTGGCGCCCCACCATCGGATCATGGCGAGGATCTTGATCGACCCGGTTCACGATCAGCGACTTGTTACCGGTAAAGATCTCCCCTGCCAGGCTGCCGCTCATGGGGATGGGGATATCCTTGAGAGACCGGGGATCTGCGTTGGTGCAAGCTGCAAAGGAAAGACATCTTTTTTCCGGGTCGTACAGGAGGATGCTGCCGGCTTCGCATTCCAGCATCTCGACCGCCCTGGCAATGATCAGGTCGAGGACGTGATCCAGGTCCAAAGTGGAGGTGATGACAAGATTGATCGCCATCAACCGTTCCAGTTGTTTTACTTTGTGGCGTAGATCAGGGGTGAGGCTGAGAGTTTTTACTTCTTCCATGGATCTCTCCGTTCAACGGCGGAAAAAAGAAACATTTAAACACAAAGGACACAAGGGACACTATGGAAAATAAAGAAACGCATCAACCACCAATTTTACTTGTCGTTAGGATTTCTTGGAAATTTAATTTTCCGAGGGGCAATACTTTAGCAGGCATATTTCTGACTGAATAATAACACCACCTCCCATAATTGCGCTGGAATTCGCTGCGGTAATTCCTCCTGTATGCCAGCCGGAACCCCCCCATAAAATGCTTCTGCAATCGAACCCGTGATCGCTGCCAGGGTATCGGCATCCCCGCCCAAGGAAACGGCTTTGCGGATGGCGTCTTCAAAATCCACCGATTCCAGGAAGGCGGTAATGGCCGGCGGTACAGTTCCCGGGCAAGTCTCATCAAACCCGTAGCCGGGCCGGATCTCGTCGATCGAGCGGCTGAGATCGTAGCCAAACCGCTGAGTGGTTTCCAGGCGAATTTCAGCTTTGCTGGCACCCTTGCGAGCGCGGAAGATTGCCAGGGCTACCGCCTGGGCGCCTTTTATCCCCTCAGGATGGCTATGCGTAACGGCCGCACTTTTTTCCGCCTCCTGCAAAACTTCTGCCTCGGTATCAAAAGCCCAGCCGACCGGACTGACCCGCATGGCGGACCCATTCCCCAGGCTGGCATAAGGGCGGGGAACACTGGAATTCATCCAGACCCGAAAGTTCCCCCCATAGCTGCTGGGATATTTACGGGCATAAGAGAGGATGGCATCGTGGTAGCTCCCCTGCTTGAGAATGGCATCGGCGACTGCCAGGGTGAGGAAGCTGTCATCGGTGGCATGAGAGTTTGGAGAGAACAGCGGAAAATCCATACTCTTGAAATGTTCAAATTCATAGATCGAACCGATCACATCCCCTGCCAAAGCGCCCAGCAGACAAAGATCAGACAATTTCTGACTCCTGTTTAAATTTAGTTATCTATATCGGGAAATATGGCATTCCGGCAGCTGTTCCTCTGGACACCCAGACTAGCAGGCTGAAGCCTGCACTCCTGTTCGCTGCTGCCGGAGAGGATAGTCTCGATAATCAATCCAAATCGATCATTACTTTTAGATACTCGCCCTTGGAAGCCTCGATGGCGTGATAGGCTTGCAGGTACTCATCAAACGGGAACCGCTGGGTGATCATGGGTTCCAGGATTGAGCTGGCCTTCATGCCATCAACCGGATAGCCAGTTCATAATCCTTTTTCTGATACATGAGCGTGCCGGTCAGGGTCAATTCACGGTCCTGGACGAAACCCAGATCCACCTCCGGTTTCCTGCCAAATACGCCCACCACCACGATGGTGGAGCCCTTGCGAGCAAATTGGACGGCCTGGGAAATCGTCTCCTGGGCACCGACGCATTCGAAGATGACATCAGCTTTGTCGGGACCAAACTCTTGCAGGATGGCCTCGCCCAGGTTCGTCTGAGAGGTATTAATAGCCAGATCGATCCCGCAGAGACGGGCTTTCTCGAGCTTGTATTCACTGATATCCGTGATCAACACTTTGGCGGCCCCCAAGGCCCGCGCAGATTGAGCCACCAGATTCCCGATGGTGCCAGCGCCCAACACAACCACCTTCCTGGTGCGGACATCCCCATAACGGGAAAGTGCATGGACGGCCACTGACAGTGGTTCGATCATGGCGGCCTGGTCCAGGGGAATATGGGCAGGAACTTTGAGAACCTGCCTGGCTGGAACCGGGAAAAACTGCTGAGCCGCGCCATCGGTCTGAAAACCCATTACTTTGAGATTATCGCAGATATGCTCCATCCCATGCCGGCAGGGATAACAGGTCCCACAAGTGACCTGGGGCATGAACACAACCACGTCACCGAGATGGAAATCCTTTACATCAGAACCAATTTCAGCCACAATACCAGAGACTTCATGGCCCTGGACGACCGGATAGCCGGTGTAAGGATGGGTCCCATGATAGACATGGATATCCGACCCGCACACCCCGATGCGCTTGACTTCGATGAGAACTTCATCCGGCTTCGGTTTCGGAGACTCAACCTGGCGGATCTCGATCTTGCCCGGAGCGGTCATAACGGCTTGTTTCATTGGTACCTCGATTTATAGAGAAGGAAATTAAACACAAAGGACACAAAGGAACACGACGGGTGGAGCTAAGAAAGGGCCTTCACCACGACTGACACAACGGACATAAATCGTAGTAACGACTTTAGTCGTTTCTACGATTTATGCGAGGGAATTGAGCCAACCGCCGTCCACGTAGAAGGTGGAACCGACGCAGTAACTGGAACGGGGGGAACAGAGGAAGACAAAGAACTCCGCCAATTCTTCCGGCGTGGCGAAGCGGCCAATGGGGGTCGAATTCGGTGGCAATCTTTTCGAGATAGGATTCCCAGGTGGCTCCGGTCTCGGCGGTCAGTTTCTTGGCCGTGCTGATCCAGTCGGGAGTCAGCACCAGCCCGGGATTAATGCAATTGACGCGAATTTTATCCTTGATGAACTCATTGGCCATGCACTTGGAGAGCATCATCAAGGCGGCTTTGGTGGTATTGTAGATCGGCTCGTAATAAAGGGGCTGCTTGGCGCAGATGGAGGCATTGTTCAAGATGACCCCGCCACCGCGCAGGCGCATCAGCGGGACGAGACCGCGAGCCAGACGCACGGCGGCCATGACATGCAGGTCCCAAAAATGCTGCCACTTTTCATCCGGCGCGTCCAGGATGGTCTCATTGGTGCCCGCGCCGGCGTTATTGATGAGGATATCCACCCCATCAAAGCGAATGCGAATATCATCGAGCAAACCGGCAATATCGGCAGGATTGGATACATCCGTTGAGAATCCAAAGGCCCGGACCTTGAATTCCTCCGTGATGCGCCGGGCCGTTTTTTCCACTCGTTCCTTATCCCTGGCGCAGAGAACAAGCTGGACTCCCTCGCGGGCGAGGGCGTTGGCGACGGCCTCCCCGATGCCGCTGCTCCCGCCGGTGATGACGGCGACTTTATCTTTGAGCTGCATGTCCATGGACTCTCCTCCTCGATGGGCGATTGTTCTAATTTTACTGCTATAAAAAAAAATTGGGCGAGCCGGTGGCTCGCCCTAGCAATAAAAACCCAACTATTATTCCATATATACCGAATCGATAATCCCCACGATGACCGAAATGACGGCTGCATCCGGGTTTTGAAGCACCTGGCGGGCGCCGTTGCCTTCCCGGTTGACCAGGACGGTGTCGCCGATGCCGGCCTGGGTGTTATCCAGGGCAATGAAATCCTCGTCCGGCTTTTCGCCTTCCAGACCCATGGGCTGGACGACCAGAAGCCGCCGGTTTTTATAGTCCCGGTGGCTGAGGGTAGTGACGATGGTACCGACGACTTTACCTATGATCATGGATGTCTTATTATCCTTGGGGGAGGCAGGCTGAAGCCTGCACTCCTATAATAGAAGAGTCTATCCGAAAATTCTGAAATCAGATCGTGAAATCTCAATTCAAAGTGTTTCTTTAAAACCTTCGCTGTTCTTTTTCTTTCCGTTGTGTCCTTCGTGTCCGTCGTGGTAAATTCTTGGATCGATTCTAATTCATGAAAATTGGGTCCAGCCTTTGCGGAGGGTGAAATCGAATTCGCCGTCGGGGCGGATATCGAGATCATCCACCACGCCGACCAGGGCCAGGTCGACCGGCACAAATTTCACATCGGGCAGGGCCAGGGCGGCTTCGCGGGAGCGCACCATTACGCACAGGTCGCCCGGCCCGGCATCGACCACGTCCGCAGCCACCTGCAGGGCGCCGACCGGTTCCAGGCGCTTATTCAGCGGCTGGACCACCAGCAGCTTCAACCCTTCGGTGCCGGGGTATTTGAGGGTGCAGACGGCGCTGCCTTTGACACGGCCAAATAACATAGTTGAAGGTTCTCCAAAGACCGAGCCAAGAACCCAAAGTCTGGAGACTTTGGACTCAGGTTTATTTAACTCCCGTTTGCTGGATGACCCGCTGGATGATCACGTCCAACAACTGCGGATCGATCTGGGTGCCCAGCCTGGCCAATACAGCCGAGCGGATGCGGGCCTGCAGATCCGTTTGGGAGGCCGCTGCCGGAGCCGCCGGGATGGGCGCAGGCGGGACCGGTTGGGAAAGATAAGGCCGCACCGGAGCGCCAGGTGGTTCGACCGGTTTCTCCTTGAGCAACTGCATGCCCAGCCGCTGGCCTTTTCATAAGCCAGCTCGGTCAGGACCACGTTGTCCGTCACTTGCAGCGACATAATGCCGCGCTTCCACATATCTTCGATATCACGTTCCGTATAGAATTCTTTCGGCATGGTCTCTTCCTTTCCAGCCTAGGCTCCGGCCTTGCCCGAGAGAGACTTCAAGGGCCTGGATGGCCGCATTTTTGGCAGTCATGATCTCGGCTTCCGAGCCGGATAACCACATGCGCCCGAACCGCCCCACCGAAGACACATGGATCAGCTTGATGCTGGCGGTCTTTTCGGCTTCATTGCAGGCAATATTGATATACGCAGCCGGTGCGCATTCCAGACACCAGCATGGTCTCGCCAGCGACCAGCATTGAGCCGCGGCGAAAACGGTTGATCAACTGGGCCTGGTACGGGTCGATGCGGGTGATCACCTGGGTGGAAACCACCTGCGGACGGATGCGGTCCTTGACCGTCAGTTCAAGCCGCTGGAGGACCATTTCGCCGGCTGCAAGCACGTCTGCCTGGCTGAGTGAATGCACTTCGAACATGCCAAACTCGCGTTCGACGATCTGCGCGCCCGGGCGGGCCTCGGTGGCCTTGACGGCGATATCCACCACCCGGAAGACCTCATTCCCGGGCGCCATTTCCACGTACAAAGCCGCCATGCCTTCCGTAGGCAAATCACCCTGGGTTATCGTCCCGACGAACGCAGCGAACTGCGGCTGCATCCGGTCGAGGTAGCAGTAGCACCGCAAGGAAAATGTTTCAGCCATGCGTCTCTCTCCTTTATTTCCTATTTTACTCAAAGGCAAATCAATTCAGACCGTCCCTGAGGAGGACGGAGATTTCCCTTCGAGATTGGTCTCTAGAATGCGAGAGACGGTCTAGGCGTTCTTGGGCCCGGAATTGCGGCCGCCAATGGAGCCCTTGCTGGCCTTGGGCAGGATCATTTCCACGTCGGTGTGAGGTCGCGGGATCACATGGACCGAGACCAGTTCGCCCACCCGCTTGGCGGCAGCCGCGCCGGCATCGGTGGCGGCTTTGACCGCGCCGACATCGCCGCGGACCATGACGGTCACGAAACCGCCGCCCGACATACTCGGAGCCGAGCAGGGTGACGTTAGCGGCCTTGACCATCGCATCGGCTGCCTCGATCGCGCCGACCAGTCCTTTCGTCTCGATCATTCCAAGAGCAATTAAAGAGGGATCCAGTGCCATTTCTATTCTTCCTTTCTGAATTTTGTAGATCTTTCAAATGAGAGGCGAATAATTTCACCTCAAAAAACACAAGAAAAGAACTCTCACCACTAAGGTAACGAAGGTACACGAAGGTAAAGAATAATAAAGAGAAGCATCCTCCGTAGTGAATTCTCCGATATTGCACCCGCCGCTCAACGTCTGGAGACGTTGACTCCGCGGCAGGACTTTGGTGGATCATTGCAACAAAGCTACTCAGCCGTTAGCGCTTTTATCAAATAACAGAGCGACTGAAGTCGCAACTACCAGCGACTCTCAAGATTTCCTCCGCCACCAGGCGGACGATCCGCTCGAGCTCTTCCGGTGTGGGACCGGCAGGGGCTTCGCCGCGCTGGAACGCTTCCAGCGGAGGCGGCATGGTCTCGTAGGCCAGGCGCTTGATATTGATCAGGTGGGTGGCAGTAATGTTATCGCCGGTGATAGCCCCGCCAACTCCGCCCGAGCCAAGGGTCATCGAAGGCATCACCCCGGCGGTCAGGCCGATCGCGCCGAGCGTTCCCATCGTGTTGACCAGGATGCGGAAGACGGGCTTTTCCAGGCCGAACTCCATAATGACTTTCTCATCATTGGCATAGATGATCTGGGTGTGGCCGCGCCCACCCGTATTGATGATGGCGATGGAAGTCTCGCAGCCCTGCTCCCAACCATCGGCGGTGTACCATCCCAGGACGGTGGTCAATTTTTCATGGGAGAGAGGTTCTTCCTTCCCGACCTTGCTCAACGGCGCCAACAGAATCCGCCGGTCCGCCGGGATACTGAAACCGGCATAACCCGCCACGAATTGGGCGGATTTCCCAACCACGGCGGTATTGATGCTGCCGTCCGGATGATAGAGAGCCCTGCGGAGGGCCTGGGTTTCGTCCGGATCGGTCAGGTAAGCCCCCTCCGCCCGCATCCGCTCCAATAATTGAGCGGCAATGGGACGGTCAGCAATGACGGATTGTTCGGTGGCGCAAATGGTGGAGTAATCGAAGGCCTTGGAGGCGACAATATAACGGGCGGCTTTATCGATATCGGCGCTGCGGTCCACGTAGACCGGCACATTCCCCGGACCGACGCCATAAGCCGGTTTGCCGGTGGAATGAGCCGCCTTCACCATGGCGGTCCCGCCGGTCGCCAGAATGATGGCGGTATAACGGTGGGTCATCAATTCCTGTGTACCCGGCAGGCTGATCTGCTGCATGCAAGAGACCAGTCCCCTCGGCGCGCCGGCAGCTTCGGCTGCCATCGCCATGGTCTGGACGGCTTCATAGGTGCAGCGGGCCGCGGCCGGATGCAGGCGCGACCACAATGGCATTGCGGGCCTTGACCGCGATCAGGGCTTTGAAGAAAGGCCGTGGAAGTCGGGTTGGTGGACGGAACCAGCGCCACCACAATCCCCATCGGCCAGGCGATCTCGTATACCCGGCGGGCGGGATCGTGCCGGATCACGCCGACCGTGCGGACATCCCGGATACTCTCCCATACATTTCGCGAGCCGAACTCATTCTTGAGCTTTTTATGGAGAGCCACCCCATAGCCGGTCTCTTCCTGGGCCAGGCGGCCCAGCCGCTCCGAGGCGGCATAACCGGCCTCTGCCATGGCCGCGCAGACCCGGTCGACCTGTTCCTGCGAAGCCTTGGACCAACTCTGCCAGGCGGTATGAGCTGCCATGGCCAGGTCGCGGGCTTCTTGTATGGAGGCGAGATCTTTATCCATCTTGCTGACCTCTACGACTTACGGAATACGACTTTGCCATCCACTTCGAGTGAATCGATGACTGCCATGATGACGGCATCCACCGGAGTATCTTTGGTAATGTTGGTCTGGCGGGCGGAAGAGCCCGCGCAGGTGAGGACCAGGTCGCCAATGCCGGCATCGACCGTATCGACTGCCACGTAAGGCTTCCCGAACGGGTTGCCGGTCTCATCCGTCTGGCGGAGGATGAGCAGTTTCCTCCCGGTTAATTTTTCATCCTTGATGGTCGAGACGGTCGTTCCGACGACACTGGCGATCAACATGGTAATCTCCTAAAGTACTTTTTACAAAACACCTTAATAACAAAGGACACAAAGTAAGAAATGAAGAAAAAAGGAAAAGTTCTTTACTCTCGTAGACATGATCATGCAAAATAATTCTTATCTAGCAATTGTCGAACTAATAATTGGCTGCCTTCGCGTGAGCCGAGGTACCGGCAGCTTCCTTGGTGGGGCCCTGGATGATCTTCACGCCCGCGCTGGCACCGATGCGGGTAGCCCCGGCCTTGACCAGTCTTTTCGGCATCCTCATAAGTGCGGACGCCGCCAGCCGCCTTGACGCCCATCTCCGCGCCGACCGCTTTCCGCATCAGGGCGACGTCATGGACGGTGGCTCCGCCGCTGGCAAAACCGGTGGAGGTCTTGACGAAATCCGCCCCGGCTTCCTTCGAGAGCAGGCAGGCGATGGTCTTTTCTTCATCCGTGAGCAAGGCCGCTTCGATAATGACCTTGACAATGGCGCTGCGGGCATGAGCGGCTGTAACAACACCGCGAATATCTTTCGCGACCAAGTCCAGGTCACGCGCTTTCAACGCCCCGATATTGATGACCATATCGATCTCGCAGGCGCCGTGGTCGATGGCATTATTGGTCTCGAAAGCCTTCACCTCCGGAGCGGTCGCGCCGAGGGGAAAGCCAATGACCGTGCAGACTTTCACGGAAGAACCTTCCAGCAATTTAGCGCATAATTCCACCCAGGTGGGGTTGATGCAGACCGAGGCGAATCCATATTTGCGAGCTTCGAAACAAAGCTGGGCGATCTGGTCCGGGGTGGCTTCCGGTTTTAGGAGGGTGTGGTCGATCATCCCGGCCAGATCCAGGTTTTGCGGGATCACGCCGATGGTCGAGGAGAGGCGCTCCGCCCCCGCGCTGACCACCTGTCCGGTGCGGTCGAAGCAGGTGCGGACGCACAGGCCGTCGGTGCAATTGAACTTGCACTGGCTATCTCCCGGCGCCTGGGCCTTTTCTTTCTGTTCCATCATCGCCACCAGGACTTCATGGGTGATGATCTCCACCAGGTTTTCAACTGTTTTCACATCTGGGACCATAATGATGACCTCTTGTCATGTAGTAACGACTTCAGTCGTTACTTGGTAATAACGACTGAAGTCGTTACTACATTATTTCAAATACTGCTTTTCCACCGCGGTGATCTTCTCGATCCGGGGCGCATGCCGGCCGCCGCCGAACTCGGTCGCCAGCCAGATCTTGACGATCTGGCGGGCCAGGGTGATCCCGATCAGGCCGGCGCCCAGGGTGAGCACATTGGTATCATTGTGTTCGCGGCTGTTGACGGCGGAAGAGTAATCGTAGGCCATGCCGGCCCGGATCCCGGGGACCTTGTTGGCGACAATGCAACTGCCAATGCCGGCTCCGTCGATCATGATGCCTCGCCAGGCTTTGCCGACACTCACCTGCCGGGCGACTTCATGGGCAAAATCGGGATAATCGACTGCGCTTTTGTTGTAAGCTCCTACATCCTTGACTTCATAGCCCAACTCTGCCAGGTAGGCTTTGAGATTGTCTTTCAGGTCAAAACCGCCGTGGTCTGAACCGATGGCGACCACTTTATTAGAACCTTTTGGGCTCGAATCGATAGTCGCCTGAATTTTTGGGGCTTCCGCTGGAGAAGCAGCAGCCGGTAAGCACAGGTTTGGAATTGCCCATGACCTGGTTAACCACTCTCTCCACTAGTTTATGAAGCTCGGAATCATCGATTGAATTCATTTACGGATTCCTTTTTAGTTAAAGTGGTAATGACCACATGACCATACTACCATATTAGCACGAGAAAAGGGAAAAGTCAAGGAGTTCATAAAGATCATAAAGGGATTCGGAAATCTAAGGAGAATAGCCACACGTGTACCTGCGGTACTGTGCAGGCAGAGATCACCGAGAACACTGAGAGAACAAAGAAAAAGTAGAACTCTCTGAGACCCAGGAAACCCATTTTTTCGTAGTAACGGCTTCAGCCGTTTATATGGCAAAGGGAAGGAATTCTGCTAGCAGCAAATTGTATTTAATAATTTCTCAGTGCTTCTCAGGGGACTCTGTGGCTATCTTGTTAATTTCGCAAAATAACGGTACCGGTCCCCCCGATAGACGATCTTGACAAACTCGATCACCCGCCGGTATTGCGAATAGGTCGTCCGCTCACTCAACAATAAAGGACTGCCCGATTTGATCTGCAAAAGAGCAGCTTCCTCCGGCGTCGCCACGGTCACCTCCAAAGTTTCATCTGCTTCCGTCGGAATGAGATGGAATTTCTCCTGCAGGATCAGGTAAATGGAGCCGTTTTCCTCAAGTCTTCCCGGGAGATGGTCTGCCCTTCCGGCAAGGCGTAATAAGGAGGTCTGCAACCCCATCGGAACCCCATCCCCCAGGCGCAATCGTTCGATGCGCAAAACTTCCCTGCAGCTTTCAGGCAATTCCATCTGGGAACGCACCTTCGCGGGCGGCTCCACATAGCCAATTTGCAGGATCTTTTGCCCGGGAACGAGGCCGCGCTTTTTCATGTCCTCCGTGAAACTGGTCAACTCAGACACACCTTTTTGCAGCTTTTGAGGCGAGACAAAGGTGCCGCGACCATGCTCACGATATAAGAAGCCTTGCCTTACGAGAAGGTCAAGCGCCTGGCGGATGGTGGTCCGGCTGACGGAATACAGCTCTTCCAACTGACGTTCGGCGGGAATGGACTGATGGGCGGCAAATTCGCCTGCGGTGATGCGGTCTCGCAGGATGCTGGCAAGTTGATAGTAACGCGGGCAGGATATCATTCGGATCGATCGTTTCGGGCATACGAGTCCACCTATCTGGTAGTGTGGTAGTTACCACTTTCATTATGCGTCGATTCCGGGCAGCCGTCAAGTCAGCGGTGAAAGTCAGTCTAAAGGAAAGGTGTTCTTAGACCTCTCAAAATAAGTTTCTCAGCTTCCAATAAAGTGAAAAGAATCGCCTAAAACCGCTTTTTTTCTGAGTTTTTGAACCCTTTTTCCGCGGAACAATTCCGAGTCACCCCCCATATCTGGGAGTGAAAATCGAAAAAGGGCAATAGCGCATAATTTACTATAGATATTGAAGAAAAGGGGTTCTCATGGCAAACTGACCTCTTGCTGAGAAAGGAGAGCGCCATGAGAACCCCAGGGATATTTTACTCGGGAAAAGGGACGGTATATAGTTGTGAATTGGATCGATGCCCAAAGTGCCAGGGGCCAATGCGGGTTGCCTACACGAGTAAATACAAAACAGTGCAAGGGATGAAGGAAGTCATGATGATTGCGCAGCGGACGAAGCGTTGCGTGGATCCCAGTTGTGAAGTTTCTCTTGCGATATTGGGTTCGGTGGAATGGAGACAGGTAGCGCCGGTTTCTTGCACCTATGGATATGATGTGATTGCACAGATTGGCTGGCAGCGGCAAAGCCTGCAGCAACCCTTTGGCACCATTCATGCAGATTTAAAACAGTGGCTCAGGATCAGCGAGTTGCAAGTGAGAGCGTTGTATTACTATCGATATTTGCCCTTGTTGGCCTGTCACGAACGGGAGCAAATGAAGTATCTGAAAATAGTGGCTGACCAAATGGGACTGCTCTTGAGCCTGGACGGACTGGCACCCGAAGGAGGCGAGCCGCAGTTGTGGCTGGTACGAGAACTGATGAGTGGAGTGACATTGCGCTGTGGCTGGATGAGCCAGCAAGATCAAGCCGCCTTCGTTACCTTCCTGCAACCGATTGCCGATCTGGGTTTGCGGGTGACTGCTGTGATGAGCGACAAACAAAGCGGCCTGGTGTCAGCCATAGCTGAAGTCTTTCCCCAGGCCAGGCATGCTTTTTGTCAGAGCCACTATTTGCGCAATATTGCAGTTCCTGTGGCGGAAGCGGATGAAGCCATGAAAATGCTGTTGCGACAGGATGTCAGAGCCAGGATTGGTCCATTTATCCGCCAGGAAGACGAGCAAGCCAAGGGTGTTTTGACCATCACCGGGGTATTGCCGTCGCCATTGGAAGCACCCAGTCCGGTTTCTGAACCCGTATTGGGAAAAGATGGAGATAAAGTTCGCGATGCGATTATGCGAGAAATATGTCGTCGGATCCGGTATCTGTTGACCCTCAAAGGTCGGCCTCCTTTGCGCCTGGCGGGAATGGAGATGTTTGTGGGTCTATCCGAAGTCAAGGAATTCTTGGATCGCTTAATGGTTCATCATTCCACGCCTCAATTGCTGACATTGCATCAAGGACTAAAAACATCACTTCGGTCTGCCCAGGCAACTTATTCTATTGTGCGAGAGGCCGCCGATTGGTTGGAACACATTGCCGCTCTCTTGGATCCTGAGCAAAACCCCAACCGCTCTGGCGATCAAGTCCGCCAAGACCTGTTCGTCTACCTGACCAAAATCCAATCCAACCGCTTCAGGGATCCTATGTTGCGCAATTCTTTTCGCCTCATTCTAAAAACCACCCGCAGTTTTGCCCCCGGTTTATTCCATTGTTACGATGTACCTGGCCTGCCCCGCACCAATAATGATCGAGAAAGCGATTTTCGAGCCCTTGGCCGTCGTTTACTGCGCACCACTGGACAAAAGGGTCTCACATTTCGTATTATTCAGCGTCAAGGCGCATGGGAATTGTTACCCCACCCCGATACGCTGTATGAAACCATTCGAATTGTGTCTCAGATTGTTCCAAACAAATTTCAGGATGAACGCCTCCGTATGCGTCAGCACCAAGACCGTTTCAGACTTCACACGCGTTCCTCCAAACTAGCCAATCATCAACTCGGTCAACTGGAGCAACTCTGGAACTCTATTCCGAATAATAATAGCCCATAGTAACTTATGCGCTATTGCGAAAAGGAACGTTTTTTTCCCACATATAGTGGTCAAAGGGTTTTTGAACCTCGTTGTTTGGGTCCAACGATCCCTCGGAACCCTAATTCACGCTCGTAACTGGTGCAAATCTTCGTCATACGGCTTTCACGATACAGAGATCCGCGTGCTTGATGAACCGACCCAAAATAAGAGGCCTCTTGCATTCGATAAGTCAGGCCATATCTTTGTAAGGGCACGAGACATCGTGCCGATTTTGGCATCTCGTGCCCCTACGGCGGCATGCTAGTCTTGCATAGACGCCGCAAAAACCTTCGGGACGGGTCAAGTATAATAAGATATGCCCGCCATAGAAGTCAAAAATCTGACTAAAACATTCCGCCTTAAACACAAAGCCGGGGGATTAAAGGCCAGCTTCAAGTCGCTTTTCCGGCCGGAATACAGCACAGTCGAAGCCGTCCGCGGCCTCTCGTTTGAAATGGAGGCCGGGGAATTGCTGGGCTTCATCGGGCCGAACGGCGCCGGCAAATCCACTACCATCAAGATCCTCACCGGCATTCTCTTCCCCAGCGGCGGCGAAGCCAAAGTCCTCGGCTATGTCCCCTGGAAACAGCGCCAGAAATTGGCATATCACATCGGGACGGTCTTCGGCCAACGGCCGCAGCTCTGGTACCACCTGCCTGCGGTGGATACCTTCATCCTGTTCGGCAAGATCTACGAGATGGAGGATGCCGAGACGAAGAAGCGGATCGGCCTCCTGGCAGATGCGTTCGAGATCGGCGACCTGCTGGAGATACCCGTCCGCAAACTTTCGCTGGGCCAGCGCATGCGCTGTGAAGTAGCCGCATCTCTTCTGCATAAGCCGAAATTGCTCCTATTGGATGAGCCTTCCATTGGCCTGGATGTAGTAGCCAAGCAGCACATCCGGGATGCCATCCGCGAGATGGCGAAGGTGGAAAATGTAGGCGTGCTGCTGACCTCCCATGATGCAGGCGACCTGGAAGCCCTGTGCAAGCGGGTGATCATCATCAACCACGGCCAGATCGTCTACCAGGATAAGGTCTCGGTCTTGAAGCGGTCCTTCCTGACCTGGAAACTGGCCGAAGTCCGTTATGCCGAGCAGATTTCGGCAAACTTCCACATCCATGGGACGGAAACATTGAAAGTCGGGAAGGAACGCTACGGCGCCAAATTGCGTTTTGACACCCGCTCCACCCCGGTGGAGCAGGTGATGGCGCAGCTTTCTGCAGCCGGCCGGTTGGTCGACATTACCGTGTCCGATCCGCCGTTGGAAGAGGTCATCAGTGCCATCTATCAGCGGGAAGACGGGAAAGACAGTATTCAGTAAACAGTGGTCAGTGACCTAATCACCCTATTGGAGTGCGGGCTTTAGCCCGCTCTTACACTGAACGCTTGATTTAAAATAGCCCCAACTAAATCACCGGCGCTCAGTCGATGGGCAGATTGATAAGGGAGATGGAGGTTGGATATGGAGATGCCGGAAAAGACACGAGGTGACACGAGCTGGTTTGTCCAAGACCGCTTTGGGATGTTCATCCACTGGGGCCTGTATTCGCAGGCCTCCCGGCACGAATGGGTCCAATCCACCGAAAAGATCCCACCGGACGTGTATGAGGCCCGCTATCTGGCCCGCTTCAATCCCACCCGCTACGACCCCCGTGAATGGGCCAGACAGGCCCGCGAAGCGGGGATGAAATATGCGGTCATCACCTCCAAACATCACGAAGGCTTCTGCCTGTGGGACAGCCAATATACCGATTACAAGGCCACCAATACGGCCTATGGCAAGGACCTGCTGGCGCCTTTCGTGGAGGCCTTCCGGGAGGAAGGGTTGAAAGTCGGATTTTATTATTCCCTGCTGGATTGGCACCATCCGGACTTTCCCATCGATGTCTTCCATCCGCTGCGGGATGATCCAAATGTGGCCGACCTTAATCGTGAAAGGCATATGCCGCGCTATGCCGAATATATCCGCAATCAGGTGGAGGAGTTATTGACCCGCTTCCAACCGGATATCCTCTGGTGCGATTTCTCTTATCCGACCCATGGATATAAAGGCTTGCCCGGCAAGGGCCGCCTGGAGTGGGAAAGCGAGAAGCTGCATGCATTGATCCGCCAACTCAGCCCGCGGATCATCCTGAACAACCGCCTGGATCTGCCGGCTGAGATGGCCGATGTCCATACACCTGAACAAGTCCAGCCGACCGAATGGGTCAAAGTGAATGGGAAGCCGGTCGTTTGGGAAGCCTGCCAGACGTTTTCCGGTTCATGGGGATACCACCGGGATGAGGAGAGCTGGAAAAGCCCGGGTCAATTAATCCGCATGCTTATCAATTGCGTCTCCTGTGGCGGCAACCTTCTCATGAATGTAGGTCCGACCTCCCTGGGCACCTTCGATCCTAGGGCCCAGGCTTCTTTAAGGGTCTACCGGGATTGGATGGCGACTCACAATGATGCCATTTACGGTTGCAATCAAAGCGATTATCAGGCCCCGCAGGACTGCCGTTTGACCCAAAACGGAAACAAGATATACGTCCACTTCTATGCCTGGCCGTTCCGGATGCTCTCCTTGCCAGGGCTGGCAGGAAAAGTGGAGTACGCCCGCTTCCTCCATGACGGCAGCGAGGTCCGGATTGAGGCGCCGGCCTGGGAGACAGACCAGTTGCAGATCCGCCCGGAAGACCTGATTTTGTGGCTGCCGGTCAAACAGCCGGACGTGATCGTCCCTGTGGTGGAATTAACCTTGAAGGCATGAAGAAATATTACGCCGTCTTTCAGATCAACCTGCTCAACAGCCTGGCCTACCCGGCGGAATTGATCGCGCGCTCGGGCATGATCTTGATCTTCATGTGGGTCTTCTTTCAATTATGGCGGATAGTCTTCAGCAACTCCGGCACCGAGATCATTAACGGCTTAACTCTGCAAGACACCATCTGGTATCTGCTGCTGGCCGAGACGCTGGAACTTGGGCGTCCGCGCCTCGCCCGGGTCATCTCGGACCAGGTCAAAGACGGCTCCATCGCCTATCTGATCAACAAACCCTACAATTTTCTGATCTACCAGCTCGCCAGCGGGCTGGGGGAAAGCCTGCCGCGGATGGGGTTGCTTTTTCTGGTCGGAGGCGCGCTGGTGTGGGTCATGGCCGGGCCTCCTCCGAGTCTTGTCAACTGGCCGGTTGCAGCGTTGACATCTGGCCGGTGCGTGGCTGCTGCATTTTTGCGTGAATGCTCTCATTGGTTTGTCTGCCTTTGTCTCGGAGGAAGTGGCTCCTTATGAATGGATCTACCAAAAACTGGTATTCATCCTGGGAGGCATGCTGGTCCCCCTGGATTTCTATCCACTCTGGCTGCAATCGGTAGCCAAATCGCTTCCATTTGCCTACATGATGTACGGGCCGGCGCGTCTCTTTGTGGAACCCAGCCTGCCGATTTTCATTCAAATCATCTCCGGCCAACTCATCTGGCTGGCCGTATTAGGCGGCATTGTGGCCCTGGCCTTTTCACGCGGGATGCGCCGGCTCGCAATCAACGGTGGCTGATCCATGAGAGAATTCAAATTCCTCCTCTCACTCTGGAAAACCAACCTGGCCTCGGCGATGGAATACCGGGTGGCTTTCATCTCCCAATCCATCGGGATGATCCTGAATGACGGTGTCTATTTTGTTGTCTGGATCATATTCTTTGACCGGTTCAAAGACATCCGCGGCTGGGGCATAACAGACATGTTCATCGTCTTCGGAGTCTCCGCATCAGCCTTTGGCCTGGCGGGATTGCTCTTCGGGAATGCCTTCAACCTGGCAGATATCATCACGAAAGGCCGGCTGGATTATTATCTCTCCCTGCCTCGGCCAACTCTTTTACACGTCCTGGCCAGCCGGTCGGTCCCCAGCAGCGCCGGCGATTTCCTCTATGGGTTCATCAGCTTTATGGCTTCAGGCCAATTCACCTTTAATGGACTTGCGCGCTTTTGCCTGGCAGTATTACTGGCGACCGTTACCTTTACCGCCTTCCTGGTCATTATCCAGAGCCTGGCTTTTTGGATGGGATCCGGAGGTAACTTTACAGCCCTGGCAGTCAATGCCATGGTCACCTTTGCCCTCTATCCTATTACCTTATTCGACCAGACGGCCAGGTTGATCCTTTTCACCATCGTCCCGGCTGCATTCATGGGGGCGGTCCCGGCTTCATTTGTGCGCGACTTTTCATGGTCATTACTCGGCCAGATGGCCCTGGCCGCGATTGTATTCTTGGCATTGGCGATCCTACTATTCCACCTGGGTTTACGGCGCTATGAAAGCGGCAGCGCCATCCAGGTGGAAGTATGAACAGCGGGGTTGAATTAGCCCGATTGGAGTAAAATTAGCCGCAATGTGAAGTAGTTCTGAGCCCTGGTAATCAACAAGAATCGAGGCGGCGGTATGTCTGGCAACGAACGACTCTCTCTGCTTAATCGTCTGGATGAAACCCGCGAAATCATTGAAAAAATCCTGCCTACAATCGATAAGGATAAGGAGATCTATCCCGGCTGGACGATCAAACACATGCTAGCCCACATGACCGGCTGGGATGATGCAACGATCAATTCCCTCCGCGCCCATGTGGTCAACCGGCCTCCTTCCGTTCCGGCAATACGGAGCCTGGATGAATATAACGCCGGAACCGTCTCCACTCGCTTGGACCTGGATTACGATCAGGTCGTGAGAGAATGGCGCCTCACCCGCCAGGTGCTCCGCACCATTATCGAACAAATGCCGGCAGATAAATTCCTAGAACCGGTTATCGTTCCCTGGGGCGAAAAATCAACCGTAGCCTTCCTGGTAGATATGTTCCGGGACCACGAGGAAGAACACATCCATGATATCCTGGAATGGGCCAAGAAACCCGACCGTCCACTGGAGAAGGCTGGGAATTAAATGGCCACGATCGTAAAAGCCGAGAAATTGGTCAAGACGCCTCCGGCCCGGGTATATTCTGCATTTACGCATGCCTCCGAGTTGGTCGAATGGATGTGTGATTTTGCAACCGTGGCGCCGCGTCCGAGAGGCCGCATGTACCTTTGGTGGCATGGGGATTTCTATTCCGCCGGAGAATTCATCTCCCTGGAGGACAACAAGTCCATCGTTTTCCAATGGCGTGCCCGCCTCGACCCATGTTCCACCGAAGTGTCGGTGGGCCTGGAAAAAGCGGATGGCGGAACACTCGTCTCGTTAACCCAGACGCTTCCGGAAGGGGATTATTGGGTGGAAAATGCCCCCCGTTTCCGGCAAGAATGGGGCTTTACACTGGATAACCTGGCTCACGTCCTTGAGACCGGATTGGATAAACGCACATTTGACCGACCCATGATCGGGATCAACATCAGCGATTTCAACGCGGAGATCGCCAGGGCTCTGGGTGTGCCGGTCAAGACGGGAATTCGCCTTGATTTTCTGCCTACGGAAATGGCCGCTTATAAGGCGGGCTTGCGTAAGGATGACGTCCTGGTCTCCCTGGGAGGCCAACCCATTACGAATGACTTCGATTCACTCCTGACTGCCCTGCAAGGGAAACAAGTCGGAGATAAGTTGGAGGCTGTCTTTTTTCGCGGCCAGGAGAAATTGTCGGTCCTGGTGGAATTAGGGAAACGCCCCGTTCCAAAGATCCCCTGGGAGACCGCCAGTTTATCGAAAACGGTCCGAGCTAAATATGACGCAGGCCTGGCTGCGTTGGAATCCGCCCTGGATGGAGTCGGTGAGGCAGAAGCGGACATGCAACCAACCCCGGGCGAATGGAGTGCCAAGGAGACCCTGGCTCATTTAATCCACAATGAACGCCATTGGCTGGAAAACTTCGATGACGTGATCGGAGGGTACCCGCGGGTTGCGGACGACTGGGCCGGGAACAGCACCATCCATACCCGCGCGACGGTGTCAGCATACAAGACCATCCGAAATCTACTGGACGAACTGAAACGCCTGGCAGATGAAATGGTCGCCTATACGGCTGCCCTGCCGCCAGATTTCATCTCCCGAAAGGCAGATTATTTCCTGACCATAAATATGCTTCTGGATGGGTCCATTCCCCATATTTCTTCACATATTGATCAAATCCAGGCAGCCATTGCGGCAGCACGGGCGAAATAAAAAGAGAATCATTCCTTTATTGGTAGAAATTCATTTATGACAGAACTTGACGACACCTACAAAAAAATACTTGATAACCTGGCTGACGGCGTCTATTTTGTCGACCGCGACCGAAAGATCCTCTATTGGAATAAGGGGGCTGAACGCATCACCGGTTTCAAAGCCGAACAAGTGCAGGGACATTTCTGCCAGGATAATATCCTCAACCATGTTACCGAGAATGGGACACTACTCTGCCTGGAAGGCTGCCCGCTTCATGCAACCATCCTCGATGGGAATCCCCGCCAGGCAGAAATTTATCTGCAGCACTCTACCGGCCATCGGGTCCCGATCATTGTACGGACCATGCCGATGCAAAATGAAAATGGCGAGATCATTGGCGCAGTCGAAACCTTCAGCGATAACTCCAAGTTAATCTCCATCCGCCACGAGGTCCGCAGATTGCAGGATGCAGCCCTGCGGGATCATCTTACCGGCATCTGGAACCGGCGTTACATGACCCGGCGCCTGGAGGTGGCTCTTTGGGTTTTTCAACAACAAGGGATACCTTTCGGCGTCTTTTTTATCGACATCGATGGGTTTAAAAAGATCAATGACACTTATGGACATAAAACCGGCGATCAGATCTTGACCATGGTGACAAATACTCTCCAAAACAATCTGCGTTCGGAAGATACCGTGGCTCGCTGGGGAGGCGAGGAGTTCGTTGTGCTCCTGATGGGATTGGATATCGCTGGAATGGCTTCCGTGGCTGAGAAATTAACTACGTTGGTGAAGTACTCGGCCGTGCGGATCGAGGATCAGAATGTCAGCGTCACGGTATCGATGGGTATGACCCTGGCCCGTAAAGAAGATACAGTCAAGACCCTGGTGGACCGGGCAGATCAGAATATGTACCGGAGCAAAAAGGCCGGGTACAATCTCGTGACAGGCGATCCAAAAGAAACTGATCAGAACAAGCCGAAAGGGAAGAAAAGTGGAAAGAAAACCAGTAAGAATGAAGCTTAAAACCACACTTTTGTGCGCATTCTTATTCCTCCTTTTATTGGCATGCAGTTGCCCAATCTCTGCCCTCCCCATCCACGAAGCCACAATTACACCTTCAGCGTCTCATAGCACTGAAACTCCGCGAACGGCCACGCTGCCTCCATCCATATCCACAGCCAATGCGCCTTTCAACATGGATTGGAATGATCGCTCTCCATTTAAGAAAAACCTGGCCGTGGCCTCCCAGGCGATCCTTTCAGGGTTACCCGGCGCAAGCGTCTACCATATCGCTTTCAATCTCTCCGATCCACCCACTCAAATTGAGGGAATGGAGGAAGTCCGCTATACCAATACTGAGAATGCGGCCCTAAATGAAGTTGATTTTGCCGTGTTTTCTGAAATCCTGGGCGGCAGCATAACCATCGTTAATTTCGAATTGGACGGCGTTCCCATGCAAGTCACCCATAAGAACGGGATCATGCGAGTGCCGCTCAAGACTCCGCTTCAACCGGGGACTTCCATTACTTTTCACATTGAATTCGCAGTTACTGTTCCGGACCAGGGTGGAGGCTATTATTACGGAATTTTCGGATATAACGATTCAATTCTCTCTATGGCCCAGGCGTACCCCACCATTCTGGTTTATGACGAGCAGGGTTGGAATAACAAAACCCCCGACCTGAATGGTGATCCGCTTTTTTCCGATACCAGTTTCTATCTTGTGTCCGTGAATGCCTCCAAGAATTTGACCCTGGTGGCTTCCGGAGTGGAAATCCAACGGTCAGAGACAGGCGACCGCCAGCAGGTTCTTTATGCAGATGGCCCGGCCAGGGATTTCTATTTGGCCGCCAGCCAGGATTTTCACAAAAAATCCGAAAAGGTCGGAGAGATCACCGTAAATAGTTACACAATCAGCCGCCTGGATGTATTTGGACAGGAAGCCCTTGATGACGCCAGGAACGCTCTCGAAGATTTTAGCCACCGCTACTCCACCTATCCTTATACCGAATTCGACGTTGCTCCTATCGTGACATCAGCCGGAGGAGTGGAATTTCCAGGGATGACCGTCATTGCAGAGGAGGTATATGGCGGTGGACCGTTCATGGAGGACGTTATCGCCCATGAAGTCGGTCACCAATGGTTTTATAACCTGGTTGGAAATGAAACCCAAAGAGAGCCCTGGCTGGATGAGTCATTGGCTCAATTTGTGACCTGGCAATATTTTCTTGATGAACATGGAAGCCAGGCAGCCCAATCCTTCCAGGCGGAGATCCAGGGGAACTGGGATAGCATTCAGGATAAAAAGATCCCCATTGGCGAACCCGTTTCGGGATATACTGCCCAGGAGTATGTAGCCATCGTTTATGGGCGTGGTCCATTCTTCTTTATGGCTCTCCGCCAGCAAATCGGGCAGGCTTCTTTCGACAGCCTGATGAGCGATTATCCCGTTACCTTCGCCTGGAAAATCGCCACCACCGATAGTTTTAAGCAGCTGGCTGAAAAACATTGCAACTGTAATCTGACTCCATTATTCAATGAGTGGGTGACTCCATGACCAGTTTTCGAAGCCGTATTCTCCATCAAACCCTCGCTCGTGTAACCCGGGCAATTTCGACCAAGTTATCCATTAAAGAACAACGGACCCGCATGGATGAATTGGCCCGGCGAGGTATACGCCTCCCCCGCGGCATGACAGCCTGCAGCGTTTCAGTGGATGGGATCCATTCCGAATGGGTCGAACCATTGCAGATAAAAGGAGAGCGGGTAATTCTTTACCTCCACGGAGGCGGTTATTGCATTTGCTCGCTGGACACTCACAGGGGCCTGGCTGCCCGCCTTGCCATGGCAAGCCAGGCTCGGGCACTGGCACCCGCTTATCGTCTTGCCCCAGAAAATCCATTTCCGGCCGCGCTGGAGGATGCATTAGCTTCTTATCATTGGCTCCTTCGCCAGGGAATTCCTCCCGAAAAGATCGCCATCGGAGGCGATTCAGCCGGGGGAGGTTTGACCCTGGCAACCACTCTGAGGTTAAGGGAAGAAGGTACGCCGCTGCCTGCGGCTCTCTTCCTGATCTCACCCTGGACAGACCTTACCTTTTCGGGTGAGTCCATCCAGACGCGCAAGCTGGTGGACCCGATCTTCAGTGTGAATGGTGACTTTATTTATACCTCTCCCTACATTGGAAAGGATAGCCCGACGAATCCTTTGATCTCGCCGATTTTTGGGGATCTGCGGGGTTTCCCTCCAACGCTAATCCACGTGGGAAACGACGAAATTCTATTGGATGATTCAACCCGTCTGGAAGGAAAATTGAAAGAGGCCGGGAGTAAAGTCCAACTCAAGATTTGGGACCAGATGTGGCATGTATTTCAAGCCTTCGCCCCCTGGGTCCCTGAAGCGCAGACGTCCATTAATGAGATAGGTGAATTCATCTTTAGGCAAATCCCATAGGATGATATATAGTTATTCGGAAAAACCTAATAAACTGTTTGTATATATTTCAAGGTAATAGCAGGAGGATATCATGGAATATCGAGAACTTGGACGGACGGGCTGGAAAGTATCTGCAATCAGTTTTGGCTGCTGGGCTATTGGCAACGATTGGGGAAATGTGGAGGATAAGGAATCCCTGGCCGCGTTGAACCGTGCCCTCGACCTTGGAGTCAATTTCTTTGATACGGCAGATGTGTATGGCGACGGGCGCAGCGAACGCCTCCTGGCACAACTTCGCAAGGACCGCCCAGAATCCTTTCACGTGGCCACGAAAGCGGGCCGGCGTCTCAATCCACATGTGGCGGACGGTTATAACCGCAAGAATCTGAGCGAGTTTGTGGAAAGAAGCCTTAAGAATCTGGGGGTAGATTCCCTCGATCTCCTCCAGCTCCATTGCCCTCCCACGGATGTCTATTACATGCCCGATGTATTCGGGGTTCTGGATGACCTGGTAAAAGCCGGCAAATTGAAGAATTACGGCGTGAGCGTGGAAAAAGTGGAAGAAGCTCTTAAGGCGATTGAGTTTCCAGGGGTTAAAACCGTCCAGATCATTTTCAACATCTTCCGCCAGCGGCCGGCGGACCTCTTCTTTGAAGAAGCTCAACGCCGTAAAGTGGGAATCCTGGCCCGGGTACCCCTGGCGTCCGGTCTGCTGACCGGCAAAATGACTCGAAACAGCTCGTTTTCACCAAACGATCACCGTTCTTATAACCGCCACGGAGAGGCTTTCGATCGCGGTGAGACTTTCTCGGGGATTGATTACGAGAAAGGCCTGCAGGCGGTTGACGCATTAAGGCCCCTGGTTCCAGCAGGTGAAACCCTGACCCAACTGGCCCTGCAATGGATACTCATGTTCCCGGCGGTCACCTGCGCCATCCCGGGCGCTAAAAGGCCCCAACAGGTGGAAGAGAATATTCATGCAGCCGACTTGCCGCCCTTGAGCGCAGATACCATGGCGTCCATACAGAACATCTATGCCGGTCAGGTAAAGCCGCTGGTACATCACTATTGGTAATCCACGGAGAGGAAGAGAAAATCAAGTGAATCTGGCCACTCGAACTGGCCAATTTACAGGTTAACAATTATGTAAAGAGAGCCATAATCAAAACATAATTGGCTATAATACCGCCTTCAAACTTTAACAACTTACGAAATCCGAGAATTGCATAGCCGGAAAAAGCCGGTGATGCATTTTGATCTTTAGTGGTACCGACAAGGGCAAATCCGGTGAAAACCGGTGACGCAAAGCCATGGATCTACAGCCGCAGACACGGCCAAGATCGCCAGGCTTCCGAAAACCATATTTTATTTAATGCCTAAACAGGCTGGTTTTCCCAAAAACTCCTGCCCTTGTCACAAAGGAGAATACTGGTGAAAACCAACCGGATTTTTAAAGCCTGTGCGTTTCTGGCGATATTAATGGGATTGTTTGTCCCATTGGAAACCGGCGCGGCTATTTCCTCGCTAGAACTCCCAACCTTTTCGAAATTTGTTGCCTCTGTAAGAACCGGGCAAGCCAATGTAATTACCGGAGTGTATGTGCCGGACTTGTTCGCCGACCCGGTGGTTCCGCAACCCGCCAACAATCCCGGATATGTCTCGGAGACAGATGGAGTCTTGACCCGCTTTGGCCTGGCAGCCAGCCATCAAATCATCGGTCTCCTGGCCCATAACAATCTAGCCGGCGCCTCTTTTTCCAGTCTACAAGTCGGGCAGGAAATTCGGGTTGTTTATGGGGACGGACAGTTTTCTATCTTCCAGGTCGAAAAGATCGCTCGTTTTCAAGCCCTTCAGCCGAACGATCTAACCAGCGATTTTTCTGACGGCATGACCAGCCACGTCTATTCCGCCGGAGAAATATTCAACATGTTCTATACGGGAAACGAACATCTGACTTTCCAAACCTGCATTGCCCAAGGTGGAGAAGCTTCCTGGGGAAGGCTGTTTGTGACGGCCATTCCCAAACTGACGAGGTTTATCAATCCCTTCCTGCCGTTCCCGGAGGCATGGCTAACCCTCTTGGCGGCACACAATTAATCTCGGGGATCTGACTATATTCCGCATAGCAGACATACCGGTCAGGATTTAGGACAATGACCGTCTCTGGAAAAGGGAATGGCTCGGATAAATCCATGGCGGGGTAGATGGAACGGAGCGTTTGTAAATACCAATCGAATTGCAATAAGTCAGAGGCAATGACGACAAGATCAGGCCGGTTGTGGAGGGCGTAGTGAAAATACCATAAGGAAAAAATAGCCTGATCACCTTTGGCAAAAACAATCGCGTCCTGGGGGGCAATCGAAAGAACATCCTTCCCGAATGTTTCCGCCCGCGAATCGCCGGAAGCATCGACATGACTCCAATGCAATCCAGCCTGAATGAATAGAACCAGTAAGACAGCCGTACCAAATCCAACTGAGATGAACCTCCACCTGCGAGCAATCAAGTCAACCAACCTCCCCACCCCTATCCCCATCCAAATACTTAAGGCAAGTTCGGCAGGTATTAAGATATACAAATGAGTTGCTGGTGGCATACACGATCGAGAAGATAGAAAATGCACTCAGGATCCACAACAAAGATAAATAAAGGCGGGAGGGTTTGAAATAAACGATCAACCCGACCAGGCTTATTGTCAACCCCACCAATCCGAATTGATCCAGAAAAATCGCCGCGACGGCGCGAATCCTTTCGAAAAGAATGGAAAAGGAAGAAATCAGGAATTGATCCTGGTACAATTTTCCTGACACCAGCCATGCAAAGCCGGCCGGAGTGGCAGGATTTCCCCAATTAACCGGAGGATGGAAGATGGCTCTTAATGGCAAGGACAAATAAATCAACAACCCAATTCCTGTCCATAAGAGTCTCAAGAGAATAGACCGGTGATCGAACCGGAAGCGGTCGATCCAGCGCTCCCCTTTTTGCGCTTCTTGAGGGCGAATGAGGTTCGAAAGAAAGAGGATTGGTAAAAGAAAAACGACCGTAATATGGTTCCCCAGGGCCAGACCGAATGTCAAGCCCAGTAAGATATCCTTCCGCCTTTGATTTAGGAAAAGGGTAAGGGGACTCTCGGATAGATAAAGAATGAGGGCAACAAACAGGCAATTCAGGGAATACACTTCCGTGATGACGGCTTGCGACCACAAGAGAGGCGCTACTCCGAAGCCGAAGCCAGTGACGAGGCCAGGTATCCAAAAGCGGGTTGGAGATGAGGGCTCCATATACCGGCTGGTAAGGTAATACACAAGAACAGCGGCAGTTGTCGCCGCCAGGGCGGACATTAAATTCGTTCGGAATGCCAACGAGCCAATCGGCAGGAATTGAAAGAGACGCGGCAATCAGCAAAAAAGTAGGATAACCTGTAGGATGAGCCACGCCTCCCGTAGCAGCCGCAGTGATCAAATCGCCCCCATCCGCCCCAGAATTTGCCCACGTCAATCCTGGTGCCATAGTAAACAAATAGACGGCTATTAGTGAAATAGCCAGGACGAGGGGAGGTAATATGCGGATAAAACGATGGGAGGATTGCATGACAGGATTATACATAACTTACCCTGGTTGAGGCGATTCCCTGTAATACATGAGTGCAACCGGCATAAAACCCGGTTGCACTCATATTTATTGATTAATATTACTTCCGATTTATCTTGCCGCTGGAGGTGGATCGGCGGCCGCAGGCACATATACAGCCGAGAAATCGACCGGATCGGCGCACACTTTTCCATTTTCAGTGGCCGACTCGAGGGCGACCCATGGGGGAAGGACATCCGTCAGATCATCCCTGTAGTAATAAATCGTCATAACTTTATCCGGAATGGCGGCGAAACAGATCTTCCAATCACCCTGGTCGGGGGTTACCGTATCCTGGATGACAGCCTTTAGATAATGGATCACGTGGCAGCCCGGGAAGTAGAAAATTCCTTTGACGA
Organism: uncultured Chloroflexia bacterium; assembly: GCA_963782935.1. Taxonomy (GTDB): domain Bacteria; phylum Chloroflexota; class Anaerolineae; order Anaerolineales; family Villigracilaceae; genus UBA877. The sequence goes on along the minus strand of CAWALN010000022.1, from coordinate 105,512 downwards.
CATCCGGCGATACCGTTAGAGTGTCCTGGGTCATATGATCGTTGGCAAATTCAACTGCCACCGTATCCGATAAATTCGGGACATTATATTTAGTCTGCAGGGTGCAGATACCACCGATGGCATAGGTACCCGGTGTGGTGATGGTTACCTGCCTGGGAGGCGGTTGCACAGAGCCCTGGCCACCGCCTTCTTCACCACCGCCTGTCCCGCCCGGGATCAAGGATGGGTCAGTGATGTACTTGCCTGAGGGCATATAAACACCCGAATGTTGGGCAGGGGCACAGATGAGCCTGTTTTGATCTTCCAAAGTGGTGGGAAGCTGGATCCAGACCTTATTACCGGTGGGGGGATTCTCAAGGTAATAATAGATACTCATTGTCAGAACCGGGCTGGCGCCAAAGCAAACTTGGGCAGTCCCATCCTGAGTATCCATGGGTTCGACAACCTGATAATTCTTATTTGCATCCAATTCAGAGTGAATAAAACGGCATCCAGGATAGAGAAGGAATTCATCGCTGTAACCGGGTTGTTTGACCGGGAGGAAAGGAACCTTTTCAGAATCTTTGACCAAAACTTCCGCATCGGCAACCGTCTTGTATCCATCGGCCGTGTAAGCCAGTGTGACCGTGCAAACGCCTCCGAGGTTGTAAGCGCCATCTTCAGTGACTGTCTTGATCACTTTCAATGGAGCGTTGGCTCCGCTCGAGCTTGGCCCGGCCCAAACCGGATTGTTCCGGGTAATGCCCAGGACCGTCACAACCAGGACGATAACAACGAGAATGGGAATATATTTTTTCATGGGACTCTCCTCCTTAAATGATGATAAAAGGGCTACGATCATTATATAGCCATCTGTAAGAAATAAAATCCGGATTTCGTCCGGATTTAGGGTAAAGAGAAAAGGATCTCGATTTCTCTGTCGACGCGCAGGTCGGTCAGGTAGAGAAGGCTGTTTTCCTGGTGGACCGCCCCCGCAGTTGCCCGCTGGATGACCGCGCTCCCCGGTAAGTGGATCCGCAGCGCAAAAGGTGTGGCCTGTGTGCCCGGTTGTTTTTGGATCTTCAGATGATAAAGGAATTGGTCTGGAGCCGGTTGGGTCAGGGTAGCAGGCGGGAGAGAAAAATGGAAAGCCGCGGTGAGGGATTCGCCACCCGGAACCACCTGGAGTGTACCGAAAGATGAAATATTCTGGATGGCTTCGTCCAATATATCCACATGGGCCGGAATATCTTTCTTGACGATCATCCAGTAGGCGGGAACAGCCTGTGTCGTTGAATCCAGCAGCCTGGTTCCGGCTGGTAAGTAAACCCGCAGATAATTCCAATAACAATCCGTGATGGGATATTTTTCTTCTGAAACAGGCCTGACTTTATCCCACTGCTTACAAATCAACTCCGGAGAATTATTCTTATGATAAACCGTAAGTGTACTGGTTGGTGACAGGGGCGAGGTCAGGTCGACATCATAGTCCAGGCTGGTATCCACGACTGCATTGGTCTTGTTGAAACCAACATTGCTATCCACCACCATGAGAAAATCGCCCGTATCATGGCGAAGAGCGCCATCCCAATGATATTTGGCCATAAGGGCTGCCAGGTAAGGATTATCCAGTTGGACCAGCACATGATGCTCATTCAGGATTTTAAGTAAACCGGTGACAAGGCGTTCCAAGGGAATCTCGCCGCTAAAAATCTTCGCTGCCAGGGCATCGGCGATCTTTTTCATGAAAAGCTTGTAGTTCCAAACCGGCGAAGCCAGGTCATCGGCGGTGGGGACCTTCGCGGTCCGCATATATGCTATGACATTGCTCGAATTGATGGGATAGTCCACTCCTTCAAGTTGGACGGGCCCGGTCACATCCAGCAGGTCGACCAATGCCTGCTGATCGAAGGCTATTACACCGTCCTCGGAATGATTATTTACATAGGAGTAAAGGGTTTCTGCATATAAGGCTGCAGTCGGAAAGTTGGTAAACCAGTTCGTATCCCGCAGAACAAGGACACGGCTGTTCATATATTGCTGGAGTTGCCAGGGGGCTGCCGGGTAGGGCTTGGTCCAATCATCCAGATCGCCGGTATTTTCAAACGTCATACTGGTGATGCGGCCATCCTGCATGAGCAAAGTTCCGGCCGCGGTGATGAAACCTCCGGTGGGACGAAGTTCATCTTCATTTTCGACCAGCAAGAGATATGTTTTCGGACCTTCCGAGCTCGCTCCTACCAACAGGGGGAATTCCTCTGCCAGGGTCAACCCATCCTGCATCAGGGCAATCAAAGGATCCAGCTTAGCCTCCACCAAATCCCGAACCTCTGGAGAGAGCGTTTCTACCGGTAAATTTTTGCGGGCTGACACAACCAGGTTGACCTTGTATCCGGCTTCCAACCAATTGCGGCTGGGCTTTGACCAGAAAAGCGGAAAGATCCGTGGGGGTTAGCCCTGCGAGTCCACTGCCATCCAACAAAGGTGATACTGCCCCGTAGGCAAGATCCACCGAAGCCAATAAAGGATCGGCAAGATCAATTAACTGTGGGACTGAAGCGATATCGCTCCCATAAGTGGGCACCCATTTCAACCAGGGCGTCATCCATAGAAAGGGCTCGACCTCCGTTTTGAGGGTCTCATAATCCTGTTTCAATTTTGGCAGTGACTCTCCAGCGGTCTTTAAGACGCTCAATCGGATTACCAGATCCCTTCCCCAAATCCTGGAGATCCAGCGCATCCTGGCGAAGGATCTGGGCCGCTCGATAGATTCGCCTGAGCTTGATCCCGCCGAAGATGCCCGTTCCGATCAAGATCGCAATCAGGAATAAAGAGACGAACAGGATCACTTTCCTTGTGCGGACTTTTCCGCCTGGGAGAAGCCATCCACGGTTCACTAAATTCTGAATCGCCTGATTCCAACCTTTCGCCTGCCTCGATCAAGGCTGGTTTCGAAAGAGTTTCTGCCAGATATTGTTCACGCCGGACGATGATTTCCAGCAACCGCTTGACCCCATTGCAAGTGCCAATCGCTCAAGGTGCTGGAGGGAGCTACCGAATTCTCACCCCCCACTAACCGATAAGTGTTCTTTTTCTTCCTCGGAAGGTAAATTGGATTCTCCGAACACAAAGAGGAGAATACTCCTATCAATATATCCCCAGGCATCCCTCAAAGAGGCCGGAGAAGGCCCGCCAAAGAAGAAGGGTGAAAAAAATTCAGCCGCCAGAATACCGAACTCTCCCCAGCGGGTATCCAAACGTTTTCCCCTTTCGGAGGCGTAGCCGGCATCATCTGGCAAAACAATCGCGCGACAGCCGCCACCAGCTGTTGGCCGGGGCTTTTATCCAACAAGTTGGGCATATCAATTTTCGCCTGGATGACTATCAAACTCTTCGTCCAGGGATGGGCATCCAGCCGGCGCGGCTGAAGCGCATTTTCAAGAACCACTCTCAGGAGTTGTAAGTGGGTATCGTTTCGATGCATATGGTTTCGATGAAAGGATAAAGACCGGGCAGACCCGGCCTAATTACTGTCTATTGATCGCCTCGGCTTTTCCGGTCCAGAATCGACCGGCTTGAATGATGGTTCTATCCGGCACATCCGCCAGGAGAATGGCTCCATTCCCCACCCTCACCCCTGAACCAACCTTCACTCCAATCGAAGTGGTCACTCCCATGCCGATCAGAGAGCGATCGCCTACATGCACATGCCCGGCCAACAAAGCGCCGGGGGCGATGTGAGTGTAAGCTCCAATCTCGCAATCGTGAGAAACCACCGCATTTGTGTTGATCATACACTTTGAATGTAAGCGAGCCTCGGATCCGACGTATGCATTGGCAAAGACCTGAACGCCGGCCTCGACCTGTGCGCTCGGCTCGATAGTTGCCCGCGGATGGACCAACATAGGAAAAGTAAAACCGGCCCCTTCCAACAGCTCGAAGATGCGGATGCGGATATTGATATCCAGGATACCGCCAACCCCATTGGCTGCCAGGTTGACGCCCAGATCAACCAATTCGGACAAGCGCGAACGCGTCCCCAGCACGGGAATGCCAAGCACCTGGCTTCCACGAAGTTTTTCATTATCGTCAAGGATACCTGCAATGGCGAATTCATCCAATTGCAGGATCATTTCCATTATGGATTTCGCATGCCCGCCTGCCCCAAAGATAAGGATAAATGGTTTTTCGGAGGCCGGCAATGAAAGGGTCTCACTTCTTCCGTCTGGGCAATTCCCTTGACGACCGACTTCGGTGATCAATCTATCCAGTGGAAGCGACTTCAGGTCCACCCCAAGGGATTCTGCCAGGGCCAACGCCGGTTTGGTGATCCGCAAACCCGCCGGATGTCCATCCGAAGCGGGGCTCTCCTTTCCGGTGGTCTTGCGGGATGAAAGGCCTTCCAGGGTTCATCAACACTTTCGGTGATCACTGCCATCCGGTCCCCCACCCGCAATATTTCGCCTTCCCTGGCCAGCATTCGGATATGACCCGACCCGGGCGACTCTATCTCAGATGCCGCCTTGGTAGTCTCAATTGTAAACAGGAGCATGCCTCTGCTGACGAGCTGGCCATCCTTCACGTGAATGGAAACCAGCCGGGCTTCGGGCTCGTTGGCATTGAGAAGAGGTACGAGGATTTCTGAAAGGATCATAGTCACCATGGCTCAATAGCCCAGCAGGTCAAGGGCCGCCTGCACGAGCCTCTCTTGAGTTGGCAGGATGGCTTCTTCGAGAGGCCTTGAGTTGGCCACCGGCAGATCAAGGGCAGCCACCCGCTGGACCCGTAACTCCATCCATTCCGATTTCAGCGGCACGGGCCGCAATTTCCGCGCCCCAACCGAGGCTCAGCCCGCCTTCTTCCATCGTCAGAAGGCGGCGAGTCTGGGAGAGGGACGCCACCAAAGGAGAAATATCGAAAGGACTTAATTGCGAGAATAGGACGATATCTACGAAAAGTTCATAGTCGTAAACCAATTGGAGCGCCGCAGCCCGAGCCAACTCAAAATTATATCCATATGTCGCCAGGGTGATCTGGGGAGCCTGGTTCCTGAAACGCAGCAGGTAAGCCGGATAGATCTCCGCCGAAGTCTCGACCTCGAATTCCAGCAAGTCACCCTGACCTGTCTCCAAAAGCGGACGGGTATAGAGCAGCTTATGCTCTATAAAGAGGACCGGATCTTCGTCCGCAACCGCAGTTTCCAATAATCCCGCCGGATCGCCCAGGGTATTGGGTGCAACCACTTTCAGGCCCGGAATTCCCAGGAAGAGCTTCTCCAGGGATTGCGAATGAGTGGGGCCATAGCCACGATGTCCGCCCATGGGTGTACGGATCACCAGGGGAACCCTGACTTGATCGTTATACATCCAACGGAATTTGGCGGCTTGATTGATGACCTGATCGGCGATGAGCCCGACGAAATCCCCGAACATGATCTCGACCACCGGGTGCAACCCTCGCAGGGCCATCCCGGAGGCCAGACCGACAATGCCTGCCTCAGATATTGGCGATGTCAGGACCCGTTGTGGAAACTCTGTGCTCAACCCGCGGGATACCTTAAAGGCTCCGCCATACGGGTCGAGGATATCCTCACCGATGACGTAGACAAGGTTATCCTTTTCCAAGGCGTGATGCAAAGCATCATTCAGGCGATCAAGGACTGTAGGCATGGCTCGTTATAGTTTAACTTTAAGGCTGAAATGAGGAAAGCGGGCTTGTTTTTCTTCCGGATAGGGGAACGTCCAACTCCGGGAAAGGATCGCTCCCGGCCTGCTCGAAAGCCGCCTGGATGGCCCCGGCGATTTCAAGGTCGGCCTGTTCGCATTCAGATGCCGTCAACCGGGCGGCCTGGATTTCCAATGGATCCACCAGGCGGATGCGGGCTAATTCCTCGGCGGAGCGCGGGTCGTCGCCTTTAGAATGAGCCATGAAACGCTGGGTATGCAAGATCAGGGCAGCCGGTCCAATATTCTTCCGGACGTGCTGAATGGCAGAACGGGCAGCGGATTGGATCTCCAAAACGTCGAAAGTCTCCCGTTCCCAGGTTGGGATGCCGAAGGCAGTGAACCTTTCGGCGATCGAACCCGCCACACCCATCTCAATGGGAGTCGTCTGGGCATAGCGATTGTTTTCCACCACGAACAAAATGGGCACCTTCCATAAGGAGGCCATATTCAAGCTTTCATAAACGGCGCCTTCCCCCAATGTCCCGTCGCCCAGAAAGACCAATGCGATGTTGCCAGTCTGCTTGACTTTTTCTGCCAATGCCATACCTGTTGCGACCGGCACAATCGCCACCCTGAATGCCATTGGAGTAAAAATTCTTCCAGTGGATATGCTGGCTGCCGCCTCGCCCGGCCACCAGGCCGGTGGATTTTCCCATCAGTTCGGCCGCCAGGCGATAAGTGTCAGGACCCTCCGGTTGGGAGGTTCCATAGGCAAGGAAATGGCCATGGCAGCGATGGTTGCTGAAAACCACGTCATTTGGATCCGTGACGGAAAAAATACCGGCAGCATCAGCTTCTTCGCCGATATAGACGTGAGTGGTCCCAACCAGTTTTCCCTGGCTGAATTCGACCAATAAGCGTTCTTCAAATCGACGGATGAGAAGGAGGGTGCGATAGATGGAGAGGTTGTCAATCATGACTGGGCCATTATAACGCGGGTTGAGGGGTCAGGCGTTATAAGTCGAAGGTCAAAGGGTAAGAGTCGGTATTCAATATTCGAGAGTTGATAATTTTTAAGGGGCATAGTGTTACCCCTCACTCCGCTTTGGGGGTACGTTGCTATCTCCGTAAATGAGGCTGGCGAAGAATTATGTAAACATATACTTTTTTTTAACAGAACACGTGTTCATCAGCACTGGTCAGAAGCAGGGTTCGGGAGAGATTTCACATGGTATAATCCCGGAATTATGAGCCCTGAGACAACTCAAACCAAGCTGTGCCCGGTGTGCGGCACACGTCTGGCAGAAAGCGCCACCCGTTGCGTGGTCTGCGGAAGTGAATTCAGCGCAACTCCCAAGCAAAAAAGAAAAATAGAGAAAGCGGTCCAACCGGCTCGAATGCCTTCGGTCACCTTCAGCCTGCCGGTAGCCCTGGGATTGCTGGCCGCATTCCTGGTTGTGGGAGCCGGCGGTGTATATTTCTCCCTGAAAACTGACCGGGAAACTAATAGATCCGACCATCACCCTCACGATCACCACCACTCCTACGCTGACGCTGACTCCGACTGAAACTTTAATTCCCACGGAGACTTCCACGGTCACCCCTGAACCTCCGCAGGATTACACAGTTCAGTCGGGTGACACATGCGGATCCATCGCGTTGCTCCTTAATTCCACTGTCCAGGCTATTATCGCGTTAAACCATCTCAATGTGGTTGTACCAACCTGCAAGTCGGCCAACCCCTCAAGGTTCCAAAACCAACTGCCACGCCGCCTCCACCTGCCACGGCAACCCTGGCATCAGGTGCAGCCACCCGGGCCGCCTGTGAGGTGGTGGAATATACTGTCCAATCCGGCGAATTCGCTCAGCACGATCGCCAAGAATTACAACGTTTCGATGCAAGCCATCAAAGATTGGAACGGATTGAGCACCGACAATGTCTATCCTGGATACGGTGGTGAAAATCCCCTTGTGCCAGCGGGCTCCTACGGCCGGCCCCACCCCCACCCCGACCATCCCGCCTCCATATCCGGCGCCGAACCTTGCTTCTCCCGGCCGATGGAGCTCAATTTACTTCATCGAATGATTTGGTAGTCCTCCAATGGGCCTCCATCGGAACCCTGCGGGATAACGAGCGCTACCAGGTTACCGTTCTGGACGTGACCGACCTGAACGTCACCACCGGCTCACAGCGCAAGGTGATTGAATACGTGAGCGACACGAAATATATCGTTCCGGTCTCCTTCAGACCGCAAGACAACGGCGCCCACACCATTCGCTGGTGGGTCACCACCGTCCGGCAAACCGGATCCGACGACCAGGGCAACCCCATCTGGTCCCCTGCCGGAACAGCCAGCGTCTGGCGGGATTATAGCTGGAGCGGAGCCGGAGCGGCTCCCACACCGACCAAATAGGCAATTCCTTGCATTCAAAATCCCCGCTGCAATTGGCGGGGATTTTTATAAGGTGCATAAGTGTATAATTTCCACAGGAGTTGACCATGCCAAACCTCAGACCGGGTTTCAATATCCGGGATTACAACCGTTATGCCTGGGACCGGCAAGTGGACCTGAAGAATAAATTCACGGTCCCAGTCAACCACGAAACCATCGAAGCCGCCCGAAAAGGCGAATTTTCCGTCCTGCTCACCGAGACGAAACCCGTCCCGCAGGATTGGTTCCCGCCTTTCAAAGGATTGGACTTATTGGGCCTGGCCTGCGGAGGCGGCCAGCAAGGACCCGTCTTCGCGGCGCTGGGGCCAATGTGACCATCTTTGATAATTCCCCGGCTCAACTCGAACAGGATCACCCTGGTGGCTCAAACGGGAAGGCCTGCCCTCCGCACCGTCGAAGGAGATATGCGGGATCTGTCTGCCTTCAGAGAGGCATCCTTCGATCTGGTCTTCCACCCGGTATCGAATGTGTTTTGTCCCGAGATCCGCCCCGTCTGGCGGGAAGCTTATCCGGGTCCTTCGCCCGGGCGGATTGCTGTTGGCAGGCTTCGGCAACTCGATTTATTTCCTCTTTGGGACCCATATCGATGAGCAGGAAACTTGCAACTGAAATATTCCATCCCATATTGCGACCTGGAAGATCTCGATCCGGAAGACCTGGATGCGGCCATCGAGGAAGGTTCTCCGCTTGAATATGGCCACAGCCTGACCGATCAGATCGGCGGACAGATCGAAGCCGGCTTTGCCATTACCGGATTTTATGAAGATATTTGCCCGGATTCGCCCATCAGTAAGTATCATCCGGTCTATATTGCCACCAAAGCGGAGAAACGATAATTCGAAAATCGAGATTTGAGAAGCGATATACGCTAGTCGATTATTCGAGGATTGATATTCGAGACTACGAAAAAAGGATTTCCGATTGCATCGGAAATCCTTTTTTCTTACTGGTCACTGTTTACTGTTTACTGTGTCCTGTTTACTGCTCACTGTTTACTGATTACTGCGGATTGCTCACTGGGGTTTTGACCGCCTCTTCGAGCATGGCGGTGGAGAGGGATTTGGGCCGCTCGATGGGCTGGCCGAGGGCCCGTGCCCAAACGATATTGGCGGTCACTCCCAGGGCCCGGCCTACGCCGAACAGGACGGTATAGAAATCAAACTCGCGCACCCCATAATAATATTGGAGCGTGCCGGAGATGGCATCCACATTGGGGGCCGGATTCTTGGCTTTACCCTGTTCCTTCAGCACTTCCGGAACCACGTCATAGACCAGGGCTGCCAGGCGAAGCAACGGATCGTTCGGGAATCGCTCTTTGGCAAATTCCATCTGAGCCATATAACGAGGATCGGTTACGCGCAAGACCGCATGCCCGTATCCGGGGATGACCTTGCCGCTGTTGAGGGTATCCCAGGTAAACTGGCGTAACTCGTCCCGGCTCGGCACGCCGCCAAATTTATCCCGGACTTCGATCAGCCAGCCGAGGCATTCCTGGTTGGCCAACCCGTGCAAGGGTCCGGCCAAACCGTTCAACCCGGCCGAGAAAGCGTAATACACATCCGAAAGGGCAGAGCCGACCAGATGGGTGGTATGGGCGGACACGTTACCGGACTCATGGTCGGAATGGAGAATGAAATAAAGGCGAGCCAGCTCGGCATAGCCTTTGCGGTCCTTCACGCCCATCATACGGGCAAAATTCATCCCATAATCCTGGCGGGTGTTGTAACGCGGTTTTTTGGTCTCGTGGAAATATTTGAGGCGATAAATAAAGGCTGCGATGACTGGCAGTTTGGCGGTCAGGTCCATGGAGTCTTCCAGGGTCGACTCCCAGTAGGCATCCTTTTTGATGGAATGATAGGCCTTGGCAAATTTCGATTCGTTCTCGAGGGCCAGGACTGCCTGGGAAAACAGCACCATTGGATGGGTTTCCTTTGGCATCGCCCGGATCATCTTGAACACATAATCCGGCACCACCGCCCGGTTGGCCCAATCGTGTTCCACTTCCTCGGCTTCCTTACGGGTCGGCACTTCACCTGTCATCAGGAGGTAATAAAGCCCGCCCACGTAAGGTATCTTGGCGCCACGGGGTTTGGGGAGCTTGGCCAAAACTTCAGGGATGGACATACCCCGAAAGCTGATCCCGCTGGCCGGGTTGACGAACGAGATATCGGTCACCATGCTCTTGATATCCCGCATGCCCCCGTACACCTGGCCGATGGTCACCTGATCGATGACCTGATCCCCGTGCTCCTTGACGAGAGTTTTTACACGTTCACGCCAGGCGGGTAACTGTGCAGCAATCTTTTCCTTCAAAATCATAGGAAGCCTCCACACAAGTATTTATGATGCGCGGTCGACTGCGCTTTGAATGTATCAAATCTTCAATAAGTTCTTCATCACGCCGATGCTGTCTCTCACGGCAGCAGCTGATTTTTCCAGGGCGCTCTTTTCAGCCGCATCCAATTCATATTCATAGATCTTTTCCAGGCCGTTCCGGCCCAGCTGGACCGGCGCGCCGAAGAACATATCCTTCAAGCCGATATTCCCCATCCATGTACGCTGAAGCCGGGATGATCAGGTGCTTGTCCTTCAAAATAGCTTCGGCCATCTGGGTGACGGCAACAGCCGGCGCATAATAGGCGGAACCCGTCTTCAGGAAATTAATGATCTCGGCGCCGCCCTTGCGGGTGCGGGTGACGATCGCTTCCAGCTTGTCAGCCGGAAGGAAATCCCGCAACGGAATACCGGCCACATTCGAATGACGGGTCAACGGCACCATCTCGTCCCCGTGACCGCCCAGGACGTAGCAATTGATATTCTCGACACTGACTCCACTTTCCATGGCGACGAAGGCGCGCATGCGGGCGGAATTGAGTATGCCGGCCTGCCCGACGATTCGCTCGCGGGGCAGTTTGCCGGTGCGCATGGCCAGGTAAGCCATGGTGTCCAAGGGATTTGTCAACACGATGAAAAGGGCATCGGGCGAATATTTCAAGGAATTGTTGGTGGCATCGCTGACAATTTTGGCATTGATGGTCAGCAGATCCTCCCGGCTCATCCCGGGCTTGCGGGCCACTCCGGCAGTGATGATGACGATGTCAGATCCCTTGGTGGCGGCATAATCGTTACTGCCAACTACGGAGACATCCTTTCCCACCACCGGCAAGGCCTCTTGAAGGTCCAAGGCTTTGCCCTGGGGCATCCCTTCGACGATATCCACCAGCACCAGGTCGGCGATCTCACGTTCCGCCAGCCAATGGGCTGTGGTCGAACCGGTCATCCCTGCACCAACGATCGAAATCTTTGAAGTCATAATTTCTCCATCCTCTAGTCTAACCTGCTTCATCTTGTAAGAAATGTGTCGCTTCCATTGCCGCGGCCGCACCCATTCCGGCGGAGGTGATCACCTGGCGGAAATGCGAGTCGGCTGCTTCTCCGGCCGCGAAAACTCCGGGGACACTGGTCCTCATACGGTTATCGATCGTGATATAGCCATTTTCCATTTTGAGCTGGCCCTCGAACAACTGGGTATTGGGCGTGTGGCCGATAAAAATGAAAACCCCTTCGGTCGGCATGACCGTCTCTGCATTTGTTTCAATGTTTTTGACCTTTACTGCTTCGGTCTTGTCCTTGCCAATCACATCCGTCACGACTGTATTCCAGATGAAATTCATCTTCGGGTTTTCCAAGGCGCGTTTCTGGAGGACGGCGCCGGCCCGCAGACTATCCCGCCGGTGGATGATGGTGACCGAGCTGGCATAGCGGGTCAGGAAGAGCCCTTCTTCGAGAGCGCTGTCGCCGCCGCCGATGACATTGACCCGCCTGTCTTTAAAGAAAGGCGCCATCACAGGTGGCACAATAGGAAATGCCGCGGCCGGTCAATTCGGTCTCGCCGGGCACTTTCAGGTGATTTGGGACTTGCCCCAGTGGCGATGATGAGTGCATCGGCGGTATAGATGCCGTTATCCGCGGTCACTTTAAAAGGACGGCTGGAAAGATCGACGGAATTGGCATTATCGAACATTACCCGCGCCCCAAAATGCTCGGCTTGTTTCTGGAACAATTCGCCTAATTGAGCCCCTCCGACGCCATCCGGGAAGCCCGGATAATTCTCGACCGTATACGTCAGGGCCACCTGCCCACCCAGGTCAATGCCGGTCAGCACGATGGGCGCCAGTTCGGCCCGGGCCGCATATAACCCGGCCGACATCCCGGCCGGCCCGGATCCGAGGATCAATACTTTGGTATGCGTAATTTCACTTTCAGGGGAATTGGTGGGAACTTTATTCACTTCCAACATCTATTAACCTCACTATATTAATGTCTTTAACCATTTTATCAGATGCAGGCATGGTCGAAAAGTGACAAAAAGCGTCCTTTTTGTAGTAACCTTGCCAAAGCAGTACCCCTCGGCTATAATTCCGCCGTTCGGGCGCGTAGCTCAGCCGGTTAGAGCGCATCACTCACATTGATGAGGTCGGGGGTTCGAGCCCCTCCGCGCCCACCAAAAAACTCTGTGCGGAATATCGCTCAGGGTTTTTGATTTACATTGATGTCCCCGATAGGGGATATTAAGGTCGGGGGTTCGAGCCCCTCCGCGTCTCTTGGGACTACCAGGCTAAAGCCTGCACTCCAAATTTCAAGCCACATAATGACAACAACGCCCTTCCCTTGAGTTGAACAAGCAAATTGATTTTCGTAGCCGGTACCGCCGCCAATGACATTGGAATCCAATCCGGAGGCTGGACGATCACCTGGCAGGGCAGCGCCGGTGATATTACTCCCGGCACCACCCTATTACAGGGCATCCAGGATACAGTCAGCAAGACCACGGTTGTCCAATACGACGCCGGAGGGAATTTTGCAGGGAACGACAAAGCCGATGCCTGCATCGTCGCCGTTGGTGAACTGCCATATGCCGAGGGAGTGGGAGATAAAGCCGATCTCTCCCTGACCCCGGGCGATATTCAATTAACCTCCAGCCTGAGGCCGCGCTGCGAAAAACTGATCGTTCTGTTGATTTCGGGCCGGCCGATGGTCATCACCGATCAACTGCCCGGTTGGGATGCCTTCGTCGCCGCCTGGTTGCCCGGCACCGAGGCAGAAGGGATTGCGGATGTTCTCTTTGGCATCCGGCCATTCACTGGCAAATTACCCTTCACTTGGCCGCGTTCCAACTCTCAATTACCTTTCGACTTTGCCAACCTACCTGCTGGAGAGAACGGTCCGCTATTTTCATTCGGTTTTGGTTTGACGACTAAATAATCAATTAATAAAGTGGTATTATCCTGTAGGCCATATTCAAAAAAAGGCTGCCCCAATGGTTGAAGACAGCCTTTTGATTTCCGGTCTGCCAGAGGGTTCTTACTCATGAAACAGAGATTATTCGGTAAAAATGGAACGATCCTTTCTTATACCGATTTAGGAGACAAGGCCGGCTATCCGATCCTGGTCCAACATGGGTTGATCGCCAGTATTGAGGATACAGGCCTCTTTGATCGTTTAGTTGATCATAAGACAAGGCCTATTAGTATCGCCCGTCCCGGATACGGCGAGTCTTCTCCTATTATTTTGGATTCATTTGCTGCGTACGCGGATTGGATTTTAGTGTTGATCGAAGAATTGGGATTGGCTCAATTCGATGTATTGGGGATGTCTTCCGGCGCACCCTATAGCTATGCCCTGGGGGCTCGATTCCCGGATAAAGTGGGAAATATCTATATCCTCAGCGGTATGCCGGCCTTATATGATGAAAAAGTGCTTTCTCGATGGCCCTTTCCACCGATCCGGGAGAAGAGTGTAGCCGAACTGGAACCCCTGGCGAAAGAATTATTCTTCTCATGGGTGAAGGAAGACGACCTGAAGAAAGACGACATTCGGGATTCCATGATGAATGATTGCTTCGGTGTGGCTCAGGATCTGCGCTTGAGATTTATCGATTGGGAATTTTCGCTGGCGGATGTTCGTGAGAAAACCTTCATGCGCCATAGTAAGACAGACGATTCAGTGCCATATGAATCGGCTATAAGGACCTCGGAACTATTGCCTAATTGCCAACTGGAATTGACCGAAACCGGTCCGCATTTTTCTAGCGAAATCCTCGATGAATTCATTCAGAACACGATCCTGAAGAATATCCCTGCGGAGAAAGCCTGAACTTGGATACGCCCAAATCTATTAATCTGGCAGATATTCTGCTGCTAATCACCCTGGCGATATCCATTCTCCTGCCGGCTCCCTTCCTTCCCTTTGGTCTTATTCTTGCAGGCGGAGGCTATCTGACTTTTCTTATCCTCCGAGCGATTAGGGCACGGATCGTTCCCCGGGCAGTATTTGGTCCTGCCACGGCGGCCACTTTTATTTTTGTCTTTGGGATTAGCCTGCTCCTCGTGCCGGGTCAACTACTTTTCAACCTGGTCCTCACCATTGTTATCACCTTGATCCTCCAGATGGCGTGGATGATCTTGCGGAACAGGGCTACGGGTCGATAATCTTTTTTCGTTTGGGGAATTCTTGACAGTCAGTCATTCGATGCTGGCGTTGGTAAAGTAATTGCCCGTGTAGTCCAGAAATCTTAATCACTTAGTAGGGCCAAAGTTCGCTATTTACCCCTGAAAAATTTAATAAAATACGAGCGGTGTTTTCCAGCTCGTATTTATTGTTAATAATCAAGGAAAAGGTAAATATTAATGACAAAAGTATTAATCAAATCATGGCAATAATATCTGCAATCTTTTTGGGCAAATCTTATATTCCAAATCCTGGATACCTTCCGAAAAGATCTCGCCGTCTACATGCGCGGGTGCAGGCCTATTCATGTGGATCTTCACATAGGTGGCCAACTGCTCGTGGATCCCTTCCATCTCGACAAAACTGCCCACGCCTGGCTTCATCGTCCGTGGCAACAAGCGGAAGATCTGCCCGCGGGTCTGCCGGTACCCATGCACAAAGGTCAGCTTACCATCAAAAGGGTCCGCGTGAGGCGCCATAAAGAACACGCCGCCTGTCCGGGGTCCATTCCCAACCGAGACCAACAACGCCGGTCCTTCGTAATGACCACCATCCCAATCGATCTGCGCCGTCCATTGGGGATTGTCCCAAATGCCGCGTACCGCCGCAACGAGGTAGCGGATCATCCCTTTTATCCAGGTGATCCGCTGCTGCGCCAGGGTGATGTAAGGTTCCAGGCCAATGGCTGAGTTATTGGCAAAGTAAAATCCATTGACGTAGCCTACATCCATCAGGCGGGTCTTCCCCAGGGCAATAACATGAGCAGCCTGGTTCAAATCCCGCGGCAGCCCAAGGTTATCCACCAGGTCATTGGCGGATCCCAACGGCAGGATGCCCATTGGGCCAAGCACAGCCTCGTCCGAGGCGGCTGCCCGAGCCAATCCGTTTACCACCTCTCCGATGGTGCCATCCCCGCCCGCCGCGATTATGGGAGAAAATCCAGCCCGGGCTGCCTGCTCGGCCAGTTCAATGGTATGGTGCGGATGGTCCGAGACGGCCAGCTCATAATCCACGCTGGCAGCCTTTAAGGGCTTGTTCGGCTTCAGGCCAGCGCGCTTTTGCCTTCCACCGGTTGGAATAGGGGTTAAGGATGATTTTGGCAGTCATGGTTTCCACTCATTTTACCATCGCAGAATCGGGAGGTTGATTCATTAATATTATTCTATACGAACTGATTTGTACCACCACCACCGCCAAAAGGATGAGGGCGCAACCGGCGATTTGGATGGGCAACAAGGCCTCGTGAAGGAATATCCACCCGAATACGACCGCAAAAACCGATTCCAGGCTCATGATCAAAGCGGCATCATTGGCAGGAGTGTGCTTTTGTGCCACTACTTGTAAGGTGAAAGCCAAACCGACCGAAAAGATACCGGTATAGAGGATGGCTGGCAGGAGTAATAGCATCGTTCCCGCATTTGTATGTTCGACGAATGGTGCGGTGGCCAGATTGAGCAACCCGCAAACGGTAAATTGACCAAATGCGAATGGCAGCGCCTTCATTTTCCCTTGCACCCGGCTCACCACCACCACGTGCATGGCCCAGAAAAAGGAGCCGATGAAGATCAAAAGATCTCCGGGATGGATCTTGAGGCTCCCGGCTGTGCTGAGCAAATAGCCGCCTAGGACGGCAAACCCGACGGCAACACCGGTCAGCCAGGACGGCTTCTCCTTCCAAAAGACCCACAGGATGAAAGGAACGATCACGATATAGAGGCTCGTTATGAACCCACCGTTGCCTGCCGAGGTGGTCGCCAATCCTGCTTGCTGAAAAGCCACTCCGATATAGAGTGCAAATCCCGCCAGGACAATATAGAACCAATTCTTCCGGGTGATTGCACCTTTCAACCTGGTAAACGGAAGGACCACCAGGGCTCCCAGGAGGAAACGGGTTCCGTTTAGATAGAAAACGGTGCCATGTCCCGCCGCAAATCGCATTACGGCAAACGCGCTCCCCCAGATAACAGTAACGAATAGTAATAAAAGATCGGCTTTTACGCGCATACGACAACACGAGGCGGTTGTTTACCCGCCTCGTTTCATCCTTTCTTATTTTGAGCCTATGTTATAAAATCATTTCCATTGGCCTATGGCCCGGCTCAGAAGCACTTTGATTTCCTTGCGGAAATTTTCTTTTTCGGCTTCGCTTACATAAGGTTGCTTGATCAACTCTTCGTACACCGGAACGGCCTCCATGCACTGGCCCAAGTCGGCCAGGTAGCGAGCCTTTTCAACTGTTGCCTCATAGCGGAAATAAGGTTGTTCGTACCCGATCCCTTTATCGAACCAGGCTAACACCTCATCCGAATTCCCGATCCGGTCCCGTATGATCGCCATTTGGATGCAAAGCTTAACCTTATCGACATCCGAAACATCACTATAAAGTAATGTATAGAGTTGGTCTTCGGCTTCTTTGAATTTGTTGGAAGCCATCCACCTGCAGATTTGATCGGTTATACGAACAAAATCAGGGTAGTTCATAGGATAATTTTACTCGAATAATGAGACCATTATTAACCTTTTATAGGATAGCCTGGAAGTAATATTGTTCTCTGGAACCCAATGGACTATAATTTTGTTATCGCAAGGAGTTGATAATATGGAAAATAAAACTTCACATACTCATCACCCGATGGAAGGCAAAATTCCTGAAGAAACTCGCCAGCATTTCCACGCTGCCCGGGAAGAATTCCGCAAGAGCATGGAAGGAATGATCCCGCATGGGTTCGTGGAGCACCGCCGCAAAGCCCGCCGGGAAATGTTGTTGGCCTGGCGCAGCATGATCGATGCCCACCTGTCCAGGATCGACCGGGAAAATATGGAAAACGTTACCGATAAAAAGGATGCAGTGGAATAAAAGCCGGAGAGAATTCTCTCTTCAAATTAATTCAATAATGACAGAGACCGCCCGGTCGGGCGGTCTCTTAGATATCTGGAATTACGATACAAAGAATTGGTAAGTATGTTAAGGATGGAACCGGCGGGGCATGCCACCTCTCGAAAAGAAGATCCAAAGCAAGGTCACCACGGCACCCGCCAAAAGGATGGCAGAAAAGTTGGTGTGCCCGGCGTCATACAGGATCACGCTCCCGATCAGCAAGGCCACAAATACAAGGCTGGCCGTCAGCCGGTTCAGCGCCTTCTCCACAAAAACAAGCTGCCGGTTTACGGTGGGCATTTGGACCATCAAGTTGCCTTTTTCCATCTGGGTCAGGATCCGGCTGAATTTCGTCGGCACGGCCACCATTTCCTTGACGACTTTACCCAGCTCATCCAGCCAGACCTTCCAATTGGAACCCGCTTCCTGTGAGACCAGCTTGGCTGCATAGGGCTCCAACTGGTTCCACAGATTGAAATCGGCATCCAGACCGGTGCACATGCCCGAGAGGATGGCAACACAACGCCCCAGCATCAACAGATTTTGAGGCAGCTGGAACGGCATGGAATACATCATGTCGCGGAAGCGATCCGCAAAGCGGAGCATTTCTTCCTGGCTCAAATTGCGTAATTCATCCATGGATTTCCCCCACATTAAGTCGAACATCGAAGCGCTCATCTCTTCCAATTGGGCCAGATCCGTCCCAGGCAGGAGCACATGCAGAGTCTGGTAGGAATGGATCAAACGGGAGGCATCTTGCAACCCCATGGCAATCACCATTTCCCGTAGACCGTTCCGCAAATTATCCGGCACCCTCCCCACCATGCCGAAATCGACGAAGGTCAACTGCCAGCGAGGCTTTCCATCTTCAGTTGTTCCATCCACCGGTGTGACAAAGAGATTGCCCGGATGCGGGTCGGCGTGGAAAAAGCCGTCCTCGAAGATCTGCTTAAGGTAAGTATTCAACAGGGTGCGGGCTACTTCCGCCGGGTCTATCCCGGCCGCGTGGATGGCATCATAATCGGTGATCTTGATGGCAAACACATCCTCCAGGGTCAGCACCCGCCGGGTGGTATGGCTCCAGACCACCCTGGGCACATGCACTTTTGGATCTTCCTTGAAATTATTGCTGAAGATCTCGGCATTCCGGCCTTCAGCCAGGTAATCCACCTCTTCCCGGACGGTCGTTGAGAATTCTTCCACCAGGGAAGGAACATGGACCCGTTTGGCCACCGGCGGATATCTCTGCAGCCAGCCACCTACCTGCTGCAGCGCCGAGAGGTCGACCTCGATCAACTGCTCGATATGCGGGCGTTGGATCTTGACCACAACCCCGCAAAATTCGGTACCTTGACCATTCACACATAAGCGGGCTCGATGCACCTGTCCAAGCGATGCCGCAGCCAGAGGCGTTTCTTCAAATGATTCGTATTTTTCCAATAAAGGCGCGCCAAGTTCTGCTTCGGCTTGCTTGCGGATAGCCTCGAACTCCTCCGGCGGCACTTCATCCTGCAAACCCGCCAGTTCACTGGTAATTTCCGGTGGCAGCACATCTAACCTGGACGAAAGGAATTGGCCTACCTTGATCATCACACCGCCCATGTGGATTGCCAGCGCCCGGAACTGGGCGGCTGCCTTCCGGTAACGGTTGGAGCGTGTCCGTCTTGCCCAGGCCCGCAGGCCCAGTCGTGGCAGGATGACTTCCCAAAATATAAACGCCAGCGCGATCCTGGCAAAGAAGAACATGATCCGCCTGTAGCGGGCCCGTAATAAAGAAACCTTCATAAAACCTCCATAAATAGTCCGATTGTATCACCCTGCTTATTCATCCAATATGACCCAATTGGTTCTTCCTTTGTGAAATCTTCAGATCCTTGATTGAAGAAGGCTGGGATTCCTTCCATATAAAAGTTTAAAAGCATGGGATATTCATTACATTCATCTTCTTTATCGTAAAATAAAGCCTCGTATAATTAAAAAGTATCTTATCCGAAAAGAAAGAGGATGCCGCATTTTGAGTGTGTGCGGCTCCGCCGCACACACTCAAAATGCGGTTCTTCCATAATTTTCGGATAGGTGTAAACAAAATTTCTCCAATTTGAGGTTCCATTGATGACCAAAATCAGTTTCCCGCAAGGGTTTATCTGGGGATGCGCCTCTTCAGCTTATCAAGTGGAAGGCGCCTGGAACGAAGACGGCAAAGGCCCTTCCATTTGGGATACCTTTGTCCATACTCAGGGGAAGATTGCCAATGGGGAAACCGGCGATGTAGCTGTCGATCATTATCACCGTTATAAGGAAGATGTTGCCTTGATGAAGGCATTAGGCCTGGATTCATACCGCTTTTCAGTGGCATGGTCGCGGGTCCTGCCGGAAGGCAGAGGCAGGATAAATGAAGCCGGCCTGGCCTTTTACGATCGTCTCGTCGATGAATTGCTGGCCAATAAGATCGAGCCGTACGTGTGCCTGTTTCATTACGACCTTCCCCAGGCCCTGCAAGATAAAGGCGGCTGGCCTAATCGAGACACGGCTTATGCGTTCGCTGAATATGCCGGAATAGTGACCGAGCGGTTGAGCGATCGCGTCAAAGTCTGGATGACCCATAACGAGCCATGGGTAACAGCCTTTGCGGGTCACTTTTCCGGCGACCACGCCCCTGGAATGAAAGATCCCCTGGCCGGTGTCAGGGCGATGCACCACATATTCCTTTCCCACGGCCTGGCAGCCGAAGCCATCCGGGCAGCCGCCAAACAGCCTGTCAAAGTGGGACTGACCCTCAGTCTCAGCCCGGCCCATCCGGCCACCGATTCCAAAGAGAGATGCCAAGGCTGCCAAAAGAGCCGATGTTGCCATCAACCGCCTCCAATTGGACCCATTTCTAAAAGGGAAATATCCCCTGGTTGATTTTCCTCTCGTAAAATTTTTGACAAAGGGGATCATCAAATCCGGTGACATGGAGAAGATTTGCACGGTGGACCTGCTTGGGTTAAACTATTACACCCGCGCGGTTGTAAAATATGATCCCAAGGTACCGTTGCTCCGCCAGTCCCCGGTCCAACCCGTGGGAAATGAATATTCCGGCATGTGGGAGATCTATCCCGAGGGGATTTATG
Source organism: uncultured Chloroflexia bacterium (assembly GCA_963782935.1). Classification (GTDB taxonomy): domain Bacteria; phylum Chloroflexota; class Anaerolineae; order Anaerolineales; family Villigracilaceae; genus UBA877. The sequence goes on along the minus strand of CAWALN010000022.1, from coordinate 84,913 downwards.
AGATGCTGACCCGGGTATGGAAGGATTACCAGCCCACCGCGGAAATCATGATCACCGAGAATGGTGTCCCTGTTCCGGATGGATTGGATTTCGATGGTCGCGTCCGGGACGAACGCCGCATTCGCTATTTGCAGAGCCATATTGCCCAGGTCCACCGGGCCATGCAAGAAGGCGTGCCGGTCAAGGGCTATTTCCATTGGTCGCTCATGGATAATTTCGAATGGGCCCTCGGATATGCCCCCCGTTTTGGCTTGATCTATGTGAATTACAAGACGCTCAAACGGACCATCAAAGATTCTGGCTACTGGTTTGCCAAAGTGATCCAGGAAAATGGTTTTGAACTCTAAATGACCCCGTCCTATGTGGCCGGCGTGATACTCGGCCTCGTCGGCGGTATCCTGACCCAGTCAGGCCTGCTGCTTCAAAAGAAAGCCGTAAATGATATCTATGGCGCCGGTCATGAAAGATACCTGCGCCGCTTGATCCGTAATCCGACCTGGCTGGCCGGTTCCATTTTTGGACTTGGCGGCGGCGGTATAGCCTATGTTATCTCCCAGAGTCTCATTGGACCTGCCCTGGTTCCCGGATTAATGGCTATAGGGCTGATCGTCCTGGCGGTCGGTTCGGTTAAGTTGAACCACGAGAGTCTGAATACTGGCGAGATCATCGCGATCCCCATCATGATCCTGGGTGTTTTCTTTATAGGGCTGAGCGGATTGCAGATCACCTCAGATCAGGTCAGGTCGGCCCTGGCGAATTCCAACTCTCTGATGCGGATTACTGCATTCACCTGTATCTATTTTGTCCTATTCTTCGTTTCCCGAAGGTTCATCCTAATCATCAAGTCTCACCGAAGTACCTTCATTGCACTTGCGAACGGTTTTCTTTTCGCCCAATCGGATTTCTGGGTGAACCCTTTGATCGCGGTCATCTTTATAGTGTTGGGCGGAAAGGGAACACTCACCCAGGTGATCCTCTTCGTGGTAGCCTCCATCATCCTGACCACCTGCGGAGCTGTGGTCACCTGGCAAAATCAGATGGCATTCCGATATGGACAGGCCAGTAATATCGTCCCGATCACTCACGTGCCCATCCAGATATCTCCGATAATCGTTTATTTCGTAGTGTTTGGCTTACCTGCCCCGACCACAATCTCAAAATATAGTGTCCTTGCAGGGGTGGCACTGACCATCGCGGCTGGTTTCTTGCTCGGCCGGAGGGGAGAGGTCCTGGCTGACCAGGGTAATTTGGAGATCTAATGCGCAAAACTTTCATCGTCCTTTTATTTCTCCTCCTGCTTTTTACCTTTGCCATCCCAGTGGCAGCCGATAATACCATCCGCATTTTTTATGCCGGGCCGGAGCAGTCAGGAATCCATACAGCCCTGACCCTGGCGCCTAAAGGGACTTTTACTTTCGTGAAGGATGCATCCAAGGCAGATGTCTTTCTGCTCAATGGAGTCATTCCGGATCCCGATTTGATCGCGGCACGATTGAAGGCGGGAGCCGGTTTGGTTTTGTTTCTTGGGCCGGATATGTCGGCGGCAGATGTCACCAACCTCATAGGCATCCCACTGACCTTTACTGAAAAGAACGATGCCGTCAGCCTGGTCCAGGCCGATGTTGAGGATCCGCTCGTAAAACAGATCCTTTGGAACAGCGCTCCCCAGGTCCGGGACAGGATCGAGGTGAATACTCCCATCTCGTACGTTCAGCCGCTGGTCACAGCTTACGAAGACGGAGCCTGGATTTTGTGGTCGGCCAATAATTCGAGAACGTTTGTTTTTAACGCCTTCCTGAACGAGTCTGTCGATTTTGAAGCCGGCAAGAACGCGACATTCAATCCTCAGATCCAGGATTGGGCTTATTTTAATTACCTGGTCTATCACCTGGTGGAACGCGCCTCCGGCAATGCGCCTCTTTCTTTTGCCGATTACCCGGCTTCACCTGTCCCGCATGCCTCGGATCGGAATGTCCTTCTGGTCGCAATGGCGTTGATCATAGGGACAACTTTTGCAATATTCTTCCTTGTTCGGCGGTACAGCTTGAGACATCCGGAGGAATTGGACCGGATCGTATTGGACCGCACCAAATTCCAGGTCCATGAGGAGCACTCAGCCTGGGAAAATGTGGGATTTCACCGCCCATTGAGCGGATTCCTGATTGCGTTAAGTATCGGGCTGGTCTTTTTTATCCCCATGATCATCTACCAGAATTTGATCCTGCCCACATATATTTTGCCCTCGGCCCAGGCCCTGGGGATCTGGGGACGCGTGACCCAGTTCTTCAACCTGGCCTGGTTGTTCTTCGATATGGGCACAAGTGTGGCCTTCATCAAATTCCTTTCCGAATATCGCGTCAGCGACCCCAGAAAAGGTATTCAGTTTGGACAGGTGTACATCTGGTGGCAGGCTCTCTCCGGAGCCATTCAGGTGGCATTGGTCATTGCCCTGGCCAGCACACTGGCTCCTAAATCCGCCTATGCGCTCTATGCCTGGAGCGTGATCATCCATTCCTTCATACAAATCCCCGGTTTCTACCAGGTCATGAAGCACTCATTGACGGGCTTGCAACGCCTGGATTTCAGCCGAGTGCTGGAAATTGGAGCCAATGCCATTGTTCCGTTCGTGGTCCAACCGGTTGTTGTCACCCTCATGTTCCTCTGGGGCAAATCACACCCTATTTTTGGCGGGTCAATGGGAGGCCTGCTGGGGCTGGGGATGGCAGCTTACGTCTCCGAACTATCGATATTTGTAGTCGGATATTGGTTCTATCAACGGGTGGGCTTAACGCCCGCATCCTTTTCCTGGCCCATTTCAATTGGGATATCGTTAAGACCAGCTTCAAATTCGGTGTTTTTGAAATGCTCGGTTCTGCCGCCTGGTCGTTCGGCCAGGCCATGGAAATTGCCATCACCCAGACCCGCCTGATCAATTATGCCGAAATCTGGGGAAACTGGGGCATGGCGCAGAATTTCATCTTTGCCTTCAATGTTACTCAAACCTTAAATGACGGGGTCATGCCGGCCATCTCCGAGGCCATTTCGAGCGGCAAACGGATTCTGGGTCAATATTACAGCGCCATGGCATACAAATATAACGGCATCGTCAGTGCATTCATTGGAACCGTCCTTCTGGCAGTGGCACCCCGCTTTATCATCGGATCGACCGGCGTGGAATTCCAACGCGCCGCCATTTATGTGATCCCGCTGACAATCTGGGGGGCGATCCAATTCCCTTCCTGGGTAGGTGATAATGTCCAATTAGGCGCCAACAAACCCTACCTTAAGTCGATCCTGGTGTTTTCGGAACAGATCATCCGGGTGGTCCTGGCCTGGTTCCTGATCGTCCGTTTCCAGGTGGGTGGGTTGATCATCGCCTATTTTGTCGGTCTATTTGCCAAGGGGATCGCCGCCTATATCATTAACCACAAGGTCTGCTTCCCACAACGTATCTACCTGTGGCAATCCCTGGTAGCGCCCTTAATGGCTGCCCTCGTTCATTATGGGATCCTTTCACTCATAAACGGTTTCATCTGGAAAGGTGATCAGATCTCAAGTGTATTGATCTTTCTCATCGGGATCCTGCCAAGTTTCCCCCTCTTCATGTTCCTGTACGGATTATTCGGTGGTTGGGATGATGATACACTTGCAGAGTTGAATGAGGCGGTTACAATGACCGGCATTGCACACTGGCTTACCCGCTGGGGTATCTATGAACCGACCGCGTTGGGGGCACGTTTCAGTCCTTTGAACAACCGCTTCCCCATCAGCAACCGCAAAGAAGCCATGTTGGAAGCCGGGAAATTAACTGAGGAAAAGGTGAAACTATAATACTTTCCCTGCGCGATGGTCGCCGCCTCGGTTATGAAGAAGCCGGTGATCCGGGTGGCAAACCTCTTTTCTTCTTTCCACGGCATGCCGGGCTCTCGTTTTTTCCATCCCCATGATGAGATCACCCAACAAATGGGAGTCCGCTTGATCGCAGTGGACCGTCCCGGTTACGGAGAATCCTCCTTCCAGCCCGGCCGGCGGATCCTGGATTGGGCGGAGGATGTAGCCGAATTGGCGGATGGATTAGGCGTGGAGAAGTTTGCCGTTGCGGGTCACTCTGGTGGTGGACCCTACGCTCTCGCCTGCGCCTTTTCCTTGGCAGATCGGGTGACCATCGCTGCCAGCCTGTGCGGGGCCGCGCCGCCTGAAACACCGCATGGGGCGGATGGGATGGAACTCCAGAACCGGATGGGCTTTTTGCTCGGCCGGTATATCCCCTGGTCCATTTGGCAGCAGATAATCTGGCTGGCTTACCGCCATAAAATCCAACCGGCTCCGGCAGCCTCGGCAGGAAAACGCAATCACAGACCCGCCGCGGATGAGGAGCTGATGGATCTCCTGGAAGTGCGGGAACACTGCATTGCCAGCGAACAGGAAGGGTTTCGACCCGGCTTGGAAGGGTTTGCCTGGGATGCCCGCTTGCTCACCCGCCCCTGGGGTTTCCGGTTGGAAGAGGTCCGCACCCGTGTGCTGCTCTGGCATGGGACGGCAGACAATATGACGCCTTTCCCGATGGCCCGGTTCATGGCAACCCGGCTTCCAAACTGCAAACCCAATTTTTGTAAAAATGAGGGTCATCTGCTGATCTTCCCTCACTGGAAAGAGATCTTAGCCCAAATCCTCACCTAAGGTTGTATCCTGAGAATAAAAGGATGCCGTTTTTTTGAGTGTATACGGCTTTGCCGCACACACTCAAAAAACGAGCTTCTCCAAAATTTTCGAAAAGGTTCTAAGTATTCATTATTTACTTTTTGGAGTGACTATGCGTAATATTCATATTATTTCTCACACCCACTGGGATCGGGAATGGTATCGTACATTTCAACTCTTCCGCCTCAAACTCGTCCACTTGATCGATGGAGTCCTGAAGCTCCTTGACGAGGATCCTCAGTTCAAATATTTCATGCTGGACGGACAGACGATCGTCCTGGATGATTACCTGGCCATGCGTCCGGAAAAAGAAAAGGTTTTACGCCAGCATATCCAAAAAGGCCGCATCCTCATTGGGCCGTGGCACATCCTGCCGGATACCTTTTTAGTCGGACCGGAAGCCCATATCCGCAACCTCTTGCAAGGCGACCGGACCTGCGCCCGCTTTGGGCGCAAAATGATGATTGGTTATCTTCCCGATCCCTTTGGTCATCCCGGACAGATACCGCAGATCTTGAAAGGCTTTGGGATTGACACAGCCTGCCTCTGGAGGGGACTCGACCAGGAACCGGCTGAATTCTGGTGGCAGTCTCCGGATGGTTCCCGCGTCTTGATGGCTTACCTGCGGGATAGTTATTCGAATGGAGCTTCCTTCCCGGCCAACAATTTATCCGAATTTGCCATCGCCGTAGCCCAAGAAGGCGACAAGTTAGCCCTTCATTCTGCCGTATCCGATTATTTGATCATGTACGGCACCGATCACATGGAGCCGCCCCCCAATACAGCCAAAGCCATCGCATATGCAAACAAGAACATCCCGGCTACAAGCGTGATCCACTCCACCCTACCCAGGTTCGTCGAAGCGATCCGGGAAGATATGGACAGGAACAAAGTGGAACTACCGGTAATCGCCGGAGAGCTGCGCCAATGCAGCCGTTCTCATTTGCTTCCCGGCGTGCTCTCCACGCGCATGTGGATCAAGCAGCGCAACCATGCCAGCGAAGACCTGCTCTTGAAATGGGCCGAACCGTTCAGCACTTTCGCTTCCCTCATTGCTACAGAGACGAAGTCTGCCTCTGCCCTCGACGATCCAGCCGGTCTCGTCCGCAAGACCTGGCGCCTGCTGATGGAAAACCACCCCCACGACTCCATTTGCGGTTGCTCCATCGACCAGGTCCATCATGAAATGAGTGTCCGGTTCGACCAGGTGGACCAGGTCGGTCAGGAGTTGACCCTGCAGAGCCTGGAGTCCCTGGCAGAGAATATCCAGACGGAGTCTACCCTGGGCCAATCCGCAGTGGTGCTCTTTAACCCGACCTCCACGCCTCGCTCGGATGTGGTCTATGCCAACCTTGAACTGCCCGCCAATGTAAATGATTTTGACCTCGTAAATGAAAACGGCACAAGTGTCCCCTATCAAACCGGCGGTCGGGGTAGCCGCGAGATCATTAACATGTCCATGAGTGTCAAAGAATTCCAGGCCGCTTTTGGGTTTATCAGTGATGGTCGGGCCGCCGGCATGACCGTCCAGGGCTTGTCCATCCGCCGGGAAGGCAGTAAGGTCTTCATTGAGGCCATCGTGGCGGATGGAGGCGAACCCAATCTGGATGTCTGGAAATCCGGCCGGAAGCAGGTGGATGGATATATGGCAGATCCTACCGTCACCGCTTACCATGTCTGCGCCATCTCCGCCGAGTCCGCCCAGGTGATCTTGAAGGCTGATGACATCCCCGGCATGGGTTACAAGACCTTGTGGATCCGCCCGCGCCCAGGAGAAGGGACTGCCGTACTGAAAATAAGCCCGCTCATTAAAGCCGCCCTGCCCCTGGCCCGCTTGCCCATTCTCCGGTGGATCTCGCCCGGAAAAAAAGCGGCCCGCCCGCCTTACAAAATCGGGAATGATTTTTACGAGGTCGAGGCTCTAAGCGACGGAACCATCTCACTCATTGATAAGCAGAGTGGTAAGACTTATCAAGGGTTGAATTGTTTCCAGGATGGGGCAGACTGCGGTGATGAATATAACTATTCGCCGCCCCCTGGGGACCAGATCTTCTCTTCCCGCTTGAAAAAGGTTCACCTGGTCCGCGGTCCGGTCCAGCAGAGTCTCGAACTGGAATTGGAGTTGACAGTTCCAGAAAGTCTCTCCACCGATCGGCAATCCCGTTCTCGAAAGACGGTGGTCCTTCCCATCAAATCCGTAGTTCGCCTTACCACCGGGCTTCCACGGGTGGATATACACACCACCATCAGCAACGCTGCCCGTGACCACCGCTTGCGAGTTCATTTCCCGGCTCCATTTACGGTGGAAAGCGGCCAGTATGACGGTCATTTTGAGGTGGTCGAGCGGAAGGTCGGCCTCCCCGAATACGATGAAACCTGGATCGAGCAACCTCGGCCCGAAGTCCCCCAACGCGCCTTTACGGATATTTCCGCCGGTAACAACGGCCTGATGATCGCCAACCGCGGCCTTCCGGAAGTTGAAGTCCGGCAGAACTCGTCCGGCAACGGCGAGATCGCCCTGTCCCTGTTGAGATGCGTCGGCTGGCTTTCCCGGGATGATTTCTCTACTCGCAAAGGCCATGCCGGTCCGGCCATGGAAACTCCCGCTGCCCAGATGCCCGGGGAATGGTCCTTCGATTATTCGATCATCCCCCATTCCGGCAATTGGCAGAATGCGTTCGAGCAGGCCTATGCCTTCGAGACACCTGTCCGGGTGGTCAGCACCAGCCTGCATGCCGGTAAAATTGCCCGCCTCGGCTTCTTTTATGGCGGTCGAACCGGCTGCCTTTGTGCTCAGCACGGTCAAGCAAAGCGAAGATTTGCGCGGCTGGCTGGTGCGGGGTTATAACCTTACCGGCGACGAAATAGAGGTCACACTTAAACCCTTGGTTTCCTTCAAGAACGCAGAACTGATCAACCTGGCCGAACAGAAATTGAGCTCGCTCAAATCTGCCACGGATGGCTCGGTTTCCTTCCATGCCGGAGGTCACGAGATCGTCACCGTCTTGTTTAAGGGCTGATAAGAAACCGGGGTGGGAAATCACCCCGGCTTATTCTGTGCCTATGGTTGAAGGGCGGGTATCCTCCCGCCCTTTTTGTTATTAAAGGGAATTCATGAACCGGACCGACGCAAAGACTGCCAGTCCGAACAACACAAGCCATACCCCCAATACACAATATGCATAAATATCAATCGATAATCCCGGAATGAGACTGAAAAGAATGGATGCCAGGCTGATGCCCAATCCCGCTGCCAGCAGCCATTTACCGGCGTAAGTATTGACCGGATACCATATCTCCGGATGCTCCATGGTCTTTTTCACCCTAAAACCATAGAGGCCGTTGGGAGGGATCTTACCATAGATCAAGGGAACGGCAATCCCCGCCAACAAAAATCCGCTAATGCTAAATAGAATAACCAAAAGGGACATTTAAACAACAGGTAAATTATCGATCAACCGGCAGCCACTATTTCCCCAACCCGCCGCCGGAAAACATCCATATCGAAAGGTTTGGACCAGACATCGTTCGCCCCCGCCTCGACTGCCAGCGCCTTCTCCATTTCGGAATTCATTGCTGTCAGCATGATGATGGGCATATCGGCATTGATGGGTGGCTCCCGCAATTTTCGACATAACTCGTAGCCGTCCATATCCGGCATCATTACATCCAGGATGGCAAGATCGGGTTTATTGGAAATAACGGATTGAATGGCTTCCATTCCATCACTGGCTGCTGCAACCTCGTACCCTTCCAATTCAAGGATCTTGGAGATAAGCACCAGGTTCATGTCGTTATCATCAACGACCAAAATTTGATTTGCCATGGCCTTCACCACCTTAATTATAGCTAGAATACCACTTAAGGACAAATCGCTAAGTTACAATACCATTACGCAGGGTTCGCTCCATATTTTCAAACAATCTTTTGAGAGCCTGAGTGGTTATGGTGCACACACTGAAAAATGCCTATCCATATTTCCCGATTATTTCTACGCTATAATCGAAGCCACTGGAGGAGCCATGGACAACGTCTTCGCATCCAAACACCCGCTCGTCGCACACAAATTAAGCCGTCTACGGAACAAGAATACCGACCCCAAGAAATTCCGGGAACTGGTCCGGGAAATCGCAGGCCTGCTGGCCTACGAGGCCACCGCAGATCTCCTGACAACCCCCTGCGAGATAATACCCCTCTCGCCGCCATGGAAGGGGCGGAGCTGAAAGAAAAGATCGGGCTCGTCCCCATCCTGCGAGCCGGGCTCGGAATGGTGGAAGGGATCTGGGAGTTGATGCCGACCGCCGAGGTCTGGCACATCGGTCTATATCGTGACGAGAAAACTCTCAAACCGGTCCAGTACTACAACAAGCTGCCGATTGAGCCCACCGTCTCGGTATGCCTCATCCTGGATCCCATGCTGGCGACCGGCGGCTCAGCCGTGGCCACCACCGAGATCGTCAAACGCTGGGGAGTTAAAAGATCAAATTCGTCGGCCTGATCGGGGCTCCTGAGGGAATTGCTGCCATGCAGAAGGCTCACCCCGAGGTGCCGCTCTACCTGGCAGCCATCGATGAACGCCTCAACGAGCGTGGTTATATCCTGCCCGGGCTGGGGGATGCCGGCGATCGTCAATTTGGCACGGGATAACAATCATAAAAAGAAACCTACTTCGAAGGAAATAATTCCATCCTATGGATACCGAATTCCTGCAACAACTGAACTCATTCATTGTTAGCGCCAAAGCCGCCACCTACGTAGGCAGCGGCGAGCATACTCCTCCCTGCCGCCCGGGCTCGCACGACCTGGCGTTTTTCCCAGGGGGATTGGTCTTACCTGGACAGCTACTTCGGCGGACGGGATTTCATTGGCGAGGAGGTGGCTTACTTCTCCGGCAAACCCGTTTGGGCCATGAACTATTACGGCCACATCCTTATGCCGGACATGATCCTGCCGGTGCAGGCGGGCCAGGTCATCAAGGCGAGCTTATCCAGGTTGTACACTGAAGGCCGTTTCCTGGGCGGTTTCCAATATCCGCATGAAGAGTTTACCTATCTTGATACCAATGAAGGCGAAGTCTCTTCCTTCCGCGGCCGCGAATTCATCAGCCGGGGCGGCGTGACCGTCTATGAGCTCTTCTACCACGGCGGCCTTATCCTGGAGGATTGAGCGATTGATCATGGCTGCAGATCCCGAACCCGGAATGGGTGATTCTTCCACTTTAGGGATTCTGCAAGTTCGGCGGCGTGGCAGCCTTGATTATTGCCGTGCTGTTGGCAGGCGAGATAGTCGTTTACGCCGTCCTGCCACGGACAACCACTGCCCTGGAGCATTTCACCCTATTCCAGAAAAATTGGCTCGCCGGCCTATTGACCCTCGACTTGCTGGGGATGATCTCCTATGTCCTCTTCATCCCTTTGATCCTGGCGTTCCATGTGGCTCTCCGGCGGACCGATGCGCCTCTCATAGTCTTCGCAACGGTTCTCTTCTTCGTCGGCATTGCGGATTTTTTTGCCACCAATACTGCCTTTCCCATCCTATCCCTCAGCCATCAATACGCAGCCGCGGCGACCGACTTCGAAAGAGCCATGTACCTGGCAGCCGGCCAGGCCATGCTCACCATTTTCAATGAAAATGCTTTCCTGGTGAGTTATGTGATCGTCTCAGCAGCCTGGACGATGATTCTGGCGTTATGCTCCGGAGCGGATATCTTCGGTCGTTTCACCGCTGGGCCGGCATCCTGGCAGGCGGATCCGGAATTGCAGCCGTTTTCCTGGAGCATGCTCCTCCCGGCGACTGTGATCAACATCGCCATCTGCTCTTTACTTTGCCGCCATCGTCTTCTTGCTTTTATGGGTTATCCTCACTGGCCGGCGCCTGCTCCGGTTGAGCCGCCAGCCTGTATAACCCCTTCACGACTGGAAATTGCCGCACCTCGTAGTTGCGGGATGCCATCCCGCTCTTTTTTCTCCATAATGAATCTGCGAAAATTCACTCTTTCTTCATAAATCCGCGTCCCATTCCTATCCCACATCGATCCCGGTAGCTTTGGACAAAACCGCATGGATCAACATAAATGGCAGGATCAACAGGATATGAAGCACCCCGCTCAACCCAAAGATCATCGCCAATGCCCGCAGGAAATTGTTGAAATCCGGGGCCAGGTTCTGCATCAGCCAGGGTCCCGCTCCTGCCACCAGCGCCACGATACCACGGTCCGCCACGACCAATCCCAACGGCAGCCACGCATGCCGGTCCGAGGCGGACGGCATCATGGTGCTGCTGATGGTAAACGTCAGGTAGAACCACAGCCAGAAATCGGAATTTTTCGGCACCAGCGCCAGGCCCCTCCAAAAACCGGCCCAATCCGCCTGGCGGATGAAGTCCCACAGCGGAAGTAAATGCAGCAGATAAATAGCCGATAGGGCGACGAATACGCAGCCAGTGATGAGCGGAGCCACCCCGATCAACGCATCCCGCACAAATCCGCCTCGACCGGTCTCGACAAAACCCAATCTCAATTTTCCATCTGGCTGGGCTTGCGGGATCAGGGAGAACCTGCCCGTCTGGACTCCCAATACCTTGGCAGTCAAGAAATGGCTGGTCTCGTGCAGCACCACCCCCGGGAAGAAAATGATCGCAAAGATGGTCTGAGTCAACCCCGGCCGGCGGGTCAGGATCAAAAAAGCCGCCTGGATCTCCCGGTGAAGCGTCCGCTGGAGGAACACGAATACCGTCACCGTCCCCAGCAGCCAGATCATCCCATCGAACGCCGAAATATATTTCAACATGGATAAATTATAGCGGCCCTTCCAAAAAAGAGTGCGAGCAGTAAACTCAGCTCGCACTCTCATCCTGCAATAGCAAATCGTCAATCGCAAATCGTAAATCGTAAATTACTTCACCGCCGCCTTGGCGATCGTCACAAAATCTTCCACCTTCAGGCTGGCGCCTCCCACCAAAGCCCCGTCGATATTAGGCTGCCCAAAGAACTCGGCCGAATTTGCGCCCGTGACCGAGCCGCCGTACAAGACCCTAACGGCCTGGGCAGCGCTCTCGCCGTACATCTCGGCATAAGGCTTGCGGATGAAGTCGCGGATGACCGCGTCGGCATCCACGACCGCTGGAGGCCAGCCCGGTCCCGATGGCCCAGACCGGTTCGTAGGCGATCACGACCTTCGCGGCCGCACCGGCATCGAGACCCTTCAAGCCTTCCATCACCTGCCGGGAGACCACCTCTCCGGTTTTTCCGGCCTGATATTGGTCTTTCGTCTCACCCACGCAGACAATGGGGATAAGCTCTGCCTTTACCGCTGCAGCCAGCTTTCTTATTCACGCTCTCATCCGTCTCACCGAAATACGTTCGCCGCTCCGAATGGCCGATGATGACATACTTGCAGAACTCCGCCACCATCCCCGGAGCGACTTCACCCGTATAGGCGCCTTTGGGCTCCCAGAACAGGTTCTGCGCTCCCAGGCCGATATCGGTTCCGACCAGCAAAGCCGAGACGGGGAACAGCGCCATAAAAGGCGGGCAAAGGACCTTCTCCACGCCTTTCACCTCCCGCAAGATCGGGGCCATCTCGGCCACCAATCCGCGCGCCTCGGCGATGGTTTTATTCATCTTCCAGTTTCCAGCTACAAATGGTGTCCGCATGAGATTAATTCCTTATATAACAACCTTGCGAAGGGTTCCTAGGTCGACCCCATGACTTGAAAGTCAACCTTCGCAAGGATATGAAATGATGCCTCTGAAAAACCTTGCGAAGGGTATCTTCCCGAACTTCTTGACTGAGAGTTACCCTTCGCAAGGTGTTTGATCCAGGTTATTTATTTTGCAAGCGCGGCCACGCCGGGCAATTCCTTCCCTTCCAGGAATTCCAGGGAAGCCCCGACCGCCCGTGGAGACGTGGGTCATCTGCTTGGCAACGCCGGCCTTCTTGACTGCGCTGGCGCTGTCGCCGCCGCCGATGACGGTGGTTGCGCCGGAGTCGGCCAGCATTTTCGCCAGGGCGAAGGTGCCTTCGGCGAACTTGGGCATTTCGAACACGCCCACCGGGCCGTTCCAAACGATCAGCTTTGGCGCCTTTGAGCGTCTGCTTGTAGAGCTCCGAGCGTCTTGGGGCCCATGTCCATCATGCGCCAGCCGGCCGGGATCTTATCCACGTCGACGACCTGGCTGTTGGCTTCGGCGTCGAATTTATCCGCAATGACCGCGTCCACCGGCAAAACGATCCGGTCGCTGGATTTGGCCAGGATGCTTTTGGCGGTATCGAGGGCTTCCTTCTCCACCAGGCTGTCCTGCATATTCAAGCCTTTGGCAGCCAGGAAAGTATTCGCCATGCCGCCGCCGATGATGAGCTTGTCGCATTTGGTCAGCAGGTTCTCCACCACCAGGATCTTGTCGCTGATCTTGGCCCCGCCCAGGATGGCAATGTAAGGGTGCTCGGGGTTGTTGGTAGCCCGCCCGAGGTACTCCAGCTCCTGTTCCATCAGGAAGCCCGAGACGGCCGGCAGGAAGCGGGCCACGCCCTCGGTGGAGGAGTGGGCCCGGTGGGCCGACCCGAAGGCATCGTTGACGTAAACATCGCCCAGGCGCGGCCATTTGCTTGGCCAGGCCCAGATCGTTCTTCTCTTCGCCGGCATGGAAGCGGGTGTTTTCGAGCATGAGCACCTCACCCGGTTTGAGGGCTTTGGCCATGGCTTCCACTTCCGGGCCGACACAGTCCGGCGCCATCTTGACCGGGATGCCCAGCAGGCTGGACAAGGCCTGTGCGGCCGGCTTCAGGCTGAACTCGGGGTCCGGTCCGCCCTTCGGGCGGCCGAGGTGGCTCATCAGGATCAAGGATGCGCCCTGTTCGAGTACATACTTGATGGTCGGCAGGGCGGCCTTGATGCGCTTGTCATCCGTGACCACGCCCTTATCCATCGGGACGTTGAAATCCACCCGCATGAGGACGCGTTTGCCTTTTAGATCGATATCTTTAACTGTTTTCTTATCCATATTCTCACTCCTGCCTATTAACAGGATAGTCGTTCATCTCAGTCAAGAGGCTAAACGACTATCCATTTCGTTTCTCTTTACTATTAGTCTTCAGACTATTAGTCTAATAGACTCTACAGTGATTTCGCCATCAGCGCAGCCAGGTCGGCCGTGCGGACGGAGTAACCCCATTCATTGTCGTACCAGGCCACGACTTTGACGAAGTTGTTGGATTCCTTGCCGAGCACGGAGGTGAAAGGCAGGTCGACGGAGGAGCTGTGCGGATCGCCCTTGTAGTCGATGCTCACCAGCGGCTCGTCCATAGCCTGCGAGGATGCCCTTGTTGCGGGCCAGCTTGGCGGCATCGCGGAAGGCCTGGCGCAGCTCTTCGGTGGTGGTCGATTTCTCGAGTTCGGCGGTGAAATCCACCACCGAGACGGTGCTGGTCGGGACGCGCAGCGCATAGCCGTCGAACTTGCCCTTCAGGTCGGGGATAACCAGGGAGATGGCCTTGGCGGCGCCGGTGGTGGTCGGGATGATGTTCATGGCGGCAGCGCGAGCGCGGCGCAGGTCCGTGTGCGGCATATCCAGGATCTTCTGGTCGTTGGTGTAAGCATGGATGGTGGTCATGAAAGCCCGCTTGATCATGTACTTGTCATGGACGACCTTGGCGGCCGGGGCCAGGCAGTTGGTGGTGCAGGAGGCGTTCGAAACCACGTCGTGATCTTCGGGGTCGTACTTGTCTTCATTGACGCCCATGACGATGGTCAGGTCTTCGCCTTCGGCGGGGGCCGAGATGATGACCTTCTTGGCGCCGCCGGCGGTGATGTGGTTGACGGCGCCCTTGACGGTCTTGCCCTTCTTATTGACGCCGTCGTTCTTGATGGTGAAGAGGCCGGTGGATTCGATCACGATCTCCACGCCCAGGTCTTTCCACATGATCGCGGCGGGATCGGTCTCTTTGAAGGCCTTGACTTTCTTGCCATCGATCAGAAGCCCTTCTTCATGCACCTCGACGGTCCCGTCAAAGCGGCCGTAGTTCGTATCGTACTTGAGCAGGTGCGCCATGGTCTTCATGTCGCCGATGTCGTTAAAGGCAACGACTTCCAATTCATTGGGATAATAATCCCGTATGGCCTTCAAGACCTGGCGGCCGATCCGGCCAAAACCATTGATTCCAACACGTGTTGTCATTCTATTTCTCCTTACGAGTTTAGTTTAGTCCAACGCTGGCGCGTTGTATTTTCTATTCGAGTGGGCCCGTGCGCTCGTTATACAATTCCATCAAGGTTTGAGCCAATTTGATGGAGTCGTGGCGCATGGCGTTATTACAATCTATGAGATCGGTAAAGTAAATCCGGGCATCCCGCGTTTCCGCGTCGTCGACGCGGACCCATTCACTGCCGCGTACAAGGTCCCCATCATAACACGAATTACAAACAATGACATCTACAAGTTCGAATCCGATCAAATCTTCCAGCGCCCGGATGTGGTCGCCGCTGCTGTAATGCTCGGTTTCACCCGGCTGGGTGGCCACATTGGCAACGAACATCTTCACTCGCCCGGCTGGACTGATCGCCTGGAGCAGGTCCCGCACCAGAATATTCGGCAGGATGCTGGTATACAGGCTGCCCGGCCCGATGATGATCAGATCGGCCGCCAGGATGGCCTGGATGACGGGTGGATAAGCGGCGGCGTCGTTCGGCTCCAGCCAGACCCGCCGGATGCGCCCGGAGGCCTTGGGGATCTGGCTTTCACCTTCGATGCGAACTTCATTCGTCATAATGAGGCAGTTGCACATCCGCCACCAGCCGGACGTTATGGAGCGTCGCCGGCAGCACCTGCCCGTGCACCGACAGCGCCCGGGCCGATTCGACCACGGCCTGCTCGAAACTACCGGTCAGGTCCACCAGTGAGGAAATGAAAAGGTTCCCAAACGTATGCCCGCCCAGGCCGGTTTCACCGCCGAAGCGGTATTGGAAGAGTTGGGTCAGCAGGGCTTCATCGTCCGACAGGGCTGCCAGGCAATTGCGGATATCTCCCGGCGGCAGGATGCCCAGGTCTTTGCGGAGTTCGCCGGAGGAACCGCCGTCATCCGCCACCGACACGACCGCGGTCAGGTTATTGGTATGCTCCTTCATCCCCCGCAGGACGGTCGCGATCCCATGGCCTCCGCCGATGACCACCACCCGCGGGCCCCGGCCTTTGCGCCGGAAATCGGTCACCCGGTCCACCAGATGCTGCCCGGGCCGCATGAACGGGTCCGTCAGGCTCCGGTTGATCCCCTGGACGCCCATCACGATCAGCCCCAGCCCAATCCCGCCGAAGATGAGGATACGCAGAGGCCGCGCCAGCGAACGTAAAGAGATGGCGGAAAGGATGGGCAGCCACCACGTCTCCGGAGCTTCCCGGTATATATCCAATACAAAGAGGGCCAGGCCTACGCCTATCAGGGTGGACCCGGCCAGGAGGACAAAGAACCAGCGTTTGACCCCCATCCCCGGCACCATCCAGCGCAGTCCCCGTTTTAGCCACCCCCGTAATCGAGGAAATTAGTTTTCGTGGGTCTCAGGCATCAGAAATGATAATAGCAGTCTTTACTTGAATAGTCAATTATTAGATGTAGAGCGAGATAATATCTCGCTCTACAAAGAAGATTTTCAACCTTCATGAGCGTGAATCGGTTTTCCGAGGGATCGTCATTACAATTCAACGAGGAACAAAACGGGAAATTGATCAGTTATTAGTGAACAGGGATCAGGAAAACCCGGTTAATAACAGAATTTGAACGGTTTTGACCATTTCGAGCTGTTCAGAAGGGTAATTCTGTGAAGGTGAGGCACTTTCGCGAGGTAGCAAGCAGGATTGATCCGCGGAAATTGGCCTAAATAACTCAAGAATATTGCGTTTTAAGGCGATATTTTTTACATTGTTTGAAGCTGAGAAGCCTTATTGGGTGACTTTCCCCGATAAACAAATAATACAGATCCCCGAGTTCCTGAAGAACTTGGAGATCTACTACCTTCATCTCCTGCCCGCTTCAGCTCTGTGATTGTGAAAGCGCTTTCAGGAATGGCTGAATCGGTTTATAATCAGCCCCGTTATCTTCATTGGGACTTACGCGTTTGTTCGGGGGTGTTTGGGCGTGCGAAGCATGCCCAAACACCCCCAATTTTCTCAGAATTGCGTAACTCCTATTCAATTTGAAAAGAGGAGAAATTCATGCCGCCGTTTTCCACCCTGGTCATACCGCACTTCCTCCCGCCTCTCGAACCGGACTTTCGCCCGGCCGCCCTGTCATTGCGCGACTTCGCCCAGGCGACCTCCGCAGAGGGCATCCCTCTCATGATCGGGGTCGAGCGGAACAACGGCGAGGTCTCCCGCTACGAGACCAGGGTTTTCCCGGAAGACCATCCGCGCGCCCAGGACGATCTCTACTTCGTCGAGCGGATCGTCAAATTCCTGCTGTGGCAGCGCGGCGGCTGGAAGGTCTACATCGGCGGACCGCCATTTCATCGGCGAATACATCCGCCAGGCTTATTCACCCGAGGGCGAGCGCCAGTTCGACAACCTCTTCATGGGCCAGCAGGTCTACGAGCAGCCCTTCACGGTCGTCTCCTGCGATCCGGCGGAAGTGCCTCCTGCCCGCGAGACCGGCAAAGCCCTCGGCCGCCACCTGGACGGCTGCCGGATCGGCTTCGACCTGGGCGCATCCGACCGCAAGGTCAGCGCGGTGGTGGATGGCCAGCCGATCTTCAGCGAAGAGGTCATCTGGGAGCCGCGCAAGCACTCCGACCCCGAGTATCACTACGGCGAGATCATGGCCGCCCTCAAGACGGCCGCCTCCAAACTGCCCCGGGTGGATGCCATCGGCGGCAGCTCGGCCGGCATCTACATCGACAACCGCCCCATGGTGGCCTCCCTCTTCCGCGGCATCCCGCCCGAGCGCTTCGGCGAGATCAAGGACATGTTCCTGCGCATCCAGAAGGAGCTGAAGCGTGCCCCTGGAGGTGATCAACGACGGCGACGTGACCGCCCTGGCGGGCGCCATGTCGCTGGAAGATAACGGCGTCCTGGGGGTCGCCCTGGGTTCGAGCGAGGCCACCGGCTACGTGGATGTGAACGGGCAGCATCATGGGCTGGCTGAACGAGCTGGCCTTTGCCCCCATCGATTACAACCCGGCCGGCACCGGTGGACGAATGGTCCGGGGATATCGGGGTGGGCTCGCAGTACTTCTCCCAGCAGTGCGTCTTCCGGCTGGCCCCCAAGGCCGGCATCGATATCCCCGCCGGCATCACCGATGCCGAGAAGCTCAAGTTCGTCCAGGAGAAGCTGGAAGCCGGCCACACTGGGGCGGAGCAGATCTGGCAGAGCATGGGCATTTACCTGGGCTACGGCCTGGCCCATTACGCCAATTTCTACGACATCAAGCACGTCCTGATCCTGGGACGCTGCACCTCCGGCCGCGGCGGCGACCTGCTCCTGGAGGGCGCCAACCAGGTCCTGCAGGCCGAGTTCCCGGCCCTGGCGGCGAAGATGCACGTCCAGCTGCCGGACGAGAAGAGCCGGCGGGTCGGCCAATCCATCGCAGCCGCCTCGCTGCCGGCTATCAAAAAGTACTAAAAATTGAACACAAAGGACACGAAGGAACACTATGGAAAAACCAGAGAAAAAGAAAAAGGTTAACCACGATGGGCACGGCGGGAAATTTTTTAAAGCATTTATTAATCATTTCTCTTTCGTGCCCTTCGGGTTCAAAATCTTTAGCCATCGTGTCCTTTGTGTCCTTTGTGTTTAGGATTTTTTTCTTTGCGTTCTTTGCGGCTTGGCGGTAAATCTTTTACTTTCATTTAGGAGATATTATGAAATTCCATTTGCCCACCTCAGAGATCTTCATCCCTGACGGCGTCGCCGAAGAAGACGCCCTGGCCCGCACCACCCACCTGTGCATCTCCGCCCACCAGGACGACATCGAGATCATGGCCGCGGGTCCCGATCCTGGAATGCTTCCAGCAGAAGAACCTGTGGTTCACCGGCGTGGTCGTCACCGACGGCCGCGGCTCCCCCCGGGACGACCTCTACAAGAGTTACAACGATGAAGAGATGCGGGTGGTCCGCTTCAAGGAGCAGAAGAAAGCCGCCGTGGTCGGCGAATACGCCGCCCAAATCATGCTGGACTATCCCAGCAAGATCATCAAGGATGTCTCCCAGCTCGATCCGGTCACCGATTTGGCGAACCTCATGCTGGCGGCCCAACCCCAGATTGTCTACACGCATAACCCGGCAGATAAGCACGACACCCACGTGGCCGTCTGCCTGCGGACCATCGCCGCCGTCCGCAGCCTGCCGGCTGCCTCCCGCCCGAAGAAGGTCTACGGCTGCGAGGTCTGGCGAGCCCTGGACTGGATGCTCGACCGCGACAAAGTCCCCTTCGACCTGACCGCCCACGAGAACCTGCAAGCTGCCCTCCTGGGAGTGTTCGACTCGCAGATCGCAGGGGGCAAGCGCTACGACCTGGCCAGCATGGGCCGCCGCCGCGCCAACGCGACCTACTTCGAGTCGCACGGGGTGGACCAGACCCTGGGTCTCTCCTTCGGGATGGACCTGACCCCCCTCATCTCCGATCCCACGCTCGAGGTGGGTGAATTCGTCGAGGCGCACATCCGCAGGTTCGCCGAGGATGTAAAAGACCGGCTGGTCCGGGTCGGATAGACAATCCATTTTGCCTCACCCTTCCCTCCCCTGAAGAAAAGGATCCGGGAGAAGGAAGGGAAACACCTTTCTCCTGACCGCCCGACTCGTCCTCTTTCTGGCTCCCGCCTCCAAAGTCTCCCGACTTTGGAGGCGGGAGCATTGAGCCTCGGATCTGTACTACTCTCACCAGGTATAGGCAAGCGATAGGGCCTCATGCAGACATATGTGCCGTCTGCATGAGGCCCTTCCCTGACCTATTCGCCGCTCCCCGTTCTGCGTCACGCAAGTGCAGCAGGTCGAATTGAGTATCCTCTGCACCTTACATATTCGGTAAGTGATTTTATGGATACAATCCTATTTGTGATGCTATACTCCTAAATGCTTCCGGAAATTATTGCTTTTTTCAAATTTGCAGATTTCCTGGGTGGGTGCGACATTATTAATTCTTAAGCTGTATCTACTCCCACGTACTCCAAAATAGCAGTGAGGTAATGAGATTCGACTGGATTTCCACGGACGGAGCTCCGGCAAGACGTGCCGCGCGGCTACCCACTGGATTGAACTTTCCAAGCAGCGCCCAATTAATCCAACCCGGGCGGCAATTTTCGTTTTGAAAACCGATGGAATTACTCCC
The DNA here is from genome assembly GCA_963782935.1 of uncultured Chloroflexia bacterium. Lineage (GTDB taxonomy): Bacteria > Chloroflexota > Anaerolineae > Anaerolineales > Villigracilaceae > UBA877. Next base: position 64,903 of record CAWALN010000022.1, on the reverse strand, counting down.
ACATTTGCAGCCTCACAAACTCATTTCTGGCGTCATGAAATCGGCGTAATTGATTGTGCGCAGGTAAAGGATAACAACAGGGTAAAAGTATACGCATCTGTATGATGGATATATAAACCTGCGGTCAGCCCTCTATCTGATGCGCTTCAGCAAGCCTGACTTTCTTAGGAGAAAAGAAATGAAGAATAAAACTAACGTTTGCCTTTGTACCCTCTTTGTGCTTATGCTAGTCGCGGGCTGCATTCCCGGCACCGTTGTACCGACCAATACTTCAGTCCCTATTACCCAAACAAGTCCTCCAACCTCCCCGATAAGCATCCAGTCCCTGCCCAACATGGGCCAGCAAATATCACCGCTGGCGGTTCAAGGGCTCCCAGTTCGATACGCTGAACCCAGGTTTGACCGACAATCCAACCTGGCTGGCCGGACAGGCAGTCACCAGCATTGTGAGCCCTGATAAAAAGACCCTGCTGGTACTGACCAGCGGCTACAACCGCGTCTACAAGACCGACGGCACCCAGGATGCCTTAGGCAGCTATTTTAACTGGCCGGACTCGCAAGAGTACGTGTTCATCTACGATATTTCCGCCAATATACCGGTTAAGAAGCAAGTCGTGACTGTACCAAATACCTACAATGGGATTGCCTTCGATCCTTCCGGCTCGGCCTTCTATGTATCCAGCGGCGTGGGGGATGTCCCCTTTGATGGCACCGGCGCCGTCAACCCTGCTAAGAGCGCCGGTGATAATGTCCATATCTTTACCCTCGACCCCGCCAATGGAACCTGGCAGCAGGAAGCACAGCTTATCCTGGGCCACTCCGCCGGTCTTGGCCTGGATGTGCAGCCGCCGACTGGTGAGCAGATCCCGCCTAACATTCGGGTGGCCGTTTCTCCCTGCGCCGCCGGTGTAGCTGTGTCGAGTGATGGTCAGACGCTTGTAGTGGCGAATTACTTCAATGACTCGATCACGGTGTTTACCGGAGGCCTGGGCAAATGGTCGAAAGGGACCGAACTCGACCTGCGCCCTGGCAAGAGCGATCCATCCAAAGTAGGTGTGCCTGGCGGCGAATATCCGTTCTGGGTGGTTGTGAAAGGCAACGGATCGAGCGCGACGGCATACGTCTCCAGTATTCGCGACCGTGAGATCGTGATCGTCAATCTAGGCGCAGCGCCGGCGGTAAAGGCCCGCATTCCGGTCAAAGGGCAACCCAACAAGATGATCCTCAACGCAGCCCAATCGCTCCTGTATGTCGTTGAAGACCAGTCAGATACGATTGACATTATCGATACCACAAAGAACACGATCCTCGAAACCATTCCTGTGCTCGCTCACGCGGACATACTGCCCTCTTCACTGGACCAATATTCGGGAGCAAACCCAAACAGCGCGACGCTCTCACCGGATGAAAAGCAGCTTTATGTGACGCTTGGCAATCTGAATTCGATCGCCGTAGTGGCGCTGGGCGGAACGAACCGCGGTGACGAAGTCGTGGGCCTCATTCCGACCGGCTGGTACCCGAACTCGGTCAGCTTCAGCGGCGATGGCAAATGGGTCTACACGGTCAATGGCAAGTCGCCGACCGGCCCGAATGCAGACTTTTACTACAGCTATGGCCCGCCGACACACCAAAATGGCCTTGCATCGAATCAATATAATCCCCAATTACTCAAGGCCGGACTACAGAGCTTCCCGCTTCCCACCGCGAACCAGCTCCCGACACTGACAGCGCAGGTAGCCACCAACAACCGCTTCGCTTACACCGACAGCGCTGCCGACGCGACGGTCATGGCGGCTGTACGCCAGGGTATCAAGCACGTAATCTTCATTATCAAGGAAAACCGGACCTATGACCAGATCCTGGGTGACCTGGGGATCGGCAACGGCGATCCGGCTCTGGCTGAGTTTGGAGCGGCGCTCACTCCGAATCAACATGCCCTGGCTCGTAATTTCGTTACACTCGATAATATCTACGCGACTGCCGAGGTCAGCTACGATGGCTGGGCATGGTCCACTTCGGCTCAAGCCCAGGACTTTATCCAGCGCCAATTCCTGGTAACTTATGCCGGACGCGGCCTTGCCCTGGACCAGGGCGGTTTGAATCGGTCCGTAAACGTTGCCATTCCGAGCGTCGCTGAGCGCCAGGTTGCCAATCCCCTTACCCCTGCCGATCCGGATGTGCTGCCGGGCCAGACCGATGTGGCTGCGCCGGATGGACCTGATAATGAAGTGAATACCGGCTATTTGTGGGACTCCGCCCTGCGGGCGAATCTCACCGTTCGCAATTATGGTTTCTACGTGGACGGCACCCGCTATACTTTTCCTCAAAGCTCTGCCTACAGTCTCTCTCTCGCCCACGACCCGGCCGCAACCAACACAATCGTGGCTTACCCCGCCAATGTTTCGCTCGCCCCCTTCACCGATCCGTACTTCCGCGGATGGGATCCCACGTATCCGGATTACTTCCGTTATACGGAGTGGGAGCGCGAGTTCGACACGAAGTACGTTACTGGCGGAGAAGATCTACCAGCGATGAGCCTCGTTCGCCTCATGAACGATCATACCGGCAACTTCGCCACTGCGATTGACGGCGTAAACACGCCTGAAATCCAGCAAGCCGACAATGACTATGCGGTCGGTTTGCTGGTTGAGAAGATCTCAAAAAGCAAGTACGCGGACAATACCCTGATCTTTATTATTGAAGATGATTCGCAGGACGGTCCCGACCACGTCGATTCGCACCGCACCACCGCATTTGTGGCCGGCGCCTACGTCAAGCAAGGAGCGCTGGTCTCCACTCAGTACAACACCATCGACTTCCTGCGCACCATTGAAGAGGTTCTGGGTCTCCCGCCGATGAACCTGAACGACGCTCTCGCCAGGCCCATGGCCGACATCTTCAATACCACCCCCAGCCCGTGGACCTTCACGGCTGTTCCCGCCTCGATCCTCTACAATTCCCAGCTTCCCCTGCCGCCCAAGCCGGCCGATCTGATCGTCCCACTGCCGACCCATGACGCGGCCTACTGGGCGCAGGTCACACGGGGTATGGACTTCTCGGCCGAAGACCGCTTCGATTTTGCTGCCTACAACCGTATTCTCTGGAAAGGGATGATGGGCGACCAACCTTATCCCGCCTCTTCAGCAGGGAACGGGCCAACGCCGGAACCGTAGAGACTCCCGGCAAATGTCCGGCTTCTCGACAAAAAAGCCTGTAAATGAACATCAAAGCAAATCGTTCCGCTTCGCAGGAGCGCAACCCATCTCGAATAATAAGGAAAGAAATGAAAACAAGAATTGAACTTGCTGGCGTCCTCGTAGTGAGACCAGAAGAAGGTATCCCTTGCTGAAATTCCGTGCCAATTTTGGTTTATCCCTGTTCACAATCCTGGGCCTGCTGCTAGCGGCCTGCTCAAAAGCACCGACCCCTGTCCCCATTACTCTTACAGATGGGCTGAACCGGTCAGTCACTTTGCGCGGACCCGCCCAAAGAATAGTGTCGCTGGCGCCCTCAAACACCGAGTTGCTTTATGAAGTTGGGGCGGGAGCCCAGGTGGTCGGGCGTGATGATTTCAGTGATTTCCCTGCAGAAGCCAGGGCTTTGACCAGCGTTGGCGGTTCAATGGGCAGTTATGACCTGGCAGGCATTGCCGCCCTCAAACCCGACCTTGTACTGGCAGCCCAGATCAACACCCCTGAGCAGGTAAAATCACTGGAAGACCTGGGCTTGACCGTGTTTTACCTCAACAATCCGAACCACCTGGTTGATCTGTACCAGAACTTGCAGACAGTCGGAATCCTTACCGGAAAAACCGTTCAGGCAGCAACCCTGAACCAATCGCTGCAACGGCGGATCCAAGCCTTACTAGATAAGTTACCTACGATCACCAACCATTATAAAGTTTATTATGAGCTCGATGCAACCGACCCCACCAAACTTTATACAGCCGGGCCTGGCTCGTACATAAATATCATACTGGAAACAGCCGGCGACCACAACATCGGCGCAACCCTCAGCTCACCATACGCCTCGATCACTTCGGAAGAAGTAATCAAACAGAACCCGGACTTCATCTTGTTGGGCGACGCAGCCTATGGGGTGACGATCGACAGCGTAATGCAGCGTCCCGGTTGGTCGGCAATAAATGCAGTCAGGAACAAACAGGTTTTCGTCTTTGACGATAATATTGTCAACCGTCCGACCGCCCGCATTGTCGATGCCATAGAGATGCTCGCCAAAATACTCCACCCGGATGTTTTTAAATAGTCTCCTTGATGAGCATCTCAATTAGGTTGGGTAGGTCCATAAAGGGCATGGACTTCACCGCGGCAGGTTGCGAACATCCTTTCACGCGTTTCCGTTAGGGGACATTTGGCCCTCAAACGGTGAATGGTGGAGGCACGATTGAATTCCCGTAAATATATGATGGAAAAACATGGAACAATCGGCCTTATCATGTCGTATCGAATCGGAATAGATCTGCGCTCCCATGCCCCCGTCATCTGTAGATTAGGTCCATCCGCCGCCGGTCTCCCCGCTCCTTTTTTTTATCCGGATTACTTTTATTGCGAAAAGATAATTCGATGGCATCAAAGGATAGCTGCTGAGGAAATGGCTAGATTGCGCTTTTACTTTTCAAGTAATCATAATCCCTTTTATAGCTGGCTAAAAAGTCATTCAGTTGGCCGCTCTCTTCATAATCTTTTTTAGTAAGCTCATATTGGAACTTGTGGACGGGGAGCCACCAATCGTCAACATGATCGACAATTTTTGGGGCGTATTCCCGAAAGCGTTCCGCCACAAATCGAATATTATGCTCAATTGAGTGATCTGGATAATAAATTTTGGGGAGTTTGCCTCCAAAATATTGAATGATCCGGTGCAAAGCTAATTCTGTAAAATCGGGTTCTCCTGCGTAAGCGATAAAAACTCGAGGGGATTTATGTCCAATCCCCAGATTTATTTTCAACTTCCCGGAGGTATAACACCAGGGGGTATAAGTGAATCCATATTGTTCCACGATGAATGAGAAATGCTTTTTGAATAATTCTTCGGGCTCTGGCTCTTTCGCAGGTTTTTGGAAAAAACGCATATCACCTCGTTATCAGAATGCATTAACCCAGGCAGAAACAACCAGGGAAATTTTATCGTTATTCATAGCCGATAGCGCCGGTTGTTCAGTACGGGCATTCCTGCGGCTGCTCCGGACCTGAACGCCGGCACCTGCACCCGCAAGGGTGTAACCGCGCTGAAACTTCAGGAGCCTCATGTCTGGGTCATTCCAACATTCCAAATACTTGTCTTAGTTTTTCGATCAAAATCATCAGCTCTTGTCCTGTTGGGCTTTTCTCCAACGGGTCGTTATCCGTTACGACCCTGAATAATCCGAAGATCACTCCATCCAGGCGATCAAGATCGACCTTCTCTTCGTTCAGGGTCTTCTGAGTTTCCATCAACACATTAATCAAGTCCTGCCGGTACATTCCCGTTTCATCTTCCAGGATATGTCCTAAAACTTTATTGAGGCAACCTTGTGTTTCCTTAATGATCCTTTGCAGCGTTTCGTCCATTTTTGAAACTCCTCAATAACGCGATCACCATCCGGCCTGTCGCCAGTGACATCCTCGGATCCAGGTTCAGCCCTTGCGGCCCGCCCGGGTCTCCCGAGGCGGTCTCCAGCCGCCGTCGGGAATATCGGAGATCGCACAGCATCCCCGGAGCGGGACGGAGGGGATACGAATCTCCGATAGACTGTGTCCGCTGAGATGAATCGGTTAAGGGTCGTAGAAGCGGGCCCGGTAGTTGTATCAAGGCCAGTATTCCTCGTACATCTTAAAGTAATGCAGGGTGTAATCCCCATTCGGATCCATTTCCTTGACCATTGTCCCAATGCCACCATAAACGAATGAAGTCGATGCCTCCATCCTTTTGACAGCCACTGCTTTCAGCCGGTAATCTGCAATTATGTTTTAATAGGTAAAGCCGGTTTCGATAGTGCAATTATAAGGACTTTTAGGCTGCAAAAGAGGCTTCAAAACGAGATACACTTATTAAGAGTACTCATATTACCGTAAAAAAACTCTTCTTTTCCTTCTGGCCTCAATATCTTTGCAAAGTCGGCCTGCACCACAGCTATCTACTGCAGGGGACGTGTTTAGGATTTTCTACCTTTAAATCGGAGAGTGACATTGTCGAGACCGGGGTAGGGTAATCGCATTTCAACTTGTAAGGACCGTGAGCAAATAATCATTGTTCCAACCAGCTTGCAATCGTTTGGCATGAATACCGCCTTTGGCTGTTTTCTCCCTTTTGAGCAAATTTAGGGCCATCTGGCGTAAAACAGCCAGATTTTCAGCAGCATGGTCTTTGCGAACCCGGCTTTCATCTTCTCGAAAAGCGATATCCAGAACCCAATGCAACTGATTTTCGATTTTCCAATGGCTGCGTTTGGCTTTCAAGATGCCTTTGGCATCTGCGGGCAGGCTGGAAATGAAATAACGGGTCTGCACTTCAGCTTCTTCACCCATCTGTCGCTGCGAAACAATCCGGACGATGCTTTTCAGACCTTTCCATTGTTCGCGTTTGCGGATCAGAGCCAGATATTCTTCACGATCCACCGCCCAACACTCCCGGGTTTCCATGCGACCATGGCCTTTGTTGACCGTCTTGGAATAACTGTGTTCATGTTCAAATCCATGGGCTACATCCACCTCAAAAAGGTATTGGATATCTTCAAACAGATTGCCCTGGTTCTCTTTCACCGACAGAAGATAGTCGCCACCCCCCTCTATAATCGTTTTGGCAATCTCGGTTTGGGTTCCGATGGCATCAATGGTGACAATACAGCCGGTATCTCCAAAAGTTGGAGCAGTTCAGGAATGGCCGTGATCTCATTGGATTTGTCAGCCACTTTGGTTTGACCCAAGATCAGTTGATTTTGGGTTGCCCAGGCATTCACCATGTAAATCGCAGCTTTCCCGCCCTCATGGTCGTGAGACCGCCGTAATTGTTTCCCATCGATGGCGATCACTTGTCCGACTGTGAGCTCTTCAATGGCTCGAACCCATTCAATAAAGCGTTTCTGGAACTCTTCTGGCTGGATCTTCGCAAATACCCGCCCAAAGGTGTCATGGGAGGGGATCCCTTTGGCAATTTCAGAAATGTTTTCAGCCAGGCTTTCTTGTTTTTCGCAAATAACTCCACATCACTCCAGCCATCGGCACCACATATTACTGCACAAATGGCCATGATCAGGATCTCCAAAAAAATATGCTGCTTCGCATTTCCTGTCCGTGGGTCGGGCAACCCTTCAAAATGCTTGATTATGCCTGCTACTGGTGGTTCTGCCATCGCTGTGAGCCTCCGCCTCTCTCACAGCGATTCTCTCACATTTCATATGCGATTACCCTAGAGACCGGGGGGATTGACAGATGAAACATTCGTTCTATAATGTAATTAAGGATATTGCTCACATATGTTCCCAACCTCTGCCTCTCCATCCTTATTTCTCTCTTTCCTACATCTTCCTCCACCCTTCGACTCTCGATGGGAAAACGAATTGTTCCTCTCTATGCCCTGGTGTGTTTTCCTACAGGTTCGTTTTTGATTCAATTCCGCTTCCTGCCAAATCCGAGACGGCGCCTTAACCTTTGAGCTTTGAGCTTCCCTTCATTCGTTCCACGCAAAAGGGAAAAGAGTGACCTTTATTCACCCAAAGCGCCCGTCAACGTGTGAACATGCCAACTTGCAAACGTGCAAACCTTCTAACGTGCAAACACTAGGATCAATCAGAAATCCAAAATCAACAATCAGAAATCCTAAATCCTCAATCCTCAATTCCAAATGTTATAATCTCCCCTATGAGCGTAATTATTGCCATTGATATCGGCGGAACCCAGTTAAGGGTCGCCATTTTCCCCCACGACAGCAATACTCCCATCACCGTCCAGCGTGCCCCCACCCGCGGCATGGAAGAGGGCGCCTACGACCGCCTGACCGCCCTCATCGACTCCGCCTGGCCGAAGGACACCGTCGACGCCATCTCCGTGGCCGCCCCCGGCCCGCTCGACCCCTACACCGGCATCATCATCGAGACCCCCAACATCCCCGCCTGGACGAATTATCCCCTGGCGGAGCTGCTCGAGAGCAAGTACAAGGTTCCCGTCTTCCTGGGGAACGATGCCAACCTGGCCCTCCTGGGAGAATGGAAGTACGGCGCCGGCCAGGGTCACCACCACCTGGTTTACCTGACCATCAGCACCGGCTTGGGCGGGGCCGCCATCGTCGCTGATGTCCTGGTGGAGGGTAACCGCGGCATGGCCACCGAACTCGGTCATATTACCGTCCTCCCCGGCGGGCCCGTTTGCTCTTGCGGCGTCCGCGGTCATCTTGAAGCCGTTGCCGCCGGTCCGGCCATCGTCAAATACGTCTGCGAGGAGATGGATAAAGGCCGCGACTCGCTCCTGAAGTGCGAGACCCCCTTCTCCGCCCGGACGGTCGCCGAAGCCGCCGGGAAAGGCGACGCCCTTGCAAAAGAAGCCTTCGTCCGTGCCGGTACCTTTATCGGCCAGGCCACGGCGGATTTCCTCCATATCTTCAACCCCTCCATCGTCATCTTCGGCGGCGGGGTCTCCCTCAGCGGCGACCTGATCCTGGATCCCATCAAAGCCTCCATGCGCCGCAACGTCATGGCCCCTTCCTACCTTGACGGCCTCGAGATCGCCACCGCCCGGCTCGGCGACGACGCCGGCCTGCTCGGCTCTCTCGCCCAGGCCCACGTCCGTTTGGCAAGAGCAAAAGCATAAGTACCAGGAGGCTAAACACGAAGGACACAAAGGAACACAAGGGTAAAAACTTTTATTTAATCTTTCTTGCAATCTTTCCCGTTATTAGTCCTTTCTTTCTCTTTCTTTCTCCGTGATCTCTGTGGCAATCCTTTTCCGGTTTTATTCAATCCTTGGTGCTTTTCCTTCGTGTCCTTCGTGTTGAATCTTTTCCGCTCTTTAAATCTTTTCTTCCTCTGCGCTCTTCCTTGGCGCTACTTTCTATCCTTGGCGGTAAATCTCTTTCTCAAGATCTTTTAGGAGACTCTATGGAACCCCTCAAATTACCCGGCCCAAAGGCCCGCGCCCTCATCAAACGTGACTCGGCTGTCATCTCCCCCTCCTACCCGCGCGACCTCCCCCTGGTCATCGACCACGGCAAAGGCACCGAGATCTGGGACGTGGACGGCAACCGCTTCCTCGATTTCGCCGCCGGCATCGCCGTCACCTCCACCGGTCACAGCCACCCCAAGGTGGTCAAGGCCATCCAGGAGCAGGCCGAACGCTTCATCCACATCTCCTCCGATTTCTATCATGACAAGTGGATCGACCTGGGCGAAAAGCTGGATGAGATCGCCCCCTTCGGCGAAGCCGCCGTCTCCTTCATGACCAACTCCGGCACCGAAGCCATCGAGACCGCCATCAAGCTGGCCCGCTATAAGAGCGGCCGCATGAACTTCATCGGTTTCACCGGCGCCTTCCACGGGCGCACCATGGGCGCGGTCACCTTCACCGCCAGCAAGCCCACCTATCATCGCGGCTTCTATCCACTCATGAACGGCGTCGTCCATGCACCCTTCCCCGATCCCTACCGGCCCATCCTCGACCGCCTACCCGGCGAAGATTACGGCGAGACGTGCGTCCGCTATATCGAAGAGCAGATCCTCGGTCACATCCTCCCGCCCGATGAGGTCGCCGGCATCCTGGTCGAATCCATCCAGGGCGAGGGCGGTTACATCATCCCGCCGGCGGGATTCTTCCCGGCCCTGCGGGACCTGTGCGATAAATACAACATCCTCCTCATCGCCGACGAAGTCCAATCCGGCATGGGCCGCACCGGCAAGTGGTGGGCCATCGAGCACTTCGACGTCGAGCCCGATATCGTCACCGCCGCCAAGGGCATCGCTTCCGGCATGCCGTTGGGCGCCTGCATTGCCCGCAAATCCGTCATGACCTGGCCGCGGGGTTCCCATGGCAATACCTTCGGCGGAAATCCGATTTCCTGCGCGGCTGCCCTGGCCACCATTGAGCTGCTCGAGAATGAATATATCGAGAATGCCGCCAAAATCGGCGAATATACCCTGGATGCCCTCCACGAGATCATGGCCCGCCATCCCCACATCGGTGACGTCCGTGGCATCGGCCTGATGATCGGGGTGGAGTTCGTCAAGGATCGCAAGACCAAGGCCCCGGATGACTCCGTCCGCGACCGCGCCATCGAGCTGGCCTTCGAGCGCGGCCTGGTCCTGCTCGGCTGCGGCAAGAGTGTCATCCGCATCGCCCCGCCCCTCAGCATTTCCAAGGCTGAAATGGATGAGGGCCTGGCCATCTTCGAAGAAGCCGTCACCCTCGCCGAAAAAGAAGTGAAATAACCTCAAAGAGTGCAGGCTGAAGCCTGCACTCCTCATAATCACGAAGACTTTTACGAAATTCTTACACCCTCGTGATACCATTCACCCAATATCTGATCACCTGATTACCTGATTACTAATTACCTGATCCTTCAATCATCAATCGTAAATCATAAATCCCAAATCACAATGCTTCCCGATTTCCGCATCCGCCAACGTGATTACCTCCTCGAGATTTCCCGGGCCCTCACCCAGGAACTTGACCTGGATAAGTTGATGGCGCGCATATTGCGGATTTCCATCGAAATGCTGGCCGGGCAGGCCGGTATCGTCGCCCTTAAGGAGGCCCGCGGCTGGCGGGTGGTTTCCGCTCACGGCATCCCGGCCGCCTTCCTGAGCTACCTCGAGCCCCTCCTGGCCGAGGAAAAGGCGGCCGAGCTCAACCTGGTCGAGCTTAACCGCATGCTCAAGGAGCTCACTTACACCGCCAGCATGGGTTTGTTGAACGGCGTGGGCATCCCCCTGGCCGCCCACGGCCAGGTCATCGGGGTGATCTTCATCTTCCGCAGCTACCCCGATCTGTTCTCAGGCAACGATAAGCTCCTCCTGCAATCCTTCGCCGACCAGGCCGCCATCGCCGTCTTCAACGCCCAGCTCTATGGCCAGGTCAGCTACGAAAAGCAGCGCCTGGATGCCCTGGTCGATTCAGCCGCGGATGGGATCCTCATTATCAACGCCGACCATACCATCGAACGCTGTAACATCGCCTTCGAACGCCTTTACGGCCGTCCCCGTGCCGAGATCCAGGGCAAAGCCCATGCCGAGATCATCCGCTGGGCTCGTAAACCCGACGGCCAGACCATGGAAGAGGCCGAATCCGGCGGTTGGCCGCTCACCCACAACGCCTACCTCTACGTAGAGGGTGATCTCCAGCGTCCCGAGCCGCCCAATCTGCCCATCGGGATCACTTACGCGCCCCTCCTGGCCGCAGGATGGGTCCTTGCGGAATCTAATCGCCACGGTCCGGGATATTACCAAATTCCGCAACGCCGAGGAGATCAAGAATACCTTCGTCTCGATCGTCTCCCACGAGCTTAAGACGCCTGTTGCCCTGATCAAGGGCTATGTCAGCACCCTCCGCCGGGAGGATGCCAGGTGGGATAAGGCCGTCGTCAGGGACAGCCTGGCGGTCATCGAGGAGGAAGCGGATCACCTGGCCGCCATGATCGAGGATCTTCTGGATGCCTCCCGTCTGCAGGCCGGCGGGCTGCAGACGAACCTGGCGGATATATCCATCCCCACCATTGTCGAACACCTGGCGGAGCGGTTCCGGACTCAGACGGACCGCCATACCATCGTGGTCGATTTTCCGGAAAAATTTCCCATCCTCCTGGCGGATGAAACCCGCATCAACCAGGTCCTTTCCAACCTTCTCTCGAACGCCATCAAGTATGCCCCCGGCGGAGAGATCCGCATCAGCGGGCAGGTCCGCCCTGAACAGATCATCGTCTGCGTCAGCGACCAGGGTCCCGGCATCGACCCGGCCGACATCCCCTACGTGTTTGACCGCTTTTACCGGGCCGACCGGGCCGTCCGCAAGACCAAGGGCGCCGGGCTGGGGCTCTACCTGGCCAAGGCCATCGTCGAAGCCCACGGAGGCCGCATGTGGGTGGACCCGCAACCTTCTGCGGGCGCCCGTATCTGCTTCTCCCTACCCCGTCCGTAATGTCGATATTGAAGTAAAATAGTCCGGTTACCAAATCGATTGGCCCTTCACGGAGTGGCGTTCTTTGCCGCCAAAAAGATCGGCCCCGAGCGGAGTGGCGCCCTTTGCCACGCAGACGAAGGGCAACCATCAGTAATATGCAATGTAATTATTTTTGAAAGCAAATTTTCTCTTTTTAGGACCTACACATGCCTCCTCAAAAAACACAAATCGCCTGCCCCCGCTGCCGTCAGCCGGTTGTCGCCCAGATCGAGCAGCTCTTCGATGTGACGACCGACCCGGCGGCCAAACAGCGTCTGTTGGGCGGCGTTTCCAACTATGCCGTCTGCCGGAATTGCGGTTACAACGGGCCTCTGGCCACACCCATTGTCTATCATGACAATGCCAAGGAATTGCTCCTGACCTATTTTCCTCCCGAGTTGGCCCTGCCGGTCAACGAGCAGGAGAGATTGGTTGGGCCCCTGATCAAACAGGTGACCGACCGGCTGCCCCCCGAAAAGCGGAAAGGCTATCTCCTCCGCCCGCAAAGTTTTCTCACTTACCAGAGTCTGATCGAACGCATCCTCGCCGCTGACGGGATCACCCCCGAGATGCTCCAGGCTCAGCAAAAGCGGGTCAACGTGGTCGAGCGCCTTCTTGCCGCCGCCACGCCCGCAGCCCGGTCCGAAATCCTCAAAAGCGAATCCGCCCTGCTGGATGCCGATTTCTTCTCCATTTTCAGCCGGCTGGCTCAAGGCGCGGCCTCCAGCGGGCAGGAACAGTATGTCACCCAATTGGAAGCCATCCAAAAGCAGTTGATGGAAGAGACGGAATACGGCCGCAAATTGGCCAACCGGACGAATGAAGTCCAGGAAGCCGTCAAAACTCTGCAAGCCGCCGGGAAGGGCCTCGACCGGACGAAGTTGCTGGATATCCTCATCGACGCACCCAATGATGACCGGCTGGAAGCGCTCGTCAGCATGACCCGCCCCGGCCTGGATTACCTATTCTTCCAATCCCTCTCCGAACGGATCGAGAAAATGAGCGGGGATGAGCGCAAGAAACTTGAAACCCTGCGGGAAAAACTCCTCGAGATCACCCACCAGATGGATCAGCACGCCGAGGAAGAATTTAAACATGCCAATGCTCTCTTCGAAGAAATCCTGGCCTCCGAAAATATCGAGCAGGCGACCGTCGAGCACATCGAAGACATTAACGATACCTTCATCCAGATCCTCAACCGGGCCTTGCAGGATGCCAACCAGAAGAACGACAACGTCCGCATGCCGAAACTCCAGCAGATCGTGGGCGTCCTCCAAAAAGTGAGCGCCCCGCCTCCCGAATTCGCCCTCCTGGAAGAACTCCTGGATGCCCCCGATCAAGCCGGCCTCGATAAAATGCTGGAGCAGCACGCCAAGGAGATCACCCCCGAGTTCAGCTCCATCATCGCCAATGTCCTCAACCGCAGCGAGGAACAGACCGGCGGCAAGCCACAGGGCGAAGATGCCCAGGCCATCGAGAAACTACGCAACCTTTACCGGACCGTGCTCAAATTCTCGATGCAAAAGAACCTGTAGTAGAGGAATACCGTTTTTTTGAGTGTGTGCGGCTACACCGCACACACTCAAAAAAACGAACTTCTCCATAATTATCGGATAATATAAAAAACCGCTGCCTCAAGGGCAGCGGGTATTCATATAAGATTATTCTTCAGTCGGGTTTTCCAACCGGACCCCATGGCCCCTTACCGTCGTTATGTACGGATGGGTCGGATCGAGGGCCGCGATCCGGTCCCGCAAGCGCCGGAGGAGCGCATCCAAGGCCTGGTCGGATACACCGACCGCCTCATCCTCTCCCCAGGCTTCGTTGACCAACTGCTCCCGGGTGATCACCTGTCCCTGGTTTTCGTAAAGCACTCGCAGCACGTGGAATTGCAAGGCCGATAATGGAGGGTCGATCGGGCGTTCATCCACCCACACCTGGCGGGATCGTAAATCCAGCTTTAACCGCCCGGGTAATTCTTCATTTTCAATCAATGGCACGGTTGCATCCGAGGTCAGGAAAATGAACTGCTGTGCCAGCGCAATCTGGACCGTATCGCCATCTTGAAGGATCCGTTGGCCATCCACCAGGTTTCCGTTACAGTGGGTCCCGTTCTTGCTACCCAGGTCTTCGAGCACCACCCCTTCAGGTGTGGGGCTGACCCGGGCATGGAATCGAGAAACCATTCGATCGGGAATCACTACCTCGCAAGTAGCCTCTCTTCCGATCAACAAGGATTTATTCAAAGTCCACCGTAAACCTTTTAGCGGACCACTTTGTCCGATCAAAAGCGGCAATTCCACCAGGTTGTCTTCCATCCGTAGTCGCTCCTTACAAAACCGATTATACAACACTGAGAGAAAAGGCGCTTATAATATAGCAAACTACGAACGGATTTGCAATGCTTGTCTGAAGACGCCGAAATCTGGGCCAGCCTTGCATCGTTCGTTTAGTATTTAAGGTGAATGGATCATTATGCCCGTCGCACTGAAAGCTGGAGAAGTGATGCGTGGTCGTTACCGCATCTGCGAGCGTATCGGCCAGGGAGGTATGGGGAATATCTACCTGGCGGACGATCTGCGCCTGGAAGGGCGTCGATGCGCGCTCAAGGAAGTGGAACACGACCTGACTCTCCCTTCCAAACTCCTTAAAGAGGCCCGCCAGCAATTCCTCCACGAGGCCACGGTCTTGGCGCGGCTGGACCATCCAAACCTGCCTAAAGTATCCGATTTCTTTTCGGTCGGCCCGCGAGATTACCTGGTCATGGATTACATCCCGGGAAAAGACCTGCGTACCCTCATGCTCGATGCAAAACAAAAGAATGCGTTTCTGAGTGAAGAGGATGTCCTGGGTTGGGCCTACCAGTTAGCCGATGCACTCACCTACCTGCACAGCCAGAACCCGCCCCTCGTCCACCGGGACGTGAAGCCTTCCAACCTGAAGATCAATCCGGCCGGATTGCTAAAACTGGTCGACTTCGGGCTGGTCAAGGCCCTTGTCCCGGATGAAATGACCATTACCGTGATCCAGGGGCGAGGCACAACCCTTTATACACCTTTGGAGCAATACGGCGGAGACGGTCTGCATACGGATATCCGCAGCGATATCTTTGCATTTGGATGCACTCTCTATCATCTGCTGACAAATACGCCTCCATTGGATGCCCGCGAGCGCTTCCTTCATCCCGAAAGCCTTCCGCCTCCCAGGAAACTCAACCCGAACCTGAGCTCACGAACCGAACGCGCCATCTTATGGGCCATGGAACTTCACCCGGATGACCGGCCCGAATCCGCTGAGGCATTACGGCAATACCTGATGGGTACGCGTGAATTACCGCCTCGGCCTATGGTCCAGCCCAGAACTAAAGAAACGGTTTTCACTTTTTATAATAAAAGACCTGAAAGATTCTTGATCCTGGCGGTGTTTGGGCTGTTGATCATCAGCCTGATTGCTTCTTTGATTCCCTGACCAGACGAAACCACATATATGCGCCGGCGCCGCCAATCAGAGCGCCGACTATCACCATCTCCATGATACCCACCCAACCGTTATTCTGGAGATAGTTGATGGCCCCTGGTAATCGCATGGCAAGATACGAATAGGTCAACAATCCGCCCAGGATAACGCACATCGAACTTCGAACACCCCAACGCCGGCTGGCAAACCGGTCTCCCACCCAATACGCGAAAAGGCCCAAGCCGCTCAAGACAAAAACCATCGAAGCCCACCCTCCAAAGCCGGGATAACCCATTTTTATTGGTGTTGCCACCACAGGCGTCGCTGTGGGAGTGATTGTGGGAGTCATGGTCGGCTGGCTGATCTCGGTGGGGGTGGCAATGATATGCTGAAGCCGCCACTGTTGTTTACAGTCAATTGAAGGACGACAGAATTTAAGGCCGGATCACTGGTCGCACTGATCTGAAACAGCCCTGCCTGAGGAATAGTGAAAGGAGCGCTGGCAACGCCGTGACTTGTGACCGCATTGATCTGTTGGAATACTCCACCCGTTCCACCTTGAATTAGTGAACTGCACGACAGTCCCATCTGGTACCGGGTGACCGTTATGGTCCATAATAATGCCAGTCCGTACCGAATGGGTCTGGCCCACACTGAAAAAGGGTGTAGGAGTGGGCTGGGGTGGAACAGACAAGGCGGAGTAGAGGATGTAGGCATTATCCAAGGAAAGGGAAATAACCTGGTTTGGGTCAGGCGATGTGGCTGTAAGAGAGATCATATCCAATGCCTTGAACAGACACCGGCAAAATGCCTGCCGGAGTAAGCTCGCGGAAAAGCAACCTGGCGGCCACCTCAACAAAAGGAGGGGATTTGCTGTAAAGGCAATAATAAGCCGTGATCTCGGAGATATCAGTTAAATCCAGGAAATAAGGCGCATTAAAAGCAAATACAATCACGTGCTTGTCACGCAATAAATCTTTTCGGTCCGACAGAAAACGCCGAGAAGGGTGGTTTGAGTCTGCCCAGGCTCTGCATCCAACATATTGATGATCACCCAGGTAGCCTGATTGAGGGAACCTTCCAGACTTCCATTCCCCGATCCGCCAGGAAGGATAGCTGCAAGGGAATCAAACGTATAAGAAATCATCCGGCCTGCCAAAACCTGTCCGCCGGATTGAGGCCCGTATAAACGCATGATCACTTTCTGCAAGGCATCCACCGCAACCATGGGTTCCTGCGGGCATTTACTACATTGACTTTGAGTGCGAGTATCGGTCAGGAAAACGAGCTGGTCATGTAATCCGGGGGGATTGGGGAGCACTGTTTCCAAATCCAGACTATCACGGACTGACCAGGGTGGCAGACTGGCGGGCTACTTCAGATGTCACTGCCTGGGATTGTGGTAGGTCCAGTAAAGCCAGGCCGGATTCCTGCGGAATGACCAGGCTGGGTGAGAAATAATTGTAGAGCTTATACTTTAATCGTCAGGATGTGAGTAACAGCATCGTCCACACGTTTTGCAAAGGCAGTATCCTCTCCATACTTCTGGGTGAAGAAATCGAAAGTCTGAAGAAGAGTGGAATAATTATCCGGTGTTTCGGTTGATTCGATATTCCCCATATAGAGAAGATCGTTTCCTGCCAAAAACGCATCCCGAGCCACCAAACGCGCCTGGAAGGCCTGCTGTCCAGGAGCATAAAAATTCCGCACGGTTGGACTGCCCAGGTCATCACTGACCATCAAGCCGCCGGCGTTACGCCACTTGGAAAAAGCCGGCAAAGATAGAATTTGCGATAAGGCTTGGGGATCGAAACTAACAGGCCGGGTAGTGGAGCGAATATTCCCCTGAAATCCCTGATAGCGTATGTGAGATACCAACAATCCATCAACTGTACTTTGAGGATTCTGGGCGTCTCCGGTCACTGAAAAGAATGGCGCCAGCTCTATCTGCTTTAGCTGTTCCAAAGACTTTCTAACCGTGGCCGGTTCATCCCCGGGAGGGCGGTCAGCGCTCCCACGACCCGGAAAATGGTCTGCAATGACCACCATCTTGCCTTCACTGCCGGTATGCACTCCAGTGATGTAGGCGCTTCCCAATGTACCCACCCAGTACGGATCGCCCCCAAATACATTTGCATCCAATCCATTTCCCATCGTAGCTTCCGGAGATTCAAGCACATCCAGGGATGGGCCGACAAAGAAGTTAAACCCAAGTGCTGAAAGCTCCTGTCCGGCCACCAGACCCTACCTGCTCCGCCAGAGTTGGATCCCAGGTGGCGCCTAAGGCCATTAAACTGGGAAGGCCGGTGAGGCCGTGGAGGATCTGATCGTTGGGATAACCATCCCCATCCTGCTCAACTCCAATAAAAAGGGGGATGTAATTCGAAACAGAAGCAACTGTGGCCGTAGGTTCTGGCGAAGGTGTTCCTGCAGGGATGCTTCCGGAGGGGTTTTGGGAAGCCTGCCATTCGGCATTCTGCAATTGGGAAATTAATGTATAGGCAGAGGAAACCGTATCTGGCGTTGAAACGAAATTATCATTCCCCGCCAGGAGCATCACACCACCCACGTGGTGATGAACAATCAAATCATAAATCTCAGAATCCTGGTTTGCGGAGGACCCTTTAAAAGCTACCATAAACAACTGCCCCACGCGCTCTTCAGGGGACATTTGGGCAAGCATTTGTTCAGCCCTTAGAACAATCGGGTCCTGTTGGCGAGCATTCTCGGCGCGCACAAATACCGATGGACTAATCGAAAGAATTACTGTTATTAACAATAAAAGAGAAATATGCCTTTTTAACATGACTATTCACAAATATTAATCAGACAGACCTTCCCAGCAACCGCAAAGCCAGCGCCGGGTCATCTGTAATGATACCATCAACACCCATTCCAATCAGGTTCTTCAGGTCAACTTCACTATTGACAGTCCACACATTGACCCGCTTTCCAGCAGCGTGAACACGGTCCACCAGGCCAGCCCTGACATCAATAAGGAAAGGATGTAAGGCATAATAATCGCCACGCCATCCAAAATTGCGGCCCCACCAACCCAACAAGCCGGACAGTGTCAGAAGTCCCCTGGGAACTTCGGGGAGAAGTTTTGCGGCTTTCTGTAGATTGCGGGCCAAAAAGGAAGAAAAGAGGACGCGTTCCTGCAGTCCATGTTTCTTCACCAATTCCACGACTTTCGGGACAAGTGTATCGCCGGGGGTGGAGTAATTGGTCAATTCAACATTCAAATATAGCTTTTGGCCAACAGTCTCAAAAACCTCTGCCAGAGTAGGAATTTTTTCCCCGAGGAAGCTGCCTGGGAATGTTACGCTTGCATCGAGTTCTCTTACCGCTGCCAAAGAGAGCCGGGAAATATCGCCTCGACCGTTGGTCGTCCGATCGACTGTCTGGTCATGAAGTACGACGACCTTTCCATCGGAGGTCAACTTAACATCAAACTCAATAGCGTCCGCGCCTTTTTCGGCAGCCTGTCTGAAGGAAGCGAGAGTGTTCTCTGGTGCAAAGGCCCTGTCACCCCTATGAGCAATAATGGCCGGGCGGGATAGATCATTCCACATTATTAAATATCTACGAAATAGGCGTGGGAAGCTCTATCAATCATCTCTTTGCTCATGACTGGCTCAGTAGCCTGATAGCGGGCGATATCCAGGATCTGATCACAAATATCACGAGGATGAGAGGCACGGGGCTTTCGATTCCGTTTAATGTAATATTCCTGAAGCAAATATGCCAACCCACGATCATCATAGGGGATCCCCTTCTGCTGGGAAACCCGCTTAAAGATCTCGCGGTAATCTTCATAAGAAGGGTCACCAATCTCTATCTTATGGCGAAGGCGCCGTAAGAACGCTTCATCGACCAAATCACGAGGAGGCAGGTTGGTGGAAAACACAACCAAGACATCAAACGGGATCTCAACCTTTCGACCCGTATGTAAAGTGAGGTAGTCGACGCGGTTTTCAAGCGGGACGATCCACCGATTCAGTAAGTCGCGAGGCCGGACCTGTTGTCTGCCAAAATCGTCTATCAGTAAAATCCCACCATTAGCTTTCACCTGGAAGGGAGCTTCATAATATTTATGGGTATCATCGAAAACAAGGTCGAGACCTTCCAGAGTCAACTCACCTCCCACCATGATAAATGGGCGGCGGATTTTCACCCAACGAGGATCACGGCGTCCACCGGGGCGTAAGTTCCCCGTACTACCTGCAACGGTTTCATTTTGAGGGGCCAACTGGTGGTTGACCGAATCATACAGCTTGACGATCTGCCCATCCAGATAAAGGGCGTAAGGGATATACATCCCCTGGCTGAGGACCAGGTTGCCAAACGCCTTTGCCACACTGGTCTTCCCATTGCCGGGAGGACCGTATAAGAATATGGAAGTACCTGAATTGAGTGCCGGTCCTAATCTTTGGAATGTGTCTTCAGAGAGGACCATATGAGAAAGGATCTGACGCATGGTCCGGCTGGTGATAGCCACGCGGCCTCGGCTCTGCCTGCGGATGGACTCGTTATAGATTTCGATCTGTACCGGCGCAGGACCGGCGTACTGGCTACGCTCCATTGCCTCACGTGCACGCAGGATCCCTGCACCTGTAATCGCGTAGAGGTAGGATCCTTCGCCTAATCCCATCTGGGAGGATTTGACTTCGACAAGTTTTTCGCGTTTGAGGCCTTCAAGGATTTGATCCACAATCCCGGCGAAAGGAAGCGCAATCTCCTCGGCGACTTTGAAACCAGATAGATAGCCCTGGTAGTAAAAGATCTTCAATGCCAGATCCTGTAAAAAGAGCATTGAAAGTCCGGTATCCTCCAATTTTGAGATCGGTGGAGGGACAAATTGAACGGTTTGGGCAACCGCCTCGGTTCTCGAAATACTGGTCATGACAACCTCCCGATAATAGATTCAATTAAATTATAGCACGGGGTTTTTTTTCAGACTTTCATTTCGTTTATAATCGACGCATGAATCTTTCTGTCATCGTACCTATTTATAATGAAGTCAAAACCTTAACAACGATCATTGAACGCATCCAAGCCACCGGCCTCGTTTATGAAATCATTCTTGTGGATGATGGCTCAACGGATGGGACACGTACCTTGCTCGATCGCTTTGGCGATCAGCAGGGAATTCGGGTGATCCTGCACGCGAAAAATGAAGGTAAAGGAGCGGCTGTTCGGACCGGAATAAAGGCCGCCTGCGGAGATGTCATCCTCATACAAGATGCCGACCTTGAATATGACCCGCGAGATTACCCTGCATTACTGAAGCCGATCGAAGAGGGTATTGCCGAGGTAGTGTATGGGTCTCGTTTCCTGGGCGGACCCCGACGGGTAGTGATGTTCTGGCACATGATCGCCAATTATCTGCTAACCTTTTCCACTAATATCCTATACAATACCATTCTGAGCGATATGGAAACAGGTTATAAAGTTTTCCGTCACGAGGTCATGGATGGAATAGAATTAAGGGCCAACCGGTTCGATTTTGAACCGGAATTTACGGCAAAAATCCTCAAAAAACGCGCTCACATATATGAGGTTCCGATTTCTTTTAATCCACGGGATTATTCGGAAGGCAAAAAAATTAAAATAACAGATGCCTTTTCCGCCATCTGGGCACTAGTCAAATACAGATTTGTGGATTGATCTTGAAACATCCAATGCCAAAAGACTTCTGCTCTACTATATTTCCCCTTTCCTAATCCTTTTACAATTCTATAGTTCGATATATCCCGCAGGCCGGACATCTTTCAGATTTAGCTGCAAGAGTTGTCCGTCCATTGAATTCATTGGATTCGAACGTATAAACAAGATCCACCCGCTGAGGAAGATCGGGTTTTAGAAACCCCAAACGGAATCCAATTGCATCATAGGTAATATTCCCGTCCGAAAGCGCCAGTTTTAAATGCCTTCCTTCTGCGCCAACCGTACGAGAATTTGTTATGCGAGCATTTCGGCTTATGAAAACAGCCTCCGGATTGCCGTACCCGGTTGGCTGAAAGTAATCCAAATGTTTTAGCAATTCTGGCTTTAAATCCGAGAAGGGAACCTCCACATCTGCGGTTAAGGTCTGGCGAAGATCCAGGCCACCCAACTGCTTTTCTACAATGGATCTTAATCTCGCCTCAAGCAAAGGAAGGTTCTCATTGAGCACTGTAAAACCGGCTGCAGCGGCGTGACCGCCATGACGAACCAATAAATCCTTACATTGATCGAGCGCTTGGGTTATATGGAACTCAGGGATGGAACGGCAGGAACAACGAGTAGTCCCATCGGACACCTGCCCCACAATAGCCGGGCGGTAATAGGTCTCAACCAGACGCGCGGCAGCCAATCCGACCACGCCCGAGTTAAAGTCAGGATGGACCGCAAATAGAAGATCACATTTTGGATCCGCAGCCAATGCAATGGTTTCGGCTTCCTCCTGGATCTTGCGAGTGATCTCCTGCCTTTGACGGTTTTGAAGATTCAACTGTTGCGCCAGTTCGCCCGCACGAAAGATATCATTTGTAGTTAGCAACTCAAAAGCTGCCAGTGCGGATTCCAATCGTCCAGCAGCATTCAGACCGCGGCCCGAGGACAAAGCCAATATTCGTTGCTGTAGTACGGGCGATGACCAAATCAGCCACATTCGCCAGAGAAAATAATCCCTGGCGGGTGGTTGCACGGATCTTCTGCAAGCCCTTCCGCACCAGGAAACGATTTTCACCGACCAGAGGGGCTAAATCTGCGACAGTCCCCAATGCGACCAAATCCAATAAATTATCCAGGAATTCGTCGGGGGGAAGGGGCATAGTGCGACCAGCCAATCTACCCATTACCCACTGCTCATCCACCATGAGCGCCTGGGCGATTTTGTAAGCGACCCCTACGCCCGCCAAATCTTTATCGGGATAACGGTCATTCTCCTGCTTGGGATTGATCACTGCGAGGGCGCAAGGTAATTCTCCTTCAGCGGGTTGGTGATGATCGGAAATAATCAGATCAAGACCAATACTCCTGGCGTGGATGGCTTCAGCGGGGGAACGAATTCCACAATCCACGCTGATAACAAGGCCGACTCCATTGTCCTTCAACGATGAAAGGGCATCCTGGTTTAAACCATAACCTTCCTCAAATCGATTTGGGATCTTTGGTTCAGCCGTGCCGCCAAGATATCGAAGAGTCTGGACGAGTAAAGCCGTAGCTGTTACGCCATCCACATCGTAATCACCAAACACTGCAATGGGTTGATTATCCTGAATGGCCTGCCGGATGCGAGCGACGGCCGGTTCCATCCCAGTCATTTGAAACGGATCCAATCCGAAGCTGGTCTGCCCCTTCAGAAAAACACGAGCGTCAGCGTCTGTGGCATAACCTCGGTTGAAAAGCAATTGTCGAAGAATCGGAGGAAAGGCAGCCAGGGATTCAGCAGCTTGTGGAGTGATCAGAGGGGCAACTTGCCAGCGTTTTATTTTGGGCATGAGCGTATATGGTTCCTGGAGCCTGAGAAAAACTCAAACGGATATTTATTATCTACATATCAACAAAGGACAACAACTATTGCGAAGCATGTAATTGACTGCACTACCAAAAAAGACTTCCTTAAGGGCATTACCACTGTAACTTCCCATGATAGCCAGGTCGATCGCGCGTTCGTGCATAATTTCAAGAAATTCCTTAAAAGAACCCTTTCTGATCAAAAAATCCGCCTGGATCTCATGCAATTCCAGGTAAGCCCGAGCATATTCCTGGGCAGTCGCATCGGATCCAATTGTGGCGACTGTTATTTGCGTGTGCCATTTTTCGGCCAAATAAGTTGCGACGAAGAGAGCTTCCTTGGATTTGGCACTGCCATCAAAGGCGAGGAGGGCCTTTTCCATCGAACAGAGACTTCCTGAAACGGTCAAGATGGGCCGGGCACACCGCCAGATGATCGTCCGCAACCCAGAATGCAGACCCTGGAAACCCGCGGAAGGAGGATGAGCCACATTCAATATGACCAGATCTGTTAACAGGGCCCTCTGACATACCCGCTGAGCTACATTCCCCTTCTCGACTGCCAGGGTCGCCTCCAAATTTGCTTCCTGGCAGCGTTGATGAAAGCGATCTCGAATTTCCATCGCTTCAGGAGAATCAGCAGTGAGCTTGATTTTTGGAGGGATGATATGAAGCCCATGCAACTTGGCATTCTCTCTTTTTGCCACAAGTATGGCTTGCTCGAGCGCCATCCAGCTTTCGGCTGTCCCCGTAATGGGAACCATTATCTCACCAAATAGGCGATCTATATAACGGTCAAACATTTTGGAGGTCCGCCAACTGCCAGTATCGGATAAGTCACCGGCAGAATTTTCTTTTGTAGCCAGTTCCGCCACGGCAGCTTCGGGACGAATTGACCAACCCAACTCATTTTCGAGCTCCACTCGATATTCGGAAACCCACAGGTATAGGTCGGTTTCTGTTCGACCGGGGAACCATCTACACAAACCTCGTTCACGGGTTGGTTCCACGGCCGTCATATAGACATGATCATACCAATCCTCAACGGCTTCACGATAGGTAATATCCCTCTGCAGATCAATGCCCATGTAATAACGATGAATCTGAATCTGTTCCAATAATTTCTCATATTGCCCAGGTACAGAAACGCTCAGGTCCACACCCGGGCGCATTAAGGCAAGGCCAGTCTGCTGCAGGAATTCGGCATATTCAGATTTGATGATCAAATCATCGGGTTGAATATCACTTGTCATTTGTACATCGGTAAGTACTTCGATGATATGGGCTTCGATGAATTCAAAACCCTCCTGGCGAGCAACGGACACCCGATGGTTACCATCAAGAACGAAATATACCTCACCGACCTTATACACATCGATGGGAGGCATACCAAGACCGATAGGGTCATCCACAGCCGCTTTTACGCGGGCCCAGCGTTCTTTATCTTCATTCTTGAGGGGGAGAAAATCACGGTTGAACTCGGTGTAGCGCCCCACACTACCGACAATCGCCTTGACAGGAATCTCGTGTTCGCCTCGGTCCGTCCGGATATTCAGCTTTAATTTCTCTGCCACTGCCTCATAAGAAAGAAGTTCATTCGATCTTCCACTGAGTCGGGCGTGGATTTCCTGGAGAGAGGCTTTACGACGGGCATCATTAAAATCCTGAATGGCGGCAATGATTCGGGGTTACTCGGGTTCATAATTTGGAATTTATATCATATTTTTGAATTAACCGCAGGATGCCCAAGAGGAAATAAGAGGAACTCTGCTGGGATCAGGAAAGGAACTCATCTTTCCACCGTTAAGGCCTGGGAAGATGGCGTAGAGAAGATAGAATAGCGTCTTTGCGGTTCCCGAGAGATCATTGTACCCAAACAGTCCTTGAAATACACAAGGAATACAAGAAAACTCCCGTAGAGAGAAACGCGGTTTCCGAGGGATCGTTGGACCCAAACAACGAGGAACAAAAGCTATGCGACCCCCCAGATATGGGATTTTGATGCGCTGTTGGCGTAAAAATGCCACAGGTGGTGGAGGTCTATGCGCATTATTCAGAATTGTTCCTCTGGAATCGGCCTTAGAAAGTGGGGAAAAACGCAGTTTTAGGCGAAATTTTCTCACTTTTTTGAAGCGGTATTGCCAAAGATTGGAAAGTCGTATATAGTATTTTTAATCACCAGAAAGGAAAAGAGCATGATCAAATTCGGGAAAATAGCATGGATCGTTCTCCTTTTCGCGGTTGTGGCCATACCTATCCAATCTGCTTTGGCCGACACCGGTCCCAAGCCCAGCATGGAATTCCAATTCGTCCAAGGAGCGGGAATGCAGGACGTCAGCGTCACTTCGGGGACCCTATTTGAATGCAATCAATCCGAGTGCCAGGATGCAACCCCGCTCAAGCATCTCGGACCCCAAGGATTCAGCTGTGATGCAAAGAGCTGCTCTGCCCTGGCATATGGGTTCAGCACGTATCACCAAATTGAGATTTTATTCTCTGATGGAGTCACCCGCAAGAGCAATGTGTTTACGACGGCGGAATTTCAATCCTCTTATGAAGTGACCATCCAGCAAACAGACCTGGTCGTCAAATCAAAAATCAAGTTGGGACTCTTTTCACCACTCACTTACGTTTTGATATGCGGGATTTGCCTGATCGGCATTATTATTCTTATTGTTGTAATCGTCTTGCTGGTACGCCGTTCCCGAAAGAAATGATCAAGACCCTTTCGATTACAATCCTTATAGAAAGCAGCATCATTATTGGGTATGCGCAGTGGAAGAGGAAACCGCTTATTCCCCTTTTATTGAGCGGGTTCTTTGCGAATTTACTGACACAATCATTTTTATGGGCTGCCTTGCGAGCTTTTCCTTTCCACTATTTGATAACCTTGTTTTCGATGGAAATATTAATCACATTAATCGAGTTCCTTTTCTTATTCTTTATCAGGGAAAATCAGTTGAATAGCAGGCAAGCTTTCCTTCTCAGCCTCTTTATGAACCTGACAAGTTTTTTCGCCGGCTGGTTCATGGCAGTCTAAACCCTATGGATAATTTCATGAAAAATTGGACATCCAGGAGAATTTACCTATGATAGATCAGAACAGCTTTCCCCGGACCCTTGTTGGAGGCGTCAGCTTGCCTCGCCTGATCGTGGGTACCAATTGGTTCCTGGGTTGGTCGCATACAAGCCTGGCGAAAGACAATTTCATAAAAGAATATCAAAGCCGCGAGAGGATCGTGGCGATGTTGAAAGTCTTTCTGAACGAGGGTATCGATGCGGTCATGGGGCCCCTTTCGGCCTCATTTGGACGACTCCATCAAGGAAGCAGAGCAGCGCACTGGTCAAAGAGTTATACGGATCTATACCCCTGCATTCGATCTTTCCCCGCAACCACTGCCAGCCAATACTCCCGAATGTGCTTTGGATGAATGCGCAGCGCTCGGAGCGACATTTTGCATGCCGCACCAGTCGGTGACAGATGCCTTGATCGACCGCAGGGCGGGCGTTATCCGCGACCTGGGAATATATACCCGCATGATCCGGGAAAGAGGCATGATCCCGGGTCTCTCAACACATATGCCAGAAGCTGTAGTCTATGCCGATAAAATGAATGCGGATATCGAGACATATATCCAAATATACAATGCAGCCGGCTTTTTGATGCAGGTGGAGGCAGACTGGGTTATGCGAGTGATCCATGAAGCAAAAAAGCCCGTTATGACCATCAAACCACTTGCCGCCGGACGGCTCCTTCCCATCGTAGGCCTGGCATTCGCCTGGAATACCATTCGCGACCGGGATATGGTGACCGTCGGAACGACCACGCCAGACGAAGCTCGGGAAGTCATCGAAATTTCCCTCGATTTGCTCAACCGGCGAATCCCTACGAATGAACTTCAAGAAACACGCAGCAAGAAATCATTGGTAAAGGATTGAAGGGAATCCTTTATAGAATTGGAGATTTTTTAATAAGGAAGAATTATGGATCCCAACCGCCGACAATGGAATGACCAACAACAGCAACTTCAAAAAGCTCTCGGACGAATGGAGGACCCTTCAAAAGTCGTTGCACTGTTCCTAGACCACCATGCCATGGTTCATTCAGCGCAGATGGCCGGGGGCGGGCTCTGGTCGTTTGAAGACGAGGTCCTCCAAGGCCTGGAAGAAGCTGATTTTCGAAAGATCCCAGATAATGAGGACCATTCGGTTGCCTGGGTGCTATGGCACCTGGCTCGAATTGAAGACGTGACCATGAACACATTAGTCGGCGGGAAACCACAGGTCTTTTGGGAAGAAAATTGGAGAACTTCACTTAATTTCAATTCCTGCGAGACGGGTAATGCAATGGACAGCTCCGAGATCAGGATATTAAGTGCAAGTATTAATGTTGAGGCATTAAAGGCTTACCGCGTTTCAGTTGGACGGAGAACCCGGGAAATCGTCAAAATATTAAAACCGGTGGAATTCAAACAGAAAATGAATCCAACCTGTTTGGAAAATATTATGGCAGAAGGAACCGTAGTGGAATCGACACGGTGGCTGATAGATTATTGGGGTAAAAAGACGATTGCCGGCCTTCTGTTAATGCCCCCTACCCGGCATAATTATGTTCATCTCAATGAAATAGCCCGGTTCAAAAGAAAAATCCTGGCCAACTGACATTATTGAAATGCCATTGTAAAGTTGAATTATTCAACCCTTGGCGGAGGATCGAAATTCCTGGCTTCTCGCCAGAGCGGGCTAACCCCTTCCGCTCACCTGCACTGCACCCACTGCGTTCGGCGCAGTGCGGTGCAAGTGACACTCCAGGGGCATGCCCACAGGGCGCTACGCGGAGCCCGCACTCCAATATTGCGATAATCGAAACAACCGGCCGGGATGACGATTGGCCATATGAATGTTATAATTTTTACCATCTATGTTCAATAGAGAATCCTGGCATGAGCAACCGGGCACGGTGCCCTGGAATTCAGATGAGGTAGGTATCCATGGATGATAAAAAGCTGCGTGATCTCCTCGAACAGCTTCAAGAAGAAATCAATAATACAAATAATATAGATGAGGAAGGGAGAACCCTTCTCGAGAATACACGAAAAGATATTCAAGCGCTGCTTCAAAGAGAGGAGGCCGATCCAAAATTCATGCATGAAGAGACGACCTCCCGTCTGGAAGAAACCATCGCGCATATTGAAGCTACGCATCCAGACCTTACGGTGATGCTGACGGAATTATTGAATATCTTGAGCAACGCGGGAATTTGAAAATATTGGAATACAGGGACAGTCCAGGAAAACTCTTACCTGACCGGACATAAATCTCCGGGCTCAAGGTTTAAATTCTCCCGGGCACAGATAGCCGAAAATATAAAATAAATTGAAGTTAAGAGAAACATGAGCCGGTTCTTATGGAACCGGCTCATATTAATATATATTAGAGTATAATTATGTGAATTACGAAGGTGACTATCATGAATATATGGGCTTCTCATTGTAGATACCCATAAGGCCTTGTTCCTTGATTGGTAATAGCTTCTTCTCCCATTAATTTATACTCAGAAATTTTACATTGTAAATCCACGACTAAGGAGGAAGGGCTTATGTTCGATCCCATACTAGTCCCTTTAGATGGTTCGTCCCTGGCGGAATGCGTATTGCCTCACACAAGCACGATCGCGCAGGCTTTTGACGCCAGGGTCAACCTGGTGCGAGTTTTGGATAGAAGTCAATTAGCTGAAACCACACAATTATTCGATTTGGTCAACTGGCAAATCAATAAGACCGGTGCAAAACTATATCTCGAAAAAATGGCTTCCCGGTTGCAAAAAAATGGCTTGCGGGTTGAGACAGCAGTGATCGAAGGCACAGTTGCAAATTCAATCACAGAATATGCTCAAAACCAGAAATCCAAACTTATCATCCTAAGCAGCCATGGTCGCAGCGGATACAGCCGATGGGGAATCAGCAGCGCCACCCAAAAAATCATCTTCAGCGCTCCAACTTCAGTGCTGATCATTCGAGCTCCGGAGGCTCCATGCAGCGAAGAGAGCACCCAGCTTTATTCCCGTATTTTGGTCCCGTTAGATGGATCAGCGAAGGGCTGAAAATGTCTTGCCGATGGTCGCCCTTTTTGCGAGAAACCACCAATCCCAAATCCATATAGCCCATGTTGTCAAAACGCCTGAAATGGCCCGGCAATTGCCATTAGAACGGGAAGACCAGGAATTATCAGACAAACTTGTGGCTCGCAACCGGGATGAAGCCAACAAATATCTCGATCATGTTCGCCAACACTCGCCTCTGGACGGAATAGATGTACAAACTCACTTGCTTACCAGTGATAACCCGGCAATGGCCCTGCACCAATTGTCAGACCAAGAACAGATCAACCTGGTTGCGCTAAGCGCACACGGTTATTCCGGGAATAGTCAATGGCCCTATGGCAGTATGGTTAATAATTTTATTCTCTATAGCAAAGCGCCTTTATTGATAGTACAAGATCTGCCTGTCAAGGATGAAGCGGCAATGACAGACATGATCCCCAGAAAATTGACCGAGCAGTAATCTATGCAATTAACAGCTCAAAACGAACTCAAACAAACCAGGCCGGATGAAGAGAGATCGTTTGAACAACTTGCTCAAGAACTGGCAAAGAGCCATATCCAGTTAGAAGAAAAGAGTTCAACAAAGAGAGTCCTTCTCTCTAAACATTTACCCGTCTGGAAACAGGTATTGGCGGACGCGTATCAATATTTCCGAGCTACATCGGCCAGGGATTTAGCATTTTCCAGGGCCGGCGAATGGATGTTGGATAATTTCTATATCGTTGAACAAACATTCCACCAAATCGAGGAAGATCTTCCCAAGAGTTATTTTGATCAATTACCGAAATTAAATACAACATCTCTAAAGGATTATCCACGAGTCTTTGCACTGGCATGGGAACTCACCAGATACAAAGAAGGACAGTTGGACCTGACGCTTTTAACTAAATTTGTACAGGAATACCAACATGTCACCCCGCTGATGATAGGCGAGTTGTGGGCACTACCTACAATGCTTCGCATCAGTATCCTGGAGAATCTCGCCAATTCCGTGGCTAAAGTAACCGGGAAAAATCCAGCGGATATTCTTCAGGTTCAACCGATCCTCCCTGAACCGGCCGCGATCATCAACGAGGCCATAGTCGCCAATTGCTTTATCAGCATGCGACTTCTCTCCACGGCGGATTGGAAATCTTTCTTTGAAGATACGAGCCAGGTGGAACAAATCCTCTTGAAAGATCCGGCGGGAATTTTTGCGGATATGGATTTTGAGACCCGTGACAAATACCGCAGTGTAGTCGAGGAGATAGCCAGACATTCATCCTGCAACGAAGAGGATGTGGCTCAATTTGCAATTGATTTCGCCCAGCGGACACAGACGCCGGCGACAGCCAAGGATTTCATGCGGAAATCCCACGTGGGGTTTTATCTGATCGATGAAGGCAGAGCAATTCTCGAAAAGGAAGTCAATTATCTTCCTGATCGCAAGAGACCGGTTTAAGCGGTGGGGGCTATCTCATCCCACGGCCATGTACCTGGGAAGCATCGGCGGCATCAGCCTCCTGATCACCGCGGGATTACTTTACTATACTCACCTGACGGGTGGATCCATTCTCCAATTCTTGCTCACCGGGTTGTTAGGCTTTGGAATAGCACTAGAAGCAGCGACCAACCTTGTGAATTGGATTATCACGCATACATTTCCCCCGAGAACATTGCCACGGATGGATTTTTCGGAGGGAATACCAACCGGTTTCCGCACCATGGTGGTTGTACCTTCCCTGTTGGGAAATATAGTCGAATTGGAAGCACTTCTAGAAGAATTAGAACTACATTACCTTAGTAACCCCGATCCTCTGTTGACGTTTGCTCTTCTGACGGACCTTCCGGATGCGAAGCAAGCGCTCATGCCGGAGGATGAACAATTAATTGAAAAGGCGAAAATTGGTGTGGAGCAGCTCAACCATAAATATGAGAAGAGCGCGCCTTTTTATTTGTTCCACCGTAAGCGTGAATGGAATCCTGCGGAAGGGGTCTGGATGGGTTGGGAGCGTAAACGAGGAAAGCTAAATGAATTCAATCGTTTACTGATGAACCATGAAGATACCTCCTTTTCATACCCAGGTAGGGGATCTCAGCATTCTTCCGCAGATCAAATATGTTATCACTTTGGATGCCGATACTTCCTTACCTCAAGGAAGTGCCACGCCGGTTAGTAGCCACATTCGCCCATCCATTGAACCAGGCGATTTTTTCTGAAGATGGACAATCGGTCATCGCAGGATATACGGTTTTACAGCCGAGAGTGGAGATCAAACCCACCAGCTCAAACAGATCGCTCTTCGCGCAAATTTATTCAGGGAATACAGGCATTGACCTCTATACTCTGGCAGTATCCGATGTATATCAGGATCTTTTTGGTGAAGGCATATATGTTGGGAAAGGAATTTATGATGTAAGGGCTTTCGAAAAAAGTCTGGCCGGGCAAGTCCAAGAAAACACATTACTCAGCCATGACCTGTTTGAAGGACTCTATGGACGTGCAGCCCTGGTAACGGACATTATCCTTTATGAGGATTTTCCGGCCCGATATCTTGGTCCATGCCCGCCGATTTACGCCGGTGGATCCGGGGTGATTGGCAATTGCTGCCCTGGTTATTTCCGAAAGTCCCCACTCAAAGAGGTAAGGCCTACAATCGTTTATCCACTATAGATCGGTGGAAGATTTTTGATAACCTGCGCAGGAGTTTTCTGGCTCCGATCATCCTTACTTTCTTTATTTGCGCCTGGTTTTTCCTACCAGGAGTCGCCATTATTTTGGACAATCGTGCTTCTTGCAGCCCCGGCTGTCACCATCGCTGCCAGTACCATCACCAATGCCGGTCGAAAATATTCGGTCCATTTCCTTCCATGACTTGTTCGAA
Organism: uncultured Chloroflexia bacterium; assembly: GCA_963782935.1. GTDB lineage: Bacteria > Chloroflexota > Anaerolineae > Anaerolineales > Villigracilaceae > UBA877. The sequence continues at coordinate 32,837 of CAWALN010000022.1, read as the reverse complement.
GCCATTCGTTTTCCAGTCTTGAGGTGGGGACTGGCTATCATATTCCTTCCCTTCGAGACCTTCCTGGCGTTGGATGCCATCGGTATCACCCTCATCCGCCGTTTCATCACCCACAAACATTTACTTCAATGGACCACCGCCGCCCATTTTGCGATCTCGTTCAAGAACACCCAATTCAAACCTGGGTGGAGATGGCGCTTTCCCTCGTATTCAATACATTTTTAGGAATTTTTGTATATTTTTTCAACCGATGGGGCATTCCCTGTGGCGGCTCCTCTTATTGATCGTCTGGATCCTTTCGCCTCAAATCGCTTATTGGATCAGCCAACCAATCGTCCTTAGCCCTGCACCTCTCCCTGAAATAGCAAAAAGAAAAAATCAGGCGGATAGCACGGCGGACCTGGGCATACTTTAATAAATTCACCGGACCGGAGGACCACTGGCTACCACCAGATCATTTTCAAGAAAAACCCGGAGCTACCGTCGGCCACTATACCACTCCTACCAATATCGGTCTCTTCCTATTATCCTGTCTCTCGGCCTATGATCTGGGATATGTTGGCTTGTTCGAACTGGCGGTGCGGTTGCGGAATACTTTTGAAAACATGGAAAAGCTGGAACATTACCGGGGGCATTTACTGAATTGGTACGATACCCGGACGCTCGCACCTCTTCCACCGCGATATATTTCCACTGTCGACAGTGGAAACCTGGCCGCATGCTTGATCGCCTTGAAACAAGGGTGCCTTGCTTTGAAGAACGATCCTCTTGTGGGAGAAACCCAATGGCAAGGATTATTGGATATCCTTGGTATCCTCAATGAGATATTAATAGAATTAGAAGGGGGCAAACCCATCTCCGCCTTTGAAACTTTTGAAGTTGAATTGGATGATATTTGCCAACGGATCATTTCCGTACAAGCCAAGCCGTGGGCCTGGACAGGGACACTTATCTGGCTTTCGAGTGAGGGATGGTTCCGAATTTCGCAGCATTTAATCGATCTTCTGACCAACACATCTTCCGAACTGGACCAGGAAACCCTTAGCGATCTTCAACTCTATCTGGACGCGTTCCACCAGCAATTGATCAGTATGCAGAGAAATATTAAATTATTAGTCCCCTGGTTTGGAAGGAGTCGATCATCCACCTCGTTTATTTGGATCCGGAACTGAAACCACTCGGAAGGCCTGGCAAACCTTCCTGAAGAGCATTCCTGAGGGGATTCCTTCCATGGAACAAGCCTCTTCGATATATGGACGAATCCATGATTCTCTCCACATCTTGCAAGGACAGTTGAAAGAAAACCAGGGTCCCCAAAAGTTGTTGATGGAGGCTCGAGATTGGTGTAGAAGACTATCCAATGATCTGGTTTCAGCCCGATTCAGAGTTGAAACGCTGACGATTGGATTCAATGATCTGGCCAGCCAGGCCGATAAAATGACCTATGGAATGGATTTTAGATTTCTCTTCGATCCACAACGGCAAGTGTTCCATATTGGTTACAATGCCGCGACCGAAAGATGGGACACAAGTTATTATGACCTGCTGGCCTCCGAGGCAAGGGTGGCCAGCCTAATCGCCATTGCTAAAGGCGACGTTAATCAACGCCACTGGCTCTACCTGGCGAGGCCAGTCACGAAGGTCAACGGAAAAGACGTCCTGCTTTCGTGGAGCGGCACCATGTTTGAATACCTGATGCCAACCCTGTTCTGCCGAAATTACCCAGGCACATTCATTTCCGACAGCTGCCAGACAGCAATTTCCGCACATATCAGTTATGGCAGGCAGAAACACATGCCCTGGGGTATTTCAGAATCGGGCTTCTACTCTTTCGATGCGGCGATGAATTATCAATACCGTGCCTTTGGTGTTCCGGACCTGGGTTATAAACGCGATCTACCGGATGACGCCGTTGTCGCACCATACGCATCCATGATGGGATTATCCTTACAACCCCACGCGGTTATCGAAAATCTTTCCCGCCTTGAAGAGTTGCACATGATGGGGCGTTTCGGATTCTACGAGGCACTTGATTTTACTCCGGGAAGGATACCCTCTCACCAAGATTATGCCATCGTTCAATCCTATATGTCCCACCATCAAGGGATGATCTTGTTGGCAATCTGCAATTACCTCGCAGATGACCTAATAGTTCGCCGTTTTCATACTGAAGAACGCATCAAAAGCATAGAACTGCTACTTCAAGAGAAAATTCCTGAGAATCCTCATATCGAATATCCTCATCCGGAGTCACCTTCAGGAATCAGGATTTCTTCACGCCTTGCCGCAGCTATTCCATGGCGGGTACCGGTCGACAGCCCGGTACCGCAAGTTCAGTACTTCAGCAATGGTGGCTACAGCCTCATGATCACGAATGGAGGCAGCGGATACAGTCAATGGGGTGATTTCGTTCTGACACGCTGGAGATCTGATACCACGCTGGACGATTGGGGCTCATGGATCTACATCCAGGACCGGGAGGATGGTACTTCATGGTCGGCTACCTGCCAGCCGATGGGAACATCTCCCGAGAACCAAGAAGCCCAATTCTATCCGCATAAGGTTGAATTCCAACGACGGGATAATGGCATTTCGCTCCACACTGAAATAACAGTTGGAAAGGAAGATATCGAAATCCGGCGGGTCACGATCCATAATGATAGCGATCATCCCCGCCGCCTGAAATTAATTAGTTATAGTGAAGTCGTGCTGGCACAACAAGATGTGGACCTACGCCACCAGGCTTTTAATAAACTCTTTATTGAGAGTGAATATCTTGAAAAAGAGAATGCCTTGCTTTTTTACCGGCGACCACGTTCTCCAGATGAAAAACCAATCTACCTGGCGCATGCGTTAGTCCTGGAAGAGGGTCATACCCTAAGCAGGGAATATGAAACCGATCGGACAAAGTTCATTGGCCGTGGTCATACTTACCGCTCACCGATCGTGTTGGAAGGAACCGAAAGTCATCTCACCGGGACAGTAGGAGCCACACTCGACCCGATCATGTCCCTGGCGCAAGAAATAAATCTGAAGCCGCATACTCGCGGCCAGGTGGCTTTTTTGACATTAGCCGGAAGCACGCGCGCTGAGATTATCGAACGAATTACTCGCTACCAATCCCACTCAATCATCAATCGAGAATTCGAGGAAGCGCGCATCCGAAGTGAAGAGGAGTTGGCGGATATGGGGACGGCCGCTTCGGAGTTGGCTAGCATACAACAGGTATTATCGGCCATGCTCTATACCAGCGGGGCACTGCGCGCAAATCCACAGGTATTGGAAAAGAACGTAAAAGGTCAATCGGGCTTATGGGCATATGGTATTTCCGGGGATTTTCCAATCTTATTAGTCCATTTAGCGGATGGTGAAAATCCACTGCTCTTAGATGCTTTGCAAGCTTTCATGTACTGGAAAAACCGAAAGGTCAAAGTTAACCTGGTGATCTTGAACGATCAGGATACCGGTTATACGATGGATCTACACAATGAGATCTTACGGCAGATAGATCGACTAAAAGCGGATATTTGGTTGAACCATCGCGAAGGTATATTCCTTTTACGAACCGACCAGGTGCCGGAAGCAGACCGGATCCTCCTGGAAACCGTTGCGGGGGTCATTCTGGATCCTCAAAAAGGCTCGTTGAGCGAACAAGTCAAAAATCTGTCAATTGCACCAACCAGGCTGCCGGCATTCACATCTGCCATTTCACCTGCCAACGACCCAGAAGAGACGACCTCTTTGGAACGCCCAACCGGCCTGATATTTGATAATGGTACGGGCGGTTTTAGTCCGGATGGAAAGGAATACATCATATTCTTGAAACCGGGGCAGAATACGCCTCACCCATGGGTGAATGTGATCGCCAATCCGGATTTCGGCTTCCTGGTTTCGGAATCCGGATCAGGGTACACCTGGGCCCTTAATAGTGGAGAAAACCGCCTCACACCCTGGAAGAACGATCCATTGTTAGACCAGCCGGGAGAGGTTCTATACCTGAGAGATGAAGAGACCGGCTTGATCTGGTCACCGACACCATTGCCTGCCGGCGCTGAATCATCCACAATCATCCATCACGGGGCCGGATTTTCAACATTCGAGAGTCAAAGCCATGGGCTGCACCAATATATGCGTCTCTTCGCGGATATGGAAGCCCCTGTAAAAATAATCCATATCCGTCTGAAGAATGTCTGGTCCAGGCCCCGCCGAATCACAGCGACGTATTATGCAGAATGGGTTTTAGGAACGACCAGGAGTGGATCTGAGGCCTTTGTCATTTCCGAGTTCGATTCCAATCACCATGCGCTTTTGGCGAAGAATACTTACAACGCTGAATTCGGCGAACGAGTTGCTTTCCTGGCCGCCAATAAGAAACCGCATGGATTAACCGCAGATCGGACTGAGTTTCTGGGAAGAATGGGTTCTCTGGCTATACCTGCAGGCCTTTGCCGGATCGGGTTAGCGAGCAATGTGCAGGCCGGCCTTGATCCTTGCGCAGCCATTCAGCTCCATATCGATCTAGAACCCGGGCAAACGGAAGAAATTTTCTTCCTGCTCGGAGAGGGAACCAATCGAGATGAAAGTCTAGCCCTGATCAGTAAATTCCAGGAAAAAGGCCAAATCGAAGAGAGCTGGCAGGCGGTACAACAACAATGGGATGAAACCCTGGGTCAGATTGTGGTGCAAACACCGGATGCGGGCATGGACCTGCTATTGAACCGTTGGTTACTTTATCAGACGATCAGCTGCCGCATATGGGCGCGGACGGCTCTCTATCAATCCAGTGGAGCCTTCGGATTTAGAGATCAGCTTCAAGATGTAATGGCAGTATTGCAGACAAAACCCGAGCTGACCCGGGAACATATTTTGAGGACAGCCAGCCACCAGTTTGAAGCGGGGGACGTGCTGCATTGGTGGCATCCACCTTCCGGACGAGGTGTACGAACACGTTTATCCGACGATCTGCTTTGGCTTCCTTACGTCACCGCGGAATACATTACTTTTACAGGTGATAAGGAAATCCTTAATGAAAAAATTCCATTCCTTATGGCAGATCCATTAAAACCCGGAGAAAATGAACGATACGGGCAATATGAATCCACGAAAGAAGCCTATTCGCTTTTTGAGCATTGCCGCCGGGCAATCGAAAAGGGAACGACTGCCGGAAGCCATAACTTGCCCCTGATGGGCACGGGGGATTGGAATGATGGCATGAACCAAGTCGGAGCAAAAGGTCGAGGCGAAAGCGTCTGGTTAGGCTGGTTCTTATATGCCACCCTGAAAAGATTTGTGGCTTTATGCGGACTCATGAATGAAAACTCTTCTCAATACCAGCGAAAGGCCGAAGGGCTGGCTCGGGCACTGGAATCCAGCACATGGGACGGAGATTGGTATTTAAGAGCGTATTACGACGATGGTTCACGCCTGGGTACAAAAATGGATGGAGAATGCAGGATCGATTCCATTGCCCAATCATGGGGAGTTTTGTCAGGAGCGGCCAATTCACGCAGAGCTGCCACCGCAATGGAATCGGTACTCCAAAACCTTGTCAGGGAAACCGACCAGGTGATCCTGCTGCTTGATCCGCCTTTTGATAAAACCAAGCGGGATCCCGGTTACATTAAAGGATATCCCCCAGGAATTAGGGAAAATGGAGGCCAATACACCCACGCAGCCATATGGGTCGCCTGGGCATTTGCCAAATTAGGCCAGGGAGACAGGGCAGAGGAACTATTCCGTTTACTCAACCCTATCTATCATGCCGATACCCCGGAAAAGATGGAAAAGTATAAAGTAGAACCATATGAGATCGCTGCGGATGTATACAGCGAACCTCCTTACATTGGCATGGGTGGATGGACCGGGTATACCGGTTCGGCAGGGTGGATGTACCGGTTAGGTATAGAAGCCATTTTAGGCATTACCCGGGAGAAAAATCAACTAATCCTGGAACCGTGTATACCAGGAAACTGGAAAGAATATTCGATAGGATATCGTTTTGAAAAAACGACTTATCAGATCCAGGTGAGAAACCCAGAGGGAGTGAACAATGGGATCATTCAGATCAACCTGGATGGAAAAATCTACCAAAATAATTGCATCCCTCTGGTCAATGATGGCCATCCACATGTAGTCCAAGTATTATTAGGTATCCAAGTTTCCCGGGAAAAAGAGAAAAGAACGGAAGCCGGAGAATGATGGAATAGGGAAATTGGGCCATTCAACAGAAATCAACCCGTCTGATTGGTAATCCGGTGGAAAAGAAAACTATTGTAAGCGATGATGCGCCACGGGATTTTACTCCACTCATCAGAGTTGTGGTTGTAGATGACCATTTAATGGTCCGCCTGGGATTAAGGACTTTTCTACGATTTTATAATGACCTGGAACTCGTTGGCGAGGCCTCAAATGGTGAGACAGCCATCCAACTCTGCAGACAACTACAACCCGATGTTGTGCTTATCGATATGGTAATGCCGGATATAGATGGGACCACTGCGACCAGAATCATTCGCCAGGAAAATCCCAATATCCAAGTGCTTATTCTGACAAGCTACAAAGATGATCGACTTGTACAAATCGCATTACAAGCCGGTGCAGTTGGATTCTTGATAAAAGATATTAGTTCAGACGAGCTGGCCCAGGCCATTAGAGCGGCCCATAATGGACAGATCACTCTTTCACCGGCTGCGGCCCAATCCCTGGTAGAAGCGGTCAACAGGTCGCCATTACCGGGAAGAGACCTGACCGAACGGGAACGGGTAGTTTTAACCTTAATGGTGGAGGGGTTAAATAATACCCAGATTGCTGCCAGGTTAGTAGTCAAACCCTCAACAATCAAAACACACGTCAGCAATATACTGGTCAAATTAGGCGCTTCCAGCCGCACAGAAGCTGCGGCGATGGCTATCCGCAACCGGCTAGTTCCCTAATCTCCCTTTCTCGTTACCACAACAATTGATCCTGGTTCCCCAATGATTTCAAATTATTTCAAATGAAATCATGGCAGGCGGAAACCTATAATGTGAGTTGTCTATCCACTCCTGATACGAATCCGGTTGGCATGCGGGATCAGAAGGCCGAAGAGGATAATAATTATAGGGTTTACCATGTTGACAACTAATGAACAGCGAAAGCTATTATTGGAGCTCTTCTATATGAAACCGGGGTTGAACTTACCTGAAAAAATAGAAGCAGCCGAAGTGTCTGAGATGGCACGTCACAATGAAATAAGTGCACTCAAACGGAGCAATGAACACCTTCATAGCCAAATTGCCACCCTCAAAGCTCGTAACAAGGAACTGGAAGATTACGCCCATACTGTCGCACATAACCTAAAAATCCACTTGCCGTCATCATACTTACATCTGATGCAATGATCGACATAGAGAATTTGACTAAAGAAGAGCTTAAGGAATATTTGCAGCAAATTCGAGGGACGGCTTATGAAATGAACGATACAGTTGATAACTTATTGCTTCTCTCCGAGGTTCGAAAAGTGGATGTGCTTTCAGAGCCGATGGATATGGCAAAAGTCGTTGCCAATATCCGCAGGCGACTTAACTACTTGGTAAAAGAACACCAAGGTACCCTTTTAACGCCCAAGACCTGGCCAACCGCCATCGGATATGCCCCCTGGATTGAAGAAGTATGGACCAATTATGTCAGTAATGCTTTGAAATATGGCGGAAGGCCCCCTATCGTGAGGTTAGGTGCCACGCCTCAACCGGATGGAATGATCAGTTTTTGGGCACTAGATAATGGCTATGGGATCCCGGCAGAGGAACAAGCCCAATTATTTACACCATTCAGCCAGTTCAGTCAGAATTACAGGCCAGGGCATGGTCTTGGGTTATCCATCGTCCGCCATATTATTGAGAAGCTAGGGGGAAAAGTAGGCGTTGAAAGCAAAGCCGGAAAAGGGAGCTTGTTCTATTTCACCTTGCCAGCATGCGAAGCTACAGAAAAGAACACACCAAGGAAACTTACGAGTGAAGAAAGCGAAAACGCGGGTGATATCGCACAAGCTAGCATGAATAAATTCCAAAATCCATATTTCAAAAGGAGACGGAAAATGGAAAAGAAACTCTATCGTGTAAAAGTCACTTTGTTTGTAATGGCCGAAAATGAATCCGACGCTTGTGTAGCGGCGACCAATGCCAGATTCGATATTTTTGAATGCACTGCGAAAAAAGCAGATCATCTTGATCCGGGCTGGGAAGATGCAATTCCATATAATTCTGACGAACCAAGAACCTGCAGCGAGATCCTGACCGGTCAACAAAAAATGATCCTCCTACCTTCCACGTTTCTCAGCCGAAGTGGACAGTAGTGCAACCGGCGTAAAACCAGCAGGAAATAAAGATAGGCTCATTATAAGAGCGGAAATATAAACTACTTTACCCCTATAAGTTTTTTGTAACATTCCTCGGTCGATGGAAGCAGCCGAGGAATGTTTATTGTAAGTTGAATAATTAGATTGCTTTTGTCATATTTTCCCCCAACTGGGGGAGGAAAATACTCCCCAAACCAAGGGATGCGATATATCCCTCTATGATGTAGGATGGTCAATAGAAATTGATGACTTGCCAATCAAAGGGAAAAGGAAGATCATAAATAGAAATCGCTGATGAACTCAAATAAAGGGTCTGGCGCATCAACGCCAGATCTGTAAAATCAGCCCAAGGGGATCACAACTGAGGGTGTAGGAAAATATCGGCGGATTCCATTCTTTACCCGGGCAGTGATTGTTTTTTTCTTTTATATGTCTTGAAACCAGGGGAATTTTTTCCGGTTTTTATTCCATAGATTGGCCAAATCGATGATGCCAGTGGCATTACCGTCTTTTAACTACACGTAGAACAAGATTACTCGCTTATAGCGATTGGTGGGCAAAATCATTATCGAAATCAACTTCTCGAAATTGATATCCGCTCCATCGTTAAGTAAGCAGGCAACTGGAGGAGATTAATGGCTCAGGCTATGCGGAAGGTAAGTAATCCAGATCGGAACAACCTTTTATACCTGATGACAGGCTTATTGTGGGGACTTTTTGCAGGGCTCGGAGTTTCTTTCATTATTTCAATGCAATCCGGCAATAATAAAGAAAATCAAACCAGACCCATTCGGGATAGATCCAAAGATCCACAAGAAAATACCAAGCCAGGGCAAAGATTGCCTTCATCAAGAAATCCAGATACTTCGGCCAGAAGGCGGAAGAATAAAAGTGCCGGATCGAATTTGGCTACTTCAAATATCCAAACGAAGGAACAACGCTCAAGTGAGGAACCAACGAGTAATGACAGCCTGGGCGGTTAGTGAAGAACACGGATGTTTTTGGGAAGAACCGCCAGATATCTCTTGTTTTAGCAAGAGTGTGAATTTAATTCTTCCATCAGTGGGCTGAGAAGAACATCAGTATCCTGGCTACTGGCCATTTTCCTAATCTGATTGCTACCAGCAGAGCAAGCCGGGTTGAAATTCGATAACCATGAATTGATCCGAGAATAAAAGAATTTAGTCAATCTTCAGAAGAAAGGCAGGGAAAAATGATCAAAAAAGATTACCTATTCAATTTTCAGGCTGAAATTGAACCACCCGGAGCCTCAACAAATAATACTCTGGTGGATAAATCAGCCATCAGTACGAAGAATTTAACCAAGAAATTTCATGGAGAAGCAGTTGTTGACGATGTCTCCCTTGATATTCCATTTGCCAAGATCTTTGGCTTTATAGGGCCGAGCGGGTCTGGAAAGACAACTACGATCCGCTTATTAACCGGTTTTTACAGACCCACGTCAGGCGAAATATTAGTTTTTGGCCGGAATCCAGCAACATTCAGACGAAAAGATCGGGCACTTGTGGGATACATGCCGCAACTCTTCGTACTTTATCCTAATCTGACCGTCTGGGAGAACATCAATTTTGCTGCATCTCTCTATGGTATGAGCCCATTTCGGGAAAAGAGGCTAAGAAATGCACTTTCGTTTGTAGAATTATATGAACATCGTCACGAACTAGCCCGGAATATTTCCGGTGGGATGCAAAGGCGCCTTAGCCTGGCAGCTACGCTAGTTCACAACCCCAATCTACTCTTTTTGGATGAGCCAACCGCGGGAATTGATCCTTTATTGCGGCGTAAATTCTGGGATCGCTTCAGAGAGCTTAGGGATAAAGGAACCACCATATTTATCACCACCCAATATGTGAGTGAAGCAGATAACTGTGACCTCGTGGGGATACAAGACAGTGGAAAACTGCTTGCCATGGACACCCCCAAAGGTATACGCCATCGCGCCTATGGCGGGGACATGGTGGACTTCCACACCGAAGAACCCTTGAGTTTCGAATCGGAAGTAAACATGCGTTCGCTACCTTTTGTCTCTCCCAAAACCTTTAGGACAGGGTCAAACAGTGAACGTATCATAGTCGATGAAGCCAGTACTGCCACACCAAAACTTATGGAATGGGCCCGGCAAGAAAATATCAAAGTAACGAAAGTGGAGGAATATATGCCTTCCTTCGAAGATGTCTTCGTGGAATTGGTCCGGAAAGAGGCAAAACATGACTAAGATCTTTCGGAGCATGATCAGAGCTTCTTCCTTTTTATCCAAAGAGATCTTTGAAATATTGCGCCAACCCAGATTAATTGCCAGCCTGGTGCTGGGCCCTTTCCTGATCTTATTCTTGTTTGGAATCGGCTATCGAGATCAGGAACGAAACCTGAGAACATTGCTAGTAGTGCCTCCAAATAGTTCCATATCGGCTCAAGATATCCAGAGGTTCAGCACGACCATGATCAGCGCCTTTACTGTTGTTGGAGTTGAAAGCAACCTGCCCTCGGCTTTGAACCAATTACGCCAAGGGAGAGTGGATATGGTCATTGCAGAACCAGCGGATGCCGTATCATCCATCAAAGCAAATCACCAGGCTGCTTTTACCATTTACCATAATGAGATAGATCCCACACAAGTAGATTACATCGATTACCTAGGTTGGCTTTTTGTAGGTGCGGTGAACCAACAAGTGCTACTGGAGTTCACCGCCCAAGGACAAAAGGAGGCGGCTACACTTCATGACAATTTACAAGAAGCACATCAGAATATTGCCGCAACCAAGCAAGCCATCCAGAGTGGAGACAAGGCTCTTTCACAGCAAAAACAACAGGCTTTAGCCGGCAATATCGACGTTATTTCATTAATTGCCGGTTCCACTGTAGGTATGATAGATACAATACAAACCACCAATGGCTCTAAGGTGATACAAACGGGCAACCAGTCCAAGCCACGATTACCGATTTAAATCAAAACAATAGTGGATTAAGTAACAACGAAACGCCCGATCAACGGCTCACACGGCTGAACAAGATGGACCAAGATCTCACTTTATTGGATAACAAACTCCAATTCTTCCAAACCCTGAAACCGAATGTCGTCGTCAGCCCTTTTACCAATGAGACTAAAAGTGTGGCTGACTACTTGCCAACCATATTAAATTTCTTTATACCGGCCGTGCTGGCTTTGCTTCTCCAACATGTGGCTGTGACCTTTGCAGCTCTTTCGATCGTCCGGGAACGCAATGTCGGCACTGTAGAATTATTCCGAATCTCGCCCATCTCTGCCGGCGAAGCTCTTTTTGGCAAATACCTAAGTTATCTGATAGTCGGGGGAATTATCGCAGCATCTTTGTCCTTCCTGCTCGCGTACGTTTTGCATGTACCCATGCTAGGGAATTGGTGGTACTTTGCCCTGGTCATCGCGGCTATTTTTTTCACTTCCCTGGGGTATGGTTTTGTTATTTCGCTAATTTCCCAAACAGACAGTCAAGCAGTCCAATACAGCATGATCCTTTTATTGGCGAGCGTCTTCTTCAGTGGTTTTATCATGGAGCTGGATAGGCTTTCGTCAAGCGTCAAAATTATTTCCTGGCTCCTTCCAACCACTTATGGAACCATCTTGCTAAGAGATATTGCGTTACGAGGCACAACTCCCTATTGGCTATACCTGGGAGGTTTGATTGCCCTTGGCCTCATGTTGATGACCATTTCAGGAATTTTGATGAGACGATTAATTGGATCGGCCGGCTAAGTCATCGGGATCAAAGTGGTTTCCGATAGGTTATATGTATTAGCCTTTCAAACTAGTATCATCTGTTTTCGCGGCCATGATAAAGTCATTGCGATGAAGGCCTTTAATTTTATGGGTCCACCAATCCACTGTAACCTTCCCCCATTCGGTTAAGAGCGCAGGATGGTGGTCTTCTTCATTGGCTAACCGCCCCACGCGGTCGGTAAAATTCAATGCCTGTTGGAAGTCCTTAAAGCTAAAGGTCTTCTCCAAGCGAAGTTCATTTTCTTTATTGATGATCTTCCAGCCATCCAATTGGCTCAACAATTGACCAGCTTCTTTTTCATCCAAGCTCTTACTGGTTGCATTTATGGGACTACAGTGCTCCTGAGAAAGATTGTTCATATACTAAACCCTCTAAACCTACCTGAAGCCTCATTTTTTAGTATTTGCCTGATCACTCTCAGTTGTAATGAATAGAGAGCGATATTGACCATACCCTTCTTTTCCAACTCTCTACCGGTATAAATCGCAAAGAAGCAGAATTCATACAGTAACGCATCCCAGTAGGCGCAGGGCCATCGTCAAAAAGGTGACCAAGGTGAGAATCCCCGTGTTTTGAACGGACTTCGATCCGCCTCATAAAAAGCCCTTGTCTACACGCATGACCACATTCTCTGGCATCCAATGGCTGGGTAAAACTCGGCCAACCTGTTCCCGAATCGTATTTATCGATGGAACTGAAGAGTGGTTCACCTGTTAGAACATCCACATAGATGCCAGAATGTTTGTTGTTCCAATACTCATTGCGAAAAGCCGGTTCCGTGCCCTCTTGTTGGGTCACTTGAAATTGTAAGGGGGTTAATTTTTTCCGGATTTCAGTATCTTCGGGTTTTGAATATTTTTTCCATTCGAACTCCTATTACTTCTTTAGGCTTCAATGGGATTATTTGGATAAATTATAAACGGTTTACATTAAGCCAATCTTATTAATAAATTCGATTCTATAAAAGAAAAATAAGTGACACTTTACTGTCCTTAGCAATTATTTCCATTATTTCCTAATGTCATTATGATCTAGACAGGCGTGGGCTATCTATTTTCTAAATGTTCCCATCTTGTGGTAAAGTATTTAGCCTCAAAAACCATAACAAATATTTTTCCATTCGTTTAAAGATACAAGAAACCTTCAATTTAGGCAGTTTTTAATTTCCATAAAAAAGGAGTAGATCATGAATAGAGATGTTCTTCGAAGGAAAATGGAAACAATTACGTGGTAAAGTAAAGGTGCAATGGGGTAAGTTGACAGATGATCAGATCGACCAGTCAACGGTAATTACGACAGATTAACAGGCATACTGCAGGAGCAGTATGGTTACTCTGTAGATAAAGCCCGCATGGAAGTAGATGAGTTCCTAAGAAACAAGATGTTGATTCCGATATTTCCCGCTAATGATTTTGGGTTGAATGATTTTTGAATGAAATGAACACATTCCGTCTCACAACTCCCAAGATCTTCGGGGGCAAAAAAAATCATAGGAAAACAACAAGTGAAAAGGGTAAAGTGGTTTCTCAAAGGAGCACCCACTTCCAAAATCTTGAGAGATTTTGAGTTGGAAACCATTTATTTTCAACCTTTAAAAGGAGAAAAAATGTCTATCATTATTTGGATCATTACCGGGATTATTGCAGGTTGGATCGCAGGCTTGATCGTTCGGGAGCAGGATTTGGGCTTCTGGGTGACCTGATTATTGGCTTGATTGGAGGCCTGATCGGGGGCTTTATTGCCGGTTTGGTGGGTTTGCAGCCTCAAAATTGGTTAGGTCAGGTAGTGGTTGCTGCTGTTGGAGGTGTAATTTTGGTTTGGATATTGCACCTCGTCCATCCTGGAACAGTCCGAGGCTAATTGATCCGTTATTTAAAATCAATGAATTGTAAATTAGCTTGGCAATCGCAAAACAAGCGTTTGGTGCTAATGCTCACAAGAGAGCATTATACTAACCTATTCGGATGGAGATAAAGCTATGAAGATCAGAAACCTGGATGATGTACTCACAGATGAGTTGAAAGATATTTACAGCGTAGAACAACAATTAATCAAGGCATTACCAAAAATGGCCAAAGCGGCAGATGGGGAATTGCGAAATGCCTTTGAAGATCATTTGGTACAAACTCGGATTCACTCTGATCGTATCCAAGCAATTTGTGATCAATTGAATATCAGCCCAAAGGGAAAAAATGTGCCGGGAATGGCGGGAATACTCAAAGAAGGAGAAGGAGTGCTCGCAGCCGATGCCACGCCTGATTCTTTGAAAGCAGCGTTAATTGGGGCTGCCCAAAGGGTGGAACATTATGAAATTGCCGCATATGGGACCGCACGGACCCATGCCCGCCAATTGGGATATATAAGCACAGTTAATCTTTTGGAGCAAACTCTGGAAGAAGAAAAACAAACCGACAAAAGCTTACGAGTCTGGCAGAAAACAATGTTAACGTCAGATCCGCCATGGAAGGGAGTGACATGTCCACCGAGTGCAAACGTTCAAATGTAACGTTTTCACTGCAACTTATCCCCAGGATCATGGTGACCAGGGCTACCTAATTATGATAGCCCTGGTTTTATTATTTGAAAGCAAAATCTATTCTTATTTCGTCTAAGGAAAATTATAGGGTTCCAGTGGGTGGGGGTAATCCCTTAGAAGATTATAGGTAAAGCCCTAATGGAAAGGAAAAAGAAAGGGCAATATAGTAACCGTACTTTCCAGTCAGCAATGTGATTACAAAATTGCATATTCAATGTGATGCGCTTTGAAAGCATTATTATAAGCGCCAATTGATAATTTATATGGTTTCCTCAAAATAACCTTGAGAGGTTCTAAAATGGCAGTTGATCAAATCTATTTAAAACGCACCCGAAAGTCGGTGGATAATCCGAAAGAAATTATCCATAACACCCCCATGGAAAGAAGAAAAAGCCAGCCCTTGAGTCCTTTTTCAAGCATGTATAACCAATTTGTAGGAAAAATCTACAGATATA
This sequence comes from uncultured Chloroflexia bacterium, assembly GCA_963782935.1. Classification (GTDB taxonomy): domain Bacteria; phylum Chloroflexota; class Anaerolineae; order Anaerolineales; family Villigracilaceae; genus UBA877. The sequence goes on along the minus strand of CAWALN010000022.1, from coordinate 17,735 downwards.
TCTTTTTTCGAGTTGCCGATGAAAAGACTGCAGAAGATTTGACATCTCAAGTTTTTATGAAAGCATGGGAAGGACTGGATCACTTTCAGCCAACAGGGGCACAATTTATTACATGGCTGTATACCATCGCACATAATACAATCATAGACTATTACAGGACCCAAAACAAACAGTTACTCTTGAAACCACATAAGGCTCCCCAGTGAAGGATTAACCCCTGAAGAAGAAAGCGAATCCCATTTGGAAAAAGAAGTGCTTCAGCGGGCCATCCAACGACTTACCAGCGACCAACAAAATGTGGTTATCTTGAAATATATAAATGGAATGACTACAGAGGAAATCGCTTCATATTTGGGGAAGAAAGCCGGGACAATCCGGGCTTTGCAGATGAGAGCCCTTCAATCTCTTTCCCGGCAGCTAACCGAAAATATTTGATCAATTACCATATAATCTGCGCTGGGGAATACAATTGCGCTATAACGGCGGATACAAGTAAACATCCAGCAATTACAACCAGGTTTAAAGAAGATATTTTCCTCTCTTAAGGATTTCTGATATAGGAATTTTGGGGGATTTCTGAGAAGGGAATTAATACGGATATTGACAATCCAAATACTCTTGTTATACTTCAAGACATCATACGACCATATGACCATACCATAATATATGATCAGATATCTTCCAGTTCAGAGTGAACGTCTTTACGAGCAGATTGTCAATCAGATCGAAGCTCGAATTTCAGATGGCCATTTAAAAGTAGGGGAAAAATTACCCTCCGAGTTCGAATTAGCCGACCAGTTCGAGGTTAGCAGGACCGCCATACGGGAGGCGGTGAAGATCCTCCGCCAGAAAGGCTTGATTGATATTCTTCCGGGAAAAGGAACATTTGTAACAAATGGCACCCCAGTGGCCATGCAACAATCCTTTGACATGCTCAGAAAATTTGGATCAATTGAAGGATACCTGAACCTTGTTGAGGTCAGGGAGATCATGGAGCCTCAAATCGCTGAAATAGCAGCCGGCCGAATCACTGAAGAATACATTTTGGCCATGAAGGAAGCTTTTGAGGCAATGGAATCTGCCAATGAAAACGCAGATATTTTTGTTGAAGCCGATTTGGATTTTCATCTTGCCCTGGCCGAGGCCACTCAAAACCCCTTGATCCCGGCTTTGATGGACACCATCATTGGTCTCCTGCGAGAACAACGGAAACAAACCGCTCTGGTTGAGGGCGGGCTCAGACGAGGACAAACCCACCATAAAAGAATTCTGGAAGCCATCATCCAACGGGATCCACAAGCAGCCCGGGTAGCAATGAAAGACCATCTGGAACAAGTTCGTTCGGATTCAAATGCTTTTATCCAAATGAGGAAAAAAGAATAATCAGGACTAGAAAAGGGAATGGCGTATGGCTGAGATAGCATTCATTGGTTTGGGAGTTATGGGTAGCAGAATGGCTAAACGACTTTTAGATGCAGGCCATCATGTTACAGGATATAACCGAACCTACGCAAAGGCCAATCACCTGCTCAAATCTGGTTTAGCTTGGGCCGAAACACCCAAAGCTGCCGTTGAAGCAGGTGATTTTATTTTCACAATGGTTACCAATACAAAAGCCCTCCAGGCAGTTGCAGAAGGTCCCGATGGAATCCTGGCTGGTCTTAACCCAAATAAAATCTATGTAGATATGAGCACAGTCAGTCCGAGCTACAGTCGGGAGCTTAGCGAAAAAGTTGCCGATAAAGGGGCGGTCATGCTGGACGCGCCGGTATCAGGCAGCGTTGGGACACTTGAGGAGGGCAAGCTCTCGATCATGGTTGGGGGCGACCCGGAAACTTTTGAAAAAGTGAAACCGATCCTACTCGATATCGGACCCAAAGTAACCCACGTTGGAAGGAACGGATTGGCAGTGACCATGAAAATCGCTACCAATCTAAACCTGGCCGTCCAAATGTTGGCATTTAGCGAAGCTGTCTTATTGGCTGAAAAAAGCGGGATCAAAAGGGAAGTGGCAGTGGAAGTTCTCTTGAACAGCGTAATTGCTTCTCCCATGGTGAAATACCGCGGCCCATTAGTCATGGAAATGCCCGAAGAGGTGTGGTTCAACGTCAACATGATGCAAAAGGATATGAACCTGGCCCTGGACTTGGGCCAACAACTCAACGTACCCATGCCGGCTACGGCAACAGCGAATGAGGTGCTCACTGCAGCCCGCGGTTTAGGATTGGAGCAACAAGATTTCGCGGTGATGTTCGATGTATTAGCCCATCTTGCGGGGGTGAAAAGATGAAAGAAGACTCCACTTTGCAAAGGGAAAGTATGACGGCGACCAATGTTGAGCATTGGCTCCATTGTTATGAGCAGATGGTGAAAATCCGTAAATTCGATGAAAAAGTCAATGAACTTTATATGAAAGCACTTATGCCGGGCCTGGCCCATCTGTATATCGGCCAGGAGGCAGTGGCAGTGGGAGTATGTGAATCTTTGAGGAAGGATGACTACATTACCAGTACGCACCGCGGTCACGGTCATTGCCTCGCAAAAGGAGCTTCTGTCGACCGCATGTTTGCTGAACTTTTGGGTAAAGAAGCGGGATACTGCAAGGGCAAAGGGGGTTCAATGCATATTGCAGATCCTGATTCTGGCAACCTTGGCGCAAACGCAATTGTCGGTGGAAGCACCGGGATCGCCACCGGAGCAGCTTTTTCAGCCAGGATGCGCGGGACTGACCAGGTGGTAGCTTGCTTCTTTGGTGAGGGGGCGTTAGGTCAAGGGCTGCTTTACGAAGTAATGAATATGGCTTCATTATGGAAACTCCCGGTCATTTATGTATGCGAAAACAACCTCTACAACGAATATACCCACTTTAGCGAAACCCTTGCCGGTCAGGTTATGGCCCGGGCACAAGCAATGGGAATACACACAGTTTCTGTTGATGGCCAGGATGTTCAAATTGTCAACACAGAGATGCAGAAACTAGTCGAACGGGCTCGCCGAGGCGATGGCCCATCTTTCCTGGAATGTAAAACATACCGCTATTATGGACACCATGTAGGTGACATTAACCGGGAATACTATCGATCGAAGGAAGAAGAAAAAGAGTGGAAAGAGAAAAGGGATCCGCTGAAACTCCTCAAGGATAAATTGCTTTCTCAAAGCCTGACCGATGAAGCGATTTTGAACCAGATCGAGATCGAAGCTGAACATGAAATTGAGGCAGGAGCCCAGTTTGCTTTGGAAGCGCCCTACCCAAATCCAAAGGAAGTAGCGGAGGACGTCTATGCCTGAAAGGGAACTGACTTTTGCCGAATCCATTCGTGAAGCGCTCGCCGAGGAGATGCGCCGGGATCCCACTGTCTTTATTATGGGAGAAGACGTAGCCGAAGCTGGCACCCCTTTCAAAGTCTTGTCGGGGTTGGTGGAGGAATTTGGTACCAAGCGGGTAATCGATTCACCCATATCCGAAGCAGGTATTGCCGGATTAGGAGTAGGCTCGGCCATGACGGGGATGCATCCAGTAGTGGATATCATGTTCGGCGATTTCCTGACACTGGCCATGGACCAAATTGCCAACCAGGCAGCCAAGGTCCATTACATGTCCGGCGGAAAATGGAAAGTGCCGATCGTGTACAGGACCACTCTAGGCGCCACCCGCCGTTCAGCTGCTCAACATTCACAAAGCCTGCACGCATGGGTGAGTCATATTCCCGGCCTTCAAGTAGCCATTCCTTCCACACCCTACGATGCCAAAGGTCTCCTGAAAACGGCGCTCCGAAGCAATAATCCGATTGTTTTTTTTGAAGATAAGATGATGTACAAACTGAAAGGGCCGGTGCCGAAGGAAGACTACACCATCCCATTCGGCAAAGCTGATGTGAAGCGAAGCGGGAGCGATATCACGTTAGTCGCCACCAGCTCAATGGTCCAAGTGGCCCTTGGAGCTGCGGAAAAGTTGGCAGGGATGGGTATCCAGGCTGAAGTGATCGATCCGCGGACAACAGTACCTCTGGATAAACAAGCGTTGATAGAGTTGGCCAAAAAGACTTCCCGGGCCATCGTCATCGATGAAGGATATGAGCGCTATGGTGTGACTGCAGAAATTGCTTCTGTGATTGCCGATGGCGCTTTTTATTTTCTTGACGCCCCGGTGAAGAGGATGGGGGCCATGGACGTACCCGTCCCATTCTCACCTGCTCTTGAAGATTTAACGGTACCGACCGAGGAAACCGTATTTCAAATGGCGAAGACACTTTGTGGGAGAAACTGATATGGCAATCAAAACCTATGGAACCATGGCTGTAGACTGGGAAGAGCGGATCGATTTCGACCGATTACGAAAGCAACGCCTGGACCGAGCCAAGGACCAACTAAAAAAGTCAGAAATGGGCGCGTTGTTATGCTTTGATATGAATAATGTGCGCTATCTTACCTCCACACATATCGGCACCTGGGCGCAAGATAAAGTCAACCGGTTTACCTTACTGCCTCAAGATGATGAGCCGATCTTGTGGGATTTTGGATCTGCCGCCAGACATCACCAACTGTATGCCCCCTGGCTGGGGGATGGACGTTCGCGGGCCGGGATTTCACTATTGCGGGGAGCCATGACCCCGGAGATGGGCCGGGCGGAGGTTGTGGCCAAGAAGATCAAATTTGAATTGCAGGAACGGGGATTGGACAAGGAACCGATTGGGGTGGACATTGCAGAAGTTCCTATTCTATTCGCGCTTCAGAATGAAGGTTTGAAAGTCGTCGACGGGCAGCAATTGATGTCGGCGGCTCGCTTGATCAAGACAGTGGATGAGATCTCTCTGCTGACCCATGCTGCCGCGCAAGTCGACGCTGCCTACGATGAGTTGTATAGGGCCATGAAACCGGGCATGCGAGAAAACGAGGCTGTCGGCCTGGTGGCAAAAGTCCTATATGACCTGGGTTCTGAATACGTCGAGGCCGTCAATGCCATCTCGGGAGAGCGTTGTAACCCTCATCCGCACGTTTTCTCTGACCGCATGCTGCGCCCGGGAGACCCGGTTTATTATGATATTTTGCAGTCCTATATGGGTTACCGGACCTGCTATTACCGTACGTTCTCGATCGGTTATGCCTCCCAGCCGATGGTGGATGCGTATAAACGCTGCCGGGATTATCTCGACGCAGCCATTGAACTGGTCAGGCCAGGCCGGACGACCGGAGAGATCGCAAGTGTGTGGCCCAAAGCAGAGGAGTTCGGCTTTGCCAACGAAGAAGCCTGTTTTGCGCTGCAATACGGCCATGGAGTGGGGTTGGCGATTTGGGAACAGCCTGTCATTAGCCGGCTGGTGTCCCTCGACCATCCCACCGAAATCCAGCCGGGGATGGTTTTTGCCCTCGAAACCTATTGGCCTTCAAGTGACGGTTGGAGCGCAGCCCGGATTGAAGAGGAAATCGTGGTCACTGAAACCGGTCACGAGATCATCACACGCTTCCCCGCCAATGACTTAATGGTGGCAGGCCATCATTATTACACGGCCAGCGGTCCCTTGCCGACTACACGGACCCATGAGCCGGTCATGAACGAGAGTGTCGTTGAAATGGTGAAATCAGTTAGAGGCTAAATGGCGACGGCAGTGATCATGCCAGCACTAGGGATGGCCCAGGAAACCGGGCGGCTGGTGCGGTGGCTGAAGCAGGATGGCGAGAACGTGACCAAGGGAGAACCTCTCATGGAAGTCGAGACGGATAAGGCTACCGTCGAGGTTGAAGCTCCCGCTTCAGGCCACTTGGGTAAGGCTGGGACAAAGGAGGGCGATGATGTGCCTGTTGGACAGACCATCGCATGGGTGCTTGCCCCAGGAGAAACAGTGCCTGAAACTGCCGAGGTCGATTTAACGCCCTCAACAGAAGTGATACCTGCCAACTCCCAGCAGGCGAACCCGGGAATGGAAGCAGAACATCTCGTAGACGCTTCTGTAGTCGCTCGAAATATCGCCGCAGATAATAGGGTGGATCTCTCTCAAATCCGTCCGAAAGGTAAACGGATCGAGAAGGCGGATGTCCTCGCCTACATTCAAGAAAAATCCTTATCGAGTAGAGTAAATATATCAGGAACCTTACCTGACGGATCAAGACTTTTGCCGGCTTCACCAAAGGCTCGCAGATTGGCTAAAGAGAGCGGTTTGGACCTGGCCAAAATCAAGGGCACTGGACCAGAGAATGCCGTCCTGGTAGTAGATGTGTTGACAGCTCAAGAAGCGGTCCAACGAACCGTCACTCCCATTGAACAAACCAGAGAAGCTGAAGAAGTTAACAATCATAAGCTCAAAAGAAAGCCTGAGCACCATCTGGCGCATCATGGCTGAGAGAACCACTTCCAGTTGGACCCAGACTCCGCATTTTTACCTGGTGAGGGAAGTCAACGCAACCAGGCTGGTCCAATGGCGAGATGAATTATCCCACGACGTAGAAAAGCAAACCGGCATCAAACTGACCTATACGGACCTTCTGGTTAAATTACTGGGAGCCGCTTTGAGGAATCACCCGAACATGGTCGCTTCCTGGGATGGCGGAACCATTCGAAGGAAGAATGAGATCAACATCGGCCTGGCTGTGGCAGTGGAAGACGGCCTGGTGGCGCCGGTGATCCATCATGCAGATCAACACTCCTTAAGCGAGTTGGCGGAGTTACGGAAAGACCTGGTCGAACGCGCTCAAGCCAGGCAATTACGACCGGCGGATATTGAAGGAGGCACTTTTACCTTATCGAACCTGGGTATGTATCAAGTGGATGCGTTTACTGCAATCATCAATTCGCCTCAAGCAGCCATCCTGGCGGTCGGCCGGATCGCTGACCGTGTCATCGCGCTAGATGGACAACCTGCCGTCAGGCCAACCATTATTCTCTCACTTTCTTGTGACCATCGTGTCGTCGACGGCGCCAGGGGGGCGCAGTTCCTCGACGAACTATCCAACTTGATCGAAAATCCGTGGAGGTTGATCGTATGACTGTATCTGAACGACTCCGTACCACGACAGTGCGCCCTGCATCTCACCGCTTTGGCGAAACACCCCGGCTGGGAGAATTCGGTAGTTTCATCGGAGGCAAATGGATCAAAAGCGGCGAGGCTGTGGAGGTACGCAGTCCTTTTGATGATTCCCTGGTGGCCATTGTCCACCGTGCCACGCAGGATCAAATCGAAATGGCAATCGATATGGCTACCGATGCGTTCCAGATTTACCGGAAACTACCGGTATGGAAACGAGCTCAAGCGCTCGAAAAGATCAGCTCTGAAATTGCAGCCAGGCGGGAGGAATTCGCTCAAACCATGGCCCTGGAAGCCGGCAAGCCAATCCGGACAGCCCGCATCGAAGTGGACCGGGCCATTTTCACATTTAAGGTTGCCGCGGAGGAGTCGCGCCGGATCTACGGCGAGATCGTACCTCTGGACTGGCAACCCGGTATGGAAGACCGTGAGGCTCAAATCCGGCATGTTCCACTGGGACCTGTCGCCGGAATTACCCCGTTCAATTTTCCCATCAACCTGGTGGCCCATAAAGTCGCGCCGGCCCTGGCAGCCGGAGACCCGATCATCATTCGGCCGGCCAGCCAGACCCCCGTAAGCGCCTTGAAACTGGCTGAGATCATCGCAGAGGCAGGCTTACCGGAGGGAACCTTTAGCGTGGTCCCCAGCACGACCGAGGCCGCCAATCCTTTGGTGGAAGATGACCGCATCCGGCTGCTAACATTCACCGGCAGCCCGGCAGTCGGTTGGGGGCTCAAGACACGGGCAGGGCGCAAACGAGTCACTCTCGAGCTGGGAGGAAATGCCGGAGTTATCGTCCACCGGGATGCCGATTACAAATATGCGGCTGAACGAGTGGCCTGGGGAGGTTTCTCGTATGCCGGACAGTCCTGCATTTCGGTCCAGCGAGTGTATGTCCACAACGACATCTATCAATCCTTCCAGGATGAACTGGTCCGAAAGGTAAAAGCTCTAAAGGTGGGCGATCCGCTGGATGAAGCCACCGATGTGGGACCAGTGATCGATGCGGGTGCCGCCGAACGGGTGGAAGCCTGGGTAAAAGAAGCCCATGAAGCCGGAGCTAAAGTGCTCACCGGAGGAGCTCGGGATGGAAACCTCTGGCAACCTACCATCCTGGAAGATATAAAGCCTGAAATGCGAGTAAGCTGCCAGGAGGTCTTCGCCCCGTTGGTGGGATTGTACCGATACACGGATGTCCGTGAAGCCATCCGCGAGGTGGATGAATCAGATTTTGGCCTGCAGGCCGGTCTCTTCACAAAAGATATGGCTGTGATCCACGATGCCATTGAAAACATAGAAGTGGGCGGCTTGATGGTCAACGATGTCTCCACTTTCCGGATCGACCATATGCCTTATGGAGGCGTCAAGCAATCCGGAACAGGCCGCGAAGGGCTGCGGTATGCCATAGAAGAGATGAGTGAGATAAAGCTGATCACGTTCAACTATCGACAGAGCAAACTGTAAATTACGGCCAATCTCGGGAAATTTCTTCCCGTGAAGGTAAATTTTATTCATATAGGTGATAGGAGAAAAGAAAAATGAACAAAAGATTTATGCTTTACATTGCTCTGGCAGCCGTCATGGTGGTCGCGGCTGCATGCGGATCCGCCACCCCGGCTGCCAATGTTCCACCGGTTTCGACCGGAGTGCCGCTTGCAACTACGGCGCCGGCCGCGACGACCGCAGGAACCGCAGCTCCGGCAGGGACAACCGCGCCGGCGGCAACAACGGCTCCGGCCGCCACCTCGGCACCCCAGGGAACCTCCATTCCCAACACCGGATCGAATACTCCCAGCGGGACACCGATCAAGATCGGCATCTCCCTCTCACTCTCGGGTGATTTCTCTGCGGATGGACAAGCCTTCCAACAAGGGTACCAACTGTGGGCGGATTGGACCAACTCCCATGGCGGTTTACTGGGCCGGCCAGTCCAACTGGACATCGTTTCGGATGCAAGCAGCCCCGACCAGGTCCAGACCAACTATCAAACGCTGATCACGGTCCACAAGGATGACCTGATCTTCGGACCCTTCTCAACACTGCTGACCAAACCTTCCTCGGTGATCGCCAATCGCTATGGCTACGCTCTCGTGGAAGGCGCCGGCGGCGGTCCTTCCGTGTTCACCCAGGGCCTGAAGAATGTTTTTGACGTTTCCCTTCCGGTTGCGAATAACCTGAACACCTTCGCCCAATATCTCCTCTCGCTGCCTGCAGATAAACGGCCTGCTTCAGTAGCCTATGCAACCGAGGATGATCCCTTCACTCAGCCACAAATTGACACCGTGAAAGCCCAGTTGGAAGCCGGCGGTATTAAGACCGCTTCCTATCAAGTCTATCCGGCTGAGACGACCGACTTTAATCCAATTGCGGATAAGATCATCGCTTCCAACGCCCAGGCAGTTGTCGTGGGGACCTTATTACCGGACGTCAGTGCTTTCATTTTACGTTTCAAACAACAGCATTTCAACCCGCAGGCTTTAATTGCCACAGCCGGACCCGACCAGGGAACGGACTTCCTGAATGCCATCGGCGGCGCTACCTCCGCTGAAGCCATCATGGTACCGAACGGATGGTACCCGGGGTCCAACAATCCCGGCAACGCCGATATGGTCCAGGCCTACATAGCGAAATATGGCGGGACTGCGGACGGGATCAGCTCGGATGTAGCCGAAGCCTTCTCGGTTGGACAGGTGGTTGCACAGGCTGTCACCAAGAACAACAGCCTTGACCAGGCCAAGCTGATCGCAGAACTGCACTCGGGTGATACCTTCCAGAGTGTGCAAGGCGACGTTAAATTTGACTCCACCGGCCAGAATACGGCTGCCCTGGCGTACCTGTTCCAGTGGCAGAATGGGTCGCTGGTCCCAATCTATCCTTCCACCGCTGCCGGCGCGGTAGCACCGGAATTCCCCAAGCCAAATTGGCCGTAAAACGGCGGACGGACCATCTTTCTACATTATATGGATTCCGGGGGCAGGCGCCTCCGGAATCCATAAAGGATCCATCCTAAGGAATGAACTTCTCTAGAATTTTCGGATAGATACAAGAAAAAGGATCTCCCAGGGAAGGAACGATGTAAATGAGATTGATCATTGAGGCGGTTATCACAGGAATTCTCAGCGGCGGAGTCTATGCTTTAATGGCATCGGGCTTAACCCTGGTATTTGGGGTCATGGAAATCATCAACATCGCCCAGGGAGCATTGGTTATTCTGGGAGCATACCTGAGCTATGTGCTGCAGGTGCGTTTCCACATCGATCTTTTTGCCGGCTTGCTTATCACAATGCCGGTGATGTTCCTGCTGGGTCTTTTGATTGAAATCATCTTTGTGCGACCTCTTAAGCGGGACAGGACCATGTTGTCGATCCTGGTCACCTTTGCAATTGCCCTGATCATTGAAGGGCTGCTGGGGGTGTTCTTTGGAACCAACTTCATGCAATTGCACGCAAAGTACATCGATACATCCTTCAGCTTTTTTGGTTTTTATTTATCCTACATATATGTGTTTGGTTTCATATTAAGCGTAGTACTGCTGGCAGGGTTATACCTGATCCTTTACAAGACGAAATTTGGATACGGCCTGCGGGCGGCCATGCAAAACCGGACGGCTGCCCAACTTATTGGAATTGATGTCGAACGCGTTTCCGCCATCACCTTTGGGCTGGGAGTGGCACTGGCAGCGGCCGGCGGGATGGCCTACGGCGCCACTTCGGCATTCAACCCGGCCAGCCATTACGACCTGATCTCCCGGCTGCTGGTTATCATCATCCTGGGCGGGATGGGAAGCATGAAGGGGGCTCCCATCGCGGCGGTGGTGATGCTGGTGATCGAGGACGTGACCTCGGTGGTCTGGTCCCCGATCTGGGCAAACACCGTATTTTTCGGTTTACTCGTCGTCATCCTGCTCATCAGACCGCGGGGGCTTTTCGGCCAACTGGAAAGCAGGAAGCAATGAGAGCAGTTCGAGTTGGAGTCCCGCTCCTCCTGCTGGGCGTGGCAATTGCCATCCCGCTCATATTCAGTTCTCCAGCCATATCGACCGTCCTCATTTTTACCGTCCTTTTCGCGGCCGCCGCGAGCGGGTGGAATATCTTTTCGGGTTATACAGGCTACATTGCCCTGGGACACGCAGTCTATTTTGGAATCGGGTCCTATGCGATCGCATTAATTTGCCAGGCCTGGAAGATCCCGGGCGGATATATTCCATTTCTTATAGTGCCTTTAGCCGGCCTGATCGCAGCCGGGTTCGCAATCCCGTTCGGTTGGATCGCACTGCGGACAAGGCGGCATACGTTCATTGTTATTACGATTGCCACCTTTTTCATTATGCAATTGATGGCGTACAACCTGCGGTCGATCACGAATGGTTCGGCCGGGCTGGAGCTGCCTCTGCCGCCAAACACATGGGTCGGGAACGCGTTCAACCTGCGATTTTATTATATTGGCCTGGCCATCCTCCTGTCCGCGGTAGGCGTCTCCTGGTGGGTGCGAAATTCCAAATACGGACTGGGGTTATTGGCGATCCGGGATGACGAAGACCGCGCCCTCGGGCTGGGAGTAAAAACCGGACCGTTCAAACTGAGCGCATTCATCCTCTCGGCGTTCTTCGTCGGGATGGTGGGGGCGCTGCATGCCTATTTCATCGGGTCGATCTACCCGCCATTTGCCTTCGATGCCCTGTTGGATGTAATCATCGCTTTGATGACATTCCTGGGTGGCATCGGCAGCCTGGGGGGGCCGATCCTGGGAGCGCTGATCCTGGAGCCCACCCAGCAATATTTCACGATCGTCTTCAGCCAGAATGGATATTACCTGATCATTTATGGCATCCTTTTCCTGGTCATTATTCTTTTGCTGCCACGGGGCATCCTGCCGACCCTGCAAACCATGTGGATGAAGAACCAGGCTACCCGGAAAAACTTGAAAAATCAGGCTCAGTCGGAATCCCTGCCGCCTGCAGGCCCCTATTCCGAGGAGACCTCCCAGAACCGGATCGCTCCAAAGGAGGAGGTGCATCAATGAGCCTGCTGGAAGTCAAGGAAGTGTCCAAATCCTTCGGCGGAATCAAGGCGTTGGAATTGTGTTCGATCACGGTGGAAAAAAACTCCGTCACCGGCCTCATCGGTCCGAACGGGTCCGGGAAGACGACATTGTTCAATGTGATCACCGGCTACGAGAAGATCGACAGCGGTGAAATCCATTTCGACGGCCAACCCATCACCAATGTGACCGCAGATAAGGTGTTCCAATACGGCATTGCCAGGACCTTTCAGCTGACGCGAATATTCCCGCGATTGACCGTCATGGAAAATATGCACGTGGCTGCCCAACGGCAAGGCATGAAGGCCATATTCAGCCGGTGGAGTTCTTCGACCGAACAGAAACGAGCCCAGGAACTGCTTGATTTCGTCGGCATTTCTGCGCTGAAAGATATGCCGGCCGCCAACCTTTCTTACGGGCAAAAGAAACTGCTTGAATTTGCGTACATCCTGATCGCCGAGCCGAAGGTCATCCTGCTGGACGAACCGGCCGGAGGCGTCAACCCGACCATGATCCGTCAAATTGCCGACCGGATCAAGGAGCTGAACAAGCAAGGGGTGACCTTCCTGGTGGTGGAACACAACATGGAATTCGTCATGGGTATATGCGACCGGGTGATGGTGATGCACCACGGCGCGAAAATCGCGGACGGCATTCCGGCGGAAGTACGCAACAACCCGGCAGTGCTGGAAGCTTATCTTGGAGATTGAAGCATGGCTGAACCGATCTTGAAACTGGCCCACGTTGTTGCAGGGTATGACGGCAGCGACGTGCTCAAAGGGGTCGACCTGCAAATCGAGACCGAATTCGATCACCTGTATCGTCGGGCCGAACGGGGCGGGAAAGTCGACGGTGCTGCGAACGATCAGCGGCTTGATGCGGCCTCGCAGGGGCGACATCCTTTTTAACGGCCGCTCGATCGGCGGGAATGAGCCCGAAGAACATCCTCACGCTCGGGATCGCGCAGGTGCCCCAAAACCACAGCCTGTTCCCGGACATCTCCGTGCGGGAAAATGTGCGCCTGGGCGCGTACATCCTGAACGACCAGGCATTGGTCCGGAAACGGCTGGGAGAAGTGGAAGAGCTGTTCCCGGTAGTGAAAGAACGGGCAGGCGACAAGGCCGGCGACCTTTCGGGCGGGCAACAAAAGCTGGTTGAGTTTGCGCGGGCGCTCATGCTGGACCCATGCCTGGTGCTGCTGGACGAACCGTCGATGGGCCTCGATCCGAAGACCCTGAAACAGGTCCTGGAAACCATCACCGTGATGACCAGGAACGGCCGGACGGTTTTGCTGGTCGAACAGAACGTAAAGGCCGGGCTGGCGATCGCTTCCCACGGAGTGGTGATGGAAAGCGGGCAGGTTCGCCTGGAAGGGACCAGCCAGGAGATCCTGGGAAATTCGCAGATCAGCCATCTTTACCTGGGCGGGACGCTAGTTCCTCAAGGAGCATAAGAATGGATGTAATGGAAGCGATCCAGACGCGCAGGAGCGTACGCAAGTGGCTGGCCCAGCCGGTGCCGGACGAGACGGTAGAGAAGATCCTGGATGCAGGCCGGTGGGCGCCTTCGGCGGGGAACTTCCAACCCTGGGCGTTTATCGTCATCCGCAACCCGGAGACCAAGGAACGCATCCACAAAGTGGCGGAGGAATTCGAAGAATTTATCCCGCATCTGGGCACCCTATTTCCGGGAAGGCGGATCGAGAGGCTACATCCTGGACCTGCGACAATTGCCGCTGGGAATCGCCATCTTTGCGGACCCACGCCACGCGCCTCCGCATACGGGCGGGGAGGAAGGCCATATCATCGGGGCGTCGCTGGCGGCGATGAACATGTGGCTGGCGGCGCATTCCCTGGGATTGGGGGCATGCTTCTGGAGCCACATGATGCAGGACAAAATGAAGGTGATCCTGGGAGTGCCGCATCATTTTGTTTTCATCGGCCTGCTCGGGATCGGCTATGCCGACGGGGACGGATCGCCGGAGGGTTACAACACGGCCGACCCGAAATACTGGGAACGGAAGCCGCTGGACCAGGTGGCTTTCTATGAATGGTACAACTGCCGGAAAGGCGAGGAACCGCCGGCGGAAAAATTGGAACTTCTGAAAGAATATCTTTCCCTGTGAAAGGGAATTGGAGAGCCTATGGCACAATCTAGTGGATATCCGCAAGGCACGCGCACTACCAAGAGCACCGCAGCGACGCAGAAAGAAAAGAACACTCCGGATGAACGGGTCCAATCGGCCATACTGAATTGGGCGCCTCGGTTCACCTCGCAAGGGGTGGATTACAACGATTTCCACCACACGACGGCGTGGATCGAACGTTGGGAGGATTGGTGCAAGGAATGGAGCCTGACCGGCGATATGCATACCGACCTGGGACGGCAGGCCTTGCTGAAGGGGCGGTTCCTGAGCGCAGGGGAGGCCTTCATCGCAAGCGCCCTGAGCTACCATTTCGCCAAATTCATGTTCCAGGACCACCATGAGGAGTATATGGAGGCCGGACGGAAATCCATCGAGATCTACCTGGAGGGCATGCATTTGCTGGATCCGAACGGAGAGCGGGTGGAGATCCCGTTCGAGGGAAAGACCATCTTCGGGAACCTGCGCCGTCCGATGGGGGCCTTGCGCCCGGCGCTGGTGCTGCTGCTGCCGGGGTTGGATTCGACCAAAGAGGAATTCTTCTACTGGGAAGAGGTGTTCCTGAAGCGAGGTATGGCGACCTTCTCCATGGAGGGCCGGGACAGGGCGAATGCGGTTACCTGATGCACATCCGCCCGGACTATGAGGCGGCGGTCTCGACGGTGATCGATGCCCTCTCCACGCGGACGGACATTGATATGAACCGGATCGGGATGGCGGGGGTGAGCCTGGGAGGGTTCTATTCGGAGCGGGCGGCGGCGTTCGAGCCGAGGGTGAAGGCGGTGGTGGGGAACTGCGGGCCGTTCAGTTGGGCGGAGTGCTGGAGCCACCTGCCGCAGCTTTCGAAGGACGCCTACGTGTATCATTCCGGCTCGAAGGACGAGGCCGAGGCGATGAAGAAGGCCGAAGAATTGACCCTGGACGGAGCCGCCCAGAAGATCCGGCAGCCGCTGCTGGTGATCCACGGAAAGAAGGACCGGCTGGTGCCGTGGGAACAGGCCCACCAGATCGTGAAGGCGGTGGGGAAGAATGCGGAGCTGGCGATGTTCGAAGAAGGCAACCATGTGTGTAATAATATTCCGTTCGTGTACCGGCCGCTGACGGGGGATTGGATGAAGGAAAAGCTGGGATAAGGACGTCGAACGTCAAAGGTCGAAGGTCAAATGTTAATGGGTTGGCACGTTTACACGTTGGCAGGTTTACACGTTGACACGTCAATCGTCGATCGTCGATCGTCAAACGTCGAACGAAGGCTGTCAACGGACCGCCTTTGGCGAACCGGACCCTGATAAAAAATCAGGACATGCAAGCGGACATAAACGGATCTGTCAACGGACTTTTAAACGGACAAACGGATGGAAGCGGATGGAAAGGTGAAGTGAATTGAATTTGAGGTTCCCTGACCAATTACGCCAGGACTTCGCAAGAAGAAATTCAATGACCTCCGGCAAAAATAAGACCAGAAGTAGAATTATTCGATACGCGGGTTCGAACCCTGTAGAAAGCATACAGGGCTTCCCTGTTGAAGAACACAACAGGGCACGGTAGGAACGAATATCCTTCTGAATTCGGAGTGAATATCGGCAATTCATAACGCCGATGTGGCATGGCGGTGCTTGAGCACGCCTGCACATTGATCCTCAGGTTCAAAGGGAGGAACAATTCAGTCCGAATTTAAGCGGAGGCGGGTGTTTGTTTCAAGGAACGAGCCCTGGAGGAGAGCCCTTCAAGAGATGGGAAGGAACGGATATTTTCACCAGCGAAGAAGAGGGGCGGGGCTATCAAGGCGATATAAGTCTTCATACTTATATAATAGATCGTTTGTTTCATTTGTCAATCCCCCCATGACTATATTGCAAAATGTTATTTATGCAATTTTACCGGTTCAGCCTCTGGAACCCGCCGACAGCGTGGCGAACATACCACCAAAGAAGAGATGCTCACCACCCCTTGCCCAAGAGAATCCGATCTGGATTACGCCCGGGAGCGTTACAAAAGCGATCCCAAGCCGCCAGGCAGAAAGCCCGTGATCAATATCACGCCAACCTTGAGCACTCCCGGGAAATGAACCGCATCCGTCACCGTAGAAACCGCAATGCCGCCAAAGAAAAAGCCTATCAATCCACCCATCCCGACCAGGTCAAAGCTGGGGCCATAATTTCCCGCCTAAGGCATCGAGAAGAAATAAACCAGCGTGCCCGTGATAAATATCAAACCGATCTACCTATCGGGTCCATTAAAACGTCAGAAATTGATCCGCCTTAATAAGGCCAGAATACCAGAAGTTAAATCCCTATGACCTTATCCCTTATCTCTGAAGTCCTGTTTTTTTGATATCATAGTTTTTATTTTGTGCAATTCATTTTGAAATGCTATACTTCAAGTAATTTCCAGAACGCTTGTTAATATTCCTTCAATATTGAGCGTGTTTGTTCTATAGAGAGGAGGGAATTTAATTATGAATAACCCTACCAAAAAGGTTGACCTTAAAAAATGGTTGATAACTACTATAGTAGGTGTTCTAACTTGCATTGCAGCATATTTGGCCTTGATTTCACTTTTGAAACCTAAACCTGCACCTACTTCTATCCCCACTTTATCTGTTGTTATTCCGCCTACAAGTGTGGTTCAATCTAGTAAACCAACTGTAAATACCATACCATCGTTTACTCCAACTATATATCCAACATCCTCCTCAATCGATAATAATTGGCTTATCAACGGTTCACCTATGTTATTTGTGTCTGCAGGTGATTTTTTACCGGGAAGTACTGACCAAGATATAGATAAGGTTTTATCATTATGTGCAAGTTGTAAAAAAAAGAGATGTTTCTTAATGAGGAACCACAACATACGGTATATCTCAACGACTTTTGGATGGATAAGTATGAAGTTACGAATGCGCAATATAAGATGTGTATTGATGCTGCTTTTTGTTGACACAACTATCTGAGACAAAATCATTAAATTGTAATTTCTATTATGGAAATCCTATTTATGACAATTTTCCTGTTATTTATGTCTCTTGGAATAATGCAAAAACATTTTGTGAAGGCAGCCGGCAAACGCCTACCAACAGAAGCTGAGTGGGAAAAAGCTGCCCGTGGCACAACAGGTCTCGTTTACCCTTGGGGTAATACATTTGATGCGCAAAAAGTTAATTCCGGCAAAGTAAAAGTTAAGAAGTTTAAATGATACTGCTCAGGTTGGATCATACCCAGGCGGTGTGAGTCCCTATGGCATAATGGATTTGGCAGGAAATGTCTGGGAATGGGTGGCAGATTGGTATGATCCTGCCTATTATAAGGTTTCTAAATTAACCAACCCAATTGGACCTTCATCAGGTAGTAATCATTCAGCAAGAGGTGGATCTTGGTTAGATGGGATCAGATAATGTTCGTGGGGCAATTCGTGGAGATTTCCAAGATGCAACACTTTCCATTATTGGTTTTCGATGCGCCAAGAGTACATCACCTTAACTAAATCTCTTATCTATTTACTCACTTTTTTCAATGGATACGTATTCTGGGCTG
>CAWALN010000021.1:0-92482 GCA_963782935.1 uncultured Chloroflexia bacterium | reverse complement strand
AACAGCCTTTTGCCATTCAATCAAGTCGTTAAGTACACCGGGCAAGTCACTGTGTTTTGGACATAATTCTGGTTTATCACCATTTCATTACAAAGAGGCTTTCGTTGAGCGCCGAGTTCGTATCCATCTTTTTCAACTTTTAGGAAAAAAATTTTGTCCGTCTTTTTGGCAAGCGACTTATCCAAAAACAAGATGGAAGTCTTGACACCTGCGTATGGATTAAACACGCCTGAGGAGAGAAACCACCGCCCACAGGTAATTGCTCTCGATCAGATATTTACGCAACTGCTTGTAGGCCCCGGCAGATTGAAAGATAATGCCCTCCGGCACGATGATGGCGGCGCGGCCGTTGGGCGTGAGATGCTCGGCCATGTAATCCACGAACAGCACTTCACTGCGGTTGGACTGCACCGAGAAACGTTTGTGCGGTTTGATGCCGCCCTTTGGCGACATGAAGGGCGGGTTGGCCAGGATCACATCGGCGTACTCGTTCCAGCGTTCTTCGCTGGTGAGTGTGTCGTATTCGTAAATGTTCGGCGTGGTAAAGCCGTGCAAATATAGATTGACCAGCGAGAGCCGTACCATGTCGGGCGAAATATCATAGCCGCGAATGTTGTTCGCCAATTTCGTGCGTTCTTCTGGCTTCAGATCGCCGCCGGGTTTTCCATCTTTTTCATTGCATGCCATGACGTGCTTGTAGGCCGAGATCAAAAATCCGGCCGTGCCGCAGGCAGGGTCAAGAATGGAATCATCTTTCTTCGGGTCAACCACCTTGACCATGAAATCGATGATATGGCGCGGAGTGCGAAACTGTCCGGCATCTCCCTGCGACCCGAGAACAGACAGCAGATATTCGAAGGCATCCCCCAATTTTTCCGAATGCTCGTAATTGAAATCGTTGATGACCTTGAGAAACATTTTGAGCGTTTCAGGGTCTCGGTAAGGCAGATAAGCATTCTTGAAAATATCCCGGAATAACTGCGGAATGCCCTGGTTGCGCGTCATCTTCTCGACCGCTTCGGTGTACAGGCTGAGCATTTCATATCCCCCGAGCGCCGGGCTGAGTAATTTTGCCCAACTGAATTTCTCGTATTCGCCGACGAAGAAACTGCGCACCCCGCCCAACTCTTCGGCTTCGGCATCCATGTCATCCATGAATTTGTAAATCAACGCGATGGTAATTTGCTCGACCTGGCTCTTGGGGTCGGGCACTTTGCCGACCAGAATATCGCGGGCGGTGTCGATGCGGCGTTTTGTTTCGGAATCAAGCATGAAAATTGACCTCTGTTATGGTTTTGTAGAGGCGACATTCATGGTCGCCCTTTTTTGGCGAGGGAAGGTGTATTAACCGGGCGGGGATAAACCCCGCCCCTACCAATTACATAAATTGATTCAACGGCACGTAATCTTTAATATATTCAGGCACACGAGTCCGCCAGGCAGCAGGCACGGCTTTGAAATCCTGCATGTTGAAGGTTGGGTTGGTATTCAACTCGGTCAGGCGTTTATTCTCGATAATATCGCGCACGTGGTTATCCGTGAGATAGGCCTTGAAGAAATACTTCAACGGCAGGATGATTTCCGGCTTTTCGGGTTTGGTATCCGCAACAAATTTTTCGAATTCTTCTTCGAGCAGATCATCCTTGCTCTTGAACTGTTCGAATAAAGCCATAGGCTTTTTCGATGATCTCGCGCAGGGACAGCCGGCGGTCTACTCCCGCGGCTTTGCGTAGTTTTTCCAATGTGAAGAACTCTTCCGGCTTATCCATGATGTGCGTTGAGACATATTCAATGATCCGTTCCCAATTGCCGGCTTGCACGTTGGTCTTGATGAACTCATCCTCCTTGACACGTTCTTCAAATTTCTCGAAGAACATGCGGTCAATCTTCATCCCATCCAGACCAATTTGGCGTTCACGGATTTCCTTCAATTGGTCTGGGTCAAAACGTTCATAGCCTTCATAACAACCGCCGGGCCGGTGCAGCCTGAGGACCCGCCCCGGCGCCCATCTCTGACGGACGCGGCAGTTTCAGGATTTCATCATATTTAAATTTCTCTTCGAAATATTCACAATTGGCAAAGAAATCGAATAGCTTGTAATTTGTCTTTCTTTGCGGTGCCTACGTTGAGTCTTCAATGCCGGATCCAATAATCTTCTGCAAAATTATACGTACGCGTGCCGCGTCCTTTGATCTGGATGAAATCTGTTGGCGAGAAAATCGGGCGCATCAGGCACAGGTTGAGAATATCCTCGCAATCATAGCCGGTCGTCATCATTCCGACCGTCACACAAACGCGGGTTTTGCTGGTTTTGTATGTTTCAATAAAGTTTGCCGAACCGCACAGGTTGTTATTTGACTGAAATTGATGGTGAATTGCTGTGCATCCTGCACCTGGGAAGTTACCTGCAGGGCAAAATCGGATTGATATTTGCCGGGGAAAATTTGGTCTGCCAATTCATTTAGTATTTGCGTTAAGTTTGGCGGCATGGTGCTGGCTTACCGCAAATACAATGCTCTTTCCAATCTCCCCGCTGATTGGGTCACGCAAGGCTTTTTCAAGAAATGTCTTACAAAAACGGTATTCGTGTCGTCCGAGAAAAATTTCTTTTCAAAATCACGCTGGAAAAAATTTTCTTCCTGCTCGCCTTCTTCGGTCGGGATAGGCACAATTAACCCTTTTCCGACAAGTAGTTGAGTGGTTACCTCTGTGCGGGCATCCACCACGACCGGATTGATCAGTACCTTGTCTTTCACGCCATCCAAAAGCGAATAACGGAAAGTGGCTGCCCGCCTTCACAGCCGAAGGTACGATAGGTATCCAGAAGTATACGCCGTTCCAGTTCACGCGGGTCGTTCGCATTGGCTTGGTCAAACTTCTTGAGATAATCTTTGGGGGTGGCAGTCAACCAAGTTTATAACCAATGAAATACTCGAACACGGCACGGGCATTTCCGCCGATGGAACGGTGCGCTTCATCCGAAATGATCAAATCGAAATCGGTTGGCGAGAATAATTTCTGTACTTGTTGTTGAATAATAGCGATTGAACCGTTGTGACTACAATTTCCGCTTTGCGCCAGTCTTCACGGTTTTCCTTATAAATCACCGACTTGAAATCATTTTTCAGCAGGAAGGATAAAGGCTTTATTAGCCTGATCTTCCAGTTCGAGCCTGTCCACCAGGAATAAAACACGCTTCGCATTACCTGTCCAGAAAAGTTTGATTACCGCCGCAGCGGTCAAAGTTTTTCCTGTACCAGTCGCCATCTCAAATAAAAAGCGGTCCTGCCCCTCTTTTACGGCCTTCTGGAGCGCTTGAATTGCTCTTTTTTGGTAATCACGCAAGAAACGCAATTTATTCTTCTCAATAAATTGCGGGCGTTCGGCTTCATTCTTCCAGGCAGCTTCTTCCTGATAGGTGGGATATTGGGTCAAGACAATGTAATCATCGTTGACCTGTTCAGAGATAAGTTTGCCGGGATTGGGCGAGTTTCTTTGTAGCCCTTTACCGACCAGGGATTCGGAAATTGCGTAATGACGTAAGGATTCCGCGTTCCAAATCCCACAAATAATGCAGGTTGCCATTTGAGAGAATCACAAAACGGCAATTTTGCGATTTGGCATATTTGCGCGCCTGCTCTTTTGCCGATAATGGATTTTTATCTTCTGATTTGGCTTCCAACACAATCAACGGGAAACCCCGCTCATCCAATAGAAGAAAATCGAGAAAGCCATGCTTTGTTGTCTCAAAATTATCGCCAAATGCATCGATATCCTTTTGAGTTATTTTTGTGTGTAATTCAAGCTGAATATTTGCAGGACCATTCTCATTATCAAAAAATCGCCAGCCCGCTTCTTCAACATCTTGTTGATCTTTATTCTAGCTTTTGCTTCTTTGTTATTCATTGTTTATCCCATCCCACCGCCGAAATTAACCCCCATCATATATCTTTTCCGAACAGGGAGTAATAGAATAGCTACTTTATTGTACAACTTAACCCATTTCCCCGTCACAACCTTACGGAACTGAGAACCCCCAAGGGGTCAACCGCATAAAATCCCCTTATAATGGCAACCAAAGCTCGGTGTGACACTTCCTTAATCACAATAGGCATCGACGACGTGTCGCCTCCCGTGCGGAGGCGTGCGGATTGAACGCGTCCGAAGGGCGGTTCACGAACCGCCCCTACAAGCCGCCTGGAGGGTGGAGGCGAGGATTGAAACTTGTCCTAAATAC
This sequence comes from uncultured Chloroflexia bacterium, assembly GCA_963782935.1. GTDB lineage: Bacteria > Chloroflexota > Anaerolineae > Anaerolineales > Villigracilaceae > UBA877. Next base: position 88,244 of record CAWALN010000021.1, on the reverse strand, counting down.
GGCATCTAATCTAGTGCCCCTCGTCGCTTCCGGGGCGGAAGGAGCGAGATACCATCCCAATATCGAGAGGATGTCTGGCTCTACAAATTTACGAGGTTCTCCTAATACCCTTACTCTCCGGAAAAAACCCTTGCGAAGGTTATTCCAGCAATGAAACAATGCTTTTCACGATACTTTCTGTCTATATCTCCTTGCAAGAGAAACCTTCGCAAGGGTATACCCAATCCTCTTTGACCGGGAAGCGTTTTTGCTATACACTATCCATGCAGCACAGCCAGACACTTGCTTAAAAAGAGGTCGATTGATGGATGGTTCGGTCGAACCCATGGATCTTTCGGAGAACCTTGAAATGATCCTGGAGGTCATTGAAAAGACCCGCGGCGATTCGGACCGGTTTGCGGAAAGGTTAAGGCATAAACGCATTCCGCATTTGAGCTTCAGCCAGATCACGGCGGTGGAATTTTGCGAACAGCGATATTTCCTTCAATACGTCAAATTAATGGAGCCTACTCCCACCCCGGAATACTTCACCAAGGGAAAAGTGATCCATCAATTGATCGCCAGGAATTACCTGAAGGCCGCCAATCACCGGGAAGTAAGCCTCGGCCCCAGTATCAAGGCTTTGGAACGGCAATACCAGGGCGAAACCCTGACCCAGCTCACGAACACCATGATCGTCCACCTGGAAAATTTCTGGGAGGATTGCGAAGTGGTGGCGGTGGAAAAACCCTTTGCGATGACCCTGCAGAAGGACCTGCCGCCTTGCGTGGGTGTGATCGACCTTATTCTCAAAAAAGAAGACGGCTATATCCTGGTGGACCATAAAACCGGGCGGGATTTTTATCCGCAGGATGAACTGCAGATGGCGATCTATATGCGCTTCATCCAGCAGGAGTTTGGAACCACGAATTGCAAGTTCTATTATGACAGCTACCGGTGGGTCAACAACCTGAAGCGCATCCGCAAACCCGCTTTTGTGAGAACCTATGTGGCTGCCTCCGGTAACTGGCGGGCTTCCTTACAACGAATAAAAGAGGGTTATCAAACGATCAAAGCCATTCATGAGGGGAAATACGCCCGGAAGGAGGGTAAGTGCTTCATGTGTCCGTATCGAAGTAATTGTTGGTAGATTACACGACAAGGAAAGAATTAAACACAAAGGACACGAAGGACACGATGGAAAAAATAGAAAGGAAAAAGATTAACCACGACGGACACGAAGGACACTACGGAAAAGTCCCACCGGGAAGCCTTATCCTCCGAAAATAACCTTACGGGTACCCTTGCGAAGGTTCTTCAAAGAACGGTTGATGCTTTCAACGACACTTTTCTGGCAATGGACCCTGGCAAGAGGAACCTTCGTTCGCAACACCCTGCGAAGGTATCTTCAAGCAAGGTATTGATGCTTTCAACGACACTTTTCTGGCAATGGATCCTGGCAAGAGGAACCTTCGCAAGGGTACCCGAAAAGATTGATTTACGATTTCTTCCGACTGACTTTATGGGCAATCCGGCAAATTCAGCAGATTATGCGGCTCTTCTCCATCTTCGTGGGTTTTCAGGTACTCGTGGCCGTGCTGGCTTTTGGCAATGAGCACGTCGATCGACCGGCCGCCTTTGTTGATGAAGAATCTATACTTGCCATTTTTTATCCCGTCAATCGCAAAATCCTCGGTCATCGTCCAGGTTTCCCCATCCGGTTTCACCCCGCCGATGGATAAGATCCGTTCATAAGGGTTTTCGCGGCCGCTTTTCTTGACGCAGCGGATTTCCATACTATCTGACATGGCCCTTCTCCTCTCTTAAAGAGCAATTTGATTATCGCGCAAAACAGAGCCGCGAGTCAATCGAAAGCCCGGCAGGATTTAAGAAGCGCTTAACCATTGCCCGGCATAATTATGTCCTGGAATATTCCGGGCAGCTTTTTCTATTTGATCGGACGGTGAAAATGCTCCAGAATACTCCGTAATGAGAAATTATCAGGGAAAGTAGCTCGACAATGTTACATTCCAAATTTGAAGAAAAAGATCTAAACACGACGGACACAAAGGACACGACGGAAAAGAAAAAGCAGGAAAAAACAAGAGCTAATAGCTTCTTTGATTGCAACCGAGTATCAAAGGGCCTAATCTAACATTGTCAAGGTAGTTACGGAAAAGGCGAAGAACAGGCTATGACAAAAAGTGAAATGAATCCCAAAGTTGATTTCTTTTTTAATAAAGCCGAAAAGTGGCAGGCTGAATTTAAGAAATTGAGAACGATCATCCTGGACTGCGGGCTGACCGAAGAATTGAAGTGGGGCGTCCCCTGTTACACGTTCGAGAAAAGCAACATCGTTCTGGTCCATGGATTTAAAGAATACTGCGCCATTCTGTTCGTCAAAGGCGCCTTGTTAAAGGATGCCAAAGGTATCCTGATCCAACAAACGGAGAATGTGCAGGCGGCCCGGCAGGTCCGGTTCACCAATGTTCGAGAAATAGTGGAGCTGGAACCCGTCTTGAAAGCCTATATTCAGGAAGCCGTTGAAGTGGAAAAGGCCGGTTTGAAGGTGGATTATAAAAAGGCTTCAGAATTCATCACACCGGAAGAATTCATCAACCAGTTGGAGGCAGTCCCCGGCCTGCAGGAGGCTTTCGAGGCATTGACGCCGGGACGGCAAAGAGGCCTACCTCCTTTATTTTTCGGCGCCCAAACAATCCAAAACCCGCCAGGCCAGGATTGAAAAATATATGCAGCAAATTCTGGCCGGGAAGGGATTGAATGATGAGTAAAAGGGAGGCTGGTGGCCTTTGGCGCCTGTAGTTGCCTGAGGCGGCTTGCCCCTGCGAGCAATCGTTCAAATTTTATATATTGAACCATCCCCTTCATGATACAATTACTCCGCCTCTGATTGGCTGTCCCCCCCAGCCAACCAGAGGTATTTTTTATGGGCATCCGCTCTGATGGCACATCGAACCTGCCATCTCATCCATAACCGCAGTTGTCCACCTCTGGACAGCCGCAGGCCCATGCCGCTGGCTTCCCAGATCGACCGGCAGAGGCCGTCGTGGGCCGGCGCATCTTAACTCATCTCTCTGCAGATTACATCAGCGAAGGAATTCGGCGGGTCAGCTCTGCCCAATCATCCCCAAGGGCCTTTTGGATCAGTGCTTTGACCTGCGCAAATACGGGAGCCGGCATCACCATCTGCCAGATGCGGGTCATGTTCTCGCGGTCGGTGTTGCCCATCAGCGGGAACATCCACGCGATCACCTCCGGGAAACGCTCCTGCGGGACGGTGCTCGCCAGAAGGCCGGCGGCCTTACCCTGATCCGGCAGGGAGATGCGCTGCCTGACGATGCGGTACAGGTGGGCGTCTTCCTTGGCAAGGTGAATGGTGAGATGGAACTTGAATGCAGCCGAGGCGCGGGCCGTTTCCAGGACATCCCCCGCAGACACGGCTGCATTCATGGCGTCGAAGGCCGCATCCAGGCCGCGATGATCCCGCTCGTAGGCTTCGGCCACCAAAGGCGCAACGGTTTCGACGGCCGGGAAGATGGCCAGCTCCTCCCCATTGGCGTGCCAGACAAGTATCTCGTTGAAAAATCGAAAGCGCTCCAGCGCCGGCTCAAGCCCCGTTTTGCCGCGGGCAGAGGCGAGCGCGGCCGTGTCGATAATATCCATATCGGCTCGAAAGGCATTGTGGATCGCCAAGACTGCATCCATTGGTTCTGTCATTTCTCGTTCCTCCTGGTCTCAGGTCGTTTGCAAATTCGTAGGGGCCTTTCCCACAGGGTCGATATTTGCCTCAACCGAGCCCACGGAGCAAAATAGAGAAAGAGAAAGATTCTCTGAGAACTCTGTGTTCCCGCTGGCCGATATCCGGATCTCATGGAATTGGTCCCGCCGGATATTGTAAATTCAGATGGGTTGCGCAACATTGGGGAGTATTTGGATATATAGTCGCTGGAGCCGGTTCTGGAAATTTCATGATTGCAATTTGATGGCCCGCATCCATCCGCGCGCCCGGACCTTTAAGTCTGCCCGAGGCAAATATGGGCTTCTCCGCGGACAGCCTTACCCTTCGGAAAGATACCTGCGGACCCTTACCCTCCGGAAAAAAACCTTCGGTACACGTGCGAAGGTTTCTGCCAAGGCCTCTCTTCTCTTGCGCAACAACCTTCGGGACGTTATCACTTAACTGGTGGATAAACCCAAATAACTCAGTCTTTTTCTTAGTTCTTTTTCTTTTCCGTCGTATCCGTTGTGTCCCGCCTGCCCCGCACTAGCTGCGTTCTTTGCGCATGTCCCGTACCGAAGGGGAGGGAGTGTTCTCCTGCAGGGGTCGTGGTGATATTCTTCTTCGTGCGGCGCGTACCCCTCCCTCAATTCGCCTTGATACTCTCCGCCATGGCCTGCAGTTCCGGCATGGGCTCATTCCCCAGTTCATCCAGCAGGGACCGGCGGTAATTTTCATAATGTTTTTCAGCGGCGGAGGGCATTCTTAACCGCACCAGGCATTTCATCAGCCCCAGGTGGAGGAAATCCTGGTACGGGTCGATCGCGATGGCCTTCTCGTACAGGCGGCGAGCCTCTTCGGCCCGGTGGTTCTCGTACTCGTAGAGAGCAAACTGCTCCAGCAGGAATAAATATTTCTCCTGCAGCTCCAACCGGCGGACGTTGCTCCAGGGCAGGTCGATATCCGGCAGGAATTCCCCGTTGTACAGGTCGATCGCCTGGGAAAAGATGGACCGGCGTTCCGCCTCCGAAAGGCCCGCTTTTTGAACTGCGCCACCAATTCCTCGAACTCGCCCACGTCATAGAACAGGACCGTCCCCTCCTGGATCGAGTAGTACTGGCCGTCGAAGGCGATGATGTTTTTCCCCAGGGCGTTGCGCACCCTCCACAAGGTTGCATGGAAATTGCTGTTGACCTTGGCATTACTGAATTCGGGCCAGAATTGGACCGCAATCTCGTCCCGTTTCACCCGGCCCTGGTCGAGGATGTAGAAGAAGAGCGCCCGCGTCCGGGCGGATTGCCAGATCGCCGGCGGCAGGGCTTCCCCATCCCGCCGGATCTCGCATTCCCCCAGCGCCCTTACCTGCAGGGGCAGGGCGGTTGCCTCTTCCGGCTGCGTCTCGGCCGGCAGGAGCTGGCTGTAACCGGTCGGGATTTCCGCCGCCCGGCTCAAGATCCCGCTCAGGTGTTTGTTGTCCCATTGCATTTCCAACCCTTGCAGCATTCCCGGCGAGCGCCGGGCGGCTTGCACCAGGAAAGTGTCATACCCAAGCCGGGCGGCTTCGCTCAAGGCCTCCTGCAGGTGCTTGAGGGCTTTTTCCGGGTCTTTCAGATGGAAACAGGCCTCCGCCAGGTAATAGTGCCCCAGCGAGCGCAGTTGGCTGGGGCGGCTCTCTCCGGCCAGAGTTTGCAGGGCGGGTTCGAGGCTCTCCCTGGCGACCTGCCATTGTTCCATGCTCAGGTGGACCGAGCCGGCCCGGATCTGGTAGCCCGGGTCGTGCATGTCCAGGTTACCGGCCTGGGCGGCTTCCCGCAAATAATACATGGCCTGGGTGAAATTGCCGCCCAGTTTTTCCAGCTCGGCCATTTCCCGGTAGGTGGCGGGAGAGACCTTGCCTGCGGGGACGGATTGGGCGGACTCGACCGCCCGCCGCAAGGCCGCCTTCGCTTTTTCGAACTCGCCGATGATCGTCAGCACTTCCGCCTGCCCGTTCAGCACCAGGACGATGCTGCGGATCTTATCGGCTTGCTCGGCCGCCGCCAGGGCCTGCTCGTAAAATTGCCAGGCCTGCCGGAAATCTCCCATCAGGAAGGCCAGGTAGGCCCGGTTATTGGCGCAGGTGGCCAGGTCGCCCCGGTTGCCCCGCAGGGTCAGGCTGATGGCCAGGGCTTCTTCGAAACTCCCCTGCGCATGGAATATATCCCCGGTCAGCAGGGACATCATGCCGATATCGGTCAGGACATGGATCAAGTCATGCTTCAACCGGTCGGAGGGCTTCTTTTCATTCAGCTCCCGGAATCCCTCCAGCGCCGCCTGGAAGGCCGCCGCAGCTTCTTTCTCATGCCCGGTATGATACAGACCCAGTCCTTCCAGGCGCCTGGCCTGATGGGCGTAATACCTGTCCAGGTCCTTTTCTTCGACCAACCGGACCGTGCGGGTGGCGATCTCAACGGCCGCCTCGAACTGACCCTGGAAGCGCAGGACCATGCCGCGCACCACCAGGCAGTTGGCGAGGGTATCGAATTGCGCCTCGGAGATGAAGATCGGTTCGGCCAGGTCCAGCAGCTCCAGGCAGCCCTCCATTTTTCCCTGGTTGACTCTCACCTTGACCCAATTGAGGACCAGGTCGGGCGCCAGGTGTTTTAGATCCGGCGGGCCTGAAAGGACCCGGAACCAATCGTCCAGTTCTTTTTCCTGCCCGCTGATATAGAGGGAACGGGCGTGCGCGTCCATGAGCCCGGCCGCCTGTTCCCGCTCGCCTGCCAGCAGGTAATGCCGGATCGCCTGGAGCGGGTCGCCCTGGCGCTCGAACCAGCCCGCCGCCCGTTGTATGGATCTCGGCCTGTTCCCGGGAGGGTTTCTCGTGGAATTGAGCCAGCAGGAAATCCCGGAAGAGCTGGTGGTACTGGTAATTGACCGCCTCGCCGTCGCGGACGGAGGAGAGGAACAGGTTGCTGTCCTCCAATTCTTTGACTATTTTCCGGGCATGCGAGATCCCCAGGACGTCGTTGGCCAAAGGGATATTGAACTGGTCGCAAATGGCCGTGGAGAGCAGGAAACTCTTGGTATCTGCCGAGAGGCCCGTATACACTTCCTGCGCCAGGTATTCATACACCTGTTCCCGCGCCCCGGCCAGCCTGGGCATGGCGATCGAGGGTTTCCAGTCCCGCATGGCCAGCAAGATCGAGGTGATCCAGCCCTCCGACTGGGAGGTGATCTCCTCGGCCTGCGCATCCGTGAGATGCAGCCGGAACCGCCGGCGGGCCAGGTCCTTCACCTCGTCCACCCGGAAGCGAATCTCCTCCGCGCCGAGGGTGGCCAGCTCCTCATTCACGAAGAGCGAAGCCGATGGGATACCATAAATACTGCGGGATGCGATGATGATCCGCACCTGCTCCGGCAGGAGCTCGAGCAGGTGTTCCACAAAGGCGACGATGGCGAGGTCGTCGCTGACGACGTGATAGTCATCCAACACGAGCAGTGTAAAGTCGCCGATGGAGGCGGCCATCTCATTGACCAGCTCGATCGCCAGGGCCCGCGGTGAAGGGGTGGCTTCCAGGAAGGAAATGGCCTCCAACCCCTCCCCGAATTTGGGATAGGTTTCCTGGAAGGCCAGGATCAAATGCTGAAAAAAGTAGGCCAGGTCCCCGTCTTCCGGTCCCATCCGGCACCAGGTTACCCGGGCGTCCGTGTCCTCGCTAAAATCGACCAGCAGGGTCGTTTTTCCATACCCTGCCGGCGCGCAGACGAATGTCAATTTGCGTTGGATATTCTGGTGGATCAGGTCGAGCAGGCGCGGCCGGCGGACTGTCTTCGGCCTGCGCTGCGGTTTCCGGATGGTTGTAATGGCGGTTCTCACAAATATACCTCTACATGCCGGCGCTCCGTCCGTTGGAATTGATTTCAAGGTCATCCGGATCGAAGGGTTCGGGGCCGGGTCACTGCTAAAATTGGCGTTACTTCAGACCGATTTGACGTGGATGGGAGAGAAGCAATCGTTAGTATACAATCATTCGGTGAGTTAATCAACAACCGGACCAGAGGCGTCCCAAGTCGAGGTTTGGGGCATATTTCGCCCTGGCGGCAGGGTGTGGACGACTTTGCACCCCCCCGGCTCTCTTCAAGAACCTTCAGGATGGGTTTAAAAGGAGACTTCCCGGCTGAGATTCAACCGGGAAGCCTCTTGCCTCCTCCCCTTACCGTCAAGGCGGATGAATTGATTTGCTTATGGACGACCGGTCGAACAGGTCATCAATCTGCGCAGCCCACTGGAGCTGCTTTTGCCGTGGCGCGGCTGCCCTCCGGGGGTCTGTTGTTGAAGCTTTTGGACCGCCTCCGAAACTTTGGGATCCAGGGATTGGTCAGTTCGAGCGCCTTCAAATGGGGTTTTTTGTACCTTTTTTTATACATGTTTAAAATGTTCATGGACCGGCATCGAGTTCCAAAGGGTATATTGGATGGGAAACCTGTGCGCTGCCATAAGATCATTCAATTGATAGATGAACTGGTGAATGTCATCCCCCCCCATTTGCAAGATGGCATTCACCAGTTCTTCGGGGAGATCGAACTCTTGTAACTTTTGGCAACGCTGCCCGTTCAGGATGGCATCTTTGAAACCGGGGTCCAGAAGCGCCCGTGTAACAATGGCATTGATCTGATAGCTGCTCATCGGAAAAGCCTCCCTTCCAGGCTTTATTTTCCGCCTATATCGCCCCAGCCCGGGTCAGCCGATACGACGCCCGTTTTCACAAAAAATGCAGCGATCAAGCTGGCCGTCAGAATGAAGATCCGGATACCCATCATAAATTCCGGGCGGGCCAACAGGTTCTTCGCTTGGTTCAATTTTGCATTCATCGTTCACTCCTTCGATTCAGTTTTTTTAGCGGCTTGTTACTTTCATCTTATGGATCCGCTCTGAACGCAGGTCTGAACGAAAAAACCGCTCTTTTGGGAGCGGTCGATAAAGTTATGGAAAACGCAGTCTTATAGGATCTGGGAAAAACGTCCCGCAGGATTTCTGGTAAAACATCCTTCCTTGCGCATCAACCTGCGGGCTTATCATCCGCATTGCGAGCTCATGTCCAGTCTCTAGCCCACCCACTTCCTTTACATCTCCCTTTCCTTCCAAACCTTTATAATGTAAGTTTGACAAATGTAATCTTTCGATACATAATGATATATAGAACATATGTTCCATATCTGCCCATTTTTGTTGAGAGGATCAAGAAGCCTGATGAAAACAAAACCTACCCTCTCTCCCCCTGCCCGCCCATGCCTCTTATTCCGGCAAGGGCACCAGCCCCTCACAATTGTAGAGGCACGATAAATCGTGCCCATCATATATGCGGAACTTTATAATGTCACCCAGACCCACCTCTACCTGGCATATCAAATCATCCCTCACAAAGGCGAATCCATGGAAAAGAATATTCGTTCCTCCTTCGATACCGCGTATCGAATATTCCCTTTTCAATTCTTCCGGAGGTATTTGAGTTTTTGTTGAACCTCATGTTCAATTCCCCCATCCATGCCTCTGGCAACCTCCCACTGAACCCTGAACGCTGAAAACCGAAAACTGATCCGCGATTCACCATTCTCCATTTACTATTACCCGTTCAATTGTTGCCTGATTACCCGTTCGCCTTCTCCCCTTTACCAATTAACAAAAACGAAAAGGCCAAATTTCCGAAATCCAAAACCCAAACCCGCACTATAATTCAAGGATATCCCCTTCTCCCGAGGACTGACCCATGCTCATTGAAGAAGAAAAAAAAGAAAACCGGAATACGCAGCCTGCCCATCAACGTCTGGGTGGTCACGATCACCTCTTTCTCACCGACATCTCCTCGGAGATGATCTTCAACCTCGTCCCGCTCTTCCTGGCCAACGTCCTCAACGCCGGCACCGCCGTCATCGGCCTGATCGACGGATTGGCCGAGACCACCGCCAGCCTGATGAAGATGTATTCCGGCGGCCTCTCGGACAAGCTCGGCGAGCGCAAATGGCTGACCGTCCTGGGCTACGGCATTTCCGCCCTGGCCAAGCCGTTCCTGTATATTTCGACCGCATGGGGCGGGGTCCTGGGCGTGCGTGTGGCCGACCGCTTCGGCAAGGGCATCCGCACGTCTCCGCGGGATGCGCTGGTGGCCGACAGCATCGACGAGAAGCAGCGCGGCCTGGCCTTTGGGATGCACCGGGCCGGCGACACGGCCGGGGCCTTCGTCGGCGTGTTGATCGCGGCCGCCATCGTGTGGGCCACCGAACGGAGCGCGGCCGATCTCACCCGCTCCACCTTTCAGATCCTGGTCCTGGTCAGCATCATTCCGGCCGTCCTGGCGGTGGTCGTGCTGGCGGCATTCGCCAAGGAGACCGGCATAAAGACCCGCTCCAAGCTGCCGGTGTTGAGCCTGAAGGGCATGGATAAAACCTTCAAACTCTTCATGCTGGTCCTGATCCTGTTCACCCTCGGCAATTCGTCGGATGCCTTCATCATCCTGCTCGGCCAGAACCGCGGCCTGGACGTGTTCCAGATCCTGCTCATGCTGCTGACCTTCAACCTGATCTATTCCGTCCTGGCCGGCCCGCTGGGCGCCCTCTCCGACAAGATCGGCCGGCGGCGGTTGATCATCGGCGGCTGGATCGCCTACGGCCTGGTCTATCTCGGCTTTGCCCTCTCCCGCACCGGCTGGCAGATCTGGACGTTCTTCGGTCTTTATGGGATCTATTACGCCGCCACGGAAGGTTCGGCCAAGGCCTTCATCGCCGACCTGGTCCCCTCCGAACGGCGCGGTACGGCCTATGGGCTTTACAATGCCGCCATCGGGCTGATGGCCTTCCCGGCCTCCGCCATCGCGGGGCTGCTCTGGCAGGGCGCCTTCGGCTGGCACGGCTTCGGCCCCTCGGCCCCCTTCCTCTTCGGGGCAGTCCTGGCGCTTGCAGCCGGAATAATGTTCCTGGTCTTTGTCCCGGCCAGGCAGACAGAGGCATAAAGAATCTAAACACAAAGGGCACAATCCCATGGAAAAGAATGGGACACGAGGACACGATAGAAAGAAAAAAATCACCACGACGGCCACGAAGTACACGACGGAAAGAAAAAAACATAAAACGTATTTTTTGTGATTATTTCTTCCTTCGTGTTTAGTATTTTTCTTTTTCTTTATTGCCTTCGTGTTTAGAATCTTTTTCCATTCAGATTGAGGAGCTAACATCATGGTAGAAAAACCGCTGCTTCAAAGGAACTTCGCCTCGATCTTGCGCGAGAACTCGATCCAGATCCTCATGTATCTCCTCGGCACGCTGCTGGTGGGGTTGGTCTGGTGGCCGCTTGGAATTCTCTATCTCGCCTATTCCCTTTTTTCCAATTACCTGTATATGGCCTGGATCTGCCCCTACTGTGGCCATTACTTATTGGGCACCTGCGCGGCCGGCTTCGACATCCTCTCGGGCAAGAAGTTCAGGCCCGTCCCCGGCCGCACCTTCGGGACCGAGTTCCGCCGCAGGTCGTGGGTGCTCTATCCCGGCTGGTTCCTGCCGCCATTGGCGGGGCTGTACCTGTTGATCACCGGTTTTTCCTGGATCGTCCTTGCGCTTTTGGGGGTCTTTTGCCTGGTGGCATTCTGGTGGCTGCCGCAGGCCTCCCAGAAACATTGCCAAAATTGTGACACCGTCGATTGTCCGAGGTATCCGAAGAATAAGAAAACGGTGGTTTCGGCGGGGTCTTAAGCACATTGCAAATATTCCAATGACCGTGTAGGGGCGGATGGCATCCGCCCTTTTCGATCAAACCGCAATCCGGCATCGAATATGGGAAGCCGGAGTTCACATAGGGACCGGGTCACACGCCTCCTGGATGAGGAGACCAGGCACATCGATCAGGGCACGCGCCGCGTGCCCCTACAGGTAACCATGGGATTTGATCCGCAAAAACATCACTGGCGATCCATTCGCTTGAAAGGCTATGACTACATCCAGCCAGGGTTCACACGGGACCGGGTCATGCGCCTCCTGGATGAGGAGACCAGGCACATCGATCAGGGCACGCGCCGTGTGCCCCTACAGGATAACCATGGGATTTGATCCGCAAAAACATCACCGGCGGTCCATTCGCCTGAAAGGGTATGATTACACTCAACCCGGCGCATATTTTGTGACAATATGCGCGTTTCAGAAAGAAGAGATTTTTGGAGAAATTCTTGATAGAGGAATACGTCTATCGAAATTGGGCAATATTATCCAAACCGAATGGTTCCGCTCCGCAGAAATCCGGAAAGAAATCCAGCTCTTCGAAGATGAATTTATCGTGATGCCCAATCACATCCATGGTATCGTCTGGATCCTTCCACCTGAATTGGACGCAGCGACTTCTGAAATGGCCATACCCGCATTTGTAGGGGCAGGTGTAATCCGCCCTCTTAGACCTAAAACTCGCTGGTTTCGAATATAGGCAAAGAGGATATGCCCCTAAACAAGGTGATACGCCCTAAAGATGAAGAGGGCGGGCGCATTGAGAAGGGCACGCACCGCGTGCCCCTACAGATGCAGGCGAGGTCGTTGGGGTCTTTTATCGGGTGGGTTAAGGCGGCGGTGACCGGTAGGGCCAGAAGGGAATTAAATGCTGCCAAAATCTGGCAGCGGGATTATCACGAACACGTGGTTCGTAGTGAAAATGAACTTAAGACTTCTGGGATTATATTGACACCAATCTGGACCGTTGGCAGGAAGACCAATTACACCCATCTGCACCAAGTAGTAATTTGTTGTAACGACTTACCCACAGGGTGCTTCCCCTTCCGTTTCACTTCAGGGATACCCTAACGGGCACACGTGCTTCGCGAACGCTAAGTCGTTACTACAAGTTCCTTAACCCCACCACCTCATAGACTTCGACCACATTGGTCTTGCCTTTGACTTGCAAAGCCGGGCGGGCTACGGCTTCGACATCATCCTTCACCCGCTCATACGCTTCGCGGGTGATCAGGATCTGGGCCTTGGCGGCGTTCTCCTGGATCCGCTTGGCGGTGTTGACGCAGTCGCCAATGGCGGTGTACTCCAGGCGCTTCTGCGTCCCGATCCAACCCAGCACGGCCTTCCCATAATGGATGCCCACCCCAAAGGACAGATGCGCCTCGGGAGGCAATTCGGTATGTAGTTTTTCCACGGCATCCCGCAGCCTGAGGGCAGCCCGGACGGCCCGGAGGGTATGGTCCGGTTGAGGCAGGGGCGCATTGAACCAGGCCATGACTGCATCCCCCAGAAATTTATCGACGGTGCCTTTTTCGGCTAAAACCGCATCAGCTCCCGCCGCCAGGTAACAATTCAGGACGGTCACCAGCTCTGCCGGAGTTCTGCTTTTCGCTGTAGCTGGTGAACCCGCGGATATCGGCAAACATGACGGTGATATCCCGTTCCTGCCCGCCGATCTGAAGGTCATCCGGGTCGATCTGGTCGATCAAATCCGGTGAGACCATCCGCTCGAGCAGCCGCCGGTGAGCTTGCAGGCGGTTACGCTCGGTCATGTCGTCGAGGACAATGGCTACTCCCTGGGTGGCCTGGTCGGCATCCTTCAGGGGCGAGAGGTTCAGCCGCCAATCCTGGGAGCCGCGCTGGGGATGCTGGTGAGTGATCTCCAACCCCACCAGAGCCTTATCGGTATCGCGCACGGCCGCCAGGTGCGATTGGATCTCTCCCGCCAGCGAGGGCAGCACTTCGTCCAACCGGTGACCCACCAGCTGACCGATGGTCTGCCCGAGGATGAACTCGGCGGCCCGGTTGCACAGGGTGATCTGGTACTGCACGTCAGCGGTCAAAACTCCGCTCGCAATGGAGGCGAAGATATTGTCCATCAGGTTTTTGAGCTCGGTCACTTCGGCCAGAGTATGCCGCAAGGAAGCGAAGAGACGGGCATTTTCGATGGCAATGGCGGCCTGGTTGGCGAACACACACAGCAGATCCTTTTCGGCTTCCGTAAAAATGCCGGAGCGGATGCGGTTATCGGCGTAAATGACCCCGATCATATCGCTCTTGACCTTCAACGGCACGCACAGGATGGATCTCAAGTTATAGGCCACAATGCTTTCATGGCCCCCAAAGCGGGGATCCTCCTGGGCATTGGTCGTCAGCACGGGCTCGCAGCTATCGATGACCCGTTGGATCACGGTCCGGCTGATGGCGAACTCGCTCGGGTTGAGCAACTCCTGTTCCCAGTTACGCGCCACCCGGATAGCCATCTCACCCCGAGGATCCCGCAGCATCAGGAAACCTCGCTCGGCGGCGGACAGGCGGATAATAGTATCCATCACCAACTGGAGGACTTCATCCAGTTCAAGGGAGGAGTTGATCGCTTCGGTAGTGCTTGCCAGAGCCAGCAGCTTGCTCCGCCCCTCCTCCACGGCCGTGACTTCCTTGCCGACCTGGAAAAGCCGGCTCTCCAGGTTCGAGAGGCCTTCGAGGGTATTCGGCGGCAGGCTGGAACGCACGGTCTGAAGTGTGTTGCGCATCTGCCCGGTGATCTTGCTGAGGGCCAGGATCTGTTCGTTCAACGGAGCGGAGGGTTCGTTTTTCATTGCCTTCTCTTGGTATGCCTCGGTCAGAAAACAACAAACTAAATCTGTTCAGCTTTAGGGTATCACGGAAACCGATATATTATGTTCAATCGCGAAGAGGCAAATCCTCAACCTGCATCGTGGCGCTGCCTGGATCGGAAACCTTCTTTAAATATACCTCTGAATGCCTTAATGCGTGCCCGGATGGCGGCCCGAATAGAAAGCCGGCGCACAGCCTCGGCTGCCCGGCGAGCAACGACCAGGTCGGCCGGCTCCAGGCTGTAAAGGGAAAGCTGATATTGCTGCAATAAGGCCTGGATCTCCTGCGAGGCTTCCGGAACGGAGGCACCCAATATCGCGGCGGCTTCGGCGGGTGTCCGGGCGGGGGAAGTCTTCGTTCCGAGCCAAAACAGGCTCTGGTAGATCGAATGGAAGGCCCGTTCGGCCGGGTTAAGCCCGGCCAGAAAGGCCCAGCGGTTCAACCAAGGAGGAGGGTTCAGCCCGAGGCTCTCGACCCCACCCTTCAGGATGATTGGGGCCGGCCTATCGAATGTCCGTCTGAAATAGGCGATGAAATTATCTAAAAATCCAAAGAAATAAGCCGCGATCAGGATCCCCAACACTATAAGGAAGAGCCCAAGGCGCAGGAGTGTATCCTTGCCCACCCCTGACGACGGCCCGCCCGCTCCCAGGGGGATGGGGGTATTTTGACCGTTGAGTCCCAGGACGCCCGCGGGGGTCGGCGTGGGAGTCTGTCCGGCATTGGCGCCTCCAGCCGGGCGGACGAGAGGCGCCTGGCTGACAGTCGGTTCAAACTCCACCCAGCCATTATCCGGGAAGTACACTTCCGGCCACGCGTGCGCATCCTTCTGAAGGACGACGTACTTATTGGGAGCTTCATACTTGCCCTGGGCATAACCAACCACTATGCGGGCAGGGATGCCTACGCTGCGCAACAGGATCACTTCCGCGGTGGCGTAGTAATTACAGAAGCCGGTCTTGGTGTCGAAAAGGAACCAGGAAAGCACATCCCGGCCCGGTGGAGGTGTCCCCACTGCGGTGGTGTAGGTAATATTCTTGCGGAGATAGTCGGTGATGGCCGTGGCTTTATCATAAGGGGTCTGCAACCCTGCCGTGATCTGGCGGGCGAGGTTGCCGATCTCCGGCGAAAGATTATCAGGCACCTCCAGGTAATGGCTGGTGACCCAGCCGGGATAGGCTTCACCGGCGCTGCGAAGCTGATCCACGGTCGGCTGGTAGATATCGGCGTGAACCAGGTAATCCTGTCCGGCCAGAATGGTGGAACCTGACACAAACATCAATGGATCGATTTTTCCCTGCGTGGAGGGCGTAAAGGTCAGGCGGGAATACCGGTTGGTCCAGATCGGCCGCGCCGGCGTGACCAGAGTGCTGATATTCTGGCCCGGCATCCTGAATGAGAATTCGGCGCTCACTCCTTGCGGGTCGGCAATTGCAAGCGACCCCTCGGAGGGAATGAAAGGTTCATCGTATGAATAATCGGTGAACCACTCGTCATTCTGATATAGATCATACGAGCGGACACGCCAGTAATAACGGGTCGAACTGACGATCAAGGGCACCTGGACGGTCATAAACGTGTCCGGGCTCGTTTCAGCCTGGCGGCCGAGAGGCAGGCTGTCGCCATAGATATCAATCGTTCTGACTTGCTGGCTTTGCAAACTTTGGATGGTCTTATTCAAGTCCTCCTGCCGGTTCCTCCACGGGCGGGTCAGGTTTTCCCAGGCGATCCGTGCAGAAGTGACCGGGTGCCCGCTCACCGGCGCGATCCAAACCAGCACCACCAGCACCAATGCCGACGCACCGATGAGAAGGTTAAGATCGGTGACCGCATCGGAGGACACCCAGATGCGCTCTTCCTTCCATTGGCTGCGGCGGCGCACGTAGCTCAATCTTCCCAACAGGAGCAGGGATAAAAATACGTAGACGGCCAGGATGTAAACCGGGTCTGCCTCATGCATATCGAACAACTGGATGATCAGCATCACCACCCCTGCAGGCACAACGGCTGCGGCAAACTTCCCATAGCGCGCGAGCATATACGCGGCAGTCAGGCTGAGAAACCAGTAACCTACATAGGCAAAGACAAGGAACAAGGTCGGATCCGGCACCGGCTGGTTGGTCACCAATTGGATAAAGGAAATTACCAGTTGGTTGCTCAGGGCGGCCAGGCGATGCCCCCAGGCGAGGTTTTCATACATGCCCGATAGCGTGATCAATGGAACGACGGCCAGGCTGTACCCCAAGCCCAACAAGAAAGTGATCAGGCGGTTATACCGGCTCCATCCCAGGAGTATGCCCAGGATCGAACCGAACAGACAGAATACCAGGACGGTCCCGAATCCGGCTGTCCAGCCGGTCGAATAGAGCCGATTACCTGAGATAAGCATGAGTACTACTAAAAGTATTGCGGAGGGAGTATCCCGCAACCGCACAGAAGCGCGATCCATCCTTTGAGTGTACAATAATAAGTATAGAAAAGTCAATTGCTCAAGGAAGATACTCATGGCTTTCTTATAGTCCGGAAGCCATGCGGTTATATCGAATGAATCCAGCCCAATAGTGGCGGAAAGAAAAAATTTGGGGATTGGCGACCGGCATTGCCGTCCGTCAATCCCCAAAACACTGACTTTTGGAAGGACCGGAGGAGACATCATGGCAGCCGTTTTGGACTTCGGCGTTCGGTTTATTGCCCTGTTTCAAGGGCTGGGGAGTTGGCTGGAAGCGCCAATGAAATTCTTTTCCTTCCTGGGAACCGAAGACTTTTTTATGGTAGCCCTTCCGATCATTTATTGGTGCTATGACACCACATTAGGCATCAAGGTGGGAGTGATCTTGATGCTCAGCAATTCCATCAATTCCTTCTTAAAAGTATCCTTCCATGGGCCTCGTCCCTATTGGATCAGCTCCACCATAAAAGCCCTCGCATCGGAGACTTCATTCGGATTCCCATCGAACCACGCTCAGAGCGCCACCGTCTTATGGGGCATATTGGCAGCTTCTCTTCGCAAGGGCTGGGCCTGGGCTTCGGCGGCGGTATTAGTTCTTCTAATCGCCCTATCGCGACTGTACCTGGGTGTTCACTTCCCTCATGACGTGTTGGTGGGGCTGTTGGTCGGCCTGGTCTTGCTCTGGCTGGTCTTGCATTTTTGGGAACCGGTGGCGGCCTGGGTGAAAACGACCAGCCCACGCCAGCGCTTCCTGTTCTCCTTTCTGGCTTCTCTTCTCCTTACTCTCCTACCGCTCATTCCCCTGGTATGGTTGAAATCCATAGGTTGGCAGCCGCCTCAGGAATGGGCCACCTATGCATCCCAATCGCTTTCCTTCCAGGACACGTTCACATTTGCCGGAACATTATTCGGCCTCCTGGCCGGATTGGTCTGGATGGATTCACAGGGAGGCTTCCAGACGAAGGGTTCCGCGAAACAACTGGTCTTGCGCTTCCTGTTGGGAGCGGCCGGCGTATTGGTCCTCCGCTACGGCTTGAAATTCATTTTCCCCGACGGCGAGACCATCCTGGCGTACACCTTTCGCTATATTCGCTATACGGCGATCGGGTTTTGGGTCACAGGTGGAGCGCCGTGGTGCTTCATCCGCTCGAGGCTGGCCCAAAAACTTGAGAAGGCTAACATTACGGTTTCCTTACGGTTAGATACGGGAACCACTACCTCTGATATATAATAAAAAGACATGGGATCGACTTTGGAAAGAGGGACACTCCTCCACAAGCGTTACCGGATCGTGGAGATCCTTGGGCAGGGTGGCATGGGCTCTGTCTATCGAGCCGTCGATGAAAACCTCGGCGTTGATGTTGCCGTTAAAGAGAACCTTTTTGCCAGCGATGAATATGCCCGCCAGTTCCGCCTGGAAGCGGTCTTACTGGCGAATTTGCGCCACGCCCATCTGCCGCGGGTGACCGACCATTTCGTGATCGACAACCAGGGTCAATATCTGATCATGGATTATATTGAGGGGGAAGACCTGCGCCAGAGGATGGAGCGGGTCGGTTCCGTTTCGGAACAAGAGGCCCTGCTCATCGGCGTGGCGATGTGTGATGCGCTGGAATATCTCCATACTCGCAAGCCATCTGTCATTCATCGGGATGTGAAACCCGGCAATGTACGCATTGCTCCCGATGGCCATATCTACCTGGTCGATTTTGGACTGGCCAAATTGGTGAAAGGCAGCCAGGCCACTACGACCGGCGCACGAGCCATGACCCCGGGATATTCTCCACCTGAACAATATGGCACTGCCCGGACGGACCCTCGAACAGATGTCTATTCGTTGGGAGCCACACTATACGCGGCCTTGACCGGAGTCATCCCTGAAGATGGCCTGGCCCGCGCCATGGATAATATCGAGCTGACCCCACTGCGAAAACGCAATCCGGGTGTATCCCGCAAACTGGCCTCCGCCATCGAAAAAGCCATGGCCGTCCGGCCAGACGACCGTTACCAATCTGCCGATGAATTCAAACAGGCGCTGGTTAGCTCGAACGTTAAAACCCAAAAGTTGGAAGGGGATCTCTTCCTGCCGCCACTTCTTTCCACAGAAGAAGACAAAGACGACATTCACCTTTCCCATGAACTGGTTCCTCCGGGGAATGAACCGCCTGAGGATGTACCGCCATTAAAGCCGTACAGGAAGAAACGGCGGAGAGCGGGCCCATGGGTGGCTTTATTCCTTTCCATGCTGGCAGTCATAGCCGCGGTGTTTGCCGTAGCAATGTACTGGACTCCCATCTCAGCGAAGCTGCTGGCAATACTGGTTACACCTACGCCCACGCAGGTCGTTGCCCTCACTATACCTGATACCGAGGTGGTGGACCCGGCCGCCCTGGAGCGCTCCTCCACGCCGACCCGAATGACTCCTACGACCAAAAATAGCCGGCCAGTTAATACCTCCACTACCACGCTTACCAAGACCGCAACCCCTCTGGTGCTGCCAACCATTACACCTACCTGGACAGCCACTACCGCTCCAACCTCAACCCTCCCGGGCGGCGGATACAGCCAGGTTGCCTTCGCTTCCCTGCATGGCGGATTCCCCCAAATTTATATCGCTTCGCTGGAGACGGGCGGGAAGACCAGCTTGCACCAACTCACGAACATGACCGAAGGCGCCTGCCAGCCGAATTGGTCTCCGGATGGGCAGTACGTTGTTTTTATCTCTCCTTGCAGGGATCAGCAGAATGAATATCCCTCCGCCAGATTATATGTCATCAAAGCCGACGGCAGCGGATTTATGGGCCTTCCCTATTCCGAGTCGGGCGATTTCGATCCGGCCTGGTCACCCGATGGCCAATCCATCGCCTTTACTTCCATGAGGGATGGACTTAAGCAAATCTACGTCATGAAATTGCCCGAATACACTATCACCCAATTGACCCAGAAATCCACGGATGCGCGACTGCCGGACTGGTCGGAACAGCCTTCCTGGTCGCCGGATGGAAGCCAGATCGTATACACCGGTCATGGCCGCCTGACCGACGCCACCCAAATCTGGGTCATGAGCAGTGTTGGAACCGGCCAAAAAATATTGATCCCGCGCGGTCCCACTTATTGGGATTTCTCGCCTACCTGGTCGCCGGATGGGAAGACCATCCTATTCAACGAGACCGAAGGCGCGCAAACGATGGGCTGGTTGATGCTCTTTGATTACGAACACCTCGATACCGCCCAGGCGACCCATCTTCGCAGCGGAACCTATGCAAACCACGGTCGTTACTCGCAGGATGGCGAGTGGGTCCTTTATGAAAGCATCAACGTGGTCGATGTAACCGATAGTAATCATTACGTGTATATTATGAAAAACGAAAATGGCAGCAATCCGTTTAAAATCGAGACCACCTCTTCGTTAAACTTCGACCCGGCCTGGCGTCCCAAAAAGTAAGTGGAAATTATAGAATTGCAAAAAAGATTGAGCAGGGAAAGCGTCCGCTCAATCTTTTTTTACTTGTTCTTTTTTAGATATCGTTTCTTTATGGCCCAGGACTGGTTGGTGTTTCCGTCGGGGTCACCTCAGGAGTAGGTGTCTCCGTGGGGATGGGTGTATTCGTCGGAGTGAGGGTATGAGTTGGAGTGGCAGTGGGAGTAGGGGTCGGCAATTTCAGATTTAAATGCACATTCTTATCGGCATACATGCCACCGGCACCGCTCATATAGAGTCGTAAATAAATCGTCCCATCCGTCATTCCGCTTAGGTCCCATGTATAAACCTTGGTTGGTGTTGGGACAGGCGTGTTGATATCTCCATAGAGGGTCGAAAGGTTGTTTGGATCAGTCCCCCATTCCAGCCGCCAGGATTGGAATCCTCCGGTGGCATTGGCGACGATGTTGATGTCGAGCGAATTGGTAGTTATCGTTTGTCCGTCTGCCAGGTTGGTAAACTGCAAAGTCGGCCGCGGGTCTGCTGCCGTACATTTATGATCAGGTGCAAAGACGGGGTTATCAAAACCCATATCCCTGGCCCACTGTTGGCCCTGCTCATTCTGGCGGATCCAATTCCGGGCCGAATCGTCAGTGACATTGATCGTCATCACTTCATCTACAAAGTCATTAGTGCATTCGGGTGACGCTTCCAGGTTTGTCCAAGTATCTATATTGGCTTTCTTCCATAAATCATCTTCCGGAGGCAGCGGCGGCTGGTCGGCAGCGAAGTATTCTTCCCTCTGGCTTGGGCACCATTGGGAAGGCTGCGTCCCCGAAACGGTGCAGATTGTGTGCTGCTCGACCCCTTTTGGGATCACGAATGGAGTGGGATGGCCTCCGGTCAGAACATTGATCCCGTAAGTCATAAATTGGGCCCAGATGGGGCCAGCACCGGTGACGCCGGTGGTGTTTTCCATGGGAGTGTAATCGGCGTTCCCCACCCACACGCCCACGGCCAGGTCTGGTGTGAACCCTAGCGTCCAGTTATCCCTGGAATCGTTGGAGGTACCGGTCTTGACGGCGGCCTGGAAGGGCAGGTTCAGGATGGAGTTGGCTCCAAACGTGGGGATGCGGGCATTGCTATCAGAGAGGATGGACTGCATCAGGAAGGCATGTTCGGGACGGAGGACTTGTTCGCCGGCAGGCGGTTGATATTGGTAGACCGTTTTCCCCTGGTAATCCACGATCTTCAAAATGCCCACCGGCGGGACCTTCACGCCTCCATTGGCAATGACGGAATAAGCCCCGGTCAATTCTAGCAGACTCACTTCTCCGCCGCCGAGGGTGAGGGATAAGCCATAATCATCACGGGTCAAGCTGGTGATCCCCAACCGTTTCGCCATGGCGATCATGCCTGTATCGCCATAGACTCCCACAAACTGGAGGGTTTTCACCGCAGGGATGTTATAAGAATTGGACAGAGCCGTCCGCACGGTAAGAGGGCCGTGATACTTAAGATCAAAATTAGTGGGAACATATTTTGGATTTGGGTCGTTCGGCAAACCCGAGGGAGTGAACTCGGAAGGTACATCCCAAATGAGGGTAGCCGGAGTCCAACCCTTTTCAAAAGCCGCCAGGTAGTTAATGGGCTTGATGGAAGACCCGGGCTGCCGGGTCGGGCTGTCGGCCATGTTGATTTGTCCGGCATTGGCGTCATTATAGAAATCGGGGGAGCCTACCATCGCGAGGATCTCGCCGGTGGAAGGTTTGATGGCCACGAGGGCGCCGTCGGTCACATGTTTGCTCGACAGGGCGTTGATCTGGGTGGTGACGGCTTGCTGGGCGGCATCCTGCAAAGTGGGATCAAGAGTGGTATAGACGTTGAACCCTGAGCGATAAATAGTCTGGGCGTCGTAATGTGATTCGAGTTGATCTTTGATGAACTGGACCCAATGAGGATAGCGCATGGATTCGGTCGGAGGAGTGAAAACCCGGTCCTTGATCTCTTGCAGTGCATTTGCAGCGGCGACCCCATCCACACAGACCCGGTCAGGGTAATTGCTGACGTAAATACAGTGGCGGCTGTTGCTTACCGTAAGCATCGCCATGACGACAGCCTGATAGCGCACAATGGTCGTATCCCGGTTGGAATATACATCGTACACTGAGGGGGCCTGCGGCAGACCGGCTAAAAATGCTGCCTCCCCGAGGCTCAATTGGTTGGCACTTTTGCCGAAATAGGTTTCCGAGGCGGCTTCTATCCCATAGGCCAGGTTGCCGTAATAGATTTCATTTAAATAAAGCTCAAGGATCTGATCCTTGCTGTAACGACGTTCCACTTCGGTGGCCAGGATGGCCTCCCGCACCTTGCGCAAATATGTCTGTTGGCCACGCTCCTCAGGTGTAAAAAGGACCGCCCGGGCGAGCTGCTGCGTGATCGTCGACGCTCCGGAAACCGTTTCGCCACTGGTCAGGTTTTCCCAGAAGGCCCGCGCGATGGCGAGCGGATCAAAACCCTTGTGAGTATAAAAATCCTTATCCTCAATGGAGACCGTCGCGGCCACCACGTAAGGGGAGATTTCATTTAGAGGGATATAGGTCCGCCGACCAGCTTGCGGATCGATGATTTCATATAACACACTCCCGTTCCGGTCGAGGATGCGAGTGGTCTCGAATTGGGAAGCCCGCTGCTGCAGGTCGCTGACGCTGGGCAAGGTGGCAGCGATGGAGTAATACTCGAAAAGGCCCACTGCCATGAGTACCAGCACCAGGGCGACAATAAAAAAGGCGGAAATGATGACCCCGCGCAAGAAACAACCTCCTGCCGCGGGTATGGCAATGCCACCACCCCGCCTGTGAGGGGGTGGGAAATCATTCTTGGGTTGGGCTACACTTGGACGGGTAGGGCCCGGTCTACGCGGCGCGGGGGTAGGAGTTCGCTCATAGGCAGCAGGCGTGACCCGGGTGGCATTGACATCGATTTCGTCCACCCGCCGGGGCAGCGGCATACCGTTTTTATCTATTGCGGGTCGCCGGATGGCAGGTGTCCCGTTCGGCGGAGTCACATCATCAGCCGCCGGTTCATTCTGTGTTTCAGCCTCCGATTTGATGATACGGTTAAATTTATTGCGTGGATCTTCAATTTCAGGCATTCGATTCCTTCTGTGGAAGCCTATTACTCTTCCCGTTCAGCAAATGATGGGTATTCTAGCACAAAACCTTTGACCTTCGGCGCAGAAGCCCGTATACTCTGTCTATGCGTGAATGGAGCCTTGGCCCGGGCGATCCGTTGGAACTGACTATTTCGGCCGATTTTCGCCTGTGCACACCCGACATAGTCAATGATCATATTTGGGAGCTAGTCACCGCGGGCGGCGATCCGCCTACGTTGGCTTTACGCACCACCTACGGCCTACGGGCCCGCTCAATGCGTATTTTTCCCAGGTTCACCATTGAAGGTCAAACCATTTCAGACCCGAGCGCATTCTTTCGTCCGCTACGATTGCGCCGTTTCTATCCCAACTTCCTGATGTTGGACTCTACTCTATTTGAAGGTATAGACGTTACAGCGGAATATTGGGTTCCCGGCTCGCAAGTATGCGCCGGCCGATTCAGTCTAGCCAACCACAGGGATTCTCCGGTCTCCTTCCAGCTGGAATTATGCGCGCAACTGGTCGCATTGGAAGGAGGACATCCCATGGCACACCTGCCGATGCAACCGGTGAATGTCCTGGCCGGCGAGACGGCAGACCTGGCCCCAATCATTTTCCTGACCGGCGGACCTCAACCCGGAGCCGGCCCATATCCATCCCTGGAGATCAGGCGATCTTTGGATGCCGGCGAGACACGTACGTTGACGTGGGCCCAGGCGGCCCTGGGTGATCCGAAAGAATCGCTGGAATTGGCCCGGCGAACGGCTGCCCTGCCTTGGGAAGCTGCACGAGCCAATATCGATCTCACCAATGCATCCCAAACGGTGGAAGTCGTCACCGGCGATCCGGATTGGGATGCGGCCCTGGCCCTAAGCCAGAAGACCGCCTTCAGGTTGTTCTTCGGCGCGGGCAAATCTCTGCCTTATCCTTCGTTTGTCCTCTCCCGCCAACCCGACCAGGGCTTTTCGCCTCGCGGCGACGGCAGCGATACTTCTCCTTCCTGGAGCGGCCAATCCCCCCAGGAAGCGGTTTACCTGGCAAGCCTGCTCCCCGGAGCGCCGCAATGGGGTGAAGGACTTTTGCGAAATTTCCTTTCCACCCAAAGCCCGGACGGTGCGATCAATTGGAAAGTTGGCCGGCCGGATCCGCGGGGCGGATGGCTGGCTGCGCCTCTTTTGAGCAGCCTGGCCTGGCAGATTTACCAGCACTCGCATGAACTGAATTTCTTGCGAGAGGTCCAGCCGGGGTTGAATGCCTTTATGGAATGTTGGTTAGCCCCGCCGCATGACCGGGATGGCGACGGCTTTCCGGAATGGGACCATCTACTCCAAACAGGTTTCGAAGACAACCCCGCTTTCAGCATCTGGCACGCGGGCAGCCAGGGTGCGGATATATCCGCCGCAGAAAGCCCGGCCCTGGGAGCCATGCTTTGCAAGGAACTCCGTTCCCTCGGGCAGATCGCAGGTGCACTGGGCCAACCGGAGGAAGAGAAGCGGCTGAGATCGAAAGCTGATGGATTAAGCGCGTTAGTCGAGGCTTGTTGGAATCCACGGAAGAAACGTTATCAACTGCGGGACCGGGATTCTCATTTCAGCCCGGCCGGGAAGACCGTTGGAAAATTGCGCGGTCCCGGCACTTTTACGCTGGACCGTTCTTTTGGAAAGCCTCTGCGCTTGCTGGTGAGGCTGGACCTGCAGGGCCATGCCACCCGCCGGCCAGTAGTGACCCTAACAGGTCAACAGGATGGCTCGCCTCGATTAGAGACATTCGAGCGGGGCGATTTCCACTGGGGTCACAACCTGGCCGTGGCCACCTGCCGGGGCTGCTACACCTCATTGGTAGAAATTAAATTGGATGGCGTGGAAAAGCGAGACCGCCTGACGATCATGGTGGTGGACTATGCCAGCAATGATATTACGTTGTTGCTGCCTCTGTGGGCGGACATCCCGGATAGAGACCGGGCTGCTTTTCTCCTGGCAGAGTCGCTATTGGATCCCGCCGGTTTCGGCAAACCGTTCGGCAGCCCGGCGTGTCCAGATTCCAGCTTCACTCCCGGGCGAGCACATTCGAAGGAAGCGACCGCAGAGATAGATCAGATCTGTAATGCCGTTCACCTTCCCTGGAATGCGCTGATCGCCGAGGGCCTCCTGAACTATGGAATGCGCCCCGAAGCCGCCCAGATATGTTACCGCCTGATGTCGGCAGTCATTCGCAACCTGAAGAAGCAGCATGCATTTTCAGCCACCTATCATGCCGCCACAGGAGCGGGGATGGGAGAACGAAATTCCTTGCAGGGGTTAGCTCCGGTGGGCCTGTTCCTCGAAACCCTGGGAGTGCGGATCGAGACACCCGAACGAGTTGTTCTAAGTGGAAAGAACCCCTATCCCTGGCCAGTTACGGTAAAATATAGGGGCCTGATGGTCACCCGCCAGGCCGATCAAACGGTTGTCGTCTTTCCAAACGGGCAAACCCTTACCTTGCCAGACCCGACCGATGCGGTCGTATCGATCGAATAATGGGTGGCAGGGGCGGACTGGATGTCTGCTCACCTGCTCCCCGATCGGAGGCGTCATGGAGCATCCTCAAATCCATTTACTAATGACCGCCATCGTCCAGGAACAAGACGTGGATGTGGCCGAGCGCGCCCTGGCCTTGCTGGATGTGCCCATTTTCCACCTGTCCAGCACGGGAGGTTTCCTGGGCCGCCGTAATGCGACCCTCTTTATCGGCCTGCCGGAGGGGATGGAGGAACGGGCCCTGGCCGCCTTGAGAAAATCCTGCCGCCAGAGGGTGGAATATCTGGCCATCCCGCTCGAAGGCTCACCACTGCCTCTTCCGACGCCCGTGCCGGTAACGGTAGGCGGAGCCAAAGTGTTTGCCATGCCGGTGGAACGCTACGAGGAGATCTAGCCATGAAACTGATCCTTGCCATTGTCCGTGATGCCAACTCCGAACCGGTCACCCAGGCGCTCACCGGCGCCGATTTCCGGGTCACCCGGGTCGCTTCCACCGGAGGGCTTTTACGCCGGGGAATGACCACCCTCCTCATCGGCCTGGAAGCCGAACAAGTGGAACCGGCCATCCAGTTGCTCCGCAAGACCTGCACCCCTCCTAACGAAGGCGAGAAGCGCGCCACCGTGTTCGTGGTGCCGGTGGACAAGTACGAGCAGATATAAAAGTTTTCCAAATCATCTGTAAATCAAGATTAAATCTATATTCCCAGTTGGAAATAAGGGAGAAATTTATATAATAATTACTTTGGCTACCTGGGGCAGGAGATATTACGCTTGAAGTAAATACGCCAGGCGATGGCGATAACCACCAAAAGCCAGTAATAGCGTTACCAACTTTTAACTTTCCGTCTCTTTTGATATAAAATACACCTGTGAATCTGTATACCATTGGCTTCACCCAAAAAACGGCCAAACAATTTTTTGGCCTCCTGGCCGATCACGGTGTTGAGCGCCTGGTGGACATCCGCATCAACCCGTCGGGACAACTTTCAGGGTTTGCCCGCCGGGAAGACCTGCCTTTTTTCCTA
Organism: uncultured Chloroflexia bacterium; assembly: GCA_963782935.1. Classification (GTDB taxonomy): domain Bacteria; phylum Chloroflexota; class Anaerolineae; order Anaerolineales; family Villigracilaceae; genus UBA877. The sequence goes on along the minus strand of CAWALN010000021.1, from coordinate 61,377 downwards.
CATGAATTGGCCGGCGGATGTCAGTACGTCTATTTACCCATACTTGCCCCCACCAAAGAACTGATGAATGAGTTCCGCGAGAATAAAGATTGGCAGCAGTATGTCAAGCGCTTTGAAGCACCTTATGGATGAAAGGAATATTCCCGCGGGTCTTGACCGCTCGTTATTTGAAAAGAGAATTTCCTGCTTGTTGTGCAGTGAAGCCACCCCTGAGCACTGCCACCGACGCCTCATCGCCGAGCGCCTGGCCAAATCCTGGCCTGATGTAAAGATTATTCACCTGCAATAACTCAGCTTTTCCAAGTCGTTTACACGTTTTCATTCCATTGTGAAGGAGCCTTCATGAACCCAACTGCAGCCTCTGCCCCCGTCCTCCAGGAAGGCGAGTTCTTCTTCCGCGACCTGAATAAGAATGGACGCCTTGACCCCTACGAGGACCGGCGTTTACCCATCGAAGAGCGGATCACCGACCTGCTTTCCCAGATGACACTGGAAGAGAAAGCCGGTCTTATGTTCCATACCATGATCGGTATGAACATGGATGGCACCTTGATCGAGGAAAACGGTCCCTTCAACCCCATCCCAGCCACCGAGATGGTGGCCCGGAGGAGGATCAACCACTTCAATGTCTACCAGGTAGCGCCACCGAAGCAGATGGCCGAATGGCACAATCGCCTGCAGACATTGGCCGAATCCACCCGTCTGGGCATACCGGTCAGCATCTCTTCCGACCCGGCGCACGCCTTCAGCAAGAACCCGGCTACGGGCATGAGCGACAATCATTATTCTCAATGGCCCGAGCCGATCGGCCTGGCGGCGACGGGTGATGCCGAACTGGTGCAAGAGTTCGGCGACATCGCCCGGCAGGAATACCTGGCAGTGGGCATCCGCACCGCCCTCCATCCCATGGCGGACCTGGCTACGGAGCCGCGCTGGGCCCGCATCAACGGGACCTTCGGCGAGGACGCCGGCCTTACCTCGCGAATGGTGTCGGCTTATATCCGCGGCTTCCAGGGAGAGACGATCGGCCCGGACAGCGTGGCCTGCATGACCAAGCATTTCCCCGGCGGCGGACCGCAGAAGGACGGGGAGGATCCACATTTTTCCTACGGCAAGGACCAGGTTTATCCGGGCAATAATTTTAATTATCACCTCATCCCCTTCGAGGCGGCCTTTGCCGCCGGCACCTGCATGATCATGCCTTATTACGGCCGCCCGCTCGGCCTGCCGGTCGAAGAGGTGGGGTTTGGCTTCAACAAAGATGTCATCACGGGAATGCTGCGAGGCAAGTACGGCTTCGATGGAGTGGTATGTACCGATTGGTCGCTGATCCATTCAGTCGTAGTGAACGGCATGGAAATCATCGAGGCCAAGTGCTGGGGAGTAGAAGACCTGACGCCCGAGGAAAGAATCAAGAAAGCCATCGATGCGGGGGTGGACCAGTTCGGCGGAGAGGCCTGCCCCGAGGTCGTCATCGAGTTGGTCAAGAGCGGCCAGGTGAGCGAAGAACGGATCGACCAATCCATCCGGCGATTGCTGCGGGATAAATTCCGCCTGGGGCTGTTCGACCATCCATTCCTCGACCCTGAGAAGGCAGCCCAAATTGTCGGCAAGCCGGAGTTCGTCCGGGCCGGTGAACTGGCCCAACGCAAATCCATTGTGCTCCTGAAGAATTCCGTTAGCGGAAGTAAGAAGGTCCTGCCCCTCCAGGGCCGGCCGCGCATTTATGTGGAAGGCATTGACCCGGCCACAGCTGGCCAATATGGGGAGGTCGTCTCCATCATCGAAGAGGCCGAGTATGCCATCCTGCGATTGAAGGCTCCTTTCGAGCCGCGGACCGGCTTCCTGGATAGTATGTTCCATGCGGGGGACCTCGATTTCAAGAGCCCGGAAAAAGAGCGCATCCTGTCCCTGCTCGAGCGGATCCCCGCCATTGTGGATATCAGCCTCGACCGGCCGGCGGTTATTCCCGAGATCGCCGCCAAGAGCGCCGGGCTGCTGGCGGATTTCGGCGCGAGCGATGAGGCTGTCCTGGATATCATTTTCGGTCGTTTCGGCCCGACCGGCAAACTACCGTTCGAAATGCCTTCTTCGATGGAGGCGGTCCGCAAGCAAAAGGAAGATGTGCCCTGCGATTCCGAAAATCCGCTCTTTCCCTTCGGCCACGGGCTGACGTATGAATAAATGTTAAACACAAAGGACACGATGGTCACAAAGGAAAAAATAGAAAAAGCCTAACCATTGTGTACTTATGTGACCATCACCGTTATGAATTTGGGAGGCCAGTATGGAAGCCTTGGAAGCCATCAAAAAACGCCGCAGCGTCCGCAACTTCACCGGCGCAGCGATCCCGCGGGAGGACCTGGAAAAGATCGTCGAGGCGGGCCGGTTGGCCGCCTCCGGGAGCAACCGCCAGCCGTGGGATTTTATAGTGGTCACCGACCGGGAGATGCTATCTCATTTCCAAGCGGCGGCGGCCTGGATCGAGAAAGCCGCGGCGGTTATCGCGGTGGTATTGGATCCATACTCCCGCTGGTGGGTGGAGGACGGTTCGGCAGCCGTGGAAAATATGCTGATCGCGGCGACGGCATTGGGCTATGGGTCCTGCTGGATGGAAGGATACACCCTGCCCCTGGAAGATGAGTTCAAGCGTCTCCTGGGAGTCCCGAAGGGCAAACGCTTGCTCACCTTGATCCCCCTGGGAGTGCCAGAGGCCTGGCCTACTGTCGAAAAAAGGCCCCTGGAGGATGTTCTCCATTGGGAGAAATATTAGGATAACCAAGGCGGGCGACCCGCCTTGGGGTCTTGACGACATTGGTGATTTGCCGGGTCGCCCCTACGATTGTTCATTCATTTGGATGGGGGACGGGAAGATTCCGATGAATTGCGTCTGAAACCTCAACAGGCGGACCCGTAGTAACGGAGTCTGGATAGGCGTGAGGGGGGGCACGACATGTCGTGCCCCTACGATTTTCTTTCATTGATAGTCGGGAAAAAATATTGATTAACCGAGGACGAAATTGTCGATCAGGCGGGTCTTGCCGAAGTAGACAGCCATCGAAAGAAGAGCCTTGCCTCGGACGGTCTCCAACTCCTCGAGGGTGTCGTAATCGGCGCAGGAGACGTAATTCAATTTAGCCAACGGTTCTGAGGCGATGGTCGTTTCCATGATCCGGCGCAAAACAGATGCATCCCTCTCACCCTTCTCATAAGCTTCCCTGGCGGCAGTTAGCGAGCGGAACAGAACGGTCGCGGCGTTTCTCTCCGCCGGGCCGAGATACACATTCCGGCTGGACATGGCCAACCCGTCCGGTTCCCGCACGATCGGGCAGACGACGATGTCGAGTGGGAAATTCAGATCCCTCACCATCTGGCGGATGACGGCGGCCTGTTGGGCATCTTTCTGGCCGAAATAGGCCTTCTGGGGCTGAACCGCGTTGAACAGTTTAGCCACTACAGTGGTCACGCCGCGAAAATGAGACGGGCGAACGGAGCCTTCCAGGCCGCGGGTGAGTGTCTCCACCTCCACCCAGGTCTGGTAGCCGGCCGGATACATCACATCGGGGGTAGGCGTCCAGACCAGGTCCACACCGGCGGCTTCCAGGAGAGCCAGGTCATGGGGCAGATCGCGGGGATATTTTGCCAGGTCTTCAGTGGGAGCGAACTGGGTTGGGTTCACGAATATGCTGGTCACGACACTGGCGCATTCCTGGCGGGCCCTTTGGGCGAGGGAAATATGACCGGCGTGGAGGTATCCCATGGTCGGAACGAGTCCGACCGGTTTGGGCAAATTGCTGCGGGCTTCCCGTAGTTCAGCAAGAGTGGTAACGGTTTGCATGGATTTTCCTCCATAATGAGTAGTAACGACTTTAGTCGTTATGGCCAAATGTTAACGACTGAAGTCGTTACTACTTGGTCATTGGCAGCGCGGGGTCCGGCCTGGCCGGAGAGGTTAATCCAAAAGCCTCAAAGACCGGAATTCCGTCCCAATTGGCCGGAATGGACAGCCCCAAAGCATAAGCTGCGGTGGCGGCGGTGTCGGTGGCATTCACGGGAATTTTTAGCACACCCGGCTTGACGCCCGGCCCGGAGACGACCCAGGGTATGGTCAGGTCCAGAGGATCGCCGGTGTAATGGCCCATCCCATGCCCGCCATGGTCAGCGGTGACGATGATGAGGGTTTCATCCCGCAGGCCGCGGTCGTCGAGGGCTTTAAGCAATTCTGCCAGAGCCCCATCCGCCTGGCGGAGGACATCCCAATACTGCCAGGAGGGCCAGCCGTAGGTGCTGCCCATATCATCCGCGGTGGGGAAATGGATGAAGAGGACCCCGAAATTCTGCGGGAAGTTTTCGAGGAGTTTCTGGGTGATGACCACATCCCGGTCATTGATGAAGGTGAAATTATCCAGACTGGCGGGGTCGGTGACCTGGACCAACTTCTTTTTTCCCACGACCATGTCCGTTTCAAATCCGGCGGCATGGGCCAGATCGAAGAGGCTGGGCCCTTTGGCGTAGCCTCGTTCCGGCAGGTAGTCGTTCCAGTCCACACCATGTTTGGAGGGACAGAGGCCGGTCAACATGGATGCATGAGCGGGCAAGGTGCCGGTAGGTTTAATCGTCTGGGCATTAAGAGTATACGCGCCGATTTGCATCAACGCCAGCAGGTTCGGCATGGGCGCCTGGGCGACGGCGTCGGCTCGGAGGCCATCCAGGCTGAGGATGAGGACACGCTTCGCCAGCGGCGCGGGTGTAGAGGTCTGCGTAGGCGGCAAGGTGTCCATTGGCGTCGGGATGGGGGTCCACGTGGCAGTGGGTACCTGGGTTGAAAGGGCGTTGACGGAGGGAGTTATGGCCGGGGAATTGGGCTGGCAGGATGCCAGGAGCAGGAAAATCAGGAGGAAGAGGTTTTTCAAGGGATATTTAGTCATTAGTCGAATAGTCGTTAGTCTAATAGGTCTAAGTATAGGTCTTAGTCAAGTCTATACAGGTCTAACATACGGCTTGACAAATGGGCAAACGACTGTACACTAATATTTAACCATCCGAACATCGTTCACAACAGGAGATACAGATGCCCACATTGAACCGTGTCCAGCTAATCGGCCGCCTCGGCAAAGATCCCGAAACCCGCTTCACACCCACCGGGAAAAAGGTGACCCATTTTTCCCTGGCAGTGAGCAACCACTGGACTTCAGCCCAGGGGGAAGCCAAAAAGTCAACCAACTGGTTCAACATCGAAGCCTGGGGACGGCCGGGAGAGATCTGTGCGCAGTATCTCCACAAGGGCAGCCTTGTCTTTGTCGAAGGCCGCCTGAAAACCGAACAATACGAGGATAAAAGCGGCGAGACCAAATATATCACCAAGGTGGTGCTCCAGTCCATGCAAATGTTGGACCGGAAACCGGACGCCGAGCCGGAAGAAGTAGAAGAGGATGCGGTAGCGGACGAGGGATAAATTCTACCTTCATGATGGCAGTTAGATAGCACGCGATCATGGCAACTTGCCGGGGGCACGATATCCCACTCCGCTATGCTGCGGGGACGATGTCGTGCCCCTACAATTCAGGTTGAATCGAGTCAACAAAAAAGATCAGCATTTACTACTTGAAAATGAAGCGGAACCCCAAGACGTCCGGCGCAGGCTGCGTCAGGAGTTTTTTTCTGACCCCCAAAGATTTTCAGAATGAACATAAATATACAGTTTACTTTTCAATCAACACCTAACGGCCAGGTTGAGCTGGTGTTAGGTGCATCAGATCTCATTTAGCGGGGACCCATCGAAATACGAGCACTGCAACCAGAATCGCTGTGTCAATGAGAATGGCGACCGCCCCTTGAGCATCGAGATTCTGTATTCTTCCATTCCAGAATAAAATATAGACAACGGAAGAAAGTACAGCCGCACTGATGACCACTGGCCGCCACCAGGCCTGGCTTAAGAGGATTCCTGTTCCGCCGGCTACGAGACCAATTGCAGCCAGTATTAACGAAATACTCGCCAAATTTCCAGTGGCTACATTCCCAAGGAGTTTTGAGAAAGCCCAGGATCCGTCGGGCCAAATCATCCCGGGTTTGAGCTCAAAGAACCTCGCACTGTGTCCGAAATACAACAAGTGAACCAGACCGTGCAGCGCAATGAATATGCCAAATACGATTCTAAACATGGAGCTTCTCCTCTTCTACGAAAATTTAGTTACTTTGATGCATATTTCTAAGTTCATGCCCGAATCTCGCAATGAACGAAATTATATTTTGAAGGGCCGCAGATAGCCGCCATTATGCCTGTACCAACGCACGCGCTTGTCCAGTGGTAGGGTCAGGGGATGACGCCTGGGTTTAGGTGTGGCAGACCCGTTGCTCTCAGTTTCCTGCGAGAGTGCCTCAGTACCATCACCTTGTCTGGTTTCCATCCCCTGCCACATCGAACCGGACATGAGGTTTTTCCTCATCCGGCTCACCGACAACCTTCTTCTTGCGGTATTCAAGGATTGACGCATATTCCACTTCGGTAAAAGTACTCCAACCCTTTTTGAGCTATCAGGGCTTCAAAGGCTCTCTCATTCCAATGCCCTCTTGACCCTTTTTGTGCTCGTACCCATTGCTCTAATCGTTGCCTCACATATCGATCTAAGTCTTGCATTTTCATGGTGCTATTCCCGATACGAAAATAGTTCCGCCACCCACGGATAACCAGATTGAGATACTTTATTACTTCTTCCAAAGGATTACTCAATCGTTTCCGCTCGGTGATCTCATGGATCTTCTTCCGCACCGTTTTCATGGCCTTTTGACTCGGCCACATGTACGGCAAAAGCTTGTGGGTTTTCTTAGCTCTCATCTTGTGGAAATGAAATCCAAGAAAGTCAAATCCTTCTCGTCCCATATCCACAATACGGGTCTTGGTGGGATGAAGGGTCAGTTTCAGTTTGACCATGATCTGCCTGACCTTCTGCAAAGCTTCCTGGGCCTCCCGTTGGGTTCGACAGATGATCGCAAAGTCATCCGCATAACGCACCAACTTGCCCAAGGATGAATACCGTTCCGCCCAGTACATGTCCAGCACATGCAAGTATACATTTGCAAGGAGGGGACTAACCACCCCGCCCTGAGGCGAGCCTATCTCCGATGCACTCCATCCCCCATTTTCCATGACACCCGCCTTGAGCCACTGCCGGATAAGTTTCAATACCCGGCGGTCGCTGATCCGTCGTTCCACCAAACTCATCAGCATTTCATGATCGATGGTGTCGTAGTAACTCTGAATGTCGGCTTCAACCACATACCAACCATTAATCAGGGCCTTTTTCACCACCTTTATCGCTTGTTGAGCGCTTCGTTTCGGACGGAAACCATACGAGCTGTCCCGAAAATTGGCCTCAAACACCGGCTCTATTACTATCTTGCACGCCTGCTGCACTACCCGGTCTCTCACGGCGGGTATTCCCAGCGGCCTTTGTCGGCCATCTGGTTTTGGAATGTACACCCGCCGTACCGGTTGCGGTCGGTACTTCCCTGCTTTCAGGTCTTGCGCAATCTGATCTAGAAACTGTTCCACTCCTTCCCTTTCCACCTCCGCAATGGTCACGCCATCTACACCGGCGCTCCCACCGTTTCGGCGTACTTCTTCCCATGCCCGCCACAAAATATCGGGCCGGAAGATGCGGTCATATAGCGCATGGAATCGTCGGTTCCTGCTCCTCTTGGCCGCCAAGTATAGCTCGCGCTGGAGTTCTCGTGTTTTGTCTTGTGATGGGGTTGGCCTTTCGGCATGCATCGACACTTACTTCCTCGCTTAGCTGGTTGAAGTAGAGGCCCTTCCCTCTCATCGAGTTCTGTTGTCTCGATGGTCATCAGTAGTATGACCTCCTCCGACTTCTCACCCGGCTTCCTCCTGGATTTCACCTCTTCGGCTTATACCATTCGTTACAGTGATCGTGCCACTGACCGGATGAGATCTCTCCTGTTCCATCGTCTACTTTCGCAACATCCCGTTCTCCCTACGCCGGAGGGTCCTTCACGGTAGCTTTTCCAGGTTCTTCACCGCTTCCATGGCCTTTACTATGCGTGACAAGCTCGGCTCCCTCTTTTCCCTTTCGGGCTAACATTTCGGCGCTGCAAGATTCACTTTATGTTACGGGCTGCTGCTTTGCTCTCCCTTCTCAGGAGGTTACAACGCTTCGGCACATCTAGTCACCCAGATGCACCGGTTGCCTGCTACCTGGCCGCCTGATCGTTACCAGGACTGGACTTTCACCAGCAAGCAGACGATGACTTTTCAGGACACACCACGCAATTTTAGGCTGCCCGGCCGTCGGAGGCAGTGGTAGCCCGCTTTATTTTCTCGGAAGTTATTCCTTCTTAGGCAAATGCACAAGCATTATCCGCCGTCTTCACATCCATAAATCCCAGAATAAAGCGATCCGCAGAATATCACTCGTATGTTCGGCTGTATGCTGATAAGTTTTACTTACAACCCAAGACAGAGTAACCGGTCCCCAGACAGTTTCAACAGTCGAATCCCATGCAAGATCATCAAACCTTGCCAGCAACTGAACTTGTTCAGCTCGTACTTTCTTAAATTCCGCAAGCAGGCCTTCGTAATCGTCATTTCCTTCCCCCCAGGCAATATCCTCGGCTACGCCTTCCAATGGAAGTGGCTGTCCAAGCCACTGAAGCCATACTGGGTAAGGCAATATTTTGCTCATAGAAGGCCATGTGGAAAATGTGGCGTGCGGCGGTCCATTCACCGAGAGCCTCAGGAGGCCGGATATTGCGGCGCACGTTTGGTACTTGCTGTGCGCCCCACACGAAACCATCAGCACTGGTTTGAAGTTGGTCATGGAACCATTTGGATAAGTTCATGGGCATTTTTCCTTTTGACAAGAAAATATGAAAGCGGCGGGCGATCGAAGGATGTGTATTCTCGCACTTCATGGCACAATCACTGTGCCAATTGAACATAAGAAGGATTTGACGATAACCGCAAATCGCTCGGGCTGGTCATAATGAAGCCCGTGACCGGCTTCCGGAATTTGTTCAAGTTGAAGTCGCGGATTAAGACGCTGCAGATCTGCGGCAACAGCAGGCGAAACCACGCCGGCTGAACCACCAATCACAAGCAGGCTTGGAACTTGAATAGCACTCACTACCTGCATATAGTCGGGGTTCGGCGGCGTAAGAACGTCGAAAGCAGCCAGGCTGGTTTGAAGTCGCGCCCGGGCGATCAGTTCGAGGGTATCCAATGACCGATCTGGGTGTCTACGCCACGCTTCTGCCACCAGGTCATCCAATGACATATTGAGATATCGCCGATGCTGATCTGCCACGTCGCTGTCTCGAACTTCGCACTGAACTTTTGAACTCAAGAACGTTGGATCAGCCAAGATCAGGCAACGAAGAAGCCCCGGATTACGACTTGCCACCACGGCGGCAACCAACCCTCCCATGGAGTGTCCGATCAGGATCGGTTGCGAAAGCCGGAGAGCCTCTATAAGACCAACGACATCATTAGTATGGTCTTCGTATCGGTACCCATAGTCAGGCACACTCGCCCTGCCATGGCCTCTGGCATCCGGCATGATCACGTCATAATCTGCCTCCATGGCATGGGCCACAGCAGACCAGCAGGCTCCATTGGCAGTTAATCCGTGCAGCAAAATTAAAGGGGGCTTACTTCCTCCAGTTCTCGTGTAGTATATATTAATTCCGTTCGTTTCGCAAATTCCTGTGGTCCAGCCGGTCAATTGCCAACTCCTTCAAGTATAAGATCCATGGTTTTCTTCCTCCGAAAACTCCAGTAAAGGGTTTTGAGAAGCTGCGGTTTTACTGCATCATCTTCGTTGGCAATTACGAGATTAGTTAGCACTCCCATATTTTCTTTTCTCTCCTTGTTGGCATGGGGCGACCCAACGTTTGCGTCAGGAGCTAGGCGGATTGCGCCAGCCACCCTTGAATTCGAGAGGCGTAGCCGAGTCGCCTGGTAGGGTCGGGGATGACGCCTGGGTTTAGGTGTGGCAGACCCGTTGCTCTCAGTTTCCTGCGAGAGTGCCTCAGTACCATCACCTTGTCTGGTTTCCATCCCCTGCCACATCGAACCGGACATGAGGTTTTTCCTCATCCGGCTCACCGACAACCTTCTTCTTGCGGTATTCAAGGATTGACGCATATTCCACTTCGGTAAAAGTACTCCAACCCTTTTTGAGTTATCAGGGCTTCAAAGGCTCTCTCATTCCAATGCCCTCTTGACCCTTTTTGTGCTCGTACCCATTGCTCTAATCGTTGCCTCACATATCGATCTAAGTCTTGCATTTTCATGGTGCTATTCCCGATACGAAAATAGTTCCGCCACCCACGGATAACCAGATTGAGATACTTTATTACTTCTTCCAAAGGATTACTCAATCGTTTCCGCTCGGTGATCTCATGGATCTTCTTCCGCACCGTTTTCATGGCCTTTTGACTCGGCCACATGTACGGCAAAAGCTTGTGGGTTTTCTTAGCTCTCATCTTGTGGAAATGAAATCCAAGAAAGTCAAATCCTTCTCGTCCCATATCCACAATACGGGTCTTGGTGGGATGAAGGGTCAGTTTCAGTTTGACCATGATCTGCCTGACCTTCTGCAAAGCTTCCTGGGCCTCCCGTTGGGTTCGACAGATGATCGCAAAGTCATCCGCATAACGCACCAACTTGCCCAAGGATGAATACCGTTCCGCCCAGTACATGTCCAGCACATGCAAGTATACATTTGCAAGGAGGGGACTAACCACCCCGCCCTGAGGCGAGCCTATCTCCGATGCACTCCATCCCCCATTTCCCATGACACCCGCCTTGAGCCACTGCCGGATAAGTTTCAATACCCGGCGGTCGCTGATCCGTCGTTCCACCAAACTCATCAGCATTTCATGATCGATGGTGTCGTAGTAACTCTGAATGTCGGCTTCAACCACATACCAACCATTAATCAGAGCCTTTTTCACCACCTTTATCTCTTGTTGAGCGCTTCGTTTCGGACGAAATCCATACGAGTTGTCCCGAAAGTTGGCTTCAAACATCGGTTCTATTACTATCTTACACGCCTGTTGTACTACCCGATCTCTCACCGTTGGTATACCCAGCGGCCTTTGTCTGCCATCCGCTTTCGGATGTACTCTCGCCCTACCCGTTCGCTCGTATTTCCCTGCTTTCAAGTCTTGCTCAATCTGATCTAGAAACTGTTCCACTCCTTCCCTTTCCACCTCCTCAATAGTCACGCCATCTTCCCCGGCGCTCCCACCGTTTCGGCGTACTTCTTCCCATGCCTGCCACAGAATGTCGGCCGGAAGATGCGGTCATACAGCGCATGAATCGTCGGTTCCTGCTCCTCTTGGCCGCCAAGTATAGCTCGCGCTGGAGTTCTCGTGTTTTGTCTTGTGGTGTGGTTGGCCTTTCGGCATGCATCGTCACTTACTTCCTCGCTTAGCTGGTTGAAGTAGAGACCCTTCCCTCTCATCGAGTTCTGTTGTCTCGATGGTCATCAGTACTATGGCCTCCTCCGACTTCTCATCTGGCTTCCTCCTGGATTTCACCTCTTCGGCTTATACCATTCGTTACAGTGATCGTGGCCACCGACCGGATGAGATCTCTCCTGTTCCATCGTCTACTTTCGCAACATCCCGTTCTCCCTACACCGGAGAGTTCTTCACGGCTGCATTTCCAGGTTCTTCACCGCTTCCATGGCCTTCGCTATGCGTGACAAGCTCGGCTCCCTCTTTCCCCTTTCGGGCTAACATTTCGGTGCTGCAAGATTTCACTTTATGTTACGGGCTGCTGCTTTGCTCTCCCTTTCTCAGGGAGGTTACAACGCTTCAGCACAACCAGTCACCCAGCTGCACTGGTTGCCTGCTACCTGGCCGCCTGATCGTTACCAGGACTGGACTTTCACCAGCAAGCAGACGATGACTTTATCAGGACACACCACGCTTTGTTAGCCCGTGCATGATTGAGAAAACACCAACCTCTGTCGTCACTTGCCAAACTCATAGGACTGACCTAATTCAAGAGCAAAACGAACAAACTCTATTGTGTTTTTTACTTCACTTTCTTCAACTGGCTGACGAACCTTTAAAGATGGATTTGGGCGTTCATCCCATGCTCGCTGAATAAGAACACTCCACTGATTGTCTAAAGTGTTTTTAGCCCACTGTGCCCCAGATAATTTTGATGCTATTCTCCCCGTATTGAGCGAATGTAACATGCGGCAGTACATTAACACCACAAAAGGTTGCGCCCACTGATTCTCCATTTTCCATCCACCAGAAATAATTTCATTACCCCATTCTTGCATTGTGGATAAAATTTCTTTTCGTAAATCATTAGCAGGTACGAAATCTATTAACTCTTTCGCAGGGATTCCTGCTAAAGTTATTCCGTGTTCACGCACAACCCATCGAACGACCAAGGTATTATCATGGTTTGACAAAACTAATTTATCGAAGGTGTTATTAAGATACCAAAGTCGTTTGGATGTGGTATCAAGATACCAAAGCCCCTTGTTGGCATAGTTACCACTTTTTAGAATGTTTTTTGGAAAATAAGAGCCTTCAAGGTGTTTGGCCCATTCAAATTCTAAATTGTAAATTCGTGAGTGCATGATTTGTAGTGCTTGTAAATCTGGATCGGATATATCGTTTTCAACGACAATCATAAAATCAACATCGCTGTCATTGTCCCAATCGCCAATCGCAAGAGAACCTTGCAAGTATGCAGAGACAAAATTATCCCTCAATATTTCTTGAACACTTTTTACAAGCTCGTGTAATATGGCGTTCAATTCGGGATTTGAAGTTGGAAAATTCGCGCTCATTGAGTCCTTGTTTTGCAAAGAACGGGCTAACTATAATTCTATAGGTGAAACTTATATCATACACATTTAGCAAAGTATATAATTTTTTTTTCGGAGTTGATCAAAGCGTCATTGAAAAAGCAACAAAATATCAAAACGATGTTACTTTAAATACCATTCTACATGACCTAATGCGATTTCCTTGACAACCGGATATTGTGCGGATAGAATGCGCTTTCAGTAATTCAGTCCCAGCCATCCATATGGCTGGGCTCTTTTTTTAGCGTGGGTTGCGCCTGTGTATCTGCACGGGAGCAACCCAATTTATTTCTCAAAAGCGGCCGAACAAGGCCGCGCTATTTTTTAAGGAGGCAAAGATGAAAGGCAGTAAATCGTTCGTTTTAGTCTGGATTGGACAGGTGGTGTCTGTGTTTGGATCCAGCCTGAGCTGGTTTGGGCTGGGCGTGTGGATATACCAAAAAACAGGTTCATCCAGCCAGTTTGCCTGGGTGGCGCTATGCACGGCTTTGCCGCAAATGCTGGTTTCTCCATTGGCGGGCGTTTGGATCGACCGGATGAACCGGCGGTGGGCGATGGCGTTGGGAGACGGCGGCGCGGCAGTGGGGACGCTGGTGTTAGCCATTTTGTTTGTATCCGGCCACATCCAGGTCTGGAATATCTACCTGATCACTGCCATTTCAGCAGCCTGCGGAGCCCTGCAGACGACGGCCTACACTGCCCTGACAGCGTCCATCGTCCAGCAGGAACAGTTGGGCCGCGCCAACGGCATGGTCCAATTCAGCCAGGGGCTGGCAGATGTGCTGGCTCCGGCGGCCGCGGGCGTGCTGGTGCTGACTATCAAAATCCCGGGCATCCTGATGATCGACCTGGCTACATTTTGCATGGCGATAGCCAGCCTTTTCATGGCCCGCATTCCTAAATCATCGCTGCTGCCGAGGGCAGAGCCCACCGAAGCAGGTCCAAAAGCCGATTGGAAGGCGGAATTGCGCGCGGGTTGGAAAGCCCTACAATCCCAGGCGGGGTTGGCGGATCTCCTGCGATATCAAAGCCTCTTTTCATTCCTCTGGAGTTTATTTGGGGTGCTGGTGGTACCGATGATCCTGGGGTTTTCCGATCCGAAGGGATTGGGGCTGGTGTTGAGCATAGCCGGAGCCGGGTTATTGTTCGGCAGTTTAACCCTGTCGGCCTGGGGCGGACCCCGGCGCAGGCTGACCGGCCTGCTGATCTTCGAACTCGTCAGCGCGTTGGCTTTCTGCCTGATGGGTTTGCGCCCACTGATCTGGTGGGTGGCGGCGGCCGCTTTCCTGGCCCATACGACCCTGGCTTATGTATCCGGCCTGGGAGGAGCCATCTGGCAAAGCCGGGTGGAAAAATCCTTGCAGGGACGGATCTTTGGGCTGAAACAAACTTCGATGAAGGCGGCGACCCTGCTGGCGTACCTGACAGCCGGCGGCCTGGCAGACAGAGTATTGGAACCGCTCCTCCGTAAGGGCGGGATTTTATCGGCCTCATTGGGAAGCTGGTTCGGCAGCGGACCGGGACGAGGGATCGCGGTGTTGTTTTTCCTGATCGGGATCGTAAAAGCGGTTTCGGTGTTGGGAGTTTATTTTTCCGCCGGAGGAAGGCAATTGGAAAAAGAACTGGTGACAAGCGATAAATGGAGGGTCGGCGAATACGAGAAGGGCGAATCGTGTTCCGCCCCTACGAGGGAGATGGATTCCCACGGGCTATGAGGCCGGGATAGGCAAAGGGGAGACCCTACCCGGCTTCGCCACCCTCCCCATTTAGTAAACGAAATGGGGAGGGTAAAAAAAAGAGCGGCCCAGCGAGGACCGCTCCTGTTATTTAGAGCTTTTCGAGCTGGGTGACGAGGCCGTCGATCACGTCGAAGCCGCCCTGCCAGAAGGCCTCCGAGCGGATGTCGATGCCGGCTGCCGCCAGAATTTTGGCGGGGGCTTCAGAACCGCCGGCGGAAAGGATTTTCACGTAACGCGGCTTGAAGGAGTCGCCTTCAGCCTTGAATTGCTTATAGAGCGAAAAGACCAACAGCTGACCGAAAGCATATGCATAAACGTAGAAAGGCGTGTGGTAAATATGCGGGATGGAAACCCATTCCCATTTGAATTCATCGCTGAGTTCCAAAGAGTCGCCGAACTGCTCCTTCAAGTTCTCCATGTAGGCGGCGGAAATCTCATCCACGGAGGCATTTTGGGCGACCATCTCATGGGCCTTTTTCTCGAAGAGAGCGAAATAGGCCTGGCGCATGATGGTGGCATAGGCATCATCCACCTGGCGGAAGAGCATATCCCGCCGGACGGATTTCATCCTTCTCCGCAGCCAGCAGGCGGTCCAGCAGCATCATCTCGCCGAAGGTGGAGGCAGTCTCGGCCAATGGCAGGGATGAATGGAAGGTAAAGACCGTGTGATGGGAGGCCAGCATGGAATGGATGGCATGGCCGAGTTCATGGGCCATGGTGGCCACATCATCGGCTTTGCCCTGGTAATTGAGCTTGACCCAGGGGGTCATATCGGGCGTCACGCTGGCGCAGAAGGCTCCCTCCTGCTTGCCCTTGCGGACCTCGCTGTCGATGTGACCGGCATCGAAGACACGCTGGGCCAGCTTGCCGAACTCCGGATTGAAGGCGTTGAATGACTCGAGCACCATCCCGGCGGCCTGGTCGAACTCGTAGGCCTTGCTGGACTTGGCCAACGGGGCATAAATATCATACCGGCGCAGCTTTGGCATTTTGAGCTGTTTGGCTTTGAGGCGGAAATAGCGTTGGAAGATGCCGGCGTTCTTCTCACAAACCTTCAAGAGCGCATCCACGGCTTCGTCGGGGATATCGTTGCCGAGGTTGCGGGCGGCAATGGGACTGCTAAAATGACGCAGGATCAGGTTCTCGTTCCGCCAGTCGCGGGCATTGGTCTGGTACATTTGCCCGAGGATAGGCCCATCCGCGCCGTAAACGCGGTAGAGCTCCTGGTAAGCCCTGGCGCGCATTTCCGGATCGGAGCCGCGGATATAGAGGCTCAACTCACCGCGGGTCATCTCTTTCTTCTGCCCATCCACTTCGAGGGTGTAGACATAGCGGTTGGTGATGGCATCGTAGAGGGTGGTCAAGGCCCCCCCACCGGTCACATTTTTTAGGTTAACCACTTTCTCTTCGCCTTCGCTGAGGGTATGGGGTTTGAAATGGCGCATCTCTTCGAGGTAATAGCGGTAATCCCCACTGGCATCCATCAAGCGTTTGGCATTGGCATCGTCCAGCTCTTTCCACCAGAGGCTGAAGAACAGGACCCGGTTCTCCATTTCGGCCATGAACTGCTGGATACGCCCCAGCAGGGCCTGAATGGCCTGGTCCTGGGTATCAGCGGCGAAGGCAAGACCGGCAAAGGAATAGAGCTTACTGGCCAGCTTGGTGGATTCTTCTGATCTCGAAGGATCTCGAGAAAACTGCTGACGGGCATATCCCCTTTGAGCTGGGGGCGGAGTTTTTCGAAACTCGCCACTTGGGATTGCAGATCTGTAAAGGCGGATTCAAGTTCGGGTGATTGGAGGCCGGGGAAGAGATCAGCCAGGCTCCAGGCAGATTGTTTGTAGGTCATTTTTTATTACTCCCTTCTTGATTTAAATAGCAAATTAGTGCAAGCGTACCGGATAAATCAACTATATCGATATTACCATTACTCGCGTTTTAATTCGATAGGATGAATGGATATTGAGGAAAGAATTTAAACACAACCCCTGCAGAAGAACGCTCCCTCCCCTTCGGTACGGGACATGCGCAAAGAACGCAGCTAGTGCGGGGCAAGCGGACACCAAGGAGAGGAAGAAAAAAATCTAACCACGACGGACACAATGTACACCACGAGGGGAAAGATGTCCGGTAAAGATAAAAGTATCCTCAGCGCAAAGCGCTGAGGATACTTTTATCTGGTTGTTTTATGCCTTTGCGAGGTGAGCCGTGGAAGGTTTTCGGACTAGATGTTAAATCGCACGTGCATGATATCCCCATCCTTAACAACGTACTCCTTGCCTTCCAGCCTAAGTTTCGCCTTGGCCTTGGCCTCGGCCATACCGCCCAATTCCAGGAGGTCCTGGCAGGAGACCACCTCGGCCCGGACAAATCCCTTGGCGATATCGGTGTGGATCTCGCTGGCGGCTTCCAGGGCGGTGGCCTGCCGCCGGGTGGTCCAGGCACGGACCTCATCCTCGCCGACGGTGAAGAACGATTGCTGGTCGAGCAAATCGTATGAAACCGCCACCATCCGGTTGAGGGAGAGTTCCTTGATCCCGTATTCTTCCATGAACATGGCCGTGTCCTCCGGCGGAAGTTGGGCAATCTCCATTTCCAGCTTGCCCTGGAGGGCGATAACAGGAGACTTTGTGACTTTATCCACCGCGGGGGCCACCTGGCCTTCGCCAAGATTCAGCAACACCAGCAGGGGTTTGCGGGTCAGCAGGCCGAACCCCGATAACATTTTCTCCTCCTCGGAGGAGATCTCAACGCCTCGGAGGGGCTTTTCGGTTGAAAGGATCTCATGCAGACGAGTGAATAGAGTCGTCTGGCGCTCATTGGCGATCTTGTCAGTGCCACCCTTTTTGCGGTCCTCGGTCAGGCGTTCGAGCTTCCTCTCCACGGCGATCAAGTCGTTCAGGAGCAGTTCAGCATCCATCGCAGCGATATCACGGGCCGGATCGACGCTGCCGGAGGGATGCGGCACGCTGGCATTCTCGAAAGAGCGGACCACATGGATCAGCCCGTCCATTTGGGTGAGCTGGTTGAGGAGCTGCCCGGAGAGGCCGGCCTTGGCGGCGCCGCCTTCGAGGCCGGCAATATCCGCATAGGTAACCTTGGCATAGATGGTCTTGCGGGGTTTGAACATGGCCGAC
This sequence comes from uncultured Chloroflexia bacterium, assembly GCA_963782935.1. Classification (GTDB taxonomy): domain Bacteria; phylum Chloroflexota; class Anaerolineae; order Anaerolineales; family Villigracilaceae; genus UBA877. The sequence continues at coordinate 43,641 of CAWALN010000021.1, read as the reverse complement.
AGTTTGTCCACGCGTTCATCGGGGACATCGACCACGGCGGTATGGACCTCGAACCGGCCGGCGGAGGCGTTGGTGGGAGTATTGCCGCGGGTGACGGCGTTAAAAATGGTTGTTTTACCGGACTGGGGAAAACCAATGATTCCTAATTTCATCTTGACCTTAGCTCAGGGAATGTGTATACTGGGAGCGCTCTTCAAGCCGGAGTGGCGGAACTGGCATACGCGCACGACTCAAACTCGTGTGGGCTTAGCCCATGAGGGTTCAATTCCCTCCTTCGGCACTATTTACTGGACTTTCCCGTGACCAGCATCGGGATTATCCCACAAAAATGCGTTGTGGGATAGTAACATAACGACATTTTGCTCTTTGTCGGGGAGTAGCGCCCGGATTTTCGGGACAGGCTATCGTCAAGACGGGGTTGGTTCGTCCATAATGGATGGCCGCCTCCGGTAGCCTGTGCGCAGTAAATGCGTTCGCGAGACCGCCATATGGTGGTCTCGCGTTTTTTTATCTATTCGATGGAAGGAAAAATCTTTCACCACGACGGACACAAAGGACACAACGGAAAAGAAGGAAGGAATACGGATCCTTGAAAAAGATTAGGACGCGGCTAATTTATTGGAAATGGAAAAGCGTTATGGAGAGGAAAGCGATTGGAAAAGAAAGAGAATGTTCCTATTAACAGTATTACAGCGCAAGGTTCGCAAAAGAAGTTGAAAGTAATCTGAAATAGAAAGGCATGGTATCTTTTCTCCAACCACTGGCCAGTGGAAAGGAGAAGAAGACCATGCCAAACGGAATTGTAACCGAAACTTGTCCTGCGCCAGAATGCAATTTGACGGACCAAGATATTGAGCGTTTTGTGGAAGAAATGACGAGTATACGTAGAAGATATTTGAACCAGCTTTTCAGCGGCCGGAGCAATTGGAATGGAGCCAGAGCTATGTGCAGGGCTTGCTGGGGGATGCGTCGCGCAAGAATGTTGAGCAGATGGCGCTTGAGCTGGGTGAGAATGTCCGCAGCATGCAGCATTTTATTGGACAAAGTCCGTGGGAAGCAGGAACCGGTGATCGCCATTCATCAACGGCTGGTGGGCGAGACGTTGGGAGAAGAGGATGGGGTGGCGTTGATCGATGAATTGAGTGTGGTCAAGCAAGGGGATGACTTGGTGGGGGTGGCTGCGCAATACTGTGGCTCGGTGGGTAAGATTGCCAATGGGCAGGTGGGGGTTTATCTGGGGTATGCCAGTCGCAAAGGGTACAGCCTGATCGAGGGGCAGTTGTTCATGCCGGATGAATGGTTTGACGAAGCGCATGCTGAAAAACGCAGTGCCTGTGGTGTGCCGGAAGACCTGGTGTACCAAACCAAGCCAGAAATCGGCCTGGAATTGCTGCAAAAAGCTGCGAAACGCGGCGATTTGCCCTTTCACTGGGTGGCTGCGGATGAATTGTACGGAGATTTGCCCGCTTTTCGGGACGGAGTGGCCGACACTGGACAAGTGGTACTTCACCGAGATCAAATGCACCACCCCGGTCTGGAGTGTTCGACCCGAAGTGTATGTGCCTGAGTGGAGTGGTCATGGCCGTCATCCAACCCGGCTGCGTCTGTGCCATCCGAGTGATCGCCCGACCCAGGTGAAGGAATTGGCGGCAGGCATCCCGAAAGCAGGCTGGACCCGGGCCACGATCAAAGAAGGCAGCAAAGGACCGATCGTCTGCGACTTCGCTTTCCTGCGGCTGACCGAGTTCGCGGGAGAACTTGCCTGGTCCGGAAGTCTGGCTGATCATCCGCCGCAATCTGGAGGATCCTTCGATCATCAAATATTATTTCAGCAATGCCCCCGCCAACACACCTTTGATCGAGTTCGTCCGCATCAGCGGCATGAGATGGCCGATCGAAACCATTTTCGAAGAAGCCAAAGGCGAAGTCGGCTTTGATCATTATGAAATGCGCAGTTGGTTGGGTTGGCATCATCATATGCTGTTGGTCTCTCTGGCTCATCACTTCCTGGTTCGTTTGAGGATCCGTTTCCAAGATCAAGCTCCGGCTTTGACCATTTATCAGGTTCGCCTTCTGCTCGCCAGTGTATTGCCCAAACCGACTTTTGATATTCCTGCGGCATACACCGAGTGCAGTATTACCAAAAACGAAATTATGTCGCTTATCTCTCTCATCGCAAGTCCAAACTGGCTCAACTTGCTACCCTTTCAGCCAATGTTGCGCTGTAATACTAGCGCAGGGCCTTTTTCTGGATTATTATATTCATACTACCAAATTCAGGATAAAGGAGAGACCTATGCCCGGCATGAGTGACATTCTGGCGGTCGTCCTGGGAGGCGGCCGTGGTTCTCGCTTGTATCCGTTGACCAAGCTTCGCTCGAAGCCGGCGGTACCATTGGGGGGGAAATACCGCCTGATTGATATTCCACTCAGCAATTGCATTAATTCAGGCATTTATCGCATCGACGTGCTAACCCAATTCAATTCGCACTCCCTGCACCGCCATATCAACCAGACTTATAACTTCGATAAATTCCACACCGGTTTTGTGGAGATCCTGGCGGCGGAACAAACTCCCGTTTTCACGCAGGGATGGTACCAGGGCACAGCCGACGCCATCCGTAAACAGTTATTCCAAATCAAATCAGCCCGGGCAAAATATGTGCTGGTTTTGGCCGGCGACCATCTCTACCGGATGGATTACGGGCCGATGGCCGAGTTCCATTGGGATAATAAAGCCGATATCACAGTCGCCGTCCAGCCGGTCTCCCGCCAGGAAACGGCCGGCCTGGGGATCTTGAAACGAGGCGCCGAAAACCGGATCACTGATTTTGTGGAGAAACCGAAGGATCCGGAAGTCTTGGATCAGTTTGTCAGCCGGCAGGATAAAGAAAAGCCCTTTATATGCTCGATGGGCATTTACTTTTTCAGCACCGAAATCCTGGTCGACCTTCTGCAAGGCAATCCCCATTTCGACGATTTTGGCGGAGATATCATCCCCTACGCCATTCACACCTGTTCCGTCTATGGCTACGATTTTGACGGCTACTGGCGGGACATTGGGACGATCCGTTCTTTCTACGAGACCAACCTGGAAATGGCCACATCCGAGCCGCCCTTTAATTTCTATGATACCCAGAATCCGATCTACACGCACTCGCGCTTCCTGCCCGGCAGCAGCGTGGAATCCAGCCATTTGGAGAACGTTCTGCTGGCAGAGGGCTGCCAGATCGAGAAGGCGGAAATCACTCATTCGGTCATCGGAGTACGCAGCGTGATCGCGGCCGGCGCCCGCATCAAGGACAGCGTCTTGATGGGAGCGGACTATTATGCAGACGAGGTGCCTTCCACTCCGCCCATTGGGGTCGGGCGGGATTGCATCATCGAAGGCGCGATCATCGATAAGAACGCCCGCCTGGGCGAGAATGTGGTCATCCGGCCCTTCCCCCGCGGGACGGATCTCAGCGAAGAAAATTGGGTCGTCCAGGATGGCATAGTGGTCATCCCGAAGGATTTTGTTATTCCGGCAGGGACGCATATCGAACCGAAGAAGAATTAAACACTAAGGACACCAAGTACACAATGGAAAAGAAATTTTAAAGAAAGAAACAGGAGAATGTAGATTACATGGCCTCGAATATCGCCTCCGCTTCAGCCCACGATCCCTCTCTGGAGAATAAAGACTGGCATGCCCTGACCGCCCAGGAAGTTCTGGATAACCTGAGGGTACAGGAGAGCGGCCTGACTTCGGAAGAGGCAGCTCAACGGAAAGAATATTACGGTCCAAACCAACTGGTCGAAGCGCCCCGGCCCGGATTCCTGCAATTGTTATGGGGGCAGTTCAACAATTTCATCGTCATGCTGTTGATCGTGGCAGCGATTGTCTCGGCTCTGCTGGGGGAATGGATCGATGCCTCGGCAATCATGGCAATTGTTGTCCTGAACGTCGATTTTGGGGATCGTCCAGGAGCAACGCGAGAAGAGGCGTTGGCAGCCTTGAAGAAATTGGCTGCGCCGGACGCACATGTCATGCGGGATGGGAAGCGTTTGACCGTCCCCAGCCGGGATCTCGTTCCCGGAGATATCGTCTACCTGGAGGCCGGCAACCATGTCCCCGCGGACGTGCGCCTGCTTGAGGCAGTCAACTTGCAGGTGGAAGAAGCCGCCCTCACAGGCGAATCCGTGCCGGTGCAGAAGAATGCGGCCCTGCAATTGGAAAAGGATATCCCGCTCGGCGACCGCAGGAACACCGCCTTCATGGGCACATTGGTTAGCTACGGCCGCGGCAGCGGAGTGGTCATCGGGACGGGTATGCATTCCCAACTGGGGCTGATCGCGCGGATGCTGGAGGGAGTGGACGCAGAGGTGACGCCCCTGCAGAAACGCCTGGACCAATTGGGGAAAACATTGGGCATCGCCGCGCTGGCGATCTGCGGGCTCGTCTTTGTCGTGGCGGTCCTGCGCGGCACAAGCCTATCTCTCATCACGGCCCCAGGCGGCGGCCTGCTGGCCTATCTCGACCAGGCCAAGAAACAACTGGTGGATATGTTCATGCTGGCGGTCGGCCTGGCAATCGCAGCGGTTCCCGAAGGGTTGCCGGCCGTGGTGACGATCACCCTGGCGCTGGGAATGCGGGAAATGATCCGCCGGCATGCCCTCATTCGCCGCCTTTCCTCGGTGGAGACGCTCGGCTCTGCCACGGTCATCTGTTCCGATAAAACCGGTACCCTCACCCAGAACCAGATGACCGTCACGCAGATCTGGGTGGACGGGCAGTTGGTCTACGTCAGCGGCACGGGTTATTCCCGCAAGGGAGATTTCGAGGTCCGCAAGAAGAAGGTGGATCTGGCAAATTACCCGGGAGTACAGACGGCCTTATGGGTGGGCGCCCTCAACAATGACGCCATCCTGGAGCCGCTGGAAGGGGATGAAGACAGCTACCGGATCGTCGGCGATCCGACCGAGGGAGCGCTGTTGGTGGCGGCGGCCAAGGCGGGCGCGTTGGCGGTAAATGTCAAGGAAGCTTATCCTCGTGAGGGCGAGGTGCCGTTCGATTCAGAGCGGAAACGGATGATCACCATCCATAACGTGATCAACCCACGGGAGGACGATCTCTCACCTTTTAAAGATACACAATACCAGGGTTGGGACGTGGTGGCGGTCAAAGGCGCGCCGGACCTGGTGCTGGAGTTGTGCAACCGCTACCAAGGCGTGGATGACAAACCCCGCCCGATGGACGAGGCCTCCCGACAGCGAATAAGCGACTCCATCGATCGGATGACCGAAGATGCCCTGCGTGTACTGGGAGTGGCCATCCGGCTGGAAGAAGATGTGCCGGAAGGCGAAACCAGGGTTGAAAACCTGGAACACGACCTGATCTTCGTGGGACTGATCGGCATGATCGATCCGCCCCGGGAAGAGGTCAAACCGGCGCTGGAGAAAGCCGCTCGTGCGGGCATCCGCACCGTCATGATCACGGGCGATTATCCCAACACGGCCCGGGCCATTGCCTCGACGATCGGCCTGCTGCGACCGGGACATAAAGTCCTGACCGGGGCCGACCTGGACCGGTTGAGCGACGACCTTTTGAAAAACGAAATCGAGGAAGTGGATGTGTTTGCGCGGGTTTCACCCGAGCACAAGATGCGAATTGTTGACGCCTTGCAGGCCAATGGGGAAGTGGTGGCCATGACCGGAGATGGGGTAAACGACGCCCCTGCGATCAAACGGGCCAACATCGGCGTGGCCATGGGCATCACCGGCACGGATGTGGCCAAGGAAACCGCCGACATGGTCCTGACGGATGATAACTATGTCAGCATTGTCTCGGCGGTGGAGCAGGGCCGGATCATCTACAACAATATCCGCAAATTCGTCTTCTTCCTGCTATCGTCCAATGTGGCCGAGATCATGGTGATCTTCCTGGCCACCCTGGCAGGACTGCCGTCTCCACTGACGGTCATCCAGCTGCTGTGGCTCAACCTACTGACAGACGGCGCGCCGGCGCTGGCCCTGGCGATGGAAAAGGGCGATCCGGATATCATGGAGCGGAAACCCAGACCCAAGGATGAGCCAATCATCAACTCTTCCATGCGCCTGGGAATCGTCATCCAGACCATCACCCAGACCGGCGCAGTCCTGACTGCCTTTGCCCTGGGATTGCTGTGGGAATTGCAAGCCCTTGGCCAGGGAGTCCCGCAGGGGATGAACCCGCTGCTCTACTTGTTGAAATTCGATTGGCACTCGGTCGACCTCGCCAATGTCCGCACGGCCGAGACGATGGCATTCATCACCCTATCGTTGTGCGAACTGTTCCGGGCCTATACGGTCCGGTCGGAGCGGACCTCCATTTTCCGGATCGGGTTCTTCTCGAACAAATGGATGCAGTATGCCGTTGGAGCCTCCATCCTCCTGCTCCTATTGGTCTGCACGGTGCCGTTCCTGCAGACCATCTTCAATACGCACTTCATGACCCTGCCCGAATGGACGGCGGTCCTTGGGCTGGCGCTCATACCGGCAGCGTCGGAGGAGATCACGAAGCTGTTCCTGCGCAGGCGTGCCAGTTAATTCTTTTGGATGAACCGGGATTAACCAATCCCGAATTTAACATATAGTGAGCTTTCAGTAATTAATACAAAAAAAGGAAGCGACGACTGCTTCTGCCCCTATCCCCAGCCCTTCCCCAATGGGGAAGGGAGTTATTAGCGAAAATGAGTAGCGATGGAATAAAGAACACTCCATCGCTACTCATTTTCGCATAACTAAAAATTCATTCAGGTTTTGGTAATATTAATTGGCCTTTAGACCGACGACCTGGTCGAGGATGGCCAGGAGGACGCGCAGGTTGGGGATGGCGGAGGCGGGGACATTGGTGCCGCTGAGCCAACCTCCGTTCGTGCGACTGACCTTCAACTCACCCCGTTTTAGGGATACTTCCTTGACCTCATCCCAGGGGATGGTTCTCTTACCAAAGTGCAGGCCGACCTTGCTGATAATGACCGGGCCGAAGGCTAACGGTTTTCCTTCATTGTATTCTTGAGCGGCAGGTTCGTAGAGCAGGGGAAAAACATTCTGTTCGACGGAGTTGGCCAGTTCCTCCACTTTCACGAAGGCATCATTCATACGCAGCTGCTCATTCTGCCGATTCAGCAGGGTGTACTCATGGGTCGTGCCGGTATAGATGCCGTTGGTGTAATGGCGGGTGATCCTGTTTTTGATGGAGGCGATCTCGGCCCAGGCCCAGTTCTGGACACCGGTGCGACTGCGGATCACAAAGCCTTTTTCATAAAGGAGCACGCCCCTGTTCCAGTTGGACCAGGCAGACCAGCCTGCCCACAAACCCAACAACAATAAACCGATGGCGAGGAGAAGCGGCGAGGTCAATTTGCCGCCGATGACGGCGGCGCCGTGCTGCAAGTAAGCCGTGTAAGTGATATAGAGTCCGTACAGGAATACGGCGAGGGCACCCAGGAGGAGGAGAATACAAACCATCAGGTTGCCGATCTTATTGAACTTGCGGACGGGGAAAAATCGCACCGGCGATCCCAGGCCAGTCATGATGGCGGGAAACCCCTCGGGGATGGATGGCGTCAGCATAGTCTCTCCTCCTCAACTTAAGGACCTATCCGAAAATTAACCACGACACCTGCAGAAGCACACTGCGGTGCAAGCGGGCACGACGGACACAACGGGAAAAAGCCGCAATTATTCTTAACTTTCACCCTTCGTCTACGGTGCTTCCCATCAAGATCATCGGGACAAGAAAAACGCACCTACGCCCATTTTTGCCCTTCGTCTACGGTGCCAAAAACGCACCTCCGCTCAGGGCCGGTTGAACGCCTATACAGGCGGCAAATTCCTCTTCAACGTGGTGTACATTCCCAGCGCCTTGACGGCCCCTTCGACCACACAGGTGGCCGGGTTATCCACCAGATAGGCGGGGATGCCGAGCGCCTTGGTCAGCAATTTATCGACCCCACGCAGTCGGGCCCCACCCCCGCACAACGCCACGCCTCGATCGATAATATCCGAGACCAGTTCCGGAGGCGTTTTCTCAAGGACGTGCCGGCAGGTATCAATCATTTGTTTGAGAGGTTCCTGCAAGGCTTCGACAACTTCTCCGGTGGTCAAAGTGACCGGGCGCGGCAGACCGCTGACCTGATCCTGTCCCTGCACCTCCAGGCTTTCTTCCTTATCTTGCGGGACGGCCGCACCGATTTTGATCTTCATCTGTTCAGCGGTGCCCGGGCCAATGACCACGCCGTATTTCTTCCTGACGTAGTAAATAATGGCCTCATCCAGGGAGAGGCCGCCCGAGCGCATGGTCTCGGCTGCGACGATGCCGTACATGGAGATAACCGCCACCTGGGTGACCCCGCCGCCCAGGCAAATGACCATGTTTCCGGAGGGCGAGCCAATGGGCAGGTCCACGCCCAGCGCGGCTGCGAGAGGCTGCTGGATGAGATAGGCATCCCGACTGCCGGCCTGGAGCATGGCTTCATGGACGGCGCGGGATTCCACACTGGTCACGCCATACGGTACGGTGACCATCACGCGCGGGCGAAAGAAACGCATGGGGCTGCTGACCCGTTGGAGCAGGTAATGCAACAAGGCCTCAGTGATCTCGTAATCGGCGACCACACCGTTTTGGAGTGGGTGGGCCACTTCGAGGGTCTCGGTGGAGACGCGTCCCGACATCCCCTGCGCATCGTTCCCCATGGCAACGATCTTTTGCTCGGCAATGACGATCGCAACGATGGTCGGCTCATCCACGATGACCCCACTGCTGTCGGCGATGCGGGTCTGAATGGTGCCAAGATCAATCCCCAGGTCTTTGGTCAGGGAAAACATGGTGTCCTCTTATTCCTGCTCGGTGGATGGGGCAGGCCCCCGGAACCGCGGCGGTAGCGTTTAACCGCATCCAGGCGCAGGTTCGATTTACGCAAGGCGGCATCCATTTTCAAGTACGCATCGGTATCGGCCGGAAGGCCTTTGGCGAGGAACTCTTCGGCGCGCCGGCGGGCATCTTCCGCCCGGGCGGTATCGATCTCATCCACGTTTTCGGCTGCATCCGCCAGGATGCTGACCAGGTCCGGCTGAACTTCGGCAATCCCGCCCGCCACCGTGAAAATATTTTCCTTCCCCCTGGTTTTCACCTTGATGATGCCGTATTTTAGCGTCGTCAGGAGAGGTGAATGATGCGGGAAAATCCCCATCTCGCCATCCGACCCAGGCAGGATGACCATATCGGCATCGCCCTGAAACACGATGCGGTCTTGCGAGACAATTTCACAGCGGATCGGCATTCTTATTCCCTATCATTCTACTGCACAGGGCCAGTTTCCACTCAAGCAGTGCGGGAAATTTTTCGGCTTTCTCGCGGGCATCGTCAATGGTACCGGCCATCGTGAACGCCTGCTCGGGCAGGTCATCACATTTCCCATCCAGGATCTCGCGGAAACCGCGGACGGTCTCTTTGATGGGCACATATTTACCGGGCAATACCGGTGAAGACCTCTGCCACGAACATGGGCTGCGAGAAGAAACGCTCGACCTTGCGGGCGCGGGAGACGACCAGCTTGTCATCTTCGCTCAGCTCGTCGATGCCCAGGATGGCGATGATATCCTGCAGATCTTTATAGCGCTGTAAAATGCGCTGGCACTTCCCGGGCCGTGATGTAATGCTCTTCGCCCGACGATGTTCCGGTCGAGGATGCGGCTGGTGGAGTTCAAGGGGTCCACCGCCGGATAAATGCCCTTCTCGGCAATGGACCGTTCGAGGGCGATGGTGGCATCCAGGTGAGTAAACGTGGCCACGGGGGCGGGGTCGGAATAGTCATCCGCGGGGACGTAGACGGCCTGCATGGATGTGATCGGAGCCGTGGCGGGTGGAGGTGATCCGCTCCTGCAGCTCGCCCATCTCGGTGGCCAGGGTGGGCTGGTATCCCACGGCGGAGGGCATGCGCCCCAGCAGCGCCGACACTTCCGAGCCGGACATGGAGAAGCGGAAGATGTTGTCGATGAAGAGCAGCACATCCCGGCCCTGGTCGCGGAAATATTCAGCCATGGAAAGGGCCGTCAGGGCGACCCGCAGGCGCACACCCGGGGGCTCGTTCATCTGGCCGAAGACCATGACGGTGTCCTTCAAGACGCCGGATTCGAGCATTTCGCGGTAGAGCTGGGTGCCCTCGCGGGTACGTTCGCCCACTCCGGCAAAGACGGAGTTGCCCTGGTGGACGGTAGCCACCGAACGGATCAACTCCTGGATAATGACGGTCTTGCCCACACCCGCGCCGCCGAAGATGCCGGTCTTGCCGCCCTTGGTGAACGGGGAAATCAGGTCGATCACCTTGATGCCCGTTTCGAAGATCTCGGTGCGGGTGGACTGCTCGGCGAAATTCGGGGCGGGCCTGTGAATGGGATAGCACTCATTCGAAGACACAGGGCCTTTCCCGTCCACCGGCAGGCCCAGAACGTTGAAGATGCGCCCGAGGGTGACGGGCCCGACCGGCACCATGATGGGAGAGCCGGTGGCCGTGGCGGGCAACCCCCGCTCCAGGCCGTCGGTGGTGTCCATCGAGACACAGCGAACCCGGTTATGGCCGAGATGCTTTTCCACTTCCAGGACGAGAGGAGCGCGACCGTCCCGGCGGATCTCGATCGCTTCGAATACATCCGGGAGGTCGCCTTCAGTGAAATCCACATCGACGACACTTCCCTGGATTTAAGTCACGCTGCCTGTTGCTCTTGCCATTCACTTCCTCCGATATTGATAAGTAACTTGACAATGTTACTTTCCAAATTTTAGAAAAAATCTAAACACGACGGACACGAAGTACACGACGGAAAAGAAAAAGAATGAAGAAAACGACTTAACGACTAAAGTCGTTACTACTAGTTTACGATTTTACGATTTGCCCATGGCCTCGGCGCCACCGACGATGTCGAGAAGGTCGCTCGTAATGGTCTGCTGGCGGACCTTGTTATATTCCAATTGCAGATGAGAGGTCAATTCGACGGCGTTGTCGGTGGCATTGCGCATGGCGACCATGCGGGCGGCATGCTCGGAGGCCAGCGATTCCAAAATAGCCTGGTACACCTGCAGCGCCGTAAACCGCGGGATGATCTCATCCAGCAGCTCTTCTTCGGCCGGTTCGTAAATATAGGTGGCGTTCAGATGCGAGTGGGAATAATCCTGCACCCGGCCGGCATCCTCACCCACATCCAACGGAAGCAGCTTCTTCACTACCGGCTCCTGCCGGCCCATGTTGATGAAACGGGTGTAGACCAACTGGACTTCATCCACGTCACCCTTCAAGAATTCGGCCACCGCCAAGCGTCCAATGGCGGACACATCCGAAAAAGAAGGCGCGGCGGGCAGCTCGCTGAATTCGGCGATGACCTGCTTCCGCCGGCGGAAAAGCATATCCCTGCCCTTGCGCCCGACGGCAATGTAACGCTGCGGCACGGTCGAACGACCAAAATGATGGGCGACGAAGCGGATGACGTTGGAATTGTAGGCACCGGCCAGGCCGCGGTCGCCGCTGATCACCACTACGAGGATGTTGCGCACGGGTGAGCGGCGCGCCAGTAGCGGATGCAGAGAAGCCTTGCCCGGCTGGCTGGCGATGTGGACCAAAATCTGCCAGGCCTTGGTGGCATACGCCCGCGTAGCCGTGACCGCAGCGACGGCTTTGCGGACCTTGCTGGCGCTGACGGCTTCGAGGGCGCGAGTCACCTGGGATATATTTTTGATGCTGCGAATGCGCAGCCGCATTTCACGGGCTGAGGACATTACTTCTCGTTTTCACGTTTGCAGGTTTCCCTACGAAAAACACGCAGGGACAAGTACACGTTATCAAGACCAGGTCACTTTGAAGGCTTCGAGGGCTTCGCGAAGCTTCTTTTCGTTGTCAGGGGTGATCTGTTTGTTTTCGGTGATGTCCCGGCCGATCTCGGGGTGAGAGGCGCTCAAATAGCGGATCAGGTCGGCTTCCCATTTACCCATCCGCTCCACCGGGACGGTATCTGCGAACCCGTTCGTGCCGGCGTAGATCTCGATGATCTGGTTTTCCAGGGAGACGGGTTCATACTGGGGCTGTTTGAGGATCTCCTGCATGCGCTGGCCGCGGGTCAATTGAGCCTGGGTGGATTTATCCAGGTCGCCGGACATGAGGGCGAAGGCGGCCAACTCCCGGTAGGAGGCCATATCCAGACGGAGCTTACCGGCCACCTGCTTCATGGCCTTGGTCTGAGCACTGGAGCCCACCCGGGAAACGGAGATACCCACATCCACGGCGGGGCGAATGCCGGCATTGAAGAGGTTGTTGAGCAGGTAGATCTGCCCATCGGTAATGGAGATAACGTTTGTAGGGATGTAGGCCGACACATCGCCGAGGAGAGTTCTCGATTATCGGTAGAGCCGTCAGCGAACCGCCGGAACCGGCCAGTTTGGCCACTTTATAATCATCCGGGTTTTGGAGGGCCTTGCGGGCGGATTCTGCATCGTGGGAGGCCATAGGTCCGCCAAAGATTTTACCTTCGAGGGCATCCGTGGAGGCAGCCAGAGCATCTTTGAAATCCTTCTTCACGATGACGAATCGATTGGCCATGCGGGCGGCCCGCTCGAGCAGTCGGGAATGCAGGTAGAAGATATCGCCTGGGTAGGCTTCCCGACCGGGGGGCCGGCGCAGGAGCAAAGAAACCTGCCGGTAAGCCCAGGCATGCTTGGAGAGGTCGTCATAGATAATGAGGGCATCCTGGCCCTTTTCCATGAACTCCTCCCCCATGGCACAGCCGGCATAAGGGGCGATGTACTGCAGGGCGGCAAATTCATCGGCGGCGGCCATGACCACAATGGTATGGCTCATGGCTCCGTGCAGGGCGAGAGTGGCGACGGTGCGGGCCACGGCGGCTTTCTTCTGCCCGATAGCGACGTAGATGCAGATCAGGTCTTTGCCCTTCTGGTTGATGATGGTATCGATGGCAATGGCGGTCTTGCCGGTCTGACGATCACCGATAATGAGTTCGCGCTGGCCTCGACCGATAGGGATCATCGCATCGATGGCTTTGATGCCGGTCTGAACGGGCGAATCCACATCCTGCCGCTCGACCACGCCGGGGGCGATCCGCTCGACGGGCCGGTACTCAGAGAATTGGATGCCGCCTTTCCCGTCAACGGGCTCACCGAGGGCATTGACGACCCGCCCGATCAGCCCATCGCCGACCGGCACCGAAGCGATCCGGCCGGTGCCACGGACACTCATGCCTTCGACGATCTCGGAGTATTCGCCCATGATGATAATGCCGACGGAGTCTTTTTCCAGGTTGAAGGCGATCCCCATGACGCCGTTGGCAAATTGGACCAACTCCTGCGATTTCACTTTTACCAACCCGCTGGCGCGGGCGATACCGTCGCCGGCTTCCAGGACCGTACCGACATCGGCGAGTTCCACTTTCGGCTCGAAGGTGTCAATTTTCTTTTGAAGTTGGTCTGTAATTTGTTTAACGAGATCTTCCATTATGTCTCCGATGAAATCCATGGACCGATCCAAAAATTCTGGAGAAGCTCGTTTTTAGAGCGTGTGCGGGTGGGCCGCCTACACTCAAAAAAACGGAGTACCTCCATTTTAAGGATAGACCCTAAACCGTTAACGCATCCACCTGGGCTTGATCCAGGCGGGTGATCAATTCAACCAGTAATTTCAAGGCACCGTCAAAATCGCTGCGGTGGATGATCGAGCTGTGGGAATGGATGTGGCGGGCCGGCACACAGATCACGACCGTGGGCACGCCGGTCTTGAACAGATGGATGGCGCCTCCATCGGTGGCACCGCCTTCGATGGCAGAGAGCTGCACGTTCACGCCGATCTCGCGGCCCAGGCTGATGACCAGGTCCCGCAGTTTCAGGTTGGGGATCATGCGGGCATCGTAGATGACGAGGGAGGGGCCGGCGCCCATCTTAATAGCCGACTCTTCCGGCTTGATCCCGGGCACATCCCCGGCGATGTCCAATTCAAGGATGATGGCGACATCCGGAAGGACCGCCTCCACGCTGGTGGTGGCGCCGCGAATGCCGACTTCCTCCATGACCGTGGCGGTAGCATAGACGGTATTCGGGTGAGGGCGGTCTTTCAACGCCTGCAGGGCCAGGACCATGAGGGCCACACCGACACGGTCATCGAACGCCTTGGAGAGATAAGTCTTCCCATTGGCGAGGATCTCAAAACCGGCGGCCGGGATGACCGGGTCTCCCAGTTGGACGCCGGCTTGCTGGACCTCGGCCTCGCTGGTGGCGCCGATATCGATATACATATCTTTGCGAGTGACAACCTTGGACCGTTCCTCCGGGCTCAACAGGTGGGGCGGCTTGGCCCCAATGACGCCGGTGACGTCGCCTTTGGCGGTCTTGATCCAAACCCTATGGCCGAGCAGGACCTGATCGAACCAACCGCCGAGGGGCAGGAATTTGAGGAACCCTTCTTTGGTGACCTGGCGGATCATGAAGCCGATCTCGTCCATGTGGCCGGCCAGCATCACCCGGGGGGAAGGAGAGCCGCCTTTGTTTTCACAAATGACACTACCGACCTTGTCCTGGGTAAGGACGCCGAAAGGTTCCAGGTATTTACGCACGACTGCCCGGATGGGGGTTTCGTATCCGGGCACGCCATGGGCTTCAGTCAATTCTTTGAGAAGTTGCTCTATCTGATCCATGTATTCACTCCTCCGCGAACTGCCAGTTAGATTCTCAGTGCCGGGTCCTTCTTTATAACGCAGATATGGGGATGCAGGTGAGCCAATCGCCGCCCACATCCCCGTTCCCCGGTGCAATGAAAGGATGAAATCCACCTATAAATGCAGAAAGCGAAGTAATAATACCTGAAAGGAATTAGATTGTCCAGTTAGGGAGATAGTTGGGTGGTTGGGTAGTCGTTAGTCGGATAAGGATAGGTGATCAGATGAATTGAGTTTGAGGTTTCCTGACCAAAACCATCAGGACTTCGCAAAGAATACTCAATTACCTCCGAAAAGGATGGTGAGGCGATATTCGATACGCGGTATCGAAGGAGGAACGAATAACAGCCCAGGGCAGGTGAACGAATATCCTTCTCCACATTTATCCGTCTCGGATGAGATCGCTTGATTGGCCGGGTAGGGGCGGGTCTGTTCGGGCAATGGCTCAGGAACCTGAAATGTTCAGACCGGGCAAAGAACCATTGCAAGAAGTCATGAAGACCCGCCCCTACTGGGGTGAATTTTTTTGAGTTCGGACTGAAATCCCGACGATATGAGTCGTCGGGATGGCATGGGAGCACTTGTCCCACGGGGATGCTCCGCGAAGGCGCTCCCTGCACATTGATCCTCAGGATCAATGAGAGGAACAATGTGGTCCGAATTGAGAAGGGGGCGGGACCGTGGTGAGAGGGTAGGTTTTGTTTTCATAGGACTTCTCGCTGATGCAAACAGAACTAATATGGAACTATTGTTCTATATATCATTATGGGTCGTTGGCTTACATTTGTCAAGTTACTGCTTCTTTACAAAAATATCTTGTTGCCCAAAGGTGAACCTCCTGGAAGATGATTGTGTTTTGCTGGTCATGTACGCAGTACTATGTAATTTAAGGTTGGGAGAGAGAAGTAATTGAGTTGCAAGGATATAAAGGCTTGACAAAAACTTAAGAGAGTAATATAGTATGGCCCGCTTAACTAATTAGGAAACTTAATTATGTCAACTACTAAATTATTATCAGAAACGATCCGGGAATGGTCGGAAGTGTTCATGCGCCATTCGGGGCGGGATTTCCGCCAATTCATGGGGAATAATTCCCTCTCCTTCTCGCAGGTGACCGTCTTGATGCGCCTTTACCACGGCACCAAGAGCGGTGTGACCGAACTCGGCGAAGTGATGGGAGTTACCAACGCAGCCGCCAGCCAGGCGATCGACCGGCTGGTACTGCTTGGCCTGATCACCCGCACAGAGGATAAGGTTGACCGGCGGGCTAAAGAGCTGGTCCTGACCGAAAAAGGCTGCGACTTGGTCAGCCGGGCCATCGAAGCCCGCAGCCTGTGGGTGGAAGGTTTGACGACCGCCCTCAATGGTGAGCAACAAGACATGATCATCTCGGCATTGAGTATGCTCACCGAAGCCGCCCGGAAGATGGACGACTGATCCAGCGGCAGATCTCCCTTTTTGCTTCACACTCACTTCACAATCCATTCCTATACTTACGTGGATGAAATTCTTGTAACATGCTAATAAAATTGGAGGAATGATGGGTGTACGGACGGCTCCGCCATCCGCACATCCCCCAGCCTCCGCCACTATTGAGAAGACACACATTTTATTGTAAGGAGCCAATACCAACATGTTTCGACTCGTCAAATACCTGAAACCTTATTTATGGCTTATCCTGATCGCGATCGCCCTGTTGTTCGTCCAGGCGAATGCCGATCTGGCCCTGCCGGACTACCTGTCCAGGATCGTCAATACCGGCATTCAGCAAGGCGGCATCGACGGCGCCGTCCCGCTGGCCATTCGCCAGACTGAGATGGACCGGCTGTTCATATTCATGACCCCGGAAGAGAAATCGGCCGTGTTAGCCGATTACACCCTGGTGGACAAGAACTCGGCCGACTATGCCGCCCAGCTCAAGAAATATCCGGCGCTGGCAAATGCGCCCATCTATGTCCTCAAGACCGTGGACAAAGCCGAGATCACCAGGATGGATCCGATCATGGGGAAGGCCATCACAGTGGTGTGGGGCATCGAACAGGCCATGGCCGACCCGGCCGCGGCCAAAACCCTGGGCGCCAACATGGGCTTTGACCTGTCCAAGATCCCGGCTGGGATGGATATATGGGCCTTGCTGCCAGAAACTCCCGGCCGCCACACTTTCCCAAATGACTACCGGCATCGACCAGAAATTTGCCGCGTTGGGTTCCAGCGTGATCGTCCAGATGGCTGCCGGCGGGATCAAGGCCGAATACGCGGCGCTGGGCATGAATACGACACAACTCCAGAGCAATTACATTTTGAATGTGGGTGCGTTGATGCTGCTGGTGACGCTGCTCTCCGGCGTATGTACCATCGTGGTGGGTTTTCTGTCCGCGCGGACCGCGGCGGGAGTGGCCAGAGATCTGCGTCGAAACGTTTTCGAACGGGTGGAGAATTTCTCCGGAACCGAGTTCGATAAATTCTCGACGGCCTCGCTGATCACCCGGTCCACAAATGACATCACCCAAATCCAGATGGTGGTGTTCATGATCCTGCGGATGGTCATTTACGCGCCGATCATAGGCGTGGGAGGCGTGATCCGGGCGGTAGCAAAGAGCGCCAATATGTGGTGGATCATTGGGCTGGCGGTTGTTGTTTTGCTGGGATTGATCCTGTCCGTCTTTGTGATTGCGCTGCCGAAATTCAAGGCCATCCAAAAACTGATCGACCGGCTCAACCTGGTGATGCGGGAGAACCTCTCGGGCATGATGGTGATCCGGGCCTTCAATATGCAAAAATTCGAGGAAGACCGGTTCGACAATGCCAACAAAGATTTGACCGGCACGATGCTCTTCATAAATAGGGTCATGGTAGTCATGATGCCTCTGATGATGTTCGTGATGAACGCGGTCATGCTGACGATCATCTGGGTGGGGGCTCACCAGGTGGCGGAATCCACCATGCAAGTGGGCGACATGATGGCCTTCATGCAATACGCCATGCAGATCCTGTTCTCCTTCCTGATGCTGGCGATGATGTTTATCATCCTGCCGCGGGCCTCCGTTTCCGGAGACCGCGTTGCGGACGTGCTTGAGACCGAACCGGTCATCAAGGATGCGCCGGTCCCGGCTAAATTCCCGGAACCTTTTACGGGCTCGATCGAATTCCGGAACGTATCCTTCCGCTATCCCGGGGCAGAAGAAGATGTGCTTCACGGCATCACCTTTACCGCCCGGCCCGGCCAAATCACGGCCTTTATCGGCACCACCGGCTCGGGAAAATCCACCATCGTCAGCCTGATCCCGCGCTTCTATGACGTGACCGAGGGCGAGATCTGCGTGGACGGGGAGGATATCCGCCTGGTGGCGCAGCACGACCTGCGGGATCACATCGGCTATATCCCCCAAAAGAGCAATCTGTTCTCGGGTACCATCGAGAGCAACCTGCTCTATGCGGATGAGAACGCCACCCCGGAAGACCTGAGGCTGGCGGCGGATATTTCGCAGGCAAGCGAGTTCATTTATTCCAATCCGGAAGGATTGGAAGCCGAGGTTTCCCAGGGCGGCTCCAACGTATCCGGCGGGCAGAAGCAGCGCCTCGCCATCGCCCGGGCCCTGGTCAAGAAGGCCCCGATCTATATCTTCGACGACAGCTTCTCGGCCCTGGACTACAAGACGGACGCGGCCTTGCGGAAGGCCCTCAAGGAGCATACCAGCTCCAGCACCATTTTGATCGTCACACAGCGGGTCGCCACCGATCCGGAACGCCGACCAGATCGTCGTCCTGGATGAAGGCCGGGTGGTGGGTAAAGGCACCCACCTGGAATTAATGGAAGATTGCGAAGTTTATAAAGGTATTGCTCTATCACAACTGAGCCAGGAGGAATTGGCATGATGCACAGCCCTACACCTACAGCCAGCCCTCGAGGCGGCAGACCCGGTATGATGCGCGGCGGTCCGATGGGCCGCGGCGGCCCCATGGCCATGATGAAAGGGGAGAAGCCGCGCGATTTTAAAGGAACTGCCAAAAAACTGATCAAGTACCTGTCGCAGTACCGCCTCCTGATCCTCTTCGTCTGGATCCTCGCCATTGGCTCGACGGTGGCCTCCATCGTCGGTCCCAAGATCCTCGGGAACGCCACCACCAAACTGTTCGAAGGCGTGATGGCCAAGATCGCCGGCACCGGCACGATCGACTTCACCTATATCGGGCACATCATCGTGACCGTCCTGCTCCTATACGTAGCCTCAGCCATGCTGGCTTATATCCAGGGGTGGGTCATGACCGACGTGGCCATGAAACTCACCTACCGGTTCCGGAAGGACATATCCGAGAAGATCAACCGGATGCCGTTCAAGTTCTTCGACGGCACCAACCACGGCGAGATCCTCTCCCGCATCACCAACGATGTGGATACGGTCAGCCAGACGCTCAACCAGAGCCTGACCCAGATCATCACCTCGGTGACCACGGTCATCGGCGTGCTGGTGATGATGTTCACGATCAGTTGGCAGATGACCCTGGTGGCGTTGATCATGCTGCCAATCTCGTTTGGGGTCATCATGCTGATCATCGGCAAGTCGCAGGTGTTTTTCAAGCGACAGCAGGATTACCTGGGCCATATCAACGGCCACGTGGAAGAGATGTACGGCAGCCACCTGGTGGTGAAAGCCTTCAACGGCGAAGCCAAGAGCATGCAGCAATTCGATTCCGTCAACGGCGTTCTGTATGACTCGGCCTGGAAATCGCAGTTCCTTTCCGGGCTGATGTTCCCGATCATGAACGTTGTGGGCAACCTGGGCTATGTGGCCATCTGCATCCTGGGCGGCTACCTGGCCGTGAATGGAAGGATCACCCTGGGCGATATCCAGGCATTCATCCAGTACGTACGCACCTTCACCCAGCCGATCACCCAGATCGCCAATATCTCCAACATCCTCCAACAGACCATGGCGGCGGCGGAGCGGGTGTTCGAGTTCCTCGGTGAAGAAGAGGAAACGACCGACGTGGCCGTCTCCATCCCGTGCGAGGAAATCAAGGGGCGGGTGGATTTCAAGAACGTTCACTTCGGCTACAACGGGAAGACCATCATCAACGACTTCTCATTCTATGCCGAGCCCGGGCAGAAGATCGCCATCGTCGGCCCAACCGGGGCAGGCAAGACCACCATGGTAAAGCTGTTGATGCGCTTCTACGATGTCAACGGCGGCGCCATTACGGTGGACGGTCACAACGTCAAAGAATTCAAACGGCACGACCTGCGGGATATGTTCGGAATGGTCCTGCAGGATACCTGGCTGTTCAACGGCAGCATCATGGACAACATCCGTTACGGGCGGGCCAATGCGACCGACGAAGAGGTGTACGCAGCCGCGAAGGCAGCCCATGCGGACCACTTCATCCGGGCGCTGCCGGGCGGGTATGCCTTCGTGTTGAACGAAGAGACCACCAATATCTCCCAGGGCCAGATGCAGCTATTGACGATCGCCCGGGCGATCCTGTCGGACCCGAAGCTGCTCATCCTGGACGAGGCCACCAGTTCGGTGGATACGCATACCGAGGTGCTCATCCAGAAGGCTATGCTGGACCTGATGAAAGACCGGACGAGTTTCATTATCGCCCACCGCCTGTCGACCATCCGGGAGGCGGATTGGATCCTGGTGATGAAGGACGGCGATATCGTCGAACAGGGCAAGCACGAGAAGCTGCTGGCGAAGAACGGGTTCTATGCCGAGCTGTATAACAGCCAGTTCGAAGGGAAAGAGACTTAAGAACCTTTAAACACAAAGAGACACAATGGAAAAGAAAGAAAAAACTTTACCACCGAAGGTTCACGAAGGAAGAACCACGAAGGAAAATAAATAAATAACTGTAGAAACCGGAGGCATTAATGCCTCCGGCTTTTTTATTTATAGAGAATGAGGCATAAACGTAAATATCGACTAACATAAGCTATCGCTTCATGGAATGGTAGTTATGCTAAAATCTTATTCGTTATGATTGATCATTTGCAGGCTGATATCTCAAATCTTTAGGAAGTATGCGGCCCATCTATTAGCCGTTATACGAAACGCTCATACGCCTGTTGGCAGGCTCCATATAAAACCCGGTAAAATTCCAGAAGTAATGAGAAATTAAAGCAACACAGCGTCGCGCCTTAATCGAAAATAGTGGAAAATAAAGGCCCATGGATCTGATTAACACAAAAATGCCCTTGGGCATTCACCGTGACCTGGCTATTGTCGCCATCTCCGCATTCATTTGGGGGTTGGGTGAAGGTTTGTTTATCTTCTTCCTCCCCTTGGCGCTCCAAAGCTGGAATTCGGATGCAATCCAGATCGGCGCTGTGCTCAGTCTGATCGGGGTATCGATGGCAATTGCACAGGTACCAGCCGGGTATTTTTCTGACCGTTTTGGCACGCGGCCATTGATTTTTGCATCTCTGATTTTAGGGATTGCCTCTGCGATCGTTATGGCTGCAGCTCGCAGCCTGCCTTTTTTTGTCGCCGGGTTATTGGCCTATGGTTGTACTTCGTTTATTAATGCTCCCATGAACAGCTATGTCACAAGTTTACGGGGTGCCTGGACTGTACAACGCGCGCTTACGTTCCGCGTGGCCGCATTCCAGGTGGGTGCGATTATCGGACCGGTACTGGGCGGTTGGATCGCAAACACAGCCGGACTATCCATCGTCTTCCGGTACTCCGCTGGGCTTTTCCTGGCGTCCACGCTCGTAATGTCCCTTGCCGGGCGTCCATTAGTGTTGGTCCATCAAGAGGCATCCATCCATCTCGTCAGCCCAATCGCGAACCCCCGCTTCCTTGGATTACTGGCAGTCGTTTTCTTCACGATCATCGCCATCAGTGTCCCACAGCAACTTACCTCACTTTATCTCCAGAACGTTCATCACCTTTCGATCCAACAAATCGGAACAATGGGAACGATTGCAAGTATTGGTACAGCCGTCATTATGTTCTCCCTTGGAAATCTACCAGTATCAACCGGGATGTTGATTGGGCAGTTACTTCTTGCTGGCTTTGCTCTTTTAATGTGGCGGGGGCAAAGCACAATCGCCTATTTCGTGGGCTACTTTTTCGTTGGCGGATACCAGCTTTACCGTTCAATGGCACTGGCTTTTTCGCGCTCGTTGGTCAAAGTCGGAGATACCGGATTGGCATATGGACTCGTTGAGACGGGGAACGCTTTGGCGGTGGTTGTTGCTCCACTTGCGGCGGGATTCCTGTACAATTTCCGACCTGAAGCAGTCTATAAGGCTGGCTTAGGCGCTCTCGTCATCACCGTGGGTCTAAACAGGTTGCTCTTTCATGAAAAGCGCAAGGAGATTCTTCCCCGGCAGATATGATGGCCGGGAATTTAATGATTGATTTATAAGAGAATTTCCTTTATAGTGGGGATGAATTTTTGAAGGGTTGTAATGCATCAACCCTTACCCGAAGGGTGGTTTCCGGAGGGTAAAGGTGCATAGACAGGCGGATCATTGATGATGAAAAACAGCACAGTTGCGAATTGTCCATTTTGCGAGGCGGGGGCCGAGGCGGCGGCGTTCGCCGAGTTGGAGAATTTCCGGGCCATTTATGATATCTCACCGATCCTGCCGGGGCATTCGCTGGTAACGCCGAAATGGCACGTGACCAGCCTGATGGAATTAAGCGAGGCGGAACTGGGTGAGATGATGGCGTTCTCCAGGGCGGTGTTGAAGACGCTCCTGCTGGCTTTCCAGGGACAGGGGTTCGATTGGACCATCCAGGAGGGCAAGGTGGCCGGGCAAAGTGTGCCGCACCTGCATCTGCACCTGCTGCCGCGCAAGGCGGAGGATCTGCCGCAACCGGGGGATTGGTATCCGGTGTTGATGAAGAGTTTGAATATCGACGCCATTGACAGCGAGAAGAGGCCGCGGTTGAGGCGGGAGGAGATGGAGCGGATCGTGAGGCATTTGAGGGAAGTGTGGAGCAATATGTAGGGGCACGATAATATCGTGCCCCGATGACAAGGCAAAGATTTACCGCGAAGGGGGGAAGAAAAAGGAAAGTTTTTGGAAGAGGAAGAAAAGAAGGGTGAAGCGGGAGAATTGGTATCGAGATAGGCAAGGCGGGCGACCCGCCATGAAGTCCGGATGACATCGGAGTCTGGCCGGGTCGCCCCTACCAAAGACGGGTTTACATAATTTTTACCGGTGCGATAATGCAGAAAACTTTTATATCATTTCCAATTTACAGGTAATGGAGGCAAAATGAACGAGCAGAAGGATAAGGTATTCGAGCTGGAAGTGATCGGGCAGATCGCGGTGCCGGTCAGCGATATTGACAAAGCAGTGGCTTTCTACCGGGATGTGCTGGGGATGCGTTTCCTTTTCCAGGCCCCGCCGGGATTGGGTTTTTTCGATTGCAACGGCGTCCGGTTGATGCTGGATGCGCCGGCCCGGGAGAACGACAAAGAGGCGCGCAGCTCGATCATTTACTTCAAGGTGCCGGACCTGCAGGCGGCCTATGATACGCTGATGGGACGGGGGGTGAGCTTCGAACAGGCCCCGGAATTGGTGGCGCCAATGTCGGACCATGAGCTATGGATGGCCTTCTTCCGCGATCCGGATTTGAACCTGCTGGCGCTGATGAGCGAAGTTAGGAAGTGAAGATAGCCACGGAGTACTCAGAGAAAAGCAGAGAAATCAAAGCGAACGGAAGAACAGAGAGAATGTAGAAAACGGAAACAATGTACTTTCCTCCCCCATTTCCGCAATCCGAAATGGGGGATAGCGGAGCATCCCATAACGTAGTGTAGGTAGGCAGGAGGGGGCGGCGTTCGGCGATGTCTTTAGTAACAAGCCTGCGGCTTTCAGAAGTGGGGATTGACAAAAGAAACATTCGTTCTATAATAGAGGTTAAGCACGCGTGAAGGCCTGTCATTGGACTTTGCGCGTGCATTCCATTTAATCAATCTCTTCAATGACTGGATTCTGATTACTGACCCAAGAAAGGACCCTTTCCCGTGTCTGAAACCTTCCTGAAAGTATCCTTTCTGTCACCATATTTCAGGACTTGCCACTTGACACCGAAAGTCAAATCTCGAATATCGTTTTTTTTTCGTTTTGATTTGTTTTTTTAAATGGCAGTTTCTGCCACCATATGGATATGAAGGGACTGCGAGAGTAACATTCGTTCCTCGAAATTTTGAAACGAAAACGAATAATTTCCGCTGCGAATATCCCGAAAGACACTCACCATGCTCTTTTCCCTGTCTCATCCTAGCCTCTTGATCACTCATCTCTATCAACTGTCCGCTGCCAACTGACAACTGTTCACTGATAACTGCTCACTGACCAATGGATTATTGTATAATTTGGATAATTATTCTATAATTTGGATTCTCCATTGGGCCCATCCGTATTCTTTGCGAGGCCTTGATGCCAGGCGGATATGGAAGGAAAGGTTGGAAAAATATCCCATGAACATGAAAGAACACATTCTGACTGCATTAATGGAACAGTTTAACCTTTGGGAAGAGTTTATCGCCAGCATGAGCGAGGCCCAGATCCTGACGCCTCTCCTGCCGAGTGAGTGGTCCACCAAGGACGTGATGGCCCACTTGATGGCCTGGCAAAAACGGTCCATCGCCCGGATGAAGGCTGCCCAGACGGATAAGGAACCGGAATTTCCTCGGTGGGTTCCCGACCTGGAACCGGACCAGCTGGGGGACCCGTTTGAGACCAATGACTGGATCTATAAAACCTACCGGGAAGTCCCCTGGCCAAAAATTTATGCTGATTGGAAAGAGGGCTTCGTGCATTTTTTGGAATTGGCAGATGCCATTCCCGAACGGGACCTGACGGATGAAAGCCGCTTTACATGGATGGAGGAACGGCCGCTTGCCCTCGTCCTGATCGGCTCATACGACCATCACCTGGAACATTATGACAAGCTGACGGATTGGATGCGCGAGCATGAAATTAAAAGGGGCATCTGATGAGCACTATTCCCAATACATCCATCCCCGTGGCAGCCAGCGAATCCATCCTTTGGCGGGGAGATTTCCTGCCGGGGCATGAAGCTTGCCGCCTGTATTCGACCGGCTTGCAGCAGCACCTGGAAGGCGCAGCCGTCTTTTCCCATGAGGGGTTACCTTGCCGCCTGGATTATCACATCCTCTGTGATGAGACCTGGCGGACCCTTTCCGCAGAAGTGGAAGGCTGGGTGGGGAATTCGAACATCAATATCCACATTGCGGTGACGCCCGGCGGGCAGTGGCAATTGAATGGCATGGATCAGCCGGGCCTGACCGGCTGCATCGACGTGGACCTCAACTTCAGTCCCTCCACCAATCTCCTGCCCATCCACCGGTTGAACCTGGCCATCGGGGAGGCGGCCGAAATCAAGGCGGCCTGGCTGCGATTCCCAAGTTTCCGGCTGGAGCCGCTGGCGCAAACATATACGCGCTTGAGCGAGCTGGTCTACCGGTATGAGAGTTCCGGTGGAAAATTCGTGGCCGACCTGAAGGTGAACGCGGCCGGGTTTGTAATCGATTATCCGAATATCTGGAAATCGGAGGCGGTTTATGAAAATCCAAGCCAGGCTGAATAACAGCCGGGGAAAGCAAGCTATCACGCTGGAGGTCGACGGCAAGTCCCATGACTTGAGCATAGCGGCTAAAAAGGAAGGTTCCGGTTCGAGCGTAAACGGAGGCGAGCTGCTTTTACTGGCGCTGGCAACCTGTTTCTGTAATGATTTGTACCGTGAGGCCAGGAAGCTGGAGATCCAGATAGCCGGTGTGGAAGTGGAGGTGGAGGGCGAATTCGGCCAGGAAGGCGAACCGGCCCGCCAAATCACTTACCGGGCCCGAGTCAAATCGGACGAAGATAAACAACGGCTGGAGGACCTGGTCCGTGTGACCGACCGGATGGCAGAGATTCAAAATACACTGCGGGCCGGCATCCCGGTAACGCTGGTCCAGGAAGAAACGGAAAAAGAATAAACCGGTGGAAAGGATTTTTATGGATAAAAACCTGGTTGCCCTGGCTTCGATCAAGATCAACGCATCGCCGGCGCGAGTATGGGAGGCACTGGTGGATCCCGAGGCCATTAAACAATATTTCTTCGGCACCAAGGTGGTCACCGACTGGCAGGAAGGCAGCCCCATCCTGTGGAAAGGGGAATGGCAGGGGAAAGCCTATGAGGACAAGGGTACGATCCTGCAATTCAAGCCGCCCGAACGGCTGCAATACAGCCATTTCAGCCCGCTCTCGGGGAAGGCGGATGCGCCGGAGAACTATCACATTGTCACCGTCGACTTGCTGCCGGAAGGCGAGCAAACCCGGGTGACGCTGGCGCAGGACAACAACTCGACCGAAGAAGAACGCGAGCATTCCAAGCAGAATTGGAATATGATGTTGGCGGACCTGAAGAAGTTTTTGGAGCAATGACCCGGAACCCTTCCCGCCCTCCCCATTTTCAAAAGAGAAAATGGAGAGGGGAAATGAGGATAGATGAAAACAATTGGATTGATCGGCGGGATGAGTTGGGAAATCCTCCGTTGAGTATTATCGACTGATCAACGAAGGCGTGCAGGCCAGCCTGGGCGGACTCCATTCAGCCAGGAGCGTGATGTTCTCGGTGGATTTTGCCGAGATCGAGCTGCTGCAGCGGGAAGGCAGATGGGAGGAAGCCGCTCACAGCATGGTCAAAGCCGCCAAATCCCTCGAGAGCAGCGGGGCGGATTTTATCATCCTGTGCACCAACACCATGCATAAGGCTGCCGATGAGATCCAGGCGAATACCCGCATCCCCTTGCTTCACATCGCCGACGCGACCGCCCGGCGCATCCAGGCAGCCGGCCTCCATAAAGTCGGGCTGCTGGGGACCCGCTTCACCATGGAAGAGGCTTTTTATAAGGACAGGCTCACGAAAGAATTTGGCCTGGAGGTGATCATCCCGAATGCAGGCGAACGGGAGATCGTCCACCGGGTGATCTACGATGAACTGGTCCTCGGCAAGATCGTTCCGGCTTCGAAAGAACAGTACGTGAATATCATTGGAAAGATGATCGCAGCCGGCGCCGAAGGGATCATCCTCGGGTGTACGGAGATCGGCTTACTTATCCATTCGGAAGATTGTCCGGCGCCTTTATTTGACACCACCCGCATCCATGCCGAGGCGGCAGTGGAGTACGCCCTTTCGACCTAAGGCACGGAAACCAGCTTTTTAGCAGTATTTTTCTCCATATTTTTCATATTTTAAATTAATACTCGATAAACGAGCCTCTGATAATATTGGGCTAATTCTTACGATATTAGTCCATATATGTTTGGCTATGGAGGACAAATGAAACCAATTCATGTATTACGAAATTTAACTGTCGGCATCTCTCTCCTGGCTATTGTGGCCGCCTCAGCATGTTCCTCTGTGGCGGCTGCATCCAAAGAGCCGCAGCCTCAATACTATTCCCCGCTTACGAATGCTAATTTTGTATCCACGGGTGCGACCATCGCAGTGCGGTATGGTCCCCAATTGACCGCTAAAAATGTATCTTCATTGAAGTTCAATGTGACCGGTTCACAGAGCGGGGTCCATTCAGGTCAAACGATCCTGGCGGATGATCAAAAAACCGTGATCTTCAAACCGGCCTCCAAGTTCACGCCGGGAGAAACAGTGAATGTCAACTTGAACAGCCTGAGGACGAGTTGGACCTCCGGCTACGCACCGCTAGCCTACTCATTTACAGTAGCTGCCAACCAGCAGCCCGGTGGAGTAGGCGCCACTCCTGCAGGGGCACCAGATGGGCCGCCGAAGAGCGCCTTTCCTGATTTCCTGACAGTTCCGCAGGACATCCCTCACTTTACCGTAACGGGCACCTCACCGTCCAACAGCGATGGGGATATTTTCGTGGCGCCTTTTTATTGGACCAAGTCCACGATCGGATCGTACCTGCTCATCCTGACGCCCCAGGGCAAACTGGTCTATTACCAATATGTGGGCGATGACCTGTCGGCCTTTGATTTCAAGAAGCTGCCGAACGGATTGATCTCTTATTTTGACCAGAAGAAGGCCACGTTTTATGTGATGAATTCCCATTACGAGGTGGTGAACAGCTTACCAGGCCGGGAACGGCTATACCACCGACCTGCACGATTTGCAGTACCTGTCGGACGGTTATGTTTTGCTGATGGCCTACGATGCGGAAACCATGGACATGAGCCAGATTACACCGGGCGGAAAAAAGGATGCCCAGGTGACCGGATTGATCATCCAGGAACTGGATCCGTCCAAGAATGTGATCTTTGAATGGCGGAGTTGGGACCACTTCAAGGTCACGGATACGACCTCACTCCTGACCGACCCGCAGATCGACCTGGTCCATGGGAATGCCCTGGCCGTGGCGAACGACGGCAACCTGCTCCTCTCCAGCCGGAACCAGAGCGAGGTCACGAAGATCAACCTGCAGACCGGAGAAGTGATGTGGCGCTTCGGCGGCAAGGCCAACCAGTTCAAGATCATCGGCGGAGAGCCTTTTGCTTTCCAACATGACGTCCGCCAGCTTGCCAACGGGGATATCACCGTATTCGATAATCATGGATCGCAGCAAAACCCGGCGGCGTCCCATGCGATCGAATATAAATTGGATGAAGTAAACAAGACCGCCACGGTGGTATGGTCCTTCACACATAACCCGCCGGTCTTTGGAAGCTTCATGGGTGACAATCAACGATTGCCGAATGGGAATACATTCGTGGCCTGGGGGGCAGCCGTGCCGGCGAAAGGATACAGCCTTTGTATCCGCGACGGAATTGGACCCGAAAAACAATCCCATCTTTGAACTGGCCTTTGATCAGCCCTATGTCAGCTACCGGGCCTATATCGCTCCCTGGGAAGGAACTCCCGATACCGATCCAACACTGGCCTTCAAGGCAGATTCGACCGGGATCACCCTGGGATATTCCTGGAATGGGGCCACTGACGTGGCTTCTTACCGGCTCTTTGGTGGAAGCCAACCTCTCTCACTCAAAACATTGGAACAGGATCCCGTCACCGATTTTGAGACGCAGGCCCATCTCACCAACCTTGCCACCGGCGAATGCTATTTCCAGGTGGCGGCATTGGACAAGAATGGGAATGAATTGGGGCGCTCCAAGGTCGTTTCGACGGATAATGTGAAATGCCCGCTGGGATATTAGGCGCGGAAATCTCATCCCTTTGATCTATTTCTTACGGCTTCACGATCCAAGATGGGAAAGATGAAATAATTAAATAGAGATGCAGCGGCTGCCGCTGCATCTCTATTTTTAATGAGGTACCAAAAGAGTCTGCTATCGCACCACTTTGGCGCGCATGACCAGTTTATCCATGCCGCCAAAGCGGTATTTGTAATCTTCCTCGCCGCGCATAAAGTCAAACTCGCTGCGTTTGTTCTCATTCGCCCATTGGAGTAAATGCCCCAACAGGACCCAGCCCACCGAGATATCCATGAAGCGCTTGCTGAAGCCGGAGTTATAGACCCAGATGCGGTTGAGGAAGTCGAAGTTAAGATAGGCGGCGGCTTTCTCTCCATCGGCTTCGAGGAAAGCCAGCTGCAACCAGCCATTCTCAAAGGCGGCCAGGCAGGCCAGGCGCATTTGTTCGCACATGGGCGGGGTAAGAAAGGCCATCTTTTCGGGATCTTCCCTCATCAGGTCGAGGAATGACTGAATTTCCGCATCCAGGGTGGATTCGTCCCGGACGATATACCAGCGCAGGTTGTGACCGCTCTCCTCGGCCCGGCGGATCTTCCGGCGGATCTCGTGACGCTGCTTCTTGTCGATCCCGGAAAGGTAAGTTTCGAAGTCGCCTGCCAAAGGGATGGAGGGAGCATGGTAGGTCTGTTCGATCGTGCAGGTCCAACCGCGCTTTTCCGCTTCGGCTTTCAAGGCCGGCAAGGTCGGCGAAGTTTCCAGAAGGTTATGCCAATCAAGAATACGCCCATCCGCCTGTCCAGATCGGCCGAGGAAATCCAACAATCCTGAGAGAAAGGCGGGCAGATCCTGCGGACGGACGATCAGGTCGAGATAGTCCGAAATCTCAATGCTTCCCAGCAACAGATAAGCAGCTTGATTTTCACGATTCTGGGCGGAAAAGAGCGGAGCGATCCCCACCAGGCGGCCTGCCTCCCGGGCGGTCACGAGTGCCAGTTCGGAGTCGGGCCATTCGCCTCCACCCCGGGTAGTCCACCAGGTCCATATATATTCATAGCGTAAAAAAGGGACTTGTGTGATGCTTTCCGCCAGGAGCGCATTCCATTCTCCCGCCAGAGGCGCCAGGTCTGAAAAATCGGTATGAAGGGAAAAATCCATGCGCCGATTTTACCAGTATAATTAGAGTGTGACCGCCGAGTTCGATCTAAATCTACTGCCTCTTTACCGCATCAATGGCCAGGAATTACCGCAGTTGCCGGGTCTCCTGGCGGTGACGCCTCCCAAACACGTCGCCCGTGGCCGTTCAGATGATCACCTGTTCGTTTACCTGACCATCTCAGGCAATACTCCGATATCGACAGCCGAATACAACCAGATCCTGTCGCAAACGGCCCAGCAGTTCTACAAGACGGCCGGGTCTTTGACCTTTGCCGTCCAGGCTGCCGTCAATTGGCTCAACCAGTTCCTGCTCAACCGCAACCTGGGGACCACCGGCAAGGGCCAATATATCGTCGGCCGGCTGATCCTGGGCGTACTGAGGGGAAGCCAGTGCACGTTTGCCCAATGCGGGCCCACTCACATCTTTCAACTCAGCGGGACCGAAACCCGCCAGATCCACGATGCCCAGATTGCCGGTCACGGCCTGGGGATCGGGCAATCCACCTCCATGTTCCTGGCTCAGGCGGATCTACATTCGAATGATCTGCTGGTACTGTGTTCGGACCTGCCCGCCGGCTGGGATACCGCCCTCCTGTCGGGACATGGCCAAAACCCTGAAATGCTCCAGCGAAAATTGCTGGGGCTCACCGGCGATGATTTGAATGCGGTCATGGTACAGGCTCAAGCGGGGAAAGGCAACCTGTCTGTCCTAAGAGGACCGCATCCCACTACAAAAAGGCCCTCTGCCGTCACTCCCGCGGCAGTCCCCACTGCCGCTGCCAATGAAGAAGCCGACGGGTTGCAAGTCCCTGCCCGGCCCACGGCCCAGGTGGAAAGCGATCGTCCCGCCAGCCGGTTTACCCGGATCATGGCAGGGG
The DNA here is from genome assembly GCA_963782935.1 of uncultured Chloroflexia bacterium. Classification (GTDB taxonomy): domain Bacteria; phylum Chloroflexota; class Anaerolineae; order Anaerolineales; family Villigracilaceae; genus UBA877. The sequence continues at coordinate 12,714 of CAWALN010000021.1, read as the reverse complement.
AAGAAAATACGGATCCGGCCGCCAAGGTCGAACCCGTTTCTCCGGAAGGCCCCCTTGAACCGCCAGCCGATCCCGCCGCAGGCGCTTCCCGCCGGGTCGTGCTGCAACAACCCCCGCCGGCCCGCCCGCCCGAATCCACCATGAGCCGCATGGGAAGGTTCGTCTCGCCTCGAGGGACGACGGATATTCCCGAGATCAAACGACCAGTCTCGCCTCGCCGGCAGGGCTTCTTCAGAGGCCTGGCCCGCTTCATCCGCGGGGCAAGAGGCGCCAGTCAAAAAACGGCCGAAGGGGTCGGAAAATTCGTGCCCAACTTGCTCCCCAACGTGGAGGGAGAACCCGAAGGGTCCGGCTCGGGGATGTGGCTGCTGGCAATAACCATCCCGGTGGTGATCGTGGCGATTGCCGCGACGGTGTATGTCCAATACGGCCGGACCACTCAATTCAATCTGAATTTCAATCAGGCCGTGGAAATGGCCACCGAGGCCCGCGGGCAGACGAACCCCACTGAAGTCCGCCGGGCCTGGGAAAGCACTATTTTTTATCTGGACCAGGCCGAGAAGAGCCTGAAGAACCAGGAAGAGTCCATCAGCCTCCGCCAGGAAGCCCAGACCGCCCTGGATAATCTTGACGGCATCCTCCGCCTGGATTTCCATCCGGCCATTGCCGGTGGATTGAACCGCACGGTCCAGATCGCCCAAATGGCAACCACCGATACGGATCTTTATATCCTGGATGCCTCCCGCGGGGATATTCTCCGGGCAACGCTGACCAACCAGACTTATGAAGTGGACACTTCCTTCAATTGTGAGCCCGGCAACTATGATTCCACCGCGGTCGATAAGCTGATCGGAATGGCGGCGTTGCCCATGAGCAATATTTACAATGCCCGGGTGATGGGCATGGATGCCAAGGGGACGCTGATCTATTGCGGTCTGTCAGACCCGGTGGCCGTTACGCTCGTGCCGCCGCAATTGGGCTGGCGGAAAATCGCCGCCTTTACTTTGGATGCAGATGGCAAGAATCTTTACGTCCTCGACCCGGGCAGTAATGCCATCTGGGAATACAGCGGTAGTTTCGGCCAATTCTCCGACCTGCCGGTCATGTTCTTCGGCCAGCAGGTGCCTCAAAACATGGCCTCGGCCATCACCCTGGCAGTCAATAACGCCGATCTCTACCTTCTATTCCAAGACGGGCATGTCACTGCCTGCCCATTGACCCGCCTCAGCGTGGTCCCCGTGCGCTGCACCGATCCGGCTACATTCAAGGATTCGCGTCCAGAGCGAGGCAGCGGTCCCAAGATCAACGATGCCATCTTCAGCCAGATGACCTTTGCCTCGGCGCCGGACCCGTCCCTGTACATGCTCGAGCCGCTTACCCGGGCCATCTATCGATTCAGCCCCCGGGCCAATTCCCTGGAACTACGCGGCCAATTCCGGGCCACGATGGAAGAAGAGCAATACAATCCCCTTTTTGACGGCCCGGCCACAGCCATGACGATCGCTCCCAACCGTTACATTTTCTTCAGCGTAGGAGACCAGGTTTTCTTTGCCACGGATGTTCCCTAGTACTCGAGGAGAAAAGGTGAATAACTCAGCTGGCAATCAAGGATCCTCTTTCTTAAGCAATCTGCTAAGATGGCTGGGCCTTTCCGCGCCTGGCAGTCAGCCTCCCGCCGGACCGGTAGGTCCTTCCGATAGCACCACAGAACCCGCCCGGATCATCACCTCGCATGTTCTCTTTGTCATCTACGACCCGGTCATGGATGCAGCCGGGACCAAATTATCGACGCAGATGAACTGGAGCCGGCCCGACGACCTGGCCAATACGTATATCCAGGACCTCCTGGAGGTCAGCAGCGGCCTGGCACGCTACGAGATCGTCCAAAGGGTGGAGTTGAATGAATTCCCCGCTTTAACCGACGGCTTCCGTTATACCCCCCAATCCTTTCAAGCCGTCTGGAACAAGACCCAGCCGGCCCACCAACCCCAATATGCCGATTACCAGGCCCTCCTGACCGGTTTAAATGCAATACCCAAAATTGTCAACCATGAGATCGATGAAATTTGGTTGATGGGCTTCCCTTATGCCGGTTTCTATGAATCCACCATGTGCGGCGCGGGCGCCTTTTGGTGTAATTCCCAGCCTCAGCAATGGTCCTCCAATTGCAACCGGCGGTTCGTTGTGATGGGGTTCAATTTCGAGCGCGGGGTGGGCGAAATGCTGCATTCATTTGGGCACCGAACCGAAATCCACTCTTGGGCAGACCTTCGCCAAATTAAATGGAACTGCCAATCTCTTCAAGCAATTCCTTCTCTATGACAAGGTCGCCCCCGGGGGAGCTGAACTCGGCTCCATTCATTTCCCGCCCAACGCCGACAAAGATTACGACTATAACAATCCCCGCAAAGTCCTCAGCAACTGCGATGATTGGCTTAATTTTCCAAATTTCAAGAAGCAGACTCGCCTGGTGAACGCGGACGATTGGGGGAATGGCGACATGCGCAGCCTCCATAAGTGGTGGTTGAACCATTTACCAAAGGTAGCCGGGCGTATAAACGGAATCGCGAACAATTGGTGGCAATACAGCCTCGATCCGAACTTGATCAACCTGTAACGTGTTTGTAATCTCGGACAAGGCAGGCCGGTATAGAATCCAGACACTTTATCGGAGACGAATGTAGAGGAGCGTCCTGACGGAAGCTCCGCATGCGTCTCCTTGTGTTAAAACGACCATGCGCAACCCTGTGCTTCGAAAGAAACCGTTCGATTTTCTCAAGGACCCGCGAGGTAAATTCATTACAGTTGCGGCGTCTTTTATCCTATTCTGGACGGCTCTTTTTGTACTCTATCCCAAGGTTGGCCTGCCGATCACTACACTGGGCATCCTGCCTGTTCTCATCGGCGCACGTGTATACGGCATGTGGCCGGGGATGTTCCTGGCGCTGGGTCTATATTGCGTGGACGTGCTGGTTATCGTAATGATGGGATGGGATGATTTTGAGGTCGCCATCCTTCCGAATGCCCTGGTGGGCCTGGCTCACCAGCGCGGTGGCCAGTCTGATCATTAGCCGGTTGGGTGAAAAAGAGCGTAAAACCCAGGAGGAATCCAAACAACACAAGTTATTACTGGAGGAACGCACGGCTTCGGCCAGTTTCCTCAACCTGCTGAATGACATTTTGCTGGCAGCCATGGAAACGGATGATAAATCCTCCATGTTGAGAGTTTTGACCATCCGCACCGGAGAGTTGTTCAAAACGGATAACTGCTGTATCACATTTTGGGAGGAAAAGGACCGCCTGACCATCCCCATGGCAGCCTATGGGCCTTCCAGCGAGAGAACCGGGCTGGATGCGCGTACCCTCACGCCACTTGTGATGGACGCAGGCCATGCCCTTGCCATTGACGATACCCAGGGTTCCGCCCTTCTATCTAAAAACTCCAGTTCCGGTTACTTCAGCCGGTCCGTGCTGGGACTGCCGCTCATTTCGGGGGAACGCAACCTGGGGGCACTGATCCTGGCCTTTACCGATTTCCATCATTTCACGGAAGAAGAAATTGAACAGGGTGAGTTGGCGGCCCGCCAGATCTCGCTGGCGGTAACCAAGGCGGTTTTGCTGGAGGAGGCTCAGCGGAGCATCCATGAGCTGGCCGGCTTGCACGATATTTCCCGGGCGTTTACCATGCACGGAGATGCCCACCGGTCTTACGGCCTGCTGGCCGAAACAGTGGCGGGCCTGATGGGCGCCAAAATTTGTGCGATCGGCCTGTATAATGCCGCCACCGGCGAGTTGCAGCCGCAGGTGCCGGCGTTCGGGTTGGAGGTCAATACACTGCCGCCTCTACATTACTCCAACGATGATGAAGAGAAACTCTGGAATTTCGCCAAATCGGGTACCTATCGGGCCAATTCTGAAGCCGATTTCCCATCAGAGTTCCTCCCGCTGGCCCGTTCTTTGGAACTGGATTGCATCCTGGCATCACCCCTGTGGGATAACGGCCGGCATTTGCTGGGGGTCGTTTTCGTCGCCAACAAACCGGGCGGCTTCAGCGATGACGACATCCGATTGTTGGAGGTCTTTTGCGGCCAGGTGACGGTGGTCATCCAAAATATTCACCTGCTCTATACCGAGCGGACATTGGCGGAAAAACTGGCCGTCCTCTACGCCATTGCAGATGCCACCACCCAGCCGGTCAATGAAGATCAATTGATCGAACATGTGACCCTCATCATCGGCCAAAGACTCTATTCCGATAGCTTCGGGATCCTCCTGCTGGAGGAGACAGCCCAAGAACTGTACCTGCATTCTTCATACCGTATCGGAGCGCACGAGGGATTAAACCATGTGCCCCTGGGAGTGGGCGTGGCAGGTACGGTGGCTCGAACCGGCAAGCCTTACCGGGTGAACGATGTCATCCACTTCTCGTAATTACCTCAGCCTGTATCCGCTCACTCGCTCGGTATTATGCGTGCCATTAAAGGTGGAGGGAACCTGCTCGGCGTCGTCAATGCAGAGAGCAAAAATGTGAACGCCTTTACCACCGAAGATGAGGAGCTCCTGACCATCATCGCCGGCCAACTCGCCACAGCCGTCCAACGGCTGCGGACCGTTCAGGCGGAACATTTCCAGACCCAACAATTGGAACGATCGAATTCCTTGATCCGGGCGCTGGCTCAAGTCAACACCCGTGCCGCCACCGCAGCCGACCTGATGGGCGTTTTGAATACCCTCGGGAACGAACTGAACAAATTGGGATTACGCTGCGCCGTGGCCATGCTGGACCCGCATAATTCCCATGTCATCTTGCGTTATATTTCTCTGCCGCCTAAATTGGTCAAAGGGATGGAGCGGATCGGCAAGATCAAATTACAGGATCTTCGCATTCCCCTGACCGAGCCGGCCTCTCCTGAAATCATTCCCCCGAAATCCTGCCTCGTGAAAGATCCGCTCACGATGATCACGAGCTGGGTCCCGGATTTTCCCCTTCCGATGGCCAAAAAAGTGCTGAAGCTGATCGGAGTGGCCGAGACCACCTCCATCTGCGACCTGCCCTTGATCACCGAGGGGAAATCCATGGGCACGTTGTGGATGTGGGGCGAGGGCGTCCATGAAGGCGACCTGCCGACAGTCTCATTGTTTGCCAGCCAGGTGGCAGCCGCGCTGCAGAAAGCCAACCTGCTGACCGAGATGGGGCGGCTGGCGATCACCGATGAGTTGACCGGCATCTATAACCGCCGGCATTTCTTCGACCAGGCAGAAAAGCAGTTTGCTCTGGCAGAAAAGAACCAGCATCCCCTGGCAGCGCTGATCGTCGACCTGGACCATTTCAAGGCTTTTAACGACACTTATGGGCACGTGGTCGGCGACCAGGTTTTACGCGAAACGGCCCGGCTGATGGCGGCGGCCTTGCGCGATACGGATACCATCGGCCGCTACGGCGGCGAGGAATTTTCGATCCTGCTACCGGATACCACCACCAAATCGGCCGTTTATGTGGCTGAGCGCCTGATCTCACAGGTATCGGATATACCGATCGAGACGGATGCAGGAAAAATGACCATCCACTTGAGCATCGGGGTGACCGGGATGAGCAAGGAAACACCCACCTTGCATTCCCTCATTGTGACGAGCCGACCAGGCCATGTACCTGGCCAAGCGGGCCGGACGAAACTGCGTGGCGGTGAAATAAGATCTTTAAAGAGAGGAACGCCTGAGTGTGCGCAGCGTAGTGCACACGCTCAAAAACGATCTACTCTTGAATTTTCGGATGGTTAAAAGTAAAAAAATACAGTGCTGACTTGCATTTTCACAGTCAAAAATTATTGTTTATATAGGCAGCGCCGTCGGCCGCGGGGGCGTGCACCCGCCCGACCACGCCGGCGAGAACGACGATGGTCACAATATAGGGGGCCATCTGCAGAAATTCGGTTGGAATGGGGACTCTCAAGATTTGCATTTTCACCTGGAGCGAATCCGCAAAGCCGAAGATCAAGGACGAACCAAGCGCGCCGATGGGATTCCAATTGCCGAAGATCATGGCAGCCAGGCCGATGAAGCCCTTGCCGGCGGTCATGAGCTGGTCGAACCGGCCGACCGAGCCGATGGTGAAATAGGCCCCGCCGATCCCCGCAACCAGACCGCCCAGGATCACATCGACATAGCGGGTCAAGTAAACGTTGATCCCCAGGGTATCCGCCGCCTTGGGATGTTCACCGACGGCCCGCGTCCGCAGGCCCCAGGGGGTGTAGAACAGGAGCACATAGATGGCTGCCACCAGGATAAGCATTATGTAGACAATGATATTGTTATTGAACAGGACCGGTCCCAGGATGGGGATTTTGGAAAGAAGCGGGATGGAGAGATTGGGGAAGACACCTGAGTTGTTCAGCGTTTCGATATTAGTCTGCATGTAACGGCTGGAAATGAAACTGGATGCGCCTGCACCCAGGATGTTGATGGCAACGCCGCTGATGATCTGGTCCACCCGGAAATGGATGGACAAAACCAGCATGGATGCCAGACACGAACATACCCATCAGGATCCCAGCCAATAGACCCAGAAAAGATTATGGGTCAGGGTCCCGATCATGACCGAGATCATGGCCGAGAGGAGCATGATCCCCTCGATGGCGATATTGGTCACCCCGGACCGTTCGCACATCACCCCGCAAAGCGCTGCCAGGCAGATGGGCGTGGCCCGTACGAGGGTGTTATTCATCATCCCCACCAGGTCCATCGAATTGCCCTTGGCTGCCCAGATCAAGAAAGCCGCCACGAAACAGAAAGCCACCAAGCCCGATGATCAGGTCATTGGAGCGGAAGCCGCGGGCCAACTGCCAGCCGGCCAGAAAGACGATGACCAATGACCAGGACATACAGGGAGATTTGCACCGGCAGGACCAGGCTCGGGATGGGGATCACATTTTTATCGCCGAGGGGGTGAGCCCAAATGTGGTTTGCAAGCCGGGTTGGATGTTCAGGCCAAACAGCAGGAAGGTAATCAGTGCCGTCGCAAGGAGCACGATGCCCGGGACCAGGCGGGTGCGGGCGAATATTTTTTTCTTATTTTTAGCGACCAGGTTGGTTGTCATGCAGTCCTCATCAACTCTCGGGATCTATTTACAAGCCAACAGTGCCGGGTCATTTGCCCCAGCCTCGCGTCAGCACGGTCGTTTCGGTCCGGATGGCGCGGATGCGGTAGATCCAGCGGATGATGGCCGGGGCCGCAACAAAGACGATCACCAATCCCTGGATGATCGAGATGATCTCGAGCGGCACGCCGGCGATGGATTGCATACTGGTGGCGCCGCTGCGCAGGGTACCCCATAACAGGGCCGCCAGGACCACCCCGAGGGGATGGCTCTTACCCAGCAGGGCGATGGCGATGAAGTCGAAAGCCGTAACCGGCTGAGAAGCCCTGCCCCACCCAGTGGTCGATCCCCAGTACCTGGACGGCTCCTGCCAGGCCGGCCAGGGCGCCGCTGAGCGTCATGGCGATGGCAAAATTCTTGACGATATTCATGCCGGCATAGCGGGCCCCATCCGGGTTGGCGCCCACCGCCCGGATCTCGAACCCGAGGGTGGTTTTGAACAGGAACCAATACACCAGCAGCGGCCACCAACAGGGCCAGGACGAACCCCCAATTGAACCGCAAGCGGGTCCGGGAAGAAGCGTGGCAGCATGGCCGAATTGTCCACGACGGGGGTCAAAGGACGAAACCCGGGCGCCTTCATCGGACCGTTCAATAACCAGTCGCTCAGGCGGAAGGAGATATAGTTCATCATGATGGTGATGACTACTTCATGCGCGCCCGTCAACCCTTTCAGGAAACCCGGTACTGCTCCCCACAGGGCGCCGCCCGCGGCTCCTGCCAGTAATGCCAGGGGTAAGTGGATGTACCAGGGCAGGCCATGAAAGCTGTAACCCACGAAGGCAGAGCCTAACGCCCCGACGCCGAACTGTCCTTCGGCGCCGATATTGAAAAGCCCGCATTTGAAACCCACTGCCACTGCCAGGCCGGCCAGGATATAAGGGGTGGAGGTGGCCAGGCTTTCCGTGAACGGGTAGATCGCCGTGAGCAGCGGCCTTGTTGTTCCCGCTGGCTGGCGATAGGTTTGGATGCCTTGGATAACGGCGGAGATACTCCCGATGGAACCGACGAACAAGGCGCCATAGGCCGTTGCGATGGCATTCCATGTGGCCGCCAGGGCCGCACCCGGCGCGTGGAAGAAATTCTGGTAAGCCTGGATGGCGGCATCATTGGTGATGGCAATTACGATCGCGCCGATAATAAAACCGGTCAGAATGGCCAGCGCGGGCACCAGGAAGGTTTGCAGAGCTTGCGAGCCGCCCTTCCGTTTTGGCGTCGGTTTGACGGCTTCCTGTCACGCCGGGTGTGATTTGGATTGGTTTCAGTCACTTTTGCGTCCAAGTTGTTCTCCTCTTAGAAAACGCGCTCCACTTTATCTTCCATCGGAGTAGGCCGGAGCCGCCTGGCGGGCCTCCTCGGGTTTTACGCCTGCCATCAGCAGGCCCAGGTAGGCTTTATTGACCTTTGCCGCCGATACGATTTCCACGATCTGGCCTTTGTACATGACCGCGATGCGGTCGGATAGGGCGATGATCTCATCGAGTTCCGGCGAAACCAGTAACACAGCCGTGCCTTCATCCCGCTTTTGGATGATACGGCTGTGGATGTATTCGATGGAGCCGACATCCAGGCCGCGGGTGGGCTGGGAAGCGATCAATAATTTGATCGGCCGTGAGAATTCCCGCGCCACGATCACTTTTTGCTGGTTTCCACCTGAAAGCGTGGAGACGGGCACAAACACGTTCGGCGTGCGTACGTCGAACTGCTTGACCAGGTTTTCGGCAGTTTCGACGATCACTTTTTGCTGTAGTTGGATTCCCTTGGCAAAGGGTCGCTGATAATAAGTGCACAGAACCATATTGTCCTGGACAGGGAATGTCAGCACCAACCCGTGTCTCTGGCGGTCCTCCGGGATGTGGGCCACGCCTCTCTCCAGGATATTCCGCGGGGAAGAATGGCGAACGGGTTTATCGGCGATGCGGATCTCCCCGCTCTCCAATGGGAGCAGGCCGGTCAGGGCATAGACCAGCTCCGTCTGCCCGTTTCCCTGCACCCCCGCAACCCCCAGCACTTCACCGGCCTGCACATCGAAGGTGGTTCCCTGCACGGTCAAGTTCTTTCGCTCATCCCGCACGTACAGGTCTTTGACGCTCAAGACCACTTCCTTGGGTGAGGCCGGTTTCTTTTTGACCACCAGGTTGACCTCCCGCCCCACCATCATGGCCGCCAGTTTTTCCTGCGAGACCTCCCCTGGGGCAGACTGTTCCTACCACGCGCCCGCCGCGCAGGACTGTGATCTTATCCGCAATGGCCAGCACTTCCTTGAGTTTATGGGTGATGAAAATAACCGATTTCCCGCCGGCGACCAACGAGCGGATCACCTTGAAGAGCCCTTCCACTTCCTGGGGGGTCAGGACGGCCGTCGGTTCGTCCAGGATCAGGATATCGGCCTGGCGATATAAAACCTTGATAATTTCAACACGCTGCTGCGCGCCTACCGGCAGGTCGCCGATATAGGCGTTTGGATCTACATCCAGGTCATATTGCTTCGAGATCTCGCGAATACGTTTCGCGACCGTGTCTTTGTCCAGGAAAATCCCGTTCTTGGTCGGATTTCACTCCCAGCATGACATTTTCTGTGGCAGTCATGACCGGGATCAGCATGAAATGCTGGTGGACCATTCCGATGCCATGGGCGATGGCATCGTTGGGACCGTGGATGGCAACTTCTTCCCCGTTGATAAATATCTGGCCTTCATCCGGTTTATACAGGCCATATAAGATGTTCATCAGGGTCGTTTTGCCGGCTCCGTTTTCGCCCAGCAGGGCCAGGATCTTGCCCTTGTCTACAGACAGATCGATGGAATCATTTGCCAAAACGCCCGGAAAAGTATTTAGTGATATTGACGCAATTCCAATACGGGTGGCATGCAAAATTCTCCTGATAAAGTGACTTGCAATCTGAGATGGTTTCCCTGAATTTGTTTCAGGAACCTTCTAAGGCTTCTTGAGCAGGGCCGGGGAATTCCCCGGCCCTGCATTTCAAACAATGGGTCAATCTTATTTCAGAGCGCCATCGACAGTGACAGCTCCGCTGATGATGTCGGCCTTCAATTTGGTCAATTGCATCCTTCAGGGTTTGAGGTACCTGGCTGTCGAAATTGTGGAAGGGAGCCAGATCCACGCCGCCGTCGGCGAGGGTGTAGGTGACTGTTCCGCCGGTGAACTTGCCATCGACAACGTCCTTGATGGTCTTGAAGACGGCCACATCGATCTTCTTCTGGACGCTGCTCAGCTCGACGCTGGTGTATTCACGGAGCGGAAACGAACCAGTCGGTGTCCACGCCGATGATCATGCACTTGGCGCTGGTCTGGCAGTAGGCTGCAGAGCCCAGACCAACCGGTCCGGCAACCGGCATGATGATGTCGGCGCCTTCCTGGACCAGGGTGGTGGCAAATGACTTGCCATCATCGGTGGAGTTGAAGTTGCCGGTGAAGAGGCCTTTCTGCGTGGCTCATCCCAACCCAACACCTTGACGGTGGTGTTGTTCTGCTGGTTGTACTACTTGACGCCGGCTTCGAAACCCTTCATGAAGATGGTCACGGTCGGGAGCTGGATGCCGCCGAAGGTGCCCACCTTGCCGGTCTTGGTCATGCCGGCAGCCAGGTATCCGGCCAGCAAGGCAGCCTGATCGGTCTGGAAGGCCAGGCCGCGCACATTGGTCAGGTCGGTCGGAAGAACCGCAGTCCTTGCCTTCCACGGCGCCCGGATAGCAGTCAGGATAGGTGTAGTCGACGATGGCGAACTTCGGGTTCGGGTTGGCCTTGGCAGCCGTGGCGGTATCGACGCCCAGGAGGAAGCCGACGGTGATGATCAGGTTCTCTTTCTCGCTCAGCATCTGCTGGATGTTCTTGGCGTAGTCCGACTGCTGGTTGGATTCGCAGGTACTTGCCATCCACGCCCAACTGGGAGATGGCATCCTGGACACCTTTCCAGGCGAGGGCGTTGAAGGACTTATCGTCCACGCCGCCCAGGTCGGTCACTTCTCCGACTTTGACCTTGGCAGGATGTTGGCGGCCGGGCCGCATGCCGTCAGGACCAGGACGGCTACGAGTAAAAATACAAAAATGGAACTAATTTTCTTCATTTTTCTCCTTCTCCTACATCAAATCGAATATGAATGAACCGTACTTGGCTTGGCCAGGATTGCGAATGCCTTTTGGTACAGGTCACCTCCTTTGTGGGGTTTTAGAATTATAAGACACAATTCTTTAATTTAGAATACAGACCCTAATGGTCTGCAACATCGCAGCCCGGTTTTCTATGGAACTCCGGTCTGCACATCACCTGATTGTAAATTCTGCACCAGCGTGGTCATCTTCACCTTGAGTTCATCCGGAACGGAAGTCTCCAGGTCATGGTAAGGAGCCAGACCCACCTGGCCCTCATAATTACCGCTGGGAAAGCCGGCAGTTTGCTCCTGGGCATTCTTAGCCGCTTCAACTAAACTGGCTACAGCCGATTTGATCAATTTGATCGCGCTTGTATAAAGATGAGGCGCAGCCACCGGTAGAGCATAATATTCATCCGTGTCGGCTCCAATGGCATAGGCGCCCCGCATAACCGCTCCAATCAGGGCATTACTGCCAGTGGTGCCACCGGCGCCAAAGACAATATCCACTTCCCCATCCACCAGGGTGTTGGCCTGTTTGGCTCCCCATTCGGGATCATTGAGCGACTTATCCGGGCTGACATCATTGTGGTACAAGATCTTCGGGATGATGGCCGGATCAATGGAGGCGGCGCCATTAATGAACCCCTGACCGTATTGTTGCATAGCCGGTAAGGCGTCGCTACCCAGCACAGCCCCGATCTGCCCCGTTTTGGTCAGCGAAGCCGCCAGCGCGCCGGCCAGGTAACCGATCTGGTCTTCCGGGAACACCAACCCCACCAGGTTCGGGCTGAACTCCTGGTTGGCCGTTTGATCCTGGTCCACACCGATGAAATAGGTATCCGGGTAGGTGTTAGCGGCCGCCAGCGTGTCCGCGGCCATATCGGCGCCCACTGTCACGATCACATCATATTTGGCTTCTGCAAAAACGCGGATATTGGCCTCGAAATCCCGCAGATCCACCGTCTCGATGGAAGCGACCCAACTGGTGATTCCAGCGGCCTTCGCCTGCTGCACCCCTTCCCAGGCGGCCTGGTTGTATGAACGATCCTCCAGCCGCCCCAGGTCCGTCACCAGCCCCACGCAAAAAACATTCGCCTCTCCGCAGTTGGCCGCTTTAGGCGCGCAGCCGCTGGACAGTCCCATCCCCACCAAAAGTATCAGGACGAGCAGTGGTCTTATCATTGGAAAGATCTCTCTACATTTCAAGAGTCGCAATTGACTATCGCCTAATCTCCCGCCGCAATTTCTAGCGGAGCTTCAGCAGCAGCGACGGGAATTATCTCTGGTTTCGCTTCGCCTTTCCGGACTCCCAGCATGAGCACGAGCGCAATCACCATAAAAATAGGCGCTACGATCATGATGTTGTTATAGTTATTGTGGGTCAGGTAGATGATCCAACCGTTGACGTTCGGCCCAATGATGGCGGAGAGGGTCGAGAAGAGGAA
>CAWALN010000020.1:0-75160 GCA_963782935.1 uncultured Chloroflexia bacterium | reverse complement strand
CTGCTTTAGGTGAAGAGCTTCATCGTAGGGCTTCTTATCAACCCACAATCTCCAAAGGATTTCCAGCCAACGGTTCGCCAGACGGCGAATGGCGTCATTATCCTTCTTGCAGTGAGGGCGGACGGACTTGTAGTAAGCCACCGCCCAAGGCGAACTCTCCAGCGTCAATCTCGCCCACTGCTGCGCATAATATCGAAACTCGTGGTCGCAAGCAGCTCGGAAATAAATGTGCAAGTGTTTACCACTCCGGTAGGTTACCGGACAGGTACCAGCCACGGCCTGCAGGATGGCGGGGGTGGGATAACGGCCCCGGTCGTCACCCAACTTGGCTAACAGAGCTGGGCCTAGGAGAGCGCCGACTTGGGGGTGGCTGTCGTAAATCTCGTGGTCGGGATGCTGAACGTAGAGCTTTCCGAGTCTTGTCAGACATTCGGTGTGACTCTTGACCAGTTGTTCCAGGATCCTGGCCTGGGCTAACGCTAGCGGCGAATAAACGGCCTGCACTTCCGGATTGGGCCGCGGGTGATCCTCGTGTAGCCGAGCGTAGATGGTCGCCCAAGAGCGAGAGCGGGTGTGGTGATGTGCGACCAGAAAGGCCTGGAGACTTTCAAAACTCAAGGATTCTGCCTGTTGGGGAGTGGGATAGGTCTGGATAAAGGCCAGGGCAACCAGACTGTCCAGGTGGCTGAAAGTCCGAATGGCCACCGGATAGTAGCGCAACAACGTCGAGCGGAGACGATTGCTGTTGCGCACCAATTCGTGGCCCAGTTGATTGGCAAAACAGACTTCGGCCCGGATCTGACGAGTCAAGGGCCCGTCCGGCTTCCACAGACTATAGCGGCTCTGATCGGTCCGAAGAATGTCCGCAATCAGACGAGCGTCCCAAGGGTCATCCTTGGCCCCACTCTGGCGAAACCGTGGCTGCGCACTCTTGACGGATTTAGGCGGAAGAACATAGATCTGTGTGTATTTCTGATCCCACAGATAATCCACAAGCAGGTTATGCGCCGTTTCCACACCTACTACGCACTCCCCTGCCTCCACCCCCAGGCTTTGGCGAGCCAGGTCCAGTTCCCGGAAACCCGCAATCGTGTGATTGATCTGCAGGACACGCAGCACCTCCCCGGATTCATGCATAAAACAGATGTCGTGCTTGTTTTCACTCCAATCGATTCCGATGTATACTTTCATTGTGACCTCCTGTGCCTCCCCGGAGATCCTCAACGTAGCCAGTGCCTGTGACCCAGTTAAGGCGCTCAAGGCGCGATACGTTTTCAACAGTGGAGTTTGGCTTGGTCTGGGGAACAATCCGATGTAAGCGCTCTCAGCGCTGGACGATGTAAGTCCTCTTTCCCAGACCAGAGGTCGATGGAGTAGAAGGCGTGAGATGATTGGCATCATCACCACAATCTTCTACTCCATTTCCTTTTCAATGTCTAGTATATCTAACTGGACGATGTACTGCACCCTGGCACCGCCCACGCACCCCGCGTAGTTCCGCGGGGTATGGGCAGGTGCAGTGCAGGCAGGGCACTTCGTAGAGTCGCAACTACGGGTTTATTCCACCGTATGCAGCAAAGCCATATTGGGTGTCCGCATTTCTTTCAGCGGGAAACCGCACACAAGCACCACTTGCTGGCCCGACTTGACCGAACCGGACTCACGCAAGGAGTCTTCTACACAGTGGAACATCTCCTCCATCGTTTCCATGAAAGGCACGGTCTGCGGCCTGACGCCCCAGGCCAGCGCCAGGCGATTATATGTGCGGGTTTCAGGAGTGAATGCCAGGATAGGCACATTCGGGCGGGCTTTCGCCATCAAAAGGGCCGACCGGCCCAACTTGGTGAAGACTGCAATGGCAGCTACATCCTGGTCGTGGGCCAGCTCGCGGGCGGCATGGGTGACCGCGACGGCATCGTTACTCTCATCCCCTTCCATATCATCCACATGGCCCCATTGGGAAAAGCTGGCTTCCGCCTGCCGGACGATCCGGTCCATCATCCTGACCGACTCGACGGGATACTCTCCCGCGGCGGTTTCACCCGAAAGCATGACCGCGTCCGTGCCGTCGAAAACCGCGTTGGCCACGTCCGAGGCTTCCGCCCGGGTCGGCAGCGGGTTATGGATCATCGATTCGAGCATCTGGGTGGCGGTGATGACCAATTTTCCCTTCCGGTTGGCCATCCGGATGATCCGTTTCTGGGCTTCGGGCACATCTTCCGGGTTCATCTCCACGCCCAGGTCGCCGCGGGCGACCATCACGCCATCGACGGCTTCGAAAATCTCATCCAGGTTATCCAGCGCCTCCGGGCGTTCCAGCTTGGCGATCAGGATGGGGCAGTCAGTAGGACTCTGACATTCAATCGCGTGTCTCACTTTTAAAACGTCTTCCGCCCTTTTCACAAAAGAAACGGCGACTGCATCCACATGGATGGGACAGGCCGAATTCCAGGTCGGTTGCATCCTTGTCGGTAAAGGCGGGGATATCCAGGCTGACCCC
Organism: uncultured Chloroflexia bacterium; assembly: GCA_963782935.1. Classification (GTDB taxonomy): domain Bacteria; phylum Chloroflexota; class Anaerolineae; order Anaerolineales; family Villigracilaceae; genus UBA877. The sequence goes on along the minus strand of CAWALN010000020.1, from coordinate 72,660 downwards.
GGGCAGGTTGATGCCCTTGTGAGCTGTGAGAACTCCACCGGTTTTGACCAGGGCGGTCACCAGGGTTTTGCCAGCTTCAAGGACAGACAATTCCAACCGGCCATCGTCAAGAAGGATGCGGGCGCCGGGCTGGACAGAATCGAATAACTGGGGGAAATCCACCGGGATGGAAGCTCCACCCGGATTGACGCCTCCCTCCGGATAGAGCTGGACACTCGACCCGGGGATCAGTGTCAACGGCTCAGCGAGCAGCCCGACCCGGATCTTCGGTCCCTGCAGGTCTTGCAAGATGGCCAGTGGCCGTCCCAATTTCGCGGCTATTTTCCGTAATGAGGCAATCCTGGCCGCGTGTTCTTCATGTGTTCCATGGGAGAAATTCAGCCGGGCCACATCCACGCCGGCTTTTAATAGTTGTTCCAGGGTGCTTTCAGCCTGGCTGGCCGGCCCTATGGTCGCTACGATTTTCGCTTTTCTATTCATGCCGATATTATAGTCTAGTAGTAACGATTTACCCACAGGGTCGCTACGAAAATCGTTATTACAATGCAACGACTAAAGTCGTTACTACATTCTTATATCCAGCACAACGCCCGGGCTTCTTTTTCCAGGTCCGCCCTGAAGTCAGGATGGGCCACCGTCGATCAACTCACTCACCCTCTTCCGGACGGATTTTCCATACAAGTTGGCCACGCCAAATTCCGTGACCACGTAATGGACGTGGTTGCGGCTGGTAACCACACCCGAGCCGGGTCGAAGGGTCGGCACGATCTTGCTGATCACCGATCCATCTTTCATCATATTCGTGCTCGCCATGGCAATGATCGGAACGCCGTCTTTCGCTCGCGAGGCTCCATAAATGAAATCCAACTGCCCGCCGACTCCACTGAAAAACTTCGGCCCGATGCTGTCTGCGCAGACCTGGCCGGTCAGGTCCACCTCGATGGCGGAATTAATTGCCACCATTCGGTCATTCTGAGCAATAACGAATGGATCATTGACATACTCCTGCCGGTGGAATTCGCACAAGGGATTGTCATCCACCCAATCATACAATTTATGAGTTCCCAGAACGAAACCGGCCACGATCTTGCCGGTATGGAGGGACTTGCACGAATTATTGATGACGCCATTCTCCACCAACCGGACCACCCCGTCAGAGAACATCTCGCTGTGGATACCCAGGTCTTTTTTGCTGTCCAGGAAGTTGAGGACGGCATCCGGGATGCCGCCGATGCCCATCTGCAGAGTAGCCCCATCCGGAATCAGGTCGGCGATGAAGCCGGCGATCTTCTGGCTGATCTGGTCGTCCCCTTCGCCTCCCATGGGCAGCTCGGAGATGGGATAATTCACCGGGACGATGTGGGTCAGGCGGCTGACGTGCAGGAAGGAATTGCCCAACGTCCGCGGCATCTGCTCGTTCACCTCGGCGATGATGATGCGGGCGGATTTGGCCGGAGATTTGGTCAATCCCACCTCCACCCCCAGGGAGCAGAATCCGTGCTCATCCGGCGGAGAGACGTGCACCATGGCCACATCCACCGGCAGGACTTTATTTTTGAAGAGCAGGGTAAATTCCGAGAGCAGCACCGGCGTGAAATCCGCCCGGCCTTCCTGAACGGCTTTGCGGACGTTGGCGGCGATGAAGAGGGTATTCACTCGCAGGTGCCCCTCCAATTCCGGTTTGACATAATCCGCCGGCCCGACCGAAAGGGCCTGGCAGAGTTCCACATCTGTCAGGTTGGGGGCGTACTCAACCAGGGCCGCCAATAATTTTTGCGGCACGGATACATTTCCGGTCATGAAGATGCGGTTCCCCGATTGGATGGATCTAACCGCTTCTTCTGCCGTGGTTACATGAGATTTATAGATCGCTTGCCAGTCCATGGTCCGCTCCCTATTTCATCCAACTATATAGGTGCCGGAGCTCCCCCTGCGTGCATATTGACTGCGGCTTCTATGGCCGGGTTTTCGGCGATTGCCTTCTCCGCCCCCAGGTTGGCAATTTTTTCAATGTACGGCGTGGCGACATTCACATATGCATGCGTGGCAGTGCGGGCAACGATACCCGGCATATTCGGGACGCAGTAATGGATCACATTTTCTTCGAGATAGGAGGGCCGGTCATGCATGGTCGGCCGGGAGGTTTCGGTACAGCCGCCTTCATCGATGCTCAAGTCGATGATGACCGAACGGGCTTTCATTTTCTTGACCATCTCACGGGTCACCAAGATAGGCGCCCTGGACCCGGGGACCAGCACGGCTCCCACCAGGACATTGGCAAATTCGCAGCAGCGGCTGATATTCCGCTCCGTTGAAAGCATGGTGACCACGTTCGCCTCGATCTGGCTGATCCGTTGCAACGCATTCATGTCTTTATCCAGAACGGTCACGTGCGCCCCCACACCTGTGAATGCCCGGGCGGCGTAGGTACCGACCGTTCCCGCCCCCAGGATCACCACCTCCGCCGGAGGCACCCCGGGAATACCGCCCAGGAGGATACCGCGCCCGCCCTCATTGCTGTGCAACAGGCGGGCCGCCACTTCGGCTGCCATGGCTCCCCCGATCTGACTCAGGGACCGCAAGACCGGCATCGTCCCGTCGGGCTCACAGATCTGCTCGCAGGCGATCGGCAGTGATCTTCTTCTCGAGCAGGCCGTCGATGAGATTTTGACGGGCTGATGGCAGCGTCAGCAGTCCTACCAGGATGGCGCCGGATTGGAATAAGGGTAATTCTTCTTCGGTCGGGCGGGCTACTTTCAAGACCATAGTGGCCCTGCCGAAAGCTTCTTCGGCCGAATAGACTATCCTCGCGCCGATATCTTCATATTCCTTATCTTCAAAACCGGCGCCTTTGCCGGCGTCATGTTCGACAAAGACGGCATGACCGTTTTGGCAGAGGATCTCCACCCCGGCGGGAGAAAGGCCCACCCTGAATTCAAAGGACCGTCGTTCCTTCGGAATGCCAATATCCATGATCCACCTCCTTCATATCACCGTAAAAAATCGTATATAACTAAGAATTATCCAAAAATGGAAGAACGCCGTTTTTTGAGTCTGTGCGTCTACTCCGCACACACTCAAAAAACGAACTACTCCAGAATTTTCGGATAGAGACTAAAGCTAACACTGATCGCCTTTAGAAAAGGTCCGTAGAGAGAAACGCGGTTTCCGAGGGATCGTCATTACAATTCAACGAGGAACAAAGCCTTTACGAACCCCCATATAAGGGGTTTCTATGCGCCTCTTGAAGAATAATCCCACAGGTGGTGTATATCTATACGCAATCAATAGAATTGTTCCTCCGGAAAAGGGCTTAATAATACGAGAAAAAGGCGACTTTAAGGCGTTATTTTTCACTATTTTTACGCTGCGAACCGGCTTTTTTCTTCCTACTTCATATTCAACACATCCCGGATGGACGGCAAGGCCCAATCGATGGTGTCTTTATCGATGATCAGCGGCGGCGCAAAACGGATGATATTCGCATGGGTTTCCTTGGCCAGAATTCCCCGCGTCTGGAGGGCTTCGCAAAAACGCCTGGCCCCGCCGGCTGTGGGCTTCAATTCCACGCCGATCAGGAGACCCTTCCCGCGGATCTCTTTTACATGCGGGCTGGGGATCTCGATCAACTGCTCGAGGAAATATTCGCCCATCTCTGCAGCGCGCTCGACCAGGTGCTCTTCCACGATTACACCCAGGGCTGCCCGACCGATGGCGGCTGCCAGGGGGTTACCGCCGAAGGTGGATCCGTGCTCACCCGGCTGGAACAGGCCCAGCAGAGGCGTATCCGCCAGGACTGCAGATATGGGATAAAACCCGCCTGAGAGCGCCTTGCCGATGATGGTTACATCCGGCCGGACATTCTCGTATTGACAGGCGAACAGCTTGCCGGTCCGGCCCAGCCCCGTCTGGATCTCGTCGGCGATCAGGAGGATGTTATTCTGCTTACAAAGTTGGGCTACCCGCTCCAGGTATCCCTTGGGAGGGATGATGACCCCGCCCTCGCCCTGGATCGGCTCGATCATGACGGCGGCGGTATTTTCTGTAATGGCATTGTCAATGGCGCGCGCATCCCCGTAAGGAACAACTATAAAGCCGGGGGTGAACGGCCCGAAATCATTCTTGTAAAGCGGTTCACTGGAAAAAGAGATGGCCGTTATGGTCCGCCCATGGAAATTCCCGGCGCAGACAATGATCTCGGCCTGGGGACGAGGTACTTTCTTGACTTCATAGGCCCATTTTCGAGCCAGTTTAAGGGCCGTCTCCACTGCCTCTGCGCCTGAATTCATCGGCAATGACATCTCATAGCCGGTCAGGTCGGATAACTCTTTATAAAAGAGGGGTAATTGGTCATTTCGGAAGGCTCGGGATGTGAGGGTCAGTTTCGCCGCCTGGTCCAACATGGCAGTCAGGATCTTCGGATGGATGTGGCCCTGGTTAAGAGCCGAATAGGCTGAAAGACAATCCAGATATTTCCGCCCTTCCACATCGTAGACCCATACTCCTTCACCTCGCTCGATGACCACATCCAGCGGATGGTAATTATGGGCGCCGTACTGTTCTTCAAGTGCGATAAATTCCTGCGTGTTCATGGTTTCACCTCGAAACAAATATGAATAAAACTCAGCCCCGAGCGCCACGCAGTCGAGAGGCAATCAAAATGTACCGGTTAATATAAGTTTCTCCCTTTTCACGTTCATTGCGACCAAGATACTCAGGATTATACACCTGAGTTAAATGCAAAACGCCCGCGGCGGTGGGCTTCCCTGCGAACACGGGCTTTTACTCGTGATTCCGATTTGGGAGGGATCGCTCGCAGGCTGATCTACACATGTGCCTGCCGCACCCTGGCACCGCCCGCCAGGGCAGGTGCAGTGCAGGCAGGGCGCTACGCGACTCACCCCGATTTACTACGGGGTGCTCCACAAAGCCTGGACTCCGACGGATCTTCTGCAGGCTGAAGCCTGCACTCCAACCTCTTCCGCAGGCTGACCCACACATGTGCCTGCTGCACCCTGGCACCGCCCGCCAGGGCAGGTGCAGTGCAGGCAGGGCGATACGCAGAGTCGACACTACTTACTTGGATCCTTCTTCAAAGAGGGCTACGCTTCCGATGATATTGAGGTCCTTGCCCTGAAGGGCTTTGATGGCCGCATCCGGGTCGTCGAACCTGAAGATCAGGATGGCCTTCTCCTCCCAGCCGAAGCTGAAGGCGTACATATATTCCACGTTGAGCCCGGCGGAGTCGATGCAATCCAGGATCTCCACCAGCCCGCCCGGCCGGTTGGGAACTTCCACCGCCAACACCTCGGTGATATGGGTGGTAAAACCGGCCAGTTTGAAGACGGCTTGAGCCTTTTCCCATTCCGGCGCAATGAGGCGGAGAATGCCGAATTGTTTTGAATCCGCCAGGGAGAGGGTGACAATGTTGATATTGGCATCTGCCAATTGCTGGCAGGCAAGTTTTAACTGGCCGGGTTTATTTTCCAAAAAGACTGAAATCTGGTGCAGTTTCATCTTTTCCTCCTAAAGCTTCCTCTGATCGATCACGCGTTTGGCCTTGCCTTCACTCCGCTGAATGGTATGAGGTTCCACCAGGCGTATGGCCGACCGGAGTCCCAGGGTCTGTTCGACACTGTATTCCAACTTCTGCTGCATGCTTTCCAGGGCGCCGAGGGTATCGCCGAAGATCTCGGGGGTCACTTCCACCTGGACTTCCATTTGATCCAACCCTTTTTCGCGGGTCAGCACGATCTGGTAGTGCGGAAGGGTTCCTTCCACCTGCAGGAGAGCCGTCTCCACCTGGGCCGGGAACACATTAATGCCGCGGATGATGAACATGTCATCGCTCCGGCGGCCGATCCGGTTGAACCGGCAAAGCGTCCGCCCGCAGCCGCAAGGTTCGCGAGTGAGGGTGGTAATATCCCGCGTCCGGTAGCGGATGATCGGCATGGCTTTCTTGCTGAGGGTCGTGAGCACCAACTCCCCCTCAGACCCTTCGGGCAAGACCTGGCAGGTATCCGGATCGATGATCTCGGGATAAAAATGGTCCTCGAAGATGTGCAACCCCTGGTGGCATTTGCATTCCGCCGCCACGCCCGGCCCAGTGATCTCGGAGAGGCCATAGATATCAAAGGCTTCGATATTGGTGTTGTCCTGGATATATTGCCGCATGGATTCCGACCAGGGTTCCGCCCCAAAAACGCCCACCCGCAGAGGCAGGTCCTTGATGTTGACGCCCAATTCGCCGGCCCGCTCGATCAAATGGATGAAATAACTAGGGGTACAGCAGATGGCGGTTACATTGAAATCCTTCATGATCATGATCTGCCGGTCGGTGTTGCCGCCCGAGATGGGAATCACGGTGGCGCCGAGGGCTTCGGCCCCGTAATGGGCTCCCAATCCGCCGGTGAACAGGCCGTAGCCATAGGCATTCTGAACGATATCACCCTGGTGCAGGCCGGCCGAAGCCAGTGTCCGCACCATCACGCCCGTCCAGACCTCCAGGTCTTCGCGGGTATAGGCTACCACGATCGGTTTGCCGGTCGTCCCCGAAGAAGCATGCAGGCGGACGATCTCTTGCATGGGACTGGCGAAAAGGCCGAAGGGATACGTGTCCCGCAGATCATTCTTGACCGTAAAAGGCAGCTTACAGATATCTGCCAGAGATCGAATATCCTCCGGTTCGAGTCCCCTTGCCTCCATGCGCAGACGGAATAGGTTCACGTGGTCATAGCTCCGCTTTACCACCGCCTTCAATCTTTGGAATTGCACCTGGCGCAGTTGGTCCACCGGCAAATAATCCGGTGCGCTGGCCGGGTGGAATTCACCCAGGGTATCATTCCATAGTTCCGCTTGCATCTGTGGCTCCTCCTCTACGGCTTGATCGTGATTGTCACTCTGGCGAAAATATTCCCACCAGTATACTCTCGTTCTATTGTCTGTACAACATTAAAAAGCAGCCTCCCCATTTATTTCCTGGAGATTACCAGGAAATAAATGGGGAGGGCCGGGGTACTAATTCTCTTCGCCTATGCCACCTTCAACAGCCTGGCAAGAATGGCCTTCTGGGCGTGCAGGCGGTTATGAGCCTGCGGGAAAATAACCGAATGAGGCCCATCCGCCACTTCATCGGTCAGCTCATGGTTGCGGTGGGCCGGCAGACAGTGCATCACGATCACATCCTTGTCGGCTTCATTCACCAATCCGGCATTCACCTGGAAAGGCGGGAACACCTTTTCGCGGGCCTCGGCTTCTTCCTCCTGGCCCATGCTCGTCCAGGTATCGGTATAGATCACCTGGGCCTGACGGACGGCTTCATGCGGGTCCCGCAGGAAGCGCAACTTGCTGCCGGAGCTGCTCGCAAATTCCTCGGCCATCTCGACCGCCTTCGGGTCCAGGTCATAGCCGGCCGGGTTGGCGATGGTGAAGTTCCAGCCCAGTTTCGTGGCAATGTGCATTAAGGAGACGGCCACATTATTGCCATCTCCCACATAGACAATATTGAGGCCCTTGGCCTTACCGAATTTCTCCTGGACGGTGAGGGCATCCGCCATGGCCTGGCAGGGGTGGCTGAAATCGCTCAACCCGTTGATGACCGGCACGGTCGACCATTTGGCCAATTCCAGCACATCCGCATGGGCGAAGACCCGCGCCATCAGGATCTGGACATAGCCGGACAGCACCCTGGCCACGTCAGCGGTGGATTCGCGCTTGCCCAAACCGATTTCGTTGGGAGAAAGGTAAAGCGCATCCCCGCCCATGTGGCGCATGGCCATATCGAAGGAAACGCGGGTGCGCAGGCTTGGTTTTTGGAAGATCATTCCAAGCACCATGCCCTTGAACAAGGGCAGATTACCTCTGCTAAAATACTCTTTCTTCAGCCGTTCCGCCAGGTCAAGCAGGTCCTGCAGCTCCTGGGGGGACTGGTTTGAAATATCCAAAAAATGTTCCATAAGTTCTTCTCCTCTTGATCACATGATATCTATCCAAAAATTTCTGGAGTAATTCGTTTTTTTGAGTGTGTGCGGCTACGCCGCACACACTCAAAAAACGGCGTTCGTCTATTTTAGGATGGTTTCTTATTTTTCTCCCATCCGAATTTTATGCCAATACCGGAATAATCCGCTCGCTCCCATTTGCACCGGGCTGGCAAAGTCATACGTGGTCAGGGTAGTTTCATCCAGTTTCAAAGCCCTCCCGCGTTCGTGCAGCCAGGCAATGTAGCGGTCTTTCAACGTCTCCACGTCGGGTGTAGTCGGCATGACCGTCTCCAGCCAGTGGTCCACTTCATCCAGGAACTCCCGGGCCATGCTCAAATGGGCCGAAGCGTCCTCGAATAACCCAAAATGGGTGATTGCGACCGAATCGCATGATTCAGCTTGAAGCCTCTTCAAACTCTCCCGCCATTTTTCGAGGTTTGTTTCGGGCGGCACGAAAGGAAGCCGAACATATTTCCAGCCCGGCTTGCGGACTCCGCCGATATCTCCGCAAAAACAGGTGCCTTCATAAAGATAACAAATATGGTGCTCCGCATGACCAGGAGTATGCAATGCCTTAATCCGCACCTCTCCGAAATCGAGCACTTCTCCATCCAGGACGACCTTAAGCTTGTCTCCAGGGACGGCCAGGAATTCACCCCAGGTGGACTCCATCCGATCCCCATATATTCGCCTGCTGCTGGCCAATAATTTCTCCGGATTCTGCATGTGCGGAGCCCCAACCGGATGGACCAGGATCTGAGCGCCCTGGCGGGCGAACCAGCCGGCGGCGCCGGCGTGGTCCAGATGAATATGGGTCAACAATACGTGGCTGACCTGTTCCGGTCGAAGGTTATGTTCAGCCAGGACTGCCTTTAAGGTTTCAAGGGTGGAACCTGGCCCCGGATCCACCAGGATGGCCCCGCCGGAGTATGGGATCAAATAAGCCGCGATGGAGTTTTCGTAATTAGATAAGCGGGTATCGATGGTAATGACTTTATCCATTCGGTTCTCACATTCGAAAAGCCGAGGTGGCTAAATAATGATACTGGAAATATGCGCTCGGCAATGCCAGTTGCAGCCCAAGGTTATCACCGTAAGAGATCTGGCAAACGGGTATGTTGGTTCTCAGTAAACCCTCAACGATCAGGTCGCTTCCCTCCCGACCTCCAAAGGTCTCCGGGTGGATCAGGACCACCACCGGACGGAGGTTGCGCCTGTGCAACTCTTCCACCGCCAGGATGAGTTCCGGTCGGGTCGATGATGTAATGAGGATCACCCCGCTCCCAATTGGCAGCCGTTTCGCCTGCATATCCACCAGGCCGTGCAGGGGGATATATCCTTCCGGCTGGAGGAGGGCCAGGGTTTCCATGACCTTATTGAACTGGCGGACACCTCGCTCGGATGAAACGACGGTAATTTTTCCGCCCGCGCAAACCAGGCCGACCGCCCGTTTATCCGTCAGGAAGAAACTGGCCAGCGATGCGGCTGCACTGATGCCATATTCAAACGTATCCCGGGGTAGTGAAACGGTCGGGCGGCGCAGCCACCAGCCGTCGGTTTGAAAGGGCCGGATATTTTCTTCAGGCAAAGAGGCCTGGATGCCGCTCTCGCCGTCCAGGAACAGCCAGATATCGGCCTGCGGATCCTGCTCGAACTCCTTGACCATGAACTGGTCCCGCCGGGCGGTGCTTGGCCAATGGATCCGCTTCATCGGATCGCCGGTGACATATTCCCTCACGCCGGCTGCGTGGGGGGTCACATCCTGGCTGCGTTGGCGAATTGACTTCCCACCCGGGAGCAGGCCAGGTGGAGGCGGGAAGGTTGAAATTGGAAATACTTTCGGCATGACGATCAGGGTCTCGGTGGCAGAGATATTCCTCTTGATCACAAATATCCCCAAAGGATCCCCGGATGTCAGAGTGGTTGGTCCGAGCAAAAAGGAGCCCCTCCGCGTCAGCAGGGTCCGGGCGGCATAGAAACGATGCTGGCGCCGCCCCAGGCGGGTGAGGAGGCGGGACCCCGCCGCCATCGGCAAAGGCGATCGATTGTACACTTCCAACCAGGCAGTTCCGGGCCAGGCATCCTTCCGGACCTCGAAATTCTCTTCAAAGATCTCCCCCATGCTGGCCCGCAACGAACGGGTGGTCCGTTGGAATTTGATCCCCTGGATTGAAAGGATGGCCCAAATGGCAGTGCCGGCGATCGATAAAACTGCCAGGTAGACCAGGCGGGCGTAGAGGGACAATCCGGTCACTGCCCAACCGACCACACCTATTACCATCATCAATGCCAGCAGCCCTCGCGAGGCCGGGGTAAACTTCATAAGTTAGGGTGCCTGATAATCTCCCCCCGGAACAGGTAAACTATCCAGGATTTCCTGAACGATCTTCTCGGCGCTCAATTCCCTTAAACGGGCGGCCGGACCCACAATGACGCGATGGGCGAGCACAGCCGTTGCCATGTCTTTAATATCATCCGGCAGGACGTAGTCGCGGCCTTTCATCGCAGCCACGGTCTGCCCGGTGCGATAGAGCGCCAGGCTGCCACGCGGGCTGGCTCCCAGGTAGACATCCGTGTTCTGGCGGGTCCGGTTGATGAGATCCACCACATACCGCTTCACGGCCGTGGAGACATAGACTTTTTTAATGGCGTCCATTGCCTCCCGCAGTTCCTCGACGGCGATGACGGATTCGAGGGTTTCGATGGGATGGCGGATCTGCTGCCGGTCGAGGATCTCTATTTCATCGTTCGGAGCCGGATATCCCAGGCGGACACGTAAAAGGAACCGGTCCAACTGGGCTTCGGGCAGCGGGAACGTGCCTTCGTATTCGATCGGGTTTTGAGTTGCCAATACCATAAAAGGACTCGGGAGCAAATGCGTGATCCCGTCCACCGTCACCTGCCGTTCTTCCATGGCTTCCAGCAAGGCGGCCTGAGTTTTCGGGGTGGCCCGGTTGATCTCGTCCACCAGGACAATTTGCGCAAAAATGGGTCCGCCGCGGAATTCGAACGAGCGCTTGACCTGGTCGAAGATGGAAACACCGGTGACATCGCTCGGAAGCATGTCCGGAGTGAATTGGAGGCGGTTGAATGAACAGCCAAGTGATTTTGCCAGGCTGCGCGCCAGGACCGTTTTACCGACTCCGGGGACATCTTCGATCAAAACATGCCCCTGGCAAAGCAAACCGACGATGATCATATCCAATGTCTGTCGTTTGCCGACAATGACCTTTTCAAGATTGGTGACCAGCTTATTACTGAATGATTGGATGTCTGCCATGGGCCAAATCCTTTTTATGAGAAAAACCGGATGATTACATCAATAATAAAACAAGTACGGTTATTTTACCCCGTACTTAAGGCCAAAACCGGTTAAAACCACCACTATTGGGTCGGTTAATTCATCCATTATCTGTTCCAAAGCCGCTTCCGCCAGGGCTGAGGTGGGTTCCACATACAGGCCAATGTGAGCCAGGCGGTCTCGCGCCGGCAGGATCTCGTTTTCCTCCACCGCGACCATGCGACCGCCGCTTTCCCTTACCGCTGCAATAACTGCGTCCCCGCGAATTGGAAAACGCGTCCGCACTCCTTCCGCCAGGGTTGGATGATCGGAATTGAGAGCCAGCCCCTGCCTGCCGGCAGTGAAGCTGGCCCATAAAGGCGCGCAGGCCATCGCCTGGACCCCGACCATTTTCGGCATTGCTTCGTTATTATTGTCTATACGTATGGCATCAAAACCTCGTTTTATCCCCAATAGAAAGCCGCCCTGCCCCGCCGGGACAATCACCGCCCCCGGCATTTGCCCGACCTGTTCGAAAATCTCATAGGCAGCCGTGGCATACCCGGGCAAATTAAATGGCAGGTAGGCATGGCTGGCATAGACCGTCCCCTTTTCCACGGCAACCCGGGCGGCCTCGGTGACGTCTTCACGGGTTCCCGGAATGGAGACCAGTTCTGCCCCATAAGCCTCTATTTGACTCCGTTTTGGGCCGGAGGCCGTTTCAGGGGCATAGATCCTGGCATGGATTCCCCCACGGGCAGCATAAGCGGCAAAAGAAGCGCCCGCATTGCCAGAGGAATCCTCCACGGCTTCTTTTACCCCTTGAGACAGCAGCCAGGTCGCGATCAGGCTGGAGCCGCGATCTTTGAATGATCCGGTCGGATTGAGATATTCACATTTAAACGCCACCCTGCGCCCCTTCACGCCGGCCCAGACCAGTGGAGTTTGGCCTTCTCCCAGTGTTACCGCCTGGGCATCCGCCGGCAGCCCAAAGCTGTGCCGGTAGCGCCACAACCCTGGCTGGGAAGGATCGATTTTTTCGGGATCAAAAGGGAAGGGCGAGCGGAAATCGAATATCCCTCCGCACTTCGGGCAGCGATAAACCACCTCACCTTGCGGGTATGCCGATCCGCAATTAGTACAGCTTATGTTCAATGAAAACACCTTGATCTAGCGTTGATACAAATCCAAACTCCAAGAGGCTATCTTTCCAGCCGTCTCTTCAGCAGTATCACTGGCTGTGTCCAATAAACTGATCTTAAATTCTTCACGGTCATTATCATATTCCCTAAACCAGCGGGTAAAGTTCTTCTGTGCTTCGATAAACCCTGCCTCCTTACAGCCTCGCCAATCCGGGCGGCCCAGCAATCGTCGATTAATTTCAGCCTCATCACAAATTAACGCCAAATAATGAACCTTTGAAAAATATCGTCGTTCAATGCAAGGCTCGATATTTTCCGGCACTCCTGTTCCCGCGCCAAATAACATCACCGGCCTTCCAGATTGAGAAATATTCTTGCACATATTTAACCATGTTTCCATGAATCTTCTATAGTGGTCCTCTGGATGATCGAATTCAGCCCGCCATAAAATATCTGAGTCGAGAAGAATAAAATCATTCATCTGACCTAGAAGCTTGCATAGAACCGTAGATTTTCCTGTTCCACTTGCCCCCGAAATCAAAAATAGGGGAAGCTGTAGAAAGGAATGCTTATGGCCACACTCCGGACAGATGGCAAAAGGGCCCTGCGGGTCAATGATTTTATCTGCTCGATAAATGCCACATTGATGACATATATTCATCATAAGCTTACCCTAAGCTTCCCAGACTCTATGGATGACTACTGTTCACAGTTCACTGATAACTGATAACTGATAACTGACGATTATCACTATTCCCCTGGCTTGGGGATGTACTCCCCCTCGACCCAGAACTCCCCGTTCGGGCCGACTTCCTTTTTCCAGATCGGCACGATCTCCTTCAGCCGGTCTATGCCGTAGCGGGCGGCCTCGAATACGCCTGTATCCCGGTGGGCAGCGGTACAGGCGATCAACACTGTCGGGGTCTTTGGATAGAGCCGCCCGATCCGTTGGACGATGCCAATGCCTTCAACGGCCGGCCAGCGGGCCCGGATCTCGTCGGCCACCTGGATCATCTTGGCTTCCGCCATCGGTCGATAGGCTTCATATTCCAGATATCGGGTCTCATGGATTTCCCCGCCCAGGGTCTCCCCGCGGACCATACCGGTAAAGACCGCCGCCGCGCCGGTGGAATCCAATGTAAGGCCGGCAATGAGTTCATCCAGGTCCAATACCTCTTCTGTGATCGAAATGATCGTTGGCAGTTCGTTCGCACCCATGAAATGACCTAGCCTCCACTGACGGGGGGAAAGAGGGCAATTTCAGCCTGCGGGGGAATGACCTGCTCGTCCCCTGCATATTCGCGGTTAATGGCTGCCATGATGGAGTCACGCATGGAAGAGAGAGCCGGGTGATCGTGGATTAATATCCCTTTCAACTCGCCCACGGTCGTTTCCAACGGCAGCTCCATTTCGAGTTTCCTGGCGCCAATTTTATCTCGTAGAGTTGCAAAGAAAAGGACATTTACCTTATTCATACTGCCTCGTTGACGATATCCCCCGAACGCCCGCCGTGTTTTTCGATCAGGCGAATATTTTGAATATGCATGGTCTTCTCTGCAGCCTTGGCCATATCGTAAACGGTCAGGGCCGCCACCGAGACCGCCGTTAAGGCTTCCATTTCCACTCCGGTTTTCCCGGTGGTCCGGACGGCGGCAGTGATCTCCACACCCGGCAGGGTTTCCACCAATCTCAGCGCCACCTCGATATGAGTCAATGGCAGCGGATGGCATAACGGAATCAGGTCGGCCGTCCGCTTGGCCGCGCTGATGCCGGCGATCTGGGCCACCGTCAGGACATCCCCCTTTTTTATATCGCCGGCCCGGATCAGGTCGAAGGTCTCTTTTTTCATCAAAACCTCACCCTTCGCCACGGCTACGCGTTCGGTCGTTTCTTTGCCTCCCACATCAACCATGTGGGCTCGGCCGCTTTCATCCAGGTGGGTCAATTTCTCGGTCATGGGATGATTATACCAGTCTGACCAATAATATCTTGTTCGTCGCTTTCCTCTTTACAAGGTCACGGCTTTCTCACATGTACCCGAAAGGTTCTTTCTGGAGGGTAAAGTTTAGGTTTGGGAAGTATTGTTCTTCACACCCGTTTTTTATACACCTTCATCGCAAAGATATAAGCCACGAGCATAATCCCAACGCACCACGCCAGGGCAACCCAGATAGTATTGCCCACCGGCTGATTTGACAGCAGCGCCCGGATGGCTTCCACTATTGAGGTCACCGGCTGGTTCTCGGCAAAGGCACGAACTACCGCCGGCATCGAGGTAGTCGGCACAAACGTCGAGCTGATAAACGGCAGGAAGAGCAGCGGATAGGCAAAGGCGCTCGCACCGTCTATCGATTTTGCTGACAACCCGGCAATCACCGCGATCCAGGTCAGGGCCAGCGTAAACAGCACGAGTATGCCGGCTACGGCAAGCCAAGACAGGACCCCCGCCGGCGAGCGGAAGCCCATAACGAGGGCTACGAGGATGATGACGACAACCGAAATGGCGTTGGATACCAGCGAGGTCAGCACGTGTCCCCATAGCATGGTGGAACGCGCAATCGGCATGGAGTGGAACCGCTCAAATATACCCCCTTGCATATCCAAAAACAGGCGGTAAGCCGTATAGGATATGCCGCTTGCAATCGCTATCAGCAGGATGCCGGGCAGCAGGTAGTTCACATAGTTATCCGTACCGGTTTTGATCGCGCCGCCGAACACATAGACGAACAGCAGCATAAACGCAATCGGCATGAGGGTGACCGTGATGATAGTGTCCATACTGCGAAGAATATGGCGCATGGAACGTCCAAGCATAACGCCCATGTCGCTGAAAAAGTTTTTATTCATTGTACCTTTTGCTCCTTTTTTGCGATGATTGCGAGGAATATCTCCTCCAATGAAGGTTGTTTTTCCACATACTCCACCTGTGCGGGCGGAAAGAGTTTTTTCAGTTCCTCAAGTGTGCCGTTGGCGATAATCCTGCCCTCATGCAGAATGGCAATCCTATCGGCAAGCTGTTCAGCCTCATCCAAATATTGCGTGGTCAAGAATACCGTCGTGCCGCCTTCTGCAAGTTCCTTGACGATTTTCCAAACCTCGATCCGCGCCTCGGGGTCAAGCCCGTTGGTTGGTTCGTCGAGGAAGATGACCTGCGGTTTTCCGATAAGGCTCATGGCGAGGTCGAGCTTGCGGCGCATACCGCCCGAATAGACAGCTACCCTGCGGTCGGCGGCGGCGGTCAGGTCGAAGCGTTTGATCAAATCGTCCGCAATCTGAGGCGGGTTTTTAAGGTGCCGTAGCCTGGCAATCATGATAAGATTTTCCCGCCCGGTCAATACCTCGTCGACGGCGGCAAATTGCCCGGTCAGACTGATCGACTGGCGGACATTATCCGGCCTTGCCGCAACATCGAATCCGTTTACGGACGCGGTTCCACCGTCATGCTTGAGCAGCGTGGTGAGGATTTTGACAATCGTTGTCTTGCCGGCACCGTTGGAGCCGAGCAGGGCAAAAATACTACCCTTTTCCACTTCGAAATCCACACCCTTCAGGACGTGAAGCTGTTTGTAGGACTTTTGCAGTCCTTTTACTTGAATTGAATTGTTTTGCATATTCTTCCATTCCTGATTTAACCGTAACATTTGACAAATCGGCTCCCAGGCCTCTGAGCCCGGCATAGGTCAACTTATCCATCGTAGCTCCATCAAAGTGGATGGTTTTGATGGCACGGTAATATTTCTTGGTCAGGGACCACGGCGGTGTAAAGGACACATTTTTCAGCGTCGCACCCCTAAACGTCACTTCCTCCAGCGCCGCCGCGCCAAACTTGACTCCAATAAAGGTCTGCCCATCCAGACGCATCCCTCTCAAGTCGGAATATTTAAAATCCACGCCATCGAAGATACATCTTTCAAAGGTCGTTTTTCTCAAGTCGGTCAGGGTCAGCTTGACGTCGACCAGTTTCGCGTCGCTGAAAGTGGCCCCGTCCAGGCCCAACGTGCTGAAAATGGTGCGCACGAGGATCGAACGATTGAAGCTGGCGCCCTCCAGATCCATAGCATAAAAGCTGCAGTCTGTTAGATTTGCGCCATCAAAATTAGCTTCGCGTACATCGCTGGCCTTGAATGAGCTCCCGGTCAAATCCGCACCGGCAAAGTCGGAACCGCTCAGCATGCTCGCATCAAATTTTCCTTTATGGGCGGTGACACCGGCGAAGTCACTCTTCGTCAGATCGCTCGCACTGAAATTGATCAACAACTGTCGTTCCAGTGAGCGGGAGAGGTTGGCAACCTCCTGTACCGTTTGCTCAATGTTGCCGATACTATCGATGGTCATCTCAAAGGCTGTTTCATCATCCTTGCCCTCGGCTTTGAGCTCAAGGAACCGCTCCTGCAAATCGGAGAGCAGGTCAGCCTTTAGTTCGGCGATGCTTTTTACTCCATCGTAAGGCGCAAAAACGCCGTTCAAATATTGGTTTAATTTCTCGTTCATAGCCTCACTTCTCCTTTACAATAAGTTATCGAGTATGCGCTTTGCATACTCCCAATTGCTTTTGTTGTTGGCGTAAGTTCGCTTGCCCTTTTCGGTAATCTTAAAATACTTACGCCGCCCGCCCTGCGATTCATCGCCCCAGTACCACTCGATATCACCGTCTGCCTCAAGCCGCCGGACGCTGGAATACATCGTGGCTTCCTTTAACTCATACTCGCCGCCCGAGAGCTCGGCAATCAGCTTGACAATCTCGTAGCCGTAGCGGTCAGCTTCGCATAAGAGCCGTAAAATCATCGTATCGGTATGTCCGCGCAGCAGGTCGGATGTAATTTCATTCTCGCTCATGGCATCACCTCTTGATTGGTATTATATGTCAAACTACTATGACTGTCAAGGTAATATTATACCTATTGTACTATGATTGAAAAGTAGTATTTTGCAGTTCAAGACGATTCTTTTCACTTTTTTTATGCTGAGAGAATAACCTGTCAACTTTGAGAAGGTCCTCTGAATCACAGTCCGCAGCCCGCTTTCTGTATATAATTAACTCATGGAGTTCTTTTTCAACGACCCCAACATCGAGCGGCTGCCTCCCGAAAAGACCCGCCTGTTGGACCTTCGTGCAGACCCAAACCCGGATGGAAAGCGCATCCGGGTCGCTTTGGAACTTACTCCCTTCCTTAAGAGACCCTATATCGAGCTGATCCTGGCAGACCCCGCCGGCCGCGAGATCACCTCTGCCTCCATTGTCGAACCCAATGGATGGAAACTGGAACTGACTCTGCATCTCCGCCGGGGCCCAGTCCCCGAACCGGGGGTGGAGGCCGCCGTAAATACTGAAGAAAAGACCGCCACTCCGGCCGAATGCAGCCTCACCGCCACTCTTTCTTATCCCGACCTGGGTGAGATCGACCGGCGCCAGATCACTGTGGCATGCTAATAACGAACTCAAAGACAGGAAAATGAATTCTCCCCATCTCACGCCTCTGCGCCTCCCCTACCTTCTTACGATCCTGATCTCCTTCAGCCTGCTGGCAGCCACGGTCACCTCCTGCGGCTCCCAGACCTCTTCGGTCGCCCCCACGCTTTCTCCAGCGGATACATCTCTGCCGACCTTATCACCGACTCAGGTTCCGTCCCAAACCCCCTATATCATCACGGCTACTTCAGCGGATATCCCACCGGCGGCAGGTCCGCAGGGCATGTATTTCCTGGCGCTGGCGGAGGCCGGCCATACCCACCTCTTCGCCTACTCGCCTCAGAACCTGGCCTTCACCCGTCTCACCAGCGGAGATTGGGACGATATGGCTCCGGCGCTCAGCCCGGATGGATCCCGCCTGGCCTTTGCTTCGAACCGGAATGGGTATTGGAATATCTATACGCTCGATCTAGGCTCGGCGGCAGTGGTTCAATTGACCGATTCACCCGAATACAAAGGCGACCCTTCCTGGTCTTTGCCGGACGGGGCTTTCCTAACCTACGATACTTATGTCAACGGCAACCTGGAAATATTCGTCCGTTCCACCACCGACCAGTCCCAGGTATTCCAATTGACCCAGGACCCCGGCATGGATTCAGAGCCGGCCTGGTCACCCCAGGGCCGCCAGATCGCCTTCGTCTCCAACCGCAGCGGAGAGCCGGAGATATGGGTGGCCGACCTCGATAACGCCGGCAGCTTTACAAATGTCAGCCAATCCGCTCACAGCCCGGAATCTCATCCGGCCTGGTCGCCGGATGGCACCCGGTTAGCCTGGGCAGCCACGGATCTCACCACCGGCTTGAGTGGAATTTATTTGTGGGATTCCACCAACCCGGATGCACCGGCTCGCTGGACCGGCTCCGGCAGTTGGCCGGCCTGGCAGGATGCGGGGCACCTGGCCGCCGGGCTGGATTCCCCAAACCAATATTTCTTGACGGCCTTCGACCTGGCCGGCAGCCTGACCCTGCCGCCGGTATTGCTTGCGGGTCCGTTGAATGGATTGGCATACGGGACCGTTGATTTCAGTCTGCCCGGGCTTTTCCAGGATATCGCCGCTCAAACTCCGGCTCCCTTGTTCGAAACCGCTCTCAACCCCCAGGCAGGCGTATTGCCCGGGCGGGCCTCCCTGGCGCCCCTGAACGGAGTGCAGGCTCCCTATCCGGAACTGCATGAATTGGCGGACGACTCTTTCCAGGCTCTCCGCAACCGGGTGGCCTTGCTCATCGGGTGGGACGCCCTGGCCGGGCTTGAAAATGCTTACGTGCCTCTCACCACCAGCCTCGACCCCGGGATGGGGGAAGACTGGCTGTATACAGGCCGGGCCTTCACGCTCAACCCTGCCCTGGTGGAAGCCGGTTGGATGGCCATCGTCCGGGAAGATTTTGGGCAGCAGACCTATTGGCGGATTTACCTGCGCGCCACCGCCCAGGACGGTTCCCAGGGGACGGCCCTGGCCCAGGTCCCGTGGGATTTTTCCGCCCGCACCGGCGATCCGACCGCCTATGAGAACGGCGGGCGGTTGCTGGCGAAAGTCCCGGCCGGGTATTGGCTGGATCTGACTTCCCTGGCCGGTCAATACGGGTGGGAACGCCTGCCTGCCCTGATCAACTGGCGCACCTATTATGCCGGGGCTCACTTCAACGAGCTGGCCTTCACGCAGGGCCTGGACTGGCGTTCGGCCATGCTCCAACTCTATCCACCCGAGGTGCTGGTTACGCCCACGGTGGTGATCCCGCCCACCCGCACAGTCACCCGGACTCCGATGTGGTTTCGGTCGCCGACACCCACCCGCACGCCTACGAACCGGCCCACAAACACCCCTTGATAAACTCATGAAGCCTGTGCGGAAATTCCCGCTGATCGTGTTGATCTTTCTGGCCGCCTGTGCGGGCGCACCTGCCAGGGTAAATCCACCTGCGCCGGCCTTACCTTCCCGGAATACCCTGCCGCAAGCCCAGGCTTCTCCGACCACCGCGGTTTTGCCGGTAGCTTCAACCCACATTCATTCCATCGCCTACACTGGCGCCGCCGCGCCTTCTTCACCCCCACGCCGGGGGCGTTGCAGTTATTTTTTCCGACCGTCATCCCGGTCGAGGGCGCTGAATTTCGCCCGCCACTCTATCCCACCCCGTGGGCGCTCTCGCCGCACGACCATTTTTACTTCGCGGCTCCGATCGCGGCTGCCTATCCCGGCGAACCCGAATGGGACTATCGCTACGGCGGCATTTTCTTCGGGCCGGACATCATCCACAGCGGCGTGGATATCCCCGCGCCGCGCGGGACGGATATCCTGGCGGCCGGTCCGGGTACGGTGGAATGGGCCGGCATCGGCCTTTTCACGGGTTCCAAATATGAGCTGAAAGATCCCTACGGCATCGCCGTGGCCATCCGCCATGATTTTGGGTACGGCGACCAACCCCTCTACACCATCTACGCCCACATGGAAGAGGTGGATGTAATGATCGGCCAATGGGTGAACACGGGCGAGGTGATCGGCCACGTCGGCAGCACCGGCATGACCACCGGCCCGCATCTCCATTTTGAAGTCCGCCTGGGCAAGAACGACTTCTACTACACCCGCAATCCCGAGTTATGGCTGTCGCCGCCCCTGGGAGATGGGGTCCTGGCCGGCCGGGTCACCAGCACCTACGGGACGCCTTTAGACTCCTACCTGGTTTCCTTGAAATCCAGGGAGACGGAAAAATTGTATACCGCCCTGACCTATGGTCCCCAGGTGGTCAACAGCGACTCGTATTACAACGAAAATGTCGTCATCAGCAACCTGCCGGCGGGGGTCTACGAGCTCAACATTCCTTACGGCGCCCTGAACCGCCTGGTCGATATCCAGATCCTGCCCGGCCAGGTCACCTATTTTGCCTTCCATGGGTATACCGGCTACGACATTAACATCGTCGCCCCGACCGCCACACCCACCCATACCCCTTAATTGAACCCGGGTGGCTTCCCCGGAACGCGACAGCGTGGGAAGGGTTTGTCAGCCACGCGGGCATCCTTTAGGCATCCTTGCGAAGGTTGCTCTTGCCAGAGAATCCTTCGCCAGAAGTGTATTGCGGGAAGCAGTATCCCATTGCCGGAAGAACCTTCGCAAGGGTTTGTTTGCAAGGAGGCCCACATGAACTTCCGTAGAGAGAATCGCGGTTTCCGAGGGACCGTTGGACCCAAACAACCCTTGAAGTACACAAGGACTTCGCGAGGAACAAATGCTATGCGACCCCCCAGATATGGGATTTTTGTCCGTTTTGGGCAATAGCGCATAATTTACTATAGATATTGAAGAAAAGGGGTTCTCATGGCAAACTGACCTCTTGCTGAGAAAGGAGAGCGCCATGAGAACCCCAGGGATATTTTACTCGGGAAAAGGGACGGTATATAGTTGTGAATTGGATCGATGCCCAAAGTGCCAGGGGCCAATGCGGGTTGCCTACACGAGTAAATACAAAACTGTGCAAGGGATGAAGGAAGTCATGATGATTGCGCAGCGGGCGAAGCGTTGCGTGGATCCCAGTTGTGAAGTTTCTCTTGCGATATTGGGTTCGGTGGAATGGAGACAGGTAGCGCCGGTTTCTTGCACCTATGGATATGATGTGATTGCACAGATTGGCTGGCAGCGGCAAAGCCTGCAGCAACCCTTTGGCACCATTCATGCAGATTTAAAACAGTGGCTCAGGATCAGCGAGTCGCAAGTGAGAGCGTTGTATTACTATCGATATTTGCCCTTGTTGGCCTGTCACGAACGGGAGCAAATGAAGTATCTGAAAATAGTGGCTGACCAAATGGGACTGCTCTTGAGCCTGGACGGACTGGCACCCGAAGGAGGCGAGCCGCAGTTGTGGCTGGTACGAGAACTGATGAGTGGAGTGACATTGCGCTGTGGCTGGATGAGCCAGCAAGATCAAGCCGCCTTCGTTACCTTCCTGCAACCGATTGCCGATCTGGGTTTGCGGGTGACTGCTGTGATGAGCGACAAACAAAGCGGCCTGGTGTCAGCCATAGCTGAAGTCTTTCCCCAGGCCAGGCATGCTTTTTGTCAGAGCCACTATTTGCGCAATATTGCAGTTCCTGTGGCGGAAGCGGATGAAGCCATGAAAATGCTGTTGCGACAGGATGTCAGAGCCAGCATTGGTCCATTTATCCGCCAGGAAGACGAGCAAGCCAAGGGTGTTTTGACCATCACCGGGGTATTGCCGTCGCCATTGGAAGCACCCAGTCCGGTTTCTGAACCCGTATTGGGAAAAGATGGAGATAAAGTTCGCGATGCGATTATGCGAGAAATATGTCGTCGGATCCGGTATCTGTTGACCCTCAAAGGTCGGCCTCCTTTGCGCCTGGCGGGAATGGAGATGTTTGTGGGTCTATCCGAAGTCAAGGAATTCTTGGATCGCTTAATGGTTCATCATTCCACGCCTCAATTGCTGACATTGCATCAAGGACTAAAAACATCACTTCGGTCTGCCCAGGCAACTTATTCTATTGTGCGAGAGGCCGCCGATTGGTTGGAACACATTGCCGCTCTCTTGGATCCTGAGCAAAACCCCAACCGCTCTGGCGATCAAGTCCGCCAAGACCTGTTCGTCTACCTGACCAAAATCCAATCCAACCGCTTCAGGGATCCTATGTTGCGCAATTCTTTTCGCCTCATTCTAAAAACCACCCGCAGTTTTGCCCCCGGTTTATTCCATTGTTACGATGTACCTGGCCTGCCCCGCACCAATAATGATCGAGAAAGCGATTTTCGAGCCCTTGGCCGTCGTTTGCTGCGCACCACTGGACAAAAGGGTCTCACATTTCGTATTATTCAGCGTCAAGGCGCATGGGAATTGTTACCCCACCCCGATACGCTGTATGAAACCATTCGAATTGTGTCTCAGATTGTTCCAAACAAATTTCAGGATGAACGCCTCCGTATGCGTCAGCACCAAGACCGTTTCAGACTTCACACGCGTTCCTCCAAACTAGCCAATCATCAACTCGGTCAACTGGAGCAACTCTGGAACTCTATTCCGAATAATAATAGCCCATAGTAACTTATGCGCTATTGCCGTTTTGGGGGTAAAAATGCCACTGGTAGCGGAGGTCTATACGCATGAGGCGGATTTGTTCCGCGGAATCAGGCTGAAGAAGTTCAGGAATTTTGCGGTTTTAGGCGTTATTTTTCACATTTTGAGGCTGGGAAAACGAATTCTTGGGAGAAATAATCTTTAGATACGAATGGCACAACCCCGCTGAGGAACGTGGGCCACAGGAACACGATCCCTTGAAAAAGGCGGGATTGTGGACACCACTTTAGAATCAGGGGATCCAATTCACTGTTCCTGCGGTTCCCCCTGTATTACTCAGGAGCATCGTGAGATTCGTCCCATCCGGTTTCATCACAAAGACACCGTCCCCGCTGTAACTGGCGATCAATTGATTGTCCGGTGAAATGGTTGCATAGAGACTGGCGACCTGGATGTGGGTGAGTTGCGTCACTGCACCCCCATTCACCGGCACGGTCCACCAATCTGAGGGAATGGTATGAGCCGACGCATGGATGACTCCGAAGAGGCGGTCCAGCCATGAAAGGGTCGAAGGTTGAGCCGGCGTGGGAGCGCTGAACAGGATGTTTTTTCCGTCCGGTAAAAAGATCGGCGCGTCGAGGATGGTGGGTGCATTGGCTCCGGTGAGCGTGATTTGTTGAGGATTACTGCCGTCATTATTGGCCACGAAGAGTTTATTCGTCCCGTCATTCACATTCTCGGATACGTAGATCAAGCGGGATCCATCTTCCGAAAGCCGCGGCCAGTAAGCCTTATCGAGGAGCGCCTCGGGTTGTCCGCCTGGATAGGCCACCCGGAATATCTGGTCAATCGGGTAATGTTGATTTGCATCCACCGGGGGTAATCCTAAATTGACCAGAACATAATAGACATACTTCCCATCCGGCGACCAGACCGGTTCAATGAATTGATCATCCTTTATAGGCAGGGGAACCAACTCCCGGGGAGGCTCGCGTTCCATCGGCGGGAAAGATGTATAGCCCCAAAGGGGTAAACTGAGCTCCTACCTGTAACGCCGGTGTAGAGTAGGTCATGACGATCTGCTTTTGATCCGGAGAAATAACGGCGCTGTCGATCCAACCATCCGGAACCGATTGAAATATCGTCCTGACCGTACCGGTACCCAGGTCAAGCTCCTGTATATCCATATAGTTATTATTCCCATCCGAAGTGCTGACGATGAAGATCAATTTTCCTGCCAGTTTAAAGGTCGGACCAGGTAACCGGTATGCTATGAGGGGTAGGGACGCCTGCTGCAGTGACCGGCTGGGTGGCATTGCCATTTGCGGGTGGGATTGAGGCAGGTGTATGTACACCGGGGCCGCCGATGGGCTGCTGGTTTGTTGAGACCGTGCAAGCGCTCAGGCTAAGCGTGAACGCCAGCAGGGATATAAGCCAGAATTTCTTGGACATGTGAGATTCCATTCGTCGATCAAGTTTTCATGTATGAGTTATTAACGGCGAAGGCCGGAGCCGCATTCTGGGCCAGGTAGCGCATGTAGTTGACCAGGTTCCAGCGGTCGGTGTCGGAGAGCTTGTTCTTCCACGCCGGCATGCGCGTCCCGGCAGGCCGTTCGTGATCCAGTCGAAGAGCTGGGCATCCGTGTGCACGCCCGGGACTCCGTGTTTGGTCAAGTCGGCCGGGCGCGGGTTGAGATTTATCCCATCCGGGCCATCGCCCCTGCCCGAGACCCCGTGGCAGCGGGCGCAGTTCTTCACATAGACCGCCTGGCCGGCCGCAATGGACTGGCTGTCGGGCGCGATCGGGTTGGCCTGTGAGGTGGTCACCTTCACCGGGCAGGGTCAGGAAATACATCCCCAGACCGAGCATCAGCAGGAACGGCAGTATCCCGGAAGCCAGGCGTATTCCCGGCCGGAAGGGCATGGACACTGCCAACAGAACCACGATCAGCCCCATGATAAGAAACAACACCCCGGCCTGGCGTGGTGTGGCAGCCTCCGGATTGGCCTCGCCGGGATTGTGAATTGAAAAGTTGAAGTTTGCATAGGCATCGAATTTGTTCGCCCGTCGCACCACGGCCTGCACCTGCCATTTGCCCGGCTGACCGAAGTACGTGCCCTTGGCGCTGTAAATCCCATTCCCCTGGGCAAGTAACTCGCCCTCGGATGGAGGCAGGTTGGTCGATAGCGGGGTGAAGCGCAGTAGCGCTTGTTTGACAGATGTCGCCGCTGCGCCGTTGGAGACAAGCTTAAGCTGAAATACGTTCTCACCCACTTCCCCGGGCGTGATGGTCAGTCCCATCTTCAAATCATCCACCCGGGCTGAGGCGTTCAGTCCCTGGAAAGGCGGATTGATCCTTGCCGGGGGGAGATAGGTCAGCAGGCTGACGGACATCAGCAGGAATGCACCCAGGACGGCCTCGATCAGAACTATCTTCCCGAAGCGGTCCACCAGTGAGGTATTAGCCTCTCCCCGCAAGCGGCTGCGCTTTAGGCGCGGGGAAATGAGGACCAGGTTGACTCCCGCCAGGACCAAGAGCGCCAGTACAAAGATCTGTTTGATTAACAGGGTATGCCCGTAGATCGAGATAAGGAGGGCCCAGCGTGCCCACTCGCAAGCTGGCCGAGAACAGGCCGGTGATACCGATGGCTCCGACGCTGACCAGCGCCAGGCTCGAAAAGCGTCCCATCGCGAGGGAAGTCAGGCGGGTGCGCAGGCGAGGTTCAAGCTGGTTAAGGGATCGTAGGCCGGTCAACAGGTAGGCCAATCCCCCCAGCCAGGTGGTCATGCCAAGGATGTGGATCCAGTCATCTGCAATGGGCAGAAGCGGCTGTGCTTCGGTGGCGGCGTGGCTGGTGAAGCTGACGCTCAGCATCAGCGCCAGCGCAGCGGCATAGCCCGGCCAAACCTTCCAGCTGCCCTGGCGGCCCATCCCAAGCCAGGTTGCCAGCAAGGCCAACGCCAGCCGGACCAGCCAGATCAGTCCCAGGCGAGTCGTGGAGAGCACCACAACCATCGCCGGCGCCCACGGAAGGGCCAGTTCGGCTCCGGTCGCCTGGCCGGCCTGGGCCAGCAAGCCCAGGATGATCGCGATCAGGGCGCCGGTCAGACCGATCCGGGTCAGAAGATCCCAGGCCGGCGGTTGCAACGTGTTCGCAGGCAGATTTTCGGCCTCCGATTTTAGGGAAGGCTGCCAGACCAGTTTCAGGAAGGGCAGGCGCCCGGCCAGAATGGCCAGCGCTGCTAATAAAAGCCATTTGGAAAAGAGGGCGCTGGCGGGCAGGCTTGCGCTGGAGGTTTGCTGGACAGGACGGGTCGTTTGGGCGCCTACGTCACCGACACTGAAGGTAAAGGCACCCTCGGTCTGGTGCCCATCCGTGGCTGAGACTGCCTTCCAACTGACGGTGTAGATGCCTGTTTCGAGAGCCGGCAGGGAAACGGTCATGCGGGTCGGATTGGATGGGTCGACCCGCATGTCCTGCTGGTCGGCCTGCAGGCCGTGCTGATCAAACACGATCAGGCTGCTCAGTCCCTGGGCGACCGGTTCGCTGAAAAAAAGCTCCACCTGGGCGGGAGAGGTTGCCAACACTGCATTCGGAGCCGGATTGGAACTCAGCAGCATCGCATGGGCTGAAACCGGAACGGCGATTCCCATGCTGAAAAGCAGGAGTATAAACACCAATAGCAAGCGGGTATTTTTCATGCCAGGCTACCCGGGCAGGTTAGTGGGGCTTGCGCAGCCCCCGCGCCGCCAGGACCAGGGCTGCCAGGCCGATGACCAACGCTGGCCAGTGCCAGCCAGCCTGCCAGGCCGAAACTGCTCCCGCCTGGCGTTGGGTCGACTTGTGGGAATTGGACCGAGTTGGGCGCCTGCACTTCCTCCGGCTGGACCTCGACTTTTACATCGGTCGTTCCCAGTTTGCCGGTTATATCCACAGTGTAAAGACCCGCCACTGCCGGCAGCAGCGGGGCCACATATTGTCCGGGGGTGTCTTCCCCCAGCGGCTGCAGCGTCAGAACTTTGCTCTGCCCGCCGTAGGAAACGGTCAAGGTCAGCCCGGAGATGGACTCCGTCACAGGGGTGGATTTTCCGTCGCTGGACGCAAGATTCATCACGATGGCATTCATCTGCCCGACGATGGGCGGCTCGTCCAGCCAGCCGATCTCTACATTGTAAGGTCCGGCGGTAACAGTCTGGTGAGCTGAAACCAGACTGGTACTGAACCAGGCCAGCTCCATCGCGAAAAGGCAGGCAACAACGAACTTTAACGCTCTCATCTCGGATCCCTCACCTTGCTGAATTACCGGGAGAGGCAAGTCCAGTCCGGAACAGAGCTTGGAAATCTGAACCGATCGTGGACGGCCTCCCGGGTCCAAAGCAACCCAGGTTATATACTTAACCGCGAATGTTCAGGTAATTGTTAGGATGCGTTTGAAATAATTGGCTTACTATCTCTTTTTCAGGCTAAAAACTGTCTCGTCCCCGCCTCCTTTTTTATCCCCAGCCAGGAGTGCCCGCTTATGTCCCTGGAGTATCATTTGCATCGCACTGCACCACACTGCATTTGGTGCAGTGCAGGTGAGCAATCCCCACTATGGCGGTGGACTACTTCCGCCCCGGCCTCCGCCACCGGCGGCTGTCCTGCCCTGCCAGATCCTTTAATTCCGCCGAGAGCAAATATTGATTACTCCGCTGGAATTCGTACGAAGGTTCTTCTGGCAATAACGCATTGCTTTCAATGACACTTTTCCGGCAATCGATCCTGGCAAGAGCCACCTTTGCATGTATGCCCGCAGGGCACATGTAACCGTAGAGTCCATTTCGGAGGGTATGAATTTAGGAGGTCCGAAGGAAGTGTAGGGGCACGAGATCTCGTGCCCCTACGAGGGTCGAGAAGGCGTCCTTGCGAAATCATCCTTACCCCTCCGGAAAGTGCCCTACGGGTACATGTGCGAAGGTTCTTCCTTCAATCCCTTATAAAAATTCTGGCGCGTAGACTGGCTCTAGGCCCGGACATGGCTAAGGATTTCGTCCACAACGTTGGCAAGTGGCCGGGTTGCATCTATTACGATGCCGCTGCCGGGCAGGTCTTCTTTTGTGGCGTGTAAATGCAGGATGAGTTCCCGCTCGCTCTGGCTCTTGCCCCAGTCAGCCTCAGGACGGCTGTCGAGCCGTTCATTGAGTGTCTCTGCATCAACGTCCAGGATGAAGATTTCATCAAAAAGGTCCATGAACTGCTTGAAATTTCTGGAACCGCCGCAGAAGAAAGTGGCTTCGTCGTCCTGATTTGCTGCCAACCGCCTTACTTTTTCTACGTCCCAAATATTTTGTTCGTGGCGGGTTTTGGGGGATAAAAATGGCGGGAGCCCCTGGCCAACGTCTTCGGTTGTCCCGCCAGCCGGTGGATCTCCCTGGTAGCGCAATTCTCTATCACCATTTATGGCTGCGTAACCGCGCCGGCGCAGCTCCTGGCATACCGAGGTTTTGCCCGTGCCGGAGACTCCCTCGATAAGATAATTTCTCTTACCCATTGTTCTTACCCAATCGGGGCCGGCTGCTGGAGTATCCCGCTCTGCCCAACCCGGTAACGAAGATAAACCATGCCGTTGTCAAAACGACGTTCCTCCAAAAGCTCCAGTTCCAGGCGGACACGATCGGGGAGGGCTGGTTTGCCGCCTCCCACCAGGATCGGGGTGAGAAACAGTAGGCACTCGTCGATCAAACCCGCTCTAAAGGCATGGGCGGCGAGATCAGGACCGCCTATAGAGATATCCCGCCCGGCGGCCTCTTTCAGTTGTCGAATGGCATCCGGATCAAAGTTTCGCTCGATCCGGGTCTTGCGAGTGGAGACTGCCTTCAATGTCCTGGAATAGACGATTTTGTCAGCGGCTTGCCACAACGTTGCGAAGTCGCGCATCAGCGGGGACTGGGCCGCCAGGGTGGGATCGGTCTCCCAAACCATCAAGGTCTCATACATCCGGCGGCCGTAGAGATACGTGCCGGCCGGGCGTTCAAGGTTGTTGATGAAGCTGTGCACTTCCTCGTCCGGCATGGCCCAATCAAAATTGCCATGCGGGTCTTCGATGTAACCGTCGAGGGACGTGATCGCCGAGTAGATCAAATTAGCCATATTGGCACCAGGTCGGATCTCCCGATCAGAATGGTTGGTTGTAATAACCCGATTCCCCAAGTCTCTAAGACTTCGGAATCCTGACGGTAGGGAATCAGGCGCGAGAAGGGATCTCAGGGCAAATGGGCAAGAATATACCCTGCCATATTCTGCAGTAAGGTTGGATCCGTACCATTAATTTCAATAAAAATGTCACCGGTCTTCAGCACCATCAGATCTTTGACTGTTGAGCCCACTTTTGTGCCTATAAAGGCCTTATCGCCCAGGCCGGAGACAGGCTGCGAATTTTGCAGGGCGCTCAGACTTGGATCGAAAAGTTTAGGGGGCGTGAGGAATAAATTGTACAACAGGTTGGTACCATCACCCGTTCCCGTCGGTCCAAAGCTATAAGTGCATTGAGTGCCAAGTCCAGCACCCTTGTTAGTCGGATCGGTCAGGGTTGTGTTGAGGGCGGTTGCCAGCGCATCACCCGGGTATAAGGCACAAGCATTCATCGAGTTGACATCCCGCACCGAGGCAGGGGCAGGCGGCGAAGTTGGAGCTACAGCCTGGGGTGCAGAGGTGGCCTGGCTCCCAGCGGGGATGGTGGCTGCTGAACTGCTGCCGGCCACTGCGGTACAGGCAGAGGTGATCAAAAGCAAAGCTCCCAGGATCAGGAGACCCGGTATGATTGCCAGACGCGAAGGCTCTGTTAGGGTATGTTTATTCATGGAAACTCCTATTTTTAATAAAAATGGCGATTGTCCTCATGCCTTTGGAGAGGAATTTCTCCAGACCATTGACAGCTTGGATAAAACATCGCTGTCGGGTGAATTCCCCCTGGTCCGATTGCACAACGCTGATCGGTTTAGAAGATCTCGAGGGAAAGAAAATACCAACCCATCCAATAATATAACTAATAATACCATATAAATCCAAAATATATTTACAATGAAGGCCAGATTGTCACCCTTGACGACCCGAACATCTGTGCTATACTCTGTCTTAACTTGCTTTTATATGCCGCTGTATTCGTTTTATTCGATTGGCCTTTTTCGCTTATATGTCTCAATGTACAACCACATAAGTATGAAGAAAGCCGAGAGCAGAATAGGCTGGTATTCGTTCCTTGAAAAAAAAGAAACGAATACGAATAAAATGGTATGATTACGTGTCCACTGTGCCCTTAAGGCACGGTATCCGAAAACTATAAGTAGAGAGGAATGGTATGGCTAGAAAATCTGCTGAGAACTCCTGCCGTAAATTCGATGGATGATGGCCGCCGGGCCATGCTCGATAAAGCCGTCGGAGATATTGTAAAACGTTATGGCGATGGTTCCATCATGCGCCTGGGGGATGCCAAGGGGCTGGCGGTGGAATCCATCCCGACCGGCTCGCTTTCATTGGACCTTGCTCTCGGCGTCGGGGGCGTGCCGCGTGGCCGCATCACCGAGATCTATGGTCCCGAATCCTCCGGAAAGACGACCCTCTGCCAGCACATCGTCGCCGAAGTTCAGAAAGCCGGCGGCACGGCTGCTTACATTGATATGGAGCACGCCCTCGACCCGGCTTATGCCTCAAAATGCGGCGTCGACATCGACAACCTCCTCATTTCACAGCCCGATACGGGCGAACAGGCCCTCGAGATCACCGAGACGCTCGTCCGCTCCGGCGCAGTCGACCTGGTGGTGATCGACTCGGTGGCGGCCCTGGTTCCCCGCTCCGAGATCGAAGGCGACATGGGTGACGCCCAGATGGGCGCCATGGCTCGCTTGATGTCGCAGGCCCTGCGCAAGCTCTCCGGCGCCATCAACCAGACCAAAACCACCGTCATCTTCACCAACCAGTTGCGCATGAAGATCGGCGTCATGTTCGGCAACCCCGAAACCACTACCGGCGGAAATGCGCTCAAGTTCTACGCCTCCGTCCGCCTGGACGTGCGCCGGATCCAATCCATCAAGATCGGCGCCGAAGTGGTCGGCAACCGCACGCGTGTCCGGGTGGTCAAGAATAAGGTGGCCCCGCCTTTCCGCACGGCCGAGTTCGATATCATGTACAACGAAGGCATTTCCAAAGTCGGCGACCTGGTCGACCTGGCTACCCAGTTGGGCATTGTCGATAAGCGCGGCGCCTTCTTCTCCTACGGCGAGACTCGCCTGGGCCAGGGCCGTGAGAACACGAAGGAATACCTGCGCCAGAACCCCGACCTGGCCGAAGAGATCGAATTGGCCGTCCGGCAGCGCGCCACCGGCGGCGAGATTCCCATCCCCCTGGCGGTCGGCGGGAATGAAGAGGCCGGCGAGGATGCCGGAGAAGAAGTGTAGCCAGGGTATCTTAATCTCCCGGACATTTTAGAAAAGGAAAAAAGATGGATATGGAAAAGCATCGAATGCTCATCTCTCTATCCATCTTTTCTTTTATCCTGCTCGCCCTGGCCGCCTGTACCGCCTCGACGGCCACCACCTCACCCACTCCCATTGCTCTTCCATCCCCAACGCCCATCCCGCCCGAGGTTACTTCGGTAACTCTCATCCCTGTACCGGTCATCCCCACATCCACGCCGGTGTGCGTGAATGGGCTGGCCTTCGTGAACGACGCGACCATCCCGGATGGGACCAGCGTGAGCCCCGGGAGCAGCCTGGATAAACAATGGCTGGTCCAAAATTCGGGTTCGTGCAATTGGGATGATCGCTATCGTGTCCGCCTGGTCTCGGGCGATCTGCTCGGAGCAGCGGCCGAACAATCGCTTTACCCGGCTCGCGCCGGCGCCCAGGCAACCCTGCGGATCCTTTTCACTGCCCCTGCGGATGCAGGCGATTACGTCAGCGAATGGCAGGCATTTGATTTTAATGGGATTCCCTTTGGGGATACTTTCTTTATAAAGATCACAGTTCAATAAGGATCCATCCTGAAAATAGAAGAACGCCTTTCTTTGAGTATGGGCGAGGCAGCCGCCCATACTCAATGAAAACCACCTTCTCCAAAATTTCACGATGGAAGCCAAACCTGGTGGAGGTGCTTCCTTGGGAAACCCGACTCTTGATTTGATGCACAGGCATGCTTCCGTCCGCCATTACAAACCCGATCCGTTGCCCGCCTCCCTGGTCGAAACGATCGTCGCAGCCGGGCAATGCGCCTCCACCTCCTCCAACCTGCAGATGTATTCCGTCGTCGCCGTAACCGAGGCGGCGAAAAGGGAGGAATTCGCCCAATTGACCAATAATCAATACCAGATCCGGGAAGCCCCGGTTTTCCTGGTCTGGTGCGCCGACCTGGCCCGCCTGGGCAGAGTCTGCGAGCTGCGCGGCTATACCCAGGTGGCTGATTATGTGGAGAATTTCCTGGCGGCTTCGGTGGATGTCGCCCTGGCGGCTCAAAACACCGCCCTCGCAGCCGAATCCATTGGACTGGGGATCTGTTATATCGGTTATATCCGCAATATCCTTGCCGAAACCATCGCCCTGCTCGAACTGCCCCGGCTGACTTTCCCCATCGTCGGGATGACAGTGGGGTGGCCTGCCAAAGAGGTCAATCCGCATCCACGCCTGCCTCAAAATGCCGTCTTGCACTGGGAAAAATATAATTCCGATATGGATGACAGCCTGCATCAATTCGACCAGACCATGGTGGAGTTCGGCCTATACCACGGAAGGCAGGTGCCGGTCCCGGGAAAACCGGAGGAAATGGAAGCCTACGGCTGGTTGGAACATTCCGCCCGCCGCGTCTCCAAGGCGGAACGGACGGGCCTGTGCGCCAGCCTCGAAAAACAAGGTTTTGGATTGAAATAACCGGCACTCATCCGTATCCGCTTGCTCCAAACTGGGTTGTTTGATATAGTATAGACACGTTAGAAAAGGGAGCGTCGATGCCGGGTCTTTATTACCCATTCATTATCTTCCTGGGAGTGGGGATTGGAATTTCGTTATACCTCATCGCCCGTTTATGGGTGATCCGTGAAAGGGTGGGGGCCAACTTTTTAATCTGGGCAGTCACCTGCGTGACCGTCTGGTCAATCGGCTATATTCTGGAAATCGCCGGCGCTGATTTTGGGACCAAAGTCTTTTGGTCGGGCGTGGAATACCTGGGTATCCCTTTTCTTCCCCTGGCAATATTCTGTTTTACCTTGATGTACAGCGGCCGCAGGAAATGGCTTACCCGCAACCGCTTTATCCTGCTGACCATCATTCCCACCCTGACATTCCTCTTCGCAGTGACAAATGAACTGCACCACCTGCAATGGTCCAGCCTCAAGATGCCAGAACTGGTGCTGGGCCCACTGGGTGTAAGCCGGGGACCCTGGTATATCGTCAATATCATCTTTTCCTACAGCTTGATTTTGTTATCAACCTTCTTCCTGGCCCAAATGGCGGCCTTGAAGACCAATCTATACAGGTCGCAGGCTCTGCTCATGTTCATCGGAATTCTCCTCCCCTGGATCGGCAATATGGGTTATCTCCTCCATCCGGGCCTGGACCTGACGCCTCTGGCCTGCATCGTGACAGTCCTTGCATTTGAGATTGGTTATGTCCGCCTGGGTTTGATGGACCTCCTGCCTTCGGACCAGGGTCAGATCCTGAGCATCTTGCAACACGGCATTCTGATGACGAATTCGAGAGGCAGGATCCTGGAGATCAACCCGACTGCCCAAAGGATATTTCAACAAAGCTACAAATATCTGGTCGGGAAAGACGTCCAACAACTTTTCCCCTCCTGGTCAGAATGGAATGCCCAGACGGGGACCGCTTTTGAAATAGGCCATGAGACCACTCTGGGAGAGGGACCTGCCCGGCGGGCCTATACTATTAAGATAGCTCCCATCCTGGGGCATCGCGGCGAAGTTACGGGGCAGATCGTGACCCTGTTCGACATCACCGACGAAAAGCAAGCCCAGGGCCAGATGCGCCTGCAAAGCACGGCCCTTGAAGCGGCCGAGAATGGCATCGTGATCACAGATTCTCAAGGCAGGGTTGAATGGGCCAATCCGGCCTTTACCCGCCTGACCGGGTATGAAATATATGAGGTGGAGGGAAAGACGCTCGGCCTGTTAAAATCGGGCCGGCAGGAACCGGTTTTTTACAAGACGATGTGGGAGACGATCCTGGCCGGCAAGGTCTGGCAAGGCGAATTGGTCAACCGGCGGAAGGATGGATCTTTTTATCACGAAGAAATGACGATCACTTCACTGATGGAAGACGGGCATCCTTCTCATTTCATCGCCATCAAGCAGGATGTGAGCACACGCAAGCAAGCCGAAGAACAACTCCTTCAGGCTCACGAACAGGCCCTTGAAGCCAACCGCATGAAGACCCAACTTCTTGCCAGCGTCAGTCATGACCTGCGTTCTCCCCTGGGGACGATCATGGGGTATGCGGAAATACTTCAAACAGGTATGCTCGGAAAAGTGAATGACGAGCAAAAGAATGCGGCCGCGGAGATCCTCGACAGCGCCAACCGGCTGTTGGGGTTTGTAAATAATTTGATTGGCCAGGCCCAGTTGGAAACCGGCCGGATCGTCATTCGACCAAGGCTCTTCAAACCGGCCGAACTCGCCGAAGGCATTCGTTCCCTGGTAGCGCTGGCGGCAAAGAAAAAGGGGATTGGGTTCGAAACAATTATCGATAAATCCCTACCCGAAGAGATCTGCGCCGATTCTTACTGGCTTAAACAAATTCTATATAACCTGGTCAATAATGCCGTGAAATTCACCGCTCAGGGTAACGTCACCGTCCGCCTTTACCCGGTGGATGAGACCCATTGGGCCATGCAGGTAGCCGATAGCGGGATCGGGATCTCTGAACAAACCCGCCAGGTCATCTATGAACCATTCCGGCAAGGAGAAAGAACCGATATTGTGGATGGGTCCGGTCTGGGTCTATCCATAGTGAACCAGTTGACTTCATTAATGAAGGGTAGAATTGAGCTGGACACCGAAGTCGGTCGAGGCACCACTTTTACAGTCATTCTTCCTTTTTCTGAATAATAAGGAATGTAGTATGGACACTGTCTTGAACAAACCTGCCGCCTTTATCATCGAAGACAATGAATTCTTGACCGACATTTTTACCCAGGCAATGAAAGTGGCCGGTTTTGAAATCCAAACCGCCGCCAACGGCCTGGAAGCGTTCGACAAACTGGCCGTATTTGAACCGGAGGTCATCATTTTGGATCTATACCTTCCGGGTGTTTCCGGTGACAAAATATTAGCCTATATACGCAATCAAAGCCGTTTGCAGAATGCAAAGATCATCCTGACCACTTTTGATTCGTTGCTAGCGGAAAAATTCCGCGATCAATGTGATTTTGTCCTTTTAAAGCCGGTCAGTTTCAGCCAATTAAGGGACCTGGGGATCCACTTGCGAACTTTGCTTGCTTGAGATTTCGAGGAGAGAAATCCCTTGAAACCACTCAGCCCATCCGCTCAAAAAATACAGGATCGCCTGGAAGCTTCAGGCGTGGCCTCCACAGTGATCGAATTCGAAGAAGGCACCCGGACGGCCCAGGAAGCGGCCGACCGGGTCCACTGCCAGCTTGGCCAGATCGTCAAATCGCTGGTATTCAAGACCCAAAACAGCGGCAAGGCCATCCTGGTGTTAACGAGTGGATCGAATCGGGTGGATGAAACCAGGCTGGGCCAATATGCCGGAGAGCCAATCCTCCGCCCGGACGCAGATTTTGTCCGCACACAAACTGGCTTTTCCATCGGCGGAGTACCTCCCTTCGGCCATCCAGAACCGATTGAAACATACATCGACGAAGATTTGCTGCAATATCCGCAGGTGTGGGCCGCGGCCGGTACCCCTAACGCCGTCTTCCAGTGCCAACCTTCTGACCTGGTCACCATTACCCATGGAAGAGTCCTGCCAGTAAAAAAGCAGTGACTTGACCTCATTTCAGCGGGAGCAAGTAATGAAGATCTCCACTCTTTCCTTCTATGCATTTCTGGCAATTATCATTTTCCTTGGAGGCGCGGCCTGCGGAGGAGCACCGACAGCGACTGCGGTTGTTCCAATCCCTCCAACTTCCAATCCAACCCAAACCTCCGTCCCTCCCACCCTCCAGCCCGTCGATTCTCAGCGCAGCCTGACGATCAATGGGATGGAGAGGACATATCTGCTTCACCTTCCGCCAGGCTTGCTTGCAGGGGATCCGGTTCCGCTCGTTTTTGTATTTCATGGCCTGGGTGAGGCGGCCAATCTAATTCAACAAGCCAGCGGAATGAACGCAGTGGCGGATGCCAATGGGTTCATCGTAGTCTATCCGAATGGCAGCGGTTCGAGCGGCGGTCTTTCCTGGAATGCCGGTAAATGCTGCGGCTACGCCCTTCAGAACAAGGTGGACGAGACGGCTTTCGTGCAGCAGATCATTACCGATGTGAATACTCTGGCTCAAATCGATCCAAAGCGGATCTACGCCTCCGGTTTTTCGAACGGCGGCTTGCTCTCCTACCGGCTGGGGTGCGATATGGCGGATACATTTGCGGCGGTCGCGCCCGTGGCAGGGGTGCTGGTGTATGATGAATGCCAGCCGGGCCAGCCGGTCGCACTGATCGATTTTCACGGCATGACCGACAACGTCGTCCCGCCCGGCGGCGGAGGCATCATTCCCGATTTCGGCCAGCCCTTCCCACCCGTGGAAGAAAGCATAACTACCTGGTCAAAATTCGACGGCTGCACAGGTTCGCCTCAAGTAGAGGATACTCCGGTCTTTACTCATACTGCCTATTCCTCCTGCCAGCAAAATACGGCAGTGGAGTTATATGCAGTGAAAGGGATCGGGCATAGCTGGCCGTCCCAGTATGTCGTCCAGGCCTCCCAGATGATCTGGGATTTCTTCAAAGCCCACCCTAAACAATAAAGAGAAAGGTTATCGCGTTGGTGGATGGGCTTTGTCCCGTTAATCGATCCCAACATAAGTCCGATTAATAAAAACAGGAGACCGCCAGTTATGGTGGTCTCCTGAAAATTTAACAATCCTTCTATTCTTCCAGCGCAACTTTTGATTTCTTTTCCTGTTTGCCTCGATCATCCGTATTCAAGATCCGCTTACGGATCCTGTATGACTGCGGCGTAACCTCCAGCAACTCGTCATCTGCGAGGTACTCGATGGCCTCATCGATGCTCATCTGGCGCGGCGGAGTCAGCCGGATTTCCATATCTCCATGAGACGAGCGCATGTTGGTCAGGTGTTTTTTGCGGCAAACGTTTATCGGGATATCACCGGGGCGGGCATTTTCCCCTATCACCATACCCTCATACACTGCAACTCCGGGTCCGTAAAAAAGAGTCCCCCGGTCTTCCGCACTCTTTAATGCATAGGCGGTGGTATCACCGACTTCCCATGCCACCAGGGAACCGGTGGAGCGCTGGGCCATCGGGCCTGCCATTTCCTCATATCCGTGGAAAAGGGTGTTCATCACGCCGATTTCCGCGGGTGGCGGTCAGGAATTGGTAACGGAACCCCAGCAGGCCACGCGTGGGAACTATGTACACCAACCTCACACTACCCTGGCCGGTATCAACCATGTCCATCATCTTTCCACGCCGTCCGCCGAGCATTTCAACGACGACCCCAACCGTATCAGGGCTGGTTTCGATATGGACTTCCTCGAAGGGTTCCAGCGGAGTCCCGTCCTCGGCCTGGTGGAAAATCACCTCCGGGCGGGATACCTGGAACTCATAGCCTTCCCGTCTCATGGTCTCGACCAGGATGGCCAGGTGCAGCTCGCCTCTTCCGGAAACAAGGAAAGTATCCGGCGATTCGGTCTCCTGTACCCGCAAAGATACGTTGGTGCGGAGTTCATCGAATAAGCGCTCCCGCAGCTTGCGGGAAGTGCTCCATTTTCCCTCCCGACCGGAAAAGGGCGAAGTATTGACCCCAAATGTCATCCGGACAGTCGGCTCTTCCACCCTTATCGTCGGCAAAGCGACGGGGTTCTCAGGATCCGCCAGAGTCTCCCCGATGGCGATCCCTTCCAAGCCTGCCAGGGCAATAATTTCTCCGGCTTCGGCGTGGTCCACCTCCACCTTGTTCAAACCCTGATGAACGTAGAGATAACGGGCACGCTCGGGCACATTCGTGCCGTCCACCTTCAAGCGCGCCAAAGCCTGACCCGCTTTGATCGTACCGGCATGGATCCTGCCCACGGCAGTAACACCGCGATAATCATCGTAACCCAGAGTGGTCACCAGAATTTGAAGGGGAGCCTGCAGGTCCACCTTGGGCGGCGGGATATGTCTCAAGATCGTCTGGAATAAAGGCTGCAGGTCCGGGCCAAGTTCCGGAGTAAGGCCAGCCTGCGCACTAGTAGCCTGGGCATAGATGATCGGGAAATCGGCTTGCTCATCGGTTGCGCCAAGCTCGATAAACAGGTCAAAGGTCTGGTTGACCACTCGTTCAGGCTCGGCATCCTTCCGATCCACTTTATTAATGACAACCACGGCCTTATGCCCCATTTCAAGGGCCTTTTTAAGGACAAAACGGGTTTGCGGCATGGGGCCTTCGGCCGCATCCACGAGCAGGAGGACGCCATCGACCATGTTCATGACCCGTTCTACTTCGCCTCCAAAATCGGCATGCCCGGGGGTATCGACAATGTTGATCTTGACGGTTTCACCGGTAAGGGGGTCAGGGATGGTGATGGCAGTGTTCTTGGCCAGGATGGTGATGCCGCGTTCCCTCTCCAGGTCGTTCGAATCCATCACCCGCTCGGCCACCTGTTGGTTATCCCGAAAGGTATGGGATTGCCGCAGGAGGCCGTCAACCAGGGTGGTCTTTCCGTGGTCGACGTGGGCGATGATGGCTATGTTTCGTAGATCGGTTCTTTCAATAATCATTTTGCTCTCAACACTTTATTACTTTTATAGGTGGACCCGATGGAATGGCACTCGTTTTCAAAGGAGCGTAAATCGCCAATCCAAAATCATAGAAAAACCCCGGAAGTAGAGACCGGGGACTGGCTAGAGATTGGATAATTCCGGCGTGCGGGCTGTATTCTATCAGATTGTCGCCAATTTGGGCAGGCCAATTTTATGATCCATAATTCTTGCGCGGGTTTGGAATAGCCATAATGTACTATCTCTATATTTAGATATTTTTTATCCCATTTACAATATAATTTGATATCCGGGTTTTTATTACCTTGGAGGCGATAGAACGGTTACTGTAGCTGGACAATGTTACTTTAAGCTCATGAGGGTAAAAACCTTCACCACTACCCCTGCAGAAGAACACTGCGGTGCATGAGGTCACGAAGCTACACGAAGGAAAAGAAAATGAACGGAAAAGAAGCATTATCTGGCTTTCTGATCGCTACCTTTGGACAAATTGCCTAATCTAACATTGTCGATGTAGTTACTACTTAAAAATAAGAAGGTTGTCGATGAAAACCATTGGGATATTCCTTATTATCCTGATTTTTCTTTTTATTTCCGGCTGCGGGATCATGGGAGGCCCAACCAGCGTAGATCTACCAAGACCCACAACTACTCCAATGCGGTGGTACCAGCCGGTGATCACCTTTACGCCCATACCATCGGTGACGGCTCCGGCGCAGATACCTATAAGCGGTAATTCGTTACCGCCGACCCTAAGTGTGACCATCGCCACCAATTGCCGCAGAGGGCCTTCGGCAGATTATGATATCCTGCTGGCCTTTTTTCCCGGACAGATTGCGGCGATCGTCGGGAAATATACTCCAACCAATTATTGGGTCATCCAAACAGCCAATGGATATACCTGCTGGCTGTGGGGCGAAAATGCAATTACCACAGGAGACATCTCACTGGCACCCGATTATCCGGTTCCACCCTTACCCACATCAACATCCACACCCGGCCCAATCTATCCGGCCTCTAATAATGGACCCGCTCCCACAAATACCTTAATTCCGGCGCCTCCGTCTCAACCCGGACATTTCCGCCAACCTCCCAAGTTCAAACCTTTCCCTCCCGGAAACCCTTTCAGGCATCACGGCCCAAATCACGGCAGGAATGGGAGTTTCCTTACGATCTTTTAATATCACCTAAAAGTCTCTTGTAAAGGAAGTGTGAAAGACCCAATAATTCTAAATATGATATAATGCCGCCGATATGATTCACGCGAGCCGTGGGACTTCAATGCTTTTTGTGGTAGTCAGTGGTTTCAATGCTGCCGGGGTTTATATTGACGCGCCTGTAGCCCGGAGATCATAGATCGGTTCATCCCAATAGGATTTCTCAAGCCGCAGGCTGCCCCTGCGGCTTTTTTTATTACCGGCACCACAGCCGGAGTGCAAAGTCCCGAGACTTTGCAGCAAGTTATCGGAGCATCGCCATGATATCCATCAGTCTGTCAAATCTCACCCTTATCCTCGGCTCGAAGGCCATTTTCCGGGACCTTTCCTGGGAGATCCAGCATGATCAAAAGATTGGCCTGGTCGGGCCCAATGGAGCGGGAAAATCATCACTCTTCAAACTAATCACCGGCGAATATTATGCCGAACCGGGAGGAAGTATTGCCCGCGCCCGCTCGGTTACGGTCGGATATCTTTCCCAGCAGCCGGAGTTCGATCCAGAATCTAAGCGCCTTTGAACTTGCCCTGGCAGGTAATCCACGCTTACGCAGAAGTCCAGTCAGAACTCGACCGGTTGGAAAACAGCCTGGCCGACCCTGCGATTTACGGCAAGACGACTGCATTAGCAAAAACTTTGGAAAATCAAGCCAAATTACTCAATGAATACGAAAGCCTGGGCGGAGAAAGCTATCCCAAGCGAACCCGGGCGATCCTGCTGGGCCTCGGGCTGCCGCCAGAGGATCTGGACAAACCCCTGGGAGTCTTGAGCGGCGGTCAGAAGAAATTGGTCGGGCTGGCTCGCTTGATGATGGAGAAACCTTCTGTATTGCTATTGGATGAGCCCGACAACCATCTCGATCTACCCGCCAAGGCTTTCCTGGAGCGCTTGATCCAGGAATACCCCGGCGCGGTGGTGCTGGTATCCCATGATCGCTACCTTCTGGATGCGGTGGTTTCCCAAATAGCCGAAATAGAAGATGGGCGTCTGACCAGCTTCGCCGGCAATTACACCGACTATATTCTCGATAAACAAGCCCGGCTGGCTCGAGCCGAAGAACTCTACCAGATCCAGCAGCGTGCGGTCGCCCGGATGGAAATGGCACTGAAGCGTTATCGCCTATGGGCACAGGTAAGCGACAAGTTCGCCAGCCGGGTTCGCTCGATGGAAACCCGCCTGGAAAAGGTGGACCGGAAAGACCGTCCAATTCTCGAACGGAGGAAGATGGGCCTGGAATTGAACGGGTGGCGCGGATCAAACCAGGTCCTTGAATTGGAGGATATCTGTAAAGCCTATGGCCGGCCCCTTTTAGTGAATGCCAATCTGCTCGTACGTCATGGCGACCGGGTCGGCCTGATCGGTCCGAATGGCGCCGGGAAATCCGTCCTGCTGCGGCTTGTCCTGGGACAAGAGCAGCCGGAACTGGGCGAGATCAAGATTGGCCCCAGCATAAAAATCGGGTACTACGCCCAGGAGCACGAGACCCTGGATTTCAATATGACCTTGCTGGAAACGGTCCGGCGAGCCGGCAATATGAGCGAGTCCAACGCAGTGGCACTCCTGCTGCGGTATCTCTTTACCTACCGGCAAGCCACCCAAAAAGTCGGGGATCTATCCGGCGGTGAGCGAAGCCGGCTTCAGCTGGCGCTGCTGGTCCTTTCAGGGGCTAATTTCCTGCTCCTGGATGAACCGACGAACAACCTGGACATCGCCTCGGCTGAGGTTCTCGAGAATGCGTTGGCTGATTTTAATGGGAGTGTAATGGTGATATCGCATGACCGCTATTTCCTCGACCGGACGGTCAGCCGGATCCTATCCCTGGAAAATAACCACCTGAAGGAATATATTGGCGGATACAGCGATTACGCCGAGAAATCCCGGATTCAATTATCAATGGCATAGTGATAACTCTGATCTCCCCCGCAGATTTGTCCACTGCGGGGGAGATATTTTCCTAAATTTAATTGGCATGGCCAATTAAATCCATTCCGAATCCGCTTTCCATCCAAAGAGTTATTGGCAAAACCTGAATAAGTGGTTAAAAATGGATAATCTATTTCGCTGGATGGAACACCATGCCGAAAATTACTGATATCTATAACTACCTGCCTCTTAGTGAAACATTGATCACGAGCGGGCAACCTACCCGGGAGCAATTTCGGTTGCTTCCGGCTGCGGGTATTCAGACTGTGATCAACCTGGCCGTGCCAAGCAGCAGTAACGCCCTAGCGGATGAAGAGAAAGTCGTCCGCTCTCAGGGGATGGACTATGTCCACATCCCGGTAATATGGGAGAATCCCACCAGGGCAGACCTGGAAAAGTTCTTTGCTGCCATGAATAGGGAATCGGAAAAAAAAGTGTGGGTCCACTGCGCAGCCAATATGCGCGTATCGGCTTTTGTCGCGCTTTATCGCATCCTCCAGCTTGGCTGGGAACGCGAGAAAGCCTTCCAGGATACTTATCGAATTTGGGATCCCTTTACAGACCCGGTCTGGGGGAAATTCATCGAGTCCGTCCTGGATAAATGATCGGTTGATCGGATATTGGTTATCCCACCTTTGTTATGACACTCATCACCGCCACAAAATGGGCCATTGCACCCAAGAGGACAAAAATGTGCCAGATCTCATGAAAACCGAATTTCCCTGGCACGAAATTGAAGATCTTGGTGGCATAGATAACAGCTCCGAGGGTATAGATAATGCCTCCAAGGATCAGCCAAACGATCGCATTCGGAGACAATACTGAGGGCATTTGCGGAGCCGCCAGCAGGCATAACCACCCCATAACTACATAAGTCCCCGTATGGAGCCAACGCGGCGCATTGGCGAAATAGATCTTGACGAGGATGCCTATGGCGGCGATAGCCCAGATGATAGCCAACAGACCCCAGCGCCAAAAGCCGGTGAACGCATTCAAGCAAAAAGGTGTGTACGTGCCGGCAATGAGTACAAATATGGCTGAATGGTCGAATTTCCTCAAAATTGCTTGGATGGCAGGGGTGACCCTGACAGTATGGTATATACCGCTGGCCAGGAATAAGGCTATCAGACTGACCCCATAAATAATCACCGAGATAAGTTTTATCGGCGGATTCCATCCAACTATCAGCAGCGCAATCATGCCAAAGAAGGCCAGGATAGCGCCACCAAGGTGAGTCAACCCGTTCACGGGTTCGCGGAATTTTGAAAGCATAATCAACCTCAAGGATTTATTTTCTCATGATGATAACACCTGAATATCTCCCATGGCTATTCTCTCGCTAACAATATGCTATCAATGATTTGTAGTAAGCTTGAATAAAATGATTGAATCCGACTCGAATTTGTGATATATTCGCCTCCAACAACAGGGAGCAAATCACGTGAACGTCACTCATCCTTATCGCCGGCGATTGGATGCAG
Source organism: uncultured Chloroflexia bacterium (assembly GCA_963782935.1). Classification (GTDB taxonomy): domain Bacteria; phylum Chloroflexota; class Anaerolineae; order Anaerolineales; family Villigracilaceae; genus UBA877. Next base: position 29,205 of record CAWALN010000020.1, on the reverse strand, counting down.
TTACATTTGAGATGATCGTCGTGGTCGCGCTCATTACGCTCCACGACTTTCTACTTTCCAATGCATTATCACTGCCTCTTGCACTTAGACACAGTACACTCGCGCAATTACGGGCTTTAGATAAAGTCGCTTCAGGGTTGGAATACATTCTACCTATCCTCTTTTTTACAATCATGCTTATATTGTGGCTGGCGAGGCAAAATGCATGGGTCCGCATCACCGCAATAGTTTTCCTTGCCTGGGTCACGTTACAACTCATCGCCAAGATTGGGCTGGTTGTCGATATAATCATCTCCCGTCCCCAGGCCGGTGTCGGGGTTTTACTGAGAGATATTATAGTAATGTGGCTGGCCAATTTCTTGCTTTTCGGGATTTGGTATTGGATCATCGACGGAGGCGGACCGGACGCCCGCCGGGATGGCACCGTCCGTCGTTTCGATTTTGGTTTTCCTCAACGCCTGAATGCAATGCCGGGCTGGGAAGGGTGGCAACCGGGCATATGGGATTATATATACCTGGGATTCAGCAGCAGCACCCAGTTTGGATTGGGCGATACCACCGCGCTTTCTGTCAGGGCAAAGCTCCTATTAATGGTTCAGGTCACTTTATCCATTGTGGTCATAGTTTTCATCGCATCGATAGCAATAACCGTGATCCATTAACATAAAAGACCTCTCCAAAAAGAGGTCTTTTATGTTCTATTTATTTCATCATCTATTTTACAATCTACGTGCCTTCTTGCCAGGAATTGAGGTATTTCACCTGTTCCGGGGTCAATGTGTCGATTGTGGTACCCATCGCAGCCAACTTGATCCGGGCAATCTCGGCATCCACTTCAGGCGGCACTCCGTAAACGCGCTTCTCCAACGTACTGGCATTCTTCACCATGAACTCAGCTGCCAATGCCTGGTTGGCAAAGGACATGTCCATCACCGAGGCGGGATGGCCCTCTGCCGAAGCCAGGTTGATCAGCCGTCCTTCCGCCAGGATATTGATCTTCCGCCCATCTTTAGTGGAGTATTGTTCAACAAACGGGCGGACAAGATTCGGTTTTCCCGTTGACATGGCAGCCAGCGCCGGAATATTGATCTCGACATTAAAAGTGGCCCGAATTGGCTACAATTGCCCCGTCCTTCATGATCTCGAAATGATGCTTATCAATTACATTGATGTCGCCGGTCACGGTGCAGAAGATATCCCCAATTTTGGCTGCCGCCATCAAAGGCATCACTTGATAACCATCCATCACGGCTTCCAATGCCTTAAGAGGATCCACCTCGGTGACGATAACCAGAGCTCCGTGCCCGCGAGCCCTCGAAGCCAGGCCACGCCCACACCAGCCATAACCACAGACCACGAAATTCTTCCCGGCGATGAGCACATTGGTCGCACGGATGATCCCATCCAGGGTGGATTGACCGGTGCCATAGCGGTTATCAAAGAAGTGCTTGGTCATGGCATCATTTACGGCGATGACGGGAAATTGCAGCATCCCATCCGCAGCCATTGCACGCAGACGGATGACGCCGGTGGTGGTTTCCTCGGTGCCTCCGATGATGCCCGGGAGAAGTTCGCGCCTATCCTTGTGAATGGTGGACACCAGGTCGGCTCCATCGTCCATGGTCATATGGGGTTTGTGGTCCAGGGCGGCGCCGATGTGTTTGTAATAGGTAACATTATCTTCGCCCTTGATGGCAAAGGTGGGCACTTCGTAAATATTCACCAAAGCAGCCGCCACGTCATCCTGGGTCGACAATGGATTGGAAGCCGTCAGTACCAGGTCGGCTCCGCCGGCGGTCAATGTGCGGGCCAGGTTAGCGGTTTCGGTGGTCACGTGCAGGCAGGCCGACAAACGGATACCCTTGAGGGGTTTTTCCTTGGCAAACCTATCCCGGATCGTCCGCAGGACCGGCATTTCACGTTCAGCCCAATCGATGCGCCGACGGCCGCCTTCGGCCAGGGATTTATCTTTAATATCAGAATTATTCATCTTTTCTCCGTCTTCTCCAAAATAATCGAATCCAATATACCTTCATCATTGAAAGTTTTACGGAACCGTTCGACAAATTGCGCCCGGGTATAGGTATGGTTCTGAGTGCCTTTCTGTTCCAAGCAATACGTCGCTGCCAGGGAACCGATCTGACCGCATAGCTCCCAGCTCCAACCGCGGGCATAGCCAGCCAGGAAGCCACCCCGGAAAGCATCGCCAACGCCGGTTGGATCGACGATGCACACCTCCGGAACAACCGGAATATTGTACTCCTTTCCTTCCGCGTAAATGGTCGAGCCGTCCTTCCCGCGGGTCACGACGATAACATCCACATGCTTCAGCATTTGGTCAAGGTTGAAACCGGTTTTCTTGCAAATCAAATCGAATTCATAATCATTGACGAACAGGAAATGAGCGCCATCCATATCCCTGGCCAATTCAGCTCCTTCCAACCGGAGAATTTGCTGGCTAGGATCGTAAAGATAAGGGATCTTCAACCGGCGGCACTCGGCGACAAACTTAGTCATCGCATCCGGGGCGCTCGGAGAGACCACCACCAGGTCGGGCCGAGGTATTACCTCTTCCAGGCTCTGTAACGAAGATGCGCCCATGGCGCCCGGATAGAATGTGGCAATTTGAGCATTCGTAGTATCGGTGGTCGCAAAGAAGGAAGCTGTATAGATCCCCGGGACAACCTTCATCAGTGCGGTATCCACCCCCTTCTCCTCCAGCCACAAACGGTATTCCTTGAAATCCTCACCCACCGTCGCCATGACCCGTGGATGCTCCCCCAGGAGCGCCAAAGTATAGGCTATATTCGGAGCGATGCCTCCATACTGGCGCGAACATGGAATCGACCAGGAATGACAGGCTGATCTTCTCCAATCTCTCAGGCAGGATCTGTTCCTTGAATGTTCCTGGAAAAGTCATCAGGTAATCGAATGCTACCGATCCGGTGAGCAAAATATCCATTATTCAACCTCTTCTTCCAAAATTCTTTGTTGGGTCCAGTTATTTGCGCAGTACTCTGGATACTGTTGCGGGGACGTACTTCCGTAAATTTACCTCGAAGGGCGGCTTGATAATCCCGTTCTCGGTAACGATTGCAGTGATCAGCCGGTGAGGGGTCACATCAAATGCAGGATTGCGAGCCCTGGCGTTTGGCGGAGTCACCCGCTGGCCGTGGATCTGGATATCCAGGACCTCGCCCTGGTCGCGCTCTTCGATGGGTATCTCATCGCCGGATGATATCGAAAGGTCAATTGTAGATGTTGGCGCGACCGCATAAACAGGTACATGGGTATCGCTTGCAGCCAGGGCGAGCATATATGTACCAATCTTGTTGGCTACATCTCCATTGGCCGCCACCCGATCTGCCCCAAAGAGGACCTTCTGGACTTGCCCTTTGGAAAGAAAGAAGCCGGCCATATTATCGGTAATTATTTCATAGGGGATATGATACTGTTCCAATTCCCAGGCCGTCAAACGGGAACCCTGCAATCTAGGCCGAGTCTCATCAACCAGCACATGGACGCGCTTGCCTTGTTCCACGGCCGACCGGATGACTCCCAGCGCAGTTCCCCAGTCCACCACTGCCAGGGCTCCGGTGTTGCAATGGTGAATGATCGTATCCCCATCGGCGATCAGGTCAGCCCCGTTTTCTGCCATGCGCTTATTAATTTCAACATCTTCATCCGCAAGGCGCTGAGCTTCAATCAGGACCGCTTCTCGTAATCCTTCCAGACTCAAGAGGCGTGAGCTTTCCCGCGTGGTCCCTAAAATCCTTTCAATTGCCCAGGACAGGTTTACAGCCGTCGGTCGGGCCGCCTTCAATTCGACTCCGGCAGTCTCCAAATCCGCAATCAGTCCGTCTTTATCCAGTGCCCGGGATGACTGGGCCTCCAACGCCAATCCAAATGCGGCCGCAGCGCCAATCGCGGGCGCTCCACGCACTGTCATTTCCTTAATAGCCCTGGCAACCTCAGCGCTTGAATGGAAAGAGACGATCTTAAGCTCTACGGGTAACAGCCGTTGATCGATCGCACACAGTTCGTTCTTCTCAAAATCCCAAAAGATGGTCCGCATAGGTTATACAGGAAAAGACGCCCATGCGGGCGCCATATCACGGTTGCAGTTTAACATGCCTGACCCAGAATTGCAAGCATTGACACCCTTACTTTTCTCCATTATAAAGATTGTTATGGCCCTTAAACGACTTATTGCCGGGCTGTTGGTATTGCTTCTCAGTGCCTGCAACCTGCCATCTCCTCAAAACCCACCCATCGCCACGAGTACGAAGCCTCCCACCTTGACTCCAGGAAATACCCAGATGCCGGCGGCTTCTCCGACTGCCACTCCCTTGCCCACCCCAACTGCAGAAGTGCGGATCAAGACGGCGGATCAGGAATTCTTTGACGGTGATTATGTCCAGGCACAGTCGGAGTACCAGATCGCCCTCTCGGAGGCCACTGAAGGCGGCACCCAGGCAGCCGCTTTATGGGGGCTTGGGCTGGTCGAATATGCGGCCGGGAACAATGCCAAGGCATTGGAAGATCTATTGAACCTGGCAAATACCTTCACCGGAACCGTGAACGCCACCCGGGCTTACTTCCTGATGGGAAAAATCTACATGACCCTGGAAAGATACACCGAAGCTGCCCAGGCATTTTCGGTATATCTGGCGCTGCGGCCTAATATTCTAAACTCGTATGTCCAGGAACAACGTGGGGACGCCTTTGCTGCAGCCAAGAATTATACTGAAGCAATTGCGGCCTACCAGGCGTCTATGGCAGCGTCTCACATCAATGACGACACAGCCGTCGAGATAAAGATCGCCCAGGCCTACGCCGGATCTGGGGATAATACGACTGCGATCACCAAATACGATGAAATAGCCACTTCCACGACAAATGATTACGTCAAAGCCCAGTTGGATTTGCTTTCAGGCCAGGCATACCTGGCCATGGGTCAGGCTGACAAGGCTTATGAACGATTTCTCCATACCGTAGATAATTATCCACTTGCATATGACTTATATTCAGCTCTGGTGGCGCTTGTAAACGCAGGCGAGGTTGTCGATGACCTGAACAGAGGTCTGGTGGATTATTATGCCGGCCAATATGGCTATGCGCTAGATGCCTTTCAACGTTATATTACTGCCGGCCTGGATACGGAAGGGACTGCCACCTTTTACCATGCCAATACACTCCTGAAACTTGGTAACTACCAGAATGGCGTCGATGAACTCACAGCCTTTATCGACAAGTATCCCAATAACGGCAACTGGCATTCAGCCTGGGGAGTAAAAGCGGATACCCAATGGTTTCAACTTGATAAATATGATGAGGCAGCTCAAACCCTATTAGATTATGCGGCCAAAGATCCGGATGTTATGTTTGCCCCGCAATCGCTCTTTTCCGCAGGAAGGGTTTATGAGCGGGCCGGCCGGCTGGATGATGCAGCCCATGTATGGGAAAGCCTGGCAGAACAATATCCAGGAAGCGAGCTGGTCCCTCAGGCGCTTTTCCAAGCCGGGATCGTGCGGCTAAGAAACAATGAGAAAGACAAGGCTTTGATCCTCTTCCAAAGGGATTTGCTCCTTTCCTCATCCATAGATGATCAGGGCCGGGCCGCTTTCTGGGTGGGGAAAATTGAGCAGATGCTCGGCAATACGTCCGCGGCCAATTCGGCGTTACAGCAAGCGGCTTCTTTCGATTCGACCGGTTATTACAGCTTGCGAGCCCAGGATTTGCTTCAGAACAAGTCCCCTTTTGAAGTCTCGCCTACCTTAAATCTGAAAGTGGATTGGGATACCGAACGCCGTAACGCAGAGGCGTGGATGCGGGTGACGTTCAACCTGCCGGCGGATACCAACCTGGATCTGCCAGGTTCGCTTCTCGAGGATTTACGACTGATCCGCGGAGCCGAGTTCTGGTCGATGGGATTTAAAGACGAGGCTCGCCTGGAATTTGAGGATTTACGATCCTCCATCCAGAACGATCCTTCCCAATGCTTTCAATTGACCAATTATCTACTCGATTTGGGTCTATACCGCATTGCGATTTTTACAGCACGGCAAGTGCTTACACTGGCAGGAGAAACGACCCAGGCCCAAACGTTAGCCGCTCCGCCATTCTTTAATCACGTCCGCTATGGGTTGTATTATCAGGATATCATCCTGCCTGCGGCTCAACAAAACAGTTTTGATCCCCTCTTCATGTACTCCGTGATCCGTCAGGAAAGTCTTTTTGAAGGCTTTGTCCAGTCTACGGCTGGAGCCCGCGGATTAATGCAAATTGTTCCTTCGACCGGCGAGGAGATCGCCAACAACCTGGGATGGCCGCCGGATTTCACTCCCGACCAGCTTTATCGCCCGGTCGTCAGCGTCAACCTTGGTACCGGTTATCTGATGCTCAATCGAAGCCGCTTTAATGGTAATCTTTATGCCACCCTGGCAGCTTATAACGCAGGAGCCGCTTCCGCTGAAGCCTGGTTGGCACTTTCGAATGAGGATCCGGATCTTTTCCTGGAAACCATCCGGTTCTCTGAAACAGGCAATTACATCCGCAGCATTTACGAAAACTACAGCATGTATCGGCTTCTATATGGGTTTGTTCCCTGATTCTAAAATCCACAGAAGGGATATAAAAGGGACCGCTACCGATGGTAGCGGTCCCTTTTATTCTATCCGGCAACAAAAAACATCGTCAATCAGCTAATATTTTCCACTATTTTCTTGTGAAGAGTAATTGCGTCCATATCGACGACAGAAATGATCTTGTCGCGACCATTGGCGCCGGCGACTACATCCAAATGGGATAGAGGCACCTTCAGAACCCCGGAGAGAAATTTCAGCAAGGCCTCATTGGCTTTCCCATCCACCGGTGGCGCGGTTAAATGGATTTTCACAGTCCCGTCGCTCAGGACTTCACTGATCTCATTCCGGCTCGCACGTGGCGTAACTCTGACTGCCAGGGCAGCGCCTTTTTGTCCATCGTGGAGATGTAGAGTTCTTTCTGCCATGGTTCACCTCATAGAAGGGATAGGATTCTGAATTAAAGCATAAGAAATGATTTCAATCAAGATGATTAAAATCAGTGGGCTAAGGTCCAATGATCCCACCAAAGGCACCACCCGTCGAATAGGTACAAGCATGGGATTTACAATCCGATCCAGGGTATTCCGAACGGGATGCATAGGGCTCATGAAGAATGAAAGTATCGAATTTATAAAAATCAACAAGATCAACAAGTTCGCGATCAGGTTTATCAACCGCTCAAGGAAAAAGATCATGACTCCCTCTTTATAAGGCGAGGCCCCAGAATCGCCTCACCAATTCGTACAAACGTGGCACCTTCCTGGATTGCCACCTGGTAATCCACGCTGGTGCCCATGGATAGTTCCGACCATTTTATTTCAGGCAGTTTAGTTTGCAAGAATTCCTGCAGTCTATGTAACCTTTTGAAATAAGGCCTGGTCGCTTCCGCATCCGAAAAGTAGGGCGGCATGGTCATCAGGCCACGCACATTCAGGTGCGCCAACGCCAGGATAGGTTCCAGCAATGGTAATAATTTATTCCATTCTTGTTCGGTCCAGGCCGGGATACCGAATTTACTGGCCTCGCCGCTGACATTGAATTCAAGCAATACTGGTAAAGGCTTCTCCATCTCACTGCAAAACCGGTCCAGGCGTTGGGCCAGCCGGAGATTATCCAGGGAGTGAACCATGGAAAAATTGGCAGCCACCTGCTCAGACTTGCGGCTCTGCACATGCCCGATCATATGCCATTCTACACCAGTTTCCTTCAGGGCTGCAATCTTTTCAACCGCTTCCTCAACATAATTTTCACCGAACAGCGTAATCCCCGCCGCAACCGCCGCTTGAATGACTTCCAGGGGTTGGGATTTACTCACGGTCACCAGGTGAACAGGCCGGAATGCCGGGCCGGCCTTCGCCCGGGCTTCTGCAATCTGGTTCAATACCCGTTCGTAGCGTTCCTTGATTGAAGCTGCAAGATCATTCCGATCCATTTATCCCTTTCCGCTACCACGACAGAATATGATCATTCCTGCAAAGCGATGATGGCGCCAAAACGTCCGGTCTGACCTCTTTCGGCCCTATGAGAATACCAATCTTCATTATGGCAAACTGTACACAAACCGGCATTCTCAATCTGGCGGACCCCTGACCGCTGCAATATTAGTGTATTCGCTTTCCACAGGTCAAAGTACGTAGACCCGTCCCGAACGACGAGTAGATCTTCTGCCTCTGAACCAAATGCCTGCCTGACCCGGCTGATTACATCCGGCCCGATCTGGTAATGGTCGGGGCCAATGGATGGGCCAATGGCAGCCTGAATCTCAGCCGGCTTCGACCCAAAATGGGCTTGCATGGCTTCCACGGCTGACCTGGCTGTGCCTTGAACAGTTCCCATCCAGCCTGCATGTGCAATCCCGACCACCCGGCGGATGGGATCCTCCAGAAAAATGGGGACACAATCCGCAAAACGCATCATTAGTGTAATCCCCGGTTTGTCCGTCAGGATAACATCGGCCTGGACGTGGGGAGTCTCCGGCGGACGAGGCGTGTCTGCAATGGCAACATTGACACCATGGACCTGCCAGGAATCATAGACCGACTCGGGCGACCGTCCGAGGGCAGCCAGGGCCATCCGCCGGTTCTCACGGACTCGTTCCGGTTCATCCCCGACGGTTCCACCTACATTCAAAGCCGACCAGGGGGCCGGGCTGACACCGCCTTGACGGGTAAAGACCGCGTGAACGATATCTCCACTAAATTGCTCAAACTGAAAATAACAGATCCCGCCGCTGGCCCGAAAAGGCATTTTTGATCAGGGTCTCAGAATGGCAAATTTCTTGGCAAGCAGCTTGCGAGTATCGACCATCGTCTCTTCGATTAAGGGGAACATGAACCAGGCAGTGGAGAACCCGAAAAGGAAACCGGTTAACGCTCTCAAGAGAGGCGTGCTCTCCCTATAAGGTAGGAACGAATGGATAAAAGTGCTGGGGAACTGGCTGAACAATTGCGAAAATCCATCCAATCCTATTGGCATCAACCCACCGATAAACCAGGCCAGCCAATGCAGTTTGGGAAGCCGCCTGCCGGTAGCCGCATAAATGATGGCAAATAACGCCATGGCCCCCCAAATGGCCACATCCCGCTCGCAGAATGCGACCTTGTACCCCAAAACCGGATTCCCTTCAAAAAGGCGAGCCTGGATGCGGGTGGGATCGTTTTGATCCGTGATGCCGCTGACCTGTTCAAAGCTTAATGCGCCTGGCACATTTGCCGCCGCGTGCGGATAATCTGGTTGTTCACCAAACAAAAAGAAGGAACGGAATGCCCACTGATGGCATAAGGGGCTATAAACTTTGTAAATTACCTCCGCTGGCCCATTCCAACCAACTTTCTTGAAGACCGGGGCCAGAAAAGGAACGCCGACGTATAACAGCAAGAAGAAAATGAGCAAGCCTAAATAATGTTTCGAAAGCCAGTAAGAGAATCTGTCAGAACCGTTTATTTTTTGAGTTTGAGAAGTGTTCACTTGAAATGCCTTATCATTAATGCGTTCCAATTGATCCCGCCTGTCCGCTGCAGCTCCGAGGGTCATTTGGAGTTGTTGCCGAGTAAAAGGAGCTTTCAATATAAATGGCCCGGCTTCTATGACCGGAATTTCAAGGGCATATAAGTCACGGATGGAGGCGTCAGAATCGATATCGATTACTGCCAATTTGTGAGGTACAACTTCCTGAAGCGCCTTCAAATCTGCTTCAGCTTGATCGCAGAGCTCGCAACCCTGGCGGGTATAAAGAGTCACAGTAATCATCGATGGATTTCCCTGGTTTCAGCTTGGTCTGGCCTATGGGTTTTCTCTATAAACCAAAATTGAAGAAAGGCACATAACTGGCCATTATACTGAACGACCCTAAAAAGAGCAAAACACCGGCTATGACCAGGAGAACTCCCATCACTATTTCCGCCCCCCGCATGACCTTACCGTACTTGCGAATGAGGGTTGTCACCCAGGTGACGCCGAGAGCTGCCAGCAGGAATGGGATAGCCAGGCCGGAAGAATAAAAAGTGCCCAGCAGTGTTCCACGGATGACCGACCCGCCGTTGGCTGCAAAAGTCATAATTGCGCCCAGGATGGGTCCCACGCAGGGAGACCAGCCCGCCGAAAAGAATATCCCGAGCAAGAAGGAAGAAACGTACCCCCAGCGAGGATTCGTCTGAGTATGGACGCGGACATCATACTCCAGGAACGGGATCCGGAATACTCCGATCATATGAAGACCAAAAATGACGACGATCACACCTCCAATTTTGGCGAGCCAGGTTCGGACGTTATATAAGAGACCGCCTAAAGTGGCAGCGATAATATTGAAGAAGATAAAGATTACACTAAACCCAATAACAAATGCCAGCCCATGGGAAAAGGTGATCCACCTGTTCCGGCTGATGGTCTCTCCCCCCACCGCCCGCCCGCTTAAATAACCAATGTAGACCGGTACCAGAGATAATACGCACGGGGATAAAAAAGAAGCCAGACCAGCCAAAAAGGCCAAACCCAGGGAAATATTAAGTGTCTGCATTCAGAAACTCGATCATCCTAAAGAATTTATCACATCCACATGAGTGCTGCCCTTGGTCCAGTCTGACCAGGTGACATCTCCCGGTTCCATCGGGACCGATGGCAGCGACCAACGAAATACCCATTTGGCATCCTCCGGGCGGCAGTTGACGCACCCGTGGGAACGTTGGGTCCCAAAGTCATTGTGCGATGTTGCCGCGTGGACCGCAACTCCATCCCCCACAAAGAAGGTCGTCCACGACATCCCCGGCAGATCATAGCTGGCCCCGGTCGTGTTGGCAGACATACGCACAGAGATCAGCTTTCGCCAGACGGCATGATCGCCCAAAGGTGTTGACCCTTGCGACATGCCGGTCGAGACACGACAAAAATAGACTTCGCGATTATCCTCCATACAGGCCAATGTCTGGTAATTCAGATTAACCACAACCTTTTTCGCAGCCGGATCCACCTCAGGATGGATGGGGGAAATATCATCCTCGGTCAATGGGCGAAAGGCAGCCCCATCCGCCCAGAAAAGGTCACCCGGGTTGCCATACCGTTCATTTACGTGGTATTCCACAATATCGCCATTGGATCGAATGGCATCGATCCACATGACTTGTGAATAATACAGGCGGGCAGTCAAATTCAAGGCAGCATGATCCCGCATCCAACCTGAAATCGGGGTAGGGTTATCAAGGGTTAGATCCACGTATGGAACCGTCACTTCCGCCCAAAAACCGGATTGTCCGGCAGGCATGGATCCAAGCGGTGTATTGGGAAGGTTTTTGCAGGGCTGAAGAGTGTTCGACCGGATATACCCCTCGGGAGTCTCCACCCAACGCTGATTGGAAATATTGTAATCCAGCGTCTCTCCACTTAATTCGTGCAACCACGGGAATACTTCATCCCGGTGGGCATCCCTGATCTTCTCGCTGGTGACATCCGGCCGGGACATGATCGGAACGGTACCACCCCATTGCAGGCTAGTATCGGCAGTACAATTGCGTCCCAGCAGATCGTTTTGGGGGAATTCTGGTAATTGAATAACTTTTGAGGCCGGCCAGGGACGGTTGAATGAATTATTCGGACGAAGTGCCATGGCTCCCAATCCTACTCCTGCCATCTTAAGGAAGTCACGACGAGTCAGCGATTGCTTATTATATGAAGACATGGCGCTAAGGATACCCGTAAAATGGATGTAAGTCAACCGGAACTATAAATCCTCAGGATCCTTGCTTCTCCCCAAAGAATTTCTCCATTGATTGAAGACATTCTCTGCTTATCTTATGACCCGCATCCGATTCGCAATACGTGACCCTGGCTCCCCATTCCTTGAGCAATGTTACGGATTTGCGCGCCATTTCAACCGGGACCAGCTCATCCTGCCGCCCATGGGCGACAAAGATCTTTTTCCCCGCGAGGCTTTTGCCAGAATCATCTATCTCCTGTCCTCGCGGTATAAAACCTGAAAGCGCGGCCACTTTTCGGATTCGCTCGGGGTGGAGCAGGCTTAAGAGATAAACCATGGCAGCTCCCTGGCTAAAGCCTATCAAGTCGTATTGTTCATTCTCATACCCGTTGGAAAGCCCCCAGGTATCCACGAATTCCAATAAAGCGTTTTCGGCAGGGATCAAATCGTCGTCGGAGGGAAAACCATTGGAGCCGGAACCTTCCTTCCGCCAGGTATAGCCAATATCCTCAGCAGGATACGGCGCCCGGGGAGCCATAATCGAATAAGTTAAGGGAAAATGTTGAACGAGCATCCACATCGAGTTTTCATCCCCGGTCAAACCATGCACAAGGATGAGCAATCGGGCCGGCTTTTTTCGAGCCGGCAGCCAACGGAAAGTCCAACCATCAGACGTCATGAGTTGGGGTTCAATCATGATCCATCCTTTTTCGAGCCCATTCCACTAATAAAAGGACGCAGGCTGTTAGTACGATCGGGACCATCCCCGTGAGGATGCATAATAAACCGAATAAGGCTGCTCCCTTTCCATATATGAAATAGATCAATCCATCCCCGACGATGAACAACAGCAACAAGGCGCCGGCCACCAGGCGGACATTGGTCTGACGGGCGTATTTACGAAGGTCACGTGTCATTCTGGATCCGGCGCGGGAACATTAATTGGCGCATTCGATTTGTCCAGGCGGCTGCTTTTTTTAACTCAGGCAGAACCAACTCTGTTGCGGCTTCTCCACTATAGACAACTTTATGTATATTCACAGGGTCAAGTAAGCCGATCCCTTTTACATTCGGACGGATGATTACATCGGGTTGATCCACCAGGAAGTCTTAATTCTGCCAATTTACGGCTGCCCAAATCCACCGATTTGAGGAATATATTAAACGCTTGAGCAATTCTTGTGCGGGTGATCGTCTGAACCAACGGCAGTGGAACGGGCAAAGGCAGCGGAAATGAAGGCAACCCGCCGGCAGATACCTCGACCACTCCTTCCAAAACTACTGCGACGACCGGCAGCCTTGGCGCCAACACTCTCGCCAGGGTAACCGGAACTGGATTAAGCACCGCGCCATCCACCAACTGGATCTCTCCAAAATACTTGGGTGGAAAGATGCCCGGGACGGCGCTGGTGGCCAACAACGCATCCACGATCCGGCCCTGAGCCAGGTGAACTTCGGTACCCGCATTAATATTGACTGCCACTACTCCACATGGGATTTTCAAATCTGCAAATGTCATGTCTCCAAAAAGACTCTCAAGTTCCTTGGTTGCCCCTGAAAGGCCCAGGATACCCGGACCGTCGTGGCCGCTGCGAGCAAAAAGCTTGGATTGGTCCAACTGCGAGAAGATGGCTTCCATTTCATCTGGAGAACGACCCGAAGCGTAAGTGGCTGCGATGATCCCACCCGCACTCGTACCTGCTACGGCCCGGATCCGATAGCCTTCATTTATCAATCGCCGGATAACGCCGATGTGGGCGTATCCGCGCGAACCGCCTCCTCCCAGAGCCAATGAAATATCCATTATTAACCTCGACCTTTTTCCTCCGGCGGTTTCAACCCCCGGAATGAATTGAACAATAACAAATCATACACGATTTTAAGCCCGCCGGATAGAAAAAAGGGAAAGCTGAATAAAGCCGGAACCGCCATCAAAAGACCGGCCAGGGAAGGTGAAATTGCCGCCCCGATGGAACGGGCGATGGTAGTGATCCCCGAGGCGGCCGAGCGTTCGTCCGGCGCAACCACTGCCATCGTATACGATTGGCGGGTGGGTACATCCATTTGAGAAATACTGAACCGAGCCAATAGTACACCAATCGCCCACGGTAAGGTAGGCATCAACGGGACAAGGATAAGCAGGATATTGGAGGGTATATGAGTGAACACCATCGTCCGGATCAATCCGAAGCGCTTCGCAATTCGGACTGCAAATAGCGCGGAAAAACCCGCCAGGATATTCGCTCCGAAAAAGATGCTGCCTAAAACTCCGGTGTCTATTCCGAAGCGGGTATGAAACCAATAAGCCAGCAGACTTTGGACGATGAGCGCCCCAGCGAAGGCATCCAGGGCAAACAAGCCGCTCAAACGCATGACCACCGAGCGGGAACGATGCAGCCCCAGGAAAAGCTTTTGGGGTTGTGTATTTTCCGACAGGGAGAGCTCTATCGCCGGAGAAAGAAACATGAACAATGCAATGAGAACTGCTCCGCCTAGCCCATATCCCGCCAATAGAACTTTATACGCCGCCAGGCTCGAGAAACCAATCCCCTGCAAACCCTGTACCAGCCAACCACCCGATAAAGCTCCCGTGGCAGTAGCCAGGGAACCGGCCAGGGCATACCAGGCAAACACTTGAGTTCGTTGTCTTTCCTGGATGAGGACAGTAAGGGAAGCCTGTTCGACGGATAAGAATGGGCCGATTTCATTCCCGCTGGGACTGATCACTCCAATAATGGCCGCCAGAGCCAAAAGGATCGGATTACGGGTGATCACAAATACGATCCCTGCCCCGGCCATCAACCCCCCCCCAATCACCAGAGTTCGCCGCCGCCCAAACCGGTCCGCCGAAGTGGTCAGCCACAGGGAAATGGCCGCATCCCCTGCCAGGGTCAACGTAAATAACAACCCGACCAGTTTCTCGCTCAGGCCAATCTGGATTAAATAAAGGGCCAGAACAACCGAAAGAAATCCGTAACAAAATAGGCGGATTATGCGGGTGGCAAATAAAAGGCGGATATCTTTTCGAGCGGCCGGGGCGTCGTTCAAATCTTATCCTTTCACCACTTAAAGTCGGCATCAGGCATATAACGCATCATACACCTCGAATTGTGCTTCGATATTTTCTTCATCTTCCGCAATAACGAGTAACCCATAACATACTATTCTCATTTCCCAATTTAATATAAAATGATTATACCCACTGAAAGGATAATTATGGTCTCTATTGAATCCCCCGAAAGTTCATCTCCCATAGTAACACGGTCAGTCGCAGCCGGCCTGAGAGGTGCATATTGTGATAATTATATGATCAAAGGGTGGCAAAGAGCCCTTTTAAACGGCCTGGGCGTACTCCCACAGGGAATTGGTCGCTTTGTGATCAGCCGGTTCGAAATCCATTTCCGGTATTTCACCCTCATTACTGGACAATTTTTCATTCGCATCAATCCTTTCAGAGCGATTAAGTGACTACACGCAGAACGCCGGAAAATTTCCTGCAATAACCATGGGAGCTGCGCTCGGGGGAGCCACGGCTTATATCTCCCTTGCCCTGGGGGGACCGTTCCTTCCACAAACTTTTGTAGTTACACTAAAGCATGGCTCGATGAGTGGTAACGTAGATGAGTATTTGCACCGATCCTTGGATGCCGCTCTTCGAATTGCCGAGGAGAATCCGGGCTTGATGACCATCCAGCATTATGACCCCGTCCATGATGGCTGGATGACTCGTTTTGTAAACCACCTGCGCTTCAAATTGCTTGATCTCCCCAAAGCCTACGTGGAATTCATACGCTCAAAACTGGAACCGGGCGGCGCAGTGGTATATCTTGAAGGCGGAGCTTCCTGGCTGCGGTATCGAGTCGGCCCACGCAGTGTCTTCCAGGTCGGAGGTTGGGGCGGCATCCCGGCGGAAGAATTTCTGGGCGGCAGCGACCGCTTGCGTACTTATGCCCGCAAAGCCGGGCTGAAATTTACTGATTGGGAATTACAGGGCTATCCGTTGGAGCACGGCCCCGAATCCGAATGGGGTTCTGAGCCCGGGCTTGGCGAAGCCCTGGAAAGATTCTGCCGGCAGGAGGGCTATCGTTTTATCCGCATCCACCTACCCCATCCAAATGATTTCTCCAGGCTGGCATTTTTCACGGCTCAACGATTAATCGAAAAACAGGGGAATACTCCCGCAGGCGTTCTGGTGGAGATGTTCAGCCAGTTCGATGCCACCGCGGCTCGGGCGGGAGGCTTGCTGCCCCTTTGGTTGGTATTTAATACTGAAGACAGCCTGCAATTCCTCCTCGAAATGAAATCTCGGTTTCCGCCTGAGAAACCCGTCTTTTTCTCGCCACTATCCACTTTTTCATTGACACCGGATATAGTACCATTCCAAGCCTGGGATTCAGCGCTCAATGAATATAACTGGATCAATATCGGAGCCAGGGCCAGTCATTACCCATCCGATTCCCGCGCCCTCGTCCACTGGATGGATCCTCTCCGCAAATGGGTCCAATCAAACCCACAGCCAGCCGGGGAAAACGTGACTGCAGAAGAACTGCTGGAACTACATAAAGGAAATATTACTCAATCCCATTAATTCCATGCGCCTCCCATGTTACAATACCAACCCTGTAGCGGTGAAATATGCCTGAAAATGTTAAAGTGGTATCCACCAATAAGAAAGCCGGATTCGAATATTTCCTCCTCGAGCGTTTCGAGGCCGGGATTTCTCTTAAAGGCAGCGAGATAAAATCAATCCGCGCCGGCCAGATCAGCCTTGCCGAGGCGTATGTTCGCGCCGATGAAAAAGAAGCCTGGTTGGTGGACGCCCATGTGGCTCCCTATATTCAGGCGAACCGGTTCAACCATGATCCAAAACGACCCCGCCGCCTCCTTCTCCATAAGAAAGAGATCCGTGAACTATGGAATGCCGTCCGCCAAAAAGGGGTCACCATTGTGCCCACTCGGGTCTATCTCAAAGACGGCCGGGCCAAACTCGAAATAGCCATTGCCAAGGGGAAGAAGCTGTATGATAAGAGGGAATCGATTGCGAAAAGGGATGCCGAACGCGAAAGAGAACGCGATCAGAGCCGCTAAAGGAGCTCTCAGCTATAACATTACTTTATTTAAATCAAATAACCGCCTGTTGTCAAATTCGGTGACGCCAGGCGGTTATTCTATAGTTTGTAAGTCTGGAGGAACGCATCCACCATTTCAGGATCGAAGTAAATGCCCCTGTAGCGTGAGAGTTCCTCCAGGGCATCTGAGGCCGGCATGCTGCTGTGATAAGGCCGGTTGGTAGTCATTGCATCGAACGCATCCACAATGGCCAGCAAACGCCCTTCCCGTGGGATTTTCAATTCCTTAAGCCCCATGGGGTACCCGCTCCCATTCCACCATTCATGATGGTAAAGCACATAGGGCACGGCCGCCCTCAGATGATCGACGCCTTCCAGCATTTTCGCCCCCGCCACCGGATGTTGGCGCATTAATTTCCATTCTTCCTTATCGAGTGGTCCGGTTTTCTTCAACACCTGGCTTGGAACTACGATCTTTCCTATATCATGGAGAATCGCACCCAATTCAAGGATGGCAATATCTTCAGTATTCCAGTTCAACACGAAGGAAAGGTTCAGCGCCAACCGGCGGACGCGCTCCAAATGTCCGGCCGTATAGGGATCGCGGGTCTCGATAACATTCGCCAGCATGATCACAGTCTGGAGATGCGCCACCCGCGTATCGAAGAGCTCTATCACCCGCCGGCGGTCCAATCGGGCCCGGACGGCATTGATCAACTCAGGCGCATCGAATGGCTTGAAAAGATAATCATCCACACCCAGGGAGCGGGCCCTGTCCACATCCGATCGCTCCGTCCGGGCGCTTAAGAAACAGGAAAGGCACGGTGATCCCATCCGGTAAGACCCGGATGGCCTCAAGGAGATCGTAGCCGTTCATTTCCGGCATCATGATATCCGAAACAACGAGGTTTGGATGGCAGGATTTGAACAAGTCGAGTGCTTGCAACCCGTTTACGGCCGGAAAAACTTCGTATCCTTCCGCTTCCAGAATGCTCTGCAGGACTTCCAGCAAAGGAGCATCGTCTTCGACTAATAAGATTTTTACCATATCAATTTTATTGTATATTGAATCGGAATATTGTGGATATTAGTTTCATAATAAGCCATGAAAATTCAGGATAGCTGTGCTGCAGCCACCAAGGCTTGCCCCAGTGAAAGTCCTCCGTCATTCGTCGGAACCTGGTGGTGTCTATATATTATATATCCATCTCTCTCCAGGCGTCGCAGAGATTCGCTCAACAAAGCCATATTCTGCCAAATTCCACCGCTAAGGGCTATTTCATTTATTCCGGTCTGGTTGCGGATCTCTTTGCAAACATTCCGGGTTAATTCGGCTACTCCATTATGGAAGCGGGCAGAGATAACAGGCAAGGAAATACCTTTATGGATATCTGCTACGATAGATTGGATGCATTCTGTCGGGTAGATCACTCCATCCCTTATTTCAAAAGGATATTCTCCATGTTCATCCGGATCCAGGGCGGACTCAAATTCTATCGCAGCCTGGGCTTCGTAATTCACCTTCTGGCGGCCCCCTGCCAGCGCGGCTGCAGCATCGAATAAACGTCCCAGGCTGGAAGTCTGCACCGTATTCAAGCTTCCGCTCCAATTGAATTCTTAAAGCCTGACGTTCTTCAAAGCATAGATCGGTGGCCGGCTCAAGCCAATCTTCCCATTCCATATTCAATGACCAAAGCAAGGCCAGAGCAGTGCGAGCCGGCCGACGGATAGCTGCATCTCCGCCTGGCAATGGAAAATAAGCCAGGTGGAAGGATCGCTTGAATTCCTTGTAGTCTGCCACCAGCACCTCTCCGCCCCAGATGGCCCCATCGGTACCATAACCGGTTCCATCAAAGGCCAGGCCGATAACAGGATGGCTTCCATCCAACCCATTATCTGCCATGCATGAAGCGACATGAGCGTGATGATGCTGCACGGCTATTCCAGGGATGCCCTCCCCCTGGGAGCGTTGAAGGGCATAACGGGTGGTCAAATAATTGGGATGCAAGTCGTGTGCAATGGCTTCAGGA
This sequence comes from uncultured Chloroflexia bacterium, assembly GCA_963782935.1. Classification (GTDB taxonomy): domain Bacteria; phylum Chloroflexota; class Anaerolineae; order Anaerolineales; family Villigracilaceae; genus UBA877. The sequence continues at coordinate 10,331 of CAWALN010000020.1, read as the reverse complement.
TGGATTCGAAACAAGCGCTCGTAATGATCTATGCCCTCCTCCAAAGACCGCAGGGTCTCATAATTCTCCATATCCCCGATATGCTGGCTGACGAATCCATATTGATCCCGGGTGAGACAAAAAGTGTTTTTCAGCTCTGGTCCGGTAGCCAGGACGGATGGAGCAGGAAAAAGGAAGCGGAATTAAGTCAGGCGCATAACCTCTGGACCGGCGCAAGAAATATATTTCCCGGCTTTGTGATTGGCCGACCGGAAATCCTTCACCTCTTTTGAATTTCGATCTTCCACCATCCGCGCAACCGAATCGTCGCAACGGATATGGATATCCCGGTTATGCATCAAGAAAGCATCTGCCAGAGACGCCAGCCGCTGCCGGGCTTCATCATTATCGGTTGCGATCGGCTCTTCAGAAAGGTTGCCGCTGGTCATGACCAGCGCCTGCGGTATCTTATTCGGATTCTCGAGGATCGAAGGAATGGAATAACAAATAATGCAAGGGGGTGTAAGGCAACATGACTCCAAGAGTCGAGTTGCCCGGGCGCCACTTCCTGGGCAATGGATGAACCGGGCTGTGCTCTCAATAATATGATCGGACGTTGGTGCGATTGTAGCAAGTCGGCTTCCCCCGGGCTGACCATGCAATTCCTCTCGATCTCTTCCATGTTTGCCATCATCAACGCAAAAGGCTTATCTACCCGTAATTTTCGCCGCCGGAGTTCTGCCACAGCCAATGAATTGGTCGCATCGCAAGCCAGGTGAAAACCTCCCAATCCTTTGATGGCAAGGATTTTCCCTTCAGCCAACAACTTCTGGGCAAGGGGTATCGCCTCAGCCGGCCCTGCCATCTGATGGCCCTGGGCATCCTCCAACCATACTTGCGGGCCGCACACCGGGCAAGCTACGGGTTGGGCGTGGAAATCGCCGGTTGAGTGGATCTTCATATTCGCTCCGGCAAAACTCGCACATTTCGAAAGAGGCCATAGTGGTATTTGGCCGGTCATATGGAATGTCTGTAATGATGGTAAAGCGCGGCCCGCAGTTTGTGCAATTCGTAAACGGATAAAGGTAACGCCGGTTGGAGGGATCAAGATAGATCATTCAGGCAATCGGAGCAGGTGGATACATCCGGAGAGATCGGTTGAAAGGCGCCGTCGGATGGCCTCAGAAGGGACTATCTCGAATTCTGTGAAGCCATGGAAGCGGCACCTAACTTGACATCAAAGGAGTCGATCCGCGCCAAAGGCGGCAGTTCGCTCCGAGAGAACCAATAAAGGCCGGGATGGCTTCTTTTTCCCCATCCACCTCAATATCCACGCCCGCAGAGGTATTCCGGACCCAACCGCTCAAATGGAATCGTTTGGCTAACCCGTAAACGAATGGGCGAAAACCCACTCCCTGGACTATACCTGTAATATGAATACTTGCACCTTGTGATCCGGGCATAAATACCTGTCGGAATTGAATTCTTATTCCAGTCTTTAGATATTACCAACCTAAAGCTGTTATGGATGGGATTGATCTAGAGTTCTAATGTAAGCTGGAGCCGGCGGGCCAATCCAATCAGGTGGGATTCCACAATTGTATCCGAATCGGAATCCCCATTCTTCAAGATTTCAGTCCAAATATCCGCCAGTGTATCCGTAAGGCGCTTTTCCACCAGCCCCCATAGTTCAACAGTCGGAAAACTTCGTCCCCTTCGGATCGCAGTTCGAAAAGTCTGGTAGACCTCAGAATCAAACGGAGGCCTTAGCCAACCATTTTCGCTTATGGGAAGCCCAAACCATGGATAAAGATACTGGACAGCTTCTTCCGAGTGAAAGAATTTGATTAATTCCCGCGCAGCCTGTTCATGCCGGGAATGCCGCCAGATCACAAGATGTGAGCCTCCCACAAATGGGATCCCAGGCATGGGAGTGGCTCCCAGGTTGGCCCTCACGACTGGCGCAAGGTCGTTGGAAGGGATCCAAAAACCGCTCAACAGAACCGCCGCCTTCCCTGAATCAAAAGCGTCGTCCGATTCATACTCTTCCATATTATGGGCCTCGGGGCTCAAGAATCGGGTCAACTTATAATAAGCTTTGCAGCCTTCCAAAGCTTCTGTCTGATCAAAGGCCAGGTTGGTGCCCTCCGGATTCAAAAAATCACCCCCGGCTCCCCACACCCATGAGGCGATGCAATGGAGGGTCATATTGGAACGCCGGGTGGGCAAGGCCAGCGGCATGGAATTACTTACTTCAGCCAGGGTTGATAAAGTTGCCTCCAGGTGGGCAAAGTTATCAAACGCTGTATTTCTCGTCTATGCCGTTCTCTTTTAGCAGGTCCCGGCGGTAAAAAACCGCCCGGGAATCGAGTAGACCAGGGAATGGAAAATACGGATTTTTTACCTTCGTATTCCCGGATACTACTTTTCCAGACCGCTTCAAAATAGTCAGTCCCTCCGATTATTTCGTCCACTTCACAGGGTTGGAAGGGGCGCAAAGCCTCCATCCTGACCAGGTCTCCCACCCAACTATTTCCAACTTCAGAAACGTCCGGCCCGTTGTGATACAAAGCCGCCTCCACCAGGCTGGACCATCTTAAATGGGAGATTCGGAATTATATCGAGCCGCACATGGATCCCATGTTTTCGCTCGAATAGATCTACCAATTTCTTAAGGTTCTCCATCCCGGTAACGCCGTGGTTCCCGATGGAAAAGACGATTTCTTCCATGTATTGATCCTCGTTCCGGCCTGCTATACAGAATTATTCCCGATTGTCAACCGCAACCGGTTGGCCAATCCTTTGAGTTGGCTCTCGATGATCTTCTCGGTTTCCACGTCAGGGTTTCTCAAAATGCCGGCCCAAATATCAGCCATTACGTCGGTCAAGCGTTTCTCCACCAGGCCCCATAGCTGGCCGGTGGGAAATCCGCGCCCGTTTTGAACAGCTTTCATTAAAACCTGATATTGTTCTGTAGTCGAACGGAGGATTGGCCCATTCCCGTTTACGGACGGGTAAGCCAAATTGTGGATAGATCAACCGGCCTGCCGCTTCACTTTGCAAATACTGGATGAATTTTAATGCCGCCATCTCATGCCTGGTATGGTTCCATAAAACCAGGTGGTTGCCCCCCACGAATGGGGTTCCCGGCATGGACTGCACGCCCAAATTATTGCGTACTTCCTCTGCCAGGGCGGTGCTGTGCAGAATCCAATAGCCTCCCAGGACGACTGCGGCTTTTCCTGAATAATAAAGCTCATAAGCATCATAATCGCTCATGATATAAGCCGCCTCACCCAGGTAACGACTTAGTCCAAAATACTCATTCACCCCATGAAGGGAGTTGGGTTCATCAAAAGTAATACTCAGGTTGTCCGGACTCAATAAAGTACCGCCTGAACCCCATATCCATGTGGCTACATTATGGATGGTCAGGCTTGTCCGTTGGGTGGGAAGCGCCAATGGGATTGGAAGACGCCTGGCCTTAAGGGTTGCCAACATCTGTTCAAAACTATCGACATCTTCGAATGCCGTTGTCTCATCCACATCCGCTTTCTTAAGGGAATCGCGGCGGTAGAATACCGACCGCACGTCCGCTGACCATGGTATTGAATATACAGAAGCAGGATCTTCCTTTGTTTTGCCGACGCTATCCCAGACACTTTCAAAAAAACTATCTTTTCCCACAATGGATTCAATTTCTTCCTGCCGGAATGGACGCAACGCTTCCATTCTTGTCAAATCCCCCGCCCAGGTGTTTCCGATCTCGGATACGTCGGGGCCGCTGTGATATAACGCGACTTCCACCATCCTTGCCCACCCCATCGACCAGGGGATGACCTCCAGCCGGACTCGAATACCTTGGTCTTTCTCAAACTGCTCTACCAGGGCCTGGATATGATTCGGCACATCCTTGCCTCGATCAAAGAAAGAAAAGGTAATCTCCTCCATCGCTAACTCCACATCCCGGCCATCTCTTGCTGCGCGGTCTCAAGAATCTCTCGTTGCTGTTCCGGCCTGAGTGGAACATAATCCGAATTCTCTTTCCGTGTATCCTGGTTTTCGACGATCAGAACCGATCCATCCTGGCTCAGAACGACAGTATGCCAGACGCTTTTTTTAACATTATATATCTTTCCAGGTTCGAGCACTTGTGGATATATTTTTTCCAGACTTGTCCTGTCCCTCTCCCCAGGAAAAGGATACCTTTTCCTTTAATCAATACAAATACTTCAGCGGTTTCGTTATGGCGCTCCATGAAGTTAATTTTGGCGGGGTGGATTTCATCGATGTAATTCAGAATTGCTACCCGCCAGGTTTGGAAATCAATTACAGGTTGGTAACCAGGCCCGCTGTATTCACGGACCTCGATCAACTCCTCATTCATACTATCTCCTCTTTATCCAAGCCACACTTCCACTTCATGAGTTTTTCCGCTCAAGCCCCAGAGGAATGAGATTTCCCTGGGCTACCTTGCCGTCCACCATCAACCGCTTACCCCTTTTGATACGTGTTCGAGGTTATGGACCATGATTTTAAATTCGTGGCCTCTGAAGCGGCGTGTCACGGAGAAGCCTTCCCAGGCTTTGGGAATGCAAGGGTCCACCCGCAAACCATCATATTCAGCTCGAACTCCGAGGATCCATTGTGTCCCGGCCTGGTAGCACCAGGAGGCCGTTCCCGACAGCCAGGAATTTCTGGCCAGCCCAAATTTCGGGTGTTCGTCACTGAGGATATTCTGAGCGTAAACATACGGCTCGCATTCATAAATATCAATTATTTCATTTTTTCCGGCCGGATTGATCTGGGCATAATATTCATAGGCCCTATCCCCATTGCCAAGAATAGTCTCCGCGATCATCGCCCATGGGTTGGGATGAAGAAAGATCCCGCCATTCTCCTTCGCTCCCGGTGGATAGGTGGTAATGCCGCCATATTGAGGATCATAGCCATCAAAACCCGGCGCGCTCACCTTGATGCCGAATTTGGTATTCAGATGTTTGGCGACCGAGTCCATCGCCTTACGGCCGCGCTCCGGCGAAGCGAAACCGGAAAGGACCGCCCAGGATTGCCCATTCAAATGGATTTGACCCTTTTCGTTCTTGTGGGAACCAAGGGGATTCCCATTTTGATCGAAATACATCACATACCATTCACCGTCCCAGGCAACCTTTTCCACCCGGTCCTCGCATTTCTTCATAGGCATTAAGATACTCATCTTCCAATTTTTTGTTGCCGAGGAAATGCATTAAGCCGATCATTTCCTGCAACGCCCGCCCGTATAAGTGGGAGGTAAAAAGCGACTCGGCCCCGGTGGGCAGATTTACAGTATCGTTCCAGTCCGCGAACCCGAGCAGGGGCAGCCCATGGTTGCCAATATCATAACGGGTAAAATGCAAGCCCGCCGCATTAGATGTTCCAGCACCGTCCCGGTTTCGACGGGTTGGCCTTGTTTATCCTTATCATAGAACGGTATGGGCTCATCCAGGAAAGAAACTACCCCGGTCTCCTTTATATAAGCCGTCACAGAGAGGACCAACCAGAAATGGTCGTCACTGTAATAATGCGGATGATCCTCCATTTCGATCGAATCCCCCACGCTCCCTTCGAGCGTCAATGGGTTATATGAATGCATGGCAGAGCCGTCCCGTTTCTGGAATGAAAGCAAGGTCCGGATGAATTCCTCTCCTTCCATCGGTATAGCCGGCAGCACGGCCAATATATCCTGGTTGCTATCCCGCATACCGATACCGCGGGAACCCAATCCCAATTGGTAGTAAGAGAAATAACGCGACCAGTTTTTGGTGATATAGCATTGGTGAGGGTTATGGATATTCAGCATTGAATTCATCGCTGGTTCAGGCGTTCGAACCTGCAGGACCGGATAGATAATTGCTCCAGAAATCCTGCAGATCCTCTCAAAGCCGAATCGACTTCCTCCGGTTCTCGATATTTTGTAATCCCCGCCCGGGCAGCCTCAAGACTGGCTTCCTGCCCAAGTTGTGTGATCAACCGGCGGGTCTCTCCCGGATCTCAGCACGCCCAGGTGGTGCATCAACGCAGATATATTGTCACCCCGAAGGGATTGAGTGCATTTCAATTCATCGCTTTTCATAGTAGAGAATACGGCCTGGCCCAACTGCCATATTCGTTATCTCCCAGGAATTCCTTTCGGTCTGTTTCGAAGGAAGCAGCCGCCTGGTTGGAGGTGAAATAATTCACCTTGATGTCACGAAACATGAAAGGATATTGGACCATGACCGTGAATTGCCCATCCTTTTCAGCCTTCGAAACCATTGTCTGTGGCACCCAGTCTGCATTGGTATACTGCTGCAAGGCATTTGGATGGGTATATTCGATCACCGGAATTGCATCGATTTCCATGGGTTCATTGGATATATTTGTGATCCGGATATCCCGAACTTCCCGGGTTTCTTCGAGGGGAACGAAAATAGTGACTTCAGTGCGCAATCCATGGAATTCCGAAATAATGCGAGTGTATCCCAAGCCCACATGGCATTCATATCGGTCATACGGATCCAACGTAGGAACGAAAAATGGCGAAAAGACCCGGTAACCCTCATTCTGATGGATGCGCAGGTAAAGCGTTTCCCCTTTAAATTCGGATGATGGCAGTTGCTGGATATATTTTGTAATGCGGTTAAAGGTGGGATCCCCCTTGCAAATGACCGCCCCGCCGGTATGATCTACGAACCCCCCAAAGGAAAGTGTCCCGATGTAATTGATCCATTTAACAGGCGTTTGAGGGTCCGTGATGACATATTCGCGCTTTTCGTCATCGAAATGGCCAAATTCCATATGTCTCCTCAATGTGCGCAAACGATCTTGGTTAACTCGTTCGTTAATCATTTTCCCGGACGGATCGAGCAGACCGAAATCCACGCCTTTATACGACCAATACGCCCGGCCAATATTATTGATCGTCCAAAATGGCGATCAGATCTCGGTTCCAGTTGATCCGGGTTTCCATTGGAGCTCCTTCGATAACGCCGAATTCTCCACAATATACTATCGTTTCGTTTTCTTCTGGCAAAATCAATCGCCGGCTGAATATCCACCAATAATGAGGCTTTATCCAGGTTTTTACCTGCATAACGGCCGAGCATAAACTGATACTCCGGGTGGCGTTCCAGGAACTCACCCAGCTTTGGTGCGCTGCCCGGATAATCCGTTCGTTCATTATAATCCAACAACCCTGGGACCCATTTTGCTTTCTGATGGGTCACCACCATGGGCTCGTAAAAATGGAAGGTATAAAGGATGTTTGGATCTGGGCGGATATTCAGGTTCGCCAGTTGGTTGGCAGAATTAAAATAATTTCCACCGAGGACCAGAATACGCTCCGGATCTACCTGGTCGAATTGGTCGATCGTCTTTTGGGCCAGCCGGTTCCACGGAGCGCTGTCTGGCAGGACGATTTCATTCAACAATTCAAATGCCACAAAATCCCTTGTGTCAGGAAGGGATCCTGCCAAGCTTCCCCAGAGGTGGATAAAGCGTTCTTGTTGGGCGGCATTTTCAAAAAGGGTGGCATCCTGAAAGGCATTAAAACTAAATCCTGGAGCCTTATGCAGGTCCAGGATCACATTCATCCCATTCTCCTGACACCATCTCAATCCCTTCCAGACATATTCCATCCCCCGTTCATTCACTTGGCCCGGCTGGTCCTCTAATTTCCAACAATGGATAATCGACCGGCAGGCGGACGTGGTCGCAACCCCAATCTGCAATCCGGCGAATATCCTCAGCTCTTGATGAAATTGTCAAAATGATCATAATCGTAAGCCGGATATTGGGAAAGCCAGCCGCCCAAGATTTACACCAGTGTGAAAGATGTTTTTATTCATCTTCTATTTATCCGAGCATTCAGGTTGGACGATGGGCGTGCTGCCCGCCTCACCCAATCCATAACCGAATGGGAAAAGCGGCGCATCGCAGCCGGTCTTCCCAATGCTGTTATTCTCATTGATCGGTAGTTGATCGTTGGAGCGGGGCCAGGTATAGGGCAATTTCCCTGTAAAGGGATAATCGCCGAATAATACATCGCTGATCCCTTCTCCTTCCGTACCGGGTAACCATGCCGCCACCCACGCATCTGCGGTCGACAGTTGATCTGTGATCACCATCGGCCGGCCGGATATGATCAAGGACGATCAATTTGTCCACCGACGGGACGGACGCTATTGATCAATTGCACATCCGCATCTGATAGGGACAGGTCGGCCTTGTCGCCCAGCCCTTCCGCATACGGCGTCTCCCCCACCACCACGATCCCTACATCTGCGTGCCCGTTGAACTTGCCATACTTTTCGTATTCTACGTTCGTAGATGGAGCGACGGCTCTTCGGACCGCATTGATGATGGTTGTCCCGGTGGTGATACCTCCGGTACTTCCCTGCCAGGTCAAAGTCCAGCCGCCGCACATCATCCCGATATCGTCCGCACCCGGTCCGGCGACAAAGACCGTCGAAACGGTTTTATCGATCGGCAATGCCGAATTGTCATTTTTCAGCAATACCATCGATTCTGCGCACAGCCTGGCGAGCCACTGCAATATGGGCATCCGATCGGACGGTTTGCATGAAGGTTGGATCGGGATCGGGGTGTTCAAATAAACCCAGTGCAAACTTCGCCCGCAAGATCCGCCGAACGGCATCATCGATCCGGTCTATAGAAATATCCTTCTTTTCAACGGCTTGTTTCATCACGCCGATGAATTTAAGATAATCGTAGGGAACCATATTCATATCGATCCCCGCATTGATCGCGGTCACAACCGCGGTGTAATAATCTTTATCTACCTGGTCTATCCCGCCCCAATCGGAAACAATAAAGCCCTTGAACCCAAGTTCATTCTTCAGCACATCCGTCAGTAAATATCGTTGAGCGTGCATCTTCGTGCCTCTCCAACTGCTAAAAGAGGCCATGACACTCATCGCGCCGGAATCAACTGCGGCCTTATAGGGAGGCAGGAATAATTTCCGCAATTCTTCTTCGCTGACTTGCATATTACCCTGGTCGAGCATGTAGTCCTCGGTTCGGGAGGAACCCCAAATGGTTCCACCGTCGCCGAGGAAATGCTTGGGGGTGGCCAATGTAAATAAAGTCTGCCCGGGTGAAGCTGTGTAACCCTCTGGCAAAGTCTGGAGGCCCTTGATATAAGCCGCACCCAGGTCCGTCACCAATTGAGTATCTTCGCTGAAAGATTCATATGCGCGTCCCCAGCGGATATCCTGTGGGACCGCGATGATGGGCGCAAAAGTCCACGGCACACCCGTGGCAAGGATTTCCTCTGCGGTAACCTCTCCCATTTTTTGGACCAGGGGCAGGTCCCGCGTGGCAGCCATCCCGATTTCCTGCGGCAGGATCGTGCCGCCGTAGAGATGTCCATTTCCATGGGTGGCATCGATGCCGTAGATCATCGGGATCTGCAGCCGGGTCGCCATGGCCTCGTCCTGAAAGCCTTTGATCATATCCTGCCAGGCCTGGGGATTATTCTGGCTGGGGTTGCCATCGCCTCCGCTCAAGATGGACCCAATAAAATAATTGGTGATATCCCCTTTTTGGATGCTGCCCAACTCCACCTGGGTCATTTGACCGATCTTCTCATCCAGAGTCATCCGCATCAACAGATCCTCCACCCGCGCCTCGATCGGCAGGGAGGCATCCTGATAGATCGGGGCAGGTAAAGTTGCCGTGGGAGTAAATGTAGGCGTCCCCTTTATGGAGCTTGGTTTGGTTCCGCACGAAACCAACAAGAAAACCACTAACAGGACCAGGCTAGTTGTGCGTCTCATCATTCACCTTATATTCCAGGATCTTCTATTGGGCGTTTCGGCGGGTATATTGGGCTTAACTGCATCTGCCAGGTTACCGTCTTTCAAAGCCAGGACTTGATGGGCATGTTGGTCCACCAGGGGGTCATGGGAAACCATCAGCAAGGTTATTTTCTCTCTATCGACCAGCTCGCGGAAGAAACTTAATAACTCATGGGTCGTCTTGCTGTCCAATTCGCCCGTTGGCTCATCCGCCAGGATCAACCTGGCATGGTTGGCCAATGCCCTTGCGATGGCTACCCGCTGCTGCTGGCCGCCCGACATCTCATATGGACGGTGGTTTCGCCAATTGGTCAACCCGACCACATCCAGGCATTCGAGCGCTCGCTTGTGGCCTCGATTTGTAATCATCCCCTTTTATCCGCAGGATGATTTCCACATTTTCATAAGCAGACAGTGTCGGCAGAAGGCCAAAGGATTGAAAGATCAACCCTATGTTTTCTCTCCGCCAGATGGTTAATTCCTGGTCGTTCATCTCGTTGATGTCGACTAATC
>CAWALN010000019.1:0-33065 GCA_963782935.1 uncultured Chloroflexia bacterium | reverse complement strand
GGGGAGAAGATCCTGAAAAATGAATGGAGTGGCAAAAAACGCCACTCCATTCATTTTTCAGTTTGCAACCAAATTTTGGCATACTAGACAATGGTTTCGCCCAAATCCAAATCTGATACAATTATGGGTGACCATTATGACCCACCATCCAAATAAATGCATCCATCCCCGGAGCCGCCATGAGCCCTAAAGTCTTCGTGAGCGGATGCTACGACCTGCTCCACAGCGGACATATCGAGTTCTTCCAGGAAGCTGCCGATTACGGCGATCTTTATGTCGCCCTGGGATCGGATAAGACCGTTTTCGATCTCAAGGGCCGGGTTCCGATCAATAATGAGCAGGAACGCCTGTTCATGATCCAGGCAGTCTCGTGCGTGAAAAAAGCCTTCATCTCACGCGGCTCCGGTTTGCTGGATTTCGAATGTGAATTGCGCGAGATCCGATCCGGACGTGCTGGTGGTCAACGAAGATGGAAATACGCTCGAAAAACGCAAACTATGCGAAGAACTTGGGCATCCGCTACGTCATCCAGCACCGGCAACCCCATGCCGGCCTGCCGCCCCGCTCCACCACCGCCAGCCGGCAACGCCCCCTGATCCCTTACCGGATCGACCTGGCCGGGCGGCTGGCTGGACCAGCCCTGGGTCTCGAAATTCCATCCGGGGCCGGTCATCACGATCTCTCTCGAAGCCACCCTCGAATTCAATGACCGCAGCGGCATGGCTTCCAGCACCCGCCGGTCGGCCATCGATCTGTGGGGAACCCGCCTCCCCACCGGCAATTACGAAAAGCTGGCCAAAATCCTTTTCTGCTACGACAATCCGCCCGGGACGAAGATCATCTCGGGCTCGCAGGATTCCATCGGGATCGTTTTCCCCGGGCTGGCCCGGGCCCATTACGAAGGCGGCTACTGGCCCACTCAGATCGACCAAGTCCGGGACCCGCAAGCGCTGCAATTTGTGGAGAATTCACTCTACCTGCTGACCCTGGGACCGCGCCAAGCCGAGTTCGATGTGCTGGCGGATACGAACATCGATGCAGTCGGAGCCCGGGCCCTGTCCGATGCCGCCGAGAATTGCTGGGCCGCCATTATGGCGCAAGACCTGCAAGAATTCGGGCATTCCTTCCGGAAATCATTCGAAGCCCAGGTGGCCATGTTCCCTCACATGATGAATGAAGCGATGGCCGCCCTGATCGAACAATATCGAGAGAAGGCCCTCGGCTGGAAAGTATCCGGGGCGGGCGGGGGAGGCTACCTGATCCTGGTATCCGAAACGCCCATCGAGGGAGCCGTCCGGATCCTGGCTCGGCGTGAAATCGAGTAAGACAAGAATTAACCACAACGGACACGACGGACACGACGGAAAGAAAAACGGCAGAAATTGATAGAAGCCCATTTCCATTTATATTTCAGGATAGGCACGAAATCCTATAGGAGAAAGACATGAAAAAAGCATTGGTCTGCGGAGCCGGTGGGTTCATCGGCGGACATCTGGTCAAGAAACTCAAGCGGGAGGGATATTGGGTCCGCGGCGTGGACATCAAGGAGCACGAGCACGCCCCCACCCAGGCGGATGAATTCCTGCTGCTGGATTTGCGCCAGGAGGCCAACTGCCAGGCGGCCCTGAGCCTGGCGGGCGGCACCTTCGACGAGGTCTACCAACTGGCGGCCGACATGGGCGGGATGGGGTTCATCCACTCCGCCGAGTGCGAGATCATGCACAACAGCGCCCTCATCAATATCCACATGACCCACACGCGCGGCCAATTTGAAGGTGCCGCGCTACTTTTTCTCCTCGTCGGTGTGCGTCTACCGGGATATGGAGCTGGGCGAACCGGAAATGACCGAAGCCGGCGCCTTCCCGGCCATGCCGGATAACGAATACGGCTGGGAAAAGCTCTATTCCGAGCGGATGGCCCTGGCCTACGAACGCAAGACCGGCATGCAGGTGCGCATCGCCCGCTTCCAGAACTGCTACGGCCCGGAAGGAACCTGGACCGGCGGTCGGGAAAAGGCCCCGGCGGCCCTCTGCCGCAAGGTGGCCGAAGCCGAGGATGGCGGTGCGATCGAGGTTTGGGGCGACGGCAGCGCGGTCCGCTCCTACACTTATGTGGATGATATGGTCGAGGGCATCTACCTGCTGATGCATTCGGACCTGCATACGGCCGCCAATATCGGCTGCCCGCAGTATGTGACCGTGGATGAATTGGCCGAGACGGTGGCCAAAGTGGCCGGCAAAAAGGTGCAGATCAAGCATGTGTCAGGGCCGGTGGGGGTGAAATCCCGGAATTTCAGCAATGACCGCATCTATTCCATCGGCTGGAAATCCAGGTTTTCCCTGGAAGACGGTATCCGCCTGACCTATCCATGGATCGAGCAGCAGGTAAAGGTGATAAGAAACTAACCGACCAAGGTTAGAAGAGCGCCAAGAAAAACTTTAATCATTAAAAAGAAAGACCACCTCGAAATAAGGATGAAAGCGAAGGTTTAATAAAAATCTTCGCGTTCATCCTTTCTTTGCGTTCTTAGCGTTCTTGGCGGTAAATCTTTGAAAGAATGCACCGGAGCTATCGCAATGAACAGGGGACGCAACTAATCCCAAGCGGTTGGGTTTTTCTTAAAAGTCTGTTATAAACTTTGTGAAAAAATCCACATTTTTTCACATTACAGATTTGTTGTGTTATACTTTCTGACCGTAATCAGGTCCGGTTACTACTCTTTTAGGAGAACCTATGCTGCTCGAATACGCTGCGATCGCTGCGTTCTTTCTCGTTGCAATCCTGATTGGGTTTATCGCCATCATCCTTGGGACGCTTTTTGGCCCAAAACGCTACACCGCCAAGAAAGCCATGCCGTATGAATCCGGCATGAATCCGATCGGCCCGGGCACCCGCCGCATGCCGGTCAGGTTCTATCTCATCGCTGTCCTCTTCATCTTATTCGATATCGAAACCATCTTTTTCCTGCCCTGGGCGATCATTTTCCGCCAGTTGGGCTTGTTTGGTTTGATCGAGATGTTCCTGTTCATTGTCATTTTACTGGTTGGTTACTTTTATGCATGGAAGAAAGGAGCTCTCGAATGGGAATAGAAACAAAACTTGGAAATATGGGCGTCGCCACCACCACCTTGGAACAGGCCGTGGCCTGGTCCCGCACGAATGCCATGTGGCCGATGCTCTTTGGGTTGGCCTGCTGCGCCATCGAAATGATGTCCGCCCAGGCCTCGCATTACGATATGAGCCGCTTTGGGATGGAGCTGATGCGCGCCCTCCCCCCGTCAATCCGACCTGATGATCGTGGCCGGGCGAGTCAGCCGTAAAATGGCGCCCGTCCTGCGGCGGTTATATGACCAGATGCCGGATCCGAAGTGGGTCGTTTCCATGGGAGATTGCGCTTCCTGCGGTGGGGTCTTCAATAACTATGCCATCGTTCAGGGTGTGGATGAAGTCGTGCCGGTGGATGTCTACGTAGCCGGCTGCCCACCGCGGCCGGAAGCCCTCATCCACGGGATCCTGACCCTCTATGAAAAAGTCAGGGCGATAAAATTTAACGATAAAACTGAGAATCCATCCTAAAAATAATGGAACGCCATTCTTGAGAGCGTAGTAACGACTTAAGTCGTTACTACAGTTTCGGAAAATCAAAGAGTGCTTATGAACGAAAACTTGCAACCTGTTGTCGATCAAATGGTAAAGGACCTGGGCGCGGCCGTCTCGGAATTCCACGGCGACACCACCCTGACCATTCCCGCCGAGAATGTCGTCCGGGCCTGCCAGACACTGCATGACCTGGGCTTCGAACTGCTCTCCACCCTTACCGCGGTGGATTATTGGCCGCAGGAAGAGCCGCGCTTCCACGTCATCTATCAATTTACCTCCGTTTCGAAAGTATTGTTCCTGACAATGAGAGTGCCGGTCTCGGGGATCAATCCTTCCCTCCCGACGGTTTCTCACATTTATCGCAGCGCCATCTGGCGGGAACGCGAGCTGTGGGATATGTTCGGCATCAAGTGCGTCGGCCATCCTGACCTGCGCCGGATCCTTATGCCGGCCGACTGGGAAGGTCACCCTCTTCGAAAAGACTACCCGCTTGGATATGAGGAACCTGAGTTCACCTTTAATATCCATGAGATCGACCTGCGCAAGCCGTATGCAAAAGAATGACTTTAATATAACCGGAAGGCAGGCTAACCCCTTCCGTTACACTTCAGGGGTGCTTCGCGAAGCCTGCACTCCCACCTGCATTTCTGTCTGCATGGGCGAATCTCTTCCCCATTCTTGAGAGGTTTTTATGCCTGACATTCAAGAAGTCACTGTTGATGATTTGAAACACCTGGTTTCCGACCGCGCCATCAAGGGTGAGAACGTATTGCTGAACATGGGACCGCAGCACCCCTCCACTCATGGAGTCCTGCGCCTGCTGCTGGAGTTGGACGGCGAGACCGTGATCAATTGCATCCCCGACGTTGGCTTTCTCCACACCGGTGTTGAAAAGAATATGGAAGCCAAGACCTTTCAAAAGGCCGAGGTCATGTCTGACCGGCTCGACTATATGAACACGGTCGGAAACAACCTGGCCTTCTGCCTGGCAGTCGAAAAATTAGTGGAGTTGGACGTACCCGAGCGGGCCCAGGCCATCCGGGTCATCCTGACGGAACTCACCCGCTATCAATCTCACCTGGTCTGGTTGGGCACCTCCGCCCTTGACCTGGCGGCCATGTCCATGTTCCTGTACTGTTTTCGCGAGCGCGAATACATCCTGGATGTTTTGGAACTGGTCTCGGGGCAGCGCATGATGACCACCTACATCCGCCCGGGAGGTCTCTGGCGGGATGTGCCGGTGGAGTTCGAAGCCGCCGTGCGGAATATCCTCAAGACCTTCCCGAAGCGGCTCGATCAATATGAGGCCCTCCTGACCCGCAACCCGCTCATGCTCGACCGCACCTACGGGATCGGGAAAATGACCGCGGAGGAATGCCTGAATTTCGGCGTGACCGGGCCCATGCTGCGGGCCAGCGGGGTCAAGTGGGACCTGCGCAAGGCCAGGCCTTATTCCGGCTACGAGCAATATGATTTCGAGATCCCCACCCGTACCGAGGGGGATGTCTACGCCCGTTACCTGATCCGCATCGCCGAGATGCGCGAATCCCTCAAGATCGTCGAGCAGGCTCTCAACAAGCTGCCCTTCGGTCCGATTCGCTCCAATAACCATAAATTCGTGCCGCCGCCTCGCTCCGAGATCGGGGTGAGTATGGAAGCCCTCATCGACCATTTCAAGCTGTGGACGGAGGGGTTCAGGGCACCCAAAGGCTCAGTCTATGCGGCGGTGGAATCCCCCCGCGGCGAACTGGGCGTCTTCCTGGAATCAGACGGCGGCCCCAAGCCCTACCGCATCCACTGGCGCACGCCTTCATTCGATAACCTGGGCTCCATGCCCCTGCAGGCCAAGGGCGTGCTCGTGGCAGACCTGGTGGCCATCATCGGCTCGGTGGATATCGTCCTGGGAGATGTGGATAGATAATATGAAAATACAAACCGCCAAGTCACCAAGGCGCCAAGAAGGATTCAAAAACGCCAAGGCTATTCCCGGCGAACTGAAGAAAATACTTGGCGTTCTTGGCGTCATGGCGGTTGACAAGCAATTGTCTTATGTGAGGAGTTATGCTTTCTGAAAAATACCCCGCTGAAGTGAAGAAAATCCTGGCCAAATATCCGCCGGAGCAAAAACGCTCGGCGGTCATGCCCTTGCTTTACCTGGCGCAACGCCAGGACGGCTATATCACCAAGGAATCCATGGCAGAGATCGCCGGAATGCTCGGCATGACCACCACGGAAGTGACTTCGGTGGTAGGGTTCTATACCCTCTTTCACGACGAGGCCGCCGGCAAATACCGCATGCAGGTTTGCACGGATCTTCCCTGCGCCATGCGCGGCGCGGACCAATTCCTACAGGACCTGTGCGGTCACCTGGGTATCAAGGTAGGCGAGACCACTCCAGACGGCCTGGTGACCATCGAATCCGTCACCTGCCTGGCCGGATGCGACCGGGCACCCATGTTCCAGATCCAGACCAACACCGGCATCGAATATCACGAAAACATGACCGTGGATAAAACCATGGAACTTATTGAAACCCTCAAGAAAAGCGGACAGGAGGTGAAGTAATGGCATATCTCCTTCTCCGCCATCGCGACATCCCCGATATCGGTCAACTGAAGACCTACCAAAAGAACGGCGGTTTCGAAACATTCAAAAAGACCGTCACGAGTATGAAACCGCAGGAAGTCATCGACGTGGTCAAGGCCTCCAACTTACGCGGCCGCGGCGGCGCGGGCTTCCCCACCGGGGTCAAATGGTCCTTCATCCCGAAAGGCGTCTTCCCCACTTACGTGGTCGCCAACGCGGATGAATCCGAGCCCGGCACGTTCAAGGACCGCGAGATCATGGAAGGCAACCCCTACCAGTTCCTGGAAGGGGTGGCGCTGGCCTGCTACGCCGTCCAGGCCCGGGTGGGTTATGTCTACCTGCGCGGCGAATTCTGGCAGATCGCCCAGAAGCTGGACGGCTGCATCGAAGAGATGGAAGCCGCCGGGTTCCTGGGAGACAAGCTTTTCGATACCGATTATTCGCTCCGCATCCATACCCACGTGGGAGCCGGCGCTTATATCTGCGGAGAGGAAAGCGCCCTGCTCGAATCCATCGAGGGCAAGCTGGGCCAACCCCGCCTGCGACCGCCCTTCCCGGCGACCGCGGGGCTCTTCGGCAAGCCCACCGTCATCAATAACGTGGAAACCCTCACCAATGTGCCCATGATCGTGGAAAAAGGGGCGGATTGGTTCAAATCCATGGGCACGGCCGACACTCCCGGCGTAAAAATCTTCTGCCTCTCCGGGCGGGTGAAGAAACCGGGCAATTACGAGCTGCCCTTCGGCAAGACCTTCCGCCAGTTGATCTATGAATACGGCGGCGGCATCATCGACGATCGCCCGGTCAAGGCCATCATGGCCGCCGGAGCCTCATCCTCCATCATCGTGGCAGACGACAAGGCCCTCGACACCCCCATGGATTACGCCTCCGTACGCACACTCGGGGCCGACCTGGGCTCGGCTTCCGTGATCGTCATGGACGATAGCATCAGCATCGATTGGGTCATCAAGAAGACCATCCATTTCTTCGCCCACGAATCCTGCGGCAAATGCACTCCCTGCCGGGAGGGCACCTTCTGGATGAGACACCTGATCGACCGGATCGAGGCCGGGGAAATGAACAAGGAAACGGTCGAGCTGCTCCATACCGTGGCCAAGGAAATGCAGAACAAGTGCCTGTGCGCCCTGGGAGAATTCTCCACCATGGCGCCGGTCACCGGCATCGAGCGCTTCCCGGCTGACTTTGCCGCCTCCGGCGAAGGAGGTTCCCATGCCTAAAGAAGTCTCCCTGACCATCAACGGCAGCCCCATCACCGTTCCGGAGGGGACGCTGGTGGTGAACGCCGCCAAGATGCTCGGAATCGTCATCCCGGTCTTCTGCTACCATCCCAAGATGGAACCGGTCGGCATGTGCCGGCAGTGCCTGGTGGAAATTGGCCGTCCAATGATGGACCGGGCCACCGGCAAACCGGTGCTGGATGATACCGGCAAACAGAAGATCCAGTTCGGCCCGAAGTTGGAGACTTCCTGCACCACTCCCGTCTCCGAAGGCATGGTGGTGCTCTCCAATTCCGATAAGGCCCGGGCCGGGCCAGCATGACATCCTCGAATTCCTGTTGACCTCCCATCCGCTGGACTGCCCCGTCTGCGACAAGGGCGGCGAATGCCCCCTCCAAAACCAGACCATGGCATTCGGGCCGGCCGACAGCCGCTTTATCTACGATGAGAAGATGCACCTGGCTAAGAAAGTGCCGCTGGGCGACCTGATCGTCCTCGACCGGGAACGCTGTGTCCAATGCGCCCGCTGCATCCGTTTCCAGGATGAGTTTGCAGGCGAGCCGGTGCTGGCGTTCTTCCACCGGGGCCGCTCCATGGAGATCATTACCACCTCCGACCCCGGCTTCGATTCGATCTTTTCCGGCAATACCACCGATATCTGTCCCGTCGGCGCGCTTGACCACCACCGATTTCCGCTTCACCGCCCGCCCCTGGGAAATGAAGGTGGCCGCCTCGGTCTGCCAGCAATGCCCGGTGGGCTGCAACATTGTCTTCAATACCCGCCGCGAAGCCATGTCGAACGGCAAAGTGGTCATCAAACGGGTCATGCCCCGCCAGAACGAAGCCGTCAACGAGATCTGGATCTGCGATAAGGGCCGCTTTGCCTACCAATTCAGCCTCGACACCAACCGGCTGGAGCATCCCCTCGTCAAAAAAGGCAGCGAACTGTCTCCCACTTCCTGGTCGGAAGCCGTTGAAATGGCTGCCGGGAAATTGGGCGAAGCCAAAAAGGATGCGCTCATCCTGGCAGGCGGTCGTCTCTCTAATGAAGACCTTTTCAACCTGAAAAAACTGGCCGAAGGGCTCGGCGGCGAGACCGTCCTGTATACCGATATGGGCGGCGGCGAAGAGACCCTGCGGGCCGGCGTTACCCCCGGGACGAACATCGGCTCCATGGGTAAAGGCAGCGTCATTTTGGTGGCTGCCTCGGACCTGTATAACGAGGGGCCCCTCTGGTACCTGCGCATCAAGCAAGCCGTCAAGCGGGGAGCCACCCTGATCGTGGCCAACCCTCGCGAGACCAAGCTCGAACAATATGCGGCCCACGTCGTCCGCTATGCCTACGGCGATGAAGCCGCCACTCTGCGGGGTTTGTTGAAATCCGAACCCGCCAAAGCCGCCGCCGAGGCGATCCGCTCGGCCGAGAACCTGCTGGTCTTCTTTGGCAGCGAAGGCCTCGGCCTGGAAAGTTCCACGGCCCTGGCAGCCGCCTGTGCCGGTTTGCTCAACGAAACCAACCATACCGGCAAGCCCAACAATGGTCTGGTCGGCGTATGGCCGCGGGCGAACGACCAGGGCGCCTGGGAATTGGGTTTCAAGCCCGTGGCGGATCTGGCCGCTGCTTTCAAGGATAAGACCGTCTATATTGTCGCGGCCGACCCGGCCGGAGACGACCCCAAGCTGGCGGAAGCCCTCCGGGGCGCCAAATCCGTGATCGTCCAGGAACTCTTCCTGACCGAAACGGCCAAAATGGCGGACGTGGTTTTGCCGGCCCAGGCTTATACCGAACGGGAAGGTTCCTTCACCTCCGCCGAGCGGCGGGTCCAACGCTTTTATCCGGCCATCCCGCCCCGCGGAGAAAGCGGCGCGGATTTCTCCATTACCTCCGCCATTGCCCTCGAGCTCGGCATCGAAATGGAAGGCCATGCGGCTTCCCTGGTGATGGACAAGCTGTCCGCCTCCATCCCCGTGTTTTCCGGCCTGTCCTTCCTCAAACTGGCCGAAGTCACCGACCAGTGGCCGATCGTGGGCCGGGGCGACCTCTATTATGGCGGCACCACTTATGAGAACAAGCAGGGCCTGGGCGTTCCCCTGCCGCTTGCTCCGTTAACTCCATTAGCCTACGGGAAGGAGACAAACGAAAAGGCTCTCCACCCGGATGAATCCCAGTTCATTGCCGTTCCCATCACCCGCCTGTATGACCTGGGCATCACCGTCCGGACCACCGCCCTGCTGGCGGCGCACATCGGCGAAGCGACTCTGCGAGTCCATCCGGATACGGCCAAAAAGCTGGGCCTGCAGGACTCGGCTGAAATCCAGCTCGATGGCTTCGAGACGACTCTCAAGGTCGTCCTGGACAAGGCCGTCCCGGCCTCGGTGGGATTGGTGCCCCGCAGCATGGGAATACCCATCCACGGGCCTGCCGCCATCTCGGTCAATCCAGTCAAACAGGAAGGCCGCCAATGACTTTACCCAATGTAATCACGTGGCTTATCAAAGGGTTCATCTGGACGATGATCCTGCTGGGCGGTTTTGCCTACCTGACCCTCTACGAGCGGAAAGTGCTGGCCTGGATGCAGTCCCGCATCGGCCCCAACCGGGCCGGGCCGTGGGGTCTCCTCCAGCCCATCGCGGACGCGGTAAAGCTTATCTTCAAAGAGGAACTCACCCCTGCGAATGCCGACAAGCTCATCTTCCTGCTGGCCCCGGTCATTACGGTGGTCCCGGCAGTAGTCATTACTGCAGTCGTGCCGTTTGGGCCGAGTTTCGACATCTTCGGATACCACGTCGACCTGTATATTGCCGATATCAATATCGGCGTGCTCTACATCATGGCAGTGGCTTCCATTTCCGTCTACGGCATCGTCCTGGCGGGTTGGTCGTCCAACAACAAGTACGCCATGCTGGGCGGGTTACGCTCCACCGCCCAGATGATCAGCTATGAGATCACCCTGGCATTGACCTTCGTTTCAGCAGTCCTCCTGGCCGGTTCCATGCGGATGCTGGATATCGTCAATAGTCAGTCCGGCGCCTGGTTGTTCATCCCGAAATGGTTCATTTTCCTCCAGCCGGTGGGGGCGGTCATCTTCTTCATCGCCACCCTGGCAGAAGTGAACCGGGCTCCCTTCGATATGCCGGAAGCCGAGCAGGAATTGACCGCCGGTTACCATACCGAATACTCGGGCATGAAATTTGCCCTGCTCTTCATGGCCGAATACACCAAGATGATCGCCGTCAGCGCCATCATGGCCACCCTTTTCCTGGGTGGATATTACGGTCCGTTCCTGGATAAAGTCCCCTGGCTGGGCCCGATCTACCTGGTGATCAAGATCGCCATCATCCTCTTTGGGATGATCTGGGTGCGGGCCACCTTCCCGCGTATCCGCTATGACCGCCTGATGGCCTTCGGTTGGAAGATCCTTCTGCCGGTTTCCCTGGCATTGGTCTTTATTACCGCCGTGGGGCTCATCCTGGCAAATAATAATTTCAACAATCCACTGATCTTGATCATTCCAGTGGGCTCTTTACTGGTAGGGTTTATTGCAGTTGCCGCAATTGACCGCGCTTTAAGGAGAAAAGATTATGCGCGTCGTTGAACCTATCGTTGAATTAGGGCGTGGGTCTGTGGACCACGCTTAAATACCTTTTCGAGAAGAAAGTCACCGTTCAATATCCGGAAGAAAAGAAACCGGTGAAAACCCGCTTCCGCGGCCGGCATGCCCTCAAGCGCTATGAAAACGGATTGGAAAAATGCATTGGCTGCTCCCTCTGTGCGGCCGCCTGCCCGGCGGATGCGATCTTCGTCGAAGCCTCCGAAAACACCGACGAAAAACGCTTTTCACCCGGCGAGCGCTACGCCAGCACCTATGAGATCAACATGCTCCGCTGCATCTATTGCGGATTTTGCGAAGACGCCTGCCCCACCGAAGCCATTGTCCTGGAAGACAACTACGAGCTTTCCTTCCTCGACCGGCGGGCCGCCATTTATAACAAGGATATGCTGATCGACCGGGTCCCCGAGGGCGGACAACCCACGCCTCAGAAAACCGAACCCGGACGCTACACCCGCTCGGTCCCCGAGATGAAAGACCCGCAGGATTAGGGAGCCCATGAACCTGACACTTCTCCTCTTTATCGTCCTCGCCGTCGTGGCAGTCGCCTCGGCAGCCGGGCTGCTGGTCAGCCGCAATGCTGTCTATGCAGCCCTTTTCCTTGTCCTGAATTTTGCCACGGTGGCGATCTTTTACCTGCTCCTGGGTGCGCCCTTTATCGCCATCGCCCAGGTAGCCGTTTACGCCGGGGCCATCATGGTGCTTTTCGTCTTCGTCATCATGCTGCTCGGCGGCGAAAAGCTTCCCCGCACCTACGTACTGCCCTGGCAGCGTCCCACGGCCATCGGCCTGGCGGTGCTCTTGTTCGGGGAATCCGGACTTCTGCTCTTCCAACGGCTTCGACTGGCTGCCAACCTGGGCAATCCGGACGCGGCTGTCAACTCCGTTCAATCGATGCAGGACTTTGCCACACTGCTCTTCAACCAGTACCTGCTGCCGTTCGAAGTGACTTCCATCGTGCTGTTGGTCGCCATGGTCGGCACCATCGTCCTGACGAAAAAAGTGAAAGGAGAAGAGGCCTGATGCCCGGTTCCGTTCCTCTCTCTTATTACCTGGGGGTTTCTGCCCTGCTCTTCATCATGGGCGCCCTGGGGGTGCTGATCCGCCGCAACCCGCTGGTCATGTTCATGTCCATCGAGCTGATGCTGAATTCGGCCAACCTTGCCTTCGTCGCCTTTGCCCGCAATATGAACTCGCTCAACGGTCAGATCATCGTCCTCTTCGTGATGACCGTGGCAGCCGCGGAAGTAGCCGTAGGCCTGGCGCTCATTGTCATCATCTTCCGCAACAAGCACAGCATCGATGTGGATTTGATGAGCGGTCTGAAAGGATGATGATGGATACCACGGCTTTGTTCTCCCTTGTCCCCCTCATCGTCTTTTTGCCGGTCATCGGCTTGCTGATCAACATCATCTTCGGCAAGCGCATGAGCGAGAAAGCCATCGGTATTGTCGCCAGTGCGGCTTCAGGGCTGGCCTTCGTCGTGGCGGTCCTCATGGCGGTGCTCCTGCAAACCCACGGCGGAGAGGCCCATGTCGTCCCCCTGGCCGAGTGGATCCATATCGGCGACCTGAACGTCGGCTGGAATTTCCGGGTGGATACGCTTTCGGTGGTGATGATGCTGGTCGTCTCCGGTGTCGGCACCCTGATCCACATCTATGCCATCGGCTACATGCACGAGGATGTGCGCTTCAAGAATGACCCCGGCCGGTTCCAGCGTTTCTTCGTCTTTATGAACCTGTTCATCGCCATGATGATGATCCTCATCAGCGGCGACAGCTACCTGATGCTCTTCGTCGGCTGGGAAGGCGTGGGACTGTGCTCTTACCTGCTGATCGGCTTCTGGTACGAAAAGGATATCCTCGGCCGGTCCTCCTCCGCCAATGCCAATGCCGCCAAGAAAGCCATGGTGGCCAACCGGATCGGCGACTTCGGCTTCCTGCTGGCCATGTTCACCATGTTCTGGTTCTTCAAGGACCTGAACTTTGATGGCGTCTTCGTCCAGGCAGCCCAAATCGCGACTGCACATCCGGGCGCAATCCTCTTCATTACATTATTCTTCCTCATCGGCATCGCGGGCAAGTCCGCTCAGATCCCCCTATTCGTCTGGCTGCCGGATGCCATGGCCGGTCCGACCCCCGTCTCGGCCCTGATCCATGCGGCCACCATGGTGACCGCAGGTGTGTACCTGGTGGCCCGCTCCGCGCCGCTCTATACCCTGGTCCCTCAGGCGCAGAATGTGGTTGCGCTGGTGGGCGGCATTACCGCCCTCTTCGCCGCCACCATCGCGGTGGCACAATATGACATCAAGAAGGTCCTGGCCTATTCGACCATCAGCCAGCTCGGCTTCATGGTCGCGGCCGTGGGCATGGGCGCATTCGTCGGCGGCATGTTCCACCTGATCACGCATGCCTTCTTCAAGGCGCTCCTCTTCCTCTCGGCCGGCTCGGTCATCCTGGGCATTGAAAGGGGCCACCACCACCTGGAGCACCAGAAGGCCCACGCGAAATCCGCCGGATGAAGAACATGGAGAAGTGTTCGATGCCAACGACATGCGCAACATGGGCGGCCTGCGCAAGCAGATGCCGGTCACTTTCTGGGTCTACCTGATCGGTGCGCTGGCGCTCTCCGGGATCTTCCCCCTGGCCGGTTTTTGGTCGAAGGATGAGATCCTGGCCGACGCATTCCATAAATTCCCGGCGGTCTTCTGGCTGCTGCTCATAGCCGCTTTCTTCACCGCCTTCTACATGGGCCGGCAGATCTGGATGGTCTTCTTCGGTCAGCCCCGCCATCCCGCCGCCGAGCACGCTGAGGAGAGTCCCCGGGTCATCACCGTTCCCTTGATCATCCTGGCGGCTCTCTCCGTTCTGGGCGGATTGCTCAATTTCCCCGGCCTGGATACTCTCACCAATTGGCTCGAGCATACCATCGCGGGGGTGGAAGCCGGACAGTTCAACCTGCTGCTGGCAGGCATCGCTCTGATCCTGGCATTCCTGGCCATCTACCTTTCCTGGCTGCTGTATGGGCGCAAACCCATCCGGGCCGGGCAGCCGGACCCGCTCAAGCGGATGCTGGACGGCGTCTTTACCGGCATGGAGCGGAAGTGGCTGGTGGACGAGTTCTATCAAGCCGTCATCATCAAGCCGTATATGGCCACTGCCGCCTTTTTGGCCGACGTGGTGGATTGGCGCTTCTGGCACGACTGGTTCCACGAGAAAGTCATCGCCGGCACCTACCAGTGGCTCTCCAACACGGTCCTCAGCCTGCGGGTGGACAGCCAGGGCATCGATGCTTCTTCGACGGCCTTGCAAGACTCTGACCGCCGCATCTCCGGCGGACTCCGGCGCTTCCAGAACGGTTTTGTCCGCAGCTACGCCCTGGCAGTGCTGTTTGGCGTTGTTATCATTGTTGGCTATCTATTGTTGAAATAATTCCAGAAGTCGAACGCACGTCGTTTGACCCGACCGAGGAGAACACATGGACTTACTTACTGAATCCTCTGATTTGGACGACCTTCTTCCCCCTGGTGGGCGTATTGGCCCTTCTTTTCGTCCCACCGGATAAGAAGAATACCCTCCGCTGGATCGCGCTGGTCACGTCACTGGTGACCTTCGGCCTCTCCATCTGGATGCTGGCCTCGTTCAACAAGGCCAGCGGCGATCTACAGCTCGGGTTTTCCCTCCCCTGGATCCAGGTGGCCGACTTTAACATCTCCTTTGCCATGGGCGTGGATGGGTTGTCGATCCTGCTGGTCCTTCTGACCACCTTCCTCTCTGCCATTTCCATCCTGTCCACCTGGACGGCAGTGGAGGAGCGGGTCAAGGACTTCATGATCTTCTTCCTGCTCCTCGAAGTGGGCATGACCGGTGTGTTCCTGGCCCAGGACCTGTTCCTGTTCTACATCTTCTGGGAATTCACCCTAGTCCCCATGTATTTCCTGATCGGCATCTGGGGCGGGCCGCGGCGCATCTATGCCGCCCTCAAGTTCTTCCTCTACACCATGGCCGGCTCCATCCTCATGCTGGTGGCCATCCTGTGGCTTGGAATTAACCAACAGACGTTCTCAGTGCCGGACCTGATCGCCAAAGGCGGGATTCCCGCCAATATCCAGTTGTGGCTCTTCCTGGCGTTCGCAGCTGCCTTTGCCATCAAGGTACCTATGTGGCCCTTGCATTCCTGGCTGCCGGATGCGCATGTGGAAGCCCCCACAGCCGGTTCCGTTATCCTGGCAGGTGTCCTCCTGAAGATGGGTACCTATGGTTTCCTGCGCTTCAACCTGGGCATGTTCCCCGAGGCTGCCAAACAGGCGGCCCCCTGGATGGCGGTACTGGCAGTGATCGGTATTATCTACGGCGCAGCCGTCTCTTACGCTCAAAAAGATATTAAAAAGCTGGTGGCCTATTCTTCGGTCAGCCACCTCGGCTTCGTCATGCTGGGCCTCTTCGCGCTCAACCAACAGGGCATCGAGGGCGGCATCCTCCAAATGATCAACCACGGTCTCAGCACGGGGGCGCTGTTCCTCATGGTCGGCATCATATATGAACAGACCCATACCCGTGAGTTCAGTGTCTACGGCGGCCTGTGGAAGATCACGCCCGTATTCGGCACGCTCTTCCTGATCGTCTCCCTTTCCTCCATGGGCCTGCCGGGCCTGAACGGGTTCGTCGGCGAGTTCACCATCCTGCTGGGCGCATACGGCTCCACCGTCTTCCATAACGGTTGGTTCGCCGGTATCGCCGCCGTAGGTGTGATCATGTCGGCCATTTACATCCTTTACATGTTCCAGAAGATTTTCCTCGGCCCGGAAGGCTCCATCGTGGAAGAGGTCAAGAAGCACGGCCATGTCATTCGTGACATGAATTGGCGTGAGCTGGCCACCATCATCCCCCTGCTGGTCTTCATCTTCTGGATCGGCCTGTACCCCAAGCCATTTTTCGATCTGATGGCTCCGGCAGTAACGAAATTATTAACGGTGATTCATTAAGGTGATGCGTCATTGCTGCACTGCCCCCGGCAGTAATGCGGCGAAGCAATCTCGTCAATAATCGGGAAGTAAATCGCACATCGCACAGGAATTATTATGACGACATCCGATCTTTACACAATATCTACCGCTGCTCATTATTATTGGCTGGGCTTCCGTGCTCCTCCTGGTGGATCTCTTCATCCCCAAGGAACGCAAAGGTTGGACGGCCCTCCTGGCTGCCGTTGGACTGGCAGGCGCCCTCGGCATGGCGCTGGCCCAGGCCGGACTGGAGCGGACAGGCTTCAACGGCATGGTCACGCTGGACCGTTTCTCCGTCTTCATGGATGCTCTTTTCCTGGGCAGCGGACTGTTGGGCATCGCCATTGCTTATGGCTATCTCAAGCGCCTGGGCATCGAGCGGGGTGAATATTACGTCCTGATCCTTTTCAGCACCGCCGGCATGATGTTGATGGCCCAGGCGGCTGACCTGATCATTATCTTCCTGGCCCTCGAGCTGCTCTCGCTCCCCCTCTATGTGCTCTCAGCCTGGGCCCGACCGCACACCGAATCCGAGGAAGCCGGCATCAAGTATTTCCTGTTGGGCGCCTTTGCCACCGGTTTTGTGGTATATGGCATCGCCCTCGTCTATGGAGCCACCGGCACCACCTCCCTCACCGGGATCGCCGCAGCCGTGACGGGACCGACATTTTCCAAATACTTCCTGATGATCGGCGCGGCCCTCATCCTGGTGGGGTTCAGCTTTAAAGTAGCCGCAGTCCCGTTCCACATGTGGACTCCGGATGTATACCAGGGCGCACCCTCGCCTGTCACCGGCTTCATGGCCGTGGGAGCGAAGGTGGCCGGTTTCGCGGCGCTATTGCGGATCTTTGCCACCTCCATGCCTTCCATCGGCCCGGATATGATCCCCATTTTGTGGGGCCTGGCCGCCCTTACCATGGTGATTGGGAATGTGCTCGCAATTTCACAGACCAATATCAAGCGTATGCTGGCGTATTCCAGCATTGCCCACACCGGTTATATCCTGATGGCCTTCGTGACCTTCAGTAATCCAAAGTTCGGAGCCGACTCCGTTGCCGCCGCGTTGTTCTACCTGGTCACGTATGCCCTCACCTCCTATGGAGCCTGGTCGGTCGTCATCGCCCTCGAGAAACCCGATAACCAGGGCCTTGAAATCGCCGATTATGCCGGCCTGGGCAAGCGCAAGCCCATCCTCGCGGCCGCCATGACCATCTTCATGCTCTCTCTCACCGGCATGCCGCCCACATTGGGATTGGTCGGTAAGTTCTACCTGTTCCGTATCGCCGTGGAAGGCGGATTTATCGGTCTGGCCGTCATCGGTGTCCTGACTTCGCTGATCTCGGCTTACTACTACTTGCGCGTCGTTGTGGTCATGTACATGCGGGAAGGCGAGCCCGGCACCACCTCCGAACCCTGGCTGGATCTGACCACCGCCGGCACCGCCATTGCCACTGTGGTCCTCAGCCTTCTCCCGGCGGCCCTGTTTGCGCTCGCCTCTGGAGCCGTCTTGAAATTGTTCTAATACTTTCATGTTCCAGAATACAAAGGCCAGGGATGGCATTGAAGAAACCATCCCTGGCCTATTTTTTTAATTAAGAACCTATCCTATAAAGAGAGGAACGACGTTTTTTGAGTGTGTGCGGCTGCGCCGCACACACTCAAAAAACGAACTTCTCTACAATTGCCGGATGGAACCTATGGGTTATAACGCGCGCATACGATTGTTTTTCGGGTTATGTTCCATTTCCGCCAGGTTCAGCGCCTCCATCAGCGGCGGCACGTACATGCCAAAACGGCCGCGTAATCCCTCTTAAGCCCATACCAGCCGCCCACCGGATTCTTCGGCGAACGGCCCCAGGCTTCAACCGTACCGTCGGCTGCCGGTTTTTGTTCATCCGCGCTTCCGAGCAGCATCCAATCGCCATGATTTTTAAGCATCGCATGCAGATCCTCCAGGCAGCGCAGTTGGTATCGCAACTCGGTCTTGCCGACCACGCACACAAGTGCCGGTGGGTTTGCAGCCTCATCTTTGTACATGATGTAATCGGATGTGCCGCTGGGTGTTTTTAATTGCCAGGGATTCTCGCGAGTACCATTTCCATTCGCCAGGTTCATTTTGACTCCTCGATACCATTCAAATATTATGAAATTTATCTGATTATAGCCTTTCCATAAGGTCTGCCAATACCCTTTTTCTCCCATTTCTCGGCGGCCTCCGAATGTGTATTATCCTTGAATATATTATTTAAGCTATAAGTAATTCTTTCTCATGTCCCCCCGGGGTAGCACTCGCCAGCAAATACGCTTCTGCATCTACGAAGCTGGTGAATACTTTTCCCACTCCGCCGCGGTTCACGGCGACGTTCTCGGCAAACAAATTCATTCCATTTTGATCGGTATCCCGGTCCACGAATGCGATCCTCAAATTCCGGATGGGCATGCGTGCAATTTCTTCCGCCAGGTAAAATGTGTCCACCCGGGAGAGCGGGACACGAAATACTGTTCCACCAGGAGCCTTTTATAGCCGCGCCTGTTACACTCTTCGATGGCCGCCAGCCAGTACCGCCTGGCATCCTCCAGCCCGTTCCTCTTGCCCGAAAAAAAAGCATAGAGGTAGCCGTTTCGATCCTCGTAGGAAATGCCTAACTCTGTCTCACCCTTTGGCGCCATTTTACCCTCTCTTCGCCCGATGCCTTACCCTTACCGGGATGGTACCTTCATTTACATTATCGCGCTAATAATCGGATTACAACGATAAATCTTATTTGGATGTTCTTAACTTTAACGGATGAGGTTTCCTTTCCTCTCAAGACTGTAGCCTGGACCCAACCCTTCCTTCCCCATTTTGAAGACATCTTCGGACAAGATGCTTCCGAGGGATTTACTACGGCAAAAGTAGATTGAACGGGTAAAGAACGCCCGCTCTTTAATCTCACTTTTGGCGGTAGCTCGTAAATGTCCGAAAAAGTCCGAAGGCCAGGGAAAATTTATTTTTAATTTCGTGTCAATCTGAGAATTCCTTCAGGCTAATACAGGTAGCTCGGCCGTATGGTCCTTTCCTGCGAGTATAATGTGACCGTTTCATAAAAGGAATTACTCTTATGGACCCCAAAATCGCCGCCCGCTTCAACGATACTCTCCTCCACTCCGCCATGGAACTCTACGAGATCCCCACCGGCCAAATCACCCCGCTGGATGGCTTCGAGAGCTTCATTTATGAGTTCGAACGCCCGGATGGACAGTTCATCCTCCGCATTGGCCACAGCAGCCGCCGTTCGCCAGATCTCATCCATGCCGAAGTCGCCTGGATCAATTATCTCGCCGCCTCCGGTGTGACTGTCGCGTCGCGCCATCCTCTCCGCGGTGGCAACCTGGTCGAGCCGCTTGAGGACGGACAGGGGCAGGAATTTCTCTGCACGGCTTTCGTGAAAGCCCCCGGCAGCGAGATCGGGCCCGATATGTTGAACGACCGCTTCTTCCGCGCCTATGGGCGCTTGCTCGGGCAGATCCATGCCGCCTCCAAATCGTACCTCCCCTCCAATCCCGCCTGGAAACGCTACGCCTGGAACGATCCAATCAATAACACCACTATCCTCCAGATGCCAGCCCGGGAACAGATCGCTTTGCAAAAATATGAGCAATTGTTTCCTTATTTGTGCAGCCTCCCCTGCAACCCCGCCGGCTACGGCATGATCCACCAGGATGCTCATCCCGGCAATTTTTTCATTGACGAGAACTATACTATTACACTGTTCGACTTCGATGACTGCGTCTACGGTCATTTCATTTACGACATCGCCATGGTGATCTTTTACGTGTCCTTACAGGAAAAGGATCCACAGGAGTTCATGGCCCACTTCCTGCCGTCCTTCCTGTCTGGATACAGCCGGGAAAACCGGCTCGATCCCCGCTGGCTGAAGGAGATCCCTTATTTTATGAAATACCGGGAGATTGACCTCTTCGCTGCCATCCTCTTTATCTTCGGCGAATCCCCCTCCCACCCCTGGAGCGCTCGTTTTCTGCAAGGCCGCCGTGAACGCATCGAAAACGATGTGCCCTTCCTCGACTTCGATTGGTCATCCATGGCCAGGTATCTCTGATTCGGTTCGCCTCTCTGAGCCCAACCTCTCCAGCGGTTAGCACCCTGCCCGCAGGGCAAGGGTCAGACGTCGAACCCAAACGTATTCTCCACCACCCCAGGCAACATTTTATAGACTGATATCCCGATCGCCTGCTCGAACTCCGCCTGCAGGCGCAAATAAGCCTTCCAACGCGGAACGCTGTATTGGTTGGTTCCATATCGCAGAGCCACATCGATCAGCCGCTTTTCCATCAGGCAAAAACCGCTCGGCAGCGCCAGTGCATCGCACATCTGGATCAGCTTGTCGTACTCATCGAACTTCCCTCTTCGCTAGATACTCCCGGACAAAGGCTAATTCTCTTCCGTGCCATCCCATATTCCGGTGCTGCATGAGGATGCCAGGTTGGATAGGAATGGGTCAGGCAGATCCGGGCCGCCTCATCAAATCCCTTTTCCATAAGAAAGGTATATCCATCGATGACATGGCGCATCCCGGCTATCCCTTCTCGCCGCCCGATATCATGCAGGATCCCCATCACGAAGGCCGCCTCCGCATCAAGCCTGGGATGCGTTCGAGCGATCGCCTCGGCCGCCTTCGCCACATAGAGCGAATGCTCCACCCACGGCCCCGGATTCATCTTCCCTGCCTCCTCAATAAACCCTTCAGCTTCCACTCTGGTGGGAATTTTCATCGTCTTCACTCCATTAATCTCCCTGGCCTAAAATCCATCTCTTAACATTTCCCGCTTCATCTGTTCCAATCCCCAGCCCGGCCGCGTTCTTCAACCACTGAGACGCCTTGGCTTGGATCGGTCCAGGTTGATGTGTGTTATTTTCATATAGTTTAGGCTCCCTTACCGGCATCTATGGCATTCAGTATATCCAACAACTTTATTGTCGTGTTCCAACTCCTGATGGTCATGGATTTGTAGAGCGGTGACGCCATGACCTTATTAAGGCGGCTTTTGGTACGCTCGGCGCTAAGACGCTGCGAATAGATTACGCCGTCCCCCGGCCAAATCTTATCGACGCCATCGCGCGGATTAAAAACGGGCATGGCCTGGGCTGCATCGATATCCATCAGAAAGATGGCATCACTGTGGTATTTCTCTGGTTGTTCACCGAAGCCTTTTGGCTTGTGATCAATAACGGATTGAAGCTGCTTTCGGCTCAACACTAAAACTTTGATGAGTTCACTATCAAGTTTGAAACTTTTAGTCAGAGCGGCTTCAATCCGGGCCTTAATCTCATCAGCGGGTTTGTCGGATTCCAACATCACATTACCACTGGCAATATACGTTGAAACATCGCCAAAGCCCATTTCTTCCAAACATTTTTTCAAGCCCACCATGGGTATGATATTTTTGCCTCCGACATTGATGCCGCGCAGCAGTATTACATAGGTAATCATCATCTTTTCCTTTTATCCTATTGCCAGCCAGATCAAATAGGCGTCCGCCAGGAACGCAAATGCCGCCAAAGAAAACACAATGCCTATGGCCACCCGGGTGGCCGGTGCCTGTTCCCGCGGTCGCCGGATCAATCCCACCAGCCCGGCGCTCAAGGGCGCCAGCGACAACACACCTCCCACCCATGGCTGGAAGGAACCGGAAAGAGAATAAAACAGTGGAGAAAGGAAGAAGTATCCTGTCGCTGCGATCAGGAGCACACCAATGATCGTAAATCCCGCCGGCCTTCCCATCCGCACCACCCAGTTCTGTTTATACCCCAATCGATCCGCTTCCATATCCGGCATCTCCACGCCCACAACACTTGCGAGGGTAAACATCAACAGTGGCGCCAGGAAATAGGTTGCTCCTGGTTCCAATCTTCCTTCAAGGGCCAGGTAGCCCAGCAGTGGCACGAAAAATCCCGCCAGGAGAGGAAAACAAAATTCCCCCATCCCGCGTTGGCTGAATCGCAGCGGCGGAGCCGAGTAGAACCAGCCGATCAAATTTCCCACTATCGTCAAGGCGAAGAGCCACGCCGGCAAGTGTTTCACCCACAGGAAGATCCCGCTCATGATCAGTGACAAAGCGATCAATCCGACTGCAATCCATTTGACCGTTTGTCTCAGTTCCGGATGGTCTTGCAAGACCCCGCCTCCCCCGCTGATCAGGGTCGTGTGACCACGCACGTCTGAAGCCACGTCGAAATAATCATTGCTAAAATGGACGGAAAGCTGGCTCGGCAGGACCACCAGGTAACCCAAAACAAACGCCGGAAGTGAGAATTTGCCTCCCGCCTGCATCGCCCACAGGGCCCCCAGGGTATAGATCAAGAGACCGACGGTGAGGAAGTGAATCCGCGCTACCTTTAATAGTTGTTTCATTTTTCCCTACCTCATAAGATTTATCCACCCGGTTTCCCCGATGGATTTGCTCCTATTTTACCTATAAATAGCCTCCGGGCCGCCCACTCACTCAGTTTCAAGTGATTGAGCAGCCCGGTATTTTTTTAGAAACTCTTGGTAAATCTTTCCCGCTTAAGGCACCCATACGGCAAATGGGAAGGCGTTCGATACTGACCAGTCCGCCTTTGAAGCGGGCTCCCACCATGATAGCCTGCGGCGCCACGTTCGCCGGCCAGCACACCCCCTCCGTAGGCCAGTCGCATACCGCCGGCAGTCCGGCAGTCGATTTCTTGCCGATCACCGTCAGGTGCAGTAAGGCTGAGGTGGCCTGGCTGGCGCTGTCAGTGCTGGCATGCCAGAACACGCCCTTGCCCGGATAATACATCGTCACCTTGGCTATCCCAGAGACAAAAGGTTCGGGGCTCGTGATCCGGATATCAAAAGTATAGGATTCGCCTACGTTCAGCACGAGCCGGCCGTCCGGCGGCGGGTTCAGCAATGTAATGGCAACGTCCGGGCCCGGTTTCACCGCCGAGGCGGGCATGACCATAAAAACACAGCCAACAGGACCATTCCTAACAGCAGTCAAGTATTTTTTCATATCCATCCTCCAAAAAGCAGAAGTACATTCGCAAAAACTCTTTAGAGATTGAAATGTAAGACGGGAAGATTTATTCATCCATCGAGACTTTATGCTCCTATCCTGTAACCGATGCCTTTTACACTGAAGCCTAAATATTCACTCATAGACGATCTTTGTTAGATAAGCTCCAGATTCCCACCATTACTGCACAACTCTCCCCAAAATGACCGTCTATTTTATTGCAGATCACTGGCTTCGATAGCTGAAAACTGCTGTCCACTGACTACTGGTTACCGACTCACTTCCTTCTTCTCACTTCCAGTATCGCGATCTTCGTGGAATGGTTGAACGGAGCCGGGTCGGTCACCGGCGTCCCCACTGCACGTCTCCGGATAGCCGCTGAAATCCTCCGGCACCGGTATCAACTCGGCAATTTTCAAATACCCATCCGCACAGAGATCTTCCAGTTCCCCCATAAATTCATGCCCGCTCACGTAAAGGCATTATTGACGACCGCCAACCGGCCGCCGTCGTTGACCAAGGGGCGGACCTTATTGATCAGCCGGGCGGAATTCCTGGCCAGGTCCACCACCCCTTTCGACGGTGGTCGAAAAGAAAGGCGGATCCAGGATCACGCAATCGAAGCTTTCGCTGTTCTTTTTGAAATGGCTGACCTTTGACCAGAAATCGACCTTCCACAAAATCCGCCTTGTGGATCGGAAAACCGTTCAAGGTGTAGGATGTCTTCGCCAGATTAAGGAATTGCCGGCTGAGATCCAATTGCACCACCCGGCTGGCTCCCCCGCCGCAGGCCGCCACCCCCAGGCTGCCCGTATAAGCGAAGGCATTGAGAACGGTTTTCCCGCCCAGGTTTTCCTTCGCCCACGTCCGCAAATTCCGGGTGTCCAGGTACAGGCTGGCATCCTGGTTCATCCGCAGGTCCAGCGCATACCAAATCCCGTTCTCCTTCACCTTCCGGTCAGGGTTTTCTCCAAAAAGGATACTTCCCCTCTTTTCCTCATTATTCCGGCTATTCTTTTACTTTGACAATGCCGGCCTTCAGCCAGGGCAGTCGCTTTCTGCAGCAGTTCCACCGTCTGCCGGATCATCTTCTCGCTTTTCTCCCGTGCCTCCGCATGGTCAAAGAGGATCGCCGTAGCCCCATAGATATCCACCGCCAACTCCGGATACCCTTCCAGGAATCCGTTGAACAACCGGAACGCGTTCTGATGCCCCGCTTCGAACAACCCCTGCCTCGCCCTCGATTGCTTTCTCCAATAAGGGCATCACTATCTTCATCCATCAAAAATCCCTTGGATCACCGGTCTATCCACTGACATCTCTTCACTATTCGCCACTCACTAGACTGCTCACTGATCACTGCTACCGATCTATTCAATTACCGCCAAGCCTTCCGTCTCCAACTCCGGCAGACTCCTCCCCGCCACCCAGCCTTCATATACCCGCAGGAAAATAACCCCTCCCAGGATCAACAGGCCTCCGCCTGCCTGGCCCCAGTTCATCCGCTCGCCCAACAGGAAATAGGCTATCACTACCGTGAAAGCCGGTTCCGACGAAACGATCAGGTTGGCCACGCTGGAAGGCAGGTATGTCAGGCTGACGTTATATAATCCATATCCTGCCAAGGTCGGTCCGGCTGCCAGCAGGAACAAAATGCCCCATCCCGGCCCACGAATTTCCCAGCCACATGAAATCCGCAGCCTTCTGGATCGTGCCGGGCAAAATATTTGCTCCCAGGGCATTGAAACCAAACAAAACGATCGCAGCAAAACCGAAGGTATACAGCAATGTCGTCCAGGGATTGATACCACGTTGGGAGGCCGAGCGCCCCATCAGGCTGTAGATTGCATAGAAAAGTCCCGAGAAGATCCCAGTGACGATCCCGGTCACATTTGCCTGCCAGGCCGCCGGTAGCATATGCCCCTGAGACCAACACGCATCCGCCCAGGCTGGCAAGCGACCGCCACGATTTTTGCCCAATCCAGGCGCTCCTTCAGCAGCCACCACCCCAGCAGCGCCGTAAAACCCGCCGAGCAGTAAGCCAGCACCGTCGAAACGGCCGCCCCGTTCAACGACACCGACAGGGTCCATAAGGAATTGAACAACGCCAACACCACCCCATAGGCCATCAGAAAGAGCAAATGCTCCCGCTTGATCCGCATCAAGGCCGGCCGGATCAGGGCCAGCGCCAACAACATGGTCAATGTGACTAACACATCCCGCCAGAAAGCCAGTACCAGGGCCGGCAGGTGATAGGTCTCAGTCAGATAACGGATGAAAATGGCTGTGGTGGAAAGAACGAATGCGCTGGCCAGGGCGATGGCATACCCTCGCCCAAGGGCCTTTTTGGCGGTGGTGGCAGAATTGGACATGGCCCAATTCTAGAGAAAAATGCGCCTCTTGTATAGTGCCAATCCGCCCCCATTTTCCATCCCAACCTGCCTCGGTCCACGTCTTCTACGGCCTTCGGACTTATCCTTACGAAGTGCATCAGGACATCTTTTCCGCCCATAATCAAGGAAACCACCATAAATCACGACCTTCACTGCCTTCTCCACATTGCAGAGACATCTTCCTACTTAAGCGTCATTGCCGTATTTCCTATTTCTTTATAAAATCGCCAATTATCCTTATAAATTCCCATATTTCAGGAGGAACCATGTCCACCAAACTTAACCCCTATATCAGCTTTAAGAACAATACCCGCGAAGCCATGGAGTTCTATCATTCCGTTTTGGGCGGCGATCTGAAAATGCAAACATTTAAAGAGTACCATGCCTCCCAGGACCCGAGCGAAGATGACTTGATCATGCATTCAGAGTTGGATAGTGAATTCTGCATGACCCTGATGGCATCCGACACGCCCGCCCGGATGGAGTTTCACCCTGGCAACAACGTCGCCATGTCGCTCAGTGGCGATATGGATAATGAAACCCAATTGAAAGCCATCTTCGACAAACTGGCCTTAGGCGGAAGCGTCACCCATGCCCCTGGAAAAAGCCATCTGGGGAGATACCTTCGGCATGTGCACCGATAGGTTCGGCATCAACTGGCTGGTCAACATCGCCGGCCCGAAGATGTAACCCTTAAAATTATTATTGGAAAGCAACAAAAAACTTACCGACTCCGGTGAGTTTTTTGTTCCATTTATCGTTTTTCTTTGCTTAGCGTTCTCTGCGTCTTGCGCGGTAAATCTTTTATTATCCTCTTCCTCGCTACAAAGATCAACTCCCCCGGATACTTCGCCCCATACGGACTCTTATCGTAATCCGAATAGACTTGTTCCACCTCGAAACCCGCCCGCGCCAGTAAATGCTCCGCTTCGAAGCGGAAGAAATACCGCATCGGAAACGCCTGGACTAACCTGTCTTCATGGCCATCCGGGTAGTTTACATAATAGACCAGTTCCATCGTGCTGGATCTGGTTGGCCACGTCTCGCGAGAGTGATCTTATGCTTCCGGATGACCTTCCGTCCATCCGGCATGGTGAACTCCGGCTCCGCCGCCATCTCCTCGCCAAAATTGTCTGCACCAGGCGATTCCAGCATCGGATTGAACATATCCAGGATGATCCGCCCCCTCTTCCAGGTGGCGGTGGATGCAGCCCAGGCAGGCCAGTTGGTCTTCCACCGTGGTGAGATTCTGGAACGGGCGGAACGGCATGGTCGCCAGCCGGAAACGCTCCGGCAGCTCGAACGCCCGCATATCCCCTTTCACCAGCTTGACCATCGACCGCACCTCATTCCGTTCGGCTCGCCATCCGGGCCCTGCATATCTTTAGCATATGCGGTGAAGGTCCAACCCGGTGATCTCGACCCCCGCCCGGGCCGTGGGGATGAGCACCCGCCCGTCCCGCTGCCCACCTCCAGATACCCGCCCGCCCGCTTCTTTGGCGCCTCCACGAAAAAGGCTACATCCTGCCGTCTCCTTATACGGCACCACGTAATCATACAGTTCCGCCACCGAAGCATACTCGTCATATTCTCCCGTTTTTCGTCATCCTCGCCTCCGATCCCTGACTGTCGACGACTGATAACTGACAACTTTCTCTCCTACATCAACCCCAATGGCAAATTCTTCTCCAATTTTTGGATCGCCTGTTGAATTCTCTTTTGGCGGGTCTCTTCCCTCTTCGCATCCGAGATCCAGCCGATGTAATTGCGCTGGTGCGACGGCGCCAGTTTCTGGAAATTCTCCCACGCCAGTGGATGCTCCATCAGCCCGGCCTTCAGCCACTCCGGCAGCGGCAGCGGCGGCCGCTTCGGACGGACCCTGGGGGCCTCTTCCAGGACGAATTCCACCTTTGCCATCCCGGCATCGGTCATTCGGCCCTCCTGGATCAACCGCGCCACCAGGTGCTTGTTCAGTTCCGACCACTTGCTGCCCAGTCGCCGGGGCGTGAACTTGCGGGCGTACTTCTCTTCATCGATCTTCTGGATGATGGATGTCCACCCACCCGAAACAGAGCGCCTCTTCGAGCAAATCCTGGTAGCTGATGGTCGGCTTGCCGGAGGCCGCCTTGTAATACACCAGCCATACCTCCGTCTCGCTGCGTGCCATGCTCCTCCAGCCATCGGTGCCAGCTTTCCCGATCGGGCGCCGTGAATGTTTGGGTGATTTTCATACCGGCATTATAAGCTTAACCGCAAAAATTCGTCTCTTTCATCTTCTTCGCGTTCCACATTTTCTTGGTACTCCTTTGTGACCTTCAGCTTTAAAGTTTCTTTACTTGGTATTCACGCACACATAGTCAAGGATAGAACGCAGAGTTATAGATTCAATGGTTATATGGACCATGAAATAGAAATGACAACGAATTGGAAACGAATAAACGAATAAACGAATCCCGAACGGACCGGGACACGTGAACGAATTAGGATCATAGAAATAGAACGCAGATTTTATAGATTGAACGGATCTCAGAGCATAAAGCCATTGAAATCGGTAAAAAACACGAAATGCTAAGCGGTCCCCATTTGCCATTCCGGCAAGATACAAAATACGGTGGAACTGAAAACGGAGAAGAAGGTAGAATCTGATGAGCAGATACTTTTCTTTGTATTCATTTCCCCCTTCCGTCCCACTTGAACCTTTAATTTTCCCGGCTATAATCAATAAATACCTATCCGGAATTGACGGATGAGGCGGATTTTGAGTGTGTGCGGCTCCGCCGCACACACTCAAAATCCGAACCCTGCTGAATTTTAGGATGGGTTCCAAGTCATTATTTTCCCGCTGGCCCAAAGAACTGGAGCACTTATGGCCAATCTTCTGAAAAGAACCGTTACGAAGAACTCAAGAACCAGATCAACTTCCACAACCATCGCTACCACGTCCTGGATGCACCCGTCATCAGCGACGCCGAATACGATAAACTCGTGGTCGAGCTTCGCCAGATCGAGACCGATCATCCCGACTGGGTCACCCCCGACTCGCCCACCCAGCGAGCCGGTTCCACTCCCTCCGGATAAATTCAGCAAGGTCCGCCATCCCCGCCCCATCCTGTCGCCTCGCCAATGCCTTCGGTGCGGAGGATGCCCGCGCCTGGTTCGAGCGGGTCAGCCGGCTGGACGACCGGGTCGAAAAGGCCCGCTTCGTGGTCGAGCCCAAGATCGACGGCCTGAGCGTGGTTCTCCATTATCGCAACGGCGTCTTCGTCCAGGGCGCCACCCGGGGCGATGGCGAGATCGGCGAGGATATCACCCCCAACCTGCGCACGGTCAAATCCATTCCCCTCCGCATTCCGGTGGAAACCCGTGAACAGTTAAACCGGAGAAAACCTCCGATCCTCTGCCCTGATCCCTAATCCCCTTGTACCTGATTACCTGGTCGTTCGCGGGTGAGGTGTTCATGCCCATCCGGGATTTCGAGAAACTCAACCAGCAGTTGGAAGAAGCCGGCGAAAAGACCTATCTCAATCCCCGCAACACCGCCGCCGGCTCCCTGCGCCAGCTCGACCCCTCCATCACCGCCTCCCGCCCGCTGACCCTGCTGGTCTACCAGATCGTCTACTGGGAAAATAACCCCCAGGCCCCCCGGCCCACCGGCACGCCCGAACTGGCGGCTGCGCCTCAAACCCTCCCACCCAATGGGAGCTGCTCGCTTATTTGAAATCGCTCGGTTTCCCGGTCACCGACGTGGCCCGCCGCTTCGATGATATCGAATCGGCCATCAAGTTCATCGAGCCGTGGGATAAGAAGCGGGACGACTCTCCCCTTCGAGGCCGACGGCATGGTCATCAAGATCGACGACCTCTCCCTGGCGGCCGACCTGGGCTTCGTCGGCAAGGACCCCCGCGGCGCCATCGCCTACAAGTTCCCCGCCCGGGAAGTCTACCACCAAACTGCTGGATATCGGCGTGGAGGTGGGCCGGACGGGCGTCCTCACCCCAAGGCGCGTGCTCGAACCGGTCGAGATCGGCGGGCGTCATCGTCAAGAACGCCACCCTGCACAACTTCGATTATATCGCCGAGAAGGATATCCGCGTGGGCGACCGGGTGCTGGTCAAGCGCGCCGGCGAGGTCATCCCGTACGTCATCGGTCCCATCGTGGATGTCCGCACCGGTTCGGAGAAGCCCTACGTTCCGCCCACAAACTGCCCCGCCTGCGGGCAGCCGGTCGAGCACCTGGAGGACGAGGTGGCCTGGTACTGCGTCAATGCCGCCTGCCCGGCCCAGCTCATCCGCAACGTGGAGCATTTCGTCTCCCGCGGCGCCATGGACATCAACGGCCTGGGCATCAAGATCGTCGACCAAGCTGATCGAGACCGGCGCGGTCAAGGATGTGGCCGATATTTATACCCTCGACCGCAAGCAGATCCTCGAGGCAGTCACCAAGCAAGGACCGCAAGACCGAAAAGGAACCGCCCGGCAAGATCGCCGATAACCTTCTGGAGGCCATCGAGGTTTCCAGGCAGCAGCCGCTCAGCCGCCTGATCACCGCCCTGGTATCCGCGGCGTGGGCGAGGTCTCCGCCGTCGAGCTCAGCCGGGCCTTCCCTTCCCTCGACCTGCTTGGCAAGGCGGATGTGGACCAGCTTCAGATGGTGGCGGGCGTGGGCCGAACATCGCCGACGCTGGTGGTGGACTGGTTCAGCCGTGACGCGCAACCAGAAGGTGCTCGAGAAATTCAAGACGGCCGGCGTTTGGCCGGTCAATCAACAATCGTACAATCAGACAATCAGCACATCTGGATGCTCTTTCCGGCAAGACCTTCGTGGTCACCGGCACCCTGCCCACCTTCAGCCGGGAAGACGCCAAGGAATTCATCGAATCCCACGGCGGCAAGGTCACCGACTGCGTCAGCAAGAAGACGGATTACCTGGTCCTGGGCGAAGCCCCCGGCTCCAAGTACGACAAAGCCAAGTCCCTGGGCGTCAAGTCGTCGACGAAAAGGAACTGAAGAAGATGGGCGAATAGTTCCCCACCTCAACTCAGACCCCGGAGTTCTTCCAAAACTCCGAGGTTCTCTTTTATGTAGGGCAAAATGGCATTTTGCCCATTCTGGGTAATGATCGATAAAATCAGACTGGGACCCTTACTTTATGCCGTTTCTTCAATGGAGTGCAGGCTTTAGCCTGCATCCTATGGGGAATAAAAGAGGATGGAGGAGAATTAAAGTCGACTTAATTTGTATTTCCGAGGAACAAAAGTATCAACGGATTCATCAACGGACTTTAAAACGGACAAACGGATATAAGCGGATGGGAGGGTTAGCGGCTCAATGGGCTGGTGATCGGTGCCAGAGTTTTCGAGCGTAGGTAAGGTGGAATTAAGGTGACTTAATTTATATCTTGGAGGAACGAAGATGGGAATTTATGATCCCCCAAGGGGAGGCTGTTGAGGATTTCTGATCCCCAACGCCCTCCCCGTAAGGACATCGGAAGGATGTGACAGATCGTGTACCCTAACGGGCATACAAGGGGAGGCTGTTGCTGATGTGGGATTTAATTATTCCTGATTGTGGATGGCGGTTCCAGAATAGATGAACTCGACTGAGAAGGGAGATCGAACGCATGAGGGGGAA
The DNA here is from genome assembly GCA_963782935.1 of uncultured Chloroflexia bacterium. GTDB lineage: Bacteria > Chloroflexota > Anaerolineae > Anaerolineales > Villigracilaceae > UBA877. The sequence continues at coordinate 1,963 of CAWALN010000019.1, read as the reverse complement.
GTCATTGAGGGGGCAGGAGGGTTGGTGAATCAGCGACGAGCGGGGATTGTGAAGGCGATCTATTTCAAGGAGGAGTTGGGAGGAGCTGCGCCAGGACTGCTGGAGGAAAAGGAGGGCGGTGCGGGTCTGCGAGGCGGGGGGGCTTCCGGCGAGGATGATCTCATGGCCAGTGTAGGTGAAGAAGCCTTGTTGAAGCATGGCGGTCAAGGTCAGATTCTGGACCGAGCCGTGAAGTCCTTGTAGAGGGCTTTGAGGAGGGTGTAGAGGCGGCCGCTGAGGTAGAGGCGGCGATAGTAACGGCGGATGGGGAGGAGGGAGGGAGTCTGAGCATCGATGGTGGATGGGGAGGCCGAGACGGACCCTACCACCCTCCTCCGCAAGCTCCAGGGATGCTCCGCAATCCCCATTTTCTCCGAAAATGGGGAGGGTGCCTGCAAATGGATATGTTTGAAGGTATTGTGGAAATCGGACCAGGGGAAGTGATGGGCAAGTTTAAGAAGATGGCGTCGAGGAGGAGGCGAGGGTTCAGATGGGACGGCCCCTCCGAGATTGATGATTGAACTGATTGTAGATTGAGGATTTGAGGGAGAGGGTTCGATGATGGCCCATTGGGCATCTGATAGGAACGTGAAGGTCGTGCGCGCGTCAAATGCCGGGGAGGGCCGCTAAACTGTTGAGGAGAAAGTGAATTTAGGTTACTTTAATTTGTTTTTTTTACGGGACAAATGGGTGTCACGGGCGATGTGTTCCTGGGGGAAGCCCCAGCGGATGAGTTGGAGGGGATGCTCGGCAGCCAGGCGGAGGTGGTCGAGGGCGTAGCGGCGGCGCCAGGAGGCGAAGCGGAGTTCCGGATGGTTTTGAGGGATTTGAGGATGGGACGGTGCCAGGACGGGGGGGCGCAGAAATCGCCCGGGGGAGGCGGGTTGAGGAGGTGGTCGAGGAGTTTTTGGCGGGTGACCTGGATGGTCCAGTCGATGAGGGAGGGATCAGGGCTGGAGGCGGTTTGAAGGGAAGCATGGAGCTGATCGGAGAGGGGAGGCCGGTTTTTGAGGGCGTAGAGGCCGTGTTTGAGGGCGTTGGGTTCCCAAGGCTTTTGCTGGTTCGCAGGTTGGCACGTTCATACGTTGGGAGTTTGGCAGTTATGGTAAACGGCATGGGAAGGATCCGGCGGGGAAGTGATTTGAATGGGCTTGAACAAGAGCCTTGCGAAGGTTTTATAAAGTATGAGGCACTACTTCCTTCACCACTTCTTGGAAATGTTTCCTGGCAGGTGGAACCTTCGCGAGGAATTGTAGACGCTTATTATTATAGAACAAATGTTTTTAAAATACTAGTGGCATTTGTCATCAATTCATGGTGCGGCTTGGAGGGCGGAGATTTTTCACGGGCGGGGAGGATATTTTGCCTTTAAGGGATAGCTGAGCATATTCAGGAAACGGAAAGATAACAGACGGTAAGTGTGGGTGCCCGACAGCCGGAATGACCAACTTCAAGGGGGATTGGATCCCCGATGAAGCTCGGCCAGAAGCCTGGCAAGCCTTCCTGGCCCTAATTATATCCAAGTTATAAAGCCTGTTTTGCTTCCGGATCGCTCCGGACACCTCCACGATTGGCGGATGAGCATATTGGTCGGTAGATCGTAGACAACTCCATGCTGAATACAACATCGCTTTATTCCCATGTAGAATTTGGTCCTAACTCAATTTCCTACGAGGGGTTCCATCACCGGGAAAGTGCTGGATATGATCGGAAATTCTTTGGTGGATGTTACAGAGGCGAAACCGGTCTTGTGGCGCTCGATTGCACCTAACCGAACATGAACACAGAATTATGTGGTCGCCTTATGCATGCTTTCCCCGAGCAATTGATGCAGTACTGTTACCTTGCCCAACTGAACGGTTTTAGATTTAAAAAGTACTGCGGAGAGCCTCGTACCTACAACTAGGTTTTGCAGCAATACATC
>CAWALN010000018.1:0-104728 GCA_963782935.1 uncultured Chloroflexia bacterium | reverse complement strand
CATGTCTCTTCCTGCTGGCTGACCAGCCGCAGGTAACTCCGGCGGTGGTCACCGCGCTGGTCGAATTACACCGGCGCAATCTGGCCTCCATCGTGGCGCCTCGGGTGGCAGACCGGCGGGCCAACCCCGTCCTTTTTGACCGGGTGACCTTCCCCGATCTGCTGTCACTAAGTGGCGATGTAGGCGGACGGGCCATCTTCTCAAAATATCCGCCGTTGTATTTGGATTGGTTGGATGAGGGCTTGCTGATTGATGTCGATACACCGGATGATCTGGCCCGGCTCAAGGATATGACCTGAATCCATGGGCCAGGAAATCTCCACCATTTTGTTGGCTGCCGGAGAATCCCGGCGGATGGGCAGACCCAAGTTGCTCCTTCCCTGGGGCGGCACCACCGTCCTCGGGAAGGTGATCGCCTCATTCGCCTCCGGTCTTGGATCCAAGGAGCCTCAAGAGACCAATCCTCCCCAACCCAATTGGGAAATCGTTGTGGTTACAGGTGGAGACCGCCAACGAGTGGAAAATTTGCTGGAAGAGTTGGCAAAGGAATATCCTGTCCGGGTAGTTTTTAATCCGGAGTATGCCCAGGCAGGGATGCTAAGCTCTCTTCAGGTCGGCCTGGGCTCGCTCGGTTCAACGGTAGCAGCCGCACTGGTTGGCCTGGGCGATCAACCCCAGGTGCGCCCGGAAACTATTCGGGATATCTTTGCCGCCTATATCCATTCCCGATCGCCGTTGGTCGTGCCAAGCTTTCAACAGCGCCGCGGTCATCCCTGGTTGGTGGCCCGATCATTCTGGCAGGAAATCCTGGAACTCCCGGCATCTTCTACCCCGCGCCAATTTCTGCAGGAGCATGCGGGGGATACCGAATATGTTCCGGCAGATGAAAGTATTCTGCAGGACCTGGATACCTTCGAAGAGTACAAGCGTTTGCGACCGTAAGGCTATTGCTATTTTATCCATCTTGTGCTATTTTATTGCTATGATGCTGCGGTCGTTTATCGCTGTCGAGGTTCCGGCTGAGATCCAGAAAACCATTTCGCAAAGTCTCGCTCCTCTTCAGCAATCCCTGCCAAAACCGCTGATACGCTGGGTAGCGCCGCAGAATGTGCATCTTACCCTTAAATTCCTCGGAGATGTCTCGCCCATCAACCTTGAACGATTGGCCGAGGCAATCCGGATCGAGGCGGAGGCCCACCAGGCATTCTCAATGTCCGTGGGAGGCATAGGGGCGTTTCCTAATTCCCGCCGCCCTCGGGTGATCTGGATCGGGCTGGAGGCGCCGGCCGCATTGGCAGCCCTTCAACGAGGCGTCGAAGCCGCCTCAGCCAGCCTGGGTTATGTTGCCGAAAACCGCCCATTTTCGCCTCACCTGACGGTCGGGCGGGTCGGACAGTCAATCTCCGTGGCGGACCTCCACAAAATCCACACGGCCCTGGATGGGATGGAAGTCGGCGAACTCGGCCAGGTGCAGGTGGAGGCAATCCATATCTTTAAATCAGATTTGCATCCCGGCGGATCGGTCTATACACCCCTGTATGTGTTACCGATTAAACCATGATGATGCGGCGTCTTAGTGGTTTTCTCGCTAAATTATTGAACTTTGAAAAAAAGAGGTGACAACTGGATACACTTGAACTAGCCCACACAATTGTGAACGCCCTGGAAGACAAGAAAGGTGAAGATATACTCCTTCTCGATATCAGAGGACTGGCTTCATTTACAGATTACTTTGTGATCTGCACTGCCACCAGCAGCCGAATGTTGAATGCCCTGGCAGACGGAGTAGTGGAAAAGACCCGGGTGGAGCATAATAAAAAGGGCCATATCGAAGGGCAGGCCGACTCCGGTTGGCTGGTCGTGGATTATGGGGATATCGTCGTCCATCTCTTCGATGAGGAGTTGCGGCGTTATTACAAACTTGAGGAATTATGGAAAGAGGGGAAAGTTTTATTGAGAGTCCAGTGAATCCTGCTGGCGAGGCTGAATAACTGTTCAGTTAAATAGATTAACACTACGCCTGCAGAAGAACGCTGCGGTGCATGAGGGCACTAAGGGGAAAGAAAAAGACTTAAACACGAAGGAGTACCTAGAGAAATAATATAAACAGGTTCCTGCGGGAAAAGAAAATAAGAACTAACACAATGGAATTTGAAGAAAATAAGAAGGAGTCCAACATCGGCCGATGTTGGACTCCTTCTTATTAGTAAATGATTTTTTAAGGCTGACCGGTCTTGCCCTGGGCCGTATCCACCGCTTTGAGGGCAAAATAAGCATCCATGATTGCCTTCACTGTAGGAGCCGCCACCCGGCCGCCCTCACCGGCGTTATAGTAGAAAACCAGGACCGCAATTTCCGGATCGTCGTAAGGGGCAAAGGCGACTGTCCATCCATGGGAGGGCCATTCACCAGGCACGCAAGTCCCCTTTTTGGTAGCCACATCATCACAATATTCGGCAGTACCGGTCTTGCCTGCCACGGCGATGGGGTAATTTTGGAATGAGAAATCGTGGTTGAGAGTCCCACGCGGATCAGTAACGGCCATGCGCATGCCGGTTTTCACATTTTCCACCGCATCCAGGCTTATCGTTTTCATCCGGCCGGTATCCGTGCAATCTTCGGTGCTTACGCAGTTAAAATCCTTGACGACCGGGTCCGTTGTCACATCCCAGCGGAGCCGGGGAGTAAAAGGTTGGACTACATTGCCGGAGGCATCCACAATATCGTGGATAATAGTCGGCTGCATCTGCTTGCCATCGTTGGCGATGGTGGCGGCAGACAGCAGGACCTGTAAGGGGGTGGCATTTATATAACCTTGTCCTACGCTTGCCAGATAAGTATCACCGGTAGACCAGTTCTCGCCCCGGTAGATCCGTTTCCAGGATGTATCCGGGATCAGGCCGGAAACCTCGCCCGGCAACTCAATCCCGGTTGGACGGTTATATCCCAACGCTTGCGCATACTGCTGAAGACGGGCCATTCCCAGGCCCTCCGGCACTTCATCCTGATAACCGCCGCCCACTTTATAAAAACAGACGTCGCTGGACATGGCAATGCAGCGCAAAAAAGGCAATTTGCCCAGGCCGCTGGTATCGTAATGGAAGGTCCAGGTCCAGTCATAATAAGTTTGCTCGCTGCCGGGATCGGTGGGAGAAAACGAATTCTTAACGGTAAAGAAGGCCGGAGCATCGACGATGGTGGTCGGAGTCATCAGCCCTTCATTCAAGGCTCCCAAGGCAGTGGAAAGCTTAAAGGTGGAACCGGGCGGATATTCCGTCGAAATAGCCAGATTCAGCAGTGGATGAGCCGGATCATTTTCCAACTGGTTGTAATAATAAGAGGGGATGATCCGGGCGAGGCGGTTATTTTCAAATGTCGGAGTCTGGGACATAGCCAGGATCTCGCCCGTCTTGGGGTTCATGACGATCGCGACTCCGCTGGTAATTCGCAAATATTTATTGTATTGATTATTCCAATAATCGAGATCCCGCTTCATGATGGCCTCGGTGGCTTCTTGTAAACGGGTATCGATGGTCAGGACGACATTGTCCCCAGGAAGGGGGTCCACGGGCGGTTTCAAGTTACGCAATACTTGCCCGGCTACATCCACTTCAACAGTTTGGCTGCCGGGTGTTCCGATCAAGACGTCGTTCATGGAATTCTCTATGCCGGCGTAGCCAATCTTATCCCGGTTGGCCTGGAAGCCCAAGGCGCGGTATTGCTGCTCCAGCGATGCCCAGATTGGGCCAAGGAAACCGACAATATTCGCAGTAAGCGATCCGGTGGGATAGTCACGAACCGGCGTAATATCCACCCCTACCCCCGGCCAATCTGCACCATGTTCCCGGACGGTCATCGCAATATCTTCGGATACATTGCACTGAATTTTGACGGCGTCAAACGGTGCATTAGAGCGGCCCAGGTCCACAAACTGTGTAATCCCCGGGCCGGGCGTACACGGAGCGATCAATTTGGCGTCCTCGACTTTTCCATGGGTGACGGGCACGCCAGTGATGGTGGATAGTTCACGGTAAATGCGCTGGATATCTCCATCATCATCCGGCAAATAGGCCGGAGTGATGACAATATCGTAGGAGGCAATATTGCGCGCCAGGGTGATCCCATTGCGATCATAGATACTTCCTCTTGCCGGGGCCACGCTGATTACGTTAGTGCGGTTGACCTTCCGCCTGCCGTAAATATTGGCTCGTGTTGAGGATTTGAAGGCCGAAAAGCCGGACGAGGAATATAACCGCCACCAATCCCACCATTGCATATATGACCATATAACGCCAACCTTGGAAATGGAACTGAGCGCGAAGGAGTGGTCATGCAACCACCTCTGCCGGATAAAGCCGGTTGCCAAATCCCGAATGAAGGCGTGAACAGGGATGGCTAACAATAAGTTCAAAAGGACGCTTGGAAGGACGATCTGGAAAAACACGCTGCTGAAAGGTAATGCGCTTTCAAATACAGTCTGACGGATATAAGTAAGCATGAGTAACTCCAATGTACCGATCAATGTAACCGTAAACATGGCCAAAAGTGGGGCCTGCCAAATCCGGTGGATGAAGAGTTTCGCAGCTCCAACTACGCTCAAATATCCCACCAGGTAAATGTACCAGGGAATCCCCGAGATCAACCCGGCTAATCAGGCTGGCCGCAACACCCCAGATCCAGGCTCCCCGGGCGCGTTCTTGCAACGCCCAGGCGGCCAGCACCAGCAGAATAAGATCCGCATTTCCGCTTAAAAGCATCATGCGGCTGAGAATGGATAGTTGAAGCATAAGCGTCAATCCCAGGATAGGGATTGCCGCCAGGATGGCACGGCGCATATCAGGGCCCAGGCGTAGGGATCAAAGGCGTGATATCGACCGGCTTGAAATTCGTGATGATCAACACGAATTGGAGCCGGTTGAATTCGACATTTGGCTGGATGGCCGCTTGCTGGAATAATTCCAATTCCAGCTTTCGCACGCTGACCACCTGTCCGACCAACAAATTAGGGGGATATAAACCACCCAGGCCGGACGTAAGGACCACATCACCCACCTGGAGGGTTGAATCCTGGGGGATCATATCCAATGAAATGTCACCGGTGATGGATCCATTGAGTATTGCTTCAACATTGGATGCCTGCATGCGGACGTTGACCGCTGAATTTGAATCGGTGATTAATTGCACCCGGGCTGCTTCAGCCACTACGGCATCCACCCTCCCTACCAGGCCTTTGTCGGTAACCACCGGCATGCCCCGGACAATCCCTTCGTTTGAACCGATATTGATCATGACATAACGGAGGAACGGGCTCAGATCGCGCCCGATCACTGCAGCCGCTTTATAAGAGTGCTGCGGATTGGCACGCGCAAAATCCACCAGGGCAGAAAGGATGCTCGTCTCGGTCACCTGCTGTTGAAGTTCAATAACCTGGGTCTGCAGGCGGGCCACTTCGCCTTCCAGCTCGGTATTCCGCTGTCGCAATGAAGTCACGTCTCGCGGCACTGTCAAGAAATCTACTATGGCCATATACCGGCTGGATACCCACGTCTGAGCGGTAATAGCAAGGCGGCTGACCCTGTTGCTGACCGGGTTGAAATAACCACCCAGGGCCAAAACCACCAGGCCGACGGCCACCAAAGCAATCACAATTGTTTGAAGGGAACGAGGAAAATTGGATTTCATAATTGGAGGAGGAACCCGCGCCGGAAAGGCCAGGTGACGCGATCTAGTGACGCGTGCTGCCGCGTTCCAACCCGACCAGGTAACGGCTATGGTTGGCAAAATCTTCCAAGACGATACCCGTACCGCGGACTACGCAGGTCAGGGGATCTTCGGCAACCCAGACGCGCAAGTGCAATTCATCCGACAGACGTTCTGCCAGCCCATGCAGCAGCGCTCCACCGCCTGCCAGGCAAATACCGACATCCATCAGATCCGAAACAATCTCCGGCGGAACTTCATCCAGCGCATCCTTGATCGTTTCAACGATCACCTGCACCGATAATGAGAGCGCCTCCCGAACTTCCACCGAGGAAATTTCGATGGATTCGGGCAAACCGGTGACGAGGTTTCGGCCGCGGGCTTCTGCGGTTCTCTCGACCGGTAGAGGAAATGCCGAGCCGAGGTCCCATTTGATCTGTTCGGCGATGCTTTCGCCGATCAGAACGTTATATTTATGTGCGGACATACTGGACGATATCCTGGTCCATTTCATCGCCCGCCACCCGTAAAGAACGGGAAACAACCACCCCACCCATCGAGAGGACCGCCACCTCGGTCGTTCCCCCGCCTATATCCACGATCATCGAGCCGCGGAATTCACTGACAGGCAACCCGGCTCCCAAAGCAGCCGCCGTTGGTTCCTCGATCAGATAAGCGTTCCGCGCCCCGGCGGACATGGCTGCATCATAGACTGCCCGTTTCTCCACTTCGGTCACCCCCGAGGGAATGCCAATGACTACCCGTGGACGGGGCAAAGGCACGACACTTTGTTCATGAACCTTACCGATAAAATATTCCAACATAGCCTCTGTGATCTCAAATTCAGAAATGACGCCGTCACGCAGCGGTCGCAGCACCAGGATGTTGCCAGAAGTACGCCCCACCATCGATTTGGCATCCAGGCCTATCGCCAGTGGCTTTCGAGTACGTTTATCCAACGCAACCCAGGAAGGCTCGTTGATCACAATGCCTTTTCCGCGGACATTCACAAGTGTGTTGGCGGTGCCAAGGTCGATGCCAATATCCAGGGAAAAAAGGCCCAGCAGCCAATTGAGTGGGTTAAAGGCCAAACTAAGTTGCTCCTATTCGAATTTGAGTGGATTTAATTATACCATGAGGCTTGTGATGGAAAATTTCAAACGGCAAATCACGGCAGACTGGCTGCCGACAGCGTCCAATATATATCCTGGGCATCTTCCCATTTTTAATCTGACGGTCTGCGCTTTTCCGGTTCCGCTCTACCGCAAGCATGGTCAAGTCATCGGTAGCTTCGAGAGTACCTGTAAACAGGTTGACGGAAGCCTCAATTTCTTCCAGGAGATCTCTGGCAGTTTCATCTCGGTGGATTTCAATAACTCATTCAGGCGCTCATCCCCGTAAAGATCATCTGCGGGTGAAAACGCCTCCGTCAGGCCATCGGTATAAAGAAGCAAGTAATCATCCGGATCCAACTGAATTGTGTTCTCATCCATTTCCAGGTTTTCGAATATCCCCAATGCGGCGCCGGTCTTCTTCAAAATCTTCAATTTTTTTGGTTTCGCCGTAACCCAGACCGGCGGACAATGCCCGGCATTGGCATACACAAATTCACCGGTCTTCACCGTAAGGACACCATAGACTGCGGTCACGAACATGCTCTCTTTGTTATCCGGAAGGATCAATGCATTCACACGTCGCATTGTTTCGGCCGGGGAAGGCGTGTTGTACACCACCGCCCGTACCAACGTCCGCGTCACCGCCATAAAAATAGAGGCAGGTATACCCTTATCGGACACATCCGCGATGAAAAGGCCCAACCTCCCTCCGGGCAGCTCGAAAACATCATAGAAATCCCCGCCCACCTGCCTGGCCGTAAGCCAGGTCGCCGCCATATCCCAACCGGCCACCTCGGGCAGGTGGTCCGGCAGGAATGTCTTCTGGATCTGCCTGGCAAGCTGGATTTCGTGCTCGAGCCGCTCCCGGTTGACCATTTCACGCTGGAGGTGTTCATTTTGAATACTTAGCGCGACCTGTTGAGCCACGCTGTTCACAATTTCCACCCGTTTTTGGCGAAAACGCCGGCTTTCGCCTTCTTCTTCCACCACCATCACACCATAAAGGTCATTGCGGATGATGAGCGGGAATCCGATCAGCAAATGATCTCCGGTCTGAAGGGCATAGAAAGTTTCCTGCTCGGTTTGGGCCAATTCCGGATCCAGGCAATCTTCAGGGCAGGATGGATCCAGGATGCCCACCACCATGGCGGAATTTTCGCGAACGGCATCCAGGAGAGGAAATTCTCCCGGCAGAAAATCCTTGTTCACATAGGAATCCTGGGCTTTTTCTGCAAACCCATAAGCCTCGGTAGGATGAAATGAATCCTTTTCCCTCAGATAAATGACGCAGGCTTTTACGCCTACCAGGATAGGTGTGATCCGAACCACAGTTGAGATGGTCTCTGCCAGGCTATTCGAGTTTGCCGACGCCTGGGCCACCTGTAAAAGGGCGGCAGAAGCATAGGCCTGCTCCTGGGCGGAATCGAACAGGCGGGCGTTCTCAATAGCCACCGCAGCATAGTTGGCAAAAGTGGCTATGATGGCCTGGGCTTCATGGCCATACCGCCCGGAGGAATGATGCGAGAGAGTAATGACTCCCAGATACCGGTCACCTGACCGCAAGCCCGCCGCGATCGAAGAATAATCGGCTGAAAAACCACGGGCCGCTCCACTTGGGCCAATGGGGTCTTCCGGTTTTCGCACGACCGGCTCTTCCGCGACCAGCGACTCCTTTAGGAAATTCATTGTTTCCGGCCAGCGTTGGACTGCCCCATCAATTTCCATCCGGTCAACACCGTGAACTTGAGCCAGGTAAAGCTCCTCGCCATCCGCCAGCCAGACGGCGGCTACATCACAGGGAAGATTGCGCTCCAATTCATTCAAGACCCGGTCGAGCACATCCTCCACTCCCACTTCGGCTGAGACCGTACCAGCCACTTCTCGAAGACTATCGGCGACCTGGCGGCGCCAGCGTTCGGTTTGATATAGATCTGCATTATGGATGGCCGCGGCCACATTATCCGCCAGGGCCTCGCAGAGGAAGCGATCCTCTTCTGTGAATGAATTCAGACGATCGCTTTGGAGATCCAGCACGCCAACCACTTCCTGATCAAAAATCAGAGGAATAGTGAGTTCGGACCGGGTATCCTCCGGAGGAAACGGCGAAGCCTGGTAGCGAGGCTCCCGGGTGACGTCATTAGCCAACACTGCGGTTGCATTGCGGGCCACCCAAGAAACGACGCCGTTCGGGCTGTCCAGGTTGAACACATATCCTTTCAGCGAAGAACTAATGGCTCCACTGCCGGCTTCATAGACCACCTGCCGGCGGTTGGGATGGACCGTGAAAACATGCACGTATGGAAAACCAAGACGCTCCTGGATAAGTGCGGCCACATTGTTCAGTAATTTATCCAGATCCAGGGTGGAGTTAACTCCCTTGCCGACCTCTGCCACCATGGACAGATGGTCTGCCCGGGTCTGCAATTCGCCAAACAATCGGGCTCCATTGATGGCAATGGCGATCGTATCTGCGAGAGCCCGTAACACAAGTAAATCGTTTGGGTGGAATGCCCCCTGCCGGTCTGATTGTATATCCAACACACCCAGGACCTGGTCCTCGATCTTTAAAGGCAAGACGGCTTCTGATTGTGTCTCTGAAAGGATGTCAAGGAAGCGAAAACGAGGTTCCGTATGAACGTCGTTTGTGATCACTTCCGACCCCGTTTGAGCGACTGTCCCGATGAGGCCCTCACCCACCCGCACTTTTAAGGGGTTTGCCTCGACCCCTGGATTGGCCAGCGCTCGACTTGAAATCCAGCCATTCCTCGCCTTCCTGACGAGCGAATACGGCGACATAATAATAATTAAACGTTCGCTGGATGAGTTTGGTGACTCTGACGGGTCAACTCATCCATATCGAGAACATTGGCAATCTGAGCGCTGACCCGCCTGACCAGGGTAAGTTGTTCGATGCGCCACTTTTCCACGGATGAGCGATGAGATCCAGCCAGGGCGAGAGAAACATGGCCGGCCAGACCCTCCAGAGTTTCTATCTCCCTCTTGCGAAACGGTTTTTCGATCCGGGTTACCTTCACTACGCCCATGACCATGCCGCCGGTTTTCAGAGGATAGGTGAGTGATGTCCCTTTTGGCCTGGGAGGTGAGGCAATGCCAGTTTTGTACACTTCCTGCATGGGCTCATCCGGTGGTTCAGGGGGAAACAACGGGTCATGCACCGGACCCGGCAGACGGAACCAGGATTCATCCAACCATAGATCCACCTGTCCGCCTAACAACCTGACTGCGGTCTCCAGAATCAGGTCACGTTGGCGCAGCAATGATTCGGTCTTCATCAGGCTTTCCCCAAGGGCAATGATCTGGCGCCATTGGGGAGCCAGGGAATCGGATTGGCTTTTCGCACCGGGGACCTTAAGCCGTTTCACCAACGTCAATACATTTCCAGATTCCCCCAACGGCTCAAAGTGAACCTCATCCATTAACTGCTTGATCAAATAGATCCCCAGGCCTCCCAAAGGCCGGGTTTCAATATCCGCATCGAGGTCAGGTTCGGAGACCGTGGAAGGATCGAACGGCTTTCCATGATCACGGATCACCATAGTCAGACAGACCGGATTGGAGTCGCAGGTGCATTCTATATCCCCATCTTCGTTCCCTTTATAGGCATGTTCGATGATGTTTGTGCAGGCTTCATCCATGGCCAATTCCACGGCATACACCTGGGAATCGTCCATGCCAGCATCCCGGGCCGCTTGAGCTGCAAACCCGCGGATGGAGTCCAACTGGTCGAAACGGGCGTTAAAAATTGCCGTGCGCATATCTTAGAAATAACGTCATCTGCAAATGGAATTATTATTCAAGCAACCCGGAAATCCAGCAATAACACTTCCCATGAATAAATCCGGAGACCACCTGGGCTGGGGGTCTCCGGTCTTTTCATTTCTGGGGTGGGCAGGGTCTGTCGGCCCAAGCTGCCCGGATGGTCAAAACAGAATAAGGATTAAAAATAACCGACTGCTGAAGTAATGTCATCATAAATCTTGAAAAGCGGCGTAAAACCGGTCAATTCCAGCGCATCCATGATCCTTTTGGGAACGCATGCCAGAACGATCTCACCACGGTTAAAACGCTTGCAGTTCCGCTGACCGACCAATAAAGCCCGGAAACCTGCACTGGACATATATTCCAGGTTGCTCATGTCGAGGACAATCTTAAAACGGCTTTCGATATTGAGGTCCTCTATGGCTTTGGTCAAGTCAGGAGCGGTATAGCTGTCCACTTTTCCATCCACTTTGAGCACATCACAATGTTTATACCGTTGGGATGTGATTTCCATATGGCCTCCATTCTAGAATTTGTTAGCGAAATTATAACATGAGAGCCTATAACCCTGCACCGTAAATCTCTCCACCCAACTTATAACCGGCGGCTTCCAGGCGTGGGGTAAAGAGAGGGCGCATATTGGTGGGGCGTAAATGCCCGCTGATCTTGCCATCCGGGGTCATCCCGGTCTGCTCGAACTTAAAGATATCCGTCAAGGTGACAACATCCCCTTCCATGCCGGGAAGCTCGGTGATGTGAGTCATCCTGCGGGACCCATCGGTCAGGCGAGCCAGGTGGACGATCAGGTTAATGGCGGCGGCAATCTGTTTCCGGATGGCCAGGAGCGGCATATCCAACCCGGCCATCATGGACATGGTCTCGAGGCGGGAAACGGCATCCCGAGGAGAATTGGCATGCAGGGTGGTCAATGAACCGGTATGACCGGTATTCATGGCCTGGAGCATATCCATGGCCTCGCCGCCGCGCACCTCCCCCACCACGATACGGTCAGGCCGCATCCGCAGGGCGTTGCGGACCAGGTCGCGGACGGTCACCGCACCAGTCCCATCCACGTTGGGGAGTTTTGTCTCCAGGCGGACCACATGACGCTGCTTCAGTTTCAATTCCACTGCATCTTCGATGGTGACGATGCGTTCTTTGTCGGGAATGTATCCGGAGAGGGCATTGAGGACAGTCGTTTTCCCGGAACTCGTGTTGCCGGTCACAAGAATATTCAGCCGGGCCCCCACACAGGCTTCCAGGAATTTGGCCATATAAGGGGTCAGGGCTTGCATCGCGACCAAGTCGTCCATAGTCATTTTGGTCTGAAGGAATTTGCGGATGGTCAGCTGCGGTCCATCCACGGCTACAGGCGGAATGACCACGTTGACACGGGAGCCATCCGGCAGGCGGGCATCCGCAGTGGGATTATCCATATCCACCCGCCGGCCGAGCGGGCTGACGATCCGGTCGATAATGCGGAGGAGGTGATCCTCATCATTAAAACGAACGTCGGTTTCCAGCACTTCACCATTCCGCTCCACGAATACATTCCTGGGTCCATTGACCATGATCTCACTTATTTCAGGGTCGGCCAGGAGAGGTTCGAGCGGTCCATAACCTACCAGGTCTGCCAGGGCAACCCCAAGCACGTAATCACGGGCGTCCGGGGCCAGTTCTGCCCGAGTCCGATTAAGGCATCCAGGAGGAGCTGGCGGATGGCATCCCGGCCCCCCTGCTGGAAAGCCGATTGTTTCTGCATTTCCGGATTGACGGCATTGATGAGGTAATCTTTAAACTTTAAAAACATTCCGTCGGAATTCAACGGTACTGGTACGCGGTAGATCTCGGTCATACTCGCCTCCTGAATCCCAGTATAGCATGGAGTGTGTTTCAGTTATCTGCGGGATCGGGCTGACTATGGATGGGAGAGAGGTAGTCGAAACGTGGTATCGAAGATGGAACGAATACCCTAAAGTAATTCGGAGTGAATATCAGCGATTTATAACGCCGATATTCACTCCGAATTGAACAGGCGGGTATTTGTTTCAAGATACGAAGGGAGGACGAATATCCCGATCCATGCCCGAAAGTACCGGGACGCGTCCCGAAAGAGGCCGGGATACATTCCAAATAAGAGTGGAATACATGATTTTCCTTTGGAGAGATGCGTTGATACGCCGGTTAGGGGCAGTTTTGGGGATTTCTCGGGATGAGCGTGCGCATGGGAGGAGGGTTCCAAATCTGGGCGTATTGCAATACGCCCCTACGGGGAGGTAAGGATTGTGCGGTCATAGGTTTAGAAGGCAGGCGAGGAGGGGAAGATTTCATTTTTCATATTGGGCTCTCGAATGGCGCAAGGAGACAGGCTGGATGGAACATGTGTTCTATATATCATTATGGGTCGTTGGATTACATTTGTCAAGTTTATTTAAGGTTGAATTTGAGGAGGGTAAACACATGGAGGAGTGTTTCCAGGGCATCATTGGGACAGACATTATTAAATCTACTTTCCAGAAATCTCCTTTTCGGATAAAATCGGGAATACTTATTCCCTTTATCAACAATCAGCCTCATCTTGTTCAAGCCTGTCCCTTTCCAAAATAGGAGAAAATAATGAAAAGGAACATTGTTGTTGTTATCATCATCGTTCTGGTCGTCGTTGTTTTAGGCATTCAACTGATCCCGGTACCGGTGCGGGCGCATAACCCACCAGTCGTGCAGGATGTGAAATGGGACACGCCTCAGACGGCCGCGCTTGGCCCGCCGGGCTTGCTATGATTGCCACAGCAACGAGACAGTTTGGCCCTGGTATTCCTACGTGGCTCCAGTTTCCTGGCTCGTTAGCAAGGATGTGACGGAAGGCCGGGCGGCCTTCAATCTCTCCGATCCCAGCCAAATAAAAAGAAGCGCGGAAGAAATGGTCGATGAAATCGATGGCGGAGATATGCCGCCTTCCTCATACCTGCTCATGCATCCGTCGGCGAAACTGACCGAGGCCGAAAAGCTGCAATTGATCCAGGGGATCACAAATTCCATAAAGTAATCGTTGTAAGGGGCGGGCCCATGGGCCTGCCCCTCCCCTATACTATATATCTCTCATTGACAGGCTCTCTCTCTTCGAGTATCCTTCCCTCGTCCGAGTGGGTCCGGCGTGGCGGAGCCCCCCGAATCCCGTCAGGTCCGAAAGGAAGCAGCGGTAAGGAGGTGTCTCCGGGTGCCGCCGGGTCACCTGCCCGGACATTTTTTTATTAGGCTATAATGCTCGCATGTTCCTTCCCACCACATTAGAAGAAGTCAATCATCTTGGCTGGAATGGATTGGATATCATCCTGGTCAGCGGGGATTCCTATATCGATAGTCCTTTTATCGGAACAGCTGTCATCGGCAAAGTCCTACTCGAGGCAGGTTTTCACGTGGGCATCATCGCCCAGCCGGACCCCAAAACGGATACGGATATCGGCAGGCTGGGGGAACCGCGCCTATTCTGGGGAGTGACGGCCGGAAGCGTGGATTCGATGGTAGCCAACTACACCGCCCTGAAGAAGCCGCGTCGCTCGGATGATTACACACCCGGAGGAGAGAATACCCGCCGACCTGACCGGGCATCCATCGTCTATGCGAATATTATCCGCCGGTTCTCGAAAAAACTTCATCCGGGGCAACCGGCACGTCCGATCGTCCTGGGCGGGATCGAGGCCAGCCTCCGGCGAGTGGCCCATTATGATTTTTGGGACAACGCCATCCGGCGTTCAATCCTCTTCGATGCCAAGGCGGATTACCTCCTCTTCGGGATGGCGGAGAAATCAGTGCTTGAATTGGCAACAGCCCTCAGGGATGGAAACGACCCGCACTCCCTGCGAGGCTTGTGCTACATCGCCAGGGAACCGGTGGAAGGATATGTGAAGTTAGCCTCCTACGAGGAAGTCGCCAATGACAAGAACGCCTTCATTGACATGTTCCAAACGTTTTACAAAAACAACGATCCAATCCGCGGCAAGGGTCTTTGCCAAAAGCACGGCGACCGGTATTTGGTCCAGACACCCCCTGCACCCACCCAAACCCAGGCCGAGCTGGACGCGGTCTATGCCTTGAATTTCGAGCTGGCTCAACATCCCTATTATGAAGCCCAGGGATCCGTGCGAGCCCTTGAAACCATCCGATTTTCCATAGCAACCCACCGGGGCTGCTATGGCGAATGCAGCTTCTGCGCCATCGCAATCCACGAAGGCCGGACCGTCCGCTGGCGCAGCCGCGCCTCCATCCTGAAAGAAGCCGGCCGCCTGACCGGTCATCCGGAATTTAAAGGATACATCCTCGACGTGGGCGGACCGACCGCCAACATGTATGGGTTCGAGTGCAACCTGAAGCTCAAAAAAGGGGCCTGTCCGGCAAAAGCCTGCCTCAGCCCGGAGATCTGCAAACTGTTGGAGATTGACCACGGTCCGCAGATAGAGCTTCTACGGCAAATCCGCCAACTTGCGGGCGTCAAGAAGGTGTTTGTAGCTTCCGGCATCCGGTATGACATGGTGCTGGGCGACGCGGCGTGCGGCGACGAATATCTACAAGAGATCGTCCGCCACCACGTTTCAGGGCAATTGAAAGTAGCTCCGGAGCACACAGAAAAACACGTCCTTGACCGGATGGGAAAAACCGGACCGGACAGCCTGCTTCGGTTCAAGGAGAAATTCGACCAATTGAGCCGCCAAGCCGGCAAACCTCAATTCCTGACGTATTACTTGATCGCGGCCCACCCGGGCTGCACGGCCCAGGATATGGTCCGGCTGAAGAAATTTGCCAATGAGAAGCTTCACGTCAACCCCGAGCAGGTCCAAATCTTCACACCCACTCCCTCCACCTACGCCAGCCTGATGTATTACACCGAAATGGATCCTTTCACCCGGAGGCCTATCTTCGTGGAAAAAGACCCCAAACGGAAGGAACACCAGAAAGATATAGTGACGCGGAAGGCGGCAGCGGATTTCCAGTAATGTCGGACGGGTTCAATCAGTCTAATAGGTCTAAAAAGTCCAACTGGTCGATCAGGTCGGAAAAAGCGGGAATTCGATGGATTCTTATTTTGCGGTGATGTCACCCGGGCTCGAGCCTTTTGCGGCCAGAGAGTTGGCGGAGCTAGGGTTATTAAGCTTTGAAGAGTAGTAACGACTTGAGTGGTTACTACGAAACAGGAGGGATCTCGTTCAAGGGCACGCGGGCAGACCTCTACCGGGCCAACCTCCACCTGCGAACTGCCAGCCGGGTTTTAGCCCGATTGGGGAATTTCTTTTACGCCACCACCTTTCCCGAACTTGAAAAAAGATCGTCCCGTCTTCCATGGGAGAGGTGCCTCTCACCAGGGCAACCCGTATCGCTGAGGGTCACGTGCCATAGATCCAAGCTGTACCACACCGATGCTGTCGCCCGTACGATCGGCGCAGGAATCGCCATCCGGTTGGGAACAGCATCTCCCCTTTTACCGCCCAATGAAGAAAATGATCCACCCACACAGCTTTTCGTTGTCCGGGTGGCGGAAGACCGATGCACCATCAGCGCCGATTCGTCCGGCACGCGGCTGCACAAGCGCGGCTACCGCCAGGCCGTGGCCAAAGCACCACTGCGGGAAACGCTGGCGGCAGGTACTCGTGCTGGCTTCCGGCTGGGACCGGCACTCGCCCACTGATCGACCCTTTCTGCGGCTCCGGTACGATACCCGATTGAAGCCGCATTGCTGGCCGGGGGTATTCCGCCGGGATTCACCGCCGCTTCGCCTTCATGGATTGGCCGGATTATGAGGCGGACCTGTGGCAATCCTGCCTCGATGAAACCAGGAATGGTACGCGCTCCGGCGAACACCCAAGACCTGTACTCCAGGCTTCGGATCGGGATGCCGGAGCCATCCAGATGGCGCAGGCCAATGCAGAGCGGGCGGGGGTGGCGGATTGGATCGAGTTCAAACACCTGGCCGTTTCTTCCATTACACCGCCGCCCGGGCCGGGTTGGGTGGTCACCAATCCGCCTTACGGGGAACGGGTCAGCCAGGGCAAGGACCTGCGGGACCTATATGCCCGCTTCGGGGATGTGCTGCGGGAGAAATGCCCGGGATGGGATGCAGCGGTGTTGAGCAGCGATCCCATCCTGCTCGGGCAAATGCGGATGAAGCTGGATACCTCTGTACGGCTCACTAATGGGGGGATTGAGGTGAGATTGGCGAGAGGCAAAGTGTAGGACAAATTGGTAATTTGTCCGTCTTGGTAGGTTTAGTTTCCGGATGTGCAAATCACCTATTTGAAATACGAGGGTGCAGATTACCAATCCGCACTACATATGTGCAGATTGACAATTTGCACCACATGCAAAATCCAATGGGCGATAGATGAGCAAAATAATATTTTGCTCTACAGGGGCACAAATTGGTAATTTGCACTACAGATTGCACATGGCTGCGGAAATATCCCACAGCTTTTTGCCTTCTTCAGGGTCCAAGGCACGCGGGTTGGGAGGGACCGGGCGGCCGTGCCTCCAATAGACCTCCGGGCGACCGGCGATGGAGGCATCGGTGGCAAGGAAGACAATGCCGCGGGCCAACTCCTGCGGAGAGAGGCCTCTTTTACTCCACCAACCCCAGAACCAGCGGACGAGGGCGGGATTATTTTTGAGAGCCATATCGGTATGGACGAGGCCCGGGTCAGCCGCGAAGGCCCGAATGGGACTCTGCTCCGCCAACCGCCGCCGTAATTCCATTGTGAAATAGACATTACAAAGCTTGCTCTGCTTATACGCCAGCCAGGCGTTATAGCCATGGCGAAGCTGGAGGTCATTCCAACGCAAGCGGGCGCCGAAGTGCGAGTTCGAACTGACCGTGACCACCCGGGCAGCCTCCGACCTCTGCAGGAGAGGCAGCAGTGCATGGGTCAGGAGGAAAGGGGCCAGGTGATTGACCGCCCATTGCATTTCGAAACCTTCGGAGGTCTCATTGCGGCGCCAGGTGAACGTGGCCGCGTCATTGATCAGGCCTTCCAGACTGGTAATCTGCCGGTCAGCCAACTCAGCCTGAACCTGGTCTGCGAGCCGGCGTACCTGCGATTGGAGAGACAGGTCTGCCGTCAGATAATGGACGTCTGCCTGGGGAAAGGCGGCCCGGAGGCGGCTCTCGGCAGCATCACAGCGGGACCGGGAGCGGCCTACTGCGAATACCAGGGCTCCCATACCAGAGAGCTGCTCCGCGGCGGCCTGCCCGATCCCGGAGGTAGCTCCGGTCACTACAAATGTTTTCGGCATGAAAGAACTCCTAGTGGCAAACACTTTTAAAAGAAAAAATCTAAACACAACGGGCACGAAGTACACGACGGAAAGGAAAAAAGGAAAAAAACTCGATAATTGATTCCTTAGTTATGATGGTAGGGCAAATATCCTAATCTAACATTGTCGAGTTACTTATCCCACTCGGAGAAATCCCATTTTTGGAGAGCTTTTTTGAGCTCGGCTTTCCCATGCAGGCGGAACTTGACCAGGAGATTGCGCAGATGGGTCTTGACTGTTTCAACCGTAATATACAGGCGGGCGCTAATCTGCCGGTTGGTATACCCGAGGCAGGTGAGAGCCGCCACCTGCTGTTCACGGGACGAGAGAGACTGCCAGTGTTCCACCAAATCATTTTGGAGATCGAGCTGGGCCAGCCCGGATTCTATGAGATCCGCCTGGACATCCCGGGCGGAACGGTTTTCCCGCCTGGCAAGCGTGACCAATTTTGTATGCAGGTCAGCATCCAGCGCAAAGGTGCGCGGTGGCGAACTGCCCTTCAAGCCTGCCTTCAATCGTCTCAGCACATAATCCCAAGGTCTCATAATAATGGGTATTAGTATCTACATACGTCGGGAGGAAAATGGGGAGGAAGACGCCTCCTTTAAATAGATACAGGTATTATATAGAACGTCCGTTCGCCAGTCAAGGAATTTATAAGTTATTGGTTATGTTAGAAATAAAACGAGGCGGTAGCGAGCAGGCATGCAAAAATACATAAAAGCGATCCGCCCAGGATGCCCGACAAGAGCCAGGTTCGCGGCGTCAGGCGAGGGGGGAAGCGAAGGCGGGCGGGAACGGATTCAAACTCTTCCCGTTTGCCGGCCAAGCGCTCGGGACGTTTCCAGATGATCCAGAGAAGATAAGGCAAGCCGAGGGCCACCACGCCGACGGCAAAACTATCCCCAAACACATCCACAAAATGACCGGCGGGGAGATGGGTGGCGACCTCGAGCAGGTTGATCCGGTAGGTGGCCAGGCTGGCAACAAGCAGGCCCACACCCAGGACGAGCAAAACGCGACCGCGGCGGGGCATCCGGCGACCGTCCGTGCGGGCAAATTTTGTCCCCAGGCCGAGAACGGTATAGGTCAGCATGGCCACAAAGACGATCATGGAGGGCAACACGCCCACATTGGTGAGGGTAAGCTCAATGGTATTGGAGATGTCTCCCTGACCGCTCAACCCGAGCATCAAGCCGAGGGCGAAGATGGGTGCGGCCAGGCAAAGCGCCAGCAATTGGGCGGCCCGGTAACCATCCCAGCGACGGGTAAAGGCCAGAACCAACGCTGCCAGGATCAAAGGGAAGCTAAGGAGGGTATCCAACAACAACGCGGCGGGAAGGAGGATGTCCTTCAGGCCGACATTGGGCTGCTGCATAACCCGTTCCACATTCGGCGCCAGGGCGACCATCAGCGGGATGACTGCCAAACGGGCGATCAAGAGGAACGCGGCCAGGGCCTGTATGCCGGCGGGCGGGAAGAGGCGCCGAAGGAAGTCAACGATCCAATGGGCCAGGTTGACTGCCAGGTCAACAATGGAGAGGCCGAAGAGGAGTGAAAATGGAAGAAGGAAAAGGTAGAACAGGTTGAACACATCCATTACGCTGGTACCAAGGCCAGCTTTGGCATCCCGGCCCAACCAGTATAAAATACCGGCAAAGAAGAATAGCAGGATCCAGAAGAAGAACAGTACCAGGGGATATTTCTGCCAGAAGCCTTTTTTATAGGTAAACAGGTGGACCGCGCTGACCCCCAGGAGAAGCGGCAGGAAGGTGCAGAGCCAGGCCAGAAAGAGGTTGCCGGATACAGCCAGGATGACCATTTCCACGCCAAAGAACAGAAGGAGTGGAAGGAAGATAAGCGGATGACTTCCAGACACGCCGGTGAGGATATAGGTCCAACTGATGAAGAGTCCGGCCAACCCGGCGATCTGAACGAGGAGGGGCACCTGAAGAGGCACACCCATGAACGTGAAGGCGGCGACCGGCCAACCACTTCCCCACAAGACCGAGGCAGCCATCAGAACAAGCATGAAGAGGATGGCCAGGTAACCCAGGATGCCAAGGATCCGCATGGCGGGTGACAGGTCGTCGAGGCGGATGAAGGCGTCCTCCAGGGGAGTGAGGTAGAGGAATTTCAGCAGGCGGGCGAGGAGGGAGCGGAATTGGACCATTGATGATTAATGATTGATGATTTTTGATTATGGATTGAAAAAGATAGTGATCAGGAAATTAGTTTTTGGGTACCGATGGCCGGTTTGTAGAGGGATGAAGGATGGAATTGAACTTGAGGTTTAACAAAAACTCAAATACCTCCGGAAGAAATTGAGAACAACATTCGATACGCGGTATCGAAGAAAAAACGAATGATGTTATCTATTTTAAACCGCCTCGGGAGAGATGCCTTGATCCGCCAGGTAGGGGCGGGTCTATTCAGGCAAGGGCTCCAAAACCCAAATGATCCTTTCCGGGCATGGATCCATTGCCAGAAATCCCGGAGACCCGCGGCTACGGGAGATTTGGTATTATGCCCCATCGCGTAATTCGGAGGGAATCCCGAAGACCCATGTTCCACAGGGATGCACCGCGATCTTCGGGATCCTGACAAAGAACGCCAGGACATGTGTAGCATGGGAGCGCTTGAGGCGCTCTCTGCACAGAATACCGAAGACTCGTGTCTTCGGTATGGCATGGGAGCGCTTGAGGCGCTCCCTGCACATTGATCCTCAGGTTTCCTGACGAAGAGCACGTCTGGACGCGTCCTGACGAAGTACGCCAGGACTGACGCAAAGAGAGGAACAAGGTAATCCGAATTAGGGTAAGGCGGGGATTTTGGATCGACCGTCGAGAAATTTCGTTTGAATGTTGACAGAGTTCCCCACGAAAAGAACGTTGGGGAAAGCACAGGTTTGAACCTTGGATCGCAGGGATGGTTTTCCATGGACTGTTGACCTACAAGTGAATGGAGAGGGTTATTATAAGAACTTTTGTTCTATATATCATTATCCATCGAAAGCTTACATTTGTCAACTTTTTTTAAGATTGCCAGACTTCCTCAAAGGGATGGGGGAGGAGATCCTTTAATTTGAGGGTGGAATCTTGCCCCAAGATCACTTCGGTGTTGGCATAATTGGTCGCATCGATCTGGTTCATGAATTCCCGGCAGCGCCCGCAAGGCGGCAGGACCACACCATCCTTCCAGACAGCTACTATCCTGGAAATGCGGCTCTCTCCGGCGGTGATCATGGCGGCGATGGCGCTGTGTTCGGCGCAGAAGCCGATCCCGCTGGAGACGTCGATGCAGACACCCAGATAGAGGTTGCCTGAAGAACTAAGGAGGGCGCAGGCCACATCGCCGGCAGTATTTTCGCCAGCAAGCAGGCGAGGCCGGAGGACGGTCATGGCTTTTTCGATCATCTGCCGGTTGGTCAGGTTTTCCATAAGATACGTTTCCTTCTTCTGAAATAATCATACAGTAAAAAACGAACGCGGGCAACAAAATCAGATTGGAAGATGCATCGGGTACGAAAAAAGGTTACGAGGAAGGGCCTAAAAGGAAATAACACATTCTTTAGTTTTGGATGATCGCGAGAGGAGGCAAAGAGATACAAGGGGATCCCGGGTAAACAGAAGTAGTTAATTATTTAATAATAGTTTGACAAAAACAAACTATTTAGGTAAAATGAACTAAATCAGATAACTATTGGTATATTTGACCTTTCCAAAGGAGTTTAATGTCCACTTAAAGCAAGTCTGACGAGAATGAATTGAGGCTGGTTGCCCGACTGGATGAGTTCAGCCGCAACGATCTGCCTCTTGCCGGGGGAAAGGGCGCCAACCTGGGCGAATTGATTAGAGCAGGCTTTAAAGTACCGCCCGGCTTTGTAATTACCACGGCAGCCTATGATTTTCTTCTACAAGGTGATGAACTTCAAGCCCGGTTGGGGGAACAATTGACTGCCCTACAACCCGATAAACCGGACTTACTTGACAGGGCTGGCCGGATAATCCGCGAGATTTTGGATACCGTTCCAATCCCAGCAATACTGGTAGAGCAAATCCGGGAGGCATACCACAGCCTGGGCGACATCCCGGTGGCCGTCCGTTCGAGCGCCACCGCGGAAGACCTGCCCGGGGCAGCTTTTGCCGGGCAGCAGGAGACCTTCCTGAATATACAAGGCGAGGCAGCCTTGTTGAAGGCGATACAAGACTGTTGGGCATCGCTTTGGTCGGAGAGGGCCATAGTTTACCGGGCCCGCCAAAAGATAGAACCCGCCTCGGTCAAATTAGCGGTGGTCGTCCAGCAAATGGTGCCGGCTGATGCGGCCGGGGTCCTGTTTACCGCCAACCCAGTCTCGGGAGAACGGGACGAAATCGTGATCGACGCCAGCTTAGGCCTGGGGGAGGCGGTAGTGGCCGGGAGGGTGACGCCGGATCATTTTGTGGTGGAGAAGCCGCGCGGGCGAGTCAAAAAACAGCAAATTGGCAGGCGAGAAGTAATAATCCGGCCAAAAGCCGGGGGAGGCACAGAACAGGTCGAAAGCATGGGTGAAGTGAAACCCGAATTCGCATTGTCGCCGGCAGCAGTCCGCAAGCTGGCAAAGCTGGGCATGGCGATCGAGCAACATTATGAACGCCGCAGGATATTGAATGGGCCTGGCTCAAGGATGGGACCAATAAAGGCGAATTCCTGATCCTGCAAGCCCGCCCTATGACCGCCCTGCCCGAACCCTTGAAGATCAAAGTCAGCGGGCCCATGCGGATGGTCCTGCCGATGTTAGCCGAAATGTGGCCGGTCCGCCCCTATCCGATGGATATGACCACCTTTACGGGCGTGCTCGAACGGGCAGTAGGAAATTTCCTGGTGGTCATGATTGGGAAGAGCGCCCCTAACCCCGACGAGGCTTTATTAGAAGAGGACGGCGTGGTGGTCCGTTTCCAACCTCCGGAGGTGCATCCATCGCCGGCCATGATTTTTTCAGCCGGACTGACTTTCTGGCGCACACGCCATTATGATCCAGCGAAATGGGAACAGGATCCGGTGCTGGCGTTAGTAGTCCAGAAAGGCCATGAGCTGAGTGCGCGTGAGACCGACTCGCTCAGTTGGGAAGAGAACATCAGGATGATCCACGAAGCCCTGGCCCTCATCCCCCAATCCATGCAGTTGCGCGAGCGTTACCTGCCTCAAACCATCCTGGGCGTGGGCAGCTTGTGGCTGCTGCTCAAGTTGGCGGGCCGGAGTGACCGGATGGGCACTCTGCTGGGAGGGATCGAGACCAAGACCACTGAGACCAACCGCGCCCTGCAAAACCTGGCAGACCAGATCCGGGCTGACCCGATCCTGATGGATCTTTTTGCCCACTGCGGGACAGCAGAACTTACAGCGGCCCTGGAAAGCACCGAGAAGGGACAGGCCTTTTTGAAGAACCTGACGGCCTTTCTGGGAGAATACGGTCACCGGGAAACGGCTCTAACCATCTCACAAGGCGCCTGGAGAGACCAACCGCAGGTTGTACTGGGAATATTGAAGGTGGAAGCGACCACATCGCCTCAAGCACCTGCCAGCTACCAGGCAAGGAAAAACAGCCGCGAGGAGGTCCTATCTCATTCCAGGCTGGGCCATTGGCCGTTTCGCGGACCTTTCCTGAAGGCGCTCGCCAAGGCGCGGGGCCTCTTTCAAATCCGTGAGGATACGCATTTTTATGCCACCCTGGCACAACCACCGGTGCGGCATGCCGTCCTCGAATTGGGCCGGCGGCTGAAAAAAGCCGGTGTTTTTGGAGGCGAGGAAGATGTTCTGCATTTACGGCTGGAGGAATTGGAGGAACTGGGCCGCCCGTGGCCGCCCTCAGAGGAGGCGGCCGCCCGGGTACGCAGCCTGGTGGCACAGCGGCAGGCCAAACGGCAAGCTTTGTCGACCACACCGATGGTAGACCCACGCCTACTGGCGGTTGAATCGCAAGCCAGGGAGGGCGAGCAAGTCTTGTTGAGCGGGTCATCCGGAAGCCCGGGTATTGCCAGCGGCCCGGCCAGAATAGTGAGTGACAACACGGAATTCGGGAAGCTGCAGCCGGGAGATGTATTGGTGGCTCCGGTTACCAATCCTGCCTGGACACCTCTTTTTCAGCATGCAGCCGCGGTGGTCGTGGATACGGGTGGGGCGGCTTCGCATGCCGCTATTGTGGCTCGAGAATACGGAGTCCCGGCGGTGATGGGCACGCTCACAGGCACACGGAAGTTGACCGACAGCCAATGGATCAAGGTGGATGGTTCGCGCGGTCTGGTTCTAGAAGGAGAAAAACCTGCATGAAAACGCAAAAAAACAATACGAAAACACGCCAACAGCTTATCGGCGCGACTGCGACGGCCTATATGGACCTGTATGTCTTGATGCAGTCGGCTACCATGGCTCACTGGCTCATGTTCGAATTGACCTTTGCGCAAGCCAGGGCCCTGATCCTATTGGCGGCAAAGAAAGTACTGACCGTCAGTCAACTGGCAAAATTGCTCGATGTAGGAAATCCCACAGCGAGCCTGCTTGTCCAAAAACTGGTCGAACGAGGGCTGGTGGTCCGCACAGAAGCAGATACGGATAGACGGCAAACCTGGCTGCGTCTCAGCGAAAAGGGAGAAGAGATTGGAGCCGGCCGCCGAAGCGAACGTGAAAAGCAATGGCAGGGCTGGCTGAGCCAATTGAGCGACGAGGAATTAGGTGGGCTTGCCAACGGCCTTGGAGCTCTATTGAGGGTGGTGGAAGCTGAAACACAATCAGAGGCTGTTAATACTGCGGCAGTTGAAAAACCCGCCAGGTAAGCAGTGCGAAAGTTCCACAGGATGGAAACCGGCTCCGACTTGAGGATGAATAATCCGCAGAGCATTCCCCGGACAGGGTAGTTTTTCAAGCCAGGCCCTTTTCTCCATAGGAAGCAAACGAAAACTTCACCCACAATTGGTGACAAATATCATATTCTTTTTCACGAATGTGAGATTATAATGCATTCGGAGTTATGAATATGACCCAAATCGATACACCTACACGTCTTTCGAAAGTAAGCGATCTGCTGGAGGCGATCAGCACGGAGCCTCGCCTTCAAATTCTTTTGGAGATAGGCAAGGCCGAAGCCTGCGTCTGCCACCTTGAGGCCAGCCTGGGTTACCGTCAAGCCTATATCTCTCAGCATTTAATGGCGCTACGTGAGGCCGGCTTATTGAGCACACGGAGGGACGGCAAGTATATATTTTATAAGTTGGAAAAGCCTGAAATCCTGGAGATGGTAAAACTCGCCGCCCGCATGGCAGGCCTGGATGAATCCGACATGGCTACCAAAGCGACCTTTACACGAACTCCGTGCGAATGTCCCCAGTGTTCAACGCAAAAAGAAGACCATGCCAGCCAGTAACGAATGCTGGATCGAAATAGATGAAAAAGGCCGGCTGGTTCTTCCACCGGATGTGGCCATGCATTATGGGATTCAGCCGGGTACTCAAATCCTTTTGCAGGAAAGCCCAAAAGGCCTTTCCTTACAGCGTCCAATCACACAGCTGGCCAAGGTATACGTGGAACCCACCAGCCGTTGTAACCTGGCTTGCCGCACCTGCATTCGGAATGCCTGGAACGAGCCACAGGGCGACATGTCTGCTGCGACCTGGCAGCGGGTTATCGACAGCCTGAAGGCGTTACCCTCCCGTCCGGAGGTTTTCTTTGGCGGTTTTGGTGAACCGCTCCTACTACCTAACATCGCCGAGATGGTGGCGCAGGCCAAATCTGTTGCCAGTAACGTTGAGCTGATCACCAACGGAATCCTATTGACCGAGGGACGTTCCCGGGAGCTGATCGAGGCCGGCCTGGACGTCCTGTGGGTTTCCGTGGATGGAGCAACACCGGAAAATTATGCCGATGTGCGCCTGGGAGCGAACCTGCCCCAAGTCTTTGAGAACATCAAACGAATTGCTTATATGCGCCATGAAACGGCGCGCAAACCTGAGATCGCCATTTCGTTCGTAGCCATGCGTCGAAATATTGCCGATTTACCGGCTTTGCTCAAGATGAGTTCCAAACTTGGGATCTCGAGGTATATGGTGACCAATGTCTTTCCTTACACGAAGGAGATGTGCAAGGAAATGCTTTATACCCGCAGTGTAGATGGAATGGACTCCACCCCATCTCCGTGGGTACCGCGCATAGATTTGCCCCGCATCGATCTTGATGACGCCAGCCAGGAGGCCGTTATTCAGGCCATGCGCTACCGTAATAATGTCCATCTGAACGGAGTTACCCTGGGACAGGATAGAGGCCGCTGCCCCTTCATCGAGCGCGGATCGGTTGTGATCGGCTGGAACGGGGAGATCAGCCCCTGCCTGGCCCTGGCCCATGGATATGAGACTTACCTCAACAACACGCCTCGGACGGTGCGACGGTGCGTCTTTGGAAATCTTCAGGAGCAGAGTTTGCTTTCGGTCTGGAAAGCCCAGGAGTATGCAGCCTTCCGCAAGCGTGTTCAGGAATTCGACTTTGCTCCCTGCACCTGGTGCGGTGGTTGTGAAATGGCTGAGAAGAACGAAGAAGATTGTTTTGCCAACACATTCCCGACTTGCGGCGGCTGTCTATGGGCGCAAGGCGTGGTTCAGTGCCCATAGGCTACCAGGAAACGGAGTAGACCATGCCAGAATTTTTAGAAACCAGGGTGGATAAATTCACCTTCAAAGTAGCCACAGACCGCTTTTATTCAGATGAAGGTATGTGGGCCAAAGAAGAAGGCGGCCGAGTCCGGATCGGATTGACCGATTTCGTCCAACAGCGGAGCGGAGACGTGGCCTTTGCAGAGGTCAAACCCACCGGGACAGCCCTGACTGCCGGCGATGAAGTGGCCAATATCGAGACAATCAAGGTGACTGTCAGCTACACCTCGCCAGTAAATGGAAAAATTGCGGAAGTTAACCCGGCCATGAACGACACTCCCGAAGCCATCAACCAGGACCCGTATGGATCCGGCTGGCTGGCCATCATAGAAGTCGCCGATTGGGAAGCTCAGCGGGCTCAACTGCTCGACCCGCAGGCCTACTTCGAACTCATGAAGGGCCAGGCGGAAGAGGAAACGAAGAAATCATGACCGAACAAAAGAAAGTCATAATTGTGCCCTGCAGCGGCATCGGCAAGCCGTATGGGACGGTCAGTCGTGAGGCTGCTTATGAGGTTACCGAGGACATGCGCCCGGCCCAGACCCAACTGGTCCCGCTGGCTTTACTGGTGCTCGGGGATGAAGAAATGAGATCAGTAGTCGCCAAGTACCCGGCCATCACCATCGACGGCTGCAAGCTGGCCTGCGCCGCCAAGATGGTCCAGCAGAGCGGTGGGACGGTCGCGCAGGAGATTGCCGTCCTGGATGTGTACCGCCGCCACAAGGACCTCAAGCCGCAGGGCATTGGTGAACTCAACGAAGGTGGACAGAAGCTGGCCCACGTCCTGTCAGAGGAAGTGACCAGTATGGTCGACTCGCTCCTACCCGAGAAGGAAGGAGGCGAAAATGCCTGAGCTGCCCAAGAAGAAAGTCGGCATTGTTTCCTGTTCCGGCGAAGAACTGGCAGAAGGCACAGTAACCCGCCTGGCGGCCCTGAAGGTCCTGGAGCAACTTCGCCCGGCAGATACGGTCACGATCTGCCTGCCGCTCTTCCTGGCGGGCGGAGAAGGCGACCGCGCCTTTGCCAGGTTCTACCCCACCATAGCCATCGACGGCTGCGATAAGCGCTGCGCCGCCCGCGGAACAGAGATGTATTCCGGGAAACCAGCCGCCAGCATCGTCGTCACTGATCTCGTCACAGAACAAGCCTTGGGAAAGCCGGAAGGGAAACGGCGCCTGAACGAGGCCGGGAAGCAGGTAGTGGAAGCCACCGCCGCCGAGGCCGCCAGACTGGTGGATGAATTACTGCAAAAGCATTGGAACCGCACCGCCGGCGCCATGGAAGATCTGGGATTACCGGTTATCCAGGAGCCGGTCCAGGCGACCTGCTCCTGCGGGTCGGGTATCCCGGTGCAGGACATCCTCGTCAACGGCCAGAAAGTCACCCTGATTGCCCTGCCGCTCATCTTCCAGCAACTTGCAGAGGCCGGCAAGACAGCCTCACAAGAAACAACCCGGGAACTGCTGGAGACCGTGAAAGTCTATAACCCAATTCCGGCCACAGAAGACGAAGCCTATGCGGTTGTACTGGCGCAAGAGTATACAACCTTCTTGAGTAATAAGGAAAAAGCGGAATGAGCCAGACGGCCATTTACACCACCACCGTCGCCTGGAAAGGCGAGCATTGGGGCCACATCGTTCTGGGTAACGGCCCGGAGATGGACTTCTCCGCTCCGCCGGATGCGCAGGGGCATGCCGGCGTGCTGACGCCGGAGGATGCCTTCGTGGCTGCCGCCAATACGTGCATCATGATGATGTTCATCTGGGCGACCGAGCGCTATAAGCTCAACCTGCTCTCATATGACTGTAGAGCCGAAGGCACCAAGCTGATCGAGCTCGACCGCACGGAGCTATTCACCCATTTACGCTTCTGGCCGGTCATCCGGGTCTTGGCCGGCGGGGAGGATCCTGAAAAGGTGCGCGGCCGGATCGAGCGGGCCCTAAGCTCGGCGCAGAAATACAGCCTGGTGGCCAATTCGGTCAAATCCGAGATCGTCATCGAACCCACGATCGAGGTGGTGATCGAGGTGGCGGCATGAAGCCGCTCCTGGACGAGCGGAAATGTCCTGCCATAGAGACCTGCCCGGCCATCCCGGCCTGCCCGGAGGGCGCCATCCGGCATGTCGCCGATAAGTCCAACCGGCTGGGCGGACGGATCGTCTTCGAATATGCGATCTGCAATGACTGTGGAGATTGCGTGACTGCCTGCTGCGGAGAGGCCATCTCGCTGACCGAATTCAATCCAATTGTGGAAGAAAAACCATCCAAAGGAGAAACGAATATGCTCACAATTAAAGTACTTGGCCCAGGCTGCCAAAACTGCGTCAACCTGGCGAACCTGACCCAACGGGCGATCAACGCCCTCTCCATTGAAGCCAAAGTGGAGAAGGTCACCGATTACACCGACATCATGAAATACAAGATCCTGGCGACGCCCGGACTGGTCATCAATGAGAAAGTGGTCTCGGCCGGGCGTGTGCCAAGTGAGGCCGAGATCACTACGTTCATCACTACAGCGCTATCGGAGAATTAACATGGCCGAGACGACGCTGTCGAAAACCAATATTTCCGAGCCGGCTGTCACAAAGAAGCTGTCCTTCCTGGACCGCTTCCTGACCCTGTGGATCTTCCTGGCCATGGCGGTGGGGGTGGGGATCGGATTCCTCTTCCCGGCGGCCGTACAGACGTTCAACCAGTCGGTTTCGATTGGCACCACCAATGTGCTTATCGCCGTCGGCCTGATCCTGATGATGTACCCGCCCCTCGCCAAGGTCCATTATGACGAGCTGGGGGACGTCTTCCGCAACGGGAAGGTACTGGGGCTGTCGCTGCTGCAGAACTGGGTCATCGGCCCGATCCTGATGTTTGCCCTGGCGATTATCTTCCTGCGCGGCTATCCCGAGTACATGACCGGCCTGATCATGATCGGTCTGGCCCGCTGCATCGCCATGGTCATTGTCTGGAACGAGCTGGCCCACGGCGATACGGAATACGCGGCGGGTCTGGTGGCCTTCAACAGTATTTTCCAGGTCTTGTTCTACAGCGTATATGCGTATGTATTCATCACGATCCTGCCGACCTGGTTCGGCCAGTCGGGCGCGGCGGTGCATATCACCATCGGCGAGATTGCCAAAAGCGTATTCATTTACCTCGGCATCCCCTTCATTGCCGGATTCCTGACCAGACTCATACTAGTGAAGATAAAGGGCAAAGAGTGGTATCACACCAAATTCATCCCCAAGATCAGCCCGATCACACTGGCGGCGCTACTCTTCACCATTGTGGTCATGTTCTCGCTCAAGGGCGAATTCATTATCAAGCTGCCGTTGGATGTAGTCCGGATCGCCATCCCGCTGCTGATCTACTTCGTAGTTATGTTCATGGTCAGCTTCTTCATGGGCAAAGCCGCCGGCGCGAATTACAAGCAGACGGCCACCCTCTCCTTCACCGCGGCCAGCAACAACTTCGAGCTGGCCATCGCAGTGGCAGTAGCCGTTTTTGGGATCTCTTCGGGCCAGGCCTTTGCAGCCGTGATCGGACCCCTGGTGGAAGTGCCGGTGATGATCGGACTGGTCAATGTATCCTTCTGGCTGAAAAAGAAGCTCTTCGTAACCGAAACCGCATAAGAACCATGCCTATACTCCATTTTATTGGAGGCGGATTTCATTATTCTGTACGCATCGTTTGACCGGTGATTCCGGTCAAGAGGGAGCCGACATGTACGAAGCTGGGACGGAAGTCTTCAATACTTTCAAGAAATTTGCTCTCCTAGGCGCTTCGGCCGACCATACTCGCTTCGGGTATGAGGTTTTCGAAGCATTCCATAAGAACAATATCCCGCTCATGCCAATCAATCCGAAGTACGCGGATATTGACGGTCACCCGTGCTACCCTTCGCTGGCTGCACTGCCAGAACGCCCGGAAGTGATCATTGTGGCGCTTGGGCCGGCCGTTACCGAGAAGGTCATGCCCGAGGTGATCGCCTCAGGTGCCCAGGTCATCTGGATGCCCCCCGGCTGCTTCAATGAAGCGGCTGTGAAGATCTGTCAGGATGGAGGAGTGCGCGAACTGCACGACATCTGTCCTGTATCCACCCTGGGATTTCATGTGCGCCAAGGCTTGAAGTCAATCAAAGAAAGAATAATACATGACAATCAATTATGTTGACTATCATAAGCATTTGGAAGAGCGGCTGACGCAGCTTGGGCAGGAAATCCCCGGTCCGATGAGCGGCTTCGCCCGTCTGCATAAAAAAGCCGTGGAAGATGGGGCTCTCAGCGGCAAGGTCAAAGAAATGATGGCCCTGGCGATCAGCATTGCGGTGGGCTGTGAGGGTTGCATTGCCTACCACGTTCATGATGCCGTCGCAGCCGGCGCGACTCGACCGGAACTGTTGGAAACGATCGGGGTGGGACTCCTGATGGGAGGTGGGCCGGGATCGATCTATGCAGCGCATGCCATGGAGGCAATTGAGCAGTTTTTGCCCCGGCTAGAAGAACAACCTGATGTTGTGATTTCCAACTGAGCTGTAGAAATCCTTTCCCCGCCTTTGGGCGGGGAAAAAATTGGTAAAACCCATTCATCTTTTTGAATATGATCCTGCGCTAACAACATGACTAAATGGAATGGATAAATAATGGAAACCGATTCAATAAATATTATAGAAGTACGACCTCCGACCACAAATCTCGCTTTGGGCTATCTTTAGCGCCTACTTTATCATCGGCCTGACCGCCTTCGGCATGGCCATCATCCAAAAGATCAGGACGATGGTGATCGATAAACACTGGCTGAGCGAAGAAGAAGTAAACGAAGGGCATGGGAATGGTGCAACTGTATCCAGGCCCGCTGATGGTGGATTTCAGCGCTTATGTGGGTTATAAGTTGCGCGGCGTGATCGGCGCAGTCCTGGCGACGACCGGATTTATCTTGCCGACCTTTGTTTTGATGTCGGTACTTTCGGCTTTTTACTTTTCCGCCGGCAACCTGCCCTGGGTGCATCCGCTCTTTTTGGGAGTGGAAGCGCTGGTGGTGGGCATCGTGGTTAACGTTACCCTGGAGATGGGTGGGCGCAACATCAAGAACCGCACGCAGGCAGTCATCATGCTGCTGTCCTTTGCCGCTTTATTATTCAAAGTCAATTCAATATTGATCGTGCTGGTAGCGCTGGGATTGGGTGCCTGGCTGATCCGTCCGGCGGCGGAGGCAGGGAAAATGGCCGGGGAGGGCAAACCGGCTGCAAAGGTGCAACCCGTTTCGTTGAAACGCTGGGCAGGTATCGGGGCGGTGGTGGTGGTCGTTCTGGTGGTAGTCGCCTTTTCGTGGACTCTGAAATCCGAAATGGGCGCACTGGCATTATCCCTGTTCAAGATCGGTTCGGTGGCCTTCGGCAACGGCTATACCATCGTCTCGCTCCTTCAAACCGAAGCAGTGGAAGCGCATTCGTGGCTGACGATGAGCCAGTTTGCAGATGGGCTGGCGCTGGGGCAGATCACGCCCGGCTCAATCCTGATCATCGCCACCTTCCTCGGCTATAAAATGGCTGGCTTTTGGGGCGGGTTGCTGGCGACCTTTGCCATCTTTTC
This sequence comes from uncultured Chloroflexia bacterium, assembly GCA_963782935.1. Lineage (GTDB taxonomy): Bacteria > Chloroflexota > Anaerolineae > Anaerolineales > Villigracilaceae > UBA877. The sequence continues at coordinate 72,572 of CAWALN010000018.1, read as the reverse complement.
GCCTTCGTTTGCCATGACGCTGGTGTTCACCGAAGTTTTTACCCGCATCCGCGATCTGAAAGCCGTCCGCGGCGCGCTGGCGGGTGTGATGGCATCTTTTGTTGGCCTGCTGGTGGTGGTGCTTTTGCAATTGGGCGGCGTGGCACTGACAAGCCCGGCGGCGTTTGCACTGGCGGGCGCAGCCTTTGTGGCGGTGCGCTGGTTCAAGCTCGACCTCCTGTGGATCTTCCTGGGCGGGCTGGCGGTATGGGGCGGCCTGCTGGTGTTGGGACTGGTAAAATATCACTGCATTAGAGCCGTTCGCGATAAAATATACAGCCAGGGCTAATTCAAAAGGAGGAGACATATGCTAAACCAGAAAAACAATCCGAACACGGATGCGAGAGGACCCAGCGAACCTTCCGAAAGGGTTCCGCTGTGCACGTGTATGCAGGACCCTTACGCCGCCCTGCCGACTGAGCTGCGCCCCAAACCAGTGCTAAAGGTGGGCGGCCTGCGAAAGGTGACCTGCCCGGGCTGCGGCCTGGTTTATTCTACGAACCGCAAGACCGACCTGTGCCTTGATTGCGAAAAGAAGGGCGTTGCCATTCCGGAGACAAAAACCAATCCGGCAGGTTGATCAGGCTGAAGAGCGAATTCTGACCTTCGTTCTTGACGAATCGGGTCCAGTGGAATATAATTCAATGTATGTTGAACTATTTACCTCCAAACCAGCTTCCGCTCCGATTGACCTGAACCGGATGGCCAAGTGGCTGAAAGTGCTGGCCGAGCCAAACCGCCTGCTGATCTTCCACTTCCTGATGGAAGGCGTGCAGTGCAACTGCGAGCTGGGCGACGGCCTCCAGATGGCCCCGAACCTGATCTCGCACCACCTGCGGGTGCTGCGGGAAGCGGGTCTGGTGGATGTCGAACGTGACGCCTATGGATGCCCGCTGGATGTACTATTCGATCAACCGCCAGGCGCTGGATGAACTCAACCAGGCCTTGGGCATCTTCTTTGACCCGCACCGGATCAAGCCGCGCCGCCTGACCTGTGGCCCGCAGGGCGAGTTCATGCGCCTGGACGTCTGTGAATGAAAGTTAGTTTTTTTAACAAAATACTTCAATGGAGACTGAACTAATATGACACAATCATTCCCATCTCTGATCATTTTCCACCGCAGACTGCCACAACGGCGGACGTGGAATTCTTCGACCCGCCGATGTGCTGCCCAACCGGCCTGTGCGGCCCGACCCTCGATCAGACCTGCTGGATGTCAACGAGATGATCCTGGCCTTCAAGCCGAGGGCATCAGCGTTGAGCGCTATCAGATGACCAGTCATCCCAATGCTTTTCTCAGCAATGCCGAGGTGATGCGGCTGGTGCGCGAGCAGCAGATGGCAGCCCTGCCGATCACTGTGGTGCGCGGCAAGGTGATCAAAATCAGGAGCCTACCCGACCTGGCCGAAGTAAAGCACGCATCTGAACGGAGCCTCGTATGACCCAATATCATCTTCTTTTCCGGTAAAGGCGGCGTGGGCAAGACCAGCATGGCCTGCACGCACGCCGTGCGCTATGCCGATGAAGGCAAGCGCACGCTGATCGTCACCACCGACCCGGCCTCCAACCTGGCTGACGTGTTCGAGCAGGCGATCGGCCACCAGGTCACGCCGATCGCGGGCGTGCCGAACCTGTGGGCCATGGAAATCGACCCTGACAAAGCCACCCAGGAATATATCGACCGCGCCATGGCGCCCATCCGGGCCGCTTTCCCGCCCCAGATGGTGCAGGTGATGGAAGAGCAGATGAGCGGCCCTGCACCGCCGAAGTGGCCGCCTTTGACCGCTTCACCGATTTCCTGGACCTGCCGGCCGATGAACGGCACAGCCTTCGATGTCGTGATCTTCGACACCGCCCCACCGGCCACACCATCCGCCTGCTGGAGCTGCCGGCCGAGTGGAGCCAATCGATCGACGCCGCCAGCTCGGGCAGCGGGCAGACCTGCATCGGCCCGGCCGCCGCCATCCAGGACGCCAAGCACAAGTACGAGCGCGCCCTGGCCGCCATGCGCGACCGCAGCGCAGACCACTTTCATCTTTGTGCTTGCACCCCGAAGCCATCGCCATCCAGGAGACCCAGCGCGCCATCGGCGAACTGCGCAAGCTGGAGATCCACACTTACCGCTGATCATCAACGGCATCATCCCGCTCGAAGGAGACCAGAATCCGCTCTTTGCAGCCCGCGCCGAAATGCAGGCGCGCTACCTGGCAGCAGATCGAGCCGAACTGCCTCTACCCTAACGCAGCGCATGTCCCTGCTGGCCGGCGAGATCAAGGGCGTGGAGCGTCTGCGCGAGGTGGGCAAAGATCTTCTTTGACGGCGAAGCCGGCTACCGACATGTTCGATACCGCAAAGTGGCGCCATCAGTTGCATCCCAGGCCGAGCTGCCGCCTTCGAGGATGTGCGCGCTACGCATGCAGCCCAACGGCCACCGCCGCACGGTGTTCTTTGCCGGCAAAGGCGGCGTGGGCAAGACCGTCGCCTCCTGCATCACCGCCGTCTGGCTGGCGCGGCAGGGCTACAGGACCCTGCTGCTGACCACCGACCCGGCCGCGCACCTGGGCGATGTGCTGGACACCCCGGTGGGCGATGCGATCGCTCCGGTGGCCGGCCAGCCCAACCTGTGGGCGGTCAAGATCGACCCAAAGGCCGCCGCCGAGACCTACAAGGCGCGCATCCTGGACGACGCCCGCCGGCGCGGCCGCCCCGAGGCCGCCATCCAGGTCATGGCGGAGGAGCTCGACTCGCCCTGCACCGAGGAGATGGCCGCCTTCGACAAGTTCATCGACTATGCCTCGCAGGACCGACTGGCAGGCGGTCGTCTTCGACACCGCCCCCACCGGCCACACCCTGCGTCTGCTGGAGCTGCCGATGGACTGGAGCAAGCAGCTCGACGTGAAGATCTTCGCCTCGGTGGATACCTCGGCCGCGGACGACGTTGCCAAGCAGCGCTTCGGCAAGGTGATCGAGATGATGCGCGACCCGGCCCAGAGCACCTTCGCCTTCGTCATGTACCCCGAAGCCACGCCGATCCTGGAAGCCTGGCGGGCCGCCCAGGAACTGGGCACAGTGGGCATCCAGCCCGGGCTGGTGGTGGCCAACATGGTCATCCCGCCGGAGCAGGCGACCACGCCGTTCGCCCAGGCCCGCCGGGCCATGCAGGAAAAATATCTGGCCGAGATCGCCGAACGCTTCCCGGTGCCGTTGGCACAAATCCCGCTGCTGCCTGACGAGATCAAAGGATTGGAGATGCTGGCCAAGTTGGGCGAACAGATCTATGAAGGCGAACAGGTTTCCGAAACGTCGCCGGACGGTTGATCCGGCCCCGGGCTTCTAAGCGGAGATGCACTATGACCGACTCAACCCAAAGCGTATGCTGGTGTTCCTGGCTCATCCGGACGATGGATGTTCTGCCCTTAGCGAAACAATGACAAAGTATGCCCGTCAAGGTGTACAGGTCATTTTGCTCTGCGCCACGCGGGGCGAAGCCTGCCTCGCCAGGGTTGCGCCCGAGGACGCCGGGGATAACCGTGAGCGAGAGCTTCGACAGATCGCAGAACAACTCGGGATCGAAGTGTATTTCTTGGGCTATCCCGATGGGGGCCTATCCACCATAGAACCCGGTATGCTATTGGAGACTATTACCTGCTGGATCGATATGGTAAAACCGCAGCTGATGATTACCTTTGGACCCGAAGATGCTTCAAAGCATCCGGATCACGCGGTCATTTCAACTATTGTGACCCAGGCATATGATCAATGCTGCCCAAAAGGGTTGCTCCTTTATACACAGCCCTCCGATTCGACCAATTCGAATAAGCTTTTTACCATCGCTCGCGGCACCAAAACAACGGATAATTATCCTTATTGGTTTGAAACGGAATTTGAAGAAAAGCAGATCACCCATTAACAAGCGTAAAGTAAAAGTATGAAGGAGAAAAACATGGATGATATGGAATTAAGCGAAATGGAGATCGCCTCACTGTCGGTCGTACACGAAGCGGGGCGCGATTTTGCTGCGGCCTTGGCCGAGACGCCACAGTTCAAAGCGTTCGAGCAAGCCTATGAAGCTCTGCGGCAGGATGCTGAGGCTCAAAAAGCCCTGGCAGTCTTCCGGGAAAAGGCGGAATCGCTCGAAGTTATGCTGCAGCTGAATGCGGTCAGCGAGGCCGCAGCGGGCGGAGTTGGAACAACTCCGGCAAAACTATATGAACCGAGCCAGTGTTCAGTCCTACGGTGCCGCTCAGGCCGAATTGCTGAGCCTTTGCCAACAGGCCGGTGCGAAGATCTCCTCCGCCATCGGCTTGAACTACGCCTCCACTTGTGGACCTTCCTGCTGTGGGTGATGCCATGAATAACAATCTCAAGTCTACCTCCCCAATTGGAGAAAGCAACGGATAACCTCATCCAGAGCTTACTGGCTTCTGAACCGTTCATCGCTTATCAAAAGGCCCAGGCGCAATATAAAGCCGACCATCATGCCCGTGACCTGATCGAGCAGGTTTCCACCCGCCAAGCAGAACTGCGCCGGAAGCAAGGCGGCCAAGTGACCGCGGCGGAGATCAAGGAACTGCGCGTGGTCCAGGCTGAAGTGAAGTCGAACGAGACCCTTGCTGCACATTCGGCGGCACAACAAGGTGCGATCGCCTTTTTGCGCGTGATTAATCAGGAAATCAGCCAACTGCTGGGGATGGACTTCGCCTCCCTGGCCAAAACAGAGTAATTGTTGTTAAACGAGGAGATTTTTGATGCCTTACTACGATTTTCGATGCAAAGATTGCGGTGAAGCCTTCGAAGTCCGGGCAACTATCAAGGAAAAAGAAGGCGGATTGGACGTGGTCTGTCCCAAATGTGGCTGCCAAGATGCGCGTCAGGTACCGACTGCCGTAATGATGATCCATGGTGGCAAGGATTTCGCTCCCCCCTCCTGCTGTGGTTCCAATTCCGGGTCTGGCTGCTGCGGTTAAGCCAGCAATCCTGTCCAACAGATCAATCTTTTTGCTTTCTAGATAGTTCGTCAAACTACAATAATTCCGCCTTTATCTTCTCTGGTCGAGCGTGTTGAATTGGGATGTGTCGGTCTGAAAGATTTCTATTGTAATCTGGGCGACTTGTTCATACAAGTCGCCCAGATTTTTAGCTCCGACAGTCTAAATTAGAACCTACTCAGGTAGATTTATAGTCTATGGTTTTGGAAAATAAGGGTTCCAGGAATATTGGCGGGATGAGTTAATCCGGACACAGGGAAAAAGAGATCACTTCAGGCCGAGGAAGCCTTTTTTGCCAGCGTGAGCGACCGGGTCACATTGTTCGTGAGCCTTGACCAGGACCACCTCCCACTCATCTTCATCTTCTCAATAGATGATCGGTCTCGGCATAGGATCTTTCATGTGAATATTTGAGATGAACTAGGATGTCTTGAGCCTCCAGGGTGACTTCACGGTTGAAACGCTCCTCCCATTTGATCTTGAACGAAGAGGAGGAAGGGATACTAACCGGGGCGGAGACTTGAAATTCGGTATACAAATACTGCCCAAAAGGCGAACGGGGCATTTCGGATAAGGAGGCTTCATCAATCTCCCGGAAATCGAATTGGAATTCATCCTCATAAGGAAGCACCTTAGGTGATTTTTCCTTCAAGCCTGCCACAAACTGCTTGAACAACACCTTCTCGGGTTCATCCAACTCGGGGGGTCAAATTTTGAGGGCCGTGAAATCCTCCAGGCCGAAGTAATTGAATAACCCCAGCCGTTCCGATTCGGCCTTTGTCCGATTTTAGCCGGTCAAGACTCGGCTTGCTGTTGGATTGCCTCAATTTTTTATTTACCACGTTCCAGTTCCGCTTCAAAATCCGTCGCCACCAAACCCTCCAAATCAGGCAGCCTCTAAATTGTCGGGGGTCATGTAAATTTTGTAACTCATACCGGCCAATCTTCCGGATGCAAACGATATAGGGTGATTGTAACTAATTCCCATTCCTATCGTTGAAAATCAGGAGGATCGAACTGATTATCCTTCCCTGGAATCCGAGACAACCCGGGGCATTGTCCGGGTCGCCTGGTGAGGAGAGAGGAGATGAAAATCCGGCAAAAGTGGGTCGAGCCAAGAACACTCGACCCACTTTTGCCAATACCCGTACAATTATCCTATCTCTTGCCTAAGCGTGTATAATACAACCACTATTATCTTAATTCGGGAGATTGATTATGGCTTTTAAGATCACTTTTGGAACAGACGGCTGGCGGGGGGTTATTGCCGAAGACTACACCTTCGATAACGTCCGCCGCTGCACACAGGGATTTGCCAATTACATGATGGAAAAAGGCAACGCCGGCAAGTGGCTGGTTGTGGGACACGACAAGCGCTTCGATAGCGAGTATTTCGCGGCTGCGGTCGCAGAAGTCCTGACAGCGAACGGTTTCAAGGTTTATTTGACCGACGGAGCCACCCCCACCCCGGTGATCGCCTATTCCATCGTCAACAAAAAAGCGGCTGGAGGCATCAATATCACCGCCTCGCATAACCCCGGCACTGACAACGGTTTCAAGGTCCGCGCCGAGACCGGCGGGGCCATCGATCCGGACGGCCTGAAACGGATCGAGGCGTCCATTCCTGACAGCCTGGGGGACGTCAAGCGGAAAGCTTATGCCGACGCTGAGGCAGCGGGAGAGGTGGTCAAGTTCGATGCGGCTACTCCCTATATCGAGCACCTGACCCGGGACGGCCTGATCGACCTGCAACCCCTTAAAGATGCCGGCCTGACCGTCTTGGTGGACAGTATGTGGGGCAACGGAGCGGGCTATTTCCCACGCCTATTGGCGGGCGGAAAAACCAAGGTCATCGAGATCCATAATACGCGCAACCCCATCTTCCCGGAGATGAAACGGCCTGAGCCGATCCCCCCAAATATTAATGTGGGATTGCAAGCCACCGTGGAAAACCACGCGGACGTACTGCTCATCACCGATGGCGACGCCGACCGCTGCGGCATAGGAGACGAGAAAGGTGAATTCATCAACCAGCTGCGGGTTTATGGCCTGCTGGCGTATTACATGCTGGAAGTGCTCGGCAAACGCGGCGCCATCGTGAAGACCCTATCGACCACGGTCATGCTCAACAAACTGGGCGAGATTTACCACGTGCCCGTCTATGAGACGGGGGTGGGCTTCAAGTATGTGGCCCCGAAAATGATCGAGACGGATGCTCTCATCGGCGGGGAAGAGTCAGGCGGCTACGCGTTCAGGGGCAACGTGCCGGAACGGGACGGAATCCTGGCGGGCCTTTACATCCTCGACATGATGGTTCGGCTGCAAAAACAACCGACCGAACTGCTCAAAATTCTATTCGACAAGGTCGGCGGCGAATGGTATTACGACCGGGACGACCGGCCCTTCAGCGGCAGCCATGAAGATCGAAAGAAAATGATCCTGGCGGCCAACCCCAAAACCCTGGGAGGCCTGAAGGTGACCGAACTCAACACGACCGACGGCTTTCAATTCAAGCTGGAAGACGGCGGCTGGATGCTCATCCGCTTTTCGGGCACCGAGCCGATCATGCGGGTCTACTGCGAGACCAGGCATCCAGACAAGGTGCAAGCCATCCTGAAGGATGGATTCGAAATCGCCGGCTTGGAATAGACCACTGAACCTCACCGATACCCACTGCCATCTGGATCTTGAGCAATTCGAGGCCGACCGGGAGGCCGTGATCGAACGGGCCCTGCAGGCCGGCGTTGAGCGCATCCTCATCCCGGGACTGAGCCTGATCAGCAGCCGGGCCATCGTCAAACTGGTCTCACTCGCGTCCAAACATCCGGCCTTATATGCCGCCATCGGCGTCCATCCGACAGAAGCGGGAACGTGGGACAAGTCAACCAGAGATGAACTAAGAGACCTGATCACTGCTCCAATTGCATCTTTGGCTCCCGACCTGGCAGATCCACCGAATAGAGGAAAGTATACAGGTCGCGATAAAATCGTCGCCATTGGAGAGATCGGCCTGGATTATTACTGGGAAACCAGCTCAAATGACCTCCAGAAAGTGATCCTGCGAGAGCAACTCGATCTGGCAGCCGAGATGGGATACCCCGTACTGCTGCACATGCGCGAAGGCAAGGATGCCCCGACGGGCCCTTGCGCGGCGGACCTGCTGGAGCTTCTGCGGGAATGGACAACCGGTTTGAAAGCGAACGGCAACTCGTTGGCAGAACGGCCGGGCGTGCTCCATTCCTTTTCCGGCTCACTTGAAACGGCCCAGGCGGCCATGGAGATGGGTTTTTACATCGGCGTCAGCGGACCGGTCACGTTCACGAACGCCCAACGGAGGCAGGAAATCATCTCCAAGCTGCCGCTGGATAGGTTACTGACAGAAACGGATGCGCCATTCCTGGCGCCCCACCCCCACCGGGGCCAGCGGAATGAACCCGCCTATGTGCGCCTGATTACTGATAAAATTGCCTTACTTCATTCCTGCACTACGGAAACCGTGGCTGAAACTACCCGTGAGAATGCAATCCGATTGCTCAAATGGAAATAAACCGCTTGCCAACCATCTCTTTTTTTGAACCCGTCCAAGCCGATCTACAGGAGGTTGAGACCGTCCTGCATCACCAGGCGGAAAACGCCCATCCGGATTTGCGGGCAGCCCTTGAACACCTGATCTCCTCCGGAGGCAAGCGGATTCGCCCGGTGGTCGGCTTGCTGGTAGGGCAAATGCTGGGAGGGCCGCACGAGAAACTTATTTCCCTGGCGACGGCCGTGGAGATGCTCCACACGGCTACACTGGTGCATGATGACCTGATCGATGGGGCTTTACTGCGCCGGGGAATGCCTACATTGAATTCAAGGTGGTCCCCCGCGGCGACCATCCTGACGGGCGACTTTATGTTCGCCCGGGCGGCCAAGCTTGCCGCCGAAACGGATACCCTGCCGCTGATGAAGCTATTTGCCGAAACACTGGCGGTCATCGTGAACGGCGAGCTGACCCAGTTATTCGCTTCCAGGGGAGTTATCAGCCGCGAAAATTACGATAAACGGATCTACTCCAAAACCGCTTCCCTCTTCGAGATGACCGCTCGGGCCGCCGCCATGGTCAGCCCGGTGGAGGAGTCCACGGTGGAGGCGATGCGCTTATATGGCTACAACCTGGGGATGGCCTTTCAGATCGTGGATGACATCCTCGATTTTACCGGCGAACAGGAAACGGTCGGTAAGCCGGTCGGCTCGGACCTGTTACAGGGGCTGGTCACACTGCCAGCCATTTATTATGCCGAAGCCCACCCAACCGACCCGGATGTTCTCTGCCTGACCGGCGGTTGTTACACCGAACAGGAACGGATGGAACGATTGGTGCAATCCATCCGGGGAAGCAGCGCCACCTCCCGGTCGATGAAGGAAGCCGAAGTTTTCATAGGCAAGGCCGTGGAAATATTGAAATCCATGCCGGAAGGGGAGGAACGACAGGCGCTCGAAGAACTGGCCAACTATATTATCAACCGGAGTATTTAAGCCCATGCGGCATTACACGCTCCTACGCCTTTTTTGGGCCGGCCCTCTCGCGACGGTAATTGCTATTGTCGCGAATTTTATTTATTTCCTGGTAACCAAGGCCGCGGGCGAGGCTTATATGCTTCCGTTGGATGCCAACGGTGCACAGCTGACCCCCATGCCGGCGGCGATGCCAGTGTTGGGAGCGCTTTTCACGGGGGTGCTGGCGACTCTCTTCTTTGGGTTACTTGTTCGCTACGCCCAAAAGCCGGTGACGGTCTTCGTGTCGGTCGCAATCACAGCCCTTATCCTCTCTTTTGGAGGACCGTTCGGCATTCCGGGGGCAGCCCTGCAAACCAAGTTATTACTTTGCGGTATGAATTTTCTGACCGCATTAACCCTGGTTGGGGGAATACTGTTCTTTGGGAGGGAGAGAGGGCTCAAGCTCCCTTCGCCGAGATGAGAGGGGAGTTTTGAGAAATTCGATGGAGGACCGCCCGGGGATTACTCCCGGCTCATTGCGTAAGCCCCGGTGGGGCTGTAGAATTCCGTCTCAGGATACCCTGACGGCCCTGACAAAGAACGGCAAGACTTTTATCTTGCGACGCCATAATAAAAAAGACGGGCTGAGCCCGTCTTTTATTTGAGGCGTCGATGGGATTTGAACCCATGATGAGGGTTTTGCAGACCCTTGCCTTGCCGCTTGGCCACGACGCCATCATTCTTTGTGAATTGAGGATTGTCAATTGACGATTTAACCGGGTCCTGTCAATCAACAATCCTCAATCGCAAATCATCAATTCACAGAGCGGGCGATGGGATTCGAACCCACGACCTTCTCCTTGGCAAGGAGACGTACTACCACTGTACTACGCCCGCAAGTGGCCCAAGACGTTCAGGCCGAGTGCCGAGAGCCGGGATCGAACCGGCGACACCGCAATTTTCAGTCGCGTGCTCTACCAGCTGAGCTATCTCGGCCTGGGTTTCCATCACTAGAGCGGATGGATTTTACACGTAGAGAGATAGATTGTCAAGCAAAGCCCTCCAAAACATTTTACATCATTTTTACATCTCCGCCATACTGCGGTTACCCGTGAATCCTACAATGGGGATAACCTAAAAAAGGAGATGACAAGATGAAAATGTTCCGTTCCACTCTCAAGAAAGCTGCCCTCGTTACACTCACCCTGGCCATAGGCCTGGCGGCATTCCCCCTCCTGGGCGCCTCGGCCGCGGCTCCGGTAAGCCCGGCTGCACCGCCGGCGGGTCAAAGCCTCGTTCAAACGAACCATCCCCGCCTGGAGTGGGCCTGGCAGCAGGAACAAACCCGTTACGGGCGTGAAGGCAAACTGCTGGCAAAGGCAGATGGGTTCATTGCCAGAGTACAGACTCTGTTAACAAAGCCACCCAGAAGGGCTGGGATGTTTCCGCAGTCCAGGCCGCCCTGAATGCGTTCTCCAGCGTGATCCCGGCGACCGAAACTGCCCACGAACCGGGCGCGGCCATCATCCAGACGCATGCCGGCTTCGATGCCAACGGGAAGGTAACCGATCCGGTGAAGGCGCTCGAGACTGTCAAATCGCTTCAGCAGGTTTTGAAGGATACCCGGACGGCTATGGATGGGGCAGGCCGGGCACTGCGGGAGGCGGTCCGGGATTTCCGGCAGGCGCATCAAAATAGCGGGACGCCGACTCCGTAATGGCGTACTGGCAGACGCAAGACATTTCTTTACTTCACAACGTTACCCCGCTCCTTTCTTTGGGCGGGGTAAGGTTTGAGACATCGGGATCCAAAAGTGTTTTTACAGACGGAAATCCATGCAATTTCTTAAGTCGACTCCGCCCTAGGGCGGCGAAGAAGGGTTTGAGGAATGGCCGGCCATTCCACAAACCCAGACTTAAAATCAAGATTGGGTATCCAACCCAAAATTGCCAAGTTTTTCTCATCGGATGTACAATTTGATAAAGAAATCTACAGTGAGGTCAGAATGGACAAAAAAGTCATTGTAAGTGAAAAGGCGCCAAAGGCGCTAGGGCCTTATTCCGTAGCCATCCGGAGCGGAAACCTGGTGTTTGCTTCCGGCCAACTTGGGTTGGATCCGGCCACGGGCGACCTGATCCCGGGAGAGATTGAAGCGGAAACACGCCAGTCTTTGACCAACCTCAGCCACGTTTTGGAGGAGGCCGGTTCCGGCCTGGATGCGGCAGTGAAGACGACCGTTTTCCTGCGAGACATCAAAGACTTCCCGAAGATGAACGCGGTGTATGCCGAATTCTTCCCCGAGAATCCCCCGGCCCGCAGCACAGTCCAGGCAGGCGCCTTGCCCAAGAATGGGGCGGTCGAGATAGAAATTATCGCCCTCGTCAAATAAACAAATGGCCGCCGAGCTGGTCCTGTTGGTGGACGATGAACCGTCCATCATTCAACTCGCCCGCCTGTACCTTGAACGGGAAAATTTTCGCGTGGAGGCCGTGGGAGACGGTGAAACGGCTTTACAAGCCATCGACCGCTTCCATCCCAACCTGGTGGTCCTGGATGTGATGCTGCCCAAGATAGACGGATTTGAGGTCTGCCGGAAGGTGCGCGCCCGGGATAACTCTGTGGGAATCATTATGCTGACTGCCCGGGATGAGGATATCGATAAGATCCTCGGGCTGGAACTGGGGGCGGATGATTACCTGACCAAACCATTCAACCCACGCGAACTGGTGGCCCGGGTAAAGGCCATTTTGAGGAGGTCGGAGAGAACAGCCCAACCTGAACCCGGTCCCATCCGAGTGGGTAAGCTGAATATCGACCCGGGGCGGCGGGAAGTGCACGCAGGCGAGAGGTTGATCGATTTACGGACCCAGGAATTCGAGGTGCTGTCCGTCCTGGCCAGCCAGCCGGGACGGGTTTTTACCCGGGAACAACTGCTCCAGCAAGCCTGGGGATATGATTTTTATGGGCAGACCCGCACGGTGGACGTCCACGTGGCCCACCTCCGAAAGAAATTGAGCGGCAGCGAGGTGAATATCGAAACAGTCACCGGCATCGGCTACAAATTGGTGGGAGAATGACAACCAGCCTGCGTTCGCGGCTGTGGTGGAGTTATATATTGGTAACAGCGGCGGCCTTGTTAGTCGTGGCAATCATTCTTCTAGTGTATATCGTTCAAAACCCTTCGACATACAGACAGGCCAATGCCCGCCTGACCGTTGTGACAGCCCTCATCCGCAAGAACGAGGCCAATCTGGCCAACCTGGGTCCGGCAGCACTCCAAACACGGCTCGAACAATTCGATTCTAATTATGATACCCGCGTGATCCTGTATGACAAACACAAGCAGGTTATCGCAGATTCACGGGCGACTGTTCAGGCAGCCATCAAGATGCCGCTGCTGCCACGCTTGAGAGCCAACTCGGTCGTGCGGGACCAAAACGGCCAACCCTGGCTGTATGTGCTTCAGCACCTTAGCGACGGCCGCTGGCTCATGGCGGCAATACCTCGTCCGACCGTACCTCTTTTAGCCGTGCTGAGCGATGAGCTGGTGGCTACCGATCGCCGGCGCGGCGGCAGTGGCCCTGGTCGTCTCCCTGCTGGCGGCGTTTTTACTGGCGCGCTGGATCGGAGAACCGCTCCAACAGCTGGTTGGTGTTTCCCGGAACATGCCCTCCACCCAGGCAGTATCCGTGACGCCGGGAGGCCCGCGAGAAGTGCAGGAACTGACCCGGGCGTTCAACGACATGAACGCGCGGGCAGCAGACGCTCAAAAATCCCAGCGGGAATTCGTAGCCAATGTCAGCCACGAACTCAAAACCCCGCTCACTTCCATACAGGGCTTTTCCCAGGCCATCCTGGATGGAACGGCGGATACACCCGAACTCCCGCCAGCAAGCAGCGCGGATCATTTATGAGGAAGCCGGGCGGATGCACCGGATGGTCCTCGACCTGCTCGAACTGGCCCGCCTCGACGCCGGCACTCTCGACCTGGAACATACGGCCGTGGATATTCCAGCACTGCTCCACAATACCGCCGAAAGATTCGGCCCGCAGGCACAGGCTGCAGGGGTAGCCATCCAAGTGGAGGCCGAGCCCCTGCCAGCAGTAATGGGCGATGGCGACCGGCTGGCACAGGTGTTTTCGAACCTGGTGGATAATGCACTCAAGAATACACCCAGCGGAGGCCGGATCACTCTGAAGGCGGCCCAGGTAGAGTCGGAAATCCAGGTGGACGTGATCGACACGGGCATTGGCATCTCCCCGGAAGCCTTAGCGCATATCTTCGAACGGTTCTACCAGGCAGACCCGGCCCGCCCGGGAGGCAAAACCCATGGGACTGGGCTTGGCCTGGCAATCGTGAAGGAAATAGTCGCTGCGCATGGTGGTAAAATTGGGGTTCGCAGTACACCGCAATTTGACCTGAACGGAGCCGGAGTTTCAGGGAGTGTGTTTACTGTCAGAATTCCGATCAGAACGCCTGAGACAATCAAATCCAATTCCAAACGGAAGACTTAATGACGCCTAAACCAGCCTTCCCTGAAAGCCGCATGCCTTCTGTATCCATTATTATTCCATGTTACAACGAGCAAGGCACCATTCGCAAGCTGCTCGATTCCATTTATGCTCAAACATATCCGCGTCTCGATCTGGAGGTGGTGATCGCCGACGGCATGTCCACCGATGGAACGCGGGCCGAGATCATGGCTTTCTCGGAGGCGCACCCGGACCTGCATATCTGCGTGGTAGACAATCCCCGCCGGATCATCCCGGCCGGGCTGAACTGCGCCCTGGCGGAAGCGCAAGGGGAGATCATTCTCCGCCTGGATGCCCACTCCATGCCGTATGCGGATTACATCGAGCGGAGCGTGTCGGACCTGGAAGCGGGCCTGGGGGAAAATGTGGGCGGGGTGTGGGAAATCCAGCCGGGAGCGCAAACATGGCTGGCGCGATCCATTGCCGTGGCGGCTTCCCATCCATTAGGCGTGGGAGACGCTCTTTACCGCCATACCGACCGGGCCGCGGAAGTTGATACGGTTCCTTTTGGAGCTTTCAAACGAGAGCTGCTGGCGCTGATAGGTCTCTTCGACGAGACGCTGCTCACCAACGAGGATTACGAATTCAACGCCCGCATTCGCAAATCGGGCCACAGCATCTGGCTGGACCCATCCATCCGGTCCATCTATTTTGCCAGGCCAACCCTTTCGGCGCTGGCGAAACAATACGCCCGCTACGGCTACTGGAAATGGCAAATGCTGCGACGCTATCCAGAGACTCTGCGCTGGCGACAGGCATTGCCGCCCCTGTTCGTCTTGAGTCTTACTCGCAGGAACTATTGCAGCCCTTTTTTCGTCCATCTTCAGAACCCTCCTGGCAGGAGAAATTGGGCTATATGGCCTTATTTTAGTAGCGGCCGGCATTCAAGCAGCTTTGCGGCACAAAAAGATGTACCTCATCGCCGGCCTACCATTGTCCATTGCCAGCATGCACGTTGCCTGGGGCGCCGGCTTTTTATGGAGTATCATTAAAAACGCTTTTTATCGGTCGAAAATAGAAGGAGAATAGATGGCATCTTCTGCGCGTCCCAGACAATCGGGCTGGCGCGTCCGTCCGCGCGATCAAAGAACCCTGTTGCTGCTGAGTGATCTACTGGTCGCTTATATGGCCCTGGCAGCTGCTTTATATATATGGAGTCTGCGAGACCAATGGCTGCCCACTTTCCTGAGCGAACGGGTCAATACGAATTTATGGTTCTATTTCCTCCCGCTGGTCTGGATCGTTTTTCTTATCGAAATGTACGATCCGCACCGGGCCAAAAGCAAGCAGCGGACAGTTCTCGGCATTGCCCTGGCAATCGGAGCAAGCATCATTTTTTACGCCTTGCTTTACTTGATCGCCCCTAAAGGTTCTTTGCCGCGTTGGGGTGTGGGCGTATTCCTGGTACTTGCCGGTGTTTTTACGTTAATCTGGCGCCTTATTTATATCCGGATCTTCACGGGGCAGGCCTTCCTGCGGCGCGTGTTGGTGGTGGGGGCGGGCAGCGCCGGAAAAACCCTGGCAGAGGTCTACCGGGGACTACGACCTCAGCCGTTCAGCCTGATCGGTTTTTTGGATGACGACCCTGGCAAGGCAGGGCAAGAATTGGAAGGTTATCCCATTCTGGCTTGCTGCAAATGTCTTCCCGAAATCGTGGAAAAAGAGAGCATCTCGGATGTGGTCATTGCCATTACCGGGGAAATGAGCAATGAGACTTTTCAATCCATCCTGGACACGCAGGAAAGCGGCGTGGAGATGATCCCCATGCCGATCATGTATGAGGAGCTATTGGGGCGGGTTCCGATCCACCGCCTCGAATCGGAATGGCTGGTGCGTTCATTTGTTAATGAAGTCCGGGTGAATGGTTTATTTGAGATCGCCAAGCGCTTATTCGACATCCTTTTTGCTATGATCGCACTTCTTGTGTATGTTTTAATCTATCCATTCATCGCCCTTGTCATCGTACTGGACAGCGGGTTACCGGTCTTATACAAGCAAACCCGTTCCGGGAAAGGCGGCAAGCCATACAGTTTTTATAAGTTTCGAACCATGCGGCAGGATGCAGAGAAAGATGGGCTGGCTCGTCCGGCCGAAGAAAATGATCCACGCACGACCCGGGTCGGACATATATTGCGGCGGACTCATTTGGATGAGTTGCCACAAGTATGGAACGTATTGATAGGTGAACTAAGCATCATCGGGCCACGACCAGAGCGGCCGGAATTGGTGGAAAAATATCAAAAGGAGATCCCATTCTACCGTGCCCGGATGCTGGTCAAGCCCGGATTGACAGGCTGGGCGCAGGTCAATTATGGCTATGCCGCCACTGTCGAGGAAAATACGATCAAGCAAGAATTTGATCTGTACTATATCAAACATCGCAGCTTATTCCTGGATGCCACGGTTATTCTGCGGACCGTCTGGCAAGTGATCGGTTTCCGAGGGAGATAACATGACGAAAATCCTGGTTACCGGCGGGGCGGGTTTTATCGGCTCTCATATTGTGGAAGAGCTTCTTCTTAGCGGCGCCAGCGTGCGCGTTTTGGATAACTTTTCTTCGGGGAGACGGGAGAACCTGGTATTCCAACAGGCGAACGAGACGGAGGGCGGGTTGGAAATACTGGAAGGCGACCTGAGGGATACGAGCGTAGTCAACGCGGCCGTCCGGGGGGTGGACCTGGTATTCCACCTGGCGGCGTTCGTTTCGGTGGCACAATCCATGAGCGAGCCGCAGAACTGTTTCGACGTAAACGTCACCGGGACTATCGGATTGCTCGAAGCGGCCCGGCGGGAGGGGGTCCGGAAAGTGGTGCTCTCCTCCAGCACGGCCGTCTACGGCGATACGGATCGATTTCCAACGAATGAAGAGACGCCGTTGCAGCCCGTCTCTCCCTATGCGTTATCAAAACAGGTCAATGAACTCTATGCGCGCCTGTATACGCACACATTTCACCTGCCGGTCGTCGCGTTACGCTATTTCAACGTGTACGGGCCGCGCCAACGCCCCGATTCCGATTACGCCGCCGCCATCCCCATTTTCGTCAGGCATCTGGTGAAAGGCGATACCATCACTATTTATGGGGACGGCAAGCAGAGCCGGGATTTTATTTTTGTAAAAGATGTGGTCAGGGCCAACCTGCAGGCTGCCGAAGCGCAGGCGGCAGGCGAGGCTTTTAACATCTGCACCGGGCATGAAACAACAATAATGGATTTGCTGGAGGAATTGAGCGAGGTATCCTCCCGCCAGCCGAATGTCCGCTTTGGGGAGGCTCGGCCAGGCGACATTTATCGTTCGGTAGGCGATCCGAAAAAGGCGTGCGGGGAGTTGGGGTTTCAGGCCAGGACCTCCCTGGCGGAGGGATTGCAGCGAACCGTGCAATGGATGATGAACAAATGAAAGATAAAACGCGTTCTCAAATCCATATCGGTTATTTTGTATTAATCGATATATTTCTCACGGCCATCTCCATCCCGGTAGCCTATGCCTTGCGCCTGGATGATAAATTTCCCGCTTATGTAACTGCCATTTATTGGACCATCCTGATCGCTTTGCTGATCAAACCGGCCATCTATTATTTCTTTGGCATGTACCGCCGCCTGTGGGCGTACGCCAGTGTAAAAGAACTACTGCTGCTTGTCACCGCCGTAAGCGCGGCCTCGGGATTTTTCTCGGCAGTCATGTTGTTACTACTGTATGCGACGAAATTTCTAAATTTCCCCCGCCTGATGCTTACCCATCGATTGGCTTATTTCCCTGGTGGGAATCGGCGGTTTTCGGTTCTCCATCCGGGTGATCTCCGACAGCCGGTCTGCGAATAAAAAACCACTCGCCAGAAAAAGCAATAATGTCCTGGTCATCGGCGCAGGAGACGCAGGCGCACTGGTCGTACGGGAAATGCAAAAAAATCCTCAATTGGGGATGAGGCCGATCGGTTTTCTCGACGACGACCCGACGAAGCAGAAAGCACCAGATCCATGGAGTGAAGGTCATCGGGAAATTAACGGACCTGCACCGGGCGCTGGACTCCAGGCCGGTGGATGAAGTCATCATCTCCATCCCAAGCGCAGGCGGTAAAGTCGTCCGCCTCGTTACGGATATATGCCGCCTTGAAAGGCTATACCCTTCCGGACGATGCCGGGATTATATGAACTTATCGGCGGCAAGATCAGCGTGAACCGGCTGCGGGAGGTGGATATTGCCGACCTGCTGAGGCGCGAACCGGTTCCGATCCAAAATGAACTGGTGGGGACCGCATTGACCGGAAAGCGGGTACTTGTGACAGGAGCGGGAGGATCCATCGGACGGGGAATCTGTCACCAGATCGCCCGATGGGGGCCGCAATTGCTCATCCTATTGGGGCACGGTGAAAACAGTATTTTCGAAGCCATGCTCGAGCTGCAAGAAGATTTTCCCAGCCTGCCGATCCAGGCTGTCATTGCCGACATCCGGGATAAGCCCAGGATGCATAACGTCTTTGCCGAATTTCGCCCGCAGGTGATCTTCCATGCGGCGGCTCACAAGCACGTGCCGCTCATGGAAGGAAATATCGAAGATGCCGTCACTAATAATATCTTCGGCACGCAAAACGTGGTGAAAGAGGCGGTTGCAGGCGGCGTCGAACGGTTGGTGTTGATCTCTACAGACAAAGCCGTCCGCCCGGTGAACGTTATGGGGGCAACCAAACGCATCGCAGAGATGATCGTTCTGGAGGCCGCCCGCCGCACCGGTAATGCTTATTCGGTCGTCCGGTTTGGGAATGTGCTTGGAAGCCGGGGGAGTGTGGTGCCTCTCTTTAAGAGGCAGATTGCCCACGGTGGCCCGGTCACTATTACCCATCCGGATATGAAGCGCTATTTCATGACCATCCCGGAAGCGGTCAACCTGGTCCTTCAGGCGGCGGCGATGGGACAGGGGGGCGAGGTCTTTGTGCTGAATATGGGCCAACAGGTGCGCATGCTGGACCTGGCCGAGGATCTGATCCGCCTTTCCGGGCTTGAACCAGGCAAGGATATTGAAATCACGTTCAGCGGCATCCGCCCGGGTGAAAAACTGACCGAGGACCTGTGGGGCGACGGGATGGAATTTCAAAAGACCAACCACCCGGAGATCTTCCGGGCCGAGGCTGAAGAAGCGATCATCCCGGAGGATTTGAACAACGTGGTCGAGACCCTGCACCTGCTTACGCGGGATGGGCAGAGCACTTCGATCCTGCACCTTCTGGATGAGACCATCCCGGATGGAAGTGTAAAGGCCGCCCAGCCGGCGGATTTGACCTCATTGGTCTAACCGCGATGCCCGAGATCAGCAACTCCGAATGGATGGAATTTCTGGGGCAACACCCGGATGCGCACCTGCTTCAATCTGCTGAGTGGGGTGAATTGAAATCCGCCTTCGGATGGGAAGCCGTGCGGATAGTGGAAGGAAATATAGGGGCGCAAATCCTATTCCGGCGATTACCGTTAGGGTTCACATTTGGATATCTACCAAAAGGGCCCGTGTCGGATTCGGCGCCGGAGCCTTCCTTTTGGGAAGCCGTGGAACAATCCTGCCGCAAGAGAAAAGCCGTCTTCCTCAAAGTCGAGGCGGATGGCTGGATGGAAAACCAGGCGGGGACGGCCCTGGATCCTTCCCTTTTTGTGTCCAGCCCGCAACATATCCAACCTCACAGCACCCTGGTGGTGGACCTGCAGGGAAGCCAGGAAGATGTTTTCAATAGAATGAAGCCAAAGACACGTTACAACATCCGCCTGGCCGGCAGAAAAGATATCATTGTCCATTCGTCCACGGATGTTGAGTGTTTTTACGGGGTGATGGGGGTCACCAGCCAGCGAGAGGAATTCCACGTCCATTCTCTGGAGTACTACCGCCGGGCGTATGACCTTTTTCACCCAAAAGGGATGTGCGAGCTGTTTGTAGCCGATTACCAGGGGCAGACGCTGGCTACCGTAATGATTTTCGCCTTTGGGAAAACGGCTTATTATTTTTACGGCGCTTCCTCGGATGTGGAAAGAAACCGCAAGGCAACCTATCCGCTGCAATGGGGTGCTATCTGCTGGGCGCATCAAAGAGGCTGCAGCCAGTATGACATGTGGGGAATCCCCGATGAAGCCTCCAATGTGGAGGAAGATGAAGCGGAAGCGCGGGAAGACGGCCTGTGGGGCGTCTATCGTTTCAAACGCGGCTTTGGCGGCTCCATCAAACATGCTGTTCCTCCGGCGGACCGGATCTACAATTCCCTTCTCTACAAATTGTATTTGCGTCGGTTCGCCGGTTCCGGTTCGGATTGACCCTTTACCCAAAATATAATGGAACCTTTTACCGGCCAACCTCAATCCTGGAATGAATTGATCGCCGCCTTGCCCGGACCGCATTTGCTCCAAACGTGGGAATGGGCGCAGGTCAAGGCAAAATACGGATGGAAGGCCATGCCGTTGGTATGGCGCGCCGGTTCAGGGACTACTCAAGATCCTATCGCTGCGGCGGCGATGGTGTTGAAACGGGTCATCCCCATGGGTGGTTTTGCCGCCAGGCTGTGCGTCCTATACATCCCCAAAGGCCCCAACCTGGATTGGGGGGATGGGCTTCTTCGCCAGCGGGTATTGAAGGATCTGCAGGATTTTGCCAGGCGGCAGGGAGCGATATTTGTCAAGCTCGATCCAGACATAGTAGTGGGGACGGGAGTTCCCAACACAGCGGAGGCAGTGGAACAACCGGAGGCAGGGGTCATTAAGTCGGAGCTCGAGCAACGAGGCTGGGGATTTTCGCAAGACCAGATCCAATTCCGGAATACGGTCCTGGTGGACCTGAGTCCTACCGAAGAAGAGCTGCTGGCGCGGATGAAACAGAAGACACGCTATAACATCCGGCTGGCGCAAAAGAAGGGAGTCATGGTCCGGAGAGGCACACCGGCAGATTTCCCCTTGCTTTACCGCATGTACGCTGAGACATCTGTCAGGGATGGCTTCTTGATCCGAGGCGAAGATTATTATGATACCGTCTGGCACGCCTTCGACCGATCCTCCACCGAAGAAAACCTTTTTTCCATTCCTTTTTCGGAGCCTTTGATCGCCGAGGTGGAAGGTCGCCCGGTGGGAGCGGTTTCGATGTTCTATTTTGGCGGGCAGGCCATCTATTTATTCGGTATGTCGCGGGACGAACACCGGGAAAAAATGCCTAATTATCTGCTCCAATGGGAAGCCATGCGGCGGGCCAAATCTTTAGGATGCACTATTTACAACTTGTGGGGCGCACCGGACGACTTCAAAGAAGAGGATGGATTGTGGAATGTATTTCGCTTCAAGGAGGGGTTGGGCGGGTATGTGTCACGTACCCTGGGTGCATGGGATTTCACTCCCAACCCCCTGATGTACAAGCTGTATACACAAACATTGCCGAGGATCATGGATTTGATGCGCTCGCGAGGAAAGGCGAAGACACGCCAAAGCCTGGGCGCTTGAGGATTTTAGAAAAAGATTCACCGCCACCCCGCTAAAAAACGCGGGGCAATGAGAAAGGAAGGGCGCCAAGGGATTACAATGAAAAACAGGGTTCCGTCGGTAGGTTTTCGATTTGGAAAGGGTAAGCCCCTATCCAAATAAAAATCTTTCGTCCTAATGGTCTTGGCGTTCTTTCCCCTATTGGCGGTTATCTTTTATGTTACGGATAAAAATTATGACAACAATTCCTAGAATCCGGTTTGCTCACCTCCCCACTCCAATTGAAGAAATGCCGAGGTTGACCGACGGCATTGGGAGGACCGCGATTGCTCGTCAAACGGGACGACTTGACCGGCCTGGCCTTTGGGGGAAACAAGACCCGCAAGCTGGAATTCCTGGTCGCCGAAGCGCAGAGCCAGGGTGCAAAAACATTGATTACCGCCGGCGCGGTCCAATCAAACCACTGCCGGCAGACGGCGGCCGCGGCGGCCAGGTTCGGGTTTGACTGCATCCTGGTACTTGGCAGGCGAACCACCCTCCCAACCCAGCTCCAACTTGTTGCTGGATGACTATTCGGCGCACAGATCGTTTGGACCGAACGAGCGCGGCGGGAGACGACTCTGCAAAAGGTGTATGCAGAATCCAATTCACAAGGAAAGAAACCCTACCTCGTCCCTTATGGGGGTTCCAGTCCCACCGGAGCCCTGGCATATGCCTATGCGGTAGAAGAATTCCTGGGACAACATGTCAAGGCCGATTGGTTCGTCTTTGCATCCTCCTCCGGAGGGACACAAGCCGGCCTGGTATTGGGAGCCCGCGCTTTCGGATATAAAGGCAAGGTGCTTGGCATCAGCGTGGATGAACCCGAATTGGAGTTACAGACACGGGTATCCCAGCTGGCCTCTGAAACAAGCACCGGCTGGGAAAACCCATCGAATTCACGCCAGAAGAAATATTGGTCAACTCGGATTACTCCGTCCCGGGATATGGGGTCATGACCCGGACGGAGAGAGCAGGCGATTTCCCTGTTTGCCAGGTATGAAGGGCTATTGCTCGACCCTGTATATACCGGTCGGGCGGCTGCGGAATGATCGATCTCATCCGGAAAGGGTTCTTCAAAAAACGAGCTACGATCCTTTTCTGGCACACCGGGAGGACAGCCGGCATTATTTGCAGAAAAATATCAAAGCGAGTTGGCTGAATAGCACGGCTGACTTTGGCCGAACAACCGCTTCATGACGAGGTCGTTGTCTTTGGAATGCAAGACGTGGATACCTTCTATTTGCAAGCGCTTCTGTAAGGATACGTCATTCTCCATTGTAGTTTCATATATCGAAAAACTGTTTCAGGTACATCATCAGCGGCAATACGGTTGATGGACAGATTGCCGCACTCTGTGCACACGTGGACCAACATCAATTCGCCGTGGGTGGAACCATATTTCTTATGGGTCCCCTTGACCGTCAAGCCAATCGGTTTCATAAGGGATTTACAGGCAGAGAGACGGTCGCCGGCGGAAAATAAATCCAGGTGACGTGACCACAGGCAATAGGGGCAATGATTGCGGTTTTGGACGCCGCTTAAAAAGGAAGCCGAAGAGACATAAGCATGGCAATGTTTACAGATGAAGCCAGTATCTGCTTCCATCTTATTCAAATGACCGGATCCATACCGTTGCGAGCGAGACCTGTTCTGACTTATATCAGGGATCAGGTCTAGAAAATTAGAATCCATTTTAAAACCCTGCCTTCAAACGCGAATAACTCTGATAGCGACGAGGACTGATCCGACCAGCCATTACGGCTCTCCTGACAGCGCAGCCGGGTTCCTCGTCGTGACGGCAATCCAGCCCGAACTTACAATGCCCGATAAATGGGCGCATCTCGGGAAAACAAGAGGCCAGCTCTGCCTCATCCATATCAAACAGGCCAAATTCACGGATGCCAGGCGTATCGATAATATCGCCACCAAAACTTAGTGGGACCATCTCAGCACCGGTAGTGGTGTGGCGACCTTTACCAATTGAACCTTTGCCAACAATACCTACACGCAAGCCCAATCCGGGTTCCAGGGCATTGAGAAGAGCGCTCTTCCCCACGCCGGATTTACCGACAAAAGCAGAGGTATGACCTTTCAGGATCTGGCAGAGTTCATTCAAGCCTGCGCCGCTGAGCGAACTGGTAAGCAGAACCGAATAACCGATCTGCCGATATTCGTCTGCCATCAGATGGATTTCCTCTCCTAAAGAACTATCCGCGGATTGAAGAAGGTCCATCTTGGTAATCACAATCACAGCAGAGAGGCCAAGCAATTCTACCGAAACCAGGTAACGGTCCAGCAGGCCCCATTTTGGAGTTGGGTTAGCCACGGCAAATATGGGGATGACATAGTCCACATTAGCCACAATCACCTGCTCGAATTTATGGATACCCGGTGCCGGGTCCTGGCGGGCGAGGCGATTTCGACGCGGCAACACTTCGATAATCACGCCGGTATCAGGTTGAGATTCTATAAAACGGACATGGTCGCCTACTGCAACCGGGTCCACACTATCCATTACCTTCACCTGCCGGACGGCGCGGTGAGATGCATTCGGGTTGGCGGAAGAGTAGATCAACTCCTTGTGCAGCTTTGAGGAGACTCCACAAGAGATCATTCTGCCACCTACTCGAACAATGTAGGAGCCAATATTTTTCTTGACCACGACACCCTGGTCGTGGGCATTGAAATCAGTATTCATTTCCATTCCTTGCTTAAAACAAAACCGGCCACTAGAGTCCTATCCCGTGGCCGGTAAAAAACATCTCTGGGCTTGCCTGGGGCAACACGCGTGCGACCAGACCGTCAGCCAGAATTAAGATATAAAAGCCACGGGTATTCGTGCGCCCGTGGCCGTTTGTCTTAAGCAGGGAAATACCCGATCAGACCCAAATCACAGGCGCACACAGAGGACAACCGCCGATGCCATATTTAACATAAAACTGTGTGCGCTCCTTTCATGAAGATTTGATTTAACAACGGGTCAACTTTATCATAAGTTATTCTAACTTGTCAACAGTCAAGTGGCCAGTAATCAAGGCTTCCTCAAAGTCTGAAAGCCCTGCAATAATGGGTCTGACTCCCGCCCAATCGCGGCCAGGAAAGAGATTTTGGGGTGTTGGTGGATGCCCAGGCAATCCACCAACACCCCAAACCCCTACTTTGAGAAAGCCGTGGGCCAGTAATTTCTGGTCAACGGCAGAACTGCAAAAAAACAAGCAAATAACTTCCCAAAATCGGAAAGCAAATATTCCCTTTAAGATAAATTCAATTTAATGGAACCCCAAAATACTTCATCATTTCGGCCTTATCTTGCCTCGACCATCAGCTTGTTGGTGCTGGGGTGGGGCGCAGTCGTCACAGCCGTCCTGGTGCTCACTCCAACTGTATGGGCACGCTGGCTGCTCTTCTTTGGTGGAACTCTCAGCCTCACCGGCCTGGGCCTTCCCGTCATGTGGTTCTTGAACCTGCGCTTTAAATCCAATCCGCCAGTAGGCGCCGGCGTGATCGTCAGGCAGGCCATTTGGGTGGGCATTTATGGGGCATTACTGATCTGGCTTCAGCAAGTTCGCCTGGTTACCATTTGGAGCAGTCTTGGCCTGGCAGCCGGCTTGATCGCGGTTGAATACCTGATCCGGATGCGCGAAAAGGCCCGCTGGCAACCAAAACAGATCCCCGAAGAACCCTCACCGGCGGAAACCTACCGGCCTCCAAAGAATGAAATTGCGCGGCCTCCCCTCTGTCGAACAGCTTCTACAAACCCAACTAGCGGCCGAACTCATCGCGAGTTTCGGCCGCCCATTAACTCTTCAAGCAATCCGGCAATCGCTGGATAATAGTCCGTAAACGGGCCTCAAAAGCCAGTGATACCACCCTCCCCAGCCGGGAGGGTTTGCTGGACCAGGCCGCCGCTTTACTGCTAGGAATGGACGACCCCCAGGTTGATGACCGTCATCAATGCCACCGGTGTGATCCTCCATACTAATTTAGGGCGAGCACCGCTATGCGCCAATGCGATTACCGCCATGGAAGCCGCCTCCCGCAGCTACGCCAACCTGGAATTCGATCTGACGAACCGGCAAACGGGGCTCCCGCATGGTTCACGTAGTGAAATTACTTCAGCAGTTGACCGGAGCAGAATCGGCTATGGTGGTAAACAACAATGCCGCCGCCGTGTTGCTGGTTCTTTCCACATTGGCATGCCGTAAACGGGTGATCATTCCTCGTTCCCAACTGGTGGAAATCGGCGGCGGGTTCAGAGTTCCGGATGTAATGAAACAATCCGGAGCGAAACTGGTGGAAATCGGCGCCACAAACAAAGTCCGGTTATCGGATTATGAAGAAGCCCTGAGCTGATCCGGCCGCGATTGGTGCTGCACGCACATCGTTCCAATTTTAAAATGATCGGCTTCACCGAGGAACCCGAATTGAGAGAGATCGTGAAGCTGGCGCATGAGCATGAAGTTCTTTTCGTAGACGACCTGGGTTCAGGCGCGCTGCTCGCGACTGAACGTTTTGGATTGGCACACGAACCAACCGTGCAAGAATCGCTCAAAGCGGGCACTGACCTGGTTTGTTTTTCGGGAGATAAATTATTAGGCGGCCCCCAGGCCGGCATCATTCTTGGCAAAGCTGACCTGATCGAAAAGATTGGCAAGCATCCGCTGGCTCGGGCTTTACGGGCAGACAAACTCTGCCTGGCTGCCCTGGCCGCGACGCTGCTGCATTATCTGAAAGATGATGCGGAATTCCAAATCCCAATCTGGCGGATGATTTCCATGACCCCGGAACAAATCCGCCAGACATCTGACACGATGGGCCAAGAAAATCGGCCAAGGAGAAGTAGTTCCCAGCGAATCGACAGTAGGCGGGGGAAGCCTTCCCGGTGAATCCATGCCGAGCTTTGTCCTCTCCCTGGCCATAAAATCGCCTGAAAAATTCATGGAAAAATTACATTTGCAACAGCCGCCCATCATTGCCCGGACAGAAAACGATCATATTCTCCTGGATCCCCGCACGGTTCTACCCGAACAAGAAGGAGCCTTGCTGGTTGGATTAATAAACGCCCTTGGGAAAAAACCGAACCAAGACGCCCAAACGGGGTTAACACATTAGTCTTTATAACCATTTAATTCGCCATGACCCATTCCTCCGATATCCTCAGAATCCTTAAAGAAACCAGCCGGACTTTTTTTATTCCGATTTCGCGCCTGCCCGCCAAACTTCAGGAGACGATTGGATCGGCCTATCTGTGTATGCGGGCCATAGACGAGATCGAAGATCATCCCTCCCTGGACAGGGAAACAAAAGCATCCATCCTGCATAAGCTTAGCTGGGCCCTGCAGGCTCATCTGGGAAATGCAGAACCTGTCAATGGTTCTCTTGAAGAGCTTGTCTTTTCACCTTATGAGTAGGTGCTACCTGAAGTAACCTTGCGGATTGGCGATTGGCTCTCCCACGCCCCGGCAGGCATTGCTCCAAGGATATGGGATGCCACCATTGCCATGGCAGACCGCATGGCTTATTGGGTGGAATGCGATTGGGCCATCCTGACGGAAGCTGATCTGAACAGCTACACTTTCAGCGTTGCCGGAGCAGTCGGTTTGTTGATCTGCGACATCTGGACCTGGTTCGATGGGACCCAGGTGGACCGGCTGGCGGCCATTCATTTTGGACGCGGCCTGCAATCTGTCAACATTCTGCGGAACCGGGAAGAGGACATCCAGAGGGGAGTCCACTTTTTCCCGACCGGCTGGGATGAAAAGCAAATGTTTGATTATGCCGCGCCGGAACCTGGGCCAGGCGAAAGAGAGTTCTCAAGTCCATCCGGCATAAAACTTTCCGGCAAATGGTGGAAATTCCCCTGGCCCTGGCAGAAGCGACGCTGGTGGCGCTGGAGAACGGCCAAGCCAAGCTCACCCGCGCGCAAGTACTGCAGATCGTTGGAACAGGATAAGAGACGGGAAAAGATTCAACACGAATTTCGCTAATAATCGAATTTAGCGAATTCCTTAATAAGTATAAAATTTATTTTCCATGGGAGGGAAAGGTGACTATAGAAATTATCGAAAAAGAACTATCATTTAGAATCATGAAGGCTGGTTTTGAGGTTCACAATCAATTGGGTCCCGGATTTTTAGAATCACTTTATGAAGAAGCAATGGCGATTGAACTTCAATCTGAAGGAATTGGTATTGAAAGACAAAAGCAATTATAGTGAATTACAAGGGACAGATCATTGGAAACCATGTTATGGATACTGTTGTTGAAGACAAGATCATTTTGGAATTCAAAGCTGTTTCAGAATTACTACCCATCCATGAACACCAAGTATTATCTTATCTAAGAGCCAGCAGGGATCGATCAGGTAATCTGATCAACTTTGGGACTCCAAGAGTCCGGTCCAAACGCATACCAAATTCAGTAAAGGAAATTTCCCAAGTTCAGACCCTGCACCGCTGTATTCGGTAGATCTCTTAATAAAATATATTCGGAGAATTGGATTTATTCGTATAATTCGGTTAATTCTTTTTCCAGAAGCAGGAGAACCCGTATGAAAGCAGACCTTGATCGTTTGATGGAAGCTAAAAAACTGGACGCCATCCTGATAAGCGGCAATGCCACTCATAACCCGCCGATGTACTACCTTGACCGGCGGCGGGCACGTCTCGGCAGCAACACTGATCAAAAAATTGGGCGAGGCGCCAGTCCTTTTCTGCCAGGATATGGAGCGGGAAGAAGCCGCCAAATCAGGATTGAAGTGCCTTTCGTACAGTCTGTACAACTACGAAGAACTGCTGAAACAGGCCAACGGCGACCCGGTGATGGCTTCGGCGTTGCGCTACCAGCGCATGCTGACTGATCTGGGACTGACCCACGGCCGGATCGGCCTCTACGGTTTGGTCGAGATCGGATCCGCCTTTGCTGCATTCACCAGCCCTTTTACAACTGATGCCGGAATTGGAACTGATAGGCGAGTCGCGTGACAATTCCCTGTTCATGCAGGCCATGGAGACCAAGGATGAGTCCGAAGTGGCTCACATCCGCAAAATGGGGCGGATCACCACCACGGTGGTCGGGAGAGTGGCGGACTATCTAACCAACTGCAATGTCCGCCAGGATGAAGTCCTATTGAAAGAAAATGGCACCCCGCTCACCATCGGCGACGTGAAATCCAGGATCGACCTGTGGCTGGCCGAATTGGGAGCGGAAAACCCCGAGGGCTGCATTTTCGCCATCGGCCACGATGCCGGAGTGCCTCATTCCACCGGAAACCCGGAAGACCTGCTCCGGCTGGGTAAGACAATCGTCTTTGATATTTATCCGTGTGAAGCCGGCAGTGGATATTTCTATGATTTCACCCGCACATGGAGCCTGGGCTATGCTACCGCTGAGGCGCAGAAACTGTACGATGAAGTAAAAGGAGCCTTCGACAAGGTCACCGAAAACCTGGACCTGAATGCTTCTTTTATAGATTATCAGCGGATGGTCTGCGAAGAATTCGAAAAAAATGGACATAATACTCCTTTACATACCGCCGCGCCCACCGAGGGATACGTTCACTCACTGGGGCACGGGGTGGGACTGAACATCCATGAACGACCCTGGAGCGGCCTCTCAGCCGATCCAAACAACCTTCTACGACCCGGAGTGGTGATCACCTGTGAACCGGGCCTGTACTACCCTGACCAAGGCATGGGAGTGCGCATTGAGGACACGTTATGGGTCCGCCCGGATGGAAAGATCGAAACCTTGGTGGAATATCCCTATGATTTTGTCTTGAAGATGAAAAAGTGGAATAAGAAATAAGTAGCCATCCGAAAGCTCTGGAGTAGTTCGTTTTTGAGTGTGGGCGGCTACGCCGCCCACACTCAAAAAACTTGTTTCCTCGATTTTTAGGGTAGATTCCAAGTTGACGCCCGGATGGATAACGCTATAATCATCCCGATGAACCCTTTGAAATCTGCTCGAATTTTTGCCATTGAGACTTCCTGCGACGAGACGGCTGCAGCCGTGCTCGAGAATGGCCGCGCCTTGATAGCTTCCACTGTGGCTTCACAGATGGATATGCATGCCCGTTACGGGGGCGTATATCCCGAAGTGGCCTCCCGCCAACATGTACTGACGATCCTGCCGGTGATCGAGCAAACACTGGCGAAAGGCCCACATGACGATCCAGGATATGGACGCGGTGGCGGTCACGCGCGGTCCCGGCCTGGCCGGTTCGCTGGTGGTCGGGTTGAACGCAGCCAAAGGGCCTGGCATTGGGCGCCGGGTTACCCTTGATCGGCGTCAACCACCTGGAAGGGCATATTTATTCAGCCTGGGTTCATGAGAATGATGAAACCCCACCAGCCGAGCCGGAATTCCCCCTGATGGCGCTGCTCGTTTCCGGCGGACACACGGAACTGAACCTGATGACCTCTCATCTCGAATATCAGCGCTTGGGACGACCCGGGATGACGCTGCCGGGGAGGCATTCGATAAAGTAGCCCGGCTACTGGGACTCCCCTACCCAGGCGGGCCCTCCATCCAGGAGGCGGCACAGCAGGGGAATCCGCTGGCCTTTAAATTCCCGCGGGCCTGGCTGGAAGGCAATTGGGATTTCTCATTCAGTGGATTGAAAACCGCGGTATTGCGGGAAGTGAAGCAATTCGAACAAAACGGCACCCCCCTGCCGGTCGCCGACATGGCAGCCAGTTTTCAAGAGGCCGTGGTGGAGGTGTTGTTCACCAAGACCATGGAAGCCGCCCAGGAGTTCAATGCCAAGGAGATCATTGTGGGGGGCGGCGTCTCTGCCAATACGGCCCTGCGAGAAGTGTTCCATCCAGCAGATGGAATTCAAAGTCAATATCCCACCGCTAAGATACTGCACCGATAACGCAGCCATGATCGCCTCGGCCGGGTATTTCAGATATGCCCTGGGACATCAGGATGGTCTCGATATTGACGTGCTGCCTACGTGGCCGCTCTCGTAAAATCCCCAAAAACATACACGTTTTAAAATGCAAACCCCGTCGCAGACTGGCCCAAGTCTCGGCGGGGTTTGTGTAAGGAGGAGAATACAATGATTATTATACGCATGAAGATAAGAAGAACATTATGGGAAAATAAAAATAAGATTAGAATTGTCGCATTTATCCCAGTATCTCCTTATGGCTGATGGGACCCTCCCGAAGGATTTGCGGCTCCCTGCCGGTGCAATCCACCACTGTGGAAGCCATGCCGCCGGGGGTTGCGCCGCCATCCAGGATCAAGGGAATGCGACCATCCAGTTGCCGCAGCACTTCCTGCGCAGTCGTGGGAGTGGGGCCACCGGAAATATTGGCGGAGGTGACGGCCATGGGCCCGGCCAGGCGGAGAAGGGCTCGAGCCACCTCATGGTCAGGGACACGTACGCCCACGGAATCAGTAGCGGAGACGGCGGAAGGCAAACCGGGGTCCCGGGGGACCACCAGGGTAAGGGGCCCAGGCCAAAAACGAGCCGCCAACCGCCGAGCAGATTCAGGAATGGAGGCGGCCACTTTTAGAAGATCCGAGGCATCCGCTATCAATACTGGGATGGCTTTTTCAAGAGGACGATCTTTGGCGGCATAGATGCTTTCTACCGCCGTACCATCAAATGCCAGGGAGCCTACACCATAAACCGTATCGGTTGGGAAGGCGACCAAACCGCCCTCTCGCAAAATTTCTACAGCGAGGCGCAACCCTTCCGGGGAGACTGGGAGGAGTCTGGTCTGCATTCTGACCCTGGCCCGATTGCCTCAGACCTGGATCTCGAGGAGGCGCTCGTTACCGGAGAGATCTTTATGCAAATGGATCTGGGCCTCGCTAAAGGCATCATAGGCCAGGGAAATCACTGCAGAGCCTTCCGAGGCTTCTATTTCCATCAGGAAAAGGCCGCCGGGAACCAGGCAGTTGGGAGCGGCCATTAAGATCCGCCGGACCAAATCCAATCCATCCGCACCGCCATCGAGGGCAAGAGTGGGTTCACGGCCGAAGATCGGCAGCCGATGAAGAGTCGCAGTGGGAATGTAGGGAGGATTGGAAACGATGAGATGGAACTCTTCTCCATTAGGAAGAAGATCCTGCTGAACGAACTCGACCCTCGACTCGACTCCATGTTTGATTGCATTCCAGCGGGCAAGCTCCAACGCCTTGGAAGAAATATCGGTGGCCAATACCGAGATCCCGGGCACATTGACAGCCAAGGAAATCCCGATGCAACCGCAACCGGTACCAATGTCTGCCACGCGGGTATAGTCGGGATGCGCCTGCAACCAGGCGATGGCCCGTTCCACCAGGAGCTCGGTCTCGGGGCGCGGAATGAGGACTTCTTTGGAGACATCAAACTCGAGACCAAAGAACTCCCAACGGCCGAGCACATAAGGGAGGGGCTCGCCTCCTTCGAGACGCCTTAACAGGTGCTCCAAAGCCACCGACTGATCGCCGGTAAGCGGCATCTCCGGATGAGCCATCATCCAGGAGCGGGAGCGTTCAAGGAGGTTGGCCAGGACCACCTGGGCATCGAGCCCGGGTGTATCGCTGACCTTTTCCAGGCGGGTGAATACTTCATCCAAAACCGCTTCAATCGTCTGTTCTCCGATATTAATCGTCATTGGACTCCATTCCGGTGGCCGCCAGGCGTTCGGCCTCATCCCGGCTTGATAGTTCTTCAATGAATTCATCAATACCGCCTTCCATCACCGCGGGAAGGTTATAAATCGAAAGGTTGATGCGGTGATCGGTGACACGGTTCTGAGGATAGTTGTAGGTGCGGATCTTCTCAGAGCGCTCACCCGTACCGACCTGTGAACGGCGGTCGGCCTCTTCGGCGGAACGGCGTTTCTCTTCTTCGATCTCGTACAAGCGGGCCCGCAAGATGGACAAGGCCCGTAACTTATTTTGTAACTGGGAGCGTTCATCCTGGACGGCCACGACCATGCCGGTGGGCAGATGGGTAACGCGGATGGCGGTTGCATTCTTCTGAACATTCTGGCCGCCGGCTCCGGAGGAGCGGAACACATCGATCTTGATGTCTGAATCCGGGATATCGATATCGACATCCTCCACTTCCGCCATAACCGCCACGGTGGCGGTGGAGGTATGGATGCGGCCGGAGGATTCGGTGGCGGGGACACGCTGGACGCGGTGGACGCCGAGACTCATATTTAAGCTTTGAATAGGCTCCCTGGCCTTTCACCTGGAAAACGACTTCCTTGAAACCGCCGACTCCGATGGCATTGGAATCCATCATCTCCGTCTTCCAGTTCTGGCGCTCGGCATAACGGGTGTACATTCGAAAGAGGTCAGATGCAAAGATGGCGGCTTCCTCCCCACCTGTGCCGGCGCGGATTTCCATAAACACATTTTTATCGTCACGGGGGTCCTTGGGGACGAGCATCAACTTAAGCTCTTTTTCCAGGTCAGCCGCAAGAGGTTCGAGGTCATCGATCTCGGACTGAGCCAGTTGCTGCATCTCCGGATCCGATTCATTGGCAAGAACGCCGCGAGCTTCCTCGAGCCGGCTCATATCCCGGCGATATTCCTTTGACTTTTCAACTATTGATTCCAAATCGATCCGCTCTTTATTCAGTTCGGCGGCACGTTGATAATCGTTGCCCACCTCCTGAAGGAGCCGGTTGATCTCGTTATATCGATTTTCAATTCCCGCAAGTTTATCGAGCATCCAATACTCTCTTCCAAAATAATACCCCATTCAGGGGCCAGGTAAGATTAATGTTGTCTTACAAATTCAGATGCATTTCCTTACAAGCGCTGCAAGGAAACCAGCAATAACCGGGAACAGAAAGCAGTCTCAAAGAATATTTGAGAATTAGTTGGGTATTTATAATTTATTTAACAAGCGACAGGATCATCGTCAACAGAACCAGCACAGAGATAATAATAAAAACAATCTGCATGGCGCGACTTTGACGAGGCTTGCCAACATACTTTTCACTTTTTGTTTTAGCCATATTCTCACTTCCTTTTACTGAAACTATGTACTGCAATTGCTTTAGTCATGGCGTCTTCCAACTCATCCAGGATGACCGGCTTGGTTACATAAGCATCGGCCCCCAGGGTGAAGGCTCTATCCACCATCACGTCGGAAGTCTCGGTTGACAACATCACCACCGGCAGCTCCTTCCATTGCGCCCGCTGGCGGATAAATTGGAGAAAATCCATGCCGCTGACCGCGCCCATGAAGATATCGAGGACCAATAAATCCGGGGAGTCTCCATCAAGCAAAGCCTGGGCGGCGGCACGAGGAGAAAAAAATGGGCGAGTTTCGCAGCCGAGCAATCTGAGCATCAACTGCACGGCATGGACCATTTCCTCATCATCATCCACGATCCAAACCAGGGTCATTCCAGATGCGCCTTGATACTTTGAGCCAAAGACTCGATTGATTCCTGGAACAGCGGTCAATTCTACCACCGTTGCTTCCCTAATCTTATCTACAGAACCGAAATGTTTCAAGAGGGCCTTTCGTTTGGCCGGGCCAATGCCAGGGAGAACATCGAGGGCGGAGGCCATGCCCTGCTTGGTGCGGCGGGCGCGGTGGGCGGTGATCGCGAAGCGATGGGCCTCATCCCGGATACGCTGAACCAGATAGAGTCCCTGGGAATGGCGCGGCAGCAGCAGAGAATCGGGCTTGTTCGGGAAAAAGATCTCTTCATGCTCCTTGGCCAGGCCCACGACCGGCACCTTGCCAAACAAATCGAATTTATGGAGCACGTCCACCGCCCGGGACAACTGGCCCTTGCCGCCATCCACAATCAACAGGTCAGGGAGGACCGAGAAAGATGGATCCGGTTTGGAACCGGGAGCCGCCTCTTTTTCCTGGGAGGCCTGCCAACGTTTGAAACGGCGGGTGAGAACCTCCTCCATGCTGGCGAAATCATCGGGAGCGCCGATGGAGGTGGATTCTATATTGAAGCGGCGGTAGAGCTTCTTATCAGGAACACCCAGGCTGAATACCACCATGCTCCCCACCGTGGCGATACCCTGGGTATGAGAAATATCGTAACACTCCATCCGGTTAGGCGGGCCGGGAAGCTGGAAGCCGGATTGGAGCTCTGCCAGGGCCTGTTCCTGCTTGTGGGAGTCGGCCTGCCATTGCGTCCGGAGGGCCTGAAGGGTCTCGGCTGCATTTTCGGCGGCCATCTTGACCAGTTCACGCCGCTGCCCTGAATGGGGGACGGAGATCTCCACCTTCTCGCCGCCGCGGCGGGAGCGGAGCCACTGACCGATGATCTGGGCCTCCTCGATCTCCTGAGGCAACATTAATTGCTGGGGGACGGTAGCGGCTTCGGTATAGAACTGGGTAACGAACTGTGAAATGACCTCATTATCGGCGGAATCTTCCGTGCCTTCAAGGACGAAATATTCCCGCCCGATCAATTTACCTCCGCGAATGAAGAAGATCTGCACACAGGCCTCCCCATCCGCGCGAGCCATGGCAATGACATCCGAATCCTTGTAATCTGAGGCAAAAACTACTTTTTGACGCTCGACGATGGACTGCATGGCCTTGAGCTGGTCCCGCAGGGCGGCCGCTTTTTCGAAACGCATTTCATCGGAGGCCTTTTCCATTTCATTACGGACACGGTCCATGATGGGCTCGGAATGACCGTTCAGGAATTCCTGCAAATCCGCAATCATCTGGCGATACTGGGCTTGATTAACTACGCCGATACAGGGCGCGAGGCAAAGCTTGATGTCGTAATAGAGGCAGGCACGCTTGTCCTGACCGGTAATGATCCGGTCACAGGTCAGGTAAGGAAACACCCGCCGGAGGACGTCCAAAGTCTGGTAGACCGCCCAGGCGGAGGTATACGGCCCGAAATAATGACCGCCATCTTCCTGCATCAAACGAGTCACGGTGACCTTGGGGAACGGATCCGCCCAATGGATCTTTATATAGGGATAGCGTTTATCATCCTTGAGGCGGATGTTGTACTTGGGCCGGTGCTTTTTGATGAGGTTCATCTCGAGGATAAGGGCCTCGAGCTCAGAACCAACGACGATCCATTCTATATGGTTTATCTCACGAACCAGGCGGCGGGTTTTTTGGTCGTGACCGTTATCCGCGTGGAAATACGAGCGGACGCGGTTCCTCAGATTAATGGCTTTGCCGACGTAAATAATGGTTCCACCGGCGTCTTTCATTATGTAACAGCCGGGTTTCAGCGGGAGGGTATCCAGAATACCTTGAAGATGATCGGAAACTACCATAGGGACTTTATTTTACTGCGAAAAGATGATCGAAAGGTGAGGGAGCGTTTGCACGTTTACACGTTTACATGTTGACAGGATGGCGAGGTCCTTGGGTTAATAAAAGTCACTTAATTTGTCTCTTTCGTGGAACGAATGAAGGGATTGATGATTTTGGATTGTTGATTGTCGGTTGCTGATCAGGATGACAATGTAGCATTGACGATGGAGGTTAGTGGGGGAATTGAATCAAAAACGAACCCTGTAGGAAAACACACCAGGGCATAGAGAGGAACAATTCGCCTCAATTCAGGCCAGAGGGAATTATTTTCGATAAACGAAACCCGACCTGACCGGGACATGACAAAGACAATCCGTGGACGAGATGAGAGGGAAAAAGCAATGGAAGATAAACGGTAGAAAAAGGAAGAAGGCCTCATACTTCCATTATAGAACGTTAGTTTCATTTGTCAAGCGGTATTTTTTCATATAAGTAAGGAGGACCGGCATTAGGAAATATGGCCCATTAGCGAAACTATTAATAAAACGGGAGTATATGATAATATTGATTATTATTATCATTTTTTTATTAAGGAGTGGTTATGAATCTTCAGAATCCGCCCACCGGTATTCCACCGGAACCCCCTGCCGAACCGCCAGAACCGCCGTTTGCACCGGCACCACCCAATCCGCCGGTTCCCGCAGCGCCCATGCCGGCAATGACGCCTCCCAGCCAAAAGACCGGCCTGGCCATCGCCTCGCTGGTCGTGGGTATCGTTTCCCTATGCGGGTCACCGATCCTTATCTGCGGAAGCATCCTGGGAATCGTCAGCATTGTCCTGGGAGCTCTTGGACTGAACACACGCGGCAGAGGCATGGCCATCGCAGGGATGGTCCTGGGAATTATCAGTCTTCTTATTACCATCATTTTCCGGATCATATTCCGAGGCGCTTTCTTCAATAATCTTTGGCAGCAATTCCTGAACCGCGGCTTCTAGCCCGTCGATCCATTCTTTGTTTCTATTCTCGAAACTTCAGGGAGGCCATTCATCCCGGAATGGAATTTTTATCATCCAGAGGAGGTAATCTTATGATGGAATCTCAAGCCCCCATACCACCCGTTGAACCTGCCCCGCCGATGCCGGTCCCGGCCGACAGAAGAGGCCTGGCGATCGCATCTCTCGTGCTTGGCATCATTTCATTGTGCGGCGCCATTTTCTGGTTCTGCGGGGGCCCGCTGGCGATCGTGGCGGTCGTCCTGGGCGTGCTGAGCCGAAACAGCACTGCACGGGGCATGGCTACTGCCGGCATCATCCTGGGCGCCATTGGCATCCTGCTGGCGATCGTCTTTGTCATCCTGACAATTACTTCAGGCCCCATCCTACAACAAATCCAGCAACAGTTGCAAAATATGCAGTCCACGCTGCAGCCATAGTATTTAAGGTCCGATCAACAAGTCTCGCGCAATCTCTTGCGCGAGACTTTTTATTTTCTCGGGCGTAGATAGTATGTGATTTATTATATAATCCAACACTGAGGAGAACTACAAGACATGGAAGCTCAACATTTAGAGGTTATCCCACCCATACCGGTACAAGAAAAACCATCAGGGTTTACTATTGCCAGTTTCGTGATCAGCTTAGTGAATATGGGGGCGTGGCTCATTCCGGTTGCAGGTGTGCCGCTGGGAATCCTTGGATTTAATTTCAGTTATTTAGGTCTCCAGTCCTCCAGGAACCGGCTGGCGAAAACCTGCGTTATCCTTTCTTCCATCGGTCTCTTCTTAGCGTTTGGGAATGCACTTTGGGGAATCCTATTCGATACTCAACCAGCATTCCTGCAGACCCAATTAAGTCTGTTGGGGTTGGGCGGAAATTAGCGATCACAGTGGAGCGGCTTGCCTGTTACCGGCGCTGCCTGTCCCATCACAATAATTGGATCTGCCTCTATTTGAAATATCTGGCCAGAAATGCACTCATTTTTTCAAGCGCATCGGTTGTGTCTGCGGATGGTTTATAAGTAAAACCATGGGCGGCATTGGGATATTCATGACACTCCGTTTCAACCCCGGCCGTTTTTAACATTCCGCAATATTTCAGACCTTCATCATGCAGGGAATCCCTGCCTGCCAGGATGAACAAAGCAGGGGGCAACTCTTCCAGATCTGCCTGGGCTGCATAAACAGGCGAGACATATGGATCTTTCGCCTGGGTTGGGTCAACGTAAGAGGCATTGAAAACCAGCGCCATATTCAGGGGAACGCTGCCTTTTGGATGAGGTTTTTCCATGGCACTGGCAGCCAGGTCCAGGGGCGGATAATCGAGAACCTGGCACACAAATTGGAATTTCCCTTCTTTCCTGGCTTTAATGCAAGCGGCCGCCCCCAGATTCCCGCCGGCGCTGTGGCCTCCGATGGCCATTTTTGTAGCATCAATTGCATATTTTTCGGCATTATCGAAAACATGGCTTACGACGCCATAAACCTGGTTTAATGCCACCGGAAAGGGGAATTCCGGAGCCTTGGCATATTCGATACTGATGATCTTGCAGCCAACCTGCCGCCTTATCTCCAAATTCATGGTTTCATCCATGCCGGCGCTTCCAAGAATGAAGCCACCGCCGTGCATGTCAAAGTAGACCGGAGCCGGTTTTCCGTCTTCAAATCCGTACCAAAGTGTTCTGACCTTTCCAAACTCGGTATCGATATATATTTCTTTCCGCAGGGATCTCTTTTTAGCACCGAAGAATAGCCGTTGAAACTTGAATATGATCCCCTGGAATGTACGAAGCATTTTTCCCCTTTTGAGGAGCTGCTCGCGAGTTGGTATTTTCGCCATTCTTTCACCTCGGTCCGGCCTGGTAGTTCCGTGGGAAATTATACATGGAATAATGGCGCTGGATATGTTCCTGCAAATGGAAGTATCGAAATATTTACACCGAAGTAACGAAAGCCTGAGGCGCCTGGCGACGGCAGAGGAGTTATTCTTCGGCATGCTATAATGGCCTCGCAGTGGAGGCCTATGGAACAAGCCCTTGAAAGCCAAATTGGAACCCTCTTGAGAGAGAAAGGATTAAAACTCATTACGGCAGAATCCTTTACCGGAGGGTTGATCAGCGACCGGATCACCAATATCGCCGGATCCTCCGAGTATTTCCTGGGCGGGCTGATCACATACGCTTACGAGGCCAAGGTAGCTCTATTAGGAGTTTCATGGGATACGCTGAAACAATACGGGGCCGTCAGCCGGGAGACGGTGCTGGAAATGGCCGTGGGAGCCCGGCAGAGGCTGGGAGCGGATATCGCCATAAGTGTCAGCGGTATTGCGGGACCGGGAGGCGGGCTGCCTCACAAGCCGGTGGGAACCGCCTGGGTCGGATTAGCAGCAAAAGAGGGGAAGTGGGCCAGGCTCTTTCATTTTCCGGGTGACAGGCGAGCGGTCAAACTTGCCGGAGCGGAGGCGGCGCTGCAAATGCTGCTGGAGTATCTGAATGGCAACCGCGAGCTGGAAAAAGGTTGACCACCAGGGATACAAAGTTCCACCAAGGTAAGAAGAAAATGAAAACAGTTGTACTCATCTCTGCCAATGCAGAATGGCGGGCCGTCAAAGAAATCCTTTTACCCGACCGGGTTGAAGCTGCACCATTGGGAGAGACTTTCATTTTTCCCGCTGAACCTGGAAAGGATGAAAGGGGAATCCGCTATTTCCACGGCGGATGGGGAAAAGTCTCGGCGGCGGCAACGGCCCAATATGCCATTGACAGGTGGCAGCCGGATTTGCTGGTCAACCTGGGGACTTGCGGCGGGTTTGAGGGCCGGATCGAACGCGGCACGATCATCCTGGTGGAAAAAACCATCCTATATGACATCATCGAGCAGATGGAAGACCCGGAAGAGGCGATTGCGCATTATACGACCGAGCTGGACCTGAACTGGTTGACCCCTCCGCTCCGCTTCAGGAGCAGGGTAGCGGTTCGTGGAAAATGAAGAATGGGGGCACACCCATCCAGCGAGGGCTGCTACTGTCAGCAGACAGGGATATTGTGGCGGGAGAAATTCATGAACTGGTTGAGAAATATGGGGCAGTGGCGGCGGATTGGGAATCGGGTGCGATTGCGTGGGTCGCGAAGAGGAACGGGGTGCGCTGCCTGATCCTGCGGGGGGTGACGGACCTGGTCAGTGCGGAGAGGGGAGAGGCATACGGCGATATTGGAATTTTCCACGAGAATACGAAGAAGGTGATGAGGGAGTTGGTGGAGGGGTTAGCAGGGTGGCTATAAACGGGGAAAAAGATTGCCACAGAGTCCACTGAGAAAAACAAAGATTCCTTTATATTGTTGGATCGGCGGGGAATATTTTGGTTCGCAAATACCAGGAATCAAAGAATGAAAAGATTCACCACTAAGTACACGAAGTAACACAAAGGAAGAACTCACCAAGAAAAGAAATCCCAATAATTTATACCGGCATTTCTTCAGGTGATAAAGGAAATTATTAAGGGTATCAGTTGATAAGGGAACTTTAAATATAGGGGAAACGTCTTAGCGATGTAATCGGTTTCTTGACCCGAAATTTAACGGCAGGCCGCAGGACTCGGATGGGAATTCCTGTGAAGATAGAGGAGGCGATTAGAATCAAATAATTCTCCCTTTGGCACATTCCAACCCAATGAACTCATTGATATTTTCTCTAGGAGGAGAAAATGTTCACCAAACGAATCGCCTACTTTGTTTTTGCGCTCGTCATGCTGATCACTTCCGCATGCGGGCCTGCCGCAACGACCGCCGCGCCCGCCACCGCGGCACCTTACGATCGGAATTATGCTCCCCCACCGGCCACCGCAGCACCGGCTACCTCGGCACCGGCCAGACAATCTGCACCAGGCGCGCCGGCCGCTCCAGCGCAGATGCCGCCGAACGGGCCGGCACAGTCAGTGCCAGCCCCGACCATGGCCGGCTCGAACCAATCCCCCTCCAACGGCCAGTCCAACAACCCTCAGAACAATCCCCAAAACAACGACCACAACAAGACTTATTACGATACTTTCTTTCAGGATTACGGGGTTAACCCGCGCATCGATACCACCGACGATCCCCTCTCCACCTTCGGGCTGGATGTGGATACCGGCTCATACACGATCATGCGGAGCTACGTGAACGAAGGTTCCCTGCCGCCACAGGATTCTGTGCGGGTAGAGGAATTTATCAATTATTTCAACCAGGGGTATGCCTTTCCGGGGGAAGAGGAGACTTTCAAACTCCATATCGATGCGGCTCCATCCCCCTTTGTAGAAAGCCGGGATTATAGAATCATGCGGGTAGGCGTCCAGGGATACGCGGTCGCCCCGGATGATCGGAAGGATGTGTCCCTGACTTTTGTGATCGACGTATCCGGCTCCATGAATATGGACAACCGGCTGGGACTGGTCAAGCGGAGCCTGAAGCTGCTGGTCAAACAGTTGAACCCGAGCGACAAGGTCAGCCTCGTCATCTATGGGACGGATGCAGCCGTGGTCCTGGAACCGACCAGCATTGACCACGAACAGAAGATATTGAACGCAATCGACCGGCTCGAACCGGGTGGAGTCACCAACGCCGAAGCCGGCCTGCGGCTGGGCTACCAAATGGCTGACGAAGCCTTTACGCAGGAGGGAATTAACCGGGTCATCCTTTGCTCGGACGGAGTGGCCAATTTTGGTGAGACGGACCCGACCAGGATCTGGGATGAGGTCAGACGATATGCGGGTCGAAAGATCACCCTGACCACGGTCGGGTTCGGGATGGATAATTACAATGACGTGCTGATGGAACAACTGGCCGATAATGGGAATGGGTTCTATGCATACGTGGACGACATCCAGGAGGCCAGGCGTATCTTTGTTGAAAACCTGACCAGCACCCTGCAGGTGATCGCGATGGACGCGAAGATCCAGGTGGATTTCAACCCGGAGGTGGTCGAAAAGTACCGCCTGATCGGATTCGAGAACCGGGCCATAGCCGATGAGGATTTCCGGGATGACCGAGTTGACGCCGGCGAAGTGGGCGCAGGGATGAGCGCGACGGCTTTATACGAAGTCAAGCTGAACGAGGATGCGACCGGCAAAATCGCAACGGTGCATCTGCGCTGGAAGAATCCCGGCACGCGGGCGGGAATCGAAACGTCGAAGGACTTTACGACCAGCCAGGTGGAGGCGAGTTTCAACCGGACGGATCCACACTTCCAATGGTCCGTCGTTGTAGCCGAATATGCCGAGATCCTGCGGGAAAGCTATTGGACACAGGAAGAGTTACTCGCAAATGTAATCCAACAAGCTGAGAGAGTGAGCGAGCAGTTATCGGAAGACGAGAGTGTGTATGAGTTCATGAGTTTGCTGCACCGGGCAGCGGGATATTATGGCGAGTAATAGACCGGGGGAATGAGCCTACCCGGCACTCCGTGCCACCCTCCCTTCCGCTACGCTTCAGGGATGCAACGCAATCCCCATTTTCTTCGAAAATGGGGAGGGAGAGGCTGGGAACTGCTGTACCTGGCAAGACGAAAATGGGGAGGGTGAAAGTTAATCTACGGGTTTGAAAGAGAAACGGGCGGATTTGATGGATGGGCCAAGGATGCCGATTTCATCGAGGCGGCTTGTCCCCAGACCGGCGGCGGCAGCCAGGGCCATGTGATTATCTCCATGTATGTAGGGGAGTTCCCCGGAAGCGCCGGCCGGATCAAAACCCATCAAGGCAGCCGCGACCGAATTGGCGGCGACAGGATCTTTACCGGCTACCAAGAGACCGAGGCGGACCGGATTGAGACCCTCGATTCAAGGGCCTTCGCCACCTTCGCAGGTCAGGATGCCGTCAATGATGGACAGATGGACCGGCCGGGCAATATAAAGTATAGCATAGAGATTTTGCTATTTTTTCCGTACAAATGGTCGATACAACCACCTTGACCAGAAAGGCCAACTTCTGTATCATTGCGATTTATATGGGACAACTCTGGGTAATTTAGTCCATAAATTCTAAAGAAGTAAAGGAAGATCATTCATGGAAAGTGAAGCAGCAGCGGTGGAAAAACCGCGCGGATTGGAACAGAAGTGGAAAGTCCTGATCACCTTGATGATGGGCGTATTCATGATCATCCTGGATTCGACCATTGTCAATATTGCCTTCCCCACCCTGCGGCAGGCCTTTGGAGCCAGCCTGACAGATTCCCAATGGGTCATCAGCATTTACGTCATGGCCCTGGGCATCACCACACCGGTGGCAGGGTTCTTAAGGCGACCGGTTCGAAATCAAACGGATGTATTTGCTCGGGTTAGCCCTCTTCACCCTGGGATCTTTGTTATGCGGGATCGCCCCGAGTTTGCCACTCCTGATCGTGGCCCGGACAATACAAGGGATCGGCGGCGGCATCGCCCAGCCCCTGGGAGCGGCGCAACTCTACCGGGCTTTTCCTCCCAAGGAACAAGGGACGGCTTTTGGAATTTTCGGGCTTTCCCTGGTGACTGCACCCGCGCTCGGTCCTATCTTAGGAGGCTGGCTGGTAGGGCTTAACATTTGGCGGGCCATTTTCTTCGTCAACGTGCCGATCGGGATCCTTGCCGTTTCCCTGGGAACACGCTTCCTGATCGATTATAGAACCGGGAAAAGGTATCTTTTCGATCCACTGGGCCTTCTCACTGCCATTATTGGGTTTGGAGCGGTGCTCTATGCGGCTTCGATTGCAGAGGCCTTTGGCTGGACCGGGACAACCACCATTGCGGTCATGGTCGTGGGAGTACTCGTACTGGTAGGCCATGCCCTGTGGGAACTTAAGGGGACGAAAGAGCCGCTGATGAACCTGCGAATATTCCAAAACCGAATTTTCCTGAATGCAAGCCTGGTGGGGTATGTAGCCACGGTGGCATTGTTCGGAGCGGAATTCCTGATGCCGCTTTACTTAATAAGTTTCCGCGGCCGGACGGCCCTGGAAGCCGGTCTCATTTTATTGGGGATCGCAGGAACTTCAGCCATTACCACACCCCTGGCAGGCCGGCTGTATGACAAAATCGGGCCAAGGATGATCATGGTCATTGGATTCATCATTCTATGCATCAATACATGGCAACTGGCGCTGCTTAAAGCAAATACGCCGATCAGTTACATTATTTTCCTGCTGCCTTTTGCGAGGATTAGCGGTGGGATTGACCCTCCAAACTTCTTTTGTAACTGCCCTCAGCACGGTTCACCTGGACGTGCTGCCGAGAGGTTCATCCCTTTTTAACAGTACCCGCTTCGTTGTCCAGGCGATCGCGGTGGCCAGCCTGGCGACCATCCTGGTCGGATTCCTATCCCCGACTATCAAAGATCAGATGAATAACCTGCAAAATTCGGCTGCAACGACCACACCCTTCGGGGTGTGTGAGACTCCAGGCGTGTCTGCCCAGGATAACCTGCCACCGGGAACG
Organism: uncultured Chloroflexia bacterium; assembly: GCA_963782935.1. Lineage (GTDB taxonomy): Bacteria > Chloroflexota > Anaerolineae > Anaerolineales > Villigracilaceae > UBA877. The sequence goes on along the minus strand of CAWALN010000018.1, from coordinate 28,401 downwards.
GCCGCGTCCCTCTCCAGGCTACCGGCTCAATCCGTCCCAGCCGCCAGGCAGAAGATCGTGGCGGGGTTACAGCAGGCCTGCGACCAATCGATGAAGGGCTTTGAAGCGGCGTATCGGCTGACCTTTTTTGCTTCGATCGGGGCGTTGATCCTGGCGGTATTCCTGCCGGGATGGCCGGGAAAATGGTCCGGGAGGCAAGCAGCGGAGATGCCGCCGGGAGGACACTAGGATTTTGGATTGAGGATTGAGGATTGACAGATCATATCACCGCGGATTAAAGAAGAAGCTTACCCCCAATTGGGATGAAAATCGCAGCTATAATAAGAGCATGAACCGAGATACGGTCATCCGGGCGTTGAGAAAGGAAGATGCGACTTTGCGCGATCAATTTGGTGTAAAGTCATTGTTGCTCTTCGGCTCCGTATCCCGTGATGAAGCTACATCCGCAAGTGACGTGGATTTGTTAGTGGAGTTTAGCCGTCCGACTGGATATTTCGGTCTTTTCGCCTTGCAAGATTATTTGGTCAATTTGCTTGGTTGTCCGGTGGATCTAGGCACTCCAGCCAGCCTGAAACCGCGTATCCGCGAGAAGGTAATGGGGGAATTGATCCGTGTCGCCTAGAGATTGGCGTGAACGCATCCAAGATATTTTGGATGCGATTCTCGAGATCCAGAAATTCACACAAGAGATGGACTTTCGTTCATTCGCAACAGATCCCCGATCCTTACGAGCTGTCGAAATGAATTTCATCATTATTGGCAAATCTGCCAGCCGAATACCTGCTGAAGTCGAAGAGGCAAATCCACATGTTCCATGGTCTCTTATGCGAGCAATGCGGAATCGGATTGTGCATGATTACTTTCAAGTCGATGAAAAGTTGTTGTGGGACACTATTCAGAATGACTTGCCACCATTAATCGAATTGTTGGAGAAGCTCCAATAGATTTCCTTACTAATTATTAATAGCATCATCTCGGGGCGATAATATTAATACAACAGCAACGAAGGGGAAGTATTCTCAAAGTAAATCACTACATCAAACAAATTAGCCAACGAGACGGTGAAGTAGGGTGGATTATTCGGGTCATAAACCGATCCCACCTGTGTCGACGAATGGGGTGTGAACAACCAATCCTGATCGGATGAATTGGGCTGGGCTGCACGCATATCCAGGAATAACCTTGGCAACCCCGTGGCGTGGAAGATGGTCTCGTAGCTGCCAGCCGGCGGCGCGGCTATTTCAAATGTCTGGATGACACTCTGTTTTCCAAGCCCATAGGCATGGAAGGAACCTTGATAAAAGAGAAAACCAAATACCACCATTTGGTCACCGTACTGTTGGTGTAAATAGTACCCCATGGGGGGATAGGACCCATCCAACATCCAGACATGGCCGTTGTGCGCCCAGATGGCAACTTTCCCGTCCGGGCCGGCCTGGTCCACGATCCATTCCACATTTTCAGCCATGAACTGGTCCCGAAGATCTGAATAAATACTCTTTGAAGAGATTACCATATATTGGATGACGATCCTTGCGCTGTGGAGGGCCTTCTCAAATTCCGCCTTAGAGGATACGGCGATGTAATCGGTACGATGGCCGGTCATCAGATCAACCACATCCTGCAGCTTCTTCATGCAAGCATCACTCAACTGTGGATAGCATGAATAATCGTCTTTTACCTGTAAAGCCGCCTGAAAATCCACATTCTGGATGAATTGGGTCACGTGCCCGCGGGCGAGTTGCTCGAACTGCATATCGAAGCCATAGAAGTTGATTTTGCCGGCGTGCGCCGGATCAGCATTGTAGGAGCGCATCCATTGGATCATATCCAGGACTTCCTGTGTATCCCATACCCAATAATTCAGACCTTTCAAAAGCAGGGCCGGGTCGCCGTCGCCTGTTTGGATATATGCATTTATAAGATCTACTTGAGAGTATCCAGCCTCCATCGCAAATGTGGTGAAACCCATTTCTTCCACCAAAAATTCCAGCATGCGGTGTTTCATCTGGAAGAATTCGTGGGTGCCATGAGTGGCCTCGCCCAAAGCGACAATGCGGGCATCCCCGATTACTGATTTGAGAAAATTCAAATCCGTAAGGGGCTTATTAAGCTCGGCTGTGTCAAAGGGAATGGCATGGGCTTTCAGCCAGGATACCCCCTGAGGCACATCAAGACGAGTTGGAGATGGGGCTTGCACCGGGGTTGAGGAAATATGTGTGCAGGAAGTAATGATCAACGACAAAATAATGGTTATAAATGGACGATATGGTTTCATTTTCCTCCTGAAAATGGATGAGGTAAAGAAGCCACCGCCTCTTTCTTTATCTTACTTCAATTAACGAGAATTTGATGAATAATTCAGATCTGTTGCCAGCATTATGTATGAGATGGAGGGACGTGAAGTCTCGACACGCAGCCGGGTTGCTCACATGAAGTAGGCGGGATAATTATTTTATCTTTGTAACAGGACAAAAAATATCAGGCCAAAAGAGGGACAGGCATAACTTTTAATGTGTTTAAAAAAATCCCGAACTTTTAAGTCAGCATACATCAAGGAAAATTGACAATTTGCTCTACAGGGGCTGTGGGGGTTTGCGGGCGAAGAGGTCGACGATGGAGGGGAGACGTGCGGGCAAATTGACAATTTGCCCTACGGAGGGAGGGCGGGGTTGCGGGCGAAGAGATAGGCGCGGCGGGTGGCGACTTCCACTTCCGGGTTGGGATCGCGGACGAGGGTGTCTTCCAATTCGTAGCCGGCAGCCTCCAACCGGGCTTCCATTTCATTTGATTGGTAATAGTTGAAATCCAGGTCGACTTTTTTCTCCCACATTGTGTCGACATGGTCGGTCTGGTCCCCGATGTGAAAAGTAATGAGGAGAACTCCACCGGGTTTCAGCACCCGCTTCATTTCAAGAAGGGCATCCACGACCTTATCTCGAGGGATGTGGATGATGCAATAGAAGGCCGCGATGCCGCCCCAGGAATCACTTGCATCGGGCAGGGAGAGCATATTGCCCTGGTGGAACCAGATTTCGGGGTTTAGGCGGCTGGCTTCGGCGACCATATTCGGGGAGAGGTCCACGCCGAGGGTCTGGGCGCCCTGGCGGTGAAGGTAGCGGGCAATCTGGCCGGGGCCGCAGCCCAGGTCGCAGATGGGACCCAAATGGCCGGTTTCACGGATGAGCCGGTCGAGGCAGATCCGGTCGAAGGGTTTGAAGTCCATTTCGTCCTGGAATTTTTGGGCATATTCAGGAGCGATGGCGTCGTAGGAAGATTGAGTGGTGTGGAGGCTGTCTTTCAAAGCAAGCCTGCCTTTCTTTAAACGAGAAGGGCGATCCACCGAGTCTATAAAGGTTCCGTCAGCCGGGAGGGCGGATGCCATCCGCCCCTACAAGTGAGGCGGAACTCGCAACAGATCCGCGGGGTGAGGTTTCTGGCGAAAGAGGAGGCAGGATCTCTTCCCTCCGTTTTACTACGGGATCCACTCCGCTCCGCTTCGGGACATGTGCTGGGCGATCCGTTACACTTCAGGGACAGGTACCATCCCGCCCTACAAATAACGAGAGAAGTTATTTTCCCAGGCGGGCACGTTCTTCTTCGATAATGCTGTCATCGAGTTTCTTGTATAGCGGGAAAGGTTGGTTGAGCCTGGCGCCGGGCTGGAGGTCGCTGGGTTTCCAGAGGGGCAAATTGGCAATTTGCCCTGCACGGTAACGGAGGACGGTGTGCTCACCGAGAGAATCCGTCTCGGTTTCGGTGTATTGGTCGCCGAAGAGAGACGTTGTATACCCGTAGATCTCATGCAACTTTTGGCTGGTATACGGCAAGAAAGGCGCCAGCAGGATCTTGAGCGAATCGATAGCCTTCAAAGCCGTGTAGATGCTTTTGGCAGCCGCGTCTTTATCGGTCTTAATGGCAAACCAGGGGGCGGTAGTATCGAGGTACTTGTTCACTTCGCTGGCCAGGCGCATGGCTTCCTGCAAGGCGGGTCGTAGATGGACCGCTTCCAGTTCATCCCCGACTGTCTTAAAGCCTTTCTCGACTGAGGCCAACAATTCCAAGTCCGCCGGGCGCAATGCGGCGACGTCGACGGAAGGGACTTGACCGTCCCAGTTTTTGTAGCAGAAGGAGAGGACCCGGTTGGCGAGATTGCCCCAGGTGGCCACCAATTCGTTATTGTTCTTGGCGACAAATTCGGCCCAGTCCCAATCGGAATCGTGGTTTTCGGGCATGTTGATGGTCAGGTAATAGCGGAGCGGGTCGGGATCGTAGCGTGTTAGCGCATCCCGTCCCCAGACAGCCCAGTTCCGCGAGCCGGAGATCTTGCGACCCTCCAGGTTCATGAATTGATTGGCAGGTACATCATAGGGCAGGGTGAGAGTCCCCGCCTCCTCTGCAAAGATCTGGAGGAACTGGGCACCCGCCCCCATCAATTCGGCCGGCCACATGGCGGTATGGAAGAAAATATTGTCCTTGCCGATAAAATAAAAAGCCCTGGCGGCGGGGTTCGTCCACCAATCCTTCCAGGCCTCGGGCTGGCCGCTAACCTTGGCCCACTCGACTGCGGCAGAGAGGTAGCCGATGACCGCCTCGAACCAGACGTACAGGCGCTTACCGTCCCAACCTTCCACCGGCACCGGAATACCCCAATCCAGATCACGAGTGATGGGACGGGGCTTCAATCCCTCGGCTTCGATCTTGCGGAGAGATTCGCCCAAAACAGTATCGCGCATATAGCCGGAGCGCTGGCGTAAAAAGTCGACCACATCCGGCTCCTGCTTGGAAAGATCCATATAAAAATGCTCGGTCTCCCGCAACTCGGGAGTGGACCCGTCCACTTTGCTGCGCGGGTTGATCAACTTTTCCGGTTCGAGGACATTGCCGCAGTTATCGCATTGGTCTGAACGGGCGCCTTCGAAGCCACAGATGTAGCAGGTGCCTTCCACGTAACGGTCCGGCAGGAATTTGCCGGCGGAGGGAGAAAACCACTGCATGGATTTCTGAGTATATAAATAGCCGTTTTTTTGGAGCGCCAGGAAAATCGCCTGGGAGACTTTGAAATGATTCTCGGTGTGAGTGGTGGTGAAAAGATCGTAGGTGATGCCCATCTTCTCGAATAACTCAAGGAAGCCGTTATGATATTTTTTATAGACTTCTTCGACAGGCTTGCCTTCTTTATCGGCGGCAATGGTCACAGGAGTGCCGTGAGAATCGGTGCCGGAGACCATGAGGACGTTATCCCCTTTCAGGCGGTGATAGCGGGCGACGATATCGCCGGGGAGATGAGAGCCGGTGATATTGCCCACATGGATCTCCGAGTTGGCATAAGGCCAGGCAATGGCGATGAGAATATTTTCAGGCATACGGTGCTCCTTGGTTCAGCTATTCGTTACAAACAAAACTGCCGGCTTACGCCAGCAGCATTTTCAGGCGGCATGACCGTCCCGCAGTTCACCTGGCGCCGAACTGCGCAGTTTCGCGGGACATGGCCATAACGCAATTATTCATGGGCAGTAGTTTACTATGTAGTTTGAGATGTGGCAAGTGTATTTTCTTAGTTAACGCACGCGGCGCTTCCACTCGTCTTTTAGAAGCAATTCACGAGGACTATCGCCGGACATGAGCGCCAGGAAATCCGTCATGAGGCGGTTAAAACGGACGCTTTCATCGAGCATGGGGAAATGGCCGGATTCTTCCAATACGATCTGATGGATAAGAACTGACATCCCCTGGACCCGTTCGTATTCGAGCGTGCGGACGGCGGGATCATTAAGCCCATGGACGATCAAGCAAGGCGTGATCATGGCATCCATCATAGGCATGAAATTGGTCACGTCCAGATTATTAAACGAGGTCGTGATGGCTGCCGGATCGGCTTTGGGAGCGTCGGTACGGGCCGGCTCTGTGATCGGGTCCTTCCCCAGGAGCCATTCGGCCAGGTCGGCGGGAGAAGCAGGAGAGCGCAGCCGGGGCGCCACGGATTTAATCTCCAAAGGCACGTTGATGACCATGAGCCGGTCGACCACATCCGGAAATTTACGGGCGAATAAAATGGCTGCCAGAGCACCGAGCCCATGGCCGACCAGGGCTACTTTGCCGATCCCCATTTCCTGCAAAAACAAATCCAACAGACCGGCTTGTTTTTCCAACGAATAGCCGGAGGGATCGTGAGACGTATCTCCAAAACCCCACATGTCGATCCCGTAGGCGCGGAAAGACATGGCGGCGGTCTGCATGGCCGGAACCCAATACCGCCAGGAACCCACCCAGCCGTGAAGGAAGATGATCGGACGGCCTCGCCCGAGCACCTCGTAATGCACTATCTTGTCATCAAGAAGTATGGCGCTCATACAAGGTCAATGGTTATTTCCCATATTGAGCCAGAACCGCCTGGATGCGAGCCGTCAATTGATCGGGAGCAAAGGGCTTGAGCAAATATTCCTGCGCTCCCGCCTGGAGGCCGGCCTGGATCTCCGTATCCTGTCCTTTTGCAGAAAGGAATATCACCGGAATGTCCTTCAACCGGTCATCAGTTTTCATGACCGCACAGGCCTCATAACCGGTCATGCGCGGCATGCGTACGTCCATTAGAATCAGGTCGGGGATTTCCTGCCGGGCGAGGGTGACAGCTTCCTCACCATTGGCAGCGGCAACCACTTCGTAACCGGCAAACCCGAGAGTAAAGGTGATCAGGTCACGAATATCGCGCTCATCTTCAGCAATTAATATTTTTGCCATAATTATTACTCCTCCGCCCGGTAAATGGGCAAAGTAAAGGAGAAGGTGCTCCCCTCGCCAGGTATTCCTTTACTTTTCATCCAAATACGTCCTTTATGCATAGTTACCAATTGTTTGACGATCGCCAAACCAAGGCCGGTCCCAGGCGTAGCCAATACCATGGGGTGCTCGCCTCGGAAAAACCGCTCGAATATCCGGTCCGAATCCACGGAATCGATCCCGATACCGCTATCCTGCACATCTATCTGGACAGTCCGGCTGTCCACGGGAGCCATATGGATAAGAATCCTGCCATTTTCAGGCGTATAGTGATACGCATTATCCACCAGGTTTCCCAGGATTTGACGGACCCGTTCGAGGTCGCCTGTTACCCGGGGCAGCTCATTAGGTGCGTCATAGGTCAGCTCCATGGGCTTGTTTTCTTCCTGAGCACGCCGGAGCACATCTGCAATCACATCCTCAGCCACTTCGCGCATATCGATGGCCTGCAGGGAAAGCTGAACCCGCCCGGCTTCTATCCGGGAGATATCTAGCAAGTCGTTCACTAATACGCTCAGCCGGTCAGTATTGGAACGGACGATATCGAGGAAATGGGTCTGGTTTTCATTCAGGGCCCCGGCAGCGCCCATCAGGAGGATATCGACATATCCTTTTATGGAGGTCATGGGAGTCCGGAGTTCATGGCTGACGGTAGCCACAAACTCGGATTTCAGCCGGTCCACTTCCACTTCATGAGTGATATCGCGGAAGATGGAGACTGTGCCCAGGAATTCATTCCGCCAGATGACCGGAGCGAGATGGACCAATACCACCCGCCCGGTTTCAAGGGTCAACTGTTCGGCGTAGGTATCGCCGGGTTGGTGGCTGGAAGGATCCTCCGACCAGGAGTGGATGGTTTGCATCCAGGTGTTGGCGGATTTCCCAAAGAGGCCGACGAAGCTTTCCAGAGATTGCCCTTCCAATTCGGAACCCTGCAGGCTCATGATCCGTTCGGTGGAAGAATTGAGGAAGGTGATGGTATTGTTCGGATCCGTGACGAGGACGCCATCTGCCACGGCTTCCAAAATGGCTTTCTGACGACTGGCCTCCACCTGCTGGTTCCGTAACATCGAACCCAACCGCTCGGCCTGGTCCCGGATGAGCAGATATAGTTGAGCATTATTGATCGCCACGGCGGCCTGGTTCCCAATGGCCTGGACCAAATTCATATGGTCGGCGGTGAAATAACCCGTCTGGCGATGGAAGACCAAGATTGCGCCGATAACTTCCTCACCGACGATCAACGGCGCGGCAATCACGCTTCGATGAATGGGAGAGGTGGAGGAGAATTCACCCAGCGATTATCCTGGCGGACATCATCCACCCGGACGGCTTCGCGATGCTTGATGACCCAGCCGGCCAAACCTTCACCCACTTTCATGGCAGTCGGCCGGGGACCTTCAGTCATCACAGGGGTAAGATACCCATAGCCGGCCCGATAATGGATCGTGTTGTCTTCAGGATTGATCATCATGATACTGCCCTGCTCGGCGCCAATGGCATCGTTCAGCAAGGCGAGAGTGCGATTCAGGGCCCGATCCAGGTCGAGAGTAGAGGAAGCTTCTGTGAGAATGCGCAATAATGTCTCGGTATTGCGCTGCTCACGGGCCAACTCGGCAGTCCGCTCGATGACACGCTGCTCCAACTCATCCGCCAGGCGGCGAGTCTCAGCAAACAGACGCCCGTTCTGAATAGCCACAGCGGCCTGGTTCGCCAGGGTGCTGAGCATCTGCTGCTCATCTTCGGTATAGATATTGGGTTGGTAACTCTGGGCCGAGAGCATGCCGATGACCTTACCACCCATCGTAATCGGGACGGCCACGATGGATCGAGGCTGTCCCTGGCCAAAGGTCTTGCCTCCCAGCTCTTCCACCATGGCAGCATCTGCTATCAATAAAGGCTGACCGGATTCAATCACACGACCGCTGAGACCTTCTCCACGGGGGAGACGCTGGCTGGGGGAACGGCCTTCCGGATCCAGGAGATAGACACCTTCGGTGTCTCCACTGGTTTCATCCACGAGAGAGATGACAAAAGACTCCACCGGCATCAATTGGGCGGCGGCCCGCTGGATGGCCGAATAAATTTGTTCGGCATCCAGGCTGAGGCCGATTTCGTAAGAGGCGCGGTTGAGGGTGGTCAACTGTTCGGCCCGCAATACAGTGGCCTGGTAGAGGCGGGCGCTCTCCAAAGCCGTGGCCGCCTGGTTGCTGATAATGCGAGCCAAATCCATATCGGAAGCCGAGAAATGATAGGGAGCTTCCATATGCACGAAGGCAAGGGCGCGTAAACTCTGGCCGCTGGCGAGCGGGAGGATAAGCAAGGATCGTGTCCCCAGCAAAATGGGTGCCAGGGGTTCGAGATCAGGTTCGCTGGCAGCCTCATCACAAGTGAAGACACCGAGGGATTCGCGCAAGCGGTCAAAAATAGGCGCATTAGATAAAACACGAGGTTGAGTCTTGCCGCCGGCAGGGACCGTGACCCGTAACAAGGGCAAGCTAAAGTGGTCGAAGGTCAGCATGGAAACCCGGCTGGCATTAAGGGCCCTTTGAAGTTCCTGAGCAGTCAGGCGCAAGACCTGTTCATCATTGAGGGAGCCGCTCAGGTCGGAAGACAGGCGGTTGAGCAGCGCCAGACGCTGGGAACGCTCGTCCAACTCGGCGGCACGGCGAAGGCTATCTTCATACAGACGGGCATTTTCGAGAGCGACCGAGGCCTGGCTGGCAAAGGTGGTGACCAGTTGAACAAGCTCGATGGTGAAGAAATTCGCTTCCGTCTTTTCCAGGGCTATCACACCCGCAACTTCCCCTTTCGAGACCAGCGGGATGCCCAGCCAGGAAAGACGTTCGGCTTCCACCAGGGAAGGGAAGCGAGAATCGGTACGCACGTCATCCACCACGATGCCCTGGGAGGTCCGGTTCATCTCAGTCAACAAAGCCGAGTCTGAAATCGTTACGGTCAAGCCAACTCGCTGTTCGTTATCGGAAAAACCGCGGGCAGCAGCGACCGACATGTGTTCACTTTCCCGCAGCCATAAGATGGCCGTATCGTAGGGTAACACATCGTGCAGGCTGTTCAGCAAACCGGCCACCAGATCGCTTGATTTGAGGCTGGAGGTCATTTCTGCCGAAACAACCGTGAGGGCTTGCAGTTGAGAGGCGTGATCCTGGGAGGCCTGAACCAGGCGGACATTTTCCAAGGACAACGCCACTTGCTGGGTCAATGAAAGCAGAATGGCTTCGTCATCGGCTGTAAAGGCGGCCGGCGTATTGAAATTATCCAGTAAAAGGAGACCCAATGTTTTGCCGGCGGTCTGGATAGGGATGAGCATGCTGGAAACCGGCAGACGGCCGCCGGTGGCCTCCCGATAATGAAGGAGATGTTCGGCGGGGAGACTGTAGTCCCGGGCGAAATTGACCTCATCCACCCGGCGGGGTTTCTTTTCCGCGAAAACTCGCCCGGGAAGAGCTTCTCCGGGATGGTAGATGATCTCCATCAGGCTATCGGCATTGGCATAGCCCGAAGCCGCCCGGGTGGAGAGACATTCTTCCTTTTCGTTGTAGAGTAACACGACTCCTGCATGGGCAGTCGTGACTACACGCAAGGCGCTTTCGAGCAAGGATTTGACGATGCTGTTGGGGTCGAGTCCGCTCAACTGGCGGCTGAAATCCAACAGGAGGTTGACTTCCCGCAGGCGATGGCGGGTCTCGGTCAGCAGGCTGATATTTTGCAGGATGATGGAGACCTGGTGAGAAACCTGATAATAAGTCTGCTCGTCTTCTTCTGTCAGAGGCGGCATTGGCTCCGGGCTGATTGCCAATACACCCGCAACCGGTTTCTCATCGATCACGATCGGCAGGCAGATGAAACCCTTGGCATGCAGACTGGTCAGCAAAGGCGTATCCCGCCAGACAGCATTTTGTTCCAGGTTCATGACCAGGAGGGTTTCTCCGGTCTGCAGACTGGTGCGAAGAGGATTCCGCTGACCAAATAAGGCCTCCGGATTGGTGCCGCGCGGGATGTTTCCGAGCATATGCAGCAAGCGCGGCCCTTCAGAAGTATTTTCGGCGACGATGGATGCGCTCATCTCCAGGCGGGTGAGGACTTCACGGCCAAGAGCTTGCAAGGCAGACGGCCCATCCACCTGGCGGTTGATAGTCTCGGTGATCTCCAATCCGGCCCGAATGCGACGGCCGCTCAATTCCAGATTACGGATGGAGATCATTTGCTCGAGGTCTTTATGCAGGAGAGTCGGCAAGTGACTTTGACTGATAGTTAACAACGATTGTTGACGATCCAGGCTGGTGGTAAGGGTATCCAACTGGGCTTTGTAGGTGGAAAGGCGGCGGATGTTCTGGATCATCAAGCCAATTTGACCGGCGAAAATTTCGATGGTATCGAGCATACTCCGGTCAGGGCGGTGTCCGTCGCGAGGTGATTCCAAACTGACCAAACCGATGGGATCACCGGCCTCATCATAGAGAGGATATAAAAGGGATTCTTGCACCAGCGTTTTAGTATTAACCACTGCTTCTTGCACTTCGCCAGCGTCCACCTGATCCCGCCCGCTAGGAACAAAGTATCCCTGCCCGACTTTATTGGTTGGGATGAACGCCTGCACTACCAAATCCCACGGCTGCTGCTGGACTTTCAACGCATTGAATTTTTCAGCCGTCAAACCGGCGGAGGCCACTCGCTTTTGCATTTTTGTCTCACCATCCACCAGGCTGATAAGCACAACCTGGAATGGAGTTGTTTCATGCAAGACATGCGCTAAAGTGTTGAGGGATTCTTCCAATGGCTGGTTCACCGTCAGGGTGGAAGCTGTTTCGAAGAGATTCGAAAGCATATCCGTCCGGCGAGTGAGAGTCTCATTGATGGATACCTGGTCCTGGAAACGGCGGGTATTCCCCAGAGCAATGGCAGCCTGGACCGCCAGGGTCTGGATAATTTCCTGGGTAGCTGCATCGAAATGAGCAGGGTTTGCAGCATGGAGATGGATCAGGCCTGCCAGCGTCTCCTGGTAGGCGATCGGAACGACGAGGGAAGAGCAAACCCCTGGGTGTGGCGGCTCATAACCACTGGAAGCAAAATCATTGACCAGGACAGCTTTCCCCTGCCGGACTGCATCCCGCTCCACCGGCATCAATTTTCCAGCAGGCTCATCTCCGAGAGAGTAGATCGTTTGTAGATCCCCTTTTCCGGAAGTCGCACCAAAGAGGAGGACGCTGGCGCAACCGGCATGGGATAGACGCAGACTTTCATCATAGACAACCTGGAGGAGATATTTTTGCTCCAGGCTCGTATTCAATTCACGGTTAATCCGGGTCATGGCGCTGAGCTGGTCAACGCGCTGGCGTAGACTTTCATCGGTACGGGTGCTCAGGGAGGCGCCTTCGACCACTGCAGCTAATTGTCCGGAAGCAGTCAGGACCACTTGCAGATCATAATTATTAAAGAAGTCGATCTTCTTACTGGTGAGCATCAATTCCCCTAGACTGTGCTCACGGATCATGAGTGGGACAATGATCGCCGATTCCATCCCCAACTCATGAAAGATGGATTGGTAGACCTCAAGCAACTTTTGATCCAGGGAGAGATGGCCCGAAAGGAAGGGTTTTCCACTCCCTGTAACAGTGAAATGGAATTGAGTTTCATTGACACTCAAGTGGGTCAGGGGAGCATTGGAGTTAAACTGCAGCCCAAATAACGACTCGGGATGCAGATTTAAAACCCCGCGAGTTCTCATCCAATAAATAAATGCCGGCAACATCGGCCTGCAATAAGCGAGCCAACTCCTGGACCGTGTATTGCAGCACTTCCCCGGTCGTTGCCGAAGAGACAGCCAGGCTGGTGATACGCCGTAATGCCTCTGAGCGCAAGGCTCGCTGGCGCGCCTGCTGAACCAGGGTCAGGTTGTCAATAATCGGAGCAGCCTGGTTTGCAACGATATTGAGAAGGCGCATCTCATCCTGCGCAAAGATCATCTCGGGGTTATGGTGGTTGGAAATTTGCAAATATCCCAACGGCCGGCCTGAAGAGATAAGAGGTATGAGAGCGGTATCGCGCCATGAGGCGGCCCGGGCGTAATCCTGGAAGCCAAGCACTCGCCAGAATTCATCTTCCATGGCATTGCGGGTGGTTAACACTTCCTGTTTGAGGAAATGTTCCTCTGCCGGGCTGCCGGACATCAAGGGGATATGATAAAGATCCACCACCTGCGGGGGCATGCCGACAAAAGGCACCTGGGCTTCGAGGCCGCGGCGGCTTTCGTTAAAAACCAGGAAACCGAGAATATCGACATCGAAGAGAGGCGTGATTGCATGAACAAGGCGGGTGAACAGGTCATGGGCATCCCGGGTGGAACCAAGGGCTTGAGCCAAATCCGCCAGGCCGCTCAATTCCACCGAGCGCCTCTGCTCGGCCTCCAACATGGAGGCGTTGCGGATAGCAGCTGTAGCCTGGCCTACCACCAACTGCAGAATATCCAGGTCATCCTGAGTGAAGGGATCTCCGCTGGTCAGGCCCACTTCCAGGGTGCCGACCAGTTCATCGCCCGCCAATAGTGGCAAGCCGATATATGAATAAAAGGAGGCCTGTTCAGTAGTGGCCGGCAAGGCGCCGGTATCGTTCTTTTGGGTTTTTGGGATGAACAACGCCTGGCGGTTCTCCACCAGATAATTGGTAAAGCCCGTGGAGGCCTGGGGCATCCCTTTTTCGAGTTTATGCTCTGAGCCGGCTCGCAATCCCATCCGGTATGGGATCAATACCCGGTTCTCGTTCTTCCACAACTTGATCTCCAAAACATCTGAAGGAATGAGGCGCTCCAAATTATCCAGGATCACTTGAATTGTGGTGGACAGATCGGGGCTGGCGGCAACAGCTCTTCCAAGATCGGTAAGGATCTTCAAAGCCGAGTTGGAAATCTCCTGCGACTGCCATACCTCAGCCGAAGCCAGGTCGGGCCTGCGCATGGAAATAAGCAACGATTCTGCCAGGCCGGGTACATGGTAAGAAACCGCCTCCATTGGGCGGCCGTTCACCGAAAAGCGAACCTGGCCTTCTTCCGTACATAGCTTGAGGAAATCTTCGCTGGGACGAATGCGTTTGGCCAATGTCTCCAAATTAGGTTGTTCACTATCATGCAGTTCCAACCACCGGCGGCCGGTGGAGTTGATATAGTTGATCCTGCCACCGGATTGGACGATCAACACGGCATGATCATGAACGGAGATATCCGATTCGACCTGGGGAATAGGGATCAAAGTTTGGTCGCCCCGCCTCTTTTTGAGAAGCCAGGGCAAGCCAAGGACCAGGGCGAAGAAAACCGCCCCGGTCAGAAGAAAAAGAATCCCCAAGGATACCGGATCCAGGATCATAGAAAAGCCAGGTTTTATCCTTTACCGGCCGGCTGGGAGGCATCCTGCCGGCGAACATCGGCGGCCAATTCTGTTATCTCTCGAATGTCCGCAAATGATTGCTGTTTGGGTGTGACGATGCCGATGGAAAGGGTCATCAGAGGCGTTTTTTCCATCTGACCTTCGGCATTGGCTGCCATGATAAATCCCTGCTGCCGATCCATGAAGTTATAGTGAGTTTGGACCTCTTCGGCAAAACGGGATTTAAGGCGGGCACGGATCTTTTCAGCGGCTTCTTCACTACTGATGGTGACAAAATTATCACCGCCTGCATGACCGATAAAATCACTGGGAGAACCCAATTCATCCACAACTTCACTCATGAGCATGGCTGCAAAGCGAAGAACATCATCAGCAGCCACAAACCCATAGACGTCTTTAAATTGGTCAAAATAGTTGATCCGGATATCCATGTAGGCCCAGCCGCTCTTGCGGATGGTGCTGCGCAATTGCTCTTCGATCAACCTCCCCGCCGGAAGGCCCGAACGTGGGTCGGTAAGAGCTTCCCGCTCTGAACGACGGATGGCGCCCTGAACCCGGAGCTTGAGTTCCTCAATATCAAAGGGCTTGGTGATGTAATCGTCGGCGCCCAATTCGAGGCCCTGCAGCTTGTCACTGCGCTCATCCTTCTGAGTGAGAAAGATCACCGGGATGTGGCTGGTACGGGTGCTCTGACGCAGGCGGCGGCAGACCTCATACCCATCGATATCGGGCAACATAATATCCAACACGATCAGATGAGGCAGCACGGTATGAGTTTTTTCGAGCGCCTCAGAGCCGCGTGGGGCCACATCCACGTCATATCCAAGGCTGTTGAAATAAATCTTCAACATATTGGAGATGTCATTATCGTCTTCAACAACCAAAAGGCGGGATTTTCCCATGGATCCTCCTTACTCATTTCTTATGAAACTGACGTGCTCGTCGACGGACGCTATCAATCTGTTCTTCGGTGACTTCCCGTTCGAACGAACGGAAGCCACTCAACCGAAAACCATGCTTCGTCGCCAGGGTGGTAATTTCATCAACCCGCTGGCGTGAAATGTCTTTTCCTAACGTATAGTCAGCAAACCGGCCCTCCAGAGCCAATGTGATGGTCTCCGCCATGCATGCATACGCCTTTCCAGCCGGAAAACCAAAGTTAAAATGAAAATCAACGGGTCCCGGCACATCCACCATGCCACCGTCAATTACCAATATATCATCTCTCACTGCCGCCACCATTGCAGAAACATCCCTGGGGCGGGCCACGTCACAAACTACACTGCCAGGCCTTAATTGTTCGGGGTGAATTACATCCTGAATGGCACTCGTGACCGTGAGGATCAACTGGGCCTGGGCGATATCATCCACACGGTTACTTATTCGCAACTCCGCTTTACCCGGTCCCTGTAAGCGGGTGCGCAATTCTTCCAAAGCATCCTCCCTCCGGCCGATCAATATTAATTCGGCCACATCTTCCGCCAATAACTCCGCACATACTCGCCCGATCGATCCGGTGGCGCCCACTACGGCTGCAGTCGCCTGCTTCAGCGGTATATCCATCACCCGGGCCGCCTCACGAATGGCTTGAACGGCAATCGAGACCGTATATAAATCGCCAGTGGTGACCGGTAGATCAAGCGCCTTGGCAATTGTGATCCCTGCATCCCCGATCACCGAAGTAAAGGCACCCAATCCAAGGATCTGTGCGCCAAGTCTTTCGGCGAAATGTCCTGTCTCAATAATCTTACGATAAACTGTCCGTTCTGGCAACTCAATCATGCGACGAGGTGTATACGGACAGGCAATGAACCAACCCCGGATTTGTTTACCCGTTGCCTGAGATGTAATTCCTTCGATTTCGGAGATATAAACGGGCGGGAAAAAGGTGGAGAAAAAATCTATCTGTCGCTCGGAAAGAACGCGTCCCAAAAAAGGATATTTTCGACTGACATCCCGTTTCGGATCAATCGGGTGAATGATGAAGGCGAATGTATCCATAGGGCTACCACGAGGTTAATTCCAACTCACCTTGACGTGGGTACCGCCGCATATGGATCGTAGCATCTTTCAACTTATGGTGATCGCTGTCTTCATATTTAATATCCCGGTCAATGATGCGACGTTCCTTCGAACCAAAAAGGACCACGTCCAATTCGATGGTACGCGCCGGAAAGATGACCATGCCGGCGCCGATCCGGCAGTTATGCCCCACGCAGCCGCCCAGCACCGGCCGGTTGGATAAGCCAATTTGTCACTGCCATCCCGGGCCTTGATCGGCGCCGAGACCAGGTTGAAATCCGTAAAGGTGTTGCCCGCCCCGATAAAGCTGTTCCGCCCGATCACGCACATTTGCAGGCAGGTATTCTGCGCCACCATGCTGTTTTCCATGATGGTGGTCATGAACAGCGAGGCCCGGAAAGGCAGGAAGGTGCCATCGCCCACCACCGAAAGCATGAGCTGGCAGCCCTGCGAAACATTGACGTTGTCGCCGATGATGCAGTTCTCGATCACCGCCCCGGCGCCGATGGTGACATTGTCGCCGATGGTGGTCGGGCCGTGGATGACGGCGGAAGGATCGATCACGCAGTTCTTGCCCCACCTTGACCGGCCTGCGAGCATTCCAGCACCTGCTTGCCTTCATAAACCGCCTGGCCAATCACGCTCAGCTTGAAAGCCAGGTCCTGGTTCAGCCGGTCTTCGAAGCGCGCGCCCCGCGCGCGAACAGGCCAAACACCATGTCGGCGATGAAGATATGCACCCAGGAATCGATCGCGATCAAGGCCCGCAGCGGCACCTGGTAAACCAGGTCGCCCTGTTCGGAGGCCATGTAGGTCGGCACGTGGTAATAGCCGATCTCGCGCGCCTGCAGGTCGATCACCAGCGGTTCGGCGCCGGGCTGGGGGCCGTTGGGGTAATACCACAGGTCCGCCAGGTACAGATCGCCCGCCGGGGTATACGATGTCGAGAGCGGCAGGCAGTGTTCGCGGAAGGCAGGGTCATTGATGGAAAATGCGGCGCGGGAGGGAGTTCTCCGTTTCTGGGCTTGGCGTCATGAATGCTCGGGATGTACGGTTCGTTGAAAAACAGATTATCCCGGTAAACCAGGCAGGGCTCATGGGTCTGCGGCAGGCGCGCCCCGGGGGCAGTTCAAGCTCATGCTCAGTATAAGGAGCCAGCAGGTCGCGCTGGTTCAACCAGAGCGGCTTGTTCTGGATGCGCAAATCCCGCGCCGGTTCATTGAATGGGAGGAATAGCGATCGCTTGTGCTGCAGAATGATCTTGAGCATGGTTTCAGATTCAGTCCAGTGCCTTTTTCTCAATTTGGATCAGGCAGGCTGTCGCCACCGGCATGCCAGGCAGCTTCCACTTCGCGGATGCCGTAAACCTTGCCGCCGCTGGCCCAGGCAAAATATTCCTGGAGCAGGCCCGACGGTGAAATGACAGACCGGCTCTTTGGCTGGAACGCTCCCCAGCACAACGGGCAGCCCTGCGAGCTCCAGTCCAATGCAGATTTTCATCCCGTCACGCTGCACCTGCTCGTCGCCAATCTTGCCATCAAGGCTCCCAACGCTTCCAGCCCTGCTTTTAACCGGGCCGGCACCGGCAGCAGCCGGAAGTTGAGATCGGTGATGCCCATGCTGGTGCCGTTCTGGCGCAGCAGGTACTTGAAACCGGCCCGCCCGGCGCGCTGCGCAATGCCACGCCCGCCGCGCGGACCGTACATCTTTTTCCAACCCGATCGACATGGCCGCGACGTCCGCGTAATCCATGCGGTTAAGGGGTCCTGCTTATGAGGCGGATATTGCCAGATGTCAAATGGTAGATTTGCAAGATTCAGGACCGCGTTCAGCCCCGACTACGCCCGATGATCTCCTCCATCCCCAGGAGCAAGAATTCACCCATCTGACTCGGTTCCTCGAAATGTTTTCTCGATGACCATTGTTTTTAGAAAGTCGTAGTAGTAGGCTGTGTCCAAGAAATCCTTAGTTTTTCCATGAAGGCTCTTGGGCTCATCCAGCATGATGAAATGCCCGGCGTTCGGCAAAACGCTCGATGCGGGCATGCGGGATCACCCGCGCATAAGGCTGCCATTGGCGCGGGTTGACGATGATATCCCGGTCGCCGTACATTCCCATGACCGGCACCTTGATTTTCTAAGCTCGGGCCGCAGATCCGTCCTACGCAGGGTGGCAATGCTGATCAGGAAGGATTTCGAGCGTCAGTGCTGGGTCAGATCGCTGGTCCATCATTTGCGGGAAAGCGCGGATCGCGGCAGATAATATGGGAAGCCAGGCGCATCACCAGGCGAAAAGCCGGGAAACAGGTTGAACAGGACGCCCAGGCGCTGGGCCGGAAGCCCGGCCAGTTTTAACGGCAGCGCCAGGGAAGAGCCGTGGATGGGCGAGCCGATCACCACCGCTTTTCTGGACGCGCTCCGGAAAGCGGATCGCCACGGACAGGCTGACCGTGCCGCCCATGCTGTGGCCGACCAATGGGGCGCCGAACAATCCCCAGTTTATCCATAAACTGGTCCACCATCAGGATAAAATCTTGAACTGGATAAGTGCTGAGCTTGCGTGCCCGATTCGCCGAATCCCCAGAAATCCAGCGCATAAGTGCGGTAAAACTGGCCCAGATAGGTCATCGTCTCCTGCCATAGGCCCCAGGAACCCAGCCAGCCATGTAGAAGGATAACCGGCCTGCCGCGCCCGTAAACCTCGTAATGGACAATTCCCTGGTCTGTAGTTATCGACGACACGGATCTCCCTTCCCCCATAAAACCGGCTCAGAGAGCCAGTTCTGCTCCATTCTCCATTTCTCCAGAATGCTGTATAACAACTCCAAAAGGACCGACTTTACCGAATCTCTTTTGCGAGCCACGCACGGCAGCAATCTTGATCTTCGAATCGAGCCGCAGCGCCACGCGCATATCATCCACGTCCCAGGCATCCGGGCGATCCTGCTTGTTGGCCGCCACCACGTAAGGGGTGGGAGCATAAGCCCGGAAAGTTTCCAGGATGCTGCGCGCCTCGCGGAAGGTCTCCGGGCGGGTGCTGTCGACCATCACAATAAATCCCAACATTCCTTCTGAAAGAATTTCCCACATGAAGTCAAAACGGCGCTGACCGGGCGTGCCGAACAGGTACAAGACCAGGTCTTCATCCACGGTGATCCGGCCAAAATCCATCGCCACCGTGGTGGTCTCCTTGATTTTTTCTCCGCGTCCGTGCTGATCTTGCGTTCGGTAGAGACCACATCAATCTCACTGACCGAGCGGATAAACTCAGTTTTACCGGAGGAGAAGGGACCTGTTACCACGATTTTTACCGTCTGCATAATTAAGCATCCTTGGGAGGAGGATTATATCGAACGGATCCGGTTGATCAACCGGTTCACCAATGATTTTTGTTCGTTCGTTATTATCGGTTGGGAAACCATGCCGGAGCGGGCAGCGGCGCCTTCCACCCGGGCGCACGATTTCGACCAACCCGGCCTGCAATAGACCATAGACCACGCGCCGGATTTCAAGATCGTTCATCTTGGTCGTAGCGCGAGATCTGGCGCATCGAATTTCTTGGGGTTCACGTAAGAAACCACCCGCCATTCTTCCACGCTCAGGTTGATATTGCGCAGGTTGGTGCCCGGGCGGTCGGTGAATTTCAGCGCCATATCCAGGCTGGGAATCTCTTCCTGGAGCTGTTCCCATTCGCGCAGTTGGCGCGAGCCTTCAATGATCAAGTTTTCAAGATCGACGCGTACGCTGATGCGATCCATTCGGGGGGCATGCTGTCCGGTTCAAAGCGGAAGAAGCCCTCCACCCAGGTAAACAGGCGCCGCACGATACCCGTAAAATACTGCTGCAGGCTGGTGAGGATATCCTCCTGGCTGACGTACCCGGCATTGATCAGCAGCAGGCCCAACTCTTTGTCGGGAATGTGTGAACCGCGATTTTGAATGGATTTATATTGGCCTACAGATATTCTTTTGGCTTTATACAGAACGGTCGCAAGTCCCCCATCTTCATGCCCAATCTGGGCATAAGCCAGTTTACCTTCCCGAAAGGAAACTTGAGCCGTATCGCTGGGACCTTCAACGACAGAGTTCCCGGTCTTACTGGCCAGGTGGATTAAATTCAGTAATTGGGTTATGGAAAAATCGCGCAGATTACCGCGCAGAGCCATGCTGGGCCTCAACAATATCCCGACGAGAATGATGTTTAAAAAAGATTATACATGTAAGGTAAGTATGCGTCAAAGGGTCAGGGGCTATCAAAACCGTTTGCCAGCCATTTGATATGATATTCATATTGATATGAAATTCATATTCTTGATAAATGCCGATTGAACTCGCTCCTTTAGTCAAGAAGCAGTATAATTTTCACATCCTTTTAGTAAGGAGCGCGCTTGCCATGGAAATTCGGATAGAATACTGCACAGTTTGACACTATACTGACCGGGCCGTGAGCCTGGCAACGGATCTGCTGAAAAATTTTGAACCACAGATAAAGAGTCTCATTCTGGTCACTGGAGTGGGAGGCCGGTTTGAGGTAACTGTCGACGGGCAGTTGCTTTTCTCTAAACTGGAAGCAGGACGCCATGCGGAGCCCGGTGAAGTTGTGAAATTGGTGAGGAAATTCATCTCAAAATAATGATTGCGAAAGCGATTCATTCCAAATAACCCCGAGGATTTTAATGCCAAATAAGGGCCGTGCATTTTCCGGTATTCGCCCTACCGGCCATGACCACCCGGGTAATTACATTGTCGATCTGCAGCATGCCCGGACGACCGTGGAGGAATGCTCCAACCTGCGCCGGAGCATTGCCCCAAAAACAATTGCGGAAGTTCGTCAAGCCGGCCGACTCCCCGGATAAACATAATAAAAAATGCGTGCGTTGCTGCAAAGGGTCAAATCTGGAAAAGTAAGTGTAGCCAATGAACCGGTAGCCAGGATTGGCATGGGCCTGGTCATCCTGCTTGGTATCGGACAGGGAGATGGCGATAGCCAAGCCGAATTCCTGGTAGAAAAAATCGTCTCTCTCAGGATCTTCGA
Organism: uncultured Chloroflexia bacterium; assembly: GCA_963782935.1. Classification (GTDB taxonomy): domain Bacteria; phylum Chloroflexota; class Anaerolineae; order Anaerolineales; family Villigracilaceae; genus UBA877. The sequence continues at coordinate 7,167 of CAWALN010000018.1, read as the reverse complement.
GGATGAGTCCGGTAAATTCAACCTATCCATCCTTGATAAGGGCGGCGAGGTACTCGTGGTCTCGCAGTTCACCCTCTATGCTGACACACGGAAGGGTCGGAGACCTTCTTTTACCGATGCAGCCTCGCCCGAGATCGCGGCGCCATTGGTCGAAAAATTCGCCGATCTCTTGCGGCAGCGAGGTATTGCCACTCAGACCGGGACATTCGGCGCCCACATGCTGGTCGAGATTGAAAACGATGGTCCCGTGACAATCTGGCTTGAAAAGTAAGGATAGTTTTGTCAGGTGTAGTTCGCTTGACGCATCAGAAAGGTTGTGCTAGTATCATCTTGTAATGATTAAAATTATAAGAGGGTTCCAAGGCTTGAAAATTGCGCGTGCCTTGAGTCCAAAAAGCAAGAACCGTCTCTGAACAACCACGTGATCTAATTACGCCGATTATTTTCTGGAGGAGAACATGTCCAAAAAGGTAATTATTATTATCGCCCTGGCTCTGACTGCCACTCTGCTTTTTGCTGCCTGCGAGCGTTCAGCAGGCCAACCGGTTCTGGCTACTCCGACCGAGGCAGGCGCCACCTCTCTACCCACGGGTATCAGCCTGGTACAGGCATGGGGCACATCCACCGCCATTGCCATGCAAACAGCCGCCGCCCAGGGATTGATCTCACCCACCCCTACTGAAACACCTAACAGCCAAACCCTGGTGCCTCCCACCGGCGGAGCTACGACCCCAGTATCCACCACCCCTGTGATCGTCGTCCCGACCCTTACCCCGGGTCATCCAGCCTCATACACTTTGCAAAAGGGTGAATTCCCATACTGTATCGCCCGCCGGTTCAATGTAGACCCCACCGCTCTCCTGGCGGCAAACGGCCTGACTCTGGCCAGCGCTCAAGACCTTCAGCCAGGTCTGCTCTTGAACATCCCCGCCTCCGGTTCCTTCCCCGGCGGTAGATCTTTACATACTCATCCGGCAACCTATACGGTCCAGGTGAATGATACGATCTATAAAATCGCTTGTTTCTTTGGAGATGTGGACCCCTCTTCCATCGCCGCAGCCAACAACATCGCCGTGACCACACCTCTGACGACCGGCCAGGTTTTGAATATCCCTTAATTTGTTCAGATTGATCAACAACGCCCAGGCGAAATAGCATCGCCTGGGCGTTGTTTTGAGAGCGACCATGCCATTTGAACTCATAAAATCCGAAGTGATTTTTCCAGGCCGGGCATTCACCATCCGGCGGGATACCTTGCGCCTGCCGGACGGCCATGAGACCAGGCTGGATATAGTCGAGCACGTGGGCTCCGTGGTTATTATTCCGATGGACGAAGATGGCAACCTGTTGTTTGTCCGCCAATACCGGCATGCAGCCGGCCTGGACTTACTGGAGCTGCCGGCCGGCACATTGAACGAGGGAGAATCGCCCGAAGAATGCGCCCGGCGTGAGATCCGCGAAGAAACCGGCATGGCAGCCGGCAAAATGGAACACCTGGGAGGCTTTTACCTGGCCCCGGGCTATTCCACGGAATATATGAATGTATACCTGGGTACAGATCTGAAGGAAGATCCTTTGGACCCGGATGCCGATGAAATCCTTTCTGTAGAGACTCTTCCCCTGAACCAGGCTCTTAAAAATGGTGGAAGAAGGCAAGATCCCGGATGCTAAAACGCTTGCAGCGCTTTTCCTTATTAAAAATCAGCTATAATCCCATCGCCAAGCCCCTATTTAGATTTTATTGGACAAGCCCCATCATTACATATTGGTGACAAGTCGCTAGTTAATTTGTGCATTAAATAACTATCGCTGGTAAAATCGGGGGGCTAAACTTATGGGTTGACATCCTAAAATCTGACAGAGATTCTCTGTATATCCTTCGAAGGAGCTAAGCCTTATGGAACGTAAAATGGTTACGATTGATGGGAACGAAGCGACCGCTTCAGTGGCCCATCGGGTTAATGAAATTTGCGCCATTTACCCGATCACCCCATCCTCCAACATGGGAGAATTTGCCGACGATTGGTCGGCGGTTAAGCGCAAAAACATCTGGGGCACCGTCCCATTGGTGGTGGAAATGCAGTCGGAAGGCGGCGCCTCGGGCGCAGTCCATGGCGCATTGCAAACCGGGTCGTTGACAACCACCTTCACAGCCAGCCAGGGCTTGCTCTTGATGATCCCGAATATGTTCAAGATCGCCGGCGAGCTGACCAGTACGGTATTCCACGTTTCGGCCCGCACAGTGGCAACCCATGCCCTCTCGATCTTCGGCGATCATTCCGATGTGATGGCCTGCCGCCAGACCGGCTGGGCCATGCTCGCTTCCGGGTCCGTCCAGGAAGCCCATGATTTCGCCCTGATCGCCCAGGCTTCCACTCTGGAAGCACGGATCCCTTTCCTGCATTTCTTTGATGGTTTCCGCACCTCGCATGAGATCGCCAAGATCGAGCAACTGACCGACGATGACCTGCGCGCGATGATCGACGATGAACTGGTCAGGGCTCACCGTTCTCGGGGCCTATCTCCGGAACATCCGGTCCTGCGCGGTTCCGCCCAAAACCCGGATGTCTTCTTCCAGGCTCGCGAGACCATCAATCCCTTTTACACCAAAGTCCCCGGGATCGTTCAGAAAGCGATGGATAAATTCGCTTCACTGACCGGGCGTTCTTACCACCTGTTCGATTACGCCGGTGCAGCCGATGCGGAACGGGTAGTGGCCGTCATGGCTTCGGGCGGCGAAACCACTGAAGCTACTGTGCGTTACCTGGCCGACAAAGGCGAGAAGGTCGGAGTTGTCCGAGTCCGCCTTTACCGTCCATTTGACGGCGCGGCCTTCATCAAATCTCTTCCCAAGACGGTAAAAACAATTGCCGTTCTTGACCGCACCAAGGAACCGGGTGCCGAAGGCGAGCCGCTCTACCTGGATATCTCGAATGCCCTGGTGGAAGGCGGCCGCACCGATATTAAAGTCATCGGTGGCCGTTACGGTCTTTCTTCCAAGGAATTCACCCCCGCCATGGCCAAGGCCGTCCTGGATGAGCTCAAGAAAGAATCCCCGAAGAATCACTTCGTCGTCGGTATTAATGAAGATGTCACCCACACCAGCCTCGATTACGATGCGAATTTCTCGGTCGAATATCCTGAGACCGTGCGCTGCCTTTTCTTTGGCCTGGGTTCGGACGGTACTGTTGGCGCCAATAAGAACTCGATCAAGATCATTGGCGGAGAGACAGACAACAATGCTCAAGGTTACTTCTATTACGACTCCAAGAAAGCCGGCACCCTGACCGTATCGCACCTGCGCTTCGGCCCCAAGCCGATCCAGGCTCCCTATCTGATCACGGTCAATACTGCCAACTTCGTTGCCTGTCACCAATTCAATTTCCTGGAACGGTTCGATTTCACCAAGTTCTCCCAACCCGGTGGAGTTTTCCTGGTCAACAGTGTCTTTGGCCCAGAGGAAGTGTGGGATAAACTGCCCCAGGAAGCCCAGAAGGACATCATCGAGAAGAAGCTCAGGTTCTATACCATCAATGCTTACGATGTGGCCGAAAAGACCGGCATGGGCAACCGGGTCAATACCATCATGCAGACCTGCTTCTTTGCCATTTCCGGCATCCTGCCGCGGGATGAAGCCATCAAGCAGATCAAGAAAGCCATCCAAAAGACTTATGGCAAACGCGGCGAGGCCGTGGTCCAAAAGAACTTTGCGGCAGTGGACCAGTCCCTGGCCCACCTTCACGAAGTAAAAGTCCCCGCCAAAGTCACCAGCAAACTCACCCGCCGTGCGCCCGTTCCGGCAGAAGCCCCTGCTTTTGTCCGAGATGTGCTTGGCCCAATGATCGCTTTCGAAGGCGACTCCATTCCAGTGTCGGCCATGCCCGTGGATGGGACCTTCCCCACCGGCACAACCAAGTGGGAAAAGCGCAATATCGCCCTCGAGATCCCCGTATGGGAATCCGACCTGTGCATCCAGTGCGGTAAATGCGTGTTTGTGTGCCCGCATGCAGTCATCCGCCACAAGGTCTTTGACAAGAAATACCTGGAAAATGCCCCGGCCACCTTCAAGTCCATGGATTCCAAGTTCAAGGAATTCCCCGGCATGGCGTATACCGTGCAGGTAGCTCCTGAGGATTGCACCGGCTGCGCGCTTTGTATCGAAGCCTGCCCGGCCAAGGATAAGACCAACCCGGCCCGCAAATCCATCAATATGGCCGACCAACTGCCTCTCCGCGAAACCGAAGCGGCCAATTGGGATTTCTTCCTCTCACTCCCCGAAGCCGATCGGACCACCTTCGGTGTTGGAACGATCAAGAATTCACAGCTGCTCCAACCTCTGTTCGAGTTCTCCGGCGTGTGCGCCGGCTGCGGCGAGACTCCTTATGTGAAGCTGATGTCGCAGTTGTTCGGCGACCGGGCGATCATTGCCAATGCTACCGGCTGCTCCTCCATTTACGGTGGCAACCTGCCCACCACTCCCTATACCTTCAATAAAGAAGGACGCGGCCCGGCCTGGTCGAACTCGCTCTTCGAAGATAATGCCGAATTCGGCCTCGGTTATCGCCTGACCCTGGACAAGCAGATCGAGTATGCCCACGATATCCTGCCGACCTTCTCGGCTGAGTTAGGTTCGGATCTGATCGATGGCCTGCTGAATGCCGACCAGAGCACCGACCTGGGCATCAAGCAGCAGCGTGACCGTGTGGCTGCCCTTAAGCAAAAACTGGCCACATCCAAGAACTCGCAAGCCAAAAACCTGGCTGCCGTTGCGGACGCCCTGGTCAAGAAATCCGTCTGGATTGTGGGCGGCGATGGTTGGGCTTACGATATTGGCTACGGCGGTCTCGACCACGTCCTGTCGACCGGACGAAATGTGAACCTGCTCGTCCTTGATACCGAGGTTTACTCGAACACCGGCGGACAGGCCTCCAAATCCACCCCCCGCGGCGCCGTGGCTCGTTTTGCGGCCCAAGGGAAAGGCCTTTCCAAGAAAGACCTTGGCCTGATGGCTATTGCTTATGGATACGTATATGTAGCCCGCGTGGCAATGGGCTTCAGCGACCAGCATACCCTGAAATCTTTCATCGATGCTGAGGCCTATGACGGTCCTTCCATAATAATTGCCTACAGCCACTGCATCTCCCATGGAATTGACATGTCCAAGGGCCTTGAACAGCAGAAGCTGGCGGTCCAATCCGGCCTGTGGCCGCTCTACCGGTTCGACCCCCGCCTGGCCGCAGATGGGAAAAATCCCCTCTCGATCGATTATAAAGAACCATCCATCCCGGCGGACCAGTATATGTACAACGAAACCCGTTTCCGCATGCTGGTGCAAAGCAACGAGTCTCGAGCCGAAGAGTTGCTCAAGCTCGCCCGGGCCGATGCCAAGTCCCGCTGGAATTTCTATTCCCAGATGGCTGCCATGCACTACGATGCAGCACCGGACACCACCGAAGAAAAGTAAATCCATCCAAGTAGAGGGACAGGCAATCTGCCTGTCCCTCTTTTAATTTATAATATTGGTTGTACTCAAACAGCGGTATACTGCATTTATTATTCCGAAGAAGGAGAACCCACATGCCCGACCTGACCACTACGTATCTTGGCTTGAAACTTAAAGAATCCTTTGGTTGCTTCAGCAGCCCAGCCTCTCTCCACCAAGGTGGAGACCGTCAAGAAGCTGGAAGATAATGGTATTGCTGCGGTGGTAATGTATTCATTGTTTGAAGAACAGGTTATCCATGAAAGCCTGGAATTGGACCATTATCTTTCCACGGGAACCGATTTCTCGCGGGAAGCCATGAGTTATTATCCGGATACCGGTGGTTTCACCCTCACTCCGGAGACTTATATCGAAACCGTCCGGAAAACCAAGAAGGCCGTCAATATTCCGGTCATAGGCAGCTTGAACGGCGTCTCGACCGGCGGCTGGATCAAGTATGCCCGCCAGATCCAGGAAGCCGGCGCGGATGCGTTGGAACTGAACCTTTACTATCTCTCCACCGACCCGAACACTCCCAGCACTGAGCTGGAAGACAATTATGTCACTCTTGTTCAGGATGTATGTAAAAGCATCAAGATCCCCGTGGCAGTAAAATTGAGCCCCTTCTTCACCTCCCTTCCAAATATTGCCGCCCGCCTGGTCAAGGCCGGAGCCAAGGGATTAGTGCTTTTCAACCGCTTCTACCAGCCGGATATCGATCTGGAGAGCCTGGAAGTGGTCCCCAACCTGGTCTTGAGCAATTCCAACGAACTGCGCCTGCCCCTGCGTTGGATCGCCATCCTGTACGGGCGTATCCAGGCGGACCTGGCCCTCACCAGCGGCGTCCACACTGCCGAGGATGTTCTCAAAGCCATGATGGCCGGCGCCAGCGTGGCCATGACCACGTCCGAGCTTCTCCAGAATGGATTGGGACGCATCCCGGCCATTTTGGCGGATGTGGAGCAATGGATGGTTGACCATGAATATGAATCCATCCGTCAAATGAAAGGCAGCCTGAGCCAGAAGACTGTCAAGGAGCCGGCGGCCTTCGAGCGGGCTAATTATATGAAGGCGCTCCACTCGTTCAAAGTTATGCCTTAATCGTTTACGGGAAAAGTTTACTCAATAATAGCAACAGAAGGAGCGGGCCCTTGCCCGCTTCTTCTGTTTTTTGGTAACTGGCATATGAAGAAATATTTAGGCTTAAATTCAATGCCTCTGCAGCAATGCAGAGGCAGTATTTGTCCATAATAAATGAGACCGGTTAATCTTCCTGGACTGGTTCGGATTTGCGCTGGCGGAAGGTGATCCGCCCCCGGGTCAGGTCGTAGGGCGACATTTCCACTTTGACCCGGTCTCCCAGCAGGATGCGGATGTAGTACTTGCGCATCTTGCCGGCCAGATAGGTCAAAATTTCATGACCGTTATCGAGCCGTACCCGAAATTGAGTTCCCGGTAAGGCTTCCACAACCAACCCTTCGACCGTAATCTTTTCCTCTTTTGGCATACACAATCTCCAGTTCTGTACCGGGTCTACTCAAAATCCTTGTACTGGCGCCTCTTGATGCGGCGAATGGCCTTCTTCTTCTCCATGCGGCGTTGTTCGCTCTTGGAAACGAACCAGCGCTTTCGGCGCACGGTGCTCAAAATGCCACTCTTGACTACCTTCTTGCGGAAGCGCTTGA
>CAWALN010000017.1:0-201557 GCA_963782935.1 uncultured Chloroflexia bacterium | reverse complement strand
AGTTCCGGATTCCAGCAGTTGGAAATATGGACTTGCGAGGGTCAGGATTTCAAGCGCGAAGTTAACCTGCCGGTCGCCTTTGTGCCCCTGCGCGGCGAACACGGTTGGAAATAAGAATAGGAGAAAACATCGATGTCTACGATCATTCGAATGCTTATTTATGGTGTAGGCGCGGCCGGTGTGGTGGGCGGCCCGTATATCCTTTATTTGGCCTATTACAAACCCTCCATTTTCCCGCGGCCGAACCTTGCCAAGCGCCAGGGCGCCATCGCTTTCATCATTGGCGTGGCTCTGCTGGGTAATCTTTGTTTTAAAGGTATGATCATATCCAGACGATGTGATATTGTCGATTGTGTGGGAGAACCTCGTCACCACGACGGGCACAATCCCGTAAAGAACACCACCGCTGAAAAACGTGGGACTAGCGCCGGGCACGAGAACAAGACAAAAAGTGGTGGTATGTCAGTTAAAAAGGCTCTCCTCATTGGAAATTGTTTTTCACATTGTGTTCCTTAGTGTCCTTTGTGTTTCTTATCTCCTAAGCCTTGGTAACTGCCACGAACACCATCGGCCGGCGGCCGGTCTTGCTCTTCAGCAAACCCCGGATCACATCGGTCAGGCCCTTTTCGTCGTCCAGGCCGCCTCCGTTGACCATATCGACCACCTTTTTTCTGACCAGCGGGATAAGCGTGTCGGCATCCTCCGGGGACATGAAACCCCGGGTGATGACTTCCGGATCCTTGATCAGGCGGCCGGAATACTTATCCAGCGGCACGGTCACGAGCATAATTCCGGAGCGGGCCAACTGCTCGCGTTCCCGCACCACATCCAGGTCGATCTCGCCGACGCTTTCGCCTTCGACGAAGATGTATCCGCCGGGCATGCGCTCTCCCAGGCTGATCTTGCCATCAGAGAGTTCCACCACCTGGCCGTTTTCGACCACGATGATGTTTTCCTCCGGTACGCCCACCTGGCGGGCCAGGGCGGCATGGCGCCGGAGCTGGTGCAGTTCACCATGGATGGGCATGAAGAATTTGGGCCGGACCAGGTTCAGCAGGAGTTTCATTTCCTCCGAGCTGGCATGGCCGGATACGTGCACGGCCGAGGTGGCTTCGGAGACTACCTCCGCGCCCCGCCGGAGCAGGCGGTTGATGGTCTTATAAATGGCTTCTTCGTTGCCGGGGATGGGGTGGGAGGAGATCACGATCGTATCCCGCTGCTTCCACGTCGAACTGGCGGTTCGTGCCTGCAGCCAGCCGTCCAATTATGGAGGTCGGTTCGCCCTGGGAGCCCGTGCACATCAGCACGACCTCTTTTTTGGGCAGGTTCAGGGCTTCGTCCAGGCTGACCAAGGTTCCTTCAGGGACCTTGAGATAGCCCATTTTCTGGGCGATCTTGGCATTATCGACCATGCTCATGCCCACGAAAGCCATCTTGCGGCCGTGGCGCAGGGCCGCATCGGCTACCTGCTGCATGCGGGCGATCAGGGAAGCGAAAGTGGCGATGATGATCCGGCCGGGGGCATTGCGGAAGACCTCATCCATGGCCGGGCCGATGACCCGTTCGGAGGGCGTCCAACCTTGCCGCTCGGAGTTGGTCGAATTGGCCAGGAGGATGGCGACTCCGCGGGCGGAGAATTCGGCCAGCTTGGCAAAATCGGTCGGCCAGTTATCCACCGGGGTCTGGTCGAACTTGTAATCGCCGGTGTGGATGATCAATCCGGCCGGGGTGGTGATGCCCAGTCCGACCGCATCCGGGATGGAATGGCAGACGTGGAAGGTTTCGACCTGGAATGGGCCGATCCGGAAGGTTTCCCCCGCCTGGATGGTGTGGATGTCGGCCTTGCCGGCCACGCCGTTGCGGGCCAGCTTGACCTCGATCAGGCCGCGGGTCAGCGGGGTGGCATAGAGGGGACCGGCAGCACGCTCAGCAAATGCTGGACTGCGCCGATATGGTCCTCGTGGCCGTGGGTAAAGACGACGCCCCGGATCTTCTCGGCGTTATCCCGCAGGTATTGGAAATCGGGGATGATATAGTCCACCCCCAGCATGTCGTTATCGGGGAACATCAAGCCGGCATCCACGATGAGGATGTTGTCGTTGTATTCGTAGGCCATCATGTTCTTGCCGACTTCGCCCAATCCCCCGATGGGAATAATTCTTAATTTGTCTTTGTTCTTCATTAAACACTTTCTATAAATATGAAAAAGTACCCCTGCAGTTTCCCGCTTGGGTTTTGATATGAGTGATTTGTTACAAAACTGCCGCAGAGCGGCAGGTAAAGTCAATCAATAAGTTCAACGATCGTCTTTCTGTACCATAATCATAAGCAGTATAGCAGTGCGGAGGGGATTTGTCCAGTAGAAGCCTGTTAACGTTCTATCAATATCAAATGGGCATTTTTCCTGTTCTCTGTTGTCACGATAAGCTGTCGTTAAATAATCTGTCATTGCGAGGAGCGTTGTTGTTCGTTCGCGACGAAGCGATCCCTTGACCTGACAAGGTCGCGTTGCTTACCAACCGGCTCGACCTGTCATCCGAAGGGTTGCCTTCCCGAGGACTCAATCTCTTGATTTATATGGGGATTGCTCAACTGCACTGCACTCACTGCGTTCGTTGCACATGTCCCGTACCGAAGGGGAGGGAGTGCGGTGCAGTGTCGTAAGAACGGCTCGCAATGACATATAAACGAGCAGCGCGCCTCCATTTATTCAGGCCAACATTGGTTCAAGGGGAAGGCCGCCATCCAGGCCGCATACATTTCTTGATAATGCTCCGTTAAAAGGGTCTCTTCATTCGCGAAATATTTCCGGGCCAGCTCGATCTGCCCGGCTTCTTCATCCGCAGTCATCGGCCTCGGGTTGCAGACCGGCGGGATGCCGTTATTTTGATACGGTCCCAGGTCGCAGCCCATGATCTTATGGGCTCGGAGCTGCCCTTCCACATCGGCCGCGAGGGCTTGAATATTCTTCAACCCCAGGTCGCGCATGGCTTCCGGGGCTTGCCAGGGATTGAGACAGGGACTCCCTCAGCGAAAGATCGGGGGTCAATTCGATGGTGGTCTGGTTGGGGCCGTGGACGATATAGCCGTATTTCCAACCCAAGTCGACCGTGGCGTCCGCTGGCTGGCTGGAGGTGAGATATTGGCGAAATATTACTCCCCAGCCGTCGCCGGTGATGCCCTCGCCTTTTTCGGAGAAAGCAAAGGAGGCCCCCCAGCCGGTCGATTTCGGGATCCAGAGGCTTTGCAGACCCAGGCCGAATACCTTGGGATAGTCCTGCGGATAAAACAATGTATTCAACGTGATCACATGCTGATCCCGGTTATCGATGGATGAGCCGGCGATCTGGCAATCAGACCGGGCACCCGTACCGGTGCACCAGCCGGCTTCATAGAAATTCCCCACCAGTTCGTACGAGCCGCCTTTCCAGGATGCGTTCGTCAGGTTTCTGATGCAGCCATCCAGGGTTCGAAATTGAGACCCGGTTTGTGCATCCGTAAATTGGAATTGGTCCACAGGGATGACCGCAACCGGCGTGGAGGTGACCGGCTTCCCGAAGTACCGGCATCCCGGCAGTCCCAGGAGGATGATTCCACCTGCCATCAGTGCCATATTAAGTTGTCTTTTCAGCGGCATGGGTATATTCCTTACTGTGCGGCGGATCAGTTGCTTAAATTATGGCATCGTTTTCCGATTTGGTCTCTGAATGTAACCAACTTGTAAGGATAGACTTGGGCTTAAAAAAACTTGCGAAGGTTTGGAACCTTCGCAAGTAGAAAAGAACTATATTTTCCCTGGTGCGACTCTGCAGGGAAGCATTGATCAATTATTCCTCAGACCATCACCGGAGAGCCATAATAACAGGGCTGTCACGGTAAAGCCATCTGTCAGCGACCTTTCCCTTATCATTTCTCTAACTTCTTCCCTTGTGAACCATTTTACCTGGGTCACTTCGTTTTGATCGAACGCCTGAGCCAGCTCGCCGGCTTTGCAAGAGACAATGTGGAATATCTTATTAGCGCTCCCGTTCATCGGGTAATATGAATAGATCAATTCGTGCCCAACCGAGAGGTAACCCGTCTCTTCCAATACCTCTCGGTTGGCAGCCTCGATGACGGATTCCCCGTCTTCCACCCCGCCGGCAGGTAGTTCCCATTCCGTTTTGCCGGTGGTATAGCGGCTTATCTGGGCGAAAATAAGACAGCCTTCTTTATTCTCAACTAAAGCTGTCACTGCCGCATGAGGAAAGTCCAATAAATGATACTTTTCGATCACCCGCCCATTCGGGAACTTTACTTTATCCAGGTACAGGTTGACCCACGGGCTTTGATAAACCACTTCCCTGCCTAATCGTTCAGCTTCCATTATGCTCCCTTGATTTCAAATAACCGGATCCGCCCCGGCTACGCATCCACACCCGCCCGGAAAACCTTGTAATCGAAATCGTTGCCCTTCTCCTCCATGGTGGCGCAAAGGATGTATTTGCCATCCGTGCGGATATTGACCAACCCATAGACCAGTTTGCTGGAACAGGGGACTTTTTTGAGTGGACGGAAAAAGGCTTTATCTTCATCCAGCTTTATCTTGGCTTTGGATGCATTCGCTGCTGCCATAGTCTTATCGGCCTGTTCAATCTCAAGGGTCTTCGGGAAAGCCATCCTCATCGAGCGAGCCAGTTCGGTGGAATAGATCAAAGGCGGCAATATTTCTTTGCCGATCCCCTTCGAGCATCTTCCATAACGGGCGACTGCACCCATCAGGAGCGGCCGTGGGTGGGAAAAGTCCTCGTTATCGCCGGAGGAGATCACGGTGGCTCGGGCCTGCATAGCCTGGATGAACTCAAGGTCCACATCCTCGGCTCCATGATGGCAGGCTTTACCCACATCCACGGCAAACTCATTGGCGGCATGGTAGCTGAGCAGCAGTTCTTGCGAATCGGTATTCAGGTCGCCTGCCAGGAGTAAGCGGGCGGCTCCATACTCGATCAACAGCGTGACCGAGTGGCCGTTGCAGGTGAGGGAGTCTTGTTTCTCCAGGTAACGCAGACCTTGCTGGCCGCCTACGAGGTCCTCCAGGACAGGACCCAACACCCGGATGGTGGTCGGGTTTTGCCCGCCGCTCTCGTATCCTTTTAGGAAACCATCCCGGTTGCTCAACCGGTGCACGTTCAGGGGCACTCGGTTCACGAGCCCGGCAAATTCCCGGAATCCTTCGCCGTTGAACGGCCTGGCCGGGTTTTCCACGAACGTGTCTTTGCCGTCCAGAAGTTCCGTGACGAATTCCCCCGCCAGAGGGATACCATGACCGCCTTGCGGAAAGGCCTGCACCTTTCCGGCAACGCGAGCTCCCATCGCAGGTGATTTGGCGAACCTCGCCAAACCGTTATGGTAATAGTTCTTGATCGTGATGGGAAAAGTCTCGTCATTCGTTTCACCCTTGAAAACGTCCGCCAGCCCGCCAAAATGATCATCGTCGGGATGGGAAAGGATAACGTTTTCCAGGGTTACGCTGGCGGCTTTGAGATCCTTCATGAACTTCCATTGGAGGAAGTCCACTGCGCTCTTGCGGGTCATCTGCTTGCGGTAGCTGGCCCCGCCGTCGATGAGATGCCAACAGTCGTCAGGCGTGCGCATGAGGATACTGTCCCCCTGGCCCACATCGATCACGTAGATCTCCAGCAGGCCCTGGCTGGAGAGGACCTCCCCATCCAACCAGCCGGATTTCGTCCGAGCGGTTACATGGACGGGCCCCTTTGTCCCCGGCACCCAATCCTCCGGGACGTGGACAGGATCACCCCACAACAAGGTGGCTTTATTGTCGCAGGCCTCATCCTTCGGATCGGCCAGGCTGCGCAGTTTCGCTTTCCATTTACTGACATATTGGATTGTCATTCTAATTCCTCGTGAATATTCTCATTTTCGAGTGCTTAGAAAAATATTCCCTTGAGATTATAGTATCTCGATGCTGGATAAAATTCAATACCCATTCTCGGTAATCAGGGCCTTCCTAAAGTCGGGGTTTGGGGTATTTGTGGATTGCCTGGGCATCCACCAATACCCCAAAATCTCTTTCTTCGCCGCCCTTGGGCGGGAGTCAAAGGAAGGAACTGCACGGCTTTCGGACTTTAGGAAAGCCATGCTCGGTAATCTCTTGAATCTCTTGAACGAAGCTAAAGGGGATGGCGGAGTATCCCGCACCGAAAAAGCCATCCATTAACTCTACGGGTGTGTTAAAAATCCCCTCCGAAAATGCTTACCTTATTTCTCTGAAATCGGGAGATTTTAATGCCCTCCAAAAAAACTCACCCAGCCAAAACAGCCCGGCAGTCATTGCCTGTATGGATGGTCGTGGCGGCCATCGTCGTATTGATCGGGGCCATGTCACTAATATACTTCCTCAGCCTGAGATCTGGAAAACTCACCCAAAATCCGACTCTTACGCCTACTAAACCTGCGGATGTCAGTGTGGATGTTGCCTTTTTTGGCATTCGGGACCAAAGGAGTGACCTTCCTGGATGTACGGCCTGCGATTGAATGGAACACTTACAGGATCGAGAAATCTGTGAATATCCCTATCGCAGAGTTATCCGGGCGTTTGAGCGAGCTGCACCAGACCGATACCATCGTGATATTCGATGCGAGCGGAGGCGAACCGGCCAGGAAAGCCTATGATATCCTCAAGCAGGCCGGGTTTCCAAATATCGCCTGGGTACAAGGTGGCATCCAGGCCTGGGCCTTGAAGCGGTATCCCGTTATAGGCACGGCTCCTTATTGAAACCCTGATTTGAAAAGTAATGAAACAAATCCGTTCCGTTCCCATTCTCAATATCCTGTTACTCTCACTTTTCCTGGCTGCCTGCCAGCCGGTCGCTTCCCAACCGGGCGGGTTGCCGCGGGTCATGGCGGTTGAAACCTTTCTACAGGATATCGCCCAGAACGTGGCGGGCGAACGGCTCAACGTCGATTCGCTCTTGCCGCCCACTGTCGATCCGCATGAATACCAACCCAAACCCTTGGATGCCATCCGCCTGGCTCAGACCCAGGTGCTTATCGTCAACGGTCTCGGTTACGAGAGTTGGCTGCAGAAGACCCTTGATTCACTGGACGGTTCACGCCAGGTCATCGTGGCAACGAAGGGCTTGAAGCCCGCCGCCCAGACATCTGGAGGGGTATTAGTCGAAGATCCGCACATGTGGATGAACCCTTTAAATGTCAGCGCTTACGTCGAACAGATCCGGGACGGTCTATCCAAGGCAGACCCGGGTGGAAAAGACCTGTATGCTGCCAATGCACAGGCATATATTGCCAGGCTGCAGGAACTGGATGGCTGGGTGAAAAATGAAGTGGCCCAGCTATCACCGGACCGGCGTTTGCTGGTCACCAACCATGACGCGCTGGGATATTTTGCCCGGGCGTATGGGTTCACCGTGGTGGGAGCGGTCATCCCCAGCGTCACCGCCGACGCGGCTCCCTCCGCCCGTCAGATCGTAGACCTCATCCAGGCGATTGACCATAGCGGAGCCAGGGTTATTTTCCTGGACCTGGGTGAAAATCAAAAATTGGCCCAACAGATCTCCACTGAAACGAATGTTAAAATAGTGACTGACCTATACGTGGAAAGTATCTCGGGCCCTGCCGGGCCGGTGCCCACTTATATCGACATGATCAAGTATGATGCGACCATGATCGTGAATGCATTAAAATAAACACAATGGAAAACGCGAATCCGGTTCTCGAAATTCCCGCCCGCCTGGATGTAGACAATATCACCGTTGCCTATAACGGGACGCCTGTGCTGGAGGATATTTCCTTTCAGGTCCAGCAGGGAGCCCGGGTGGCGGTCGTAGGCCCGAATGGCGCCGGAAAATCCACCCTGTTCAAGGCCCTGGTGGGGCTGTTGCCCTTGCGGTCGGGCAAGATCTTCATTCATCAGCTGCCGCTGGGCCATCATTTGGATTGCGTGGCATATGTGCCTCAACGGGAGGAAGTGGACTGGCGCTTCCCTGTGACCGTCCGGGATGTAGTCTTGATGGGCAGGTTTGGCCATCAAAAGTGGATGCAGCGTCCCACGCCTAGAGATCGGGAAATCGTCCGCCAGAGCCTTGAACACATGGGCATCACCGATATTGCCAATCGCTCGATCAGCGAGTTGTCAGGTGGGCAGCAGCAGCGGGTCTTTCTGGCCCGCGCCCTGGCGCAGGAACCGCATATCTTCCTCATGGATGAACCCTTCACTGCAGTGGATGCCACCACCCAGGCGGCTACGCTGGCGCTGCTTGATCACCTGCGTCAGCAAAAGGTGACAGTCTTGATCTCCACCCACGACCTCAACCTGGCCGGGACCCGCTTTTGATTCGGTCTTGCTGCTGAACCGCCGGCTGATCGCGTATGGCGATCCGCAATCCGTCCTGACAACCGAGAACCTCAACCAGGCTTTTGGCTCCCGTTTGCTCAAATTACCGGGCAGTACGGTCCTGGTGGATGATTGCTGCCCGCCCGAGTAAGTTCACGATTTTGGACGGTCGGCCACCGAATCGAATAAATCGCTAATCGTAAATCAAAAATGTCTCTTTCCTGGTTATTAGAGCCTCTCCAGTATCACTTCATCGTGCGAGGGCTGCTGGCCTCGGTGATGGTCGGCATCCTTTGCGCTGTGATGGGCACGTATGTGGTCCTGCGCGGGATGGCTTTCCTGGGAGATGCCATGGCTCATGCCATCCTGCCCGGAGTTGCGATCGCCTTCCTCTGGCATGGGAACCTGCTGGTGGGAGCGGCCATCGCGGCGGTGGTGGTTGCCCTGGGGATCGGTTTTTTCTCCAGGGGAGGCAATATCAAGGAAGATACCGCCATTGGGATTTTATTCGCAGCCGCGCTATCCCTGGGGGTAGCCTTGATCAGCTCCATCCAGACCTATGCCGTTGATTTAAGCCATATTCTTTTCGGTAATGTGCTCGGTGTGAGTCCCTCGGATTTGGCACTGACCTTCGGACTGAGTTTGCTGGTGTTGGTGGTCGTGGTTCTCCTTTTTAGACCATTTTTGGTGATCTCCTTTGATCCGATCCTGGCGGCCACCCTGCGCCTGCCGGCAGAATTACTGAGAAATATAATGTTGATCCTGCTGGCGCTCACGGTGGTGGTCTCGCTTCAGACGGTAGGTGTGGGGTTGGCAGCAGCCATGCTTGTAACGCCGGCCGCCACGGCCTATCTGGTGACCCGGCGGCTCGTCCCCATGATGCTGGTTTCCGCCGGCATTGGAGCTCTCTCCAGCCTGGTGGGTTTATATTTGAGTTTCTATCTGAACATCGTTTCCGGCTCGGCTATCGTCCTTTCTGCCACGGCTTTCTTTCTGATGGTCTTCCTTTTCCATCCCCGCCAGGGTTTGCTCTTCAAGAAGAGATAGCCATGGTACGCCGTTTTGCCATCTTTCTCTTAATTCCTGTCAGCCTCCTTCTAACCTCCTGCATCGATCTCAGCCCGGCCTTTACCACTCCGGTGGTCGGACCAACAGTCACCACCAACCCAAATGCAGCAGCTACAAAAACGCCTTTCAGCCCGCCGACGGATCTACCTCCAATCCCTACGGCCGTTCCATCCATTGGGCCAACTCCCACGCTGCCCCCTAATCCCATAGATAACTCTGCTCAACCGCATTACACCCTCGAAGCAACCCTGGATTATTCGACCCATACCCTTTCAGTGGACGAAGTGGTCACGTATAAAAACCTCACCGGACAAAACCTGCCGGATATAGTTCTGGCTGTCGAACCGAATTTATGGAAGAATTGTTTTGCCTTGGGCGGATTAATGGTGTATGGGGAGATGGTAAATAATTACACTCTCGCGGCCGACCGCCTGGATGTACCGCTGGCCTCGCCCCTTGTCCCTGAGGCGGAGATCAATATCCTCATGCACTTCGACCTGGCCCTCCCGCCTGCGGATGTATACCACCTCTTCGGCTTCAATGACTTCCAGATGAACCTGGTGGATTGGTATCCTTTCATCGTACCTTACAAGAACGGTTGGCTGCTCCATCCACTCGCTGAGGTGGGAGAGCACCTGGTCTATGATGCGTCTGATTTTGAAGTAACCTTGCACCTGGCTGACCTGACCACGCCGGTGATGTTTGCCGCGGGTGCCCCTGTGCAAGCCGCGGCCGGATCCTGGCACTACCATCTATCCCACGCCCGCACATTTGCCTTCTCTGCCAGTCCTTTGTACAGAACGGTTTCCGTTACGGAAAACGGGATCCCCGTGATCGGATATTACTTCGAGCCCGAAAAGGTCCAGGCAGCCGCGGCTGTGGAGGAAGTGGCGAAAGCCGTAGGCACCTACAGCGCTCTTTTCGGCCCGTATCCATACTCGAGCCTGAGCATGGTGGAATCACCCTACTTCGATGGGATGGAATATGACGGGTTGTTCTTCCTCAGCCGCGATTATTACACCGGCAGTGATGGAACCGTACTGAACAATCTTATTGACATCGGCGTCCATGAAACGGCCCACCAATGGTGGTATGGTTCGGTCGGGAACGACCAGGCCATGGAGCCCTGGTTGGATGAAGCCCTGGCTACCTATAGTGAAAAATTTTTTTATGAGAAGAATTATCCTGAAGTGACTGCCTGGCAGTCTTTCCGGGTGGATT
The DNA here is from genome assembly GCA_963782935.1 of uncultured Chloroflexia bacterium. GTDB lineage: Bacteria > Chloroflexota > Anaerolineae > Anaerolineales > Villigracilaceae > UBA877. The sequence continues at coordinate 190,915 of CAWALN010000017.1, read as the reverse complement.
CCTATGAACCTTCCGGCTGGGTGGATACGGATATTTATCACGGTGTTGATTTCCGCACGTACGCGAATGCCGTTTATTTGCGGGGAGCTCGGTTCCTGCAAGCTATCCGGGACCGGATGGGGGATGCGGCTTTCATTGCGTTTTTACAAGATTACGCTTTCCAAATGGCCGGCAAAATATCCACTGAGGCGGATTTTTTCACTATTTTACATGAGCATACTTCTGTCAATATCAGTGATATCCTTGGCGAATATTTCAGTCATCCTCCGCAATAAGGCCTTTGGAAGGATCGTTGAATTATGACTGGACCCTACGAAGACACTTTCATCGAAACGAATGGCATCCATTTGCACGTGGTGACGGCAGGGGATCCTCGTGGGCGCCCGGTGATCTTTTTGCACGGGTTCCCGGAATTTTGGTACGGTTGGCGTCACCAGATCCCGGCATTGGCGGAGGCGGGTTACTTTGTCATTGTGCCTGACCAAAGAGGTTATGGCCTCTCCGATAAACCTGCCAGGGTGAACGCTTATCTTCTGCAGGAACTCGTACAGGATATTCTTGGCCTGCTTGACCATTACGGCTTTGAACAGGCCAACCTGGTGGGGCACGATTGGGGCGCTGCCGTCGCGTGGGAATTGGCGATCGACTTTCCCAAGAGGCTGGAACGCCTGGGTATCCTGAATGTGCCGCACCCGGCAGTCATGTGGGAGTTTCTGCACAAGTCCATCAGGCAAATGCTGAAAAGCTGGTATATCGGCTTCTTCCAGATCCCGGCCTTGCCCGCCGGCCTTCTGAAACTAAACCATTGCGCCTCGTTGGTCAATATGCTCAAAACCAGTGCCAAAGCGGGCACTTTCACTCAGGACGAATTAGAAGAATATAGGAAAGCCTGGTGCCAGCCGGGAGCCTTACCCGCCATGATCAATTGGTATCGGGCCGCCTTCAGTGACCGTTCCGCCATGGCAGCCACCCGGAGAGTCAAAGGTACCCACCCTGATCCTTTGGGGAAAGAAGGATATTGCCCTCAGCCAGGAAATGGCAGTGAGCTCGATCGAATACTGCGACCGTGGCCAATTGATCTTTTTTGAGAACTCTTCCCATTGGGTCCAGCACGATGAAGCCGAGGCTGTCAACCGGGAGCTATTAACATTTCTCCAAAGCTCTTTCCGCCCAGGTTAGAATTGGCAGATAAACTTTCCAATCGGGGAACTCTTCTAAGCGGATTGACAATACCGGATCAGGAGATTCAACCAAAGTGTGAACTTCATGAGTCGAATATAATTTCTTTCTTCTTCTCCATCGTATCCCTTTGTGTCCTTAGCATCTATCCTAGAAACAGAGGAACGCCGTTTTTTGAGTGTGTGCGGCGGAGCCGCACACACTCAAAAAACGAACTTCTCCAGAATTTTCGGATAGATACATAGTGTTTAGTCGTCATGTATGGCTACACTGCCAAGCATGAAAATGTGCTATAACGGGCAGCGACCGGCTGGCACACAGGTCGTTTTCTCAATGGTGCACCGAGCTCGATGTTTAGTCGGACCGGGATACCTGTAGGCACCGCCAATTGTCGCTCCGTAAAGGAAGCACGTAAGTTAGATTCTAACTGATCGGGTATCCACGCCAGTCGGTATACTGAAGTGACGAGGATAGCATGGAGATTGAACATACACATTGTGCTGGATTGGACGTTCATAAGAAGACCGTGGTGGCCGCGGTGATTGTTCCGGATGGGCAGGGTGGGCTGCAGAAAGAAGTCCGGACTTTTGGCACCATGACGAAAGACTTGCTTGGGCTGTCGGATTGGATGCTGAGTTTCGGGATCACCCACGTGGCGATGGAAAGCACGGGGGAATACTGGAAGCCGATCTACAACATTCTGGAAGAGAACTTCGAGGTGTTGTTGGTCAATGCTCGTCATATCAAGCAGGTACCTGGACGGAAGACGGATGTCATGGATGCGGAATGGATCGCTGATCTGCTGCGACATGGTTTGTTGAGAGGCAGTTTTATTCCGCCTGTCGGACAGCGCGAACTGCGTGAATTGACCCGTCACCGCACCAATTTCGTCCGTGAACGTGCCACCGTGGTCAACCGGATCCAGAAGACGCTGGAAAGTGCCAACATCAAGCTGGCGAGCGTGGCCAGCAACGTGATGGGGGTGTCTGGACGTGCGATGCTGGAAGCGATTGTCACTGGCACGGCCAATGCGACCGAAATGGCCGGGCTGGCGAAAGGCAGGCTGAGGGATAAGCGCGAGCAGCTGGACAAAGCCCTGGAAGGGCGGGTCAAGCCCCACCATCGCTTCGTGTTGTCTGAATTGCTGTGTCAGGTCGACAGCCTGGATGAAAGCATTGCCCGCTTTGATGCAGAGATCGAGAAGTACTGCCACCCTTTTGAAGAAGCAGTCAAGCTGCTGGATACGATTCCCGGAGTGGCGCAGCGGATCGCTGAAGTGATCGTCTCCGAGATTGGAAGCGACATGAGCCGCTTCCCGACAGCAGACCACCTGGCGGCTTGGGCGGGTGTCGCTCCAGGCAATAACGAAAGCGCTGGGAAGCGCTACTCGGGCACCACTCGCCATGGCGACCGGGCCTTGACAGTTGCTCTGGTGCAGGCTGCCCATGCAGCGGCGCGTAGTCGCAACACCTATTTGTCTGCTCAATACCATCGTCTGGCAGGGCGTAGGGGCAAGAAACGAGCCATCGTGGCCGTGGCACATTCGATTCTGGTGATCTCTTACCATATCATCCAACGCAAGGAACCTTATCGGGATCTGGGTGGCGATTATTTCGATCAGCGCCGCCCAGAAGCTACGGCAAAACGCCTTCTCAAACGTCTTCAGCATTTGGGCTACGATATCTCACGCATTGAACAGCCTGCTGCTTTACCTACCGCTGCCTGATATTTCTATTTTCAAGTTAGATGTTCTTTGTTTAGAATTTAAGAGAGGCAATAAAATGACTGAACTGACCGATTTTCGCAAAGCCAAGGATGCATTCTTTAAAGACAATTACCAGTCGCCTCTGGACAGCCAGGAAAAAGCGACCTTCACCGGCCTCAAATACTTCCCTGAAAACCCGGCCATGCGATTTGATCTGGAACTGGAAAAATTACCCCAGCCGGACCAGATCACCATGCCGACCTCCACCGGCGACCAGCAGGAATACTTGCATGTGGGGCAGGTCAATTTTTCCGTCCAGGGTAAGCCGGCCGCTTTGCAAGTCTATATCCCTGCGGAGGGTGGGGATTATTTCATCCCCTTTGTGGATGCGACTGCTCCAGAACAGACCTATGGGTCCGGGCGTTACGTAGAGCCGGAGGATCTTGGCGAGGGGCGGCTGCACCTCGATTTTAACCTGGCCTATAATCCTTATTGTGCCTACAACGACCGCTGGTCCTGTCCCATCCCGCCGCGGCAGAACCGTCTCTCGGTCCGGATCGAAGCCGGGGAGAAGAATTATCATTAGATGCCATGACTTTAGAGACCACCGCCAACCTTAAATTAAACTTGACAAATGTAATCTTTCGATACATAATGATATATAGAACATAAGTTCCATCTGTGACCATTTCATTTACAGGATCGAGAAGCCTTTTGAAATCAAAACCCACTCCATCTCCATCTGCCTTGCCCGGCCTCAATTCGGACCAATTGTTCCTCTCTTTGCATGTCCAGATGTGCTATTCATCAGGACGCGTCCTGACGTGCTCTTCGTCAGGAAACCTGAGGATCAATGTGCAGGGAGCCCCTCGAAGCGCTCCCACGCCATACCGACTAATGCGTAGCTCCATGGGATATGGATCATCGATAAGCAGGCCGAATTACGCCTAAGGCCCACTTCCCTCGTAATCGTAGGGGCGGGTCTTCGTGACTTGGCAAATGGCTTTGCCTGGCTTGACCATTTCAGATTCAGAGCCATTGCCCGAACAGACCCGCCCCTACCCGGCCAATCAGGCAATATCCTCCGAGACGAATAAATATGGAAAAGCCCTGTTGTGTTCTCCTACAGGGAAGCCCTGTCCTGTTCTCCTACAGGGTTCGATACCGCGTATCGAATATCTTTTCCAGGGCTATTTGAGTTTTTGTTGCGAAGTCCTGACTTCCCGCTTCTTTCAGCGGGATGCACTTGGTCAGGGAACCATTAGTTCAATTCCCGTGTCTTACTTTTCTTTCTCATTCACTGTTCACTGAAAACTAACAACTGAAAACTGACCTATGACCAACGTCTCTCATAGTCTCCCTGCACTTCCCACCCAGATCGAAACCGAACGCCTGATTCTGCGGAGCTACCAAATCAGCGACGGCCCCATGTACTATCGCCTCAGCCAAAACAACCGGACTCATTTACTCCAGTTCGAAACCGATAATGCCATTATGACGATCCACTCCGAACAGGAAGCTGAGGCGGTGATCCGCGATTTTATGGATTGTTGGACTGGACGCAAGGCATTCTTCATGGGTGCCTTCCTTAAAGGAACGGGAGAATTCGTGGCCCAGATTTATATCGGAGTAGTCAATTGGGTGCTTCCCGAGTTCGAAATCGGCTATTTTGCCGATGCCGGTCATGAGGGCAAGGGCTACGTGTCCGAAGCCGGGAAAGGGGCTCTGAAATTCCTCTTTGATGACCTGGGAGCCCACCGGGTCCGTCTCGAATGCAATGAGACCAACCTGCGCAGCATCAAGGTGGCCGAGCGCTGCGGCTTCGTCCGGGAGGGACTCATTCGGGAGACGAAAAGGAAACAGGACGGTACTTATACCGGCGATATCCATTATGGGCTGCTGCGAAGTGAATTTGTTCCTTGATTTTCTTACTTGGAGTGCAGCCTTTGCGTGGCACCCTGTGGGTCAGGCTGCCTTACACTTAGAATTGGAGTGCAGCCTTTGCGTAGCACCCTGTGGGTCAGGCTGCATTCAGATATGACAGTCTTTCCTTAAGGAGGAGGTACTTCATGGACCATCGGATCAGCCGGCGGGATTTCCTGGGTCTCAGCCTGGTGGGCATTTTATCCGCCTGCACGGCGAAACCCACTTATTTACCCACGCCGACCGTCACAATACCCCGGCCAACCGCCACTTTCAATTCTTCGCCCCATACCTATGCTGCGGATGACCCTGGTATCCTCTATTCCGGCCGGATCGATTTCTCGGACCTCAAGAAACCGGTCTTCTCTGCGCCGGGGGTGGCCGTCCAGGCCAATTTCCACGGCACCGGCGCGGCCGTGCTCCTGGAGGACGAATTCAGGGGAGAACCGAACCGGAATTATTATGATGCCGTCATCGATGGGGCTACGGTGGTGAGGATTGCGCCAGAGCGAGCGGTTAGCCGGTACCAGGTTGCGGTGGACCTTCCTGAAGCCGATCATACTATTTCCCTGGTCAAGCGGACGGAAGCCAGCACTGGAAAATGCACTTTCCTCGGGTTCGAGTTTTCGGGATCGATCCTGCCGGCGCCGTCAAGGCCCGCCCGCCGGATGGAATTTATCGGCGATTCGATCACTTGCGGGACGGGTGACGAGGGCTTGATCAACTCCACCCAATGCACCGAAGACGGCTGGGGCCAGCCGTATAACAATGCCCGCCTCTCGTACGGGCCTATCCTTTCCAAATCGCTAAATGCCGAATACCATCTTTCTTCCGTCTCCGGCATCGGGATGGTCCGCAATTACAGCTTCCAATATGACGCCCGCCCGATGCCGGAGGTGTACAATTCGCTCTTTTTCGAACAGACCGATTCACCCCGGTGGGATCCAAAATTGTTCGTCCCGGATGCCCTGGTGATTGCCCTGGGAACCAACGATTTTTCACCGGGTGACAGCGACCGGCCGATCATGGAAGTGGACGTCTTCGTGGAGGCTTATCTAAACTTCGTCCAGAAACTCAGGCAGTATTTCCCGGAGGCGCATATTTTCTGCGTGTCCAGCCCCATGTTGGGGGACGGCTGGCCGACCGGAGCCTATCATTCCGCCACAGATCAAAAAACGGCCCTCACCGCAGTGGTGGACCAATTGACGGCGGCCGGGGACGACAAGGTTCACAAATTTTTCTCCACCCCGATCGTTGGAATGGGCTGTGCCTCCCATCCGGACGCGAACCAGCATGAGCTGATGGCCGAGCAACTGGGCCGGATCGTCGGTGCTGTGATGGGCTGGTCCTGAGTTATGTAGTAACGAATTAATTCGTTCCTACCACTTCCGATGCGACTCTATTTCACTCGCCACGGCGAGAGCGAAGCCAACCGCCTGAAGGTGATCTCCAACCGGGATTTGCCGCATCCGCTCACCGATAAAGGCCGGCTGCAAGCAATGGCCCTGGCGGTGCATTTTCGAGGGAATCCCGATTCTTTAAGATTTACAGCAGCCCGCTGCTGCGTGCCCGCCAGACGGGCGAGATCCTTTCGACTGTCTTGTCGGTTCCATTGGAGTTGGCGGAGGGATTACGCGAGCCGGATTGCGGGGTACTTGAGGGACGGGGAGATGCAGAGGCATGGTCCGCTCACCGCTACTGGAGGGAGACCTGGCTCTCAGGAAGGGACCTGGATAAAGGACCGCCGGGAGGGGAGACGTTCAATGCCGTCCGGGAACGGTTCGTTACTTGTATAAATTTTATGGTAAATAAATTTGGGAGTTCGCAGGCCGAGTTTATTTTGGTGACACATGGAGAGGCGATTTTATTCGGTTTGCCCGGCCTTGTCCGGAATTTGGACGCGTCCTATCTGTTGGAAAACTGCCTGGGCCATGGTGTGCCCATTCAAGTTGATTATCAACATGGAGAACTGAAATATTTCAAAGGCATGGATTAATAAGCCGCCTCGAGCGCTTCTACGAGTGAAGGAAATATTACGGCTGAACAGGCCTCGAGGGCCTTGACCTTGATGCGTTCCCGGGCGATGCCGTAGCATCTGGTCTTGATTGGAATCCCCATCTTCTTGAGTACCTGGCTGGCGGACTGAAGGCTCTTGATGCCCCCGGGTGTATCTTCAAAAACGGAAACTTCGGCTTCGTGGAACTTTTCCCATTCTGTAGCGGCAATCCCATTCTCGGCCAGATCGGCGGCTTCGGTCAAAGCCGGCTCCTGGCTCGCGCCCAGGGCCATTCGCATGCCTGCCAGTGCGTGAACGGGAGAAGGTTTCAGGAAGGATTGCGGGTTGATGTGAGTTCGAAGCCCCAGCCACAACATCCCACCCCAACCCAGGATCGGGATTCCATCCAGACCGACCAGCCTGGCTCCCAACTCGGCTTCAGGGGTGGAAAAGATGCCTGGCGGTGCCTTGGATGGACGGCTGGTGATGACGGCTGCAGACTTACCCGGAGGTGAGATCCACTCCTGTAAACGGGATATCTGTGATCCTTCCGCCAGATTGGAATGATCGTATTTTAGCAAATAACTTTCACAATCGTGTTCGGGCGGAAAATCGTAAGTCTGGCTGAAGACTTCGCTTCCAAGGACCAATTCCTGGAAAGTGCGATGGGTCAAGGAGAGATCGGCCATGCGCGCACCCAGGATCAGGTCGTGCAAGATCTGTTCCTGCCCGGAGGTCCGGCCTTTTTTACGAAAGAAAATACGGGCGGCCCGTTCCAGGGGATGCAGTGGCAGCATGGCGGGCGTTGATAAAGATCGGGCCAAGTCGAGGAACTTAGGCAGTGGCCGTGGGTTGGGTGCAATGGAGACAGGTCCGGCAAGAGAGTTGGGTAAGCCCCGATCGGGTTCCGCCTCCCAGACCTTTTCCAGCAATACCGCTGTGATTATGGCGGCCTCGTCCCATTCGCTGGAGATACCGCCGGCTTCGAAAGCGGCGATTTCATCCGGCGAGACGGTGGAGTCTTCAAATCCGAGCGCCAGTGCCATCCGCCGGACGGTTTCCCGCAGGGCGCGATGATATCCTTGGGACTCCAGTAGCACGCCGTCCATGTCGAACAGGAAGATCTTCATTGTTCCTTTGGAGTAGTGTGGCGTCTGGCCAGTTCTGTTTCTATATCCTCCAGGCTGATGCCCTGGCTCACCAACAGAACCAGACAATGGTAGAAGAGATCGGAGACTTCCTCCACCAGGCGCTGCCTGCCCTGTCCCTTTGCGGCCAGGATCACCTCCACGGATTCCTCGCCTACTTTCTGAAGGATGGAATCGATTCCGGCATCCAGGAGTCTGTTGGTATATGAACCCGGCTGTGGGTGGGCTTTCCGGTCGAGGATGATCTCAAAAAGGTCATTTAGCATGATTTCCTCCTGGTAAAAACAAGATACTGCGCCGGTGTGACAGGCCGGCCCGGCCGGATCCACCAATACCAGCAGCGTATCTGCGTCGCAATCCGGGCGAATCGAAATCACCTTTTGGATATTGCCGGAGGAGGCGCCCTTGTGCCAGAGTTCACGGCGTGAACGGGACCAGAACCAGGTCTCGCGGCTGTCGAGGGTCCGCCGGAGGGATTCCGCGTTCATCCAGGCGAGCATGAGTACTTGTCTTGTTCGGGCATCCTGGACGATGGCGGGGATCAAGCCGGCCTCATTCCATTCGATCGTTTCGAGGTCAATATTAATCAGAGGTATCTATCTCATTCGACATGATCAATCAACTCCAATAATTTCAATTCTGGACGGGAAAAGACAACCAATGCGGGTATTCCCAGCCGCTTCCAAAATGAATAGGGATTTTCTCCGGTCAGATGGGTGACCCACAATGTCATGACCGTTCCATGTGTAACGACGGCAATATTTCCGCCCGGGTAGTGGCTCAATACAGCCTCCAGAGAGTTGGAAAATCGTTGCAAGGCCTGCTCTGCCGTCTCCTTGCCAAAAATAAGGTCATTCGGATGACTAAAAAAGTCCGCCATACATTGTTCAAAACCAACCTGGTCCTTGAAGCCATTAGGATCGCGCTTATGTTCATGAAGGTTTTCGAATATAGTGACCGGGATGTCCAGGTTTCTTGCGATTATAGCCCCGGTCTGAAAGGCTTTCATTTCATCGCTGGTGACAATCGTCTGAGGAGCATATTCCTTTATAAGCTTGGCTAAAGACTTACACCGCTCCCTCCCAACACCGGAAAGAACCCATTCAGTGGAAGAGGTTTCGGGCTTGATATCTGGCAGGGAATGACGGATCAACAAGAGAGTATCCATCTTGAGGTTATCCTATGGATGGACCAGGGTTTCCAAATTGGATAGGTTAATACCTTTGTTTTCCAAAATGCTTTTAGACACGCTTTTGCAGTGTTATCCTTTTCTCGCGGCGAACCCATTTCTGATTGAGTAATTCCGGGTGAGCTAGTAAGGCATATTGGAACTCCGGTGCGACTACATGAATATTCTAGATCGTAGAACCTTATGGCGCTCATGTTGGAGCCATTCAGGAGGAAAGTATAGCGCATCCCAAATTGCCATTATGCGTCCAACGAGCCTCCATCAGAAAAGCTGATGTTGCCGAGCTGGATTTTAACCTCATCTTTCTCTATTTGAAGGTCACCGTTGATCAATCGAATGATCCATTGCCAGCCATCGCTCCTGAAACAGGAGATCTATCATCGGTTCAATCAAACCCTGCAAGCCATGGGCCAAGTAATCGAGATCATGGTGTTCACGTAAAAAGCAACCTTGGTACAAATCTGCGGTCAGGCCGCCCCATATCCACGAGGTGGTATTCAAGGCGGTGGAAATGTCTTCCACTAACTTCAGCGCTTCAAATAAATGTGCTTCAGTGATCATTCTGCAATCTTACCTTAATGCCGCGGTTAGCCAGGTATTCCTTGATCTCCTGGACAGTGTATTCGCCGTAATGCAGCATGGAGGCCACCAGGGCCGCGTCAGCTTTCCCTTCCGTGAGGACTTCGTAGAGATGTTCGGGCTTGCCACCGCCGCCGGAAGCCACCACCGGAATGGTCACAGCTTCGGCAATCTGGCGGGTCAGCCTGATCTCGTAGCCTGCCTTGGTCCCATCGGCATCGATGGAGTTAACCACGATTTCTCCCGCGCCGAGAGCTTCGCCCTGACGGGCCCATTGGATGGCATCCATTCCTACAGGCTTGCGACCACCATGGATGACAATCTCGTAACCGGAGGGGATAAGTGCCGAAGGAGAAACCCGGCGGGCATCCATCGATAGGACCGCCGCCTGGGCTCCGAAGGCATGGGATACCCGGGCAGATCAGTTGTGGGATCCTGGACGGCGGCGCTATTCAGGTTAACCTTTTCGGCTCCGGCCAGGAGGACCCGGCTGCAGTCTTCCACCGAGCGCAGTCCGCCTCCGACCGAAAAGGGGATGAAGATCTGGGAGGCCACCTTCTCCACCACGTCGATCATGATATTGCGGTGATCGCTGGAGGCGGTGATATCGTAAAAGACCAGCTCGTCCAACCCGGCCTCATAATATTTTTTAGCCTGAACGACCGGATCGCCGATGTCGCGGGTATCCACGAAGCGAATGCTTTTGGCCAGTTTGCCATCCCGTCACATCCAGGCAGGAGATGATACGTTTGCTCAGCATAATTGAATCCTTATCGCTTCCAATGGGCGAAATTATCCAGCAGCTGCAATCCCAGTGGCCCGCTTTTTTCAGCATGGAATTGAACCGCCACCAGGTTCTGCGTATCCAATCACAGCGGGAAAGGAGAATGCCGTAATCGCAGGTGGCATAAATGCAGCCGGTCTCCAATGGCCTGGGATAGTAGGAATGAACAAAATAAAATTCATCCCCGGACTTGAGGTGGGAGATCACCGGATGGGTTGGGTCCGGCTGTGACCGCATTCCAACCCATGTGAGGCACTTTTAGGGAAGCATCGTGAAGTGAAAGCGGAGGCATTCACCGCGGATCAAATCCAACCCGACAGTATCGCCTTCTTCGCAATGGGACAGGATGATCTGGCAGCCGATGCAAATCCCCAGGATGGGTATACCCCTGGCAAAGGCCTCTTTCAAAGCAGAATCCAAACCGCGCTTTTTCAAAACTTCCATGGCAGCGCCGGCATGGCCGACACCGGGAAATATGACCCGTCTCGGCTTTACGAACAATCTCCGGGTCGGCGATGATCTGACTGGGAAGGGAGAGGACCTCCAGGGCCCGTTTGACGGAGGTCAGGTTTCCGGCCTGGTAATCGATTATGGTGATCATTTCAATTAATCTTCCAACAATCCTTTAATGAAATCCTGCCTTCATATAAAGCCCTGCCGATAATAACACCGGCAAGTCCGGCTTGTTGAGCCGCCTTGACTTCTTCCACATGATGCACTCCACCTGAAGCAACCACATTCAAGCCGGTCGTCGATTGGAGTTCGATGGCAGAGTCCAGGTTGATGCCGCCGCCGGTCCCATCCCGGCTTACGTCCGTCAGCACGCACCACCGGAGCCCCTGTTTTTTAACTCGCTCGCCAGTCTTCAGGACGGTCAATGGGGTGGACTTCCTGCCAACCCTTGACCATGACCTTTCCTTCGCATACACCGATATCCACCGCGATCCAGTCCGGGCCGTAAACAGTGACGGCCCAATCCACCAGCGCAGGTTCCGGATGGCAGCGGTGCCCAGGAAAACCCGCTTTACACCCATTCCCAATAGATTGTTCTATCATGGACCGGTCACGGACCCCGCCACCGAATTCCACCTTCTACCAACCGCGAGGATGGCTGCCAGGGCCTTCAAATTCAAGGAAGCCTCTTGCCCGAAGGCTCCATCCAGATTAATCGACATGCAGCCAGGTCGGCACCTTCGGACTTCCAGCGTTCCGCCCAGGCGAGGGGATTATCGGCATAGGTGGTCTGCCTGTCTCGGGTCACCTTGTGCCAGGCGGACAACTTTTCCGGCTGCGGAGATCGATGGCAGGGAAGATGGTAAAGGAAGGGTCAGTCATCAGTTATTAGTTATCAAACATCAGTTTCAGGGTTGGGTATAAAGTTGGCGGGCGATCTGGGCGCAATGGATGGCGTCATGGCAGGCATGGTGGATGGTATGCTCGAGGATGGTGATGCGGCCAAATTCGTTGTGGGCGCCCGGCCGCTCCCAGTCGGCAGGCTTAAGGGCTGAAAGGGCGGCCAGGTACTCCATTCGAAAAGCGACGAAACTCGCCAGGGCTCACTTCAGATTCCTGGTTCTGATAATGTCGGTCCCGGGCGAGGGCTTCCTGGTCATAACCGGTAATGGGTGGGTTTTCGCGGTCGCGCATGGCTTGCATGCGTTGAATGCTGATCTCTTCCGCATCCCGCAGATGGCAGACCACCTCCACCACCGACCAATTCTCATCGCCGCCTCTGGCAGAGACTGCCTTGAGATTGGCTGACCCCCTTGAGAAGGGATGCTCAATATTTCGGGTGTGGCCCTCAAGGCATCGAGAAGATCGTGAGGGAGATTGTACATAAATTTGCTCCTGGTTTACTTTAAAATAGGGACCGACAACCGGATTTGTCGAGGTCCGTAGAACAAAGAATGGGATGATGACCGGAGTCGTCGAACTCTGAGATGTGTCATAATGATCCCTTGGTAGATGGGATACCCTCCCACGGCGGGGATCGATGCGGGTGGCGACCTGCAGGGAACGCCCAAGGGCTTTGAAAATAGCTTCGGCCTTGTGGTGATCATCTCTTCCATATAGAACCTGTGCATGCAGATTGCCGCGGCAAGTGACGGCAAAGCTTTCGAGGAAGTGTGGGAACAGGCTGGTGGGGATACCGCCGATTTCATTTCCACTCCAGGCTGCCTGGACGACCGTGTATGGCCGGCCGGAAAGTCCATACAGACAAAGGCGAGGCTTTCATCCATGGGGACGTAGGCTGAACCCATCCGCACTATACCGCCCCGGTCACCCAGGGCCTGATCGAACGCCTGGCCAAGGGCGAGGCGCAATCCTCCATCGTGTGGTGCGTATCCACTTGCAAATCCCCGCGGGCCTTTAGGTCGAGATCGAAGATCCCATGGAAAGCCACGTGTCCGAACATGTGGTCAAGGAAACCGATGCCAGTATCTATCGAATGGCGCTCCGCTCCCATCCAGATCAAGCTTAAGGAAGATTTCAGTCTCGTTTGTCTTTCGTTCCACGGTAGCGGTACGCATGTAAATCCTTTCGATTGCACACGTTGCCAAGTTTACACGTTTTCACGCCAACCGGCGCCAATGTTCAGATTTGATAATACTGATGATAAGGGCCTCGGTATGTTCGGGTTTTCCGACTGAGATTCGTAATGAAATCCTCAGGCCGGGCCTATTGAAATATCGGACCAGATACCTCCCTTCGCAGTAATTCTCTTGAGAGTCGGCAGCGTCCATTCCCGACCACCTTGCACAGAATGAAATTGGTTTGGGAAGGAGTAGGGCGCAAATACTCGATCGTTTTCAACGCCTCATACAGCCGTTCCCTTTCCGCAACGATCCGCTCGACCGATCTCGTTCAATTCGCGGCTGTGCTGTAGTGAAACGATGGCAGCGGTGGAAGCAGCCACAGAAACATTATAGGGCTGTTTGATCTTCCAGAGATGCGGCATCAACGCGGTCGGAAAAGCGCCGAAGCCCACCCGCAACCCGGCCAGCCCGGCCCATTTGCTGAAGGTTCGCAAGCACCACCAGGTTGTTCCGCTGGGACACTTGCGAGAGCATGCTCGACCCCGCCGGGGCGAATTCCATATAGGCCTCATCCAGGACGATCAAAACCGGCAAGCGCAACAGCCGCTCGATCTCTGCCCGCGGGAGCAAACCTCCATCGGGATTATTTGGCGAGGCGATGAAGACAACTTTGACTTGCTCCTGGATGACTGCCTTCTTCGATCGCTTCCATGTCCAGGCTGAAATCCTCCCGGCGAGCACCTGGACGAGACGGGCGCAGTTCAAGTCGCTGTCGAAGGAATACATGCCAAAGGTGGGCGGACAATTCAAGACCGAATCACCGGGTCAATAGTGAGACGCAAGACCAGGTCGATCAATTCATCCGCGCCGGCGCCTGCCAGAATGTTTTCCATGGGAATGTGGTGATAATCTCCCAGAGCCTGGCGGAAGTTCTGGCTGCCGGGATCGGGATAGTTATTCGGGAAGGGCATCTCTGCCAGGGCTTGCCGGACGGCGGGAAGCATGCCATATGGATTCTCGTTGGCATCCAATTTTATGATCTGTTCGGGAGAGCGGTTCAATTGGCGGGAGAGAACCTCAAAAGGCAGGATGGGTTCATAGGCGGTCATTTCCCGAATGTGCGGGCGGAGGATGGTTTCAGGATCAAACATTTTTTCTCCCACCATTATTTTGGCTGTTTGACAGCTGCACGGGCACGGAAATCGGCGGCACTGGCATGGGCGGTGAGATGCTCAGCTCGCGCAATGGTTGCGGCAATCCGGCTCAATTCCTGGCCGGTGGAATTCGTCCAGGCCGATGAGACTGGTGATCTTGATAAAATCGAGCACATTCAAGGGAGAGGCAAAGCGGGCTGTTCCGCTGGTGGGCATGACATGGCTGGGCCCGGCAATGTAATCTCCCAGCACCTCAAAGGAATGCTCTCCCAGGAATAGACCGCCTGCATTTGGAATGGCTGCCATCCACTTGTTCGGATCGGCTACTGCCAGGCAGGTGTGCTCGGCCGCATACTCGTTTGCAAGGGAGCAGGCTGTTTCCAGGTCGGGTGACAGCACGATCCCGCCGCGATTTTCCAGAGATTGGGCGATGATCTCAGCCCGGCTCAAGTTTTCCAACTGGCGGGCGACTTCCACTTGAACCGCCTCAGCGAAGGCAAGTTCGGGGGTGAGCAGGATGGCGCTGGCAAGTACATCATGTTCCGCCTGGGCCAGCAGATCGGCTGCCACCCAGGCAGGCCGGGCGGTCGCATCTGCCACCACGATCGTTTCTGTGGGACCGGCCAAGCCATCCAGGCCAACTATGCCAAAGACCTGCTGTTTGGCCAAGGTCACGAACAGGTTGCCGGCGCCGACGATCTTATCCACTCGGGGAATGCTTTCCGTGCCGAAGGTCATTGCACCGATGGCCTGGGCGCCGCCAATTTGGTAAACCTCTTTCACATCGCATAGATACGCAGCGGCCAAGATGACCGGGCTGGGGTTAGGAGGCGTGCAGACGATGATCTCGGGTACGCCGGCCACCTGGGCCGGAATGACCGACATGAGCAGGGAGGAAGGCAGCGGAGCCGTCCCGCCGGGGACATAGATGCCCACACGCCGGATGGGAGTGACACGCTGCCCCAGAGTCCCGCCCATCTTGCGTGTCTTCCAATCCGGCAATGGCTGAAGGCTGTGGAACTGGCGGATCCGCCCGGCGGCTGCCTGCAGAGCCCTGATCAAATCCGTCAGGCATGGACCGCCAGGCTTCTTCCAGGGCTTCAGGAGGAATGAGGAATTCCTACCGGGATGCTTTGTCCAGCAGGCCGCACCAATCGCCGCAGGGCGGAATCTCCCTTTGTTTGAATAGAGGCCGAGGATTTTTGTCACTGCCTGAGGCTGGAGTGACACCTTTTCCAAACATCTGCTCAGTGCGGGCCAGGGTCGACGGCGGGAACGCCATCGTGTTGAGAGGCGTTCGTTTGAGGATGGTCTTCACGAGCGGTTTTCACATCATAGATCTTGAGCATCCGGCGCCTCCAGTTGTTTGAGCATGTTCCGATATTCCAACGGCTCTTCTTCAAAGATATAACTGACGGGCGAAACGACCACCCCGCTGCCGCCTACGCTGCGCAGTTCACCGATGGCCTGGGCGAGTTGATCTTTACGGACCACCAGGTGAGCTGCGTACCATTTTTCTCCCTGGTGAGTGATGACCGGACTCATGGTGGGCCCTTGCAGGCCGCGAATGACCTTTTGGCTGAACATTCGCTCGGCGATGGCTTCAGGCGAATCGCCCCGCATGTTGGCAAAGATCGAGACGTTATCCTTCGCACGGAGATAAGCCACGATGAATTCGAGCAAGGTCCGGGCGATGTTCAAGGCGACTGGGATTGTCCTTCAGGCTCAGGTGGTTGGCGATCAGGCAACCTTGCGAAGCCAGGATCTGGCCATCTTCCAGTTTCTTCAGGCGGTTATCCCGCAGGGTGATGCCGGTGGAGACCAGGTCGGTGATGAGATCGGCGTAGCCGATGAGTGGTGCGATTTCGAGGGTGCCTTCCGCAGAAATGAATTCGACATCCATCAGGCCATAGCGGCGGAAGAAAATTTCAGCCTGGAGGGGAAACTTGGTGGCGACGCGGAGAGGTCGGTTCAGATCGGCTTGCAAGGTCTTCAAATCTGCCATGCAGGTTGACCTTCTCCCAGGCCTCCGGCACGATGACATTCAGGCTGCATTGGCCAAACCCAAGAGCCGGATGAATGACCAGGATGGCTCCATCCGGGCCGCGTTTTTCGGCCAGGACATCCCCGCCGGTCACGCCGAAATCAACGCTGCCATCCCGAACGCTCACGACCACGTCCCCGGGCCGCTGGAATAGCACTTTCACGCCGGGAAGGTTGGGGATGGTGGCTTCATATTGACGGGGATTCGGGTGATTGACGCGTAACCCGGCCTGGTCGAGCAGCTCACGGGCGGGTTCGGCCAAAGGTCCTTTGCTGGGCAGCGCCAGCCGGATCTCTCTTGTGAGTGCGGACATTTTGCCTCCTAATGAATAAAAGCGCTCCCTTTACCGGGAGCGCTTGACATGGCATTTCTTCTTGGCCGCTTTGAGGCCTACTTAAAACTGCCCTGCCCGGTAAGGAGTCCGGCGAAAAAGGCATGATGATGATGCATGCAGGGCAGGTTTGTTTTCATATTGGGGGGCATTTTACCATAAGGCCGTGGATACCGCAATGTATAGACAGGAACCCTTTCCATTTTCCGCGGGTTTTTCGTCATCCTTCGCAGCCGGCATCGGAAAATTTTTCCAATGATTTGCCGCTGGATCAACATTTCATACAAGCGCTCATAGCGGCAGATGGTATTCCGCAAACCGTGGGTCTGAACTTTTTCAAAGCTGGCATCTCCCATTGCCTCCCAACGGTCCGGATGGGAAATGAACCATTCCAGGGAGTGGGCCGCATCGGCTACATCTCCCGGGCAGAAGAGTAGGCCATTCAATATTCTCGTCGACCAACTCCGGCAAAGCCACCGCCCGGGCCAACAAGAGCGGACGGCGGCAGGCCATGGCTTCGAGGGTGGAGATGCTGAGCAGTTCAGCTTCGCTGGGCATGACGAAGATATCGATGCTGTTCAAAATCCGTGGCAAGTCTTCATTCGGGATAAAACCTGTAAAATGAACTTTTTTCCCCAAACTCCAATTTCTCGGCCAACGCCTCCAGTTCCGCCAAGGCCGCCCCTTTACCGCCAATTACCAATTGGACGTCATCCCGATTGATTAATTCCATGGCCCGGATCAGGACATCCAGTTTCTTTTCCTTGTCCACCCGGCCGACAAAAAAGAAGATGATCCGGTTTGGGTCCATGCCGTAATGCTCACGCCAATAGCATTTGTCCACGGATGGATCGGGCCGGAAGAGATCGTTATCCACGCCGCAAGAAATCGCATAGACCGGCCGGTCAAGCCCGGCGGCACGGACGAGGTTCGCAGCGGTGCGGGAAGGGGAAGTGACCGCATCCAGAAGGCAATAAGTCTGCTGCATCCACCTCCATAAAACCTGGTCATAAGTGGGTCTGTATCTTGGATAGAACCGGGATATAGGGCGCCAGGTTTTCAGGCATGAAATGATTGGTTCCAACTGTTTTTATGCCTCGCTTTTGGGCAGTCGATGCCACCACGTGGCTGAGGCTGATAGTGGTCCTGGATGTGGACGATCTCCGGCTGGAATGTATCGAATATTTCTTCGACGGATTTATGAGGCGGGTACGGCAAGGTGCTATCCGGATGGAACGCACGCAGGCTGATGGTCTTAACCGCTTCCACTTCGACCCCTTTTCCGCCAGGCATGGTAGGCTTTTCCCCGCTCCGAATTGGCGACGACCAGAACTTCATGGCCACGCCTGGCCAGTCCCTTCGGCGAGATTGATCGTGAAAATGGCCTGTCCATGAAAAGCGATATATTGAGACGATTCTGCGATCAGAATGCGCATGGCAATCTCCCTTTCCTACTCGTCCATCTCTGCATCCTTGGGGGCACTTTTAAGAAGCTTCAAAAGCATCCGCCTGGCCCATCCATAGAATGAATAGAATGAACGCTACCGATAATCCGATTGTGCAGATATTCTATTCCTTTTTCCGACTCGCTTGATGGCTTCGGTGGCAAAATAGCCGATAATACAAGCGAGCCGGTCCAGAACATCTCGCCGGCGAAATCCGGCGGAAACCAGCGCCGCCAGGGTACCTTGGATAATCCGGCAGTTATTAGAGGTGGGGATCATGAAACTCATGGTCAGTTTGGCAACGAACATGATTTTCATGGCATGTTTGTTTATGCCACGTTGGATTGATGGAAGTATTTCAGGATCCAGGCCTTTTTTTTCCCCAAAGCTTTTCAATTTATCGACCTTTCCGGCCCGTCCGAATGAGTACCAGATCACATCTGAAGTGAGGTTTCCGGCCGCAGCAAAGAGGAAGACCAGCACGGGATGAAGCAGATCCGGCAGACGCAGCCGCGGCAGCCAACAGAGTCGTGGCAGGTCCCTCGAAGGCTACCAATACCGAGATCAATAAATAAGTCCAGGAACCCAGGTGCGGCAATTGGCCGCTATTAAGATAGGCGCTGATGTTTTGAAGGAACCTCAACAAAGCGCTCATGGGGACCCCTTTATTCTTCCTTTGCCACCATTTCTTTCACCTTCTCTACATAAGCGAGAGACTGGTGACGGAAATAGGTATTGTACAGCGTGGCATAATGTCCACCCTGGGAGAGCAAACCTTCATGGCTGCCGGATTCAATGATCTTCCCTTTTTCGAGGACGATAATCCGGTCGGCGGCTTTGACCGTGGAGAGGCGGTGGGCGATCAGGATACTGGTCGATTCGGCCAGGATCATGTTCAAGGCTTGCTGGATCTGCCATTCGGTGAATGGGTCTATACTGGCAGTGGCCTCATCGAGGACAAAAATAGCCGGCTTCTGCATCAGTACGCGTAAGAGGGCCACCAACTGGCGCTGACCCATGGAGAGCATGGCCCCGCGTTCGCCGACGACCGTCTCCAGGCCGTTTGGCAGCGTTTCCAACCATTCACCGTCCCCGATGCGACGGGCCATGGCGAGGATGTTCTCATCGCTGGTCCCCGGTGCAGCATAGCGAATGTTTTCTGCCACCGTGCCGGAGAACAGGAACGGCACCTGCGAAACAATGCCCAACTGTCGGCGATATTGCTGAAGATTCAGGGTACGAATATCCATACCATCGATGAGTATCCGGCCGGCCTGGAATTCGTAGAAGCGGGCGATCAGCTTGGCCAGGGAGGATTTACCCGCACCGGTATGGCCGACTATGGCCAGGTTCTCGCCCGGATGGATATCCAGGGTGAAATCCTTCAATACCGGCTCATTTTCAGCATAACGGAAGTTGACATTCTCAAAGCGGATGCCGCCCTTCAAAAGAGGAACATCTCGTGTTTCAGTCTGGATCACATTTGGCTCGGCATCCATCAAGGCAAAGATCCTTTCGGCGGCGCTTAACCCTGACTGTATATTAGACCAAAAAGATGACAAATTCATGACGGGATCAAAGAAGCGGCTCAGGCTCAAGATGAACAGGTACCAGGCGCCGATGGTGACAGCGCCGCGGGCTGCACTCAACCCGCCTGCATATACCAGGAGGGCAGTTCCGATCCCGGCCATGGAATTGAGGGAGGGCCATACCAGGGAAAGGATGAAACCCCGCCAAACGTTGACCCGGTAGGAGACCTGGTTGGCCGTATTGAAGGTCTTGAAGATGCTGTCTTCCTGGCGGAAATTCTTGGCGATGGCAATACCGCTGACCGTTTCCTTGATAGCTGAATTGACATCCGCCATGGCCTGCATGCCGCTCTTGGTCACCTTGCGGGCCATGGCCCTGAACCCAAATGCCAGGAAGAAAATGCAGGGTAGAACGGCGAAAAGTAGTAAGGCCAGATGCCACTCTGTCCGGACGATGACGATACCGAGAAGGATGGCCTGGAAGACCTGGGCGGAGACATCCGTGAGGATAATGACCAGGTTGCCCAGGTCATTGGTATCCGAGTTAATCCGCGAGGCGATCCTTCCGGACGAGAACTGATCATAGAAGGACAGGTCATGTTCTACGGCCGCCCTGAAGGCTCGCGTCCGCAGATTGAGGATCACATCCCCCACAGCCCGGGCGGTCAACCGGCGGCGGATCCAATTCAAGCCCCAGTCGGCCACGCCGATCAGCAAGACGATCAAGCCGATAAGAACGCTGGCTACCAGGGTTGGGCGGCTTTTCAGCATATCCAGGCCCCGGCTGACCACGATTGGCTGTGCGGCCGCTATCACGGCCATCAGCACAACCAGGAATACGATCAGGCCGACCCTGCCGCGCTCGACGGTGAAATAATGAGCGATCCGTTTGGCCAGTATGCTGTCCTTGTACTGGCGGTCGTATTTTTCTTCGTTAAGTCCTTCGTAAAAACCCATAAGTTATTATTCTCTGAATATCCTTGAATATGCTTCGGAGGTTTTCATCAGCTCATCATGGTTACCGATGGCGGCGATGCGGCCATTACGGAGAACGATGATCAGGTCTGCCCAGCGGATCTGCGAGAGGCGGTGGGTGATGATCAGGGTGGTGCGGCCTTTGGCTGCGGCGGCGATGGCGCGCTGGATCATATCTTCGGTGGCCGAGTCGATCGCGCTGGTGGAGTCATCCAGGATGAGAATGCGCGGGTCGGTCAGGAAGGCCCGACCAATAGCCAGGCGCTGGCGCTGGCCCCCCGAAAGGGTGACCCCGCGTTCGCCGATAACGGTTTCATACCCTTTTTCAAATTCCCGGATGAACTCATCTGCCTGGGCGGAGCGGGCTGCCTCTTCGATCTCTGTCAGAGAGGCGGCGGGTTTTCCGAAGGCGACATTATCTGCAATGGAACGGGAAAAGAGGAAAACATCTTGCTCGATGATGGATATTTGGGATCGCAGGGAAGCCAGGTTCCAATCGCGTACATCCACTCCATCCACCAATACCTGTCCCTCAGTCGTATCGTAGGTCCGGTTGACCAGCTTCGCCAGGGAGGTTTTGCCCGTACCAGTCTGACCGACGATGGCGACGGTTTGCCCGGGCTTTACCTTGAAGGAGATATTGCATAACACCGGCTCGCCGGTCGGATAGGCAAAAGTGACATTTCGGAACTCAATTCACCTTCCATTCGGGAAGAACGCCCGGCTTCATTTTGGTCCAGATTGTTCTCGCGGCTGATCAATTCGAGGATGCGGCGGGCGCTGGAGATACCGGAGGAAATCTGCGAATAAGCCCAAATGGAGGTCCAGGTGGGGAAGTCGAGCATAAGCAGGATACCGAAATAGGCCACCACGTCGCCGGTATTGAGAATGCCAATACGGAAAAGAAGGATGGCATGGAACAAGCCGACTGCCAGGGCAATATAGAAGAGTAGCAATGGGACAAAGCGGGCTTCCACATCGCCCTTGCCGGACCATATTGTTGCGCAGCGTGAACGCATTCAGGGAAAACCGTTTCACCTCGGCATCTTCCTGGGCAGCGCCTTTCACTGTCTCGACTCCATCCAATGCTTCGGAGAGGTGGGTATTCATCATGCCAAAGGATTCACGCACATCTTCCGTGATGGGATTGAGGGTTTTCAAGTAGCGGCGCAGGGCGATGAAATAGAAGATCGTGAAAAGGACCGGAGAAAGCAATAAGCTCCAGTGGTAGTGGACCGAGAAGATCAACGGCATGACCAGGAAGATCAACGAACCGACAACCAGGTTGATGCCCGGGCTGAACATGTAGTTGACTTCGCGGACATCGTTGGTGGCCCGGGCCATGGTATCGCCGACCGGCTGGAGGCTGTGGAAGGTCATGCTTTTTCCCAAGAGGGAGACATACAGCTCATCCCGAACATCCCGTTCGATGCGCTGGGCCATTAATTCGGCCCCAAAGTTACGCCCCAACTGGAGGACACCTCGAATCAATTGAGAGCCTCCCATAATGAGCGCCAATGGAAGCAGAACTTTCACCTCCGGAGGTACTTTCAGCATGGCGTTGAAAGCATCCCCCGTCAAAATAGGCACATAAGCCGAGAGAGCCGCGTTCCCGATCGCGCCGATGAACATGATCAAAATCAGCCACCAATAGCGGGTGGCGTGAGAAATGATCCAGCGGATGGGGCTGCGCCGGTCAGAAGTGTGGCGGCGGGCGAGGGTAAATTCAGCAGGGGAGGTAAGTGTTGTCATAGCGCAAGAAATAGATTTTACCATCTAAAGAAAACAGCCGGAAGAAACCGGCTGTTTGAGAAAGTCCAAAATCACCAGATTTTAAGTTTTTCTATAAATGTTTCGTGAAATAGACCAGGTCGTCACCGTCGCTGTAGAAATCCTTCAGGGTGGCCTCATGCTTATAATGGGTGGCATGGTAAAAAGCCCGGGTGGATTCATAGGCTGGCAGCCCGGAGGTTTCCACGATCACCAGGCGGGCCCCTTCTGTGCGCATCCTTTCTTCTGCTCCGCCAACAGCTTCTTTCCGACGCCTCCGCCGCGAGCATTGGGATCCACGGCGATCCAATACAGGTCATAGGTCCGATCGGTGAGGGAGTGGGGCCCATAACAGGCATACCCGAGGACGCGAGCATCTTCTTTGAAGACGATGAAATTGATAGCCGCTCTTTTCAACCCCCTGGGTAAGTGATTCCTTCCAGCATTTCGTCGACTGTTTCGGTTTCAACTGCAGAAAAAATGGCTGTATTGGCGTTGATCGTGTGGATCTGCGGGCCGTCTGCCCGGGTGGCAGCGATGATCATTCAATCCATCCTTCCCGTTTGATGGCATGGGTCAAAATCCGCTCGACCATTTGAGGATAAGTCAATCCGGCCGCCTTAGCTGAACTCCAGAAACCTGCATCCGGCGAAAGGTCGGGCAGTTCGTTGATATCGATGATGTAAGGAATATTGTTATCGAAGCGGATATCCATGCGGCCGAAGTCCCTCAGCCCAACGGCGCGAAAGGTATTTTCGGCCACTTTGCGGATGGCCTGTTCTTCTTTACGGGTCAACTGGGCGGGGATGCGGGAGGGAATATTCTGGAAGAATGGCGATTCAGGCTTCCATTTGGATTCGTAGGTGAGCACGTGCTGGAGGGGGTCGGGGATGGCAGAAAAATCATCCTCTGCGATGGGCAGGATCTCGAGTTTCTGATTGCCCCACATGGCCACGGCCAGCTCACGCCCGCTGACGAATTGCTCCACCATGGCGGGCTGTTCATATTCCTCGACAATATAAGCCACCCGGTTGAACATGCCTTCAAGGTTGCGTCGCCACAGAGCTATAGCTCGATACCCATGCTGGCATCTTCAATAGAGGCTTGACGATGACAGGGAACTCCAGCAGGAATTGCCCTTCTGGCTTTTTCAAAGACCTGATACTTGGGTGTGGGTATACCTGAGACGCAGGAGTTGTTCTTTAGCGAGGGGCTTGTTGATGCACAATTGGATCGCATCGGCAGTTGAGCCGGTATGCTTGAACCCCATCCGCTCCACCAGGCGAATTACTTCCACGGCGCCCATATTATTGCCGGCGAAGCCATCACAGTTATTGAATATGAATGTGTGATTGGGGGAATAGGAGGAAAGTTCGTCCTCGAGTTCGTCGAGGTTGCCCCTCACGGCTATTTTGATGACCTGATAGCCCAGGTCTGGTAAGAGCTTCGTACAAGTTGTTGTGTGGCTGTGATTGTGCATTGCACTGCCAGTAAATCTTGAGGGTCGCCTCTGGCTATTTGTCCGTCCTCATTGTACAGAATTGCGATTTGATGATTGCAACAGTTCATCGAAGCCTCAAAATAAAAATTCTCCCGTATCAGGGGAGTATGGTACGCAAACGTTTCAATCGGGTTTGCGATCGAAATGGATAGGGATACCAGTAAAGATAGAGGATCATCCATCTCGAGTTCCAATCATACTCTCATTTTGAATCTTAAAAAAGCTTTTTCAAGATGGAAACACTCATCCATTGGTAAGGGATGCGCGGTACGTAATACAGTTACGGAATTCCCATGGTGTTCATTTATGTCCAGGCACCTTTCTTGACATTGGTTAAAACTTCTTAAGGTATAATCGGTCTGTTTAATTGCCAGAAGGAAAGACTATGAGTCACTCAGGAAGCCACAAAAAATAAACGCTCTGCCGCGCTGAGTTCCGTCGTCGCGGCGGTGGCTTTGACCACCTTTAAACTGATCGTCGGTGTTCTGACCAACTTCCTCGGCATCCTGGCGGAGGCCGCCCACTCGCTGCTGGACCTGGTGGCCGCAGTGGTGACTTTTTTTGCGGTGAGGGCTTCGGATAAACCCTGCCGATCCTGAACATCCCTTCGGTCATGGCAAGATCGAAAACCTGTCAGCTCTTTTTGAAACCGTGCTCTTATTGGCGACTTCTGCCTGGATCATTTATGAAGCCATCCAGCGGCTGTTTTATCTGAACGTGAAGGTCGAAGCTTCGATTTGGTCATTTATTGTGATGGGAACTTCCATCATTATTGATTTCACCCGCTCGCGCATCCTGTATAAGGCGGCCCGCAAATATAACAGCCAGGCGTTGGAAGCGGATGCTCTCCATTTCAGCACCGATATCTGGTCCTCCAGTGTGGTTATCCTGGGCCTGATCGGTCTGACCGATCGCACGCTATGTGCCTGGTCTGGATTGGATGCACAAAGCCGACTCTGGTGGCGGCCATGGTGGTGGCCATCATTGTCATCTACATCAGTGCAGAGATTGGGATACCGGACCATTTCCGCCCTATTGGATACCGCCCCGAAAGGATTGGCGGAGAAGATCGAGAAAGTGGCCGCGGCCGTGCCTGGAGTGGTGGATGCGCATGCCATTCGCATCCGCCCTTCCGGCGCCCATACCTTTATTGATATGCATGTGACCATGGATGGAAACATGCTCTTGAAGGATGCGCACGCCGCCACCGTCGTGATCGAGGATGCCATCATGGAGGTAGTGCCTATGGCAGATGTGACCGTCCATATGGAGCCGGCGGATACGAAAACGAACCGGTTGAAAAGATTGAAGAAAAACAGTAAGCGGTTGATCTGAACGATCACGCTTTCGAACAGGATCATACCAGCAATTTGCTGATGACCACATTTAAGGCATGTGCGGCAAAACCGCGCACGCCTAAAATGTGAACACCTCTCGAACTTCCGGATAGGTTTATAAATAAGAAGAGCTATGTCTTGTAACTTTTCCCATTCGGCCAGCCAGACATCCATTTCCTGCTGGACGCGCTGATATTCGCGGCCCAGGTCGGCCACTTTGGCCGGGTCGGCAGGGGGATTCTCGAGCCGGAAACCGATCTGGCCTAGCTCGGCTTCGAGGGCGGCGATCTTATTTTCCAGCTCCTGCAGGCGGGCAGTCCGCCGCCTGGCTTCTTTAACGGCGGGATCGGCCGACCGGCGAGCCGGGCGGGAGGCGACTGCTTTCACCTTCTCGGCGGTCTGCAAGGCAGCCAGGCGCTCCCGCTCTTCTCTGCGCTGGCTGTAAGTGCCTTCGAAGATGGTTAATTGGGATTCGTCCGGTTCGATCTCCCAGATCTGCGTGCCGAGGGCATCGATCAGATAACGGTCATGGGTGACCAGTAGGATTGTGCCGTCGTAATCATCCAGGACGGCTTCCAGCACTTCCTGGGAGGGGATATCCAGGTGGTTGGTCGGCTCGTCCAGCAGCAGCAGGTTGGTATCCTGCAAGGCCAGTTTTGCCAGCGCCAGGCGCCCCGCTCGCCGCCGGAGAGGACGGAAACCTTCTTGAAGGCATCTTCGCCGGAAAAGAGGTATTTTCCCAGGTATTCGCGGATCTGACCCGGCAGCCATTGGGGCATGATTGAATCGATTTCCTGGATGAGGGTGTTCTCAGGGTTAAGCCCTCGTGCGCCTGGGCAAAGTAACCGATTTTCAGCGACGCCCCCAGGGTTACTTCGCCTGCCAGCGGCTCCAATTGGCCCAGGGCGGTTTTCAGGAAAGTGGTTTTGCCGGCGCCATTCGGGCCGATCAGGGCGGCGCAATCGCCCCGGCGCAGGACGATATCCGGTGCGGAAAATAGCAGGCGGCCCGGATAGCCCACCCGCAGGTTGGAGGTGCGCAGGACCAGCTCGCCGGAGCGGGTGGCTGTACGCAGGTTCAGGCGCAGGCGAGGCAGAGTCCGGCATGGGAGCCGGAGAGCGCGCACCCGCCGTTCGGCTTCCTCCGGACCAAAGGGGATGTGGCGATGATCACATCCTCGCGCTGTCTCAGCCCATTTCTGGTTGACGGCGGCCTCCATGCCGACCTGTTCGATGGCCTGGACGATGCGGCTCAGGCGGCGCAGCTTTCCCTTGGCCTGGCTGACATTCTGCCCGGAGATGTTCTTCTTGATGTACTCGACATCCTTGAGCAGTTTCTCTTTCTCGGCTTCGAAGGTCTCACGGCGGTGTTCCCAGCGCTGTTCACGGGTCTGCAGATAGGCCGAGTAATTGCCGGGATAGTGCTCGGTGGCGCCAAAGGCCATTTCCAGGATGCCGTTGGCCACCTGGTCGAGGAAATAGCGGTCATGGGAGACGATCACGACGGCGCCTTCCCATTGGCTCAGGTAATTTTCCAGCCATTCCACCGCAGAGATATCCAGGTGGTTGGTGGGCTCGTCCAGCATCAACAGATCCGGCTCGGAGAGCAGCAGGCGTGCCAGGAAGGCGCGCGTCCGCTGACCGCCGGAGAGGTGATGCAGGGGCAAGTGGAAATCTTCGGCCGAAAAACCCAGCCCGGTGAGGACCTGTTTGATGCGGGTGTGGAAAGGTATAGCCGCCCCGCCGGTCGAACTCCTGCTGGAGCGGGCCGTAGCGGAGCAGGGCCTGTTCCCGGGTTTCCGGAACGGACATCTCGGCTTCGAGTTTTGCCAGCTCCTCCTGCCGGGCGATCAGGTCGGAAAAGACACCGAATACAGGCGTCCCAGACGGTGCCTTCCATCTCGAACTCGGCCTCCTGGGGCAGGTAGCCGATGCGGAGGTTCTTCGCCGCGAGACGGTCCCACCGGAAGGTTCATCCAGCCCGACCAGGATGCGCAAGAGGGTGGTCTTGCCGCAGCCGTTGGGGCCCACCAGCGCCAGCCGGGAACCTTTCGGAACGGCAAAAGAGAACTCCGTTGAATAGGTCCACCGGGCCGAAGGATTTGGAGAGGTTAGTGGCGGTAATCAGTGACATGAGTTACAAAACCATCGAATTATAACGCGGGAAGGAAGTCAATAAGTCTTACAAGTCTAGTCTTAAAGTCTTACAAGTCTAATAAGTCCAATAGGTCTTACAGGTCCAATAGGTCTGACAGGTCTTCCAGAGTTACCTTGTTTTCCGGGGCGTAAGAGGGCGGTTATTAATAAAAGTCACTTAGTGGTGAAGATTCGCGGGAACGAATGTTGTCAATCGGCTTTAAGCAGGTTACGAAACAGGTTGTCCATTTAGGACCCGTTGCTGATAACGGTGGAATTGAATCAAAAACGAAAAAGGAACAATTCGGATTGAATTGAGGCTGAGGTGGATATTTGTTTCAAGGTTCGAGGGGAGGAACAAACAAGAGGTGGTTTAACGGTAGTGACGCAGCAGTTAAGGGAAAGGTGTCTCATACTTATATAATAGATCGTTTGTTTCATCAGCCAAGTGTATTTAATCACCCCTAAACGCGATCTTCGTCCCGCAGGTTGATCGAAAGAGTTGACCGCCAGGGTACTTGTATCCGCAGGCCTCTATCCGGAGGTAAGGAAGAACCAGGAAAGACAAACTTGCACGGGCAAGGATGGATATGAAGAGGAGAGAAAAATGGACAAGGTAAATTGTGAGGGGAAGCTGTGCAAAATAAAAATTATTCCGGTGAAGGAACTTTCTGTATCTCGTATGGGCCGGATTTACCCTAAGGGATAACCAACCTTTTATTTAACGATCGAATAGATATAACAATCCCTTGGCTCCGGACTGATAGCCGGGTGGACAATCTCCCGCCTGAGGCGGCCTTCCCGCTGCAGGCCGGCCTTTTCCATGACCCGCGCAGAGCCGATATTGTCCACATCACAGATGGCCCAGAGTCGATATAAGGACGGCTGCTCTCTCCACCATTGGACGATGGCGTCGAGAGCCTCGCTCATGTAACCGTGGGACCAAAATTCCCTTCCCAGGACATAGCCAACATCGGCTTTAAACTCCTCCAGCCGCATCTCGATCATCCCAATGACTTTATCCTGGGCCAATTCGGTGATGACATATGGAAAGCGGCCGCCAGCCTGCCAGGCTTGCACGCATCCGGCCAGAAAGTCCCGGGTCTGGTCCACATGGGTATGCGGCTGCCAGGGAAGAAAACGAGTTACTTCAGGATCCCGGGTGTAGGTCTGAAAAATGGATTCGGCGTCTTCCAGGGTGGGAAGTCGGAGGAGGAGACGAGAGGTCAGGATCCGTTCAGGAGGTTTCATTGAATTTGGGGTTACTTTTCGCCGCCGTTGTTATTCTCGGGGAGGTGGACCGGTTTTTCCCGACCCAATTCCATGGAGCGTTGGTAAGCGGCCCAGACGGCCCGGGAGATGGCGGTGCGGAAACCGGCTTTTTCAAGGAAGTACATGGCCTCGGCGGTGGTGCCTCCCGGCGAGGTGACCTGATTGCGGAGGGCAGCGACATGGACGCCGCTTTTTTCGTTGATGGCCTCGTAGTAACTGACCGATCCCTTGATCGTTTTGAGGACCAACTGTTCGGAGACGCGGCGGGAGAAGCCCAGGTGAACGCCCGCATCGATCATGGCTTCCATGAAGATGTAGACATAGGCCGGGCCGGTACCGGAGAGGGCAGTGGCCATATCGAGGTAGCTCTCGTCGTCAACATTCACCTCTTCTCCCAAGGCGCCGAGGATGGTCCTGGCCGTTTCTTTCTGGGATTCACTAACTGCCGGAGAAGCCATCCAGACGGTGATACCCTGGCTTATCTGGGCGGGGGTGTTGGGCATGGAGCGGACGACTGCATTATGAGCCAGCCCTGTGCTGATCTTGGAAATGGTGGCTCCGGCGACGATAGAGAGGACGAGTGCATTTTGTGGAACGGAGCTCTTCAACCCCTTGAGAACCTCGGTCAGGCGCTGAGGTTTGACGGACAAAACGACCACATCCACCTGCCCGACGGCGCTGTTATTATCCGTGAAAGGATTGATCCCGTAGCGCTGCTGAAGTTCCTGGGCGCGCTCGAGGCGGGCGTCGGAAGCGTTCAAATTTTCGGGTTTAGCCAATTTCTGACGCAGGAGACCAGAGACCATAGCCTCGGCCATCGCCCCGGATCCGATGAAAGCAATTTTTTTATCTAACATAAATTCCTCCAAGTCGAGTCTTATAGTTTCATAGTCTCATAGTCTTATAGTCTAAAAGTCTGATAGTGATCCGTCAAATAGACTATGAGACTATAAGTCTATTAGAATTCTCGACTATCTGGCTTATCTTCCCGTAAATTGCTGGAGGGCGAGGCGGAGGCGTTCTTCCACGTCGGGGGAGGCGCCCTTGGGAATGGATTGGATGGCGGTCTGAGCCTCGACAACGCTATAGCCGAGGGCGGTCAAGGCAGCCAGGACTTCCGAATCGGTGTCAGACATGGAGGCAATCCTCTCCAGGCCGCTGACCGGTTTGAGGCGGTCGCGCAGGTAAAGGACCATCTTTTGGGCGGTCTTTTTACCGATGCCGGGAACCTGGCTGAGCAGGTCGGGCTCGTCATTGAAGACGGCCCGCTGAACGGTATCCACTGTGAGGGTAGACAGTACTGCCAGGGCAGTGCGGGGACCGACCCCATCCACGCTCAAGAGGGTCGTGAACAACTCCCGGTCAGCCTGGGAGTCGAACCCGTACAGGCTCCAGGCGTCCTCGCGGACGAC
Organism: uncultured Chloroflexia bacterium; assembly: GCA_963782935.1. GTDB lineage: Bacteria > Chloroflexota > Anaerolineae > Anaerolineales > Villigracilaceae > UBA877. The sequence goes on along the minus strand of CAWALN010000017.1, from coordinate 160,970 downwards.
CAGGTGGGTGAAGAGGAAGATAGCTTCACCGGTTTTGACCTTTTCACGCATCAGGCGGGGCACGGCGACGCGCAAACCGATCCCACCGGTCTCGACAATGATGTGGTTGTCTTCAATTTGGGTGACTTCACCGCGGAGGGTAGCGATCATGGGACACCTATTGGAAGAGGTTAATCACAAAGGACACAAAGGAACACGATGGAAAATTTCAAGAAAGGTAAATCTTTAATTAGGGTATTCTACACTATTACCACCCGATAGTTGAGGTCAGAGAATCATTAAATCGGATATGAGATAGCGTTCTTTATGGAGTATGGCAAAAAGAGGCGATGCATCCTGTCAGGTGATAGATGGGGAAGTGGCAGGCTGGGCTCCCAGCCTTATTGGGTGTGTTTAGAGTGCGATAGGAGGGGATTTTACACAAGTTCCCCCTTAGAGAGATCAAATGAGCAATGGTGATGTTGAAAGTATCGGGTTGATGGATCGCAGGTAAGGTCAAAGAGGCCGAACGCCGTTCGGCCCTACAAGAGATTTGGTGCATTCAATAATGAGGGGTGTTCAGCGGGGGTGGTGAGGTATCGTTGATGGGCCGCCGGCAAGGTCAAAGAGGGCGAACGCCGTTCGCCCCTACGAGGGATTTGGTGCACTCAATAATGATGGGTGTTCAGGGGAGCGAGGACATCGTTGATGGGTCGCCGGTAGGGTTAATGAGGGTGAACGCCGTTCGCCCCTACGACGGGATTTGGTGCAATCAATAATGATGAGTGTTCAGGTGGGTGATGGCAATGGCGAGGGCATCGGCGGCGTCGTCGGGTTTGGGGATCTCTGCCAAAGTCAGGAGAACTTTTACCATTTCCTGGACCTGTCTCTTATCGGCGCTGCCGTAGCCGGCGACGGCCTGCTTGACCTCGTTGGGAGTGTATTCGCCCAACTCCAGGCTGGCCTCGCTGATGGCCAACAACACCACCCCGCGGGCCTGACCCACTGCAATGGCTGTCTTCACGTTGGTCTGAAAAAACAACTTCTCCACCGCGACCCCGTCGGGGTGGTGGAGAAGTATAAGATCCTTCAAATCGTGGAATAGAAGGGAAAGGCGTTGATGGGCCGGCAAACTCGGAGGGGTCACGATGACGCCGTAGGTGAGGCATTCCAGGCTGCCATCCTCCCGTTCACTCACCAATCCAAAACCGGTCGTAGCTGTGCCCGGGTCGATCCCCAAGATTACCCGCATGATCTGACGCTAATCCGCTTCCAGGGCTTCCCAGGCCTCATCCGGGATCTTGAGGTTGTGAAAGACGGCGGCTATGTCGTCCACCTCTTCAAGAGACTTCGATCACCCGGAGGACGGATATGGTCTGGTCGACGGGTAATTCCATTTCCTGCTTGGGGATCATGCGCAACTCGGCATCGTCGGGAACGACATTAGCTTTTTTCAGCGAGTCACTGATACGCTTGAACGCATCCACCGGACCGATGATCTCGATATGGTCGTCGTCTTCATTGACATCTTCTGCGCCTGCGTCAAGGGCCAGCTCAAAGGCTTTATCATAACTCAACATACTGGCGGGAAACGAGAAATAAGAGTTACGCTTGAACTGCCAGCCGACCGCGCCGGCCTCAGCCATGTTCCCGCCGCTGCGGGCGAGCAGGTGGCGGATCTCGGCAACGGCCCGGTTGCGGTTATCGGTGACGCAGTCCATGACCAACGCCACGCCATGAGGGCCGTAACCCTCATAAGTGATCTCTTCGTAAACGGCGCTGTCCTTATCATCTCCGGTACCTCTATGGATGGCACGCTCGATGTTTTCCTTGGGCATGTTTCCGGCACGGGCTTTTTCGACTGCCAATGCCAGGCGGAAGTTGGAATCAGGATCCCCACCACCTTCACGGGCCGCCATGACGATTTCACGGGCCAGGCGGGTAAATACGGCGCCTTTTTTGGCATCGGCGGCGCCTTTTTTCCTGCGGATGGTTGCCCAATGGCTGTGTCCTGACATAGGTAAACTCCTTAAGGTGATCCACGTTTGTGGGAATAAAAGGAGTGGAAAATCAGGAAATGAGCAGTTTCTTTATAGAGAGCCCGGAGATTTAGTAAGAATCCAGACCGGTACCCACCAGGAAGATTGCCTTTCCAAAGAATTATCCACTCTCTGCATCGATATTTTAGCCTGCGAATTATACCATAGGGGATTTCAGGCTTCAAAGAAACCGATAGCCAATATACCCGGGCCTCCATGAGTGACGATGGCGGGCGGCATTTCGTAAATGGGTATTTCTGCAACATTCATGCGGGCCTTTAATTCGAGCACCAGCGCTTCCGCTTCTTTTAGAACACCGGCCTGCATGACACATAGATGCGCCTGCGGCCCTTTGGGACATCTTTCTTCTGTCACTTCGAGGAGGCGTGCCAGGGCCCGCCGCTTGGTACGCTGCTGTTCGAAGGGTTCCACCTGGCCCTCTTTGAGGCACAGAATGGGCTTGATCTGGAGCATTTCACCCAACAAGGCCCTGGCTCCGCCGATCCGGCCGCCTTTTTGCAGGTATTCGAGCGTATCCACCAGGAAAAAGAGATGGCCGCGGGGAATCCATTCATACAGACGGCTGGCGATCTCACCGGCGGCTACTCCCTGGACGGCCCATGCATGTGCCTGCAGGACGAGGCTGGCCAGGTTACCGGCGACGGTCTGAGTATCCACTACGTGGACTTTCAGGTCCGGAAAATCCTGGGCGGCCGATTCGGCCGAGCGGACGGTTCCGCTGACTTTGGCGGAAGGCGCCACCACAACCACATCCTGACCGTCTTTGAGGGCCTGTTCGAAAATCGGGTAGTAAAGAACGGGTGGAGGCGCGGCCGTTTTGGGGAGCTGAGGAGAGGCCTTCAATTTTTGCAGGAAGGTGGCTGTATCGATTTCCGTATCATCCCGGAAGGAATCTTCTCCGAAACAGACAATCTGAGGGATAAGGGCGATATTGAGTTTTTTCAGGGTTTCCCCGGGCAGGCCGGATGTGGTATCGGCGACAATTTTGACCATATGAAAGCTCCTTTACTGAATGATGAATTAGGACATTTGAAGATCAATTATTTGATTAATTCAGCCCGATTAAAACCACGCAATCGGATCATAAGCTTCGTTGGTAAATCCGGTGGACCTTGTAAAAATCCACTCCAAAGTTCTCCAGCTCGCGCTGCATCCGGTCATTTTCCAGGCCGATTTGAACTACCTCAACGTGGCAATAGCGTGGATTTTCTACGACGCTTTTGAATAGCTCGCTGTAGAGGATAGCCGTCCCACCCAGGCCACGAAATTCCGCCAGCATCCCGGCGCCATTGATATTGATCCAGTCGGTCCGGTGCAATTCCCGCAGGAGGCTAAGCCAGCCGAATGGGAAGAGTCGCCCTTTTGTTTTTTGCAGGGCAGCGGATATGTCCGGATAAGCCAGCAGGAAGCCGACGGGACGTTCCCCCTTCATCACTATCTTGATCAGCTTCGGATCGGCAAACCAGAGCATCTGGCTGGCAATAAATTCGATCTCGCCTTCAGTCAGAGGGATAGCGTCATCCAACTCTGCCAGCGCGCCGTTGTATAGTTCCTTCAATTTACCGAGGGTGTTTCTTAATTCCTTCCGCGTCCTGAAACGGGCGATATGCAAGCCGCGCCTCGCCTGGATGCGGGCAGCTAATTCGTGGATCCGCTCCGGGAACCGGCAGGCTTTACTCAAATAACCGGAAACGATCTCCCCCGCCCTCTGGAATCCCAAGGATTCGATTAATTCAACATAATAAGGCGGATTATACGGCAGACCGAATGCAGGTCGAAGCTCATGACCCTTGACCAACATGCCCAGACCATCCAGTGCGGTAAAGCCTCTTGGGCCGGTCAACTTTTCCAGCCCTCGGTTTTTTGCCCATCCGCTTGCTGAAGCGAATAATTTTTCAGCAGCTTCCAAATCCTGTTCGCATTCAAACAGGTAAAAGAAAGCTGTCTTCTGCTGATTATGCTCATTATATAGACGATGATCCAGCACTGCCAGCCGTCCCACCGGTCGTTTTTCCCGGTAAGCCAGGAAAAACGCAGCAGATGAATGTTTGTAAAAAGGGTAACGCTGCCGATCGAGGCGGAGGCGCTCATCCCCGGCGAAGGGAGGCACCCATTGAGGAATATCCCGATAGATGCGGATGGGTAGGGAGAGAAAGTCCTGCACCTGTTTGCGGACACGAAGATCAACCTGGATCACATCCATGGCGTCCATTTATCCTGGTCTGTGCCTGATGGCCCATCTCGACAGATTAAGAACCACAGGGGCGCTTATGCAGGCGCCCCTGGGAGTTTAGACAGGTTGTTGAAATTCTTTTTGATCGCCCTGGATGGCTTTTTTCTGGGAAGCCCGGTCGGCCATTTGGGCCCGCAGAGACTTGATATCTCCATCCACAAAGAACAGCGCGCCCAGATAGAGGAAGAAGCACAACACCCAGGCCGAGATACAAACGGTCATAATGGCGAACTGCTTGCTGCCAGCTGCGACGGCGATAGCTCCCGCGAGCAAGGGCGCCAGGGCCGCGCCGCTGTTCTCCACGAAACTTTCCACTGCCTGGGCCGAACTGCGTACCTCCGGGAGGGTAATATCAAGAACCGTCGAAAGCACATTTGGCGAAGAGAATGGCATGAACAAGGCGGTCAAACTCATCAGGATGATGAAGGTGGTCTTGTCTGCTATGGGAGTTCGCAGAGCAAAGAACAGGAAAATCGCTCCCAGAATGCACGCCGAAGGAGGATACCAGGATGCGTCCCTTGTGGGTCCGTTTGAAAAGCCAGTCACCCAAGGCGCCGCCGATAAAGTATCCCGCTGACAGGATGACAATGACCGGTCCCATGGTCGTCAGGACGGAAGCTTCATCAAAGCCGCGCTCAAGCTGAAGGTAGCCGATAAAGAAAAATGTGATCACGTTCCACGGAAAGACACCGGCAAATCCCTGCAGGAAGATGAACCACATCGTCTTTTTCTTCAAGGCATTCTTCAAGGCAGCCCAGTTGAAGCGCACCTGGCTCATCTCCAGCACCCCTTCGAACTCGGGCTCGGCAGTGCCTCGAGGCAGGTCTTTGATGCCGAAGAAAATGATGATGGACAGGATGATGCCCAAGAACCCCGTCATCAGGAAGACGGTCCGCCAGCCTTCCAGGTGAAAGATCACTCCCTCCAGCTTGGGGGCGATCATCAGCGCCAGCACCATTCCCAATAAATACCCCAGCGGCTGGGCTAGTTGAATCAGACCATAGACTTTACCGCGGAGTTTTGGGCCGAAATAATCACCGACCAGACTGTACAAACCAGGATAGGCTGAGTCATCGATGCCGGTGGAGGAGCGGGTGCCCAGGAAGGCCGGATAGGTGCGGACAATGGAACTCAGCCAGGTGGTGGCACCCCAGATTAACGAGGCCAGCGCCAGTAATTTTGGGCGGGAGTAGCGGTCATACAAGTATCCCCAAATGGGATAAAAAATGGTCCCGACGATGAGAGCGCCGGTATTGACCAACCCCCATTGCAGATCGTTGAGATGGAATGTCTTGCTGACGGGGATCTGCAAGGATCCGATCAGAAGTTTGTCGGTTTGGTGCAACAGGGTGAAGAAGAAAAATGTGACGATCACAAAAACGGGATAAAGATTGCGTTTCTTTTTCATTCTGGGCCCTTTCGGAGAGGATATTGTAAAAAGTGTACAACATATGAAGGCCTGCGTCAAACGCTTTTCGTCCCCAGATTGTATGACAAGTTACTGGAATTGAAGTTCAGAATAGAAGAAAGATTTTATTTTTTAATTGTTGTGATGTAAAAAAAATCGCGGGACGAATTGTAAAGGTAACGGTCGAGAGCGGCCACCATCAGGCGGGGCAGGAGCGGTTCGGGAATGAGTTTGGAACCGACTGTCTGGATCTTGACGAACAAGACCCAGTAATTATTGATGTCCAATTGGATCCCGTTCCATACCCCCGCGGTTTGCATGGATTTCGCCAGCATCTCCATGGAAAGGCTGGGACCGCAAAAGTAATAGAGTGTTTTGGCATCCCGGCTCAAGCCTATGCCGGAGCGGACTGTGGGGGAGACATCAGTGACCGTATAGCCCCAATCCTTCGGAGAATTACTGTAAATCCGAGGGCTGATCTGGCCTTGGGCGATCACAAGGGGACCGTTTTGGCGCAAGGAAACAATTGAAGGCGTCATGAAGATGTCTTTTCCCCATTCCCCCAATTCGAGTTTACCGTCCTCATGAATAACCAGGGTTCCAAGCCCGTTGCGAGGCGGCAGGGCTGTAATACCGTCTGCCATAGAGCCAAACTGACCATGCCTGGCTTTAAAGCCTCCATTGAAGGCAGCCAGGAGCACGTTGAGAGTTTTGTCAGTAAGGGGGATCATTCCGGAGTGGGGAGGACTTTCAGGTGCAGACGGATCTTGTGTGCCGAGGACAAAATGCAAACGGGTATGGTTCAGATCAATAGCAATCACAGCCACGAGGGTGTAGGGGCGGTTCGGATCCGGCTGGAGGAAGGTGCGATAGGCTACGGTCTGCCCGGAGGCATCCTGGATATAGGGCGACCAAACTCCTTCACCCTGAACCGTGCCCAGCGGAGGAACGTTCGGCTGATTCCAGAAAAAGGGCGTGGGGGTATAGACGGGAGGGGGAATGAATGTAGCTGCCCAGGCCCGGGTGGCCTGATATTCTTCCGCGGACTGAGTCCCAGAAGGAGAGCGAGGCGCGCCAGTAACCGTCAAAACCTGGGTGGGAGAGGCGGTCGTTGTGGGGAGCACTTGCCAATCGGGAGCCGGCGCAGCCAGGCCGAGGTCATAGGTCCAATGCAGGAGGCTGTCGCTGACGGAGTTGTAGACCATTTCCATTTTGGCGACGGCTGCGTCTCCGATGACCTCCCTGAGCAGATTGGCTCCCTGAGCGCCAAAGGCCGGCCAAGCATCCAGCGCCAGGAACAAGGCGGCTACGAGGAGGAGGATGGCCGCGAGGGTCCATCCGACCCGCCGGATGAATGCTCGTGGGCGGCCTTGTGTCCAGATGGATTTCCCGCCCTCTTTTCGAGGTTGATCTGCATTGCCAGGTTTTTTTTGAAGAGCCCTTTGACCTGCCATGCCTGCCTTGCTTTCGCTAAATTAGCTGTTCAAAGAGATTTCCTCGATCCTCAAATTCTCCAGGTCGCTGCGGCCGATTCCCATGGAAGCGGCTATGCCGATATAAGCTATATCAGCCGGGGTTAACCCAAAGAGAGAGGCGGCGTAGCTATCCGCGGCGACTATATCCGGGCTGGCGATGACCGTATCCAGCTTCTGGACATCCGCCAGGCGGCCGCCGCGGGGTCCATTGCGGGTGAGGATGCGGACGGCGTCGATGACTGTCAACTGGGGCTTGACCAGCGAAGCCAGGTCGGCGATACACTGCACCAGGCTGATGTGCATGGCAGACCGGTCCTGGACCACGCCCATGAGGTTTTTCATCCCAAGGGTGAGGCGGGCTTCGCTCTCGTGGTTCTTGGCGATGGGTACGTTGATGAGAACATCCGCATTCAGGATCTCGTCATGGACTGCAGCCAGCTTGAGGACTTTAGCGCCAGGAATCTTGGTTATGACATAATTCCAGGAATTCATGCCGACCATCTGTCCCCCGGCGGCTTCGACAAGCTCCTGAATGCCGCTGTCCTTATAGGCCTGTTTTTGAGTACCATTAAATGGGTTATCCATGACCTTAACGGAGGAAGCGCCGGCTTCTAGAGCCATCTTGACGAGGGCTGCCACCACCCATGGATTCGTTGTAGCGGCGTACTCGTACGAACGGGAGGCCACGCAGATGTTGGGCTTGACGACCACGGTAGAGCCGGAAGGGACAAACTTTTCCATGCCTCCCAGGGCGGCCACCACCCGGCGGACCATTTCTTCCGGTTCGCCGCCGCGAGCGACTGCGAGTTCTGCAGGTATCACGGCTGTCTCTGTGGCGGCGGGGGCCGTCTCGGTGGCGGTCTCAGGGGATAGTAAAGTTGGCGCCTCGGTGGGCGGTGGATATGTAGGAGTGTTCGCGGGTGACGAGGAAGGTGTGTTGGCGGAGGGCAGTGGTCCCTTCAGGTCATAGCCGCAGGCAGCCAACAAACCATCCAGACCCACCAGGCCTGCTCCAGTAATGGTCGTCTTGAGAAAATCCCGGCGAGAAATTTTTCGAGAAGCCATGTTACTCCTATTTCTTTGGCCCGGTTTTTGGCTTGGTTTTCGGGGCCGGTTTCCTGGCTGGACTTTTTCGACCGTCTTTTTGACGGGTTTTATTGCGGGGGTTCGTTTCTTTTTTACTGCGGCTTTTTTCAGGACCGGCTCGACATTGACGGCAAAAAGCTCGTCATATCTGGCTTGCATCGAGGGGACGCCGGCACCATTGAGGACTTCGAAGATGGTCTTCCAATTGTCCCCGTCGACGATCCGCCAATCCAGGAACACCTGGCACTGATAGCCTCCCAGCAGGGCGTACAATCCTTTTTCGGTCAGTTCGTGGCAGGGACGAATATATTCCAGGCCGCTGACATATTCCTTAAAAATGGCATATCCGCTGGAAGGCAGCTCGAGCCCCTGAGGCAACTGGCGCTGGATCAGGTTGCCAGAGGCTTTATCCATATAGGCGGCGGAGGTTTTGATCCAGCCGCGAGTCTCGGCGTATTTGTTATGGTAGAGGACCAGGCTGCGTTCGACCTCGGCGGGATTTTGAGGATTCCTGAAGAGGTTGGAATAGGCAAAAACATCCTCGTTGACATGGCCTTCGGGGACGAAGAAATCGTAGAGGAGGAAGTTATCCACTTCAGCGAAGAGGTGGCGCCGGTGGGTGAGCGGCCAGATGCGCCAATCGTGGCCTCTGATCAGCCCTTCGTCTACATTCTCCTGCCATTTCGCATAGCGATATTCCATCCCGTATTTTTCGCGGTAACCCTCGATCTGCCCGTGGCCCAGCATGGGCAGGCCCGGCAGGGTCATCATCAGGGTGCAGACCCCAAAGTATTTATCCTGGGTGCCGAACTGTTCGGCGGCGGTTTTTTCATCGGGGTTATTCATGAAGTTCACATACCGCTTAAGGACCTGCGGATCGAATTCGAGAGTATTCTTCATGACCTGGCGGTACTTGGCATTGTCTTCATCGCGGAGCATATGCATGAAGGCGGAGTTGTAAACCCGGTGCATGCCCAGCGTGCGGACAAAATAGCCTTCCATCAGCCAAAAGGCCTCTGCCAGCAGGAGGGTATCTGGGACCTCCGCGGCCACGCGATCCACCACCTCCCGCCAGAACTCGTTCGGGATGGCGGCATCGAATTGGGCCCGGGTCAGGCCGTGCTCGGAGCGAGAAGGGATGGCGCCTCCCTGGCCGGGCTCGGGGAACCAAAGGCGCTGGATGTGTTTTTTGGCGAGGGTCATGGCCGCGTCGAAACGAATAACGGGGAAATTGCGGGCGACGTGCAGAATGGTTTGTATGACGGCTTCACGCACCTCAGCCTTCGAAAAATCCAATTGAGCCGTGTCGTTCCAGGGCATGGAAGTGCCGTCATTGCCATGATAGATGTAACGGCTGCTGCCTGTCCAGCGATCCAGCCGCTTAAAAACCACGGCGGCATCAGTCTTGTCATAGTAATGATCTTCGATCTGGATGCCGGTCCGGCTGTCGTTCGACAAGTCGGCTCCATCGAAAGAGTAATTTGGATAAGGGGAATAGGGCAAAGATAGGAACCAATCCGGATGCTCTACAACCCAATTCGAATCGATGCCCATATGGTTGGGGACCATGTCGGCGGAGAGTCGGACTCCCCGCTGCCAGGCGCGCCAGCGCAGATCCTGCAGGGCTTCCCAACCGCCCAGGTCGCTGGCGATCTGGTAATCCATCAGTGAATAAGCAGAGGCAACTGCATCCTGGCTGCCCATCATTTGCTTGATCTTCTTGGAAGCGGAGCTGCGTTCCCACAGGCCGATCAGCCACAAGCCGGTGATACCCCGCTGTTTCAAAAGCTCCAATTCCTCGTCGGGAATTTCGTTGAGGCGGTTGATGGCACGCTGATATTTACGGGACAACTGATCGAGCCAGACGTAGGAGTTTTTGGCAATCAATACCAGGCGCGGCATCCAATCCTTATCCTGACTGAAACGCTCATACTCGGTATAGTCGTGACCGGTGAAGGTCAACACAGGCGCGCTCCCGTTGCCTCCACCCGGGCCGGTATGACGGATGCGTTCCTCCTGAACAAAGTCGATGCCGCGGAGAATGCGGCTGACAAAACTCTCGCCAAGGACATTTCGCCAACGCTCGAGCAAATATTCCAACTGGCCCATCAAGGAGGTAGGCGAGTGCAACGAAGGAGCCAGGAGCACATCGATCAATGACTCGCCTTTTCCGGTCTCCATGTTGATGGAAAACGGCATCTGGTTTTGGAAGAAGTTCCTTAACGTGCGGACGGTTTGCTCATAGGAGCTGTTCTGTTTGAGGGCTTCTTCGTCGAATAATTCCTTGTAAGGTTGCACGGCTGGGTTTTGGTTGGTGATGTGAAGGATCAACATCTCTTCCAGCGTCGAAACCCGGTTTGGGCGACCGCCTGTATCCCGCTGGAGATAGTCGCCGGGCAGCAATTCTCCCCGGTATACCGGCAGAGGAGGAAATTCTTCGGTAAACCGGAGCAGGCTGGAATCAGAATTTTCCCGGGCAGTCTGGAGAGCCCGCTGCATGGCTCCTGGATTGCGTTTTTCATAATCCCGCACGAGGAGATGGAGGATCTCATCGATCAGCCCCATGGCGTTGATGTGGGAGGCCGGAACGGGATAGCCGCGCACCAGGGTCATCCGCTCGGCGAAACGGCGGGCGGCGGAGAAATCAGCCAGAACCACATTCCCATTCAAGGCAAAGATGGTTTCATCGAACTGGTATTTCTGGCGAGCCTTGCGGGAGACATGGAATTCGAATTCGGGCATCTCGACCTCGATTGGAATGGACGGATCAGACGATATTTAATCATACCTTAAAAGGGGTGATATTTGGGCCATTACCAAAGGGCTATAAAAAATGGCCCTGCGGGTCGAAATTCGCTCTTGACGGCTAATATTATCGGATTTATCATCAAGGTTGAAAGATGTCAGGAAGTTCACGTTGGAAAGACGAACAAAGGTGACTCGAGGCTTCTTGCTCGGGTCATTTCATTGTAGAAGATCGCCCGATGGGGAACCGCACTGACACACCATTTTTATCGTTATGCCACAGGAGGCAATAGTATGTCTGATCGTATCGTCGGAACAGTGAAGTGGTTCAATGGCGCCAAGGGCTACGGGTTTATTTCCCGGGAAAATGCCCCGGACGTTTTTGTCCACTACTCTTCCATCCAGGGTGACGGTTTCCGGAACCTGGATGAAGGCCAGAAGGTCGAATTCGAAGTAGAACAGGGCAACAAAGGCCCACAGGCCGCCAACGTGACCATCCTCTGAAATCGTAGACCTCTGAAAAAAACCTCCCGCCAGACTAATGGCGGGTTTTTGATTTAATAAGGGATTTTGAGGGAAGGAGTTTGAACCAACCTCCCGGAGGGTCCGGACATCAGGTCGATCTATTTTAAGTCAACAGGCTCCGGGAGGAAAATGAACTTATCCAATCACTTTACGGTAGACCCGATGATTCTTGTATTCCACACCGTTCAGGTTCTTGAGATCCGCCCGCATCTGGTGGGTGGTTTCGGCTACCTGGGTCATCTCCACGAATTTAAAATCATAATTATCCAGGATGGTCTTGCCGATCTCGTAATAAAGGAGGGCATTGCCGCCAATCCCCTGGAATTCGGGTAACACGCCCATGCCATTGCCCGAGACCGTTTTGGTCCGTTTCATATCCAGGAGAAGGTCGAAGATTCCAAAAGGAAAAAGGTGACCCTTGGCGCGCTGGAGGGCGGCGGAGGCATCCGGAAAGGCAAACAAGAAACCGACGATATCATCACCATGCATGATGAGCTTGATCAAGCGGGGGTCTGCGATCATGAAGACATTCTGAACGGCATAATCCACATCTCCCTGGGTGAAGGGGTAATATTCCCAGTTTTTGATAAAGGCTTTGTTATAGGCCCGGCCGATCCGCTGGGCCCAATTGTTTACAAGTTCCTTTTTAGTCGTGAAATCCTTGACCCACAGGTTGCCACGCTGCAGCACCCGTTGCGCAATCCGCTCCACCCGCTCGGGGATTTTGAAGGCGTCCGCGGGGAGGTAGCAGGAAACGAAATCCACTTCCTTTTCGAAACCGAGCGCTTCGACCAGTTTCGGATAATATTCATGGTTATAAGTCATCATGGTCATCATCTGGCGGTGTTCGAAACCTCTTTCAAGGAGGCCGTAGCCGTCGAAAGGAGAAAGGCCCTTGGGCCCGACCATGGTATCGAGACCCCTCTGGCGAGTCCAATCAAACGAGGCTTCGAATAACGCCCGGGCGACTTCCAGGTCATCGATGGCGTCAAAGAAATAGAATTGGGCTTTTTTAACCTTCTGGTATTCGTTGAAAAGCTTGTTCACACCCACACAAATGCGGCCCACGACCCGATCGTCCCGCACTGCCAGGAAGAAATCCGCCTCGGAATGCTCGTAGAAAGGATGCTTTTTCCGGTTTAGCGGCAGATATGCATCCCCAAAAAGGGGCGGGACCCACTGCGGGCAGCCCCGATAAAGGTCATAATAGAATTGAACAAACCGTTTAACCTGTTTCTTATTCCCGGTATCCACCTTTTCGATGCTGACCATGAGAGTCTCCTGCGAGCGGAATGAGATTCGATTTTGTGGCCTGCGATCGTCCCCGGCCAGAAGAGTCCGATGTGGGGATATAGTAATACCCTTATTATAGAATATATAACCCAAATCTACTCCGCCGATACGAGGAAAATTGGAAAAAGTGGGATAATAGATTTAGATGTATATCAAGGAGGTTCCTATGTCAAACTACAAAACGGAAGAATTCCATATCAACGGCGAGGAATTGCTCGGCAAGATCAAAGAATTGATCCATGAGGGCAATATCCGCCGGATCATCATCAAGAATAAGGATGGCAAAACCTTGATCGAGTTCCCGATGACTCTGGGTGTGGTCGGGGCGGTCCTGGCGCCTACTCTGGCTGCAGTGGGGGCGGTGGCTGCGTTGATCGGCGAAGCGACGGTGGTGGTAGAGAAGAATACTCCCCAGGAATAAACCTGGCCCAAGAAACGCCAGGTATACCTTCATCCTGGCAGCGATATCAGCCGTCATTCTATTCGCCAGTATATTGAATGGGGGGATCCATAAATCCCCCTGCCGACTGGGACGACGCCTTGAGGCTGGCTAGATAAATAAGGATGGAGATCAGATGAAATCCTTCCGTAAAGAACTCTGGTTCGACCTACCCAACCGGATCGGGTTTGTGAACATCACCCCGCAAGTGGAATCGGCGCTCAAGGAGAGCGGTGTGCAAGAGGGCTTTGTGCTGGTGAATGCCATGCACATTACCGCCTCGGTGTTCATCAACGATGACGAATCCGGTTTGCATCATGATTACGAGGCCTGGCTGGAGGGCCTGGCGCCGCACGAACCGCTGGGGAAGTACTGGCACAACCGCACCGGCGAGGAGAATGCGGATGCTCACTTGAAGCGCCAGGTGATGGGGCGGGAAGTAGTCGTGGCGGTCACCGGCGGCCGGCTGGATTTCGGTCCGTGGGAGCAGATCTTTTACGGCGAATTCGACGGCCGGCGGCGCAAACGCGTATTGATCAAGATCATCGGAGAATAAAGAACTCAGTAGATGAAAACTTATTTGCGTCAATTAAAGTGGCATCAAATCATCTTCTTGCTGGCCCTGTTATTTGGGGGGTTGGTCCGCCTGGCACCGGTCATCATCTCCGATTTCCCGATCAACGACGGCGGGATGTTCTATACGATGATCCAGGAGCTGTTTGCCAATGGCTTTCGACTGCCTGCCACCACCTCGTATAACTTGTCCAGTATCCCATATTTCTACCCACCGTTGGGGTTTTACCTGGTGGCGGCCCTTCACTTTGTCACCCGTCTCCCGGAAATTACCTTGTTGAGGTGGCTCCCTGCCTGTATAAACATCGCCTCCATCCCGATGTTTTACAAAATGGCGACCTGCGTGTTTAAGCGGCCTGAGCCGGCCGCGCTGGCAAGCGCCTTTTATGCCTTATTACCGGGTTCATATAGCTGGTTCATCATGGGGGGAGGTCTTTCACGTTCACTGGGAGGTTTCTTCCTTTTATTCTCGGTATATGCCCTCCTAAAACTTTTTGAGCTAAAAAACCTCAAATACCTTCTTCTGACCGCAATGGCTTGTTCAATGGCAATCCTCAGCCATCCTGAAGTGGCTCTGCATACAGCCGCTATCTGCGCATTAACCTGGCTGTTGATTGGGAGGAGCTGGGGCAACAGCCTGCGAGCCGCGGCAGTGGCAGGGATAACCGCCATACTGACTTCGGTTTGGTGGATCCCCCTGTTAATCCAGCATGGCGTTCAACCGATTTTGTCGGCTTTTCACAGCGGATATTATGGCACGCCTATCCTTCTGGCCTGGTTGCGAGATTTTTTGGCTTTAGCGACCTATATCCCAATAGTCACAGTTTTACGGTTGATGGGTGCCTATGCTGCGATTCGTCAAAAGAACTATTTCCTCATAGCCTGGATGGTCCTTCCTTACTTGACGGAGCCACGTAGTGCTGCGGCTATTTCTTTGTATCCTTTTGCTTTAATGGCGGGGCTGGGTTGGGAAGAACTGATCAAGCTGATAAGGACTTTGTTCAAAAAACGGGAAAAATGGGCGGCTGCGCTGGCCAACATACAAACTCCCCAGGCGTCCCTGCTTCTTTTGGTGGGCATGTTTTACTTGTTCGTGGAATGTGCTTTTTATTCGTTCACGATTGCGAAAACTGTCCTTCCGGATTCGGCCAGGCAAGCTTTTATCTGGGTGGAAGCTAACACACCTGCCGATAGTAAGTTCCTCGTCCTGACCGGCAATCAGGAAGTGATGGTTGACGCCGTTCAGGAATGGTTTCCTTCCCTGACCTATCGACATAGTATTTCCACGCTGCAGGGTCTGGAATGGACATTGGCGGATCAGTTCAACCCACGGGTAAGCCAATTGAGCAGGGTACAGGCTTGTAGAACGATGGCTTGTGTGGAAGAATGGACGCAAGGGGGTCAATTTAAATATACTTACCTGATGGTTATGAAAAATGAAGGTTTCTCCAGTTTGATCGTTGAACTTCAAGTCAAGCACAAGCCCCTGTATGAAAACGAGGCTTGGATCATTTATGAATAAAGCGCTGGTCTTGTTAGCGGTCTTTTGCCTTCTATTTCATCCACCTGCAGCCCGCTCCGAGGCTCTTCCAAAAGGCCAATCCATTGGCGGCTGTTCAATGTATCCCACGAATAATATTTGGAACACTCCCGTCGATACCTTACCGCTGGATATTCATTCGGATACATGGATCAATTCCATTGGCCGGTCGACGGGATTTCCACATGGATTTTGGTTCAATGTGGGAGGACGTCCCATCGGCATCCCGTATAACGTTGTCAATGCGGGAGTACCAAAGGTACACGGTTACATTTGATGAATGCGGGATGAATTGGATACGGGTCCGTATCCTATACCTTCCAATCCACTCATCGAATATGGCAGTGATCATCATCTTCTGATCGTCGACAGCAGCACCTGTAAATTGTATGAACTCTACGCTGCCAATAAAGGTTCAGGCGCCTGGCACGCCGGTTCCGGAGCCATCTGGGACCTGGCCTCGAATGCTCTCCGTCCTGATACATGGACATCCGCGGATGCGGCCGGACTGCCCATCCTGCCGGGCCTGGTCCGCTACGAGGAAGTGGCTTGCCGGTGTCATTAACCATGCGATCCGCTTCACCGCTTCCGAGACTTACTGGATATATCTGGCCTGCCCGCCATGAAACGGAAAGCGACCCCGATCCATCGGCCGCCTCCCATGGGAGCTCGTTTCCGCTTGAAATCTTCATATAACATTTCGGGATTTGACCCGAACTTACAAGTGATCCTGCGGGCCATGAAAATCTATGGGATCATCCTGGCAGATAACGGCTCTCCCTGGTACATTTCCGGCGCGCCGGATAAGTCGTGGGACAACGAAATGCTCCATGATCTGGATATCCTCACCGGCAATGATTTCGAAGCGGTGAATGCCAGTATGTTGATGGTCGATCCCGATTCTGGGGAAGCGGCATTTCCGGATTATGACAACAAAATATACCTTCCGATCATCTCACGCTGAGGCGATGCCCGAAGCGGACGAGAATATAGAATAAATCCAACCATGATCATATCCAGGCTAAGGAGTATTCCGATGGCGATCATCGAACAAGAAGCCAATCAACCCATCAACCCGGCTCAGGTGGAAGCAAAACCCCTGAAACGCCTGCGCTGGTACGATTACATCACTATCAACATCTTCTGGCTGGGGTTGAACATCCGCAATACGGCCATCGGCTCCTATTTCATGCCCTATATGGTCGGCCTGTTCGTTCCCGAAGCGGTCAAGAATACGGCCCTGGGGGCTTTACGCTCGGCCGGATTGGTCATTGCCATGCTGGTCCAGCCGGCAGCCGGCTTGATGAGCGACCGATCCCTGTCAAGGTTCGGGCGGCGCCGGCCTTACATCCTCATCGGGGCGATCTTCGACTGCGTTTTCCTGGCTGCCATCGCACTCTCGCAGACTTATGTGGCTTTGCTGGTATCCATCCTGTTGATCCAATTCTCCTCGAATATCTCTCACGGACCCTTGCAAGGCCTCATCCCCGACCTGGCTTCGGAGGATGAACGTGGCCGGGCTTCGGCGGTGAAATCGGTCATGGAACTGCTGCCGATCATCCTGGTGGGGTTGACCATCGCCAAGCTCGTCGGAGCCGGCCACCTGGATTGGGCCATCTTCGCCACGGGTGCCTGTCTCCTGGTTGTGACCCTGATCACCCTGGTGTTCGTCAAAGAAACACCTCTCAAGGAAAGGCCGGATGTCCCCTTTTGGCCGCCGATGCTGCGGGTTCTGGGAATGCTGGCCGGGATTGCCATCGGCGCGGTCGCAGGAGTAGTGGGGGGCGGGATTGTCGGCGGCCTGGCGGGCCTGATCACAGGCGGGGTCAGCGGTGTGCCCCTCACGCTTGCAAAGCAAGGGAGCTATTCACTGGCCCAGGCGGTGGCCATCGGGGTGGGCGGCGGGGTGATGATGATCGTGGCGGTGGTGGCAGGTGTGTGGGCCGGCTCGCTGGCCACCCTGGGCAAGGATGCCCGCCGGCGGTCCTCCTTCACCTGGTGGATCGCCAACCGGCTGATGTTCCTGGCCGCGGCCACTTCCATCCAGGGATCGATCTTCTTACTTTGTCATGTATGCTTTCAATATTAGCGATAAGGCTGCCTCCGACCTGACCGGCACTCTCACTGCCATTATTGGAGTGTTCATTGTGGTAACCGCCCTGGCGAGCGGTTGGTTGGCGGACAAGATCGGGCGCAAAGCCCTGGTGGGATGGAGTGGTGTGATCGCGGCCGTGGGAAGCGTTCTCTTGCTCAGCACCATCTGGCTGCCGAACCTGGCCATGCTCTATGTGGCCGGGACGATCATCGGACTGTCAACGGGTCTCTTCATGACCGCCAACTGGGCCCTTGGGACCGACCTGGTGCCTGAAGCTGAAGCCGGGCGTTACCTGGGTATCTCGAACCTGGCCGGGGCCGGCTCCGGGATCATTGGGGCCGGCATTGGCGGAGTGATCGCCGACCAATTGAACTCATTCAAACCGGGCCTGGGTTATTTCGCCATCTTTGCCAGCTATGCGGTTCTCTTTGCTTTGAGCTCGCTGACGCTGCTGGGAGTGAAGAAAGAGAGTTAAATACACAAAGAACCAAGGCGAGCGGTATTAAGTCGCTCGCCTTTAATCTATTAATTTCCTTTGGGGGCTTTTAAGACTGGGTCCCAAGGTTGCGGGTCATCACCCGGTTGGTATGATTGGAGGGGTATTCAGGGAGACTGTGCGAGATATCCTCTCACATTACAGCCTCAGTTCTCGGCGACATCATCCTCATTGATCATGACTTTGAAGGCTTCGGCGTATTGCAGCTTTTTCTTCTTTTTAGCCTCGTCCGTGGCCCAATCCCGGATCATCTTCTCAGGATCCCACTCTCCCAACTGGGAGGCGTGCTTCCGGAGCGCCTCGATCTTCGCGTCGATGGTGGCGGTGATATCCACCACTGTATCGGTATTCTCGGCGCCGTGGACATAGATCCGGCGGACCTTGTGGGGCTCATAGCCGGCCTCGAGCAGGTCGGTGAAGATCAGGCGAGTTTCGGAGGAGGGGAAGACTGCATAGAGGGCTGCCTGGGCGGCGGCGCGGTGGTCGGGATGGTTGATGTACCCGTTGCCGTAGAAGACGGTCTGGGGATCGCCGATGACGACCGCCTCCGGTTTAACCTGCCGGATCTGGCGGGTCAGGTCCTTCCGCAGAGCCATGGTGGCCTCGAGCTCTCCATCCGGATAGCGCAGGAAGATGGTTTCCTGGATGCCGAGGACGGCATTGGCGGCGCGCTGCTCGGCTTCCCGCAGGACCGTCAACTCGGGCTTATAAGCCGCGTTTTTCGTGACCTCGTTCGAGCCGGCATCGCCGCTGGTGATGATGACGGAGACGACCTTGCAACCCGCCCGGGCCCATTTCGCCAGCGTGCCGGCCACGGTGAACTCCTGGTCATCCGGGTGAGCCTGGATGGACATGGCAATTTTAGGGATAAATTCTGATTTTTTCATGGAGTGATTTTAACTGAGTTTGATGAGAATACAAAAAGTAATTCACTGAAAAAAGGAGTGTAAACTATAGTCAGGAGCCTTGCAGTGCCTTAATCCCGAAGCTGCAGGTTTGTGATCAATTCAATTTCTTCATGGGTGATTTGGTACCTGGCCCAGGTCATCAAAAAATTAATGGTGAAAAGTACATCGAATATGCCCATGAGCCAGATAGATCGTCGATTCCATTCGGTCAGCAACAGGGTTCCGGTAGTGGAAATAAACACAACAAAAAGCATTCCACCCATGATGAATACATTTCGATAATAGGCCTTCTGCCTTATTTTCAAGAGAGCCAGATAACTATTCAAATGATTTATGTTTTCCATTATCCATCTCCCGGTGATCCTTGTTATTTTGTCCCTTTATTTATACCACTTTTATAATATTACATTTAATATCTCTCCGAAAATAAGGAGGCTGTCGTATTTTGAGTGTGGGCGGCGGAGCCGCCCACACTCAAAATACGGTTCTTCCAGAATTTTCGGATAGGTTCTATTTTGAAACCAAAAGAAGATCGACGTAAAAATGGGGTATGGTGCTGACCCAATCTGATGTCTATATTTTCCCCTGAACGGATCGGGCCCATTCCCGGATGAACGCCTCGTTATGCTCGCCTCCCGGCTTGGCCTGGACGATGAGGAGCACAAAAATAGTCTGCCACCATTTCAGGTTGGACATCCTCAGGACGCCGCCGAAGAAGGCCGCGCTGACCGGCTTGACCGACCGGGCGGTATTCAATGCAGGGCGAAGGTAATTCTTCACGGTGGCATAATTTTCCCTGAAGCTGAGGTGAGCCGGGTCTTTGGGCGGCTGGGCCAGGGTCGGATCGAGGCTGACCGGAATACCTCCGACCTCGGTTTCGTTCAATTGGGTCAGGCTGCGGGCGGTGAAGAAATATGCCACCGGCATGTGACTGAGCTCACCCTTGTGCCGGCGGATAAATTTCAGGGCAGACCGGTGCCAGCCCATGATCATGGGTCCGCCCACGATTGCGGTCGAATAGGGAGAAAGGTCCTTCACCTCTTCAACCCGGCGAATATCGACGGGTGTACCATCTTTGCCAAGTTCCTCCCCGATGATCCTGGCTACATTTTCCGTACTGCCTGAGTTGGTGGCGTAGGCCACCACTATCCGTTTCTCTTTCATCGTACTCTGCCTCCTGTTTCAACCGTCCTATAACAGGACAAATTGACAATTTGTCCTACACCGTCCATTCCGGGACGGCCGACAGCGGCTGCGCGGCCACCCTGCCTTTATTGCCGCCGTACAGGCCCTCAGCCGTATTCCGGCAAAGGTCATCCCGGGCAGCCTGGCTGAGCTGGTCGAGAAATACGTCGTAGCGCTGCAGCTCCGGGCCGAGCCGCTCGAAGTGGGTCACCAGGTCAGAGCCCAGGCAGATGCGAGAGCTGTATTTTTCCGTCAGGGCCAGCCAATCCGGGTCGGGCTTGCCTTCCGGGCAGATGACCACATCGTAAATGATCCAGGAATAATCAACGTACAGGTTGGGGTATTGGGCCAGCAAACGGTCCACCATCTGGTAATAGAAGGGCACATTCACCCGCCGGCTCATCCCGCAGTGGGCAAAGATGAAGCGGGTGCGGGGGAAGTCGCTGACGGCCTCCTCCAGCTCCCACAGGTAGACCGGATGGTCGTTTTTCGTTACCGAGGTAATGTTGTGATGCAGCAGCACCGGCAGGTCGTGGTCGGCCGCAAACTGGTAAACCGGCCAGAGCGCCCGGTGGTTGGCGCGGGCATTCTCCCCAAAGGTGAAGGCGGTCAGGTCGTCGTGGCGGAGGAGGATCTCGCCAATCCCGCTCCAAATATCGGGATATTGGGCATAGAGCCTTTCCACATGCCGGAGTGCATAGCCGTCCACCGGATTGAAGCCGCAGATCAGAGGGTAAAGCCGGGCTTGTTTTACTGGGGGCAGCGAGCGGACCATCTCAGCCACGATCACGTCGGTGTAGCCGTAGTAATAACAGGGCGAGTCGCTTGCCAGGTAATAATCCGGGGCTTCCCGGTCCCAGGCGGCCCACATTTTGCTGACCGGCAGGCCGAAGATGACCGCCTTGCTGACGTTAGCCCGGTCCATGCAATCGATCAGCGCTTCTCCGCCGGGGGTCTCCTGGATGAAATTGACCGCATGCAGGTGGGCATCGATCAGCTCATATTTGCTGCCCTTTAGCGGCTGGAGGGAGCCGGGCCGGGTGGGATCGCGCTTCCAGGTGGGGATGGATTCATTAGGCATGGGAGGTCCTTTCCGGGAGGGCCAGGCCGAGCCGGTTGGAAATGTAGTCTGCTTCCGCCGGTTCGAGGCGGTGATAAAGGTTCGCCCAGTCGTGAGCGTTGCCGATGAGTTCTCTCAATTGGGAAGGGGTATAGTGCTTCAGAAGGCGTTCGCTCGATGCAGCCGGCAGGGCTCGCAGAAGGGAGGTCAAATCCTGCGCATCGTGGACCAGGCCCAGGCAGAATTCCCACCCCAACTGCTCGATCAGATCCTCCTGCAAATCATGATCCAGGCTGCGGAGGAGATCGCTTAGGCCGGCAGCATCCCGGCATAGGCGTTGGATGAAGTCCAGGCCGTAGAGGTCCAGCACCAGCCGATCGCATTGGCCGTAGACCCATTCCAGGACTTCCGCCAGCTCTTTCACGGTCACAAGGAGGTAGTGCAAGCCGGTCGTACCCAGCGTGGAGATCAAGGCTGTCTCGACGCGGACGTCCGCCAGGGTGGCCAGCAGGTCCCGCAGGAACCTTGATTCTTGCAAGATACGGGGTAGCTCCGGGCCGAGAGCTTCGATAAGGAAGATCTGATCCACGGCGGAGAGGGATTTCATTACAGCCAGGAAGTCCCTGGCCTGCGGGATGATCCGGGGGAGCTGCGGCTTTAATTGGGTCAGCACTTCCCGGTCATACTGGCCCTGGAGCACGTCCAGGGCTACGGCCAGTTCGGCGGCGCTGCCGATTTTTACAGTCTCACCTTCTATGGTGATGGGATAGCGGTGGGAGGCGGGCATGTATTCTCCTTTGATGTCAGTAATGTTTCGAATTCGAGCCAGAAATCGCCACAGAGCCCACGCAGAAAAAATGATAGGGACTCGCGCCCATTAATTATAGCCGAGGCGGAAAGGGGAAAATGTTTGGACCTCGTGAGTGTCCTGACTGATCCTGGGCCTTACCACTGCACAGGGGACGCTGCGAAGCCTGGACTCCTGAGAGATGGTACGCGGGTCTATCGCCTGCGGGTACGGGTCGGAACCGGGGTGCGGGTCGGCCTTCTCGTCAGTGTGGATGTCCTTGTCCGGGTGATTGTCGGGGTGCGGGTGCGGGTCCGGGTAAGGGTGGCGGTCCGGGTGGCTGTAGGCGTGCGGGTGAACGTTGTTGTGCTTGAGAAGGTCCCGCTGGGCGAAAGTGTGGGGGACGGTGAGGCCGTTGCAGTTCCTGTAGCCGTTGGCGGTAGTGTCAGAGTTGGCGTAGTCGTTTCAGTGGCCGTCCAGGTGGATGTTTGCGAGGCGGTGAAAGTGGGTGTGAATGTGGCAGCCGGAAGATCGGTGGGTGTGTAGGTAACCGTGGGTGTAAAGGTTCCGGTGGCGGTCCAAGTGGAGGTGTGCGTGACAGTGAAGGTGGGTGTAAATGGGTCAGTCGGAAGATCGGTGGGTGTGTATGTAGCTGTGGGTATGAACGTTGCAGTCGGAAGGGCGGTCAGTGTGTAAGTCGGTGTGAGTGTTAGGGTTACGGTGGCTGTCCCGGTGAAGGTCTGCGTGGCTGTAAATGTAGGTGTGAATGTAGCCGTCGGAAGATTGGTCAATGTATGGGTCGGCGTCGTTGTAGGGGTTCTCGTGGAAGTGCCGGTGAATGTTCCGGTCAATGTATAGGTACGCGTGGACGTCAGCGTTCTTGTGGGGGTGCTGGTGGAAGTGGTTGTGTTGGCCGGAGTATTCGTTGGCGTGCCGGTCGGAGTGGGTTCGCCCTTGGTGAAGGATCTGGACCAGACCGGGTTGGTGACTCCGACCTTGTAGAAGCTGACTGTGAAGGTGGGTCCATCCACATCGATCGCGGCAAACCCCTGTGAACTGCTCATATCGGGATAGTAATAATCCATCCTGGAGGGATAAACGTATTCGTTGTAGGTCCATCCGCCGGCCGGGCTGGTGAGGAATTCCTCATAGCTGCCGGTCAGGCCGGCCACCCTGGCGCTGTCCATGTGGGCCCATCCCAGGATATGCTCGTGCCCGTGGAAGGTAGCCGAGACTATCGGGTGGTTATTGATGATGCTGACCAGGCCGGCGGGCGTACAGGAGCCGTCATTTTTAGCGGAGCAGCCGCAATGGGTGCTCTCCACGCAATATTCAGGGCTGTGGAAATATATGAACGCGTGGGTCAGGCCCCTGGCCTCCGCATCCGCCAAACGGCCATCCAGGAACGCCAGTTGGGCGCCGGTCAGTGTCTCGGCCTCGTCAACAACGTCAAGCCCAATCAAGCGGGAGTTGCCGTAATCGAACGAATAACTCAAGTAAGTCAAGTTTGGGTCCATTTCCACGTAGTTCGTCACACCGGCGGGAAGAGGTTTGTTGAGGGCGGTGTAATAGTCTTCCCACAGGCCGGCGCTGTTGGCAATGTGGTCGTCGTGATTACCGCGGACGAGGAAGGTCCTGGCACCCAGGTTACCCAGGGCGGCATTCATCGAATCCATCTCGGCCTGGTCCACGCCGGAATCCTCCAGGTCGCCGTTGAAGATGGTGAAAGCCGGGTTCAAGGCAT
The DNA here is from genome assembly GCA_963782935.1 of uncultured Chloroflexia bacterium. Classification (GTDB taxonomy): domain Bacteria; phylum Chloroflexota; class Anaerolineae; order Anaerolineales; family Villigracilaceae; genus UBA877. Next base: position 137,339 of record CAWALN010000017.1, on the reverse strand, counting down.
TCGCCTGGCCGGCCGTGTTGGAGACATTGTAGCTTTCGCTCTGGCCGTCGCTCCAGGAGATGAACCGGAAGGGCCCGGCGGAGATCTCGGGAGTCGCGCTGGGGGTGATGTTGGGATCGGTGGTAGAGGTGGAGGTGGGAGTTTGGGTAGGCGTTGAAGTGGCGGTGGGATCGACCGGTCCACACCGGTCGATCGAATAGGTGTCGAATATAGCCCCATACCGGTCGATGCCGGTGAACTGGAGCCGGCAATCGTTCAGAGTGACTTTCAGGAATTCATATTTACGGATGCTCAGGGCCGTGAACCAACTGCTGCCCACATTGGAGGTGTAAGCCCCGCCGCCGCCGTTGGTGAAGTAGACCACCCCGCCGGCCTGGGTGGTGGTGCAGGCGCCGCTGCGGATGGGACAGGTCCGTTCATAGTCATGATCGTGGCCGTTGAAGACCACGTCGACCCCGTAAGTCTCAAAGAGGGGGACCAGGTACCTATCGACGGCGGAATCGCTGCCGCTGTCCCCGGAGCTGTAGGCGGGGACGTGCTCCGAAACGAAAATCCACGGCTGGGTGGTGGTCTGCAGGTCGCTCACCAGCCATTTGTATTCGGCGCTGGTGGATCCGAAGTACTGGTTGGTATCCAGGACTATGAAATGGGCATTCCCCCAATCGAAGGAATAGTATTGCTCGGTGGCAGCCGCCGGGGCATTTTCAGGCAGGTTGAACACGCCGGTATAGGCCGGGTAACCGCAGCCGCCGGTCTGGACTTCGTGGTTGCCGATGGCGGTGAAGAAGGGCATCCTTCCCAACATGGCCTGGTAGACGTTGAAATGGTTGCGGACGTACTGGCTCCAGGCGCTGGTGGATCCGGTGCAGCCGCTGCCGTCGTAGATCGTGTCGCCGGTGTGGAGGACGAAATTCAATTCCGGCTGCTGGTTCATCATGGCAGCCACATCCAGCGCCATCTGGTAAGGTGCGGCGCTCGAACTGCCAGGTTGGTTATCCCCAACCACGGCAAAGCTGAACGAGCTCGCCTCGGCTGCCGGGGCGGTGGTGAAAGTGGCTTCCGTCCAGGGGGTCAGATCGGTCCCGTCCAGGAGGATGCGATAATAATAAGTCGTACTGGCATCCAGCCCAATGAGAGTTGCCGAGAACCAATAGCGGCCGTCCACCAGGACACTGTTGGCGGGCAGGCTGTTGGCATAACCCTGGTCCGGGCTGAAAAGAACTTCGCCGCTCCCGAACGTGTCCGTCGCCCACGAGATGGCGGCCGAGCTGCCGGTGGTATTCCCGATATACGGATAAACCAGCAAGTTGGCCGGAGAAAACGCCGGGCCGAGGCGCATGGCTTCAGCGGAGGCGGGGGAAGGGCTTATCCCGATAAGCAGGATACCTGCTATTATCAGTATTGAGGCCGGAACAATAAATAATTTCTTGACCATTCTATTTATCCTTATCCCTTAAAATGGCGTCTGCGGGCATTATAAAGCATACTTACAATTTTGTTAACCGCCCTTTTATTTTTACCATATCTTTGCGGCGCCTCCCATAGGCAGATGTCATCAAACCAGGGCTTTCACAAAGCGGGTTTTGACTTTACGGCTTTCTTATAAATTTATAACCCTTTTAGGCTAAAATTAGTCAGCAATCGTATTCACTTGTTTTTAGCAGGAGCAATCATGGACAAATCATTCCATTTATGGCGGCCGCATCCCTGGCATGGGCTGGAGGTGGGCCCGGAACCGCCCCGCCTGGTGACCGCCTATATCGAGATCACCCCGTTCGACCTGGTCAAATATGAGGTCGATAAACCCAGCGGTTATTTGATGATCGACCGGCCCCAGCGGACCTCTTCGCAGCCGCCGGCCCTGTACGGCTTCATCCCGCGAACCCTCTGCGGGGATCGCTTCTGCCGCATGTCTCCCACCGCCAAGAGGGGAGACGGTGATCCGCTGGATATCTGCGTCATCAGTGAGCGGTCCATCTCCAAGTCGGAGATCGTCCTGACCGCCAGGGTGATCGGAGGCATCCAGATGATCGACGACGAGGAAGCCGACGATAAGATCATTGCCGTCTTGAATAACGACACGTTCTGGGATAAGACGGGCGACATCGGGGATCTGCCGCCTGTGCTGGTCGAGCGGCTGGAACACTATTTTTCGACATACAAACTCGTTTCGGATACGGACCCGACCGTCCAGATCAACGAGGTGTACGGGCTGGACCATGCCTACGCGGTCATCAATGCGGCCATCGAAGACTATAACGAGGCGTTTTCCAATATGGTGAAATAGAATTCACGCCGAAATAATCCGGCATTTTCGAGGTGGAAACCAGGACACCTGGTAACCGTTACGTTCATTCGATAATCACGCCGCGCGGGAAGCCAGCTGGGATACCTGGCCTGAAATGTCACGACCTCATGCGGGGCATCCCCACGAACTTGCCTGACGCCGGCGCGGATATTCTGACTGTTTTAATGCCGAGGGGGGCATATAATCATTGAAACAACGATAGTTTAGGATGGGTGACTTGAAAAGGCCAACAAGAACGCTTCCAGGCCTGGACAGATCAAGAGGCGGGAAGCAGCCAGGGGATAAGGCTATTTTGTAATAAGGAGGCGAGTCATGAAAAATATATCCGATAAAGAACCCTTTGACGAGAAACGCGCCCGGGCCCTGATCGCTGAACTACAAGAAAAAATCAAGGCCCTCCAGCAAGAGAATGACGATCTAAAGAAATACATTCAGGATATTTTCGGGGATAAAGACAAAGCGGGGATGGTGACGGAAGAACCGGCAAATAAAAAGATAACCGATAATGTCAGCAAATATCAGCTCGAAAAGTATATGCTCGAAAAATTCAATAAAGACAAAACTCTGCCAATATTTACCGGGGATATTTCCAATGATCGCGTAAGGAGTTTGTTGGTCGAGAAGATAAAATCCCAATTGAACGAGATCAAGGGGCAATTTACCGAAAGCGACGAAGTCATTTCCACCGTTGATCAAATAAACAACCTCCTCGACAAACTGCCCAGGAAATCCCAAAGGGGAAAGTCAAAAAAGAGGGGAGACTTGTGAAGCAGAAGAGCGCTGTGGTGCAGGCGGACGCGACCCCAATGATGTGATGAGGGCAGAGTCCATGCCGGAAATAAAAAAAAGGGCGACCAACCGGCCGCCCCTTGAGCTTCAGGAATATAAAAAATTTTCAGCCTCTCTGGAAAGGATCAGCCGCCCATCCAGCGGAGGAATTTCCTTTTGGCAGGCGGGTTTTCCTTCAGGACCATCCGCTCCACTTCTTCACAAAAGCTTTGGGCGGCGGGTTCGGGGCCCAACACCAGGGTGCCGCGGATATATTCCTTGGAAAAAGCCAATAAGCCGGAAATATCCAACTGCATGTTGTTCGAGCGTTTGGCTGCGAAGACTTTGACTTGAATGGCTGTGAGTTTGGCTCCGATCACAACGGTGGCAGACTTGTCCCCGCTGCGGGCCCAGATGAGCAACTCGGGGGTCAGTAGAAAGGCGAGGTAGGCAGTTGTGTCACCGGCCCCTTCCAGAAGGGAGACCAGCCTGCCGGAGTCCTGCCTGCGAATGATGGTTTCGCAGCAGCGGATCGTCTCCAACCCTGGGTCGCCCAACTGGTGGGTCTGAAAATAATCCCGGACGGCCTGGGAGAGTTCGGAGTGTAATTGATTGACCGGGCATTCCCGGGTGGTGTGGGTGTAGCCGCTCATGTCAGCCTCTTTCCGTTCGAACCGTGGAATGGAGAATGCCTGTAGATTATAACAACTTCCTCACTTGCCCCGGGCGGCTTCGAGGCGGCACCAGGCATACAGCCCATCGTAGACTTCGAACTGGTGCTCCAGGTTCTCCACATCTTCGGGGAAGCGCAGGCTGTAGCCGCTGGCAATAGCCTCCAGGCCGCGTGCGATCGGGTCCTTGTCGATGTCCTCGGAAACATCCGCAGAATGGACGATCTTTGCCAGCCTGAGCAAGCCCGGTTCTTTCAAACCATACTTCAAGGATGATGGATTCAAAGGAACAGCGGTTCTCATGGTGGCCAAGTTCCACTCCTGGCGCGTCGAAGGGAATCGCACCGGTATCTTTGGCTACCTGCTCGATCTGGGAGGATGGGACGAATAGGAATTCGGCGTCGTTGTCGATAAAACGGGTGATCAACCAGGGACAGGCGACGCGGTCAACGTGAACGTGCGAACGGGTAATCCATAACATGGTCTACTCTCCTTTATCTGAAATGGTTGGTTAGATGGATCCATCGAAATTGATTTGAGGGATGGGCTTGTCGAAAAAGATGTTTTTATGGGTCACACTCATCGACAGAGCAACCGCCAGATCGGATTCAATAATGTCCAGGTGGCGGGCAGCCGCGGCGATGCGAGTCTGGCAGCGGGCATCGATATTGTTCAGGCTGGCAGTCTTGGCCGCCGATCCCACCGCCACCCCCAGATCAACGCAGCGGATCTGGCAGACCGGCCCGGGAAATTCCCAGTCATCGGAGCCTGTGGGTTTATTATGCTCGCGCGCTCGCAAGAATTCGGCGCAGGTGGCAAATCCGCAGGCGCCGCAGTCATAGGTGGGGGGATACCATTTCGCCAGACCAATGAACAGCACCAGGTCCAGTTTGTCGGCTGCATCGGCATCCCGATACCAAATGGGTTGCCTGAGTTTTTTGCCGCGCTCCCGCAGCCACTCTGCCAGGCGGCTAAGCGTCGCCCGGTCTTCCACAATGACCGTTTCAATGAACGGTTTGGCTCCTTTCAAAAACAACTGCCCGCCGCTCTTTGGCGCAGTGATGGCAGAAATTGCACACAGCTTTGCGACCTGCCGCAAACCTTCCATCAATAATTCAGGTTGATCCATAGCAAGGTCTCCTTATACCTCTAAGAGTTGATGAACACTTTCGCCGAATGCGTTTCCGGAAGGAAAACGTAGAGGCTATTGCGCTCTTTCTCCAATGCAAAGGTGTGGGCGCCTTTACCTGTCTCAACAGTTTCGAGGCGGGTCAACTCATTCGTGTCGAAAACATCCAGCACGCCGGGATCACCCACGGCCACATATAAACGTTGGAGACCCGGGTGAAAGAAAATCACATCGGGTTTCCCGCTGAGGCTGCTTTCGGATTGGATCGCGCCATCCGGCAGACCTACGCTGATCAACCGGCCATCGTCGCAGGCGCAAAACAGGCGCCGGTTTTCCAAATCCAGGCCCAGGCCATGCGGCCCGCCGGCCGGGATGGGGAAGGGTTGAGAGATTTTCCTTGAGTTTTCCAAATTTACAACGAAGATCTCGGCCGGATCGGCAATGTTGACGTAGAACGAATTAGTGGGCTCATCGAAGACTGCCCAGCGCGTCCGCCCGGGCACAGGGATGGATTGGACCATAGTGGCGGTCTCTGCATCCACGATCGAAAGAGTGAAAGAACCGGCGATTTCCGTATCGCCGACATTCGCCGCCAGCAGCAGATTTCGCCCCGGATCGAACGCAAGGCCATTAGGGCGCATCCCTACCGGCACCCGGGTCAGCCGGTCTTCCGCTCCAATCGTAAAAATCCCGATCGTGTCCTCGCCTCGATTGGAGGTGAAAACTCTATCCCCTGAAACAAGCGCCCCCGCCACACCGGTAAGGTTTTCGATGGAATGACTGTACTGCCCGGCCGCGCAATCGATCACATCCAGGGCATTGTTGGAGGTGTGGGCGACAAATAACGTCCGGCTGGCGGGGTGAATATCGGCATGATCGAAGCCGCCGGACTGGATATGGTCGGGAAGTTCGATCGAACCGGCAGATTTGAGCATGATCAGGCCTCCTGCAGATTGGGATCAAGACTCAATTGGGCATACAGCGCCTCATAGATCAAGGCGCCGTGCCGCAAGGCGGTCTCATCATCCGGGCTGATCCGGCGCAGACCCAGGCAAAGGATATCCAGGCCGGGAGCCACGGGTTCCAACTGGATCTCCTGGACGGCATCGGCCTCATCCACAATTTGGGCAATGCGCTGCAGAACCGGATCTTTGAGACCATTTTCCCGCAGCAGGGTATGAAAAGTGCAGCGGCCGCGGTGGTGGGAATAGCGCACACCCGGGATGTCGAAGGGTTCGGCCTCTGCTGGAATGGATTTCGACCCGGCCGGAATAAAGATGAACTCCGCCTGCGGATCGAGCTGTTTGCGGATCAGCCAGGCGCAGGCCATCCGGTCCACGCCGACATTTTCCCAGGTGACCCATTTCATGTTTGATCTCCTCTGGCTTGCAGGAGTTTCTGGCGCAGGCGTTTGCCCGTCCCGGAATGAAAGAAATCTTTGGAGGACAACTGCTGGTACTGGCGGGCAATCGTCTCCAGATCCGGGCTTCCACTTTCGATTTGTTCGATCAAGGCTTGATAGCCGGATTCCATTTGCTCCTGGAATTGACGGATAAGCGTATCCTCATCCATTCCCATGACCAGGCTGGCCTCCCAGAAGGAGACCTGGCCGCCCAGTTCCATGATCTCGGCGGCCAGCCACTGGAACTGCTCCCGAGTGCGGGCATTGGACGGCAGGATCCAGAGCCCATCCTGGTGCAAGAGCGCACCGGTGCGCTTGAGTTTCCGCCAGATGCCCACCCGCAGGGCGGATGGTTCGGTGGGAAGGGTGTAGGTGAGAATCAGCCAGGATGTCATAATGTAACCATCGTTACATTATACTCCAGAATTGTAAATTGCAAATGAAGCCTTATTAAGAAAAGGACGTATGCGCACTCCTGGAGTGCGCATCCTGCGAATTTATCACCCTTCATTTTGGCTTGAACCTAAACCTCCTAAAAGCCCTTATGCAAGAAGTGAGATTTGAACTGTCAGGGTCTATAGAATCAATAATTTACCTTTAACCCAATACGATTATGATGTTTTTATCATTGTTTCACAAGGTAAGATTACGATAACCTGGAATAGAGGTGAGAAAATATGTTACGTTGTACTCCATTTCTTTTATTTGACGGCAACTGTGCAGAGGCAATGACCTTTTACCACCAGTGTCTTGGCGGAGATTTAACCCTGACCAAGCTTGGTGATACTCCTATGAAAGATCAGTTTCCAAAAGAAAAACACAATAGGATTATCAATGCTCACCTGGTTAGCGGCAATATAGAAATTTCTGCCACAGATTGGATGGCATCCCCAGCATTTGATCCAATCCAAGGGAATACATTTGCCATATTTGTCATTGGTGGAGCATACGAGGAACTGAAAACAGTATTTGACAAACTTGCAGAAGGAGCAGAAAAAGAGAGATTTCAGGAGTTGCATGACCTGCCATTCGGAATGTATGGACAGTTTTATGATAAGTATGGTGTTCAGTGGATCTTTAAAGGAGATAAGAAAGAATAACGACATTAATTTGGAATACAGCGCACTGTTGCGATCTCATCTTGTGGGGTAGACCCTAAAGGTTTATTAGTAAATTAGAGCCTATTCTGGCAAATGGCACAGGGTTACCCTGGCAGGTTGCTGTCCAGGAAAACCTTTAGGGTCTCGTTGGATTGGATGATCTTAGGCTGTAATATCGTGGAGACTATCAAATATCCATTTGCATTTTGAATATATTTATACTATACTAGAACCCCCGTTCTTAGAACGGATCGTGTTGTCCAACCGGAGTTCGATGTCGCCAGACATCGGGCAGTACCCATTCGGATAAGGAGTACACCTCTCCATGGATTTCAATCTAAAAGCACCCTTTCATACCAACCGGCGACCAGCCGGAAGCCATCCGTCAGCTGATGGAAGGCATCGATAAAGGCTACCGCAACCAGGTCCTGCTGGGGGCGACCGGCACCGGCAAGACCTTTACCATCGCCTCCATCATCCAGCAGCTGCAGAAACCGGCCCTGGTCATGGCGCATAACAAAACCCTGGCGGCCCAGCTTTACGCCGAGTTCAGGGAATTCTTCCCGGACAACGCCGTCGCTTACTTCGTCTCTTACTACGATTACTACCAGCCCGAAGCCTACGTGCCCCGGCACGACCTGTTCATCGAAAAAGAGACCGAGATCAACGAAGAGATCGAGCGCCTGCGGCTGGCGGCGACCACCGCGCTGATGTCGCGCAAGGACGTCATCATCGTGGCCTCCGTGTCCTGCATCTATGGGCTGGGCAACCCGGAGGAATACGGCAAGGGGGTGGTCAGCCTGAAGGTGGGCGAGATCACCCGCCGGAATGCCCTCATCCGCCAACTGGTGGACGGCCAGTACCAGCGCAACGACATGGAGCTGAAGCCCGGCACCTTCCGGGTGCGGGGCGATACGCTGGAGGTCATCCCGGCCTACGAAGACAAAAAAGGCTACCGGATCGCCTTCTTCGGCGACGAGGTGGAACGGATCACCGAGCTCAACCCGCTGACGGGCGAGATCTATGCGGAGCCCGAGCAGGTGGATATCTACCCGGCCAAGCATTACATGACCCAGGAAGACAAGCTGAAGGCCTCCATCACGAGCATCGAGAAGGAACTGCAGGACCAGGTGGCGTACTTCAAAGCCGAGGGCAAGCTGCTGGAAGCCCAGCGCATCGAGCAGCGCACCGGCTACGACCTGGAGATGCTGCGGGAGGTGGGCTACTGCTCCGGCATCGAGAACTACTCCCGCCACCTGGACATGCGCCCGGCCGGCTCCGCATCCCTGGACGCTGATGGACTTCCTGCCGGCGGATTACCTGCTGGTGATCGACGAGTGCCACATGACCATCCCGCAGATGCGGGGCATGTACAACGGCGACCGAAGCCGCAAAGTCCACCCTGGTGGAATACGGCTTCCGCCTGCCGTCCGCCCTGGATAACCGCCCGCTCAAGTTCGACGAGTTCGAGGAGGTGATGGGCTACACCATCTACACCTCCGCCACGCCCGGCCCTTACGAGATGAGCAAGGCCGACCAGGTGGTGGAGCAGATCATCCGCCCGACCGGGCTGGTGGACCCGCAGGTGGAGGTCCGCCCGACCAAGGGCCAGGTGGACGACCTGGTCAAGGAGATCCGGGCGCGGGTGGAGAACGGCGAGCGGGTCCTGGTGACCACCCTGACCAAGCGCATGGCCGAGGACCTGTCGGAATACCTGATGGAGCTGGGCATGAAAGTGCATTACCTGCACTCCGAGGTGGATACGCTCGAGCGGATCGGCATCCTGCGCGACCTGCGCCTGGGCGTCTTCGACGTGATCGTGGGGATCAACCTGCTGCGGGAAGGGTTGGACCTGCCGGAAGTGTCCCTGGTCGGCATCCTGGATGCGGACAAGGAAGGCTTCCTGCGTTCCGATACTGCCCTCATCCAGACCATCGGCCGGGCCGCCCGCCACCTGAACGGGCGGGTGATCATGTACGCCGATCGGATCACCGAACTCGATGAGACGGGCCATCGACGAGACCACCCGCCGGCGGGCCAAGCAAGTCAAATTCAACGAGGACCACAATATCACCCCGGTAAGCATCCACAAGGCCATCCGGGACCTGACGGATGCGTTCAGCGCCAAGGGGGTGGCCGAGACCCGCCCGGATTACAAGGCCGACAAAAAGCACAAGGATGTGACCACCCGCAGCGAGCTGATGAAGGTGATCGATGAAATGGAAAAGCAGATGAAGGAGGCCGCCCGCAACCTGGAATTCGAGCGGGCCGCCGCCTTGCGGGATGAGATGTATGAGCTGAAATCCGTCCTGGCGGACGACGAAGGTCTCAAGCCGTGGGAGAGGATCAAGCTGCTGGCGGGGGACGAGAAGTAAAATAAAATTGAGGCGGACAAAATGTCCGCCTCAATTCTATTTCAGCCGTCCATGCAGGGATGGATCTGCATGCATGCCCAGATGTGGCAACAATTCTCTTAGAGAATGGATGATCCGGTCCGGGTGGACCCGGAAACCGGGGTGCAGGCCTTTGCGGTCAACGTCCAGCCAGACGGCTTGCAGGCCGGCCTTCTGGGCCGCCTGGATATCCCAGGTGAGATCGTCTCCGACCATCCAGGCATCCGCCGGAGCCACCCCCATTTTTTGCAGGGCCATTTCATAAACGCCCTCTTCCGGTTTTCCGATGCCGGCTTCCCCCTCGATCTGGATGGTTTCGAAATAAGGCTCCAACCCAAACGTGTCGATCTTGTACCGCTGACCCTTGAAGTCGCCATTGGTGATCATCCCCAACCTGATGCCCATGTCACGCAGGCCGGCCAGGGTTTCCAATGCTTCCGGAGCCAGCGCGATGGCCGCATCCCGAATGTCGCTCACACCGTCGGCGACCTTGTCGGCCAGGCCAGGGGCATGGAGTCCCAGGGATTGAAAAGCGCCGGCGGCAATTTCACGGCGGGCCTTTCTCAGATCCAGGCGCCCGGTTTTGTGGCGGATGGGATCGCTCCAATACCAGTTGACATACTCCAGGGTGGCTCCGACGACTTGCTCCAGCGATGTGGGTTTGAATTCAGCCTCATATCGGCAGCAAACCTCCCGCCAGCATTTTTCCGAGCCCTCGGTCTGGAATATCAGCGTACCGTCCAGGTCGAAAAAGATCACCTTCGGAGTGGATTCTGTTATAGCCATTTTGATTTAGCCGCCTGGTAGAGACTCCACAGTAATATAGCCGCGATCACGAGAATGACCAGCGAGATGGATAGATGGACCAGGAATGTCAGCACCTTGAAGAGGCTGACCAGCAAGACGATAACTCCCAGCCAAAATATCAGTCGTCTGTTTCTCTTACTCATTTACATCCTATGAGGAACGGGCGACCCGCCGGGTTGTCTCCGGGATGGGGAGACGTGCCGGGTCGCCCCTACCGGGATTTTGTCTTCTGAATGCCGAGGTTGATTTGCCTCGGCTCACAGGGATTTCACCAATTGAACGCCGAGATTGGTCAGCTCATCCACCGCCTCTGGGATCATGGGGCTTGTATTGCTTATGTTGGCTACGTAGAGTCCCTGGGGGGATAGGAGCACGGCCAACTGCCCGAACAGGTGTTGGGACTGGATGGCTTTGAGCGGATACCGGGTGGCCCAATCTACCAACGGCGAGGCGAACCATGGATTCAATAATCTTTGAGCCGAGGCCGGATCATTCGTGAAGGCGGAGAAAAGTGGCTCCAGGTTCCCATCCAGAGGAGCCAGGACGTCGGCGGTGTCCAGCCCGGGAGTATCTTCGGGCCCGAACCCATATAATTTGAGGGATTGGTGATAGAGGAATTTGCCGACACCGCCGGCTAGCCCGCCGGCCATTGTTTTTTGACCGGTTGCCTTCTGGGTCACAAAAAGGAACCCGCCCGGGAAGGTGGCATCCGGCGAGAACCAGCGGGTGATGCAGGCTCCCCCAAATGCGAGCGTCTGCAGGCGCCAATGGACGCCATCGGTGAGGCGATCTTCTGCCTGGCTGCCGGTGACGGCTTCCTGCTGCTCCTTGAACTGCTGCTGGACCATGTGGAGAGCCGCGCTGAGGCTTCCAAGGGCTGGCTCATCCTGGCTGCTTAAACCCAGGAAGGTCCGCAGGCGTTCGACCTTTTTCTGTTTGCCGCCGTAGCCGCTGGAATAATAGGAATGGAATGGGATCACCTTGTTATCCCGGCCAAGGAGTGCGATCCGAAAGGTGGTGCTGCCCTCGGAATCATGGCTGGATTGAAGTTGGACTCCGGTCACATCCCGAAGGGGGATTTCCTTCGTATTGTTCCATAGAATGCCGCGATAGCTAAGGGTCACCATCTGACTGACCTTATCGGCGGTGACGGTCAGGGCTTTGGGGAGGAGAAGGAAAACCAATCCGAGGAGCAGGTCCACTGCTCCAATAATCCGGCTCTGCGGATTGATGAAAAAGATGACTGCTCCGGAAAGGATCATGATCCCACCAATGATCCATAAGACGATCGGGTATTCGCGCATTGTCAATGTATTCTGATCTTCGGTCATGTGTCCTCTCCTCTGAAATGGGGTTATCGTAATTATACATGCGCAAACAAATTAAGATTTATTACGCGTGTGGACAAGAAGGTGGAGTGCAGGCTTTAGCCTGCGAGTTGCGATAGGTTCCATAAAAGCAGCCTTCCTGCACAGGGCCATAGACACACATGTGCGCCAGACGTTGAGTGGCGGAGACGCAATATCTGGCCCACACGTACCTGCACCTTCGGTGCGGCATCAGGTGTACCCGCGGTAAAGTGCAGGCAGGGTACAAAGAACGCAATGATATTGCACTCCGCGGCTGAGGCGGAATCAACGTCTTCGCGTAGCATTCTGTGGACCTGACGTTGAGCAGCTGCTGCAACCCTCCAAAAGATGGAAATAGGGGATTCCTGAAATTTGAAAAACAATCTTTCAGGGTTTGTCCTACAACTTGACTGGACAACGTCGGCGTGTTAATATCAAACGATATCACAGTTAGGAAAAAATAATGACGGTCTACAGGTTTGTGGTTCGGTTCAATCAAGTGGACGATCCGCGCAGTGCGGCGTTATTGGGGGATGCGCGTGCATTAGGATTCGAACAACTCAAATTGATCACATGCAGCGACCTCTACTTTATCGAGGGCCAACTGTCCGAGGCGGAGTGTAACCAGTTGGCCCTCGATCTTTTAATCGACCCGGTCGCTCAAACGGCGGAATGGCGCCCGCTTCCGGCCGCACCGGTGCCGGTGGAAGACGGCGCAGTTCTCGTAGACGTGGCCCTTCGCCCGGGTGTGACCGACCCGGTGGCAGATGAGATCGTCCGGGCAGCCAGGGAATTAGGCATCGGCAAGGTCCAAAGGGCCTCGACAGGCCTCCGATACCTCATCCGGGGAACCGATGCAGCCACCGCCAACCAGGTGGCCCAACGCCTTCTGGCCAACATGGTCATCCACCGCTGGGCTGTAGGTGAGATCGAACCGTCCTTCCCCAGCGAAGCCGCTTCAAGCGGGGAGGTGGAGACCATCCACATCCTGCAAGGTGACGCAGGCCTCTTGGCCATCTCAAAAGAGCGCCGGGCCGCCCTGGACCTGGCGGAAATGCAAGCCATCCGGGCGTACTGCGAGCGGGAGGGCCGCGACCTGACGGACGTGGAGTTCGAGGCCATCGCCCAGACCTGGTCGGAGCACTGCGGGCATAAAACGTTCAAGGGAAGGATCACTATCGATTGCGGCGATGGCAGGCAGGAGATCATTGATTCCCTCTATAAAACTTACATCCGCGGCGCCACGGAGGAGATCCGGGCCCCGTGGGTGCTTTCATCCTTCGTCGACAACGCCGGCATCATCGATCTGGATGGGGAAAATGAAGTTTCCTTCAAGGTGGAGACCCATAACCATCCCTCCGCCATCGAACCGTTCGGCGGCGCCAACACCGGCGTCGGCGGGGTCATCCGGGATGTGATCGGCGTATCCCATAAACCCATCGCCAATACGGATGTGCTTTGCTTCGGGATGCAGAACGCCACCTTCGATGAACTGCCGGCGGGTGTGATCCATCCACGCCGGATCATGTCGGGCGTGGTGGCGGGAGTGCAGGATTACGGCAACAAGATGGGCATTCCCACCGTCAACGGAGCCGTGCTGTTCGATCCCGGCTATGCGGCCAATCCGCTCGTCTTTTGCGGGACGGTTGGGATCGCCCCCAAAGGACTGCATCCACGCGGCGGCAGGCAAGGCGACCGGGTCATCGTGCTGGGTGGGCGGACCGGGCGGGACGGACTGCGCGGGGCGACCTTCTCCTCCATGACCATGGACGCCCAGACCGGCGAGGTATCCGGCTCGTCGGTCCAGATCGGCAATCCGATCGTAGAAAAGGGGTTAGTGGATGCCATCCTGCCGGCGCGGGATCTGCACCTCTACAAGGCCATCACGGATTGCGGCGCGGGCGGACTTTCCTCGGCGGTCGGCGAGATGGCCTCCGAGATCGGCGCGGAGGTGGACCTGACGGATGTGCGCCTGAAATATCCCGGCCTGGCTCCCTGGGAGATCTGGCTTTCGGAGGCGCAGGAGCGCATGGTCCTGGCGGTGCCGCCGGCGAACCTGCCCAAATTGCAGGAATTATGCGACACCTATAACGTCGAGCTGACCGACATCGGCGACTTTCACCGGTTCGGGCAGGCTGGTCGTCCGCTATGAGAACAAGGTCGTGCTGGACCTGGCCAATGAGTTCCTCCATCACGGGATTCCGCAGAGGCAGTTGGGAGCAGTGATCAGTGATCAGTTATCAGTGAACAGTGAACAGTTATCAGTTATCAGTGATCAGATTGGCATGTGACACAGTGATCAGCTATCAGGAATGCTGCTGAAACTGCTGGGGCATCCTAATATCGCTTCGAAGGCCTCTGTCGTGCGGATTTACGACCACGAGGTCCAGGGCGGGACGGTGGTCAAGCCTTTGACTGGGATCATGAACGACGGGCCCTCGGATGCAGCCGTGCTCAAGCCACTGGGGGCGAAAGGCCGGGCGGGAGTCGCCATTGCCAGCGGGATCAATCCCGAATACGGCAAACGGGATGCCTACCGCATGGCCGCAGCAGTGATCGATGAAGCCATCCGCAATGCGGTGGCGGTGGGCGCGGACCCCGAGCGGATCGCCATCCTGGATAATTTCTGCTGGGGCGACCCCTTGCGGCCCGAGACGCTCGGCTCGCTGGTGGAAGCCTGCCGGGGCTGCAAGGATACGGCCATCCTGTTCCAGACCCCGTTTATCTCCGGGAAAGACTCGCTCAATAATGAATACCTGGGAAAAGACGGGCAGCGCCATGCCATCCCGCCGACGCTGCTCATCTCCTCCATCGGCATAATGGAGGATGTGGCCAATTCGATCACGATGGATTTGAAGGAAGCGGACGACTTGCTTTACCTGGTTGGCCCGTTCAAACCGGTCTTCGGAGGCTCGCATTTCGACCTGGTCAGAGGGATCGCATCCGGAGAATCCGTGCCGGAAGTGGATCCGCAGACGCCGCAGCTTTACAAGGCCTTGCATCAGGCCATTGGAGAAGGATGGGTGAGAGCCTGTCATGACTTATCCGAAGGGGGACTGGCGGTGGCGGCCGCGGAGATGTGCATCGGCGGGCGGATGGGAATGGAATTGGATTTACACCCCGTAGTAACGACTTCAGTCGTTATTACGAAAGATACACGAGCATTGTTTGGCGAGACCAATGGCTGCCTGCTGGTGGAAGTGAGCCCGCAAAATGCAGCCGCCTTCGAAGCCCATTTTACAGATCTGCCGCTCATCCGGTTAGGTGCTGTAACCCATGAGCCAGTTTTCACAGTAAAAGACGGGACCAAGTCCCTTTTCTCCCTGCCGGTGGACCAACTCGTCCAGGCCTGGAATACACCCCTATGAAGCCAAAAGCGCTCGTCCTCCTTGCGTACGGAACCAACCGCGACCAGGATGTCGCCGAAGCCCTGTCACTCGCTGGCGCAGAGCCTGAGATCGTGCCTTTGAATAGCCTTCATGATGGGAAGAAGAAGTGGGCAGATTTTCAGATGCTGGTGCTTCCGGGCGGCTTTTCATATGCGGATGCGCTCGGGGCCGGCAAACTGCTGGCGATCGATCTGCAGGCTTATTTTACAGAGGAGATCCAGGAATTCGTGGAGACCGGCAAACCCGTCATTGGGATCTGCAATGGTTTCCAGGCTTTGGTCAAATCCGGGATACTGCCGGGGGGCGGGAAGGGCAAGGCCACCCTGACGTTCAATGCCTGCGGGCATTTCGAGTGCCGCTGGGTGTCCCTCCAACCCATCTCCCAAAACTGCATTTGGACGAAGGGCCTGACGGAACGGATCGAGTGCCCGGTAGCGCATGGAGAGGGAACTTCCAGGTGATTGACCTGGATTATCTTTACAGCCTTGAATCCCATGAACAGATCGCCTTTACGTATACAGGTGCGGATGGCTTTCCGGCGAAAGGGATGTATCCGGCTAACCCGAACGGCTCCGTGCTGGATATCGCCGGAGTGACCAATGGACGCGGCAACGTGCTGGGGCTGATGCCGCACCCGGAGAATCACATCCATGCCTGGCAGCATCCGCAGAGGAGTCGAGGGGTGGAGAGCGGGAGTGGATTGAGTTTGTTCAAAAATGGAGTGGAGGCTTGCCGCCAAGTCTGAGAATGCAAGAAAAATGAGGCTGTTAAACAGTATTTATATTTCTCGCATTGTGTTCAATCCTGGAGCGCGTGCCGGCCCATGGCCATTTCTACCGCGCCGCCTACATTGAAAGTAGCAGTATCCTCACCTCAGGTGCCAATTTCTACTGCCACAAAAACCTTTACCCGGCTACCCACAGATACGCTGGAACCAACCCAAACACCGATGCCGACACCGGCGGATTTGGTCTTAATCTCCCGGATTGGATGAAAGACACTACTCAAACTATTCTCATGTATCGTATGCTGGGAACAGATGGCTATAAAAATCGAGAACCTGCCGTCCATTTTCTGAATCCGGATACGGGCGAGAAATTCACTATCGGGATGCCGGATGTATTTATGTGCTGGCAGGATATCTCCCATGCGGTTTTCGTACATGGATCGATTGATGATAATGAACCAATTTTTCTTTTCGTTTCTGGATTTAACCAATGGTTTCTTGAAAAGATACTCTGAGACCGACCCTCAATTCAAGACTTATTATTTTTCGTCATATCTATGCGATTTGGCGTTCTACTAACCCGGTAATAAAACCGGATTTTCGGGTGAAAATTGATTCTGAGATAAGCGAGTGGACTGCATTCACTCCTGATCCAGTGACTGGAGAAAGACAATATCTCACAAATCAGGCTGATGGCATATTCGACCTGGATGCGATCACTTCCCCCAAGCACGGATATGCCGTCATCACTCAGACCAATGAACTCGGTTCCAATTATGGCGCAGGAAATCGGATCTCGATCTTCAATCTCTTTGATCGAAAAATAATAATGAAAATAGAAGCCGATTCCATTAGTGGTTTTCGGTTTAGAAATGAAGATACTTTTATTTATAAGCAAGGATGGAATACATTCTGTTTATTCAATATCCTCACGCAAGAGAAAAAATGCCTGCAATCGCCAGAAAGCGTATATGATGGAGGCGCAATATTATCCCAGAATGGACGATACCTGGTGGCTTTGCAGTCGAATAATTTGGATGAAGCCAGCAGCATGCTAGAGGCCTGGGGGAACCGCATCTCCATTCTTGACCTTGATACTTTTGATGAAGTATTGGCCATTCAAGAGACCGATATTCACGATCTTCAATTTATAGAAGGAAGTCTGTCATTCCTTTATATGCGTCAAAGAAAAACACCCTGTATCTTTGATATTTCCACCCTGACAAAGAAGTGTATTAATCAGATCAATACCCGTTTTCCCAACGATACGATCCAACTCGATAAGATCACTGAAGCTCCGCAGTCGCTTACATTCTTCCATTGGGGTGGCGAAGAAGGGCGAACTGGAGGACTATGCTTTTTCAGCCTCTATTCGGGCTACCTGAACTGTCCCATGGACGGGTTGGCGGATCTTAAGGGGCAAGTCGTCACTGAATATGAAATTTCGCCAGATGAAAAGTATATCCTATTTACTTATGAAGATGACGGGTGTCCGATCTGTGATTGGGCCGGGAATGCCGGACTGGCAGTGGTTAGTAAGGACGGAAAGAACTATTATAATTTGGGCCCTTCCCACTCGCCCCATTGGGGTGGAATACCAGCGGTAGCTTTGTGGCGGCCCATGGCTCAGCCTAATAATAATCCTTAGGAGTTATAATAGGATAATGAGGTTGCTTTCATTAGTTTCTTTTCTTGTGATTAGCGCTTTCCTGGCCGCTTGCGATTTTGAGATCACAGTGACCCCTGTGATCGCGGCGGCCTTTCCTGTATCCGAGACGCCTAGCGCGATTTAATCCACTCCAGGGACTCCGGCATTGGCTTCCGCGCCGACCCCAACACAGATCCTCCCTTCTCCAAATTCTCCAGATGTGAAGTTCCTGGAACTCCCCAATTGGATGAAGGATACTGGTCAAAACATCCTAATGTATCGCATGCTTGGGGACCATGGGTCCACTGATCAACAATCTACTGTACATTTTTTGAATCCGGATATACACCTGGAATTCACTTTGGAAATGCCAGACGCTTTCATGTGCTGGCATGATAACTCCAGGGCAGTATTTGTCCATGACCCGGATGATGATAATGAGCCCTTATTCCTTTATGTATTAGATCTTTCCAGCGGTTCACTGGTCAGGTACTCAGAAAACGAGCCTCAATTTCAAAATTACTATTTTTATACTTGGATGTGCGACTCAAAAACACACCAAAATCCTCCTTCGCCGGAATATGATCTTGAAGTGGAATTGATCCAAAATGAACAGACGACTTCCATAATTAATAATCGAACAGGAACCGTGGAGATACTGACTGATCCAAAAGATGACATCGAGGATATAGGCGCCACCTTTTCACCTGGTTATAAATATATTGCAGTTTTTCAAGTAAATGACAAAAGCAATTATTCTGCTGGATATTTTTTAATCAGATATCGATTTATGAATTTAGCAATCGAAGATTACTTGACATAATTCAAGACAATTCCATTCTTTCCAGTGGTTTTTTATTTGATGGAAATATCTTGTTTTATGAGCAAGAGAGACAAACCTTTTGCATTGTGAATATTCCTTTTCGGACAACGAATTGTCTCAAAAATAGAAATGGTTTTTACACAGTTGATCATACTTTTAGTACAGATTCCAATTATCTTGTTGTATTACAGTCGGAAGGAGAAAATGATCCGACGGACGCTAGAGGCGACCGGATCATAGTTTATGATTTACACGATTATAGAGAATATTTTTCTATCTCGGAACATAATATTAATAATATGTGGTTCTTGAATGATTCAAATAGCCTGATCTACATGCGTGGTCAGACCACACCGTGCATCGTGGATCTTGTTGTAAAAACCAAAAAATGTATCAATGCAATCCCGGCCCGATATCCAGGTAGGGGTATATCGTTGAATGGGGTAAGTTCTGACGGAAAAAGTCTGGAATTTTTGTACTGGGGTATCAATGAGTTATCAGGCGGATTGTGCTTTTATGACCTTGTAAGTGGGATGTTTAATTGCCCTGCAGATGGATTGCCTGTTCTCAAGAACAATATATTATATGAATATGCTCTCTCTCCGGATGGAAAATATGTATCGTTTATCTACGCTAACGCTGATTGCCCTCATTGTGACGGAGGTAGCTCATATTCAGGGCTTGCTTTGGTTGGCATAGACGGCCATAATTTTATAGATCTAGGAATTTCGGATCCAGAACTAAATTTGGTATCGACTTGGCGACCCAGCGCAAGCGCGCAAACAAACCCTTAGGAGTAATTATGGTTTCTGAAAAAGATCTCATCCAATTATTGCCTCAAGCATTTGATCGTTCGGAACTGCCCCTTCCTGCAAAGGCCGCCGGCAAAGTGCGGGACTGGTACGACCTGCCGGAGGGGAAGCGGCTGCTGGTGACCACCGACCGGCTGTCGGCCTTCGACCGCATCCTGGCGTGCGTGCCGTATAAGGGCCAGGTGTTGAACCAACTGACCAACTGGTGGTTCGACCAGACCGCCGATATCATCCCCAACCACAAGGTCTCCGTGCCGGATCCGAATGCGGTGGTGGCGAGTGTGGCTGAACCCTTCATGGTGGAAGTGATCGTGCGGGGGTACATTACCGGAGTGACCACCACGGCTTTGTGGTACCGCTACTCTCTGGGAGAACGCGACATTTACGGCTATCATTTCCCGGAAGGTCTGCGGAAGAATTCCAAATTGACTGAGCCGATCATCACGCCTACCACCAAGGGCCTGGCAGGCGCGCATGATGAGCGCCTGACCTGTGCCGAGGTGACTGAAAAAGGCTTGTTGGATAAAAAGACATGGGACCAGGTCCAGGCGGCGGCTCTGGGTGTTTTCAAGCGCGGCCAGGAACTTGGCTCAGAAAGCCGGGTTGATCCTGGTGGATACCAAGTACGAATTTGGGCGGGCTGCGGATGGCAGTGTGGTCTTGATCGATGAAGTCAATACACCCAATTCCTCCCGCTTCTGGAAAGCCGAGACGTATGAAGAACGGTTTGGCAGAGGCGAGGAACCCGAGAACTTCGACAAGGAATTCGTCCGCATCGCCTATGCCAATAAGGGCTACCGCGGGGATGGGGCCATCCCGGTGATGCCGCCAGGATTTGTGGGTGGCGGCCAGCCAGCGCTATATCACTATTTACGAGAAATTGACCGGGCAAACATTCGAACCAGGCCAATATCCGGTGGAACCGCGGCTCGAAAATAACTTGCGGATAGCCAATATCATCATGAAGGATTATTAGAAAGGATACCGAGAATTGTATGAATTTCCCCCAGGCTGTTTCGCTGACCATTACCAACCATTGCAACCTGCGCTGCCAGATGTGCGGACAGTGGAGCCAGGAAGGCTACATTCGCGGCCATACGGAAGTGCTCAAGCATGAGCTGAAACTATCCGATTGGAAGAGGTTGATCGATGAATTTGCCGCCCATGGTGTGCCTTCCGTGCTGCTGCGGGGAGGGGAAGTGTTCATGTTCCCGCAGATCATCGAACTGCTGGATTACATCCACGGTAAAGGCATGTTCATCTCCATAGATACGAATGGGACCATGCTGGAACAGTTCGCGGCCGACCTGGTCCGGATCGGCAAAATGCATTTGACGGTATCGGTGGACGGGCCCGAAGCGGTCCATGATGAGGTCCGGGGAATCGCCGGTACTTTTCAGCGGATGAAGGCGGGTGTGGCAAAGATCGCTGAGTTGGAAGCCACGAGCGAAAACAAGATCAGCCGCTCGATCTGCTTCACCATCAGCCAATACAATTACCGCTATCTTGGACAAATGCCGGAAGTGGCCCGGTCGCTGGGTTTCGGCTCGATCGCGATTGTGCCATATTATTATTTTCCCGAAGAAGTAGGCCGGAAATACGAGCAGGAGCTGCACGAACTGGGCTGCCAGGCGTATTCATGGGTGGGTTTTCATCACGAGGACTCGGGCGTGGATTTCGACAGAATTCCAGCGACAGTTCAAGCACTTCTAATGAAACGCTTGGGAGTATCTATAGTTATCCCTATATGCCTTTGAACGAAGACCAATACCGGGATTGGTTCAAAGACACACAGACCCAAGTGGGGCCGCGGCATTGCCAGAATATCGACAAGCTGATCGATATCCAGCCGGATGGCTCGGCCAATTTCTGTGTGGATTTCATCGATTATTCCTTTGGGAACGTCCAGGAAGCCAGCATCGAAGAACTCTGGAACGGGGAAAGGGCAGAGCGTTTCCGGAATGCCCGCCGGGAGAACCCGCTGGCAGTCTGCGGTCGCTGCGGGGCCAAGTTCATGTCACAACAGTGGAGCGATTATGGCTAAACCTCTTGTGATCATCCTGATGGGATCCAAAGCCGACCTGGAACACAGCCAGAAAATCGCCGAGGCCTGCGCCGGGTATGGCCTGGAAATCCAACTGCGGATCGGCTCCGCCCATAAGGCGCCCGAGCATGTCCTCAATATTTTGAAGGAATGCGAGGCGGATTCACGTCCGAAAGTGTACATCACCGTCGCCGGGCGCAGCAATGGCCTCTCCGGCCTGGTGGATGGAGCCGTCAGTGCGCCCGTCATTGCCTGCCCGCCGCCTTCGGATGCCTTTGGAGGGATGGATGTGCTTTCCTCCCTGCGGATGCCCTCCGGGATTGCGCCCGCGGTGGTCCTGGAACCGGCCAACGCAGCCCTGCTGGCAGCCAAGATCCTGGCCCTGGTGGATGCGGATGTCAAGAGTGAGGTCGTGCGGGCCCAGATGAAGCAAGCCGGCAAGATCATGGCGGATGATATGGCGATAGGAAACTAGATCCTATACTATGAACCTATCCGAAATTCAGGAGGGTTCGGATTTTGAGTGTGTGCGGCCACGCCGCACACACTCAAAATCCGGTTCTTCAATAAGTTCCGGATAGATGCTGTATTAATTGATGAGGCTCATGAATGATCATTTTGAAGATTCACCCCATGAAGAGTGCGGCCTGATCGGCGTCTTCGCGCCCAATGAAGACGTCGCCACCATGGCCTACTATGGCCTGTTCGCCCTGCAGCACCGGGGCCAGGAAGCGGCCGGGATTGCCGTTTCGGATGGACAGACGATGAGCTTGCATAAGGATGTCGGCCTGATCGCGTCGGTCTTCAGCCCGGCCTCCCTGGAGAAATTGCAGGGTAAATATGCCATCGGGCACACCCGCTATTCCACCACCGGCTCCAGCTCCATCCGCAACGCCCAGCCATTTATGATCGAAACTTTCCATGGCCCAATAGCCGTGGGACATAACGGTAATTTGGTGAATTCGGCCGAATTGAGGCAACGCTTGCTGGAAGATGGGATCGGGTTGTCCTCCTCCTCGGATAGTGAAGTCCTGGTGATGATGCTGGCGCGGGCGCAGGGGACCACCTGGGAGGAGCGCATCAAGGCCTGCATGCAGGATTGGAAAGGCGCCTACTGCCTGGTCATCCTGACCCGGGATGGGGTTTATGCGGCCCGGGATCCCTGGGGATTTCGGCCCTTGAGTGTAGGGCTGCTTCCCAGCGGCGGCTACGCGGCCGCTTCCGAAACCGGGGCTTTGCAGACACTCGGCTGCCGGGCCATCCGGGAGGTCAAGCCGGGCGAGATCGTGTCCCTCCACAATGGCGCCCTGGTGGTGACCCAGGCATTGAAACCGATGAAACCACTGGCTCGCTGCGTTTTCGAGATGATCTATTTTTCCCGCCCGGATGCCGTCTGGGACGGGCGCAGTGTCCACCGGGTCCGCCAGAACCTGGGACGGGAAGTAGCCGCGGAAATGACTTCGGTCAAGGCGGACGTGGTCATCCCGGTGCCGGATTCTTCCGTACCGGCCGCGATCGGATTCGCCGTCGCCGCCGGTATTCCTTATAATGACGGTTTTATCAAGAACCGCTACGTCGGGCGGACCTTCATCGAACCGACCGATTCTCTCCGCAAACGGGGTGTGGCGCTGAAATATAACGTGGTCAATGAAAATATCCTGGATAAGAAAGTCATCCTGGTGGATGACTCCATCGTCCGGGGGAACACCATGGGGCCGCTGATCAAGTTGTTGCGGGATGCCGGCGCGGCGGAAGTCCATCTCGCCATCACCTGTCCGCCCATCGCCCATCCCTGTTTCATGGGAGTGGACATGGGCACTTATGACGACCTTGATTGCCCATAAGCGGACGGTCGAGGAAATCTGCCGGTTTGTGGGGGCGGACAGCCTGCATTATCTTTCCCTGGAAGGGATGATGCGGGCGGTCGGACGGGAAGATGGTTATTGCCAGGCTTGTTTCACCGGAAAGTATCCATTGGATGTCAACCCTGTCTATGCCAAGACCGGCTTCGAGAAGTCCATCACGTGAAAGATTGCCACAGAGATCACAGAGAAAAGATGAGCAAGAGAAATATGGCAAAAGAGTAAACAGAAAGAAAGATTGCCACTGAGATCACAGAGAAAACTGAGAGAAAATGAGTTACGAAAAAAAGTTCGATAATGGCCGGTTGATAAAGATCTTTCTGAAAAAGATTTTGGCGATCCTTTGACTCGAAAAATCATTGGATGCGCGATGGAGGTTCATCGTCAATTAGGACCTGGGTTGCTGGAAAGTATTTATGAATCTGCTCTAGTGGCTGAGTTTGAACTTCAAAGCATTCCATGCAAAAGACAGGTGCCTCTGCCGGTTTGTTATAAAGGAAAAATGATAGGTGAATATAAATTGGATTTGCTTGTTGAGGATCTGGTAGTGGTAGAGATAAAAAGTGTTGAAAGACATGATCCAATTTTTGAAGCTCAATTATTGACCTATCTAAAACTCACCGGGAAGAAAGTAGGGCTGCTGATCAATTTCAATTCCAAATTACTCAAAGATGGAATCAAACGATTTGTACTTTTTAATCTCATTTTTTCTCATTCTCCCTCTCTCATTCTTTCTCTGTGTACTCTGTGGCAAATAAGGATTTATCATGAATGTACTGCTGATTGGTTCGGGCGGGCGGGAGCATGCCATCGCCTGGAAAATCGCCCAGTCGCCAAAACTGACGAAGCTATATATTGCCCCCGGGAATCCGGGTACGGCTGCAGTGGGTGAGAATTTGCCAATCCATGTCGCCGACCACGCGGCGGTGATCCAGGGCTGCAAGGAAAAGAAGATCGATCTCGTCGTGGTTGGCCCGGAAATGCCTCTGGCAGCCGGTTTGGCCGATGATCTAACCGCGGCGGGAATAAAGGTTTTCGGGCCCTCCAAAGCCGCCGCCCAGATCGAAGCCTCCAAGGTCTTTTCGAAGAATTTCATGCAGCGGCATGGGATACCCACAGCCCGTTTTGCCACCTTCAGAAGGATCGATGAAGCCATTGCTTATATTGACAAAGTCGACTACCAGGTGGTCCTCAAAGCCTCCGGCCTGGCAGCCGGGAAAGGGGTGATCCTTCCTGAAAACAAGGCAGAGGCCAAAACCGCGTTGGAATGCGATCATGCTGAAAAACGCCTTTGGAGAGGCCGGCAACGAGGTAGTTATCGAAGAGCGGCTGGAGGGCCCCGAAGTGACCCTGCTGGCCTTCAGCGATGGCATGACCGTCAAGCCGATGCTGCCTTCCCAGGACCATAAACGGGCGCTGGATGGAGACCAAGGTCTCAATACGGGCGGGATGGGGGCTTATGCACCCGTGCCGGTCTGCCCGCCGGAGATGATCCCGGAATTGGTCGATCTGGCCTTGCAGCCGGCTGTGGATGGCTTACGCAATGAAGGAACCCCCTTTACCGGCGTGCTGTATGGCGGATTTATGCTCACGGCAGACGGCCCACGGGTGATCGAATTCAATTGCCGCTTCGGCGACCCGGAAGCAGAGGTCGTCCTGCCGTTGCTCGACTCGGATCTGCTGGAGATTGCCCTGGCCTGCGCGGAAGGCCGGCTGGATCAGGTTGAGGTGGAATGGAAGAAGGGGGCAGCGGCCTGCGTGGTGCTGGCTTCCGGCAGGGTATCCGGAAAAATTTCAGACCGGATTTCCCATTAGCGGATTGGATTCCATCCACCAAAACAGTGTCATTTTCCATGCCGGTACGAAAGCAGTGGATGGAAAGGTAGTCACTGCCGGCGGACGGGTGGTGTGCGTGACCGGTTGGGGCGAGGATATTGGCAAAGCTCTGGCCTCTGCGTATAGTCACGTAGAGGAAATAAAATTTGAGGGAATGCATTATCGCAAAGATATCGGCTGGCGTGTCCATCAACGGACTTGAAAACGGACAAACGGATAAAACGGATGGAAGGTATGGAGAAGCCGGATGAAAAGAATAAACCTGGTTTGGTAAAAACCGGACTTGATGACCTGACATTATAAGGTAAATGGCCTGGCTATGAGGGTACAGCATGAATTAGGTACGGGTCATCCTGAGAAATTCTATCAAAACCGGCTGGCGGAGTTATGTCGCTAAGATGGTTTGCAGACTGAGACAGAGAAACGAGTGGAAGTCTGGATAGGGGAGGAATTGGTCGGTTACCTTTTCCTGGATCTATGGATAGAAGATTGCCTTGGTGGTTGAATGTAAATCATTTGACCATGATCTTATCAAATAATGAAGTCGGTCAGGTATTGACTTACCTGGTATCCACCGGAGCGCTTGTGGGTATGCTCTATAATTTCGGACGTAATAATCTTGAATTCAAACGGATATTACCCCCAAAACGTGTCCAAGAATGGCAGCAATATCTTTACCGCTGCATTTGGACGCCGCCAGGCACCATTCTCCCTCAGTTGGGTTCTCAGGAAGCCGGACGACCGATCTTCTTTTCTGTATCTAGCCTCAAAACTTTCCACATCTTTGATCAATTCAAATCCCTCCTGTGCAACCATCCGCTTCTGTCCGTTTGTCCGTTTTGAAGTCCGTTGACGAATCAGTAAATAACTCTGATTACGCTGCCTCGGGTGTGGATATCGATGCGGGCAACAGGGCCGTGGAACTGATGAAGGCCTCGGTTAAATCCACCTATGGCCCGGAGGTATTGGCGGGAATCGGTTCTTTTGGCGGCCTGTTCGATGCGGGAGTGCTCAAGAATATGCGGCATCCCGTCC
Source organism: uncultured Chloroflexia bacterium (assembly GCA_963782935.1). Lineage (GTDB taxonomy): Bacteria > Chloroflexota > Anaerolineae > Anaerolineales > Villigracilaceae > UBA877. The sequence continues at coordinate 111,236 of CAWALN010000017.1, read as the reverse complement.
TGGTGGCCTCTACGGATGGAGTAGGGACCAAAGTCAAATTGGCTGCGCAGGCCGGCTGTTATGCCTCCATCGGTCACGATATCGTCAACCACTGTATCAATGATATTCTGGTACAGGGAGCCAGGCCGTTATTCTTCCTGGACTATTTTGCCACCTCCAGGCTCAAGCCAGAAATCGTTGCGGAGGTGGTCTCTGGAATTTCTGAAGCTTGCCGGGAAGCCGGTTGCGCCCTTATCGGCGGCGAGACGGCTGAAATGCCGGGTGTATATACGGAAGGCGAGTTCGACCTGGCGGGAACGATCATTGGCGTGCTCGAGCGCGAAGCCGTCCTGCCACGCGTGGATATCCTGCCGGGGGATGTGATCCTCGGCATCCGTTCCACCGGCCCGCATACAAACGGATACTCCCTGATCCGGAGCATCTTCAAAGATGTGCCCCTGGAAACGGTGTTCCCTGAGCTGGGGATGTCACTGGCAGAGGCTTTGCTGAAACCGCATCGATCCTATTATCCCGTCCTATATCCACTATTGGGCGAGCTCAAAGGCCTGGCTCATCTCACCGGCGGCGGATTCATCGAGAACATTCCGAGGGTGCTGCCGGCAGGAGTTGGGGTGGAGATCCGCAAGGATAGCTGGCCCGTGCCTCCCTTGTTCAGTCTAATCCAACAAAAAGGGGAAGTTGCTCCGGACGAAATGTACCGGGTCTTCAATATGGGCATCGGCATGATCCTGATAGTTGGAAAAGAGAATGTATCCAAAATTCAAAAAGCCATCCACGAACAGACCTATCTATTAGGCGAAATCATCGCCGGTGATAAAAAAGTGAATTCTATATAAAAAGAGAAGGAATAGACATGCCGAAAGAAATCCCGCTCCGCTATGGAGCCAACCCGCACCAGACTCCCGCCCGGGTTTACATGAAAGAAGGCGACCTCCCCATTCAGGTGCTGGCCTCCGCACCCGGGTACATCAACCTGTTGGATGCCATGAACTCCTGGCAGCTCGTAAAGGAATTGAATAATGCCACCGGTTTACCCGCGGCGGCTTCCTTCAAGCACGTCAGCCCTTCCGGCGCGGCTGTGGCGGTCCCGCTTCCGGATATTTTGAAGAAAATATACTTCGTGGACGATATCGAGCTCTCCCCGCTCGCCAGCGCTTATGCCCGCGCTCGCGGTGTGGATCGCATGTCTTCCTTCGGCGATTGGATCGCCCTTTCTGACAAAGTCGACGTTCCGACGGCGAAGTTGATCGCAAGGGAAGTATCGGATGGGGTGATCGCCCCTGCTTATGAGCCGGAAGCCCTCGAAATACTGGCCAGGAAGAAGCAAGGAAAGTACGTGGTCATCCAGATCGACCCGACCTACCAACCCGGTCCGTTGGAGAGCCGGGAGGTGTATGGGATCACGTTTGAACAGCGCCGGAATGATCGCCCGGTCAGCCGGGAGGATCTGAAGAATATTGTCACCCGAAAGAAGGAATTGACCGAAAATGCCATCCGGGATATGCTCATTGCCTGGATCACCTTGAAATATACCCAATCCAATTCCGTTTGCTTTGTGGTGGATGGGCAGGTGATCGGCGTGGGAGCCGGGCAACAATCCCGGGTCCACTGCGTCCGTTTGGCCGGCCTGAAAGCGGACTTGTGGACACTGCGCCAGAATCCGAGGGTATTGAATCTGCATTTCAAGGATGGCATCAAGCGCCCCGATCGGGACAACGCCATCGACCAGTTCCTCCAGCCGGATATTACCGAGGCGGAAAAAGCCGGTTGGGGCGATGTCTTTTCTGAGATGCCGGTTCTACTCTCTCCGGAGGAACGGCGGAGCTGGCTGAATGCTTTCAAGGGCGTCACGCTTGGTTCAGACGCTTTCTTTCCCTTCCGGGATTCGATCGACCGGGCTGCATTGAGCGGAGTCAGTTATGTCCTGGAACCGGGCGGATCCAACCGGGATGAGGCGGTCATCCAGGCAGCGGATGAATACGGCATGACCATGATATTCTCCGGAGTGCGCCTTTTCCATCATTAGGAAAACGACCAGGACGCAGACTGATAACAGCCATCCCTACAAAGAACGCAGGGACACGAGGCACACAAAAAATGCCAAGTGAAAAACCTAATCAAGTGGTCTTGGCGTTTTAAGAAGCAATTTGGCGCTTTGGCTTCTTGGTGGTTAGTCCGTTATTCTTAAGGATCAATGATATGAACCTTGGATTTTTTGCCTCCCACCGTGGTACCAACATGCAAGCCATCATCGATGCCTGTAACTCGGGTCGATTGGCTGCCAAACCCCGGGTGGTTATCAGCAATAATAGTGACTCCGAAGCCCTGGCCCGCGCCAGGCGGAAGGGATCCCGGCATATCACTTCAGCAGCAAGATCATCCCGAACCCGGCGGCGTTGGACGAAGCCATCCTTTTGACTCTCCGGCGGCATGAAGTCGAGCTGGTGGTCCTGGCAGGGTATATGAAGCAATTAGGTGAAAAGACCCTGGCAGCTTACCGGGATCGGGTAATCAACATCCATCCGGCGCTCTTGCCCAAATACGGCGGCGTCGGGATGTACGGGATCAACGTTCACGAGGCCGTCATCGCGGCCGGTGATCCGGAAACCGGTGTGACCATCCACCTGGTAGATGCCCAATATGACCATGGCCAAATCCTGGCCCAATGCCGCCTGCCGGTCCTGCCGGGGGATACGGCTGCCACGCTGGCCGAGAGGGTACTGGAAAAGGAACATACTTTTTTGGTTGAGACCCTCAAGAATATTACCGAGGGAAAAATCGCATTGCCGCAAAAAGCAGTCGATGAATAAATGAAAGGATGTAGAAGATAGATGCCTACAGCAATTCTTTCTGTGTATGATAAAACCGGGATGGTGAAGTTTGCCCGGGGTTTGGTGGGCCTGGGCTGGAGCCTGCTCGCTTCGGGCGGTACGGCCAAATCGCTGCGAGAGAATGGCCTGATGGTGACGGAAGTGGCAGATTACACCAAGTCCCCCGAGATCCTGGGTGGACGCGTAAAGACACTGCATCCGGCCGTCCATGGAGGTCTGTTGGCCCGCCCGACCGAAACCGATCACCAACAATTGCTTGGCCTGGGATGGGATTTCATCGACCTGGCGGTCGTGAACCTGTATCCTTTCGAGGAGACCATAGCCAAGCCGGAGGTCACTTATTCAGAAGTAATCGAGAATATCGATATCGGCGGTGTGACCCTCATCCGGGCGGCTGCCAAAAACCACGAGCGGGTCACTCTAGCCTGTGACCCCGCCGATTATGCGGAGATCCTATCGGCCTTGCAGAAAGGCCCTGTTCCGGATGAAATGCGGAAGCGCCTGGCTGTGAAAGGGTTCCAGGCGACGGCCCATTATGACACCGTGATTTCCAATTACTTATCCGCCCATTAACAGGTCGACATTTTGAGTGGGTGCGGCTCTGCCGGACCCACTCAAAATGCGGTTCTACATTTTTGGGGTTTAAAAACCGGCCACTGCCGGGATGATCTCTTTCCCAAAAATTTCCAGGGGTTTGATGTTCGAGACATTGGGCATGTTGAAAATCGCCTGCTGTACACCCAGCTCCGCTTGAGCCCTGCATTGGTCAATGATCTCGGCTGCGGTCATCTGGCCGGGGGCAATCTCGACGGTATTCAGGGTCGTCTTCTCGATCTCGTTATAATCCCGTCCAACCTCTTCACAATGCTGTTTCAAGATATCGAACTTGGCTTTGACGGTAGCCAGTCCCATCCGCCCGAATATATTACAGGCATCCGCATATTTTGCCACCAGCCGGAGGGTTTTCTTCTCACCCATGCCTCCCACCAGGATGGGCGGATGCGGTTTTGTCAGCGGTTGGGGGCTGTTGAGCGGGCGGGTCAGATGGTAATGCCTGCCTTCGAACGGCTCTTCATTTCCGGCCCACATCTGTTTGGCGATCTGCAGAGTTTCTTCCAATCGTTCAAACCGTTCTTTCAATGGCGGGAAAGGTATTCCGAGGGAACTTGCCTCCACGTCGTTCCAGGCCGCGCCGATCCCAAAGTAAGCCCGCCCTTTCGATAGGACATCCAGGGTGGTGGCCTCTTTGATCAAAATGCCGGGATGGCGGTAGACGACGCCGGTAACCATGGTCCCCAGGCGGACGTGCTCGGTCAGTCCGGCTAAAAAAGACAAAGTAGTGTAGCTCTCAAGCATCTCATTTTCAGCTGGTCCCACCCCGCGGATCTGGAAGAAATGATCCATGACCCACACACTGTAAAAACCGGCCTCATCCGCCGTTTGGGCAATCTCGGCCAGAGTGGCGGCGATGTTTTTTGGCTCCGCCCGGCCAGGTAAAGCTGGGGATTTGCAATCCGATTTTCATAAACCACCATCTTCTATTCTTCAACCAAAAGGAGCCAGGCGTGCCAGCAAGCAGTCAGGAGAAGGCTGCGATGACGCCGACCAACCAATAAATGGAATCCGTTATCCCAACAAAAATTGCTATGGCGATGGCGATCAAACCTCCGGAGGCAATGGCGGGCAAACCGAATTCACGCAAGACTCCCCTGGCCTTTATTTTTAGTTTTCGTTTTTTCCAATTTTGAAAATAATCCTGGACGATACCGCTGGCCGCGGGATAATCCCAAAGACCAATAAAGCCACGGTCAAACTGAGGGGAATTTTGTGAGGAACCAGGAAAACGACTGAAATCATTAGCACATGCAGGAAATCGCTGAATGTCCGCCGGGCGGAAGTCAGGACCAAGTGGGCTCTCTGCCCGGTCAACCTTTCCCGGTTGAGTGACAGCGAAACGAACAACAGCCCGGTCAGAGTAGCCGAAGCAGCCGCGACGGTGGCAAAGAAAAGCTGCCAGGACAGAAGGCTGGAACTGAATTCACTCATACCGCATTCTCTTTTCGGATCAATCCAGAGGGACCAATAATATTGGTTTACTCGTGCGGCGGGCAACGCCCGGCAGCCACGCTCCGGTTCCAGAATGCTTCCAGGCCGGCATGTCCATGGGTTCCAAATAAGGATCAAGTCGGCTTCAATTTCTTCCGCTGATTTTACGATCACCTGGATTGGATCGCCTCGGGCGATATCCGCAGTAGCGGGGATATCTTTCTTTTTCAGATGCAAGGATATGCCCATGCAGGTGTTCGGCCGCATTCTCTTCGGTCATGTTCAGGTAAACTTTTGTTGTGGTTGGCATCAGGTTCCCGGCTGCAGCTTGTTCGCCGGTAAGTGTGCCGAGGGTTGGGATCACGCAAATGAGATTGAGCTCCGCTTTGTAAGCTTTCGCCAGGTCTTCCACCAAAGGAAGAACAGCGTCGTGAACGGATTCGTTATCCAGTGGCACGAAGATATGCTCCAGGCGGAAGGTATTCGACTTCTCCTTCCGGTTTGATGAGCAAGACCGGGGTGCCGCTGGCGGCAGCCACCTGTTGGGCAATGCTCCCGAAGAGCAAATTATGCATCCCGCTGTTGCCATGAGCGCATAAGATGATCAGATCGGGTTGAAATTCATCCGCAGAATGATCGACAATACTCCGGGCACACATCTGCCACCGCAGCCGTATGGACATGCCAATCCACCTTTACATCAGCAGGAAAGCACTGTTTAGCCACTGCTGGCGAGATATGCCTCGGCCTGGCCCGGCATCGGTCAAATGACGGTCACGATGGACTTCTTCTGGAGCATCCTGCTCGATCACGTGCAGGAGGGTGACCGGCGCATGCAGGGTTTCTGCCAGAGAAACCGCCGCAGGTAAAGCCGCCTCTGCCAGTTTGGAACCATCCAGGGGGACAAGAATATGTTTGAACATAGGCTTACCTGCTCACAAAGAATTTGGACAAGCAAGAAAATATTCAGACAAACGATGATCCCGGCCGCAAGGCTGGCGAGGATCGGTGGTGAGGCGACGATTCACGAGCACGCCCATGATTTCCTTGCGGCTGGTAAACATCACCAGGGGGATCACTGCGAAAGGCAAACCAAAACTAAGCACCACCTGAGAGATAACCAAGTCCGGGTTGGGTCGAGACTGAAGGGCAATGACCACGAGAGAGGGCAAGATGGTGACCACCCGGCGGATCCAGGGGGAAATATGGAAGCTGCAGGAAGCCTTGCATGATCACCTGCCCGGCCATCGTTCCCACGGAGGAGGAAGAAAGACCGGATGCCAGCAGGGAAACGCCAAAGACGATCCTAGCCGCCGGACCCAGCAAGGGCTGGAGGGTCTGGTAAGCCTGTTCGATCGTCCCCACCGCAGTGACACCATTCCTAAAGAAAGTGGCCGCCGCGGTGATCAGCATGGCGGCATTGACAGAACTGGCGATGACCATCGCCGTGACCACGTCAATGATCTCATAATGAAATAGTCGGATCTGTTGTTCCGGTTTATTGACGACTACTCGACCCTGGGTCAGGGCGGAATGCAGGAAGATGGCATGGGGCATGACGGTCGCGCCCAGGATTCCGGTTGCCAGGAGGACGCTCTCCGAATTGGAGAAGTGAGGCGTAAAGGTATCATGGGCGATCAATCCCCACTCCGGATGGACCAGGAAGATCTCGATCACATAGCTGACGGCGATGATGGCCAGGAAACCGGTGATGACGGCTTCAAGGGGTCGAAAGCCGTAGCGCTCCAAGCCCGAGAATAAGGAATGTTATTACTGCTGTCAGGATGCCGGCCAACAACAGCGGCATCCCAAAAAGGAGGTTCAATGCCAATGGCTGCCCCGATGAATTCGGCCAGGTCGGTGGCCATAGCCACCAATTCCATCAATACCCACATGATCCATACGACCGGGCGGGGAAAATTCTCCCGGCATTGTTCGGCCAGGTTCTTCCCCGAGGCTATGCCGAGTTTGGCAGAGAGCGCCTGCAGAAGCATGGCCATCAGGTTGCTGCCGAGGATCACCCACAGAAGCTCATAGCCGAATTGCGCCCCTCCTTGGATATTGGTGGCAAAATTCCCGGGGTCCACATAGGCGATGCTGGCGATGAATGCCGGGCCCAGGAAAGGTAATATGCGGGCGAACCAACCCTTCCGGCTTTTCCCGGAGAGAACCGCCTGGGCATCTCGGCTGACGGTATCCGTGTTTCCAGGTGGATCGTCGCGGGTTTGGGAAGGGGTTTCTTGGCTGGCATCATGTCAATTTTACTCTAAATAGTATGACATGTCCTGAGCCATTTAGGTGGAATTCTCCCGTAGTTGCACTCTGCGTAGCGCCCAGCACTCCAATTGTCCGTATAGGGAGGACCTCCCCAGACGTTGGCGTCTGAGTAAATGGATGCGTAATTAAAAATCATCCAGGCGACCTTGTCGAAGTCGTCCTGGATGATGAAAGTACGTGATCCTTGGTTGTAAAAATTGTATTCTAGGGGGTTTCCATCCTGCGCTGGCTGGCATGAGCCAAAGAATTGATCGCGTCCATGATGGTCTGCGAGATGGATTTCACATAAGGGTGGTCTTCCACATCCCCTTCGAACTGCATCGGCTTGCCGATCGTGATCCCATAAGGCCCGCGAAGATACCAGTAACCGGTCTCGGATTTGTCCCCAAATTTCGAGATCAAACGGCGGGCTCGATCCCTCTTAAAATATATCCCGATCGGGATTACTGGCACGCCGGTCATCAAAGCCAACCGGGCCGTGCCGCTGTGAGCCGGCAGGGAGCCTCCAAGACGCGGGCTGAGATCGCCTTCCGGAAAGATAGCGACACTCTGGCCGTTTTTTAACTGGTTATGGGCCGCCTCGAAAGCCGCCCGCTTGTCTGCATCCTTCACGGGGATATGACCGGAAAAATGCAAAATGTTTCCAAAGATGGGCGCTCGGAAGGCGTGTTCGATGATCAACATGCTCATCGGCTGGGGAAATAATGTCAATAAATAAAAGGGATCGGTCGTGCTTGGATGATTGGCTACAATCAATTTAGGGCCCAGAGGCAGGTGGGTTTCCCAAAAGATATCCATCTTTAATTGAAATAAAACGTATGTGCAGATCAGCCTTCGTCCAAGTTTGTAAAAAAGTTTTTCAGTCGTTTTCATGCTTCACATGCCATTTCTTAAGACATTAAGCCCAGGCAACACGCCTGGGCGTAGTAATAATAGAAACCCCTTCCTGAAAGGAAGGATTTGGTTGTTATGTCAGGTAAATTTCTGTGGAGGAGGCAGCGGAGATATCCCTGGCCCTACGATTAGCCATTGTACCCCCTTAATTTTGGCCTTATATCAAGCTTTCAAAAGAGAAAGCTCACTCTCCAGGGCTATCATTACCGCCCGGGCGGCATTATCGGCCGCGATCCGGCTATTCCTCAGCATGGGTCCCGCCCGGCGCAAGATCCCCGGGTGTTTGATCAGCTCCACAAGCAATTTTCCTGGAAGAAGACGGCTGTCTTCGTCCATGACGGTCGTCAGATCCAGGGGCAACGGAGCCAGGGGGCCGTCGCTGATGGCTCGCAGGACCAGCAAAGGTATCTTATAGGTTTGTGCAGTTTGCAATATACCGGCCGTTTCCATTTCGAGAATTGGAAAGGCCAATTCATCCACATGGAGAACAAGTTGGGAACCTTGAGTTGTGATGGCCGTTCCCAAATAGGAAAGTATCCCCTCGCGCTTAAAGTTTTTCTGACTTCGTTCCAGGCGTCCTCGGATAAAGCCGTCAGCGGCTGTAAACGCACCAGTGAGCCGTTTTCGAGAACGGCGTTTTGAATCGGCATGACCACGTCGCCGATTTGCAGGTCCTCCCGAACGGCGCCGGCGATCCCGAAAGAGACCAGGCAGTCCGGATGGGTTGTCTCGATAAGGAGGCGGGCTGCTGCTGCCGCCTGATGGATCCCCATGCCGGAGGTCACCAGGGTGCATTCCCGTTTCCCGACCTGAAACACTTCCCACGCAGCGGTCCAATGGGTATCCGCCTATGCTCTTTAAATCTCTTCAGCAGGGCATTGCTTTCCGAAGCCATCGCCGCGATCAAGCCGATTTTTTCCATCTACCAGTTCCCGTTCATGCGCTGAAAGATCTGTTCCGCCTCCTGTGCAGAAGCGGAGCGTAAGCCCTGCGCCTGCCCAACCGCGATTTCAAATTCGTCCCTGGCCATCCCGGCGATAGCCGCCTCTGCCACTTCAATGGCAGGGATGCCGCGATATTCCTGCCGCCGCCGGCTCCTGGCGCCTCGGTCCAGTTCCGTATCCACGGTGGGAGGAATGATCTCAAAGACCTTGATGGAAGTCTTTCTGAGCTGGTGCCGTAAGGATAAGCTGAAAGAGTGCAGGGCCGCTTTTGTGGCGCAATACACCGGCACGATGGTCAGAGGCACAAAACCCAGGCCGGAAGAGACGTTCACGATCGCAGCCTCCTCCTTCTTCCGCAGATGGAGGATCAGCCCGGCAGAAAGCTGGATCGGGACGTAGAAATTGATACCGATCTCTTCCTCCCCGCTCAAATAGTCTTCAGGTCCATTGGAGAAGTCGATCTGGCGTTGAATCCCGGCGTTATTGACAAGGATATTCAACCCTGGGAAATCTGCCAATACCCATTTCACCAGCGCATCCCGCTGCTCTGCGTCGGTTAAATCACAAGGCCGGGTATGCAGCTGCGGGAATTTTTGATAGGCTTCACGGAGTTTTTCCTTGCGCCGGCCGGTGACGATCACTTCGTTACCTTCACGCAGAAATTGCTCCGCCAGCGCCAGGCCGATGCCGGTGGCGCCGCCTGTGATCAGGATGGTATTCCCTTGAATTTTCATATTGCCTCCAACATCACCATTAAGAACAGGCCTCGATCGTCTGTTGTAAGGCCCGATCCAACCCACCCGTCTGGTACCCCAGTTCTTCCCGGGAGGGCCCTGGATCGAGATATGTATTGGCGGTCTGGAGATCCCCCAGATACCTTGGATCCAGGCCGCTTTCTTTTCGTTGAAGCAGTTGGATAAGCCAAACCCCATAAAGGGCTATCTTCACCAGCCAGGTCGGCAGCGTGATCACTCGAATGCTGCGCTCATCCGCAGCCGCCAGGCGCTTCAGCAGATCCGGCCAGCTCAAGTTTTCATCTCCGATGGGATAACATTTTCCAGGCTGTCCATTTTCGCATGCCCCCACCACTGCCTGACCGACAGTCTCAGCGGTGATGCAGGCGGACCCGCCTTTGGGATAGAAAAGGAGCCGCGTGGAACGGATGTATTTCACCAGCGGATACCATAACGGTCTGTGTCCATGCGTATCCCCAAAGATATAAGGCAACTCCAGCACGCAGGTTGAAAGCCCGGGTATCCCGGCTGCAAGCCGTTCCTGTTCCACCCGGCTGCGGATATACGGGTGACGTTCAACCAGCCTTAATTCCGGCCACAGCCGGCTGAAATGTGCAAAATAAGAACCCAGCAGGACCGCCCTGGACACTCCGGCCCTGTGGGCAAGTGTCAACACTCGTTCGCACACTTCTACATTGGCGTGCATGAATTTCTGGTAAGCCGGCTTTGTGGGAGTAATCCGGTCATCCAACCCGGCGGCAAATACCAACGCCTCATGATCTTTCAGAAGATCGACCAACGTCTCATCCGCAGCCTGATCCAGGTCGCACAAGACTATGTTAACTGAGGCTGCGAGCAGATCGGAAGGAGGGGCCGGAGGCAAACCCAACGCAGTCACGGACCAACCCTTTTTGAGGAATTCCCGGGCCGCGTGTACTCCCAGAAAGCCGGTCCCGCCGACGATAAAAACCCTTTTTTGGTCCAATAATTGTCCTATTTGATACTTTCCGGTTTGTTAGGCCGATTGTACTTCTCTTTCAGAACTTCCATGTACAATAGAGCCGGAGTTCATATGTACTACTTTGCCGTCTGTATCTTTCTCTCCGCTTTCCTGCTCTTCCAGGTCGAACCCATGATCGCCAAATATATCCTCCCGTGGTTTGGGGGTTCTTCGGCGGTTTGGTCGACCGTGATGTTATTCTTTCAGATTCTATTAACGGGCGGATATGCCTATGCAGCCTGGATAGCCGATCGAGCCCACCGGCGTGAAAAAGTGCATATCCTCCTGCTTGGGGTTTCGGTGCTGTTGATGTTGGGCCTGGGTTTCCTGTGGAAATCGCCGATTACTCCCGGTTCTGCGTTTCGGCCTCAAGGGGGAGCCATCCCGGCTTTGGAGATATTCAAATTATTGTTCATCTCCGTTGGACTGCCATATTTCCTGCTTTCCTCAAACAGCCCCTTGATCCAGGTCTGGTTCAACCGGGTTTTCCCAGAAAAAACAGCCTATCGCCTGTACTCCCTTTCCAATATCGGTTCGTTGCTCGCATTGGTCAGCTACCCCATCTTCATCGAACCGGCTCTTCCGTTGGCCTGGCAGGGGCGACTCTGGTCTCTGGCTTATGGCGGCTTCGCTGCACTGGCAGCGTTTGGGGCCCTTAAAATATTCCGGCAGAAGGCCTCCGCCACGACCCAGGCTGTGGTCGAACCGGTCGAGGTCCCGCCTCGGTTACGCCGGCGCGACATAGCTCTGTGGATATCCCTGGCCGCGACCGCATCCATGCTCCTGCTGGCGGTTACCAGCCAGATCACCCAGGAGGTGGCCTCCATCCCATTTTTATGGGTCCTGCCTCTCACTGTCTACCTGTTGACCTTCATTCTAGCCTTTTCCAGCGAACGTTGGTACTCCCGCCAGGTATTTATTCTATTTTTCACAGGGACTACTATTTTGGCGGGTTGGGCGCTCAGCCGGTCTACTGCTATGAGCATTTGGCAGCAGATCGGGATCTATTCGCTGGTCCTCTTTGCGGCCTGCATGGTTTGTCATGGTGAGCTCTATCGTTTGCGGCCTCATCCCTCTCGTTTGACCGCCTTTTATTTGATGGTCTCAGTAGGCGGCGCGATTGGAGGCATCGTCATCAATTTTCTCGTCCCCTTCGTCTTTAAAGGCTACTGGGAGCTTCTCCTCGGCCTGGCATTCTGCTGGCTGCTCTTCCTGCTGGTAATCATCCTGACCCAAACACGGGCCTCCAACCGTTGGTTGTTCGCCGGAAATATGACCCTCCTGGCTTGTATGATCGGGGTTACCAGCCAGAGCTCCTACCGCCAGATCCATTTGGATCTCACCACTGAATTGGCCATTGAGAGGAACTTTTACGGGGTTGTGCGTGTTCGGGAAAAGTATTTCACCGGTGTCATTCCGATCCATTTGGGTTCGATCGACCAGGACATTCTCTACTATGACCGCTTTGCCCTCATCCACGGGATTACCATCCATGGATTCCAGTTTCACGATGATAATTTGAGAGATCTGCCCACTTCCTATTATGGAAAAACCGGTGGCGCCGGTCTCGCCATATTAAACTCTCCCCAGCGTGGCAAAGGAATGAAGGTGGGTGTGTTGGGCCTGGGTGTAGGCACCCTGGCCTCTTATGGCCAGAAAGGGGATGTCTATCGTTTCTACGAGATCAACCCGCTGGTCATCTCGCTGGCAAATGGAGAAGGCGGATACTTCAGTTACCTGTCCTCCAGCCGGGCCAAGGTGCAGATCGTTCAGGGAGATGCCCGCCTCTCGCTCGAGAATGAACTGGCCGGCGGAACCTCTCAAAACTATGACATCCTGGTTCTGGATGTGTTTTCAAGCGACTCGATCCCCGTCCATTTATTGGATAAAGAAGCCTTCGACCTCGTACTTAAAACAGCTCCAGCCGGAAGGTATCCTGGCAGTCCACATCACCAACAGTCATTTGGATTTGCAGCCGGTCGTATGGAAATTGGCGGATCATTTTGGTCTGGCAAGGGCATTGATCACCGACAGCGGTGACGGCGTGATCACTTATCGTTCCACCTGGATGCTGTTGGCCCGCGATCCGGCCTTATTGGAAAACCCGGCCATCGCTTCGGCGGCAGAATCCACTCAGGGTTATACAACCAACATCCGCTTATGGACGGATGACTATAATAACCTCTTCCAGATCCTGCATTAAAAATCTTAATTTGCTACCTGATAGTTCCGGATAAGCCTATTTTTTGAGCGTGTGTGGCGTAGCCGCACACGCTCAAAAAAAATGAGTTCCTCTATTTTTAAGATGGATACTTTATTTATTCAGGGAAAAGTTTGTCACTGGCATCGTCCAGGGCTTTGACTTCTTCCGGCGACAGTCGCCAGCCGATCGCGCCGACGTTTTGCTCGGCTTGTGCAGCGGTCTTCGCACCGGGGATGGGCAGGGTCCCCTTGCAGATGGTCCAATTCAATGCCACCTGGCCGCTGGTTTTATCACCATGCCCCTGGCCGATCTCTCGCATGAGTGCCAGCAACGCCGGTAAATCCTTTAAAATGGCTGCATACCTTCGTCCGCGAGGTTCGGGTGGAGGTGTTTCCAGGCTGTATTTACCTGTCAGCACCCCTTTGGCCAGCGGCGAATAGGCGATCAGGCGGATGCCGATCTCTTTGCAGCGGGCCAGTAGCCCGTTCTTCTCGACTTTGCGGTCCAGCAGGCTGTATTCCACCTGGTTGGAGGTGAGGGGGATCCCATGCCTGGCCAGAACTTTCGCGGCCCGTTCCATCTGGGTCAAATTGTAATTGGAAACGCCGACCGTTTTAGTAAGGCCGGCCTGGACACACAATGCCAGCCCTTCCACGTAGGTTTCCACCGGTATTAAGGGAAGAGGCCAATGCAATTGGTACAGGTACACACTTTCAAGCTCAAGCCGTTCAAGACTGCCTCGCAAGGCCCTCAAGACGCTTTTTGAAGTCAAACGATAGGGAATAGGGAAAAATTTAGTCGCTACGATGACCGGTTTCCCGGCGTTTTTGATCAATCCGCCGACAATACGCTCCGACCTGCCGCCCCCATATATTTCGGCCGTGTCCACCAGGTTGATGCCGGCTGCCAGCGTAACCCCAAAAGCCGCTGCGATATCCTCATCGTTATATCCATGCCCATAATGCCAAAAAGCACGGTCACCCCAGGCCCAGGCTCCCACCCCCATCTCGATTTTTTGAAGAGAAACGGGCTCTACAGAGGATTGTTCAGACATGATATGCTCCTTGGCGAAGGCTAAGTGGATTTTATCACAAACAATTAGCTGGTCAGACCGCTTGAATCAGATTACAATCGGTAAAATTTAACTTGCGAACAAAGTGACCGCCAGCCGCCTGACCCAGTGAGGCGGCTGGCGCTCCCTGAGTTCCGGGAGGTTTCCATGAACCATGCCATTAATGGGGAACGGGAGGAATCGCCTGCCGCGCTTTCCCAGCGCCTCGAGCTTCCTTTCAAAAACCTGTTACTTCTTACCCGGGCTTTAACTCACCGCTCATACATCAACGAACATCCGGAAGCGTTGGAAGACAACGAGCGCCTGGAATTTCTGGGCGATGCGGTCCTTGATTTTATTTCAGGGGCCTGGCTGTACAATCATTTCCCCGAAATGGCTGAAGGAGAGTTAACCCGCATGCGCTCGGCCCTGGTCTGCACGCCTCAATTGGCAGAATTTGCCCGCGCCCTGGATTTGGGCCCCGCCATGCGCCTCGGACATGGGGAGGACCAGGCCGGCGGTCGTGAGCGGGATGTGCTCCTGTGCGCTACTTTCGAGTCTCTCATCGGGGCATTGTACCTGGAGACGGATATAGATGCAGTTCAACGTTTTGTTCACCCGATGCTGGAAAACGTGAGCGAGCAATTCTCGCTTCGCCTGGACCTGTCTGACCCGAAGAGCCATCTGCAGGAATGGTCGCAGGGCCATAAACTTGGCATTCCTCAATATGTAACCGTTCAGACCAGCGGTCCGGACCATGACCGGTTGTTCGAAGTTGAGGTACTCATCAACGGTAAGGTGACCGGGCGGGGGAGTGGCCACAACAAACAAATCGCCGCCCGCATGGCGGCTCAATCCGCATTGGAAGAGATCGAAAAATTATAATGATCTCTTTCCCTTTTCCCAACTATTAATTACCCATGCCATTACGATTAAAATCCCTCGAACTTCACGGATATAAGACCTTCGCGGCCAAGACTCGCTTCGAGTTTTCCGAGGGCATCACTGCCATAGTAGGACCGAATGGTTCCGGAAAATCAAACATCGCCGACGCATTGCGCTGGGTGTTGGGTGAACAATCGTACAGCCTCCTGCGAGCCAAAAAGACGGAGGATATGATCTTCGCCGGGTCCGAGCAAAGACCCCGTTCAGGGATGGCCTCGGCCGGTGTAACTTTTGACAATTCCAACAATTGGCTGCCGGTGGATTTTTCAGAAGTGGCCCTTGCCCGCCGGGCCTATCGGGACGGCCGCAATGAGTATCTGCTCAATAGCCAGCACGTCCGATTGAAAGATATCAATGAGCTGCTGGCCCAATCCGGACTCTCAGAACGCACCTATACGATCCTGGGACAGGGCCTGGTGGACGCCTCCCTGGCCCTTAAAGCGGATGACCGCCGCCGCCTTTTCGAAGAAGCCGCCGGGATTGGTTTATATCGTTCCCGCCGGGAGGAAGCCCTGCGCCGATTGGAAGATACCCAGCGAAACTTGGATCGTGTCCTTGACATCCTGGCTGAACTGGAACCGCGCTTGAGAAGCCTGGAACGCCAGGCCGCCCGCGCCCATGAATATTCCCAGGTTCAGGCTGACTTGAAGGTCTTGTTGTTGGATTGGTACGGGTTTCATTGGCACCGGGCTCAACGCGAATTGAAGGAAGCGACCGATCTTTCCCACTTGCAAGGGTCGAAACTGGAGGATATGCGCCGTTCATATCAGAGCGTCCGCCAGAACTTTACAGAATATCGGGACAAAGTGAATGGGCTGCGCAGCCGGTTGAATTCCTGGCATCGCCAATCCGCCCAGTTGCATGAAAGCCGGGAATCTGCCAGCCAGAACCTGGCTACCCTTGAAGAACGCGAGCGCTCCTTCCTGGATAACCGCCAGGCCATCTTGAGCGACCAGGCCCGCCTGGCGGAAGAGGCGCGGCTGGCAGACGAACGCCTGGGCGAGGCTGGAGCGGAAACATCCCGCCTTCAAAAGGAATACGATGAGGCCGAAGAACAGGGGAAGTCGGCCCAATCTGCATTTGACGGGCGGCTGGCAGAGCGGTCCCGCATTGAAAAAAGCATTCAATCCAGGCGGGGGCAGTTGGATGAACTCACCAATAAAAGGGTAACCCAACAGGCCGGCTTGAATGAGCTTCAAACCCGGGCAGAGTTCCAAAAACAGAAACTCGCCCTTGCGGCGGATGCCATTGCCGCTGCTGAAAAGGAAGTCGTTGCCACACAGGCAGGAATGACAAAGGCCGTATCTCTCCGCCAGAATGCTGAGATTGCAGTCCAAAAAGCGGAAGCGGCTTTTTCCACTCAACAGAATCGCATTCAGCAACTGGAAGGCCAGATCAAGGAAAAGAGGGCCGACCTGGCCGCCCGGCAGGCCGGTCAGGGGCGGATCCAGGCCCAGCTACAGGTGCTCGATCAAGCCGAAGAGACTCTGGCCGGATATGCTGAAGGCGCAAAATTATTGTTGGAAGCCGCCCGCAGCTCCAGGTTGGGAGGTGCTCACGGGGCGCTATCTGCCCGGTTGGATGTTCCGGCTGAACTGGAAACGGCTATTGCGGCAGCCCTGGGGGAATATAGTGATGCCATCCTGCTGTCCTCTGGTCAGAATGCCGAGCAGGCATTAACACTGCTCGATTCGGAGGGTCCGGGCGCGCTTCGCTTCTTCCCCTGGATCAGCTTACCATTTTTGAGCCTATCCAATCCAGGAATGATTCTGATTGCCTGGGGGTGGCAACCGACCTGGTGAAAGTTCCGGCTGAATTGAGGCCGGCAGTGGATCTTCTTTTGGGCGATGTAT
The DNA here is from genome assembly GCA_963782935.1 of uncultured Chloroflexia bacterium. Classification (GTDB taxonomy): domain Bacteria; phylum Chloroflexota; class Anaerolineae; order Anaerolineales; family Villigracilaceae; genus UBA877. Next base: position 94,458 of record CAWALN010000017.1, on the reverse strand, counting down.
TGGTGGTCCGGGACCGGACCGCGGCCAGGCGAGTTTTATCCGGCCAATCCCGGAATGCCAGGGCGGTGACGTTAAAAGGTGAAGTGTTCTATGCCACCGGGCAAGTATTAGCCGGTAAGCCCTCCAAAGTTGGTACTCTAAGTCGACCCCGCCAGCGGAGGGAACTGAAAGAATCTCTGGCTGAGGTCGAACGCACACTCAATGAGGTGGATGCGCAGATCCGCCAGCTTAGCGGACAATTAGATACGGCTCGTCAAGAAGCTCTCACTGGCCAGGATCTCTTAAAAAAGAACGCGCCGGTTTGGAAGACACTCGTTCCAATGAACGGGAGGCGCGTCTCCGCTCCGAGACAGCCCAACGCCAACTGGATTGGCAGGTGAGTCAGAAGGCCGACCTGGAGACCGGCATCGGCCAGGTGGAGAAAGAGCGCCGCGAGACAGACAAGCTCCTGCTAGAAATTGCAGAGAAAACCACTCAGATCCAGGAAGCCCTGCGCATAGACACTGCCGGATTGACTGCACTGAGTTCTGGATGAATTGCAGGAGCAGAGGACGTATTGGAAAACGCGTTCCGCTGTGACTTCACGCGCCTTGAGCGATGCTAAAGTGAGAAGCCGTGAGAGGCAAGATCTCGTCAATCGTTTGAAGGCACAGCAAGGCGATTTGGATTCCCGCCTGCTCGAGTTGGACCGGTCTGTCAAAGAACTAAAGGAAAAAAGGGAAGAGTTGCACCTCCATTCCGGTGGAATGAATGCTCAATTGGAAGAATTGCGCCGGTTGATCGAACCGGCGGAAAAAGAGCTGGAAAATACCAGCGCCCAGGAAATGGAGTTACAGAAACAGGAAGCCGATGGTCAGGCGATGCTTGCGCGGATAGAAAGGACCTATAACCAATTCCAGCTTGACCTTGGCCGGAAGCAGGAAATGTTGGCCAATCTACACCAAAAGATCGAGGATGATTTTGGCCTGGTGGCTTTTGAATATGACGCCGATGTATCCGGTCCCGTTCCCTTGCCGTTCGACGGGATGGTGGAGCAGTTACCCGCCATCGTTGACCTTCCTCCCGATCTCGAAGAAAACATGAACCGCCTGCGGGCACAATTACGCCGCATGGGTGCCATCAACCCGGAGGCTCAGAAGGAATATCAATCAGTCAAGGAACGCCATACTTTTATGACTGCCCAGGTGGAGGATCTCCATAAGGCCGAAGCTGATCTGCACCAGATCATCGCCGAATTGGATGAGCTTACCCGCCGGGAGTTCCAGAAGACATTCGATGCGGTGGCAGAACAATTCCGGGCTATCTTTCATCGCCTTTTCGGCGGCGGTTCGGCGCACTTGCTATTAACCGACCCGGAAAACTTGACCGAGACGGGGATTGAGATCGAAGCCCGCCTGCCTGGACGGAGGGAACAAGGCCTTTCGTTGCTTTCCGGCGGCGAGCGCAGCCTGACCGCAATTGCACTGGTCTTTTCGCTTCTCAAGGTTTCCCCAACACCTGTGTGTGTAATGGATGAAGTCGATGCCATGCTTGACGAAGCCAATGTCGGCCGGTTCCGGGATTTACTTCTCGAATTGAGCAAGCAAACCCAATTCATCATTATCACCCATAACCGCAATACGGTTCAGGCGGCGGATGTGATCTACGGGGTGACGATGGGGCGGGATTCTGCCAGCCAGATCATCAGCCTGAAATTGGATGAGATCTCCGATGAGTTCCTGAAATAGATTTCATTTTCTTCATTCATCGATTAAATAAAAGTGGTGAGTCGTTGAACTCACCACTTGTATTTTGTAAAGGTGCCACTAAGTCGGCTTACTTTTTAGTGGGGGAAGGTGTTTGCTGAGATGAATAAGTCTTGACGTAGGAAGTGATGGTTGCGTTTTGATTATCCTGCGCTTCGGCCAACGTGGGCGAGGTGGGAACGAAATTAGTCCAACTGTCGCTGATGACAACTTTTGAATTTGTTCGTTGCGTCTGAAGCCAGGTATTGTAGGCAGCCGTCACCGCATCATTGTATTCGGTATCGGTCAGGGGCCGGACTTCATGGCCTAACACCTGCACAACGTGGTAACCGTAGGTGGTTTTGAAGGGTGGGTTAATGACCCCAATTTTCATCGGCCAGACGGCCGCTTCAAAATCAGGAACCTGCTTCCCTTTTCCGAACCAGCCCAGATCGCCGCCGATGTCTTTCGAAGCGGTATCGATCGAGTATTTGGCTGCCAGGGTCGCAAAATCACCGCCGGCTTTCAATTGATCGTAAACGCTCTTTGCAGTGGCTTCGTCTGCCACGAGGATATGGCGTGCCCACACCTGTTCTTGTTCGTGGGTAATTTCGGCAGTCACTTTTGCCTTGACCCGCTCCGTATATAAAGCATCTTCATAATAAATCGTACGGAATTGGGCATCGCTCATACCCACAGGGGCATAATTTTTCTGGACGTTCTTTAATTGGTCTTGATACCCTTGGAGAGTGTATGGAGTGGCTGTCGGCGTGATGCTTGGTACGGGTGTCTTGGTCGCCGTCAGGTTGGGTGTCCAGGTGGGCCGGGCGGTGGCGGTGGGCGCCGTGGTCGGTGTAATAGTCGGCGTGATCAGCGCCATTTGAGTGGCGTCGAGGGTGGGATAAACCAGGGTTGTCGGTGTCAGCGTTGGGGTGGGGGTCCCATTCGGGAAATATCCCAATGCATCCTGGATGGCCTTATCCACATCTGTCGAGGAGACGGTGATTCCATTGGCCTTGGCATACTGCCTGACCAACAAAGAACTCACCATATCGTCAATGACCTGGCTGCCGATGCTGGAAGGTGAATCCAACTGGCTGGAGATCTGGTTCAATGCCTGTGACATGGATGGGTCTGTGGTTGGATCCACGCCAAGCATTTGACCGAACTGCACATACTGCATGTACTGGGCGACCAGCGATTGGCGGGTTGCACGGACGCGGACTTGAAAGTCCTGCAGCGAGAGCGATTCCCCATTAACAGTGACGGCAGGTCTCCATCTAAGGAAAAGTGTATTGCTCAGGAGACCGTAGGCGATCCCAAAAAGGACCACAACTACAATGCCGATGGCGACGCCGGTGACAAGCTGGGTTTGCCGGCGCTCCCGTTCCTGGCGGGCCAGGTGTTTCTTGGAAACAATTTTTGGTGTTGGTGTTGATTTTTTTGCCATATCTGCCTCAATCCGTAGCCCAGGGGCTGCGGCTATTTTAATGAAATGAAGAGTTCTAGCGTTCTTCATCAAAAGCACGACCGATGTAAGGAAGAAGGCCGATGTGGCGGGACCGCTTAATGGCTCCAGCTAATTCGCGCTGATGTCGGGCGCAAGTCCCTGTTTGCCGGCGTGGCCGGATTTTCCCTTCGTCCGTAACGAAACGGCGCAAGAGATCTGATTGTTTATAATCGATTGTCATATGTTTGTCAGCGCAAAACTGGCAAATTTTGGGACGGGCATAATAACGGCGTTCCTGCCCGCCTTCCATATCATTGTCCATGGTGTGATCCATAGGATGTTAACTCCAATTCTTTCAACTTGGGCCGGCGCTGGCGTAAACCTCTGCCGGCCATCGATTCTTGACCTTAGAACGGGAATTCGTCTTCGCTGCCGGGTTGAGCCTCGGGGCTCTCCGAACCGGCGGTTTCTTCACCGGCCTGGGCATGGGAATTTTCACGGCGCTCTCCGAGCATTAGCATTTCGGAGGCGACGATCTCGACGGTGGAGTGCTTTACGCCTTCTTTATCCTCCCAGCGGCGGGTTTGGAGGCGGCCTTCGATGTAGACTTGCTTGCCCTTGGTCAAATATTGTTTACAGATTTCGGCCAGGTTGCCCCACGTAACGACATTGAACCATTCAGTTTCCGTGTGGCGCTCGCCGTCGGCGGTGTTCCAGGAGCGGCTGGTAAAAACCGTGAAGGTGGTTACCGGGCGGCCTGAGGGGGTATATCTCATTTCCGGATCCCGTCCCAGGTTGCCGATGATCATTACTTTATTCAATCCGAAACTCATCTCAAGCTCCTAACCTAAAACACAAAACCAAAAAACCGACGTTTGATCCTAGTCAACAACAGTGAGCATGTAGCGAATGACGGGTTCAAGAAAACGCAAATTCTGATCCAGTGCGGTGGTGGCAGTGGGTTCAAGGCTGATGTTGAAGAGAACGTATTGACCTTCGCGCTGCTTCTTGATCGTGTAGGCCAGGCGCCTTCGGCCCCAAACTTCAACCTTGTCGATACTGCCGGTTGCTTCAGCGACCCAGCCCTTCACTTTGTCGACAACGCCATTAAATGCCGTTTCGTCCAGATCAGGGTGGACAATGCAAACCAATTCATATTTACGCATAGGGAAAACCTCCTTTCCTCGGGATATGCTCCCGGACATTCATTGCAAATGAAGCCGGGGGCGGAAAGCATGTCGCCGGCAAGGGCGACACGAACGGGATAGTTTACTATAAAGTAGCCTTTTTGCGAAGGTATCAAGTTTTGAGGAGCTCCAATATATTCCACTATCGGACAAATTAATTAGCCAATGATCAAAGCTGCCAAATAACCGTTATTACCAACAGCTAGGCACCGAAGTCTTCGCAGAGGTTCCCAAAGGTCTATCGGGCCTTCCCCTTCAGGATGAGCTAACCAGGTCTCCAGCAGCCACAATTCCAAAAGAATTGCATATCCAACTAATAAAACCTTGCTGGTTGGCTGTTCCAACATAGGCATTGCGATTTCTTTCACGATTTTGCGAAGAGGGCCAATCAATTGTTTATCTTGGGGCGATGAGAATTGTCCGTTGATACTCGGGCCAAATGCGCATTTTACCAGGTGATTGAGATCAAGCTGAACGGGAGCCAGGACCGCGAATTCAAAATCCAGAAGTGATATCACCTGGCCTTCATGCCATAAGGCGTTATCCATGGTCAGGTCTCCATGACAGAGCACGCAGGGCGCAGCCGGTAAAACCTCCCAGAAGTGCGATAAAGATTTCTTAAGCACAAAAACCTCAGTTTTGGTGAATATTCTTTCCTTCGCGAGACGGATAAGGCTTGTTTCTGCTTCTTCTGGATTGGTTGAATTGAACCAGGCTCTTCTTGGAACGATCGTAGTGATGTCGCCAATGTTTATTGAATGTACAGCCTGTGCCCGTGCCCATAACCCTTGTAAGGCTGACAGGCGGTCGTCCAGATCCAGGTGTGTCCAGACTTCTCCCAAATTTTTACCGGGTAATTTCTTTGCCAGGGTCCAGGCATGTTCTGCAGTTATTCCAAATTCCACCAGGTGGGGATAACCTATTTCAGATGGAAAGGAGCTGGAAAGGTTTGCCTCGAAAAGAAGACTTCTATTTTCTTTTTTCGTGGACAGCCGAAGCACCAACTCTTTTGCCATCCAGACAGCATTCGTCCAACCTCCGGCTCTCTGCACAGTAGCAAAATCGATCCCGTGGCGCGAGAAAATGGAAGCCGCGATGCTTTCTAAAGGTTGGCTCGAGGCTATTTCGCTATGGCTTTCTTCCATTTTGACTCCTTACTGTATTCGCATGATTAAAAAAACATTTACTCACCACCAAACGTAATCCTCGTGCCGCAGGTTCATTGCTGACAATAATACCTTACCAAAGCCCTGCGGCACGTTTTTACCGGAACTACATTCGTGCTATATTTTTCCGCCGCTGCCCCATTACTTTTGGACTAATAGGACAGAAATTCTCCTCATGATACAATTAAACCCATGCGGGTTAAATTTTCTGGAATTATCACGATCGTCTTTTTCCTGTTCATGCTGGCCGTTGGATCTCTAACCTATAAAGATTACGGCATTCCGTGGGACGAACCCGACCAAATCTACATCGCTAAACAGAATCAAAACTACGTCTTCCATAACGATCCCGCCTTGCTATCCATCCGGGACAAATATTATGGAGTTGTCTTCGAGCTGCCGATCCTCTGGTTGACCACCTATACCTCCATTCCCAGACATTGGTTGGTCTTCATAACCTTCTTTTTCGGTTTGTTGTTTTTTTATGCACTGGCTAACCGGTTATTCCGCAATCAGTGGTGGAGTTTGCTTTCAACGGTCACTTTGGCTGCCAGTCCGCGCATTTTCGCGGATTCTTTTTACAATTCCAAGGATATCCCTTTCCTTGTGATCGGCATCGTTGCAGCCTGGTCACTCGTCCTTTTCTCAGATAAGCTCAGGCAACAGGCGGGAGGCTGGACCTTTGCGGGCCTGCTGCTGCTCCATTCCCTCACCAGCGCGGCCATGATCGGGACCCGGGTGGCCGGCGTATTGATCATCCCACTGACCCTGCTGGTCCTGATCATCGATTTCATCCAATTTCCGGCTACCTGGATCAAGGTTCTCCTGGCATTGATTGGCTACCTGGTCCTCACTGTGGCATTGACGGTCCTGGTATGGCCGGTCTTGTGGCATGCGCCCTGGGCAGAATTCCTCGGAGCATTCCATAAAATGAGCCGGCTGCCGTATGATATTTCCATGCTTTTTATGGGTAAGTATATTTATGCAAGCAAGTTACCCTGGGATTACTTGCCGGTCTGGATCGGGGTCACTTCGCCATTGATCGTGGTAGCTGGTTTTTTCGTGGGAATTTTTGGCTGGATTGGATTAATTTGGAAGGGCTGGAGAAGCAGGGGCGAAACCGGACCCGTCCGCCAGAATTTCCCAAACCATGATTTATTGCATTGGATCATCGTGTTCCTGTGGCTGTTCATCCCTGTGGCGGCTATTTATTATTTCCACTCGGTCCTCTATGACGGCTGGCGGCATATGTTTTTCGTTTATCCGCCCATCCTCTTGGTCAGTATCCTTGGCCTCAAAAGCCTTTATCAATGGCTTGTTCACTGGACCCGCTCCAAACTTGCCGTAAAAATCGCCTTGGGGCTGTTGGTGGCAGCCGGACTGTTGGAACCGGCCTGGTTCATGGCGCGCAATCACCCCTATGAAAATGTGTACTTCAATCTTCTCGCAGGCGATCCTGCCGGCCTGCGTGGTCGCTATGAAATGGATTATTGGGGGCTTTCTTATAAGCAGGGGATCGATGCCATCCTGGCAAGGGATCCCGGTCGGCACATCAAGATCGCGGTCGCGAATAATCCGGGTGATTTCTATATTAAGTTCGGTTTACCCCCAGAACAACAATCGCGGATTATCGAAGTGCAGGATCCTCAGGATGCCGATTACTTTGTAACCAATTACCGCTGGCATCCACAGGAATATCCTTATCCCGACCTGTTTTTCTCCGTCAAAGTTAGAGGCGAAGATATCATGGCGGTCTATAAAATGCACTAAAGGAATGATACGGTCAAAAAAACGAGTGCATCTATTTCTAGAATGATTGATTCTACCCAGAATATTTAAGAAGCTTATTTTTCTGCAGTGATCTCTGTGGGCTCTGTGGCTCTATTTCTTCTTTATCGCAGAACCTTTTGCAACTTTGAGCCACAAGTTATCTGATATAGATTGGATTACTGAAGATCCAGCCGCGGGTTTTTCCCAGAAAACGCCGGCGGGCTTCTATCCGGTACACGCCTGGTTCCTCAGTGATGAAAGTAAGCGCTTCCCCCCTGGTTTCCCTGACGCAGCTGCCGTCTTTGATCAGGCGGATCTCGGCGCTGGAAGGCAGCTTGGCTTGTAGTGTGATGGAACCTTCCAGTTGGATTTCATCGCCCATGATCGCTTTCGTGATCCCGCCGGCGTTCTTTCCATGAGCCGAGAACCTGAAACCATGGGTGGGAGCCGGCAGGTCATAGCCGATAAAACAATTGCCTCCGGCCAGGGACGTGAAGATCATTTTTCGGTCTTCGCTCAGGTCGCCGGTCAGGTGGTTGGGCGTGAGCAGGTGGGTGTTGATGGTGGAAAAGTGATACTCATACGGGAAAACGATTTTCCGGATCGGGCCCAGGGACAGGTGCAGGGCATGGGCATCGGCTCCGCCAATAGCCACCACTCGTTTTCCTTTAGACAACAGGTCGTCCCAGATCTGAACTATTCGCGCCATCGGGCTGTGTGGAAGCGCCTGGGGAAAGAAGGCATAATAAATTGCCTGCAATCTTCCGTGAGCCACTGTCTTGAATTCGCTGAAGCCGTTCCACAATTCCAGACCGGTGAAGCCGGTCACATCCCAACTAACCCAGGAGATATCGGTTTCTCCGAATGCCGGCATTTCCAGGTCCACCGGATGGGCGATGAAGCTCAACCCGCCCGCCCGTTGGACCGCATTGATCAGGATCTGCGGGTCGTCCGCATACGTGGATAGTTCCTGGCCCGCATTGAATACCAGTAGATGATTCTTCTGTGGATCCCGGTCCTGGTCGTGGATCTCTTCTCCCGCCATCAGGAGGCAGCGCTTTTTCCCCTGGCGGTAATAGGCGTCCACTCCCTGGACCCAGGCATTATGGTCGGTCACCAGGACGACATCCACGCCGGCGTTCAGGCCCGCCTGCCCGATGTCGGCATGTGTGCCCGAGCCGTCCGAATAGACGGTGTGCATGTGCAGGTTGACGGTCAGCTCGTGCATAGGTTCTCTTTCAAGAAAGTTATTCCGCTCTCACGTATAGCCAGGTTGGCACCGGCTTGTTTTTCGCTGACGATCAATTGATAATCCACAATTGCTCCAATCGAAAAAAGGGAACCGTTTTCATGATAATTGCACACCTATTATAAAGGGAATGCTGCTTTCCATTTGAATATATCTTTACTATTTCGGACCCCCACGGGGGGATTGACAAACGAAACATTTGTTCTATAATGGAAGTATGAGACCGCTTCGCCTGCTTATGAATGTAAGACCCTATTCATTCGTTTCCCATCATAAATCTTCCATCGATTTCTTCCTGAGAAGAATATTCTTTTTTCCTGTGCCCCGGACCGTTTTTCGTTCAGGGTTCGATACCGCGTATCGAATACCCTCACTCCATCCTTTCCGGAGGTATTTTAGTTTTGGTTGAACCTCAAATTCAATTCACCCCACTATTCACTTATCACTGACAACAGATAACTCCCAATTATCCTTGGTTGACGGTTTCGCCTCAACACAGGTATAATTTGGCGGCTAATTTCTCTGGAGGTTCGGAATGACGAATATTTTAGATGGCGCGTTGATCCTTATATCGATTGCCCTGGTGGCCAGCATCATCCTTCAAAGCAAGGGAGCCGGCCTGGGCGGTCTTTCCGGATCTGATGCCGGCGGAGTTTTTACTGCCCGGCGAGGCATTGAAAAGACCCTCTTCTGGGTAACTGTGATCTTTAGCATCCTCTTCTTTATCCTGGCGATCGTGCTGGTGATCATCTCTGCGCATGCTGCTTAATTTTCGTGAAGGAGAAAGGCCAGCGCCGGTCTTAATTGCATTCCCGGAGGCGGCCTTTCTTTATTTACGCAAATGAAAAAACTGCGCTGGCAAATCCTGGTCGTTCTATTCACATTAATAGTAGTGGGTGTACTTCTGTTATCTCAGAAACCCACTGTGACGCCCTCCTCACCGGAACCGGTGAGCGGAGGTATTTATACCGAAGCCCTGGTCGGTTCATTTGGGCGTTTAAACCCGCTGCTGGATGTGAATAATCCGGCCGACCGGGATATCGACCGCCTGCTGTTCAGCAGCTTAATCAGGTTCGATTCGAACGGCGTTCCCCAGCCCGACCTGGTCGAATCCTGGGGAGTTTCCGAAGACGGAATGGTCTACAACTTCACCTTGCGTGAAAATGCCGTCTGGCAGGATGGCACGCCAGTTACCAGCGATGACGTACTTTTCACGATCAACCTCCTCAAAAGTGAATATTCAGCTTACCCTGCCGACGTGCATTCTTTGTGGGACAACGTCGAGATTAGCCCGTGTTAATGAGAAGAACTTCAAGTTCACCCTGACGGAACCCTTCGTCCCCTTCCTGGATTATCTGACATTTGGGATATTGCCCGAACACCTCCTCCAGAATGTCGCTGCCGGCCAACTGGCCAGCGCGGAGTTCAACCTCGCGCCGGTCGGGACCGGTCCTTACAAGTTTGATCACCTGACCCTCGATAAAGGCAAGATCACCGGAGTGGTCCTTTCTTCCTGGAAGGATTATTACGGGCAGCCACCCTTCCTGGAGCAGATCGTTTTCAGATACTATCCGGATGAGCCAAGCGCTTTGGACGCCTTCAAAACAGGAGAAGTACTGGGCATCAGCCAGATCACAGGCAGTACGATCGCCTCCGCCTGTTCCAATCCGAATTTATCCTGTTATTCCAGCCGGTTGCCGCGCCTGAGCCTTGTCTTGCTCAACCTTGGCGACAGCAACTTGCCTTTCTTTCAGGATAAAAAAGTGCGGATCGCCCTCATGCAAGGCTTAAATCGCCAGTGGATCATCGACCAGATCTTGAAAGGCCAGGGGATCCTGGCGAATAGCCCTCTCCTGCCTTCCACCTGGGCGTATTACGGCGGCGCCGACCAAGCCAATTACGATCCGGATGCCGCCATCGAGGGCCTGAAAGCTGCTGGATATATATTGCCTGCGACGGGGAGTGTCCGGGCCAAGGACGACCAGGCTCTCTCTTTTACCCTCATTTATCCGGATGATGGCCTGCACGCGCAGATTGCCCAGGCCATTCAGCAGAATTGGGCCAGGATTGGCGTGGAAGCGAAACTTCAGGCAGTGAGTTACAAGTCGCTTTTGAACGATCACCTGACTCCCCGGTCTTATCAGGCCGCCCTGGTGGACCTGGACATGAGTCGTTCCTATGATCCGGATCCGTATCCTTTTTGGCACCAGGCTGAAATCACGGATGGTCAAAACTATTCCCAATGGGACAATCGTACCGCCAGCGAATACCTGGAAAATGCCAGGGTGGTAGCGGATATGAACGTTCGCATGCGCCTTTATCGGAATTTCCAGGTTATCTTTGCACGCGAAATGCCCGCGTTGCTTTTATATTATCCCGTCCAAACATTTGCCATCGACCAGCGGGTCCATGGCGTGCAGGCTGCACCTCTCTTCGAGCCCGCCGACCGGTTCAACCAGGTCGAGAGCTGGTATCTGATCACCCGCCAGGCTGATAATGCGCCTGAGCCGAGTGCAACCGGACCATAATTCTTTTGTATTGACCCAAAATATTTATTGGACGGTAAATTTTAATCGTAGTATTAATCGTAAGTGGAATAATGGTGCCAATAGAGAGGAGTAAAGAATGGCAGACCAATTAGAGAAAGCACTCCAGTACGCCCATGATCACAAAGAAGATTTCCTGAATGCTTATAAGGAAATCCTATCCATTCCATCCATTTCGACCGATCCAACCAGGAAAGCCGATATCCGCCAGGCTGCTGATTGGATGGCCGGCCAACTGCGTTCCCTCGGGATGAAGAACGTGCAGCTTTTCAATACACCCGGGCATCCAATCGTGTTTGGCGAATGGCTGGAAGCCAAAGGCGCACCGACCGTCCTGATCTATGGTCATTACGATGTCCAACCGGTGGATCCGCTAAATCTTTGGAAGAGCGAGCCTTTAAGCCGACCATCATTGGAGAGAATATCGCCGCCCGTGGCGCTTCCGATATGAAAGGCCAGGCGATGGTTGCTCTGAAAGCCGTCGAATCCCTGGTCAGAACCGGCAGCCTGCCAATAAATATCAAATGGTTGTTCGAAGGCGAGGAGGAGATCGGATCTCCCCACCTGGGCGAATTCATTTCAACTCATAAGGAATTATTAACCAGCGATTTTGCAGTGAACCCGGATTCCGGCCTGATCGGCGCCGAAGATCCGACGATAACATACGCCCTGCGCGGTCTTGCCTATTTTGAACTGCGCGTGTATGGTCCTGCCCAGGACCTTCATTCGGGTATGTTCGGCGGCGCAGTCCGCAACCCTGCCAATGCCCTGGCGGAGTTGATCGCCGGCATGCATGATGACCAGGGCTGCGTCACCTTGCCCGGATTTTATGCCAAAGTTCGCGAGCTCAGTGATGAAGAACGCCAGGAATTGGCCCGGCTGCCGGGTGATGATCAGCATTTTATCAAGCAGACCGGCGTCCCCGCCCTCTTTGGGGAAACCGGCTATACCACCAATGAGCGGACAGGCGTCAGGCCTACCCTGGATGTGAACGGCCTCCTCTCCGGTTTTACCGGTGAAGGCTCCAAGACGATCATCCCGGCCTGGGCGATGGCCAAGATCTCCTGCCGGCTGGTGCCGGACCAGGATCCGAAGGATGTCCACCAGCAGCTGCTTCAGTATTTGGAAGAGCATGCTCCCAAGAGTGTCCGCTGGGAGTTGGATGAATTAGCCGGAGGTCCGGCTTCCATTTCCGACCGGGAAAATGTGGGAGTGCAGGCGATGAGCAAAGCCCTCGCGGCGGTCTGGGGAAAGCGGCCCTATTTCAAGCGTGAAGGCGGCTCCATCCCGGTTGTGGCCCAAATGCAGCGCCTGCTGGGCATAGAATCGGTGATCACCGGTTTTGGCCTTCCGGATGACAACGTTCATTCTCCAAATGAAAAACAACATTTGCCGACGTGGTATCGCGGCATTGATGCCTATATCCATTTCTTTATAAATCTACAGAAATAAAAAAGCCAAAGCTCCAAAGTCTTCGCCACGTACCTCTGGTGAGACCGAAAGGGCCGGCTTTGGAGCTCATAATAATTAATGAATGAAAAACTGATCAATTACGGCGGACAGGCGCTCATCGAAGGGGTGATGATGCGAGGCAGAAAATCCTGTGCAGTCGCCATGCGCGGCCCGGATGGCACGATCGTCACTAAGGTGGAACCTCTCGGTGGCATATATAAGAGTAAGATCGCCAAAATCCCCTTCTTGCGCGGCCTGGTCATGTTGTGGGATTCGCTCGGCCTGGGGATGCGGGCCCTGACCGACTCGGCCAACCTGCAAACCGGCGAGAATGAAAAGTTGGAAGGCCCGGTCCTCTATATTACTCTCGGGGGAACCTTCCTCGTGGCCATCATCATCTTTTTCCTCATCCCGGCCGGGATGGGTTGGCTGACGGAACACTTCCTTCACTGGAATGCCTGGTGGAGTAACTTCCTGGAAGGCGTTCTGCGCCTGCTCATGTTGATCGGATATATCTGGGGGATCGGCTTCATGCCTGATATCGCCCGCGTGTTTGCTTATCACGGCGCCGAACATAAAACCATCAATGCCTATGAAGCCGGGGCAGAGCTCACCCCCGCTTCCATCGCGAAATACCCACTGGCCCATGCCCGCTGTGGCACGGCCTTCCTGCTTACCCTGGTCGTTCTTTCGTTATTCTTCTTTACCATTCTGGGACCCTTATCCCTTGAATGGCGGCTCTTCAGCCGGATCATTATGATCCCGGTCCTGGCGGGAGTCGCCTATGAATACCTGCGTTGGACGGCCAACCATATAAAATCACCGTTCGTCCGCTTCATAGTCAAGCCCAACCTGGCCCTGCAATCCCTCACCACCCGTGAACCGGATGAAAAAATGATTGAAGTGGCTGTCGCAGCCTTCCAGGAAATGAGAAAAGCCGAGGGGTAATTGGAAATCTATCCATTTCTGCCGCTTACGGCGGTCGTTCTCCTGACCACCTTGTTTTGGCGGATAGAGGCCTCGCTGCGCCTGGCCTGGGTGGCGGCGGGATTGATCACCATCCTGTGCTGTTTGTCCGATTGGTATTTGCTGGCAAAGCTGCCCCAATTAGGTCTATCCTTTGGTCCGGTTAGCCCCCCGCTTTTCATGATTAATTTCATCCGGCTGGTGCCGCTGTTGCTGGCATTGTCCCTGCTTGCAGTGGCCGGACATAACTGGCAGCGATTATCTCTCCTGACTACGATCGCCGTATTTCAGCTACTTTTTCTGGCCGTTCTCCACACCAGCCTATATGTGGAACCATTCCGTCTGACCCTTACCGATCTACAGCTAACTGGCGCACCGGCATTCCTACCGGACCGGCCGTTACGGATCCTGCAGTTAAGTGATTTACATGTGGAGCATATCACCAGCCGGGAAAAAGCAGTCCTGGCAAAAACTGAAGCTATCTCTCCAGACCTGATCGTCCTGACCGGTGATTTCATCAACAAGAGTTACCTGAAAGATTCACGAACCCTGCAGGAGACCCGCCAATGGCTTTCTCAGTTGAAGGCTCCATATGGGGTCTATGCCATTAACGGGAACCTGGACTCTCCTTCCATTATGGCGACCTTGTTTGATGGATTGGGAAATATCCGCGTGCTTAATGATGAGACCCTCCCCATATCCCTTCCGGGCGGGGTTCTAAACATCGTCGGAGTCACATTCATCGAACACAACCGGGACTATATGAAAATGGAATCCCTCCTGGGGGACCTGCCATCCAATAGCTATTCCTTATTGCTTTATCATTTCCCGGAACGGATGGATGTAGCCTCCAGGTTAGGCGCTAATCTCTATTTGGCGGGAGATACGCATGGAGGCCAGGTGCGCCTGCCTTTTATCGGCTCGGCAGTATTTACACAATTGGATAACGAGTACATTATGGGGAAATATCAGGCCGGGCACACCACGTTGTATGTGAGTCGGGGATTGGGCATGCAGGGTGGGATCTGGCCGCGCATCCGCCTGAACTGTCCGCCTGAGATGGTGTTGGTCAGTTTGGGGAAATAGCAAGTATGTAAAGATTCCTGACAAAGAGAAATCTGAGGGGAATTAATCTTCGATTTCCCGTACAACCGGCATTTGAGAAATCTTGACAGTGGGGCGGAAAAGCATGATTCCAGCCAGGACCAGCACCAGCGCTCCCATCCAGTAAGGCGCGCCGATCATGATGTGGTCGTAAATCGCCCCGGCCCACAGGGGTCCGCAGATGTTCATCAGGCTGCCGAGACCGGTGGTGACGCCCATAAGCAAACCTACTTCCCTCGGCTGAACGCAATCCATGCTGAGCGTCGTCAGGGTTGGAAAAGTAAAAGCGCTGATCCCGCTGATGAGCATATTGAGGGGAAAGATCGGCCAGAAAAGAGGCATGAAGAAGATGGCAATATTCACCACCGCCTGCCCGAACAGGCTGGCGCTCGCCACCCGCTTGTCTCCGAAACGTGGTACGGCTCGCGGTACCAGGATGGAGTTTGTGACTGTAATGGCAATTCCCGCCAGGATAAGTAGCAGGCTCACGTGCCAGGTCTGGGCATTGAACTTCTCTATCACGAATAAGGTGGAGGTGCTGTTGATCCCATTGAATGCGAAGTTGAATAGACTCAAAACTATTAATAGCCAACCCAAACCAGGCTTCTTTGCCATTTGAAAAATGGCAACAATAGGATTGAAATCGTTGAAGCGCATCGGCGAGGTATCCCGGCGTTCCTTTGGAAGGGATTCGGGAAGGATGAAAATACCTAGAATCACATTGACGAAAGAGAGGACTGCGGCTGTCAATGCAGGTGCGGCAAAATGCACCTGGCCTAGCAACCCCCCGGCCGCAGGGCCCAGGATCAAACCCAAACTCCAGGCTGTCCCGATGAGGGCAAAGTTCTTGGAACGCTCCTCCGGCTTGGATACATCCGCCAGGTAGGCCGCCGCGGTTGATAAATTACCGCCGGTGATGCCGCCGACGAGCCTTCCCAGGAATAAGACCCACAGGGAACCCCCTAGCCCGAATATCAAGTAACCAATCCCCTGCCCGGCCAGGCTGATCAAAAGGACCGGGCGTCTCCCATAACGGTCCCCCAGTTTCCCCAGTAGTGGGGCCGCAAAGAACTGGCCTCCCGCATACATGACGGTGATCATGGTGACCATGATCGCCTGGTCGCTGTATTGCCGAACAATATAAGGGGCTATCGGCGCGAGAAGGCCAATGCCGATTATGTCCATGAGCATGATCACGAAGATCAGGCTGATGGGTCGCCTGTTGGAAGGATGAGGTTCTTTGCGACCCTTCGAGGAATCTATAAAAGAGCCGTTGTCTTGTAAAGAACGACCGGAGTCGTTTATGATGGGATTTTCCATTAAGGGAGATTATACGCTATGGTTTGCGCAGAGAAAACTGGATCAGCGCACCTTCGTCGTTCTCTTCAGCGGTGATGATTTTGCCCGAATGTAATTCAACAAAAGCACGATAGACATATCCCAGCATATCCAGGTCCAGGCTGGGAATCAAGCGGGCGTGGACTCCGGAGCTGCTAAAGGAGAATACAAATTGGTCCGGTGTCTCTTCCACGGTGAGAGTGATCTTCTGTTTCGGTTCGCAATATAGCCCCACATAAGTAATAAACCCGGCAATGATTTGGCGAATCAATTGTTCGTCCGCGTGGATGGTCGCGGAAGAAGTCAACAGGTGGGGCTCTACTTCGGCTTCATTGGAAGGGTTGACTTTCTTCCATTGGGCTATGCTTTGATCCAGCATCTGTTGGATGTTTGGGTCAGTCAAGGTCAGTTCTTTTTCTTGGCGGTTGAGACGGGCAATATCGATCAGGCCATTCATGAGAGAAAGCGCTCGTAAACCGCTGCGATAAATTGTCCCCAGGTCTTCTTTCTGAAAATTGGTGAGAGGTTCAATCCCGACAGTATTCAAAGTCATCTTACTGAAGCCGATGATATGGTTAAAAGGGGTACGGAGATCATGGGCCTGAACGGAGATGAACTGGTAAAGATCGATCTGGGTAGGGAGATTAATCGCTTTTGTGGGCATCATGAAACTCCGTCATCTGCTCTTCAGTACCTTCTAATTCCTTCTTTAATTCTATCTTAAAGCCGATTCACCGCCGGCCGCCTAAACGTTTTGTAAGTTAGGATGGATCGGAGCCTTGTGCATCGATCAGCGCTCGTCGGATCTTTCGATACAGGACGATCGGACCATCGCCCTGGATCAGGATCTCACCGATACCCAGGTCGGGACGATAAGGCCGCTGTGTAATTACAACACGGCGGTCCTGGCGCTCGATTAAAAGGTTGGCGAGGCTGCCTATCCACCCATACAACTGTCGCAGGACGGGCACGCGCACGTTGTGATAGTAACGGATGTACATGAGCGTATTCTCAGTATCAATGGGCGCAAAGGCGATAACGACCCGTATAGTATCTGCGATCCAATTCTGCCAAAGGTTTCCGTAGCGGAACTGCAGGAAGGGGCGCCGTTCCGGCTCGAGAATTTCGGAGGGTTTCCTGGGTTTCTGGCCCTGGTCGATTTCATTGTAGACCCACAGGTTGATCAGGTGATCGCCGGGCCAGAGGTTGGCTTCTTTTGCCACTGGCCCATTGACTAAGGTTTTTTGGCCGCGGCCGATGGTATTGTGGTGGATGAAAGGCAGGTGAACCACATCCAACTGGTTTTCGATGGCCCGGGAATAATGGTTGGCCCAATGATCTTTAAGGGTTGTGTAAACCAGGTCGGATCCAATGGATTCGAACCATGGGACTGGCGGAAGTTGGGCCGGTGCTTCACCCCACCAAATGTAGATAAAATCATGCTCTTCCTTTACGGGATACGCCCGCACGTGAAGAGCTTTGGGCGGTTCAGTGTCCTTCCCGTTTGCAGGCACCAGGGTGCAATTCCCATTCGAGTTGAACTCAAAGCCGTGGAAGGCGCATTGAAGGCAATCGTTCGAGACCTTACCCTCGTAAAGGGAGGCTCCCCGATGGGGACATTTTTCGCTCATCACTGTCACCTGCCCGCTCTGAGTTCGCCAGGCGACCAGTTTCTCTCCCATGCGGGTTACACCGGTGATCCGGCCGCGCTTTACTTCCTTGGATTCGAGGATGGCGTACCATTGATTGGGGATCATCAGATTTCCTTAATCTCACATCTATCAATATTAGAGGGGTTGGAACCTGGCGGTGAAATGGCGTAGCAATTCCGGTGCATATGTGAATTTGTAGCCGCGGATCGTGCCCGCGTTTGCGAAGATACGGATCAAGGTTTCAGCGACATAATCCATGTGGCTTTGGGTATAGACCCGCCGCGGGATCGCCAATCGAACCATTTCCAGGGCTGGGTAAACCGTTTCCCCGGTATCCGGGTCAGGGTGGGCGAACATGACCGAGCCGATCTCCACCCCGCGAATAGCGCCTTCCAGGTACATTTCCACGGCCAGGGCCTGCCCGGGGAATTCCCCATGGGATAGATGCGGTAATAAATGACCTGCGTCGATATAGACGGCGTGTCCGCCCGGCGGCTCGATGATGGGGATACCGGCCTGGCGGATCTTTTCCGATAAATAGGCCGTTTGAGCCAGGCGATAGGCCAGGTAATCTTCATCCAACCCTTCATAAAGACCCACTGCCATGGCGTCCAGGTCACGCCCGGCCAACCCGCCATAGGTAATGAACCCTTCTCGGATGATTAGCTCGTTCGATAATTCCTGAAATAATTTCTGATCATTCACACAAAGGAGACCGCCGATATTGACGATGGCGTCCTTCTTGGCGCTCATGGTCATCCCATCTGCAAGAGAGAACATCTCGCGGGCAATCTGTCGGGAAGTCTTGCTGGCGTAGCCTTTTTCCCGAAGTTTGATGAAATAAGCATTTTCAGCAAAGCGGGCCGCGTCAATAAAGAATGGAATGCCATAATGATGGTAGGTGCGGGAAACTTCCTTCAGATTTTCCATGGAGACCGGCTGCCCACCGCCGGCGTTATTGGTGACCGTGATCATCCCAAAGGGGATATTTTCCGGGCCGGTTTTCTCAATAAAATCCTTCAATTTGGCGATATCCATGTTGCCTTTGAAGGGATGCGGATTGGTCGGGTCGAGCGCCTCATCGATGATCAGGTTCTCGGGTCGCCCACCGCGGGCGCGGATATTCGCGTCGGTGGTATCGAAATGCATATTGGAGGGTATGGCCTTCCCCGGCCTTACGAGGACGCTGCTGAGGATATTTTCAGCGGCGCGGCCTTGATGGGTTGGCACGAAGTACTGAAAACCGAAGATCTCCTTGACCGACTCTGCCAGGCGATAATAGGAACTGGCTCCGGCATAGGATTCGTCGCCTTCCATCAATGCCGCCCATTGGTGCTGGCTCATCGCCCCTGTGCCGGAATCGGTCAACAGGTCGATGAAAACAGCCTGGGCTGGGACGGCAAACAAATTGTAGCCGGCCTGTTCCAGGACTTTTTTTCGTTCCTTTGCTGAGATCAACCGGATGGGTTCGACCATCTTGATTCGAAACGGTTCGGGTATATATGTGGGCATTCCTTCTCCTTTCTTTATATTAACACGTTATCATTGCATGGAAATTATTAAACCATGGCAATTTACCCATAAGCCACTCCAGAATGTTGACAAAAAAGATAATGAGACCGAAAGGTTTGTGAGTGTTGTGACCTTTATGGTAAAATTTGCAGGTCATTCAATTGTAAGACAACTTTATCCGTATTGGGAGATTTTATGCAAAATGAATGGCTCTATATCGGGATTTTTTTAGTCATAGGGATCCTGATCCCGATTCTGCCTTTGGTATTTGCGGCCTTGGTTTCGCCGCGCAAACCTAATCCGATAAAGCAAAGCACATATGAGTGCGGCATCGAAACGGTGGGGGAATCCTGGGTCCAGTTCAAAGCCCAATACTATATCTTTGCCCTGGTTTTCCTTGTGTTCGATGTTGAAACTGTTTTCTTATTCCCATGGGCGTTATCTCTTAAGGCTTTACCTCTCTTTGCAGTCCTGGAGGGTGTCCTATTTATTGCCATCCTGGTAGCCGGCCTGGTCTTTGCCTGGCGTAAAGGAATGCTGGAATGGATTTAACCGGGAAAAGATGACTAAATAAAGGCTGATAGGGATAACCTTTCAGCCTTTTTCCGTTTGTAAGGAGCGCAAATGGCTTTTTTGAACGACCCGATCAATTTCATCGGCAGTTGGTTACGTGGCTTGTTGATGGGATGGGGCATCTCGGAAACTATTGCAACGGTGATCCTTTACCTGGTCGGAATAATCATTCTGATCACCTTTGCGATGGTGCTGGATATATTCCTGGTGTGGGTGGAGAGGAAAGTAGTAGCCCGGTTCCAGGATAGACTTGGGCCCAATCGGATCGGCCCATTTGGGTTGATCCAGCCCTTCGCCGATATCATCAAACTGATCATCAAGGAAGATATCACTCCGGTCGGGGCAGACAAACTGATCTACAATATCGCACCTGTCCTTGCGATGGCTTCAGTGATCATTCTGTGGGCCATCCTGCCGCTTTCCTCGAAGATCATGGGGACCGACCTGAATGTTGCCGTCCTCTACCTGGTGGCAGCGGGTGCATTGGGGACTTTATCCATTATCATGGCTGGATGGGCATCGAACAATAAGTACGCTCTCCTGGGGGCATTCCGGATGGTAGCCAATATGGTCTCGTATGAGATCCCAATGGTGGTTACACTGCTCATCCCGGTGATCCTGGCGAATTCAATGAGTGTGCAAGGCATCACCCTGGCTCAGAGTGGAATGTGGTTCGCGATTCTTTCACCACTGGGATTTCTGATCTTCTTGATCAGCGCCATCGCGGAGTTGGGCCGGGCTCCCTTCGATCTGAATGAAGCGGAGTTGGAGATTGTAGCAGGATTCCACATCGAATACACCGGTATGAAATTCGGCCTGTTCTATGCCGGCGAACTGCTGCATGCTTTTACGTTCGGCGGCTTCATTGCGGTGCTTTTCTTTGGAGGCTATGGAGGGTTCTTTGGCCTGGAAAAGCTGACCTTTGCTCCCTTTTCCTGGCTATCCATCCCGTTTGTGCAGGCTCTTGTATTTATTGCCAAGGCCATGTTTGGATACTGGGTGATCATGTGGGTAAAGTATTCTCTACCGCGTATCCGCATCGACCACATGCTGGCCTTCAACTGGAAATTCCTGACGCCGTTGGCGTTGATCGTCCTGGTCACCACGGCGGTGTTGAGCAAGCTCCTGGAAGGCCTTCCGACCTGGGGGTATACGCTCGGGATGTTCCTTTCGAATATAGTCATCGGTTTAATAACAATCGAACTTTTGCGCGCATATGGACGAAAACAACGAAAATTGGAGACTCAAACGGCCCCGGTCGCCGTTCCATTGAGAGAGGGAGACCAGGAAAAAGCATGACCATAGACCGGATCCTTTTTCTTTTATTTGCCGCGCTGATATTATTTTCGGCTTTCATGGTGGTGACCACCCGCAAGCTGCTCCACGCCGCTCTCTGGCTCGTGTCGGCGCTTTTCGGAGTGGCGATGCTCTTTGCCTTCTTGCAAGCCAACTTCCTGGCGGTGGTGCAGGTGGTGGTTTATATAGGTGCGATCGCCATTCTATTCATCTTCGCAGTCATGCTCACTCGCCGGGAACTGTTGGACCATGAGCAACGCGCTCGCGGCGGCTGGTGGATAGCAGTCTTACTGGCGTTGATCCTGTTCGGCGGCCTGCTCTTTCTTATACTTCAACAACCCGGTGTTAACCGGGCAGCTTCGGCGATCCCAGCCAATGTGGACACCCTGCGAAATTTGGGGACCGCCCTGGTCTCGCCGGATGCGTTCGTGCTTCCATTTGAAGTCGCATCGGTCCTGCTCCTGGCCGCGTTGGTGGGTGCAGTCTATGTGGCCATTGGTAGAAAATCGTAGAGGCTGAGATGAGTGTTCCTCTTTCCTGGTACCTGATCCTGGCTGCGCTTTTGTTCTGTATCGGCCTTTACGGGGTGCTGGCTCGCAAGAATGCCATTGCCATCCTTTTGAGCGTGGAGTTGATGTTGAATGCCGTCAACATCAACCTGGTGGCTTTCTGGCGTTACCTGGACCCTGCAAAAATGGCCGGGCAGGTCTTTACCGTGATCGTATTTGCCGTTGCGGCCGCGGAAGTGGCCGTCGGTCTGGCTCTAATCATTTCGGTCTACCGTCGCCGCAGGACAGTCGTGGCGGATGAGATCGATCTGATGAAATGGTAAAGTGGTTATCAGCTTTCATTGTTCGATTAATTTGTAAACAGTTGCCGGAGAACGAGGTTTCATGACGAATTGGATCATTTGGCTTTTGCCGCTACCGCCTTTACTTGCTTTTTTTATCATTATCCTTTTTACGAATAAAAACCGGGCGGCGAGCCACTCAATAGCCATCGGCGCGGCTGCGCTTTCATGGGTTGGGAGCCTGTTCGTGTTTATCCGGGCATTGGGGGTGAATGAATTCGGGAAAACGGTCTTTAATTCGGTGATCAATTGGCTTCCGACCGGAACCACCTGGCTCAAAATCGGCGTCTTGATCGATCCCCTGTCAGCCGTAGTGGTATTCTTCGTGGCCTGGACCGTGCTGGCGATATTTGTCTACAGCGTCGGTTATCACAATTTCGGTCATCCGCAGGGGGCAGAAGATGTAAAGGGTTTGCCTGCCCACGGAGTGACCATTGAAGAGCATGGGGAGAAGCACAGGGTCCCTTCGATTGAGCCTATGTATTCCCGCTTCTTCGCATTCATCAGTTTATTTGCTTTTGGGATGTATACACTGGTGGTCTCGGATAACCTGCTGACCCTTTTTGTAGGCTGGGAGATCATGGGACTGTGCTCCTACCTTTTGATCGGTTTCTGGTACGGAAAGCCCTCCGCCCGGGATGCAGCCGTCAAGGCGTTCATGACCACCCGCATCGGTGACGTTTTCATGCTGCTCGGTATTGCCTTCTTATACTCAGCCACAGGAACCCTTTCCTTCCGGGAGATCTTCCGGCCGGAAGTACTGCACGCGCTTACGTCCACCCCGGCCTTTTTCGGACTCTCGGCGGCCGGAGCGATTGGCATGCTCCTCTTTATCGGTACCATCGGTAAATCCGCTCAATTCCCACTCCACGTGTGGCTTCCGGATGCCATGGAAGGCCCCACACCGGTCAGTGCCATGATCCATGCCGCCACGATGGTTTCTGCAGGCGTGTACATGGTTATCCGGATGTATCCGCTCATTTCCGCCGGATGGACCGAGGGGATGCCACTTAACCCGACCATGAGCTTTATGGCATTCATAGGGGCATTCACAGCCATCTTTGCTGCCACTATTGCCGTGGCGCAGAACGATATCAAGCGGGTGCTGGCATATTCGACCATCTCGCAATTGGGATTTATGATAGCCGCCCTGGGCATTGGTGCCTATATCGCGGCAGCTTTCCACCTGGTGACACATGCCTTCTTTAAGGCGCTTGCTCTTCCTCGACTCCGGTTCGGTCATCCATGGAATGGAGCATGGAGCCATGCATACCGGCGAACATGTGGACCAGCAAAACATGTTCAATATGGGTGGCCTGCGTAAGCGCATGCCAATCACCTTTTGGACATTCCTGATTGGCGGGCTGGCCCTGTCGGGTTTCCCGGTACTGACGGCCGGATTTTGGTCGAAAGATGAAATTTTTGCCGAAGCGTTTGGGAACGGGCACCTGGCGGTTTTCATCGTGCTGGCAATCGCGGCCTTCTTTACGGCTTTTTATACCATGCGGCAGATCACCTTGACCTTTTTCGGTGAGCCCCGCACGAAGGCAGCCGAGCATGCCAGTGAAACTCCCTGGACGATGCTCTTGCCTCTGATCGTACTGGCCGTCTTTGCGATCGGTTATGGCTGGGTTGGTATTTCCGAGACTTTCCCTGGTTTAGGCGGGATCATCCCGAACTGGTTCCATAAATTCGTCGGGGCAACTTTGGTGGAGGTGCCGGTGGCCGTGGGATTCAGCCCGGTTCCACTATTGACCTCCCTTTTTGTGGCCTTGGGCGGTCTGCTGGCTGGTTGGCTGGTATACCGCAAGGTGGAAAGCCCGGAGCAGGATTTCTTTCAGATCCCCGTGCTGAAGAACAAATGGTATGTTGATGAAATCTATACGCTCTTGTTCATCCGCCCGGCCAAGTGGATCTCCGAGAAATTCACGGCAATATTCATGGACCAGCAGGTGATCGATGGGTTCTTGCACATAATCGCCCGCTTCTCATTCTTCCTCGGTCATTTCTTTCGAAATAAATTCGATCTGCCGGTCATCAATCGATTTATCGGTGATGGCACCGGCAATGCGGTTAAGGCTTCCGGTTCCGGTATGAGACGGATGCAAGCCGGGCGTATCCAGTACTACATGGTGGCTTCTTTAGTGGTCTTCTTAATATTTGCGATATTATATTTCTTCATGGTGAGAGGTTCGTAGTAACGACTTAAGTCGTTACTACATAGATTGTTGGAGCAAGCATGAACTTTATTTATTCACATTTTTTAACGCTGATCCTTTTCATCCCCGCCCTTACGGCGGTAATTGTCCTTTTACTTCCCAAGGACAATCTGAAGGCGATCCGCTGGACGGCCATTGGGGGAAGTCTCCTCCCACTTGTACTTACTATTTTTTTGTGGTCGCAGTTCAAGTCTGCCCAAAATGGCTACCAGTTCCAGGAAGCCTATCCATGGCTGACAACAATCGATCCTGGCAATACAAGTAAGGTAATTACATTCTCATCCTTCCATCTTGGAGTCGATGGGCTTTCCCTCACAATGGTCCTGTTGACCACCTTGCTGATGCCGTTGGCGTTGCTCGCTTCTTACAATATCACCGACCGGGTTAAAGCCTACATGTTCCTGTTCCTCCTCTTGGAAACAGGCATGCTGGGAGTGTTCCTGGCAGTGGATTTGCTGATTTTCTTTGTCTTTTGGGAATTAGGCCTGGTGCCCATGTATTTCCTTATCAACCAATGGGGGAGTGAGAAAGGCGAGCGGGAGATCTGGAAAGGGCAAAAGGTCCAGGCTCGCAATTATGCTTCGCTCAAATTCATCATCTACACCATGGGAGGTTCACTGGGCTTGCTGTTGGCGATCCAGTTCCTGGGCGCCATCTTCCATACATTTGATTTGCCTCAGCTATATACCCAATGGAATGCGTTGCAGGGCACGTTGCTGGGTCTGCCGGTCGAAACGGTGAAGACGGTGGCCTTTTGGGCCTTTGTGATCGCTTTTGCCGTCAAGGTTCCGGTGTGGCCTTTCCATACCTGGTTGCCGGATGCTCATACGGAAGCTCCCACGGCTGGATCCATGATCCTGGCAGGAGTGATGCTGAAACTGGGCGCATACGGGTTCCTGCGCCTGGTTTTACCCCTCTATCCGGCTGAATCGGCTCGATATGCGGGCTGGCTGGCCTTCCTTGCGGTCATGGCAATCGTCTTTGGGGCTTTCGCGGCCTACGGCCAAAAGGACTTTAAACGGTTGGTGGCATATTCTTCGGTGAACCATATGGGGTTTGTCCTGCTCGGTATTGCCGCCGCGGCCAGGATTGGGCTGAATGGCTCGGACGTGGCCCTCAACTTGAGCAAGAATATTGCCTTGAATGGGGCGGTCTTGCAAATGTTCAACCATGGCCTCTCGGCAGCCGGCATGTTCTTTCTGGTAGGAGTGATCTACGAACGTTCGCACACCCGTAATCTGGATGACTATGGTGGCCTGTTTCCCGCTGATACCCATTTATGGAGGTATCCTGATCTTCACCAGCATGGCCTCACTGGGTCTACCGGGGCTGAACGGGTTCATTTCGGAGTTCCTGGTGGTGCGCGGTTCCTGGCCGGTCCTGACCCTGTTTACTGCCATTGCTATGATAGGTCTGCTCTTTACCGGGGCGTATATACTCAAAGCCATCAAGCAGGTGCTACACGGTCCGCTGAATGAGCACTGGGCCGAGGGTGAGCATAAATTGAGCGAGATCAATCCTCGCGAGATCGCCGTCATGGCCCCCCTGATGGCGCTGATCCTGGTCATAGGCATCTATCCGGCCTGGATCCTGGACGTGATCAACAAAGCCATGCTGACGCTGTTCCATATAGAGGTGCTGGATGCAATTTCCGTTCCTGAGCCTGATCGTTTTCACGCCAATTGTTGCGGCTTTGGTGATCCTTCTCTATAAGCCGGAATGGAAGAAGGCCATCCGTATCAGCGCGCTGGTTGCGGCCGGGTTTGCGCTTCTCCTTTCTGCAATCGTGTTTATTACCTACGATAAATCAGCCGGGGGATACCAATTCATCGAGAAATATAACTGGATGCCCTTATTGGGTATCAGCCTCTATTTTGGGGTGGATGGCATGAGCGCACCCCTGGTTCTCTTGACCGGCATCGTAATGGTGACCGGGGTAATGATCTCATGGGGAGTTGATGATCGACCGCGGGAGTTCTTTGCGTTCTTGTTTATCCTGGCGAGCGGTGTGTTCGGAGTCTTTGCCTCGTTGGATCTTTTCATGCTCTTATTCTTTTATGAGATCGCTGTTTTCCCGATGTACCTGTTGATCGCCATCTGGGGCTGGGTCAAGACCCGCGAATATGCTGCCATGAAATTGACCTTGTACCTGTTTATCGGCTCAGTGGTGGCATTGGTCGGCGCATTGGCAATGTATTGGCAAAGCGGCATGGGGACTTTCGATATGCTCCAGCTTGAGAAGGCTGCTTTTTCGCCGGCGTTCCAGAATTTGTGGTTTCCCTTTGTCTTCTTTGGGTTCGCCGTGCTGGGTGGCATCTTCCCGTTCCATAACTGGTCACCCGATGGTCACGTAGCCGCGCCGACCGCGGTCTCCATGTTCCATGCAGGTGTGCTAATGAAACTGGGTGCTTTCGCGGCCCTTCGTGTAGGCATTATGCTCTTGCCGGAAGGGGCCAAGACCTGGTCCTGGTTGATCATCGGACTGGCATTGGTAAATGTCGTCTACGGCGCATTCATTGCCAGCGTGCAGACTGATTTTAAATATGTGATCGGCTTTTCCTCCGTCTCTCACATGGGCCTGGTGATGCTGGGCTTCGCTACACTGACGCCGGAAGGACTCACCGGGGCAGGGGTGCAGATGTTCTCGCATGGCATCATGACGGCTCTCTTTTTTGCTGCAGTCGGTATGGTCTATGACCGGACGCATACAAGGGATATTCCCAGGCTGGGCGGCATGGTCAAGCCGCTTCCATGGGTAGCCATTGGCGTGATAATTGCCAGCCTGGTGTCGATGGGTATGCCGGGTTTCTCCGGATTTGTGGCGGAATTTCCCATCTTTGTCGGCGTGTGGAGGACCCAGTGGGCCGTTGCATTGGTGGCGGCCATTTCCATTGTGGTGACAGCTTCGTATGTGTTAGTAGTCGTTCGGAAGGTTTTCTTTGGAAAAATGCCGGAAGAATTCGAGGAACATATTCCGCCAATCCGAACACTGGATAAGGTATCGATCGGCCTCCTTTGCGCTTTGATGGTCGGCATTGGGCTTTTCCCGGCCTTGTTGGTTCCCTGGGTGCAGGTCGGCGTGCAGCATGTGTTGAAACTGTTGGGAGGTGCTTAAATGACCTCCTTCCTTTCCATTCTTCCCGAAACCTTGCTTCTGTCAGTAGGCGTCCTGCTGCTGATCGTAGATCCTTTCTTAAAAAAGACACCAACCGGCGGCTGTTCCTTGGCTGGTTTACGGCAGCAGGCTCGCTTGTCATCCTGGTGGTCTGCTTGATCTTTGGCCGCCCGCCGGTCGATTCCCCTATCCCCGTGGTTGCCTTCGGAGGTATGATCCGGTTCGACTGGTTGGGTTTCCTCTTCCAGATGTTCTTCATCTTGGCCGTGGGAGTGACGGCTCTTTTCTTCATGGATACCGAGCGGCTGAACCAGCGGGCGGAAGCATACCTTTTAATGCTGGCTGCCGCAATCGGCATGTGCCTGATGGCCTCTTCGTCCGACCTGGTGATGCTCTATCTGGCTATCGAGACGACCTCCATACCACTCTACATCCTGGCGGGATTCTTGATTGGTGATGAACGTTCCACCGAGGCCGGTTTCAAATACTTGCTTTTCGGAGCTTTGACCTCCGCGGTGTTGCTTTACGGGTTCAGCCTGGTTTATGGGTTTTCCGGGACAACGAACCTGTATGACTTGGGCAAACTGTTCCTGCATTTCGATGTATTGGCTGTCGGAGTGACTTTTCTGATCCTGGCAGGCTTGGCCTTCAAGGTATCGTTATTTCCCTTCCATTTCTGGGCGCCGGATACATATGAGGGTGCGCCCTCGCCGGTGGCTGGGTTCCTTTCCACCGCCTCCAAGGCGGCCGGCTTTGCCGTTATTTTACGCTTGGCCGCCGCGGTTTTCTCCAGCCATGAAGTTTCGGTGAATTGGAGCCTGATCCTGGCGGTACTGGCGACTCTCACCATGATCGTAGGTAATTTCATTGCGCTGGCGCAGAAGAATGTCAAGCGCCTGTTAGCCTATTCATCCATCGCCCATGCTGGCTATGCCATGATTGGCATTGTTGCCTTCAACCAACTTGGGTTTGCCAGCACGGTTTTCTACATGGTTACGTATCTGTTGACCAACTTGTTGGCTTTTGGGATCGTTTCCGTCGTCGGACGAGTTACCGGGTCCGACGACCTTACAGCTTATAACGGACTAAGCCGGCGGAATGCGCCCCTGGCGCTGGCCATGCTGGCGGCATTCCTTTCGCTGGCCGGAATGCCTCCTTTTGGCGGTTTTGTGGCGAAGGTATTTGTCTTTCTGGCGGCGATTAATACAGGCTGGGTCTGGCTGGCGGTCGTCGGTGTACTCAATTCCATTGTCGGCCTTTACTATTATTTGAACGTATTGAAATATGTATACCTTTTCCGGACAGAGGCCCAGGACGAAGCCCAGCATCCCATCCCGGTCTCCAGGCCCTTTATGACAGGGCTCGTCATTTTGGTCGTTGGGGTGATCCTGGTCGGCACTAATTTTTGGACCCTTGTTCAGTATTGCTTCCCGAGCTGCGGCAGGTTTGTTCTAGATAAAACAAGAATCTGTTATAATTTTGGCTCTATGAAACAGCCCGGAAACAATGATCAAAACGCCTTTAAATCAGCGGTAATCATAACCGTTGCCGGCGTTGCTATTGTCACTTTTGGGTTGATTTTCCTGGCCCTCTTTCTAGGTCTTTGGCTCGATAAACTAATGAATACGAGGCCGCTCTTTACGATCGGTCTTGTGATAATTAGCATACCGGTCACTATTATCTTGATGTTCCGGGTGGTAAAAATTGCCACGAGCCGGCTCAAGCCAGCCCAATCAAAACCTTCTATTGAGGAATCGAATCGTGGAACAAACTCCTAAAAAAACCTGGTGGCGCTGGGGGATTAACCGTTGGATTGTTCTGGCGCTATTGCTGATTGCCTTCTTTATGGTGGGTTCATCTCATCTCACCACACCGATCCGGCCGAACATTCTCCTGCCCGCCGAGCACTTGACCACCAAGCCCCTGTTTTCGCTGCCGATCCTAGGAGATTTCTATTTCACCAACACCATGGTCACGGTGCTGATCGCCTGGGTGCTTCTATTTTTCCTCGCCATCTCTTTCCGAAATGCCGTCAAGCGGGCCATTGCGGATGGCTCCCTGGTCATGAAAGGCTTGCCCGGAGCTGTCGAAGCCCTGCTCGAGTACCTCTATAACATGACCGAAAGCACCGCCGGTAAATGGGCGAAGACGATTTTTCCGTGGTTCGGATCCATCACCCTGCTGGTGCTGGTGGCCAACTGGATGGAGCTGATCCCCGGCGTGGATAGCTTGGGTTTGCTGGAGAAAGCCGAACACGGTGGTTATGCCATCCAGAACCTGGGTGCGAATTTGGCCACGTTGATCAACACACCCGTCGCAGAAGGCGGATACACTCTCATCCCCTTTGCCAGGGTGGTATCCACCGACCTGAATTTCACCCTGGCGCTGGCCATTATTGCCGTGGTAGGTGTTCAGATCATCGGGGTGCGCGCCCATGGGTTGAACTATTTTAGCAAATTTTTCTTTGTTAAGACGCTGTTCAAGAAACCGATCTTCGGAGCAATCGATTTCATCGTCGGCCTGCTCGAGCTTGTTTCGGAATTTTCGAAGATCCTCTCGTTCACCTTCCGTCTTTTTGGGAATATATTCGCCGGCTCGGTCATCCTGTTCGTTATGGGCGTCCTGCTGGGCAAATTTATCCTCGTACCTGAGATCTTCTATATGCTCGAGTTCTTCGTAGGTCTTATCCAGGCTCTGGTCTTCGGACTGCTGACCATGACCTTCATGTCCCAGGCCACTCAGGGCCATGACCCCGAGCCAGAACCGCATGCTGCGTAAAATTGTAGGTGCGATTTCAGTCGTTATCCAAGAAACGATATCATTAATCGGAGGTAATCCATGAATTCTGCTGACTTTATTATCGCTGCCAGGGCTATCGGTGCGGGCCTGGCCATGATCGGGGCTATCGGCGCTGGCGCTGGGATCGGCATCGTTACGGGTGGGGCGGTCCAGGCCATGGGCCGCAATCCTGACGCCACCGGCACGATCCAGACGAACATGATCCTTGGCATTGCCTTTGCCGAGGCTGTGGCCATTTACTGCCTGGTGGTGGCGCTGCTGCTCATCTTCGTTGGAGTCTCGTAATAATAGGAGGCTGTTTTGGAAAAATTAGGTCTCAATTTAGGTTACATCCTCGTACAGATCATCGCCTTCCTGTTGTTGGTGGTTGTCTTGAACGCGTGGGTTTATAAACCCATGCTGGGTTTGCTTGACCGCCGGCGGCAAAAGATCGCCGCGAGTTCTCGAAGATGCCCGCGTAGCCAGCGATGCCCGCGCCAGTGCAGAAAAGGACGCAGAAAAGATCAACGCGGAAGCGCAAGCAAAGGCGGCCCAGATCATCAGCCAGGCCACCGAAAGGGCGGATGCCTCGATGCTCGAGGTGAGAGCCCAGGCGGATAACGAGATTGCCCGGGAACGCGAAGCCACCTTGCAGGAAGTGGAGCAAGAGCGCAACCGCATGTTGGGTGATCTGCGCGGGCAGGTGGCGGCTTTGGCTATTGCAGCTTCACAGAAATTGATTGGAGCGGCGCTGGATGAAAACCGCCAGCACGCCTTGTTGGCAGAGTTCTTCTCCGGAGTTCGATCCGGCAAGATCATGGCCTTGAACGGCGGCGGGATTTCAGGAGATTCGGCCGAAGTGATTTCGGCATTACCTCTCACCGATGAAGAACAAAAGATGATCCAGAAGGATGTACTGGCCAGATTAGGCGGACAGGTAAAGATCGACTTCAAGGTGGATCCCTCCATCCTGGGCGGACTGATCGTGAAAGTAGGCGATAAAGTCCTGGATGGGTCCGTGGCCGGACAGCTCGAAGAGCTGCGCCAGACCATGCGCTAAAAAATTAGCTGACCAAAAGAGGGTTTTGGCGTACAATAAAACGTCAAAGCCCTCTTTCTCTTAATACCGGATCCATTTCAAAATGCATTCACGCATCTCCCTGGCCTCCCTTCTCGCCGATTTTCCCCTCAAAACTGTAACTATATCCTCTTTGGAGGCGGATATCCGCGGCATCGCCATCGATAACCGCCGGGTCCAGCCAGGAGACTTGTTTGTTGCCATAAAAGGGAGCTCTGCCGACGGCCACGATTTTATTCCGGATGCCATCAAACGAGGCGCAGTTGCTGTTGCTGGAGATCGGGAGATCGGCGGATTGGCCGTCCCCTATATCCGGCTGGAGGATTCCCGCCAGGCGCTTTCCTGGCTGGCTGCGGCATTCTACAGTTACCCGGCTCGATACCTCACCGTCATCGGTGTGACCGGTACGGATGGGAAAACCACTACTTGCAACCTCATCTTTCAAATCCTGAAAGAAGCCGGCCTCAAAGCCGGCCTCATTTCCACAGTCAATGCCGTCATCGGCGAGGAGGTGCTGGATACCGGTTTTCACGTCACCACTCCGGATGCCCAGGATGTTCAACTCTATCTGGCCCGCATGGTGGACGCCGGCCTCACCCACGTTGTCCTTGAAACTACCTCCCATGGATGGGCCCAGCACAGGGTGGATGCCTGCGAATTTGATATTGGCGTGGTGACCAACATAACCCATGAGCACCTGGACGAGCATGGCTCATTCGAAAATTACCGGGCCGCCAAGGCGCGCCTTTTCCTCTCTTTGCAAAAAACCCTGCCCAAGGAGAAAGGCAACCTCCGTCTTTCCATTTTGAATCGGGACGATGCCTCCTTTGATTACCTTTTTGGCATCGCCGGTGACCCTGAGATTTCTTATGGACAGGACGCGAAGGCAGATGTGAGGGCAGAAGGTGTTCAGTTCGGTGCTGGACTCCAGTATGATGCAGTCGGGAAAGGGTTTCGGATACCTGTATCAAGCCGTCTGACCGGCAGCTATAACGTATCCAATACTCTGGCTGCTCTGGCCGCCACTATCTCTGGTTTAGGGATTGACCCCGAAACAGCCGCCCGGGGAGTAGCCACCCTGGAGCTAATCCCGGGACGTTGGGAACGGATCGACCTGGGCCAGGAATTTACCGCGGTCGTGGATTTCGCCCATACGCCAAATGCTTTGAGAGTAGTCCTGGAAGCGGCTCGAAAAATGGAGCCGCAGCGGATCATCGTCATTTTTGGATCGGCCGGCTTGCGGGATAAGGAAAAGCGCCGGATGATGGCTGAAGTAGCTTCCCAGATGGCTGATATCAGCATCCTGACTGCGGAAGATCCGCGAACCAAATCTTTGGATGGGATATTAGAGGAGATGGCAGAAGGCGCCCGCTCGCAGGGGGGCCAGGAAGGGGCAGCCTTTTGGCGCGTGCCGGATCGAGGCGAGGCCATCCGTTTAGGTGTGGAGATGGCTCGGGTTGGAGATATCGTTATTGCCTGCGGCAAAGGCCATGAGCAATCCATGTGTTTTGGGACGACCGAATATCCCTGGGACGACCGCATCGCCATGCGGGCAGCATTGGCAGAGTTACTGGGCAAGGATGGTCCGCTTATGCCCTGGCTGCCTACCAGGAGAGAATAACAGTGGACGATCTATGGAAGACTCCGGTCGTGCTGACCGGGAAGATCGTCCGGCTGGAACCCCTCTCCGAGGCGCATGTCTCGTGGATTGGCGGAGGTGGGGAATGACGAGTCGATTTGGCGACTGATGCTCTATGGCAACCTCCAAACGGAGGCAGAAATGCGGGCGTGGGTGCTGGATATCCTCTCCCGCCAGGCGGCCGGGACGGACCTGCCCTTTGCTGTAATCCATCTGGCCTCCGATAGGGTTGCCGGGGCGACTCGCTTTATGGAGATGCGCCAACAGCACCGCGGCCTGGAGATCGGCGGGACGTGGTATGGAGTGGATTTCCAGAGGACAGCGGTCAATACGGAATGCAAGTATTTGCTGCTCAAATATGCGTTCGAGAAATTGGACTGCGTCAGAGTGCAGTTCAAAGCGGATGCACGCAATGAAAGGTCCATCAAGGCCATTGAGCGGATCGGTGCAAAGTGGGAAGGGGTCTTACGCAACCATTATGTACTTAAGGATGGGAGATTACGCGATTCGGTGTATTTCAGTATTCTGGACCAGGAATGGGGGGAAGTGAAGACCCGGTTGGAATCTATGTTGGCACGATAACAATTTTAAGCTCAGTCATCGGGTGGGGGCAATCCGGTGGCTCTTTCTTTGGTAGGGGCGACCCGGCCCTCCGCCTAAGGCTACCACGGAGGGTCTTTCCTTTGTAGGGGCGACCCGGCCAGGTGCCTAATGCTGAGGCCAACTAAGCGGGTCGCCCTGCAACGAAGATAGCAAAGAATGAGGCTCAACCCTCTACAGGTAAAGGCCCAATTCTCACCTTTCTGACAGGTTTGGCGCCTTTCGAAAAAACCAGGCTGAGGCCGCCCACTACTGCCAATCCCGCCCAAAACACAAAGGGCAGGCCGGCGGAGGTATCGGCTAATTTATTTCCCAAAGGCGGGGAAAGCAGGTTGCCGATGAACATGAAAAACATAATAAAGCCCGAGGCGGTGCCTGCGTAGACTGGCCCGACCCCATCTGTTTCTATAGCCATGGTCATCAACAGGGCGGTTGAACCGTCCTTCACCATGCCGGCCAGGATCAAAACCGCCCAGACCACCCAGCCGTTTGCAATGGATAGCATACCGGAGGCGAAGGCGATCATGAGGGCCATCCCCAGGAGCAAATACTTTCTGGATCCAAGCCGGTCCGACCAGAGCGTAATCGGTAGGATGAAGATGAGGCTCATCAGACTGAGGAGGGACAAGGCTCCGTCTGCCTGGACAGGCGCCCACCCTTGTCCACGGAGGTATAGGGAGAGATAACCGGAAACTCCCTGCATACAGCCTGCAATACCCAGAATGGTAATGCCTAAAAGCCAAATATTCTTGAGCTTAACGATATGGGTCAGGGCGGTCCGCATGGGAACGGAGGTCCTTTCAACCGGCCCCTCGACGACAGGATCGGGAGCGCGCAAGACGAAATACCAGGGGATGCAGAAGAGCAAAGCTATACCGCCATAGAAGAAAATGACATTCCGCCAGCCGCCCAACCAGGGCGACAAAACGGTCGCGCTCAGGAGTGAACCGATCAGGAAGCCGAGCGATAATCCCATCGTCAGGATCCCATTGGCCAGTCCAAGTTGGCGGGGAGGAAACCACAAGCCGCAAATCTTAAAAGCGCTCATGGTAACCATGGGCAGCAGGATCCCGATCAGGATGATGATCAGGAGCATGGAAAGATAACTGGTGGCGAAACCGCGCAATCCGCCGCGATGGCAACCAGGAAAGTACCTGCCAGCATGATGCGCTTGGGTCCGAAGCGGTCATCCAGTGCGCCGCAGAGCGGGCTGGTGAAAATCGCGGGTAACGAACCGATGCTCCAGAGCCAGGCCATCTGAACCAGGCTTAAGTGCAGGTCCGCCGAGATCTCTTTGAACAATACTGCCAGGCAGACAGCCGGAGCGCCGATGGCAAAAGCGCTCGTCAAGGCTGTCAGGAGGAGAACGGCCCATTTATTTGTAGGAGTTTTTTCCATGAAATCAGCCTTTCACGGGTTCGCCGACCATTTCAGCCAGGATCTCCCGCGAACGCCGGACCAGTTCGGGTGCGGATGGGTCGCGGGAGGTGAAGGTGCAGCGCATACGGCCGTCAAAGGTGGTCACGCCCAGGATGCGGTGGTGAGGCACATCCACGTTCATTGTGGGGGCGTAGATGGATTCCAGTGTCAGGTTGCCATATTGATTCGGAAGGCTGACCCTCCCCAGATTGCTGATAGAGAGATCATAATCAAAGCTCACCACCGGCATGGAGAGAGGCTGTTCAGCCACCTGTAGCATCACGATGGGAATGCTGAAAAGCTGCTCTTCGGTCACATTGACGAGGCTTTGGCTGACTTGCCGGGAGACTTCCCAGCGATCTCTGCCTGGAGTGCAGTCCACCGTGGAATACACCAGGGAAATGAACACACCGTATACATCCTCCACCGGGCGGAGGAGCCGGCCGCGGAGGTTATAAGGCGTTTCGACATTCCGGACAGGCCGGCCAGGCTCTTTTTCCGCGTATGGTCCCGCGAAGGCTGTACAGAGGGCTGCCTGGACGGTAACTCCTTCCTGCCGGCAACGGTCCACCAGCCCGGCTGTTTCAGCCCGGCTGAATTCAATGGGAATAACCTGCAAAGGCGGTATGGATCCGATATCCGGGGGAGCCCAGTCGGTTGGAGGCGAGGCAGGATCAGCAGCCGGGGTGGACACCTTTTGATTGATCATCCTGCGCATGGCCGGAGGCACAACGTCAACCAAGCGGTCAGGGCTACCCGCCTCCAGAGAAAGGTCTGGATCCGCCAGCAGCCTCAGTAAGTCCCTTAATGCATAGATCCCGGCCAGCCCATCCGCGGCGATGTGGTCACTGACCAGGACCAGGTCCGAGACATCTTGACCTCGCAGCCAGACGCACCGATAAAGTGGCCCGGTCCGGTAATTGGAGGGGATGGCAATTTCTCGCTCGACTTCGCGGGCCCAATCCTGGTCCGTCCGTCGTTCGACCACCCGAATGGGTATGGGTGGTACACCATCGGTGGTGAAGCAAGGGGAGTCGCCATCCTGCCCGGGGTCCATCCGCACTGCCAGCATGGGATGCGCCCGTCGCAGCTGCTCCAATGCGGCTTGAAGTTCTTCAAACGAAAATGAACCGCGGACACGTGCGCTGGTGGTGAAATTCAGGCTGATCGGCAGGCCGTGGACTGCCAGGCCTGCCTGAGCACCGGAGAGTTTGAACTGCATGGGGTGGCTCCTTTGGATATTTTTTGCCCACGAGGAGATACATGAGAATTGAATCAAAAACGAAAGAGGAACAATTCGTTCTTCAATTTTGGAAAATAATGGGTGACCGATAGTGGAGATTATAGCAGAGGTGTGGAAAAAGAGGATCAGAAACAACCTCTCGGGTACACGTGTGAAGGTTTTCCTTTGAAATGGGGCACCGTTTCATCAACACTTTCCTGAAATGTTTCATAGCAAGACAAACCTTCGCAAGGGAATGAGTGGTTATATTAACATTATAGAACGTTAGTTTCATCTGTCAAGAGGCAATTTTCAGATTCAGTAAGGTAATTTTGAGGTAATAGATCATTCTGGAGAGACTATCTCTTCCGGGACTATAATTTTAAGACGATTGGATAATAAGAAAAGTCCAACCGTGCTAATCAGGCCGATACTGAAGCCGCCAATCCAGATAGAGCGAGGCGAGACATGGTCATTCAAGGCGCCCCCGACCAGCGGCGCGACGGCGCGGGCAATGCCCCAGGCGAACCAGTAGAAACTCATATAGCGCCCACGCATGTCCGCCGGGGCCAGGTCGGCGATATACTTGCTGACGGTGGGCACCAGAATTAACTCGCCCATGGTCATGACTACCATGCTGAACCAAAATCCCCAGAAGCTTCTCATTAAGGCGAAACTGCCGACCCCGATTGCGTAGGTCAGCATCCCAATCGCCGTAACTGAAAGAGGCCGGTGGCGGTAAAAAAAGCGGGTCACGAAGAATTGGACGAATACACACATCAAGGCATTGGTGGTAGGCAGCCAGCCGTACAAGCTCTCGGAAAGGCCGTAATTCTGCTTGGCATAGACTGCCACCAGTGTCCATACCATGGAAGGAGCGATCAAGCCGAGGCCGACCAGCAAGGCGAAGATCACAAAAGGCCGGTCCCGCAAAACCTTATCATACCCTCCCAACTTTTCCCCAACCTGGACCGTCCGGTGGTAAGCCTTGGTCAATGTCTCCCGTGCCCGGAAGAGGAGCAAGACGGAATATGTGAGCATCCCGATGGCGGCTCCCAGGAATGCATACGTGTAAGAACGAGCCGCCAGGAAACCACCGGTGGCAGGGCCGATGGCGATGCCGGCGTTGTTGACCATGCGGATGATTGCATAAGCATTGGTGCGCTTTTCCGGACCGATCAAGTCTGCCAACATGGCATCTGCTCCAACCTGGTAAAGGGGATTGGAGAGTCCCATGACGAACATCAGGGCGGCAAATTCAACGAACGAACCGGCCCGGCTCATGAGAAGGTACCCAATCCCATTGATGGCCAGGCTGACGACCATGACCAATTTCCGGCCGACCTTGTCTGCCACCGCACCGGCGGCGAAGGAGGCGATCAGCCCCATGGAGGCGTTGAGAGTAATGAGGGTCGAAACCGTGCTGAGGGACAGGCTCAACTTCTCGCTGACATAGATCATCAAGAACGGCCAGATCATGGATGTGCCGGCCGAACTGATCAATAAGCCGGCCGCCATAAGCCAAAATTGGGGCGGGTATTCCTGGATGGCGTTGCGTAAGCGGATCACTAAGGATTCCTATGGGAGTGGATCAATCGTCCATTTTACCGTATGAGCGGCCTGGGATTACTGATAAAAAAACCAGGGGCGACTGGTGTCGCCCCTGCTGGGATTTATTATCGTCTGGGACCGCGGCGGTCATCTCCGCGCTGACTGCGGTGGTCGCCGCCTGGGCGTCCGCCACCGGAGCGGCTTCCACCGGAACGGCCTCCGCCACCACTCTTGCGGGCATCCCGCTCCTGAGCTTCCTCGACCGACCAGCCTTCCAAAACGGCCTGGCGGCTGAGACGGATCTTGCCCATCGGGTCGATGCCGGTCACCATGACGGTGATCTCTTCGCCCATTTGGACAACATCTTCAACCTTCTCAACCCGCTCACTGTCCAATTGGGAAATGTGAACCATGCCATCTGTGCCTGGCAGGATCTCCACAAAGGCGCCGAAATCGGCGATGCGGACAACCTTGCCGGTATAGATGCGGCCGAGTTGAGGTGTCTCGGTGATGGCCTCGATGCGTTCACGGGCCAATTCGGCCCCGGCGCCGTTGGTCGATGCGATGTAGATAGTTCCATCCTCTTCGATGTCGATCTTGGTGCCGGTCTCTTCCTGAAGTGCCCGGATATTCTTGCCTCCGGGGCCAATAATGGCTCCGATCTTGTCAGAAGGAATCTTGACGGTGGTAATGCGGGGAGTATGCGGTTTCAGCTCAGGTCGGGGGGCGGGAATGACTTCGAGGATCTTTCCGAGGATGAAGAGGCGAGCCTGGCGAGCCTGTTCGAGGGCTTCCTTCATGATCTCGGTGCTCAAGCCGGAGATTTTAATATCCATTTGCAAGGCCGTAATGCCTTTAGCCGTGCCGGCTACTTTGAAATCCATATCGCCCAGATGATCTTCAGTGCCCTGGATATCGGTCAGGATTGAATATTTATCCTGTTCCTTGACCAGTCCCATGGCGACACCGGCAACCGGCGCCTTGATGGGTACACCCGTATCCATGAGGGCCAGGGTGGAACCACAGACAGAGGCCATGGAGGAAGAGCCATTGGAGGCCAGCACTTCTGAAACCAGCCGGAGGGCATAGGGGAATGTTTCCTCGGCCGGGATGACGGGCTCGAGGGCCCGTTCTGCCAGCGCCCCATGGCCGATCTCACGACGGCTTTGACCGCGCATCATCTTGGTTTCGCCGGTGGAGAAGGGCGGGAAATTGTAGTGGTGCATATAGCGTTTGGAATCGACAGGACTGAGCGTGTCAATTTCCTGGGATTCCCGCAGGGTGCCGAGGGTGGCCAGGGTCAATACCTGGGTCTCGCCACGGGTGAAGAGCCCGGAACCATGGGCGCGGGGGCTGAAACCAACCTCACACCAGATCGGGCGGATCTCGGTCGGAGTGCGGCCATCGGGGCGTTTGCCCATATTCAGGATGCGGTGGCGGACCACTTTCTTTTCGGTGTCTTCAAAAGCTCCCTTGACGGCTTCCAGGGTGGGAGGCTCGGGAACAGTAACTTCCGGGATGGTCTCCACGTCTTTTTCTTCGGTGAGGACCACCTTATTAGTGTCAACTCCAGGGACGAACTCCCTAACCAGGTCTTCCAGGAGGGCATCCATTCCCTGGTAGAAATCAGCTTTCATGAGGGGTTGATCCAATAAAGCATTCATCGGCCCACTGACTTTGTCGAAGACTTTCTTCAATAAATCCGGGTCGGGCAGGATGGTGGTAACTTCCCGCTTGGGTTTGCCGATCTCTTCCTGCATTTTAAATTGGGCATCGATCAGGGGCTGGATGGCGCGGTGGCCGAATTCCAGTGCGGCGACCATGACATCTTCAGGGATCTCATCGGCGCCGGCTTCGACCATCGAAATGGCGTCGCGGGTTCCGGCGATGCGCAGGTCCAGGTCCGACTTGTCAATCTCGGTAAAGGTAGGATCGGCGATGAACTGTCCCTCCACCCGCCCGACCCGGATGGCAGCCACGGGACCGTTCCAGGGGATATCGGAGATCATCAAGGCGGCCGAGGCGGCGTTGATTGCCAGGACGTCGAGGGGATTGTCCGCATCCGCAGAGAGCGAATACATAATGATCTGAACCTCGTTGCGCATCCCTTCAGGAAAGAGCGGGCGCAGAGGCCGGTCGGTCAGGCGGGCGGTCAGGATGGCATCCGTGGACGGACGGCCTTCCCGGCGGAAGAACGAGCCGGGGATCTTGCCGCCGGCGTACATGCGTTCTTCGTAATCCACGCTGAGGGGAAAGAAATCGGTGCCTACGCGGACAGCTCCCATGGTGGCGGCGGCGAATACAATGGATTCGCCCAGGGTGACCGTGACGGCTCCGCCTGCTTGCGCGGCTAATTTGCCGGTTTCAATGGTAATATCACGGCTGCCCACCGTTGCGGTGTAGCGTTTTACTTCGGGTTTCATATATAGCTCCTTTTCCCGCCTTCAGGGACTGAAAGACGAAGGCAACAGGGTTGCCTGCATGTTTCAATTCCTGACGGACGGGTCGATTGTGGCGGCAAACACCCGTGTTTGCCGGCCACATATGAATAAAAAAGGGTAGACAGGCCGATACCCATCTACCCGGGTAAACTATTCTATTTGCGGCGCAATTTTAGCTGATCGGTCAACGCGAGGTAGCGCTGATAATCATTGCGCCGTAGATAAGCCAGTAACCTGCGGCGCTGGCCAACCATCTGGAGCAGACCCCGGCGGCTGGCCTCATCGTGCTTATGGGTCCGCAGGTGGTCGGTCAATTGAAGAATACGGCTGGTCAGAATGGCCACCTGGACTTCCGGCGAACCGGTGTCAGTATCGTGGCGGTGATAATCGGTAATGACCTTGGTTTTAACTTCCTTGTTAAGCGGCATGACGTTTGCAATCCTTTTCTTTTGATTTTGAGCAGGTCTCCGCACCGGGAGGTATGCGCCACCGGAGGGACCAGTCAATGCGGGTCGGATTATACCAGAAATAGGGGAGATATGGAAAAAGAAAAGGATCCAACACGAAGTTCACGAAGGTAAAAGAAGAAAAACCTACACACAAAGGAGAACTAAGAAAAAGAAAGGAATTTAACCACGACGGAAAAGAGGATCCATTAATAACGTAGAAGAACGAAGAAAAAGAGAAAAATAGATACCACGACGGACTACATCATTTGGAGTGTATCTATAAAAGCCAACAGAAGGGGTGACGTGTTTCTGAACCGGGTTAGCGCGGGACCAGTTTGAGGGTGGAGGCGTCGGCGTTGGGGTTTGCCACGGTGCCGACGATTTTTTGGCCATAGTGGTCGTATTTAGCATGATAGGCGGCGTCGACCTGGGCGTTGACGGCGGCATCATGTTCCTCCACGAAGGTGACATCTTTGTCGACCCCGCCGGCCTGGATATGGCCCTCATGGCGCGTCAGGATGCCCCGGAACCAGGCGCCTTTGCGCCCATTCATGCACCGGACGAAAAGGTCATCGCCCGAGCGGACGACCCAGATCGTCACCGGGTTTCGGAGGCTGCCGTCCTTCCGGAGCGATGAAATATCCAGATCTTCCGCCTTTCCAACCTTATTCAGTTCAGCCTGTGTCCATGTTGCCATTGATT
Source organism: uncultured Chloroflexia bacterium (assembly GCA_963782935.1). Taxonomy (GTDB): domain Bacteria; phylum Chloroflexota; class Anaerolineae; order Anaerolineales; family Villigracilaceae; genus UBA877. The sequence goes on along the minus strand of CAWALN010000017.1, from coordinate 53,410 downwards.
GTTCCCTTTAATCAGTATCTATCCGAAAATTCGGGAGGAGTTTGTTTTTTGAATGTGTGAGGCGGATCCACACACATTCAAAAAACGGCATTTCTCTATTTTTAGGATAAATTCGAAATCTTCGGATTGGCGGGCCTGAACTAGATGTAGGTCCGTTTCTCCATCTCCTCGGGATAGCGCTCCCCTTGCACCTTGATCTTCGAGGCAGCAGCATCGATATCGCGGAGGTCGGCGGGCGTGAGTTCGACTGAAACGGCTCCGATATTTTCGTCCAGGCGGTTAAGCTTCCTCGTGCCCGGGATGGGGACGATCCACGGCTTCTGAGCCAGCAGCCAGGCCAGGGCGATTTGGGCGGGGGTAGCTCCCTTGCCGGTTGCGACCTGGCCAAGCCATTCTACAAAGGCCAGGTTAGCCTGCCGATTTTCCAGAGATAAGCGAGGCACGTTATTGCGGAAATCTTTGGGATCGAATTTCGTGCTCTCGGTAATCTTGCCGGTGAGGAAGCCTCGGCCCAGCGGGCTGAACGGAACAAAGCCGATCCCAAGCTCTTCCAGGGTAGGGAAGAGCGCCTCTTCGGCGCGCCTATACCATAACGAGTATTCGCTCTGAACTGCTGTGACCGGCTGAACGGCATGGGCGCGGCGGATGGTTTGGGCGCCGGCCTCTGAAAGACCAAAGTGTTTGATCTTGCCGGCCAGGATCAAATCCTTCACGGCTCCGGCTACATCTTCAATGGGCACATCCGGGTCAACCCGGTGTTGATAGAACAGGTCGATGGCATCGACCCGGAGGCGTTTAAGGGAGGCTTCGGCCACCTGGCGGATGTGCTCCGGCCGGCTGTCCAGGCCGATGGATTCACCTTTAGGCCCATATTTGAAACCGAACTTGGTGGCGATCACCACCTGGCTGCGGACTGGGGCAAGGGCTTCACCGACGAGTTCTTCGTTTACGAATGGGCCGTAGGCTTCAGCAGTATCGAAGAATGTGACGCCACGGTCGACAGCGGTGCGAATAAAGGAGATCATTTCCGATTTGTCTGGAAACGGAGGGAAGGAAGAGCTCATGCCCATGCAGCCGAGACCGAGGGCCGAGACTTCCAGGCTATTCTTTCCAAGCTTGCGTTTTTGCATTCAGGCCTCCTAAAGGGAATTTAGCGGGTTTATTGTTGGTATTAGATCAAGTATTAAATAGCTCATTTAAAAATTTGCCACAGAGCACGCAGAGAACACAGAGAAGAACAAATTAGTATCATTATGCCAGTAATATTTTGAACACATTGAAAGCAAAAAACAGCCATGTTATTTGGGCGGATGGAGGATGAGGGAGAGCATGGTGGAGATCTGCTCAGGGCTAGGAGGCGAAAGACGGCGGGCGGCGAGATGGCTGTCGGGGCGGAGGAGGAGGGCGGCTCCTTCCGGAAGAGCAGGCAAACCTGACAGGATTGGGACTATACGGAAGGGGATAGTGGCCGGAAGGATGGACATCTTATTCAAATAATCGGCTGCATCCGCCTCGTCTTTGGCCAGATACAGCAACAGGAACCCGGAGCCGGTCAGGTGACGCAGGCGGATTTCTCTCTTCTGGTTGTCCATCCAGGCGGTAAGAGGGCGGTCGGAAAGTTTCTCGCCGGGTGGAGATGCACCTTTCCACCTGGCCCAATTGCCATCGGCGGGGTCATCCGGCAGGGTGAGAGGCAAATCCCGGTAGACGAAGGGAACGCTCATGCGCCCGCTGTTGACCCATTTGCGGGCAGGGGGGAAGAAGGGGGTCAGGCGAAGGATGACCTGGCGGCGGAAGCGGTGCCAACGGGTGGAAGGCGCCATGAACTTCATCGTATTGAGGGTGACCCGCTGATTCTCGGCCTGGGCGGCCCAGCGTTCGGTTTGATAGGTCTCCAGGAGGGAGTCGGAGGCTTCGCCGTTCAGGACCAGGGCCAGTTTCCAGGCCAGGTTTTCCACGTCCTGGATGGCGCTGTTCAATCCACGGGCGCCAAAGGGCGCCACCAGGTGAGCGGCGTCGCCCAGGAAAAAGACACGCCCGTGCCTGAGACGGTCGAGCAGGCGCTGGTGGAAGCGGTAGTCGGTCAGCCAGACCAGCTCATAGGGGACGTCGCCGATGAAGGCGCGGATGCGCTTATCCATTTTTTCCGGAGCGGTCTCCTGGTCGATATCCACGCCCGAGCCAACCTGCCAGTCGATCCGCCAGATGCCATCGGGCTGGGGATGGATCAGGACGGTGGGACCGGGATGGGAGGGGTGATTGAAGAAAAAGCGCGGCTCGGGGGGGAGATCCAGGGAAGCGCGAACGTCTGCGATCAGGAAGCGGTCGTCGAAGGAGCGGCCGGGAAAATCCAACCCAAGCAAGCGGCGGATGGTGCTGCGGGCGCCGTCGCAGGCGAGGACGTAGTTGGCGACGACCTGGATGGGTCCGGCGGGCAATTCCGCCTGCAGGGTGACCGAATCGGGGGATTGGGCGAGGCCGGTGACCCGATGCTTCCAGCGCAGGTCGATCAACGGCTCGGCCTGGACCCGCTCCGCCAGGAATTGTTCAACGTAATACTGCTGCAGGTTGAGGAAGGAAGGCAGGGCGCCCCGGGCAGGAGGAGGAAATGATTGGGTATAGACTTCCTTCTGGTGGAAGTAGGTGTGCCGGCGTGACCAGGCGACGCCTTTGGCGAGCATGGCCTGACCGGCGCCCAGCTTTTCCCAGACTGCCAGGGCGCTGGAATGATAGGCTATGGCACGGGAGCCGAATACCTGCAGGGTCTCTTCATCCAGAAGGATGGAAGCAATGCCGTAATGGGCCAGGTCGAGAGCGGCGGTGAGCCCGGCGGGGCCGGCGCCGATGATCGCGACCGGCGCGGGCGAGTTCATTTTGAGGCATCCAGTTCCGCCTGGACGTGGCGGATAAGCCCACCGGTATCGCTGGTGACATTGACGAACTGGTAGCCCTGGCGCAGACGCTCCTCGGCCACCTTCCCATTCGCGCAATAGATACCCAAGGGCAGGCGGTGGGGTCTGGCGGCAGCCTGGATCAGATCGAGCGAGCGCTGGAAGGCGGGGGCAGGTTTCTCGGCGAACGGGTCAACCCCTAGGGAGATGGACAGGTCGATCGGTCCGACGAAGACCAGGTCGATGCCTTTGACGTTGAAGATCTCATCAATATTGGCCACGGCGGTTTCGCTTTCGATCTGGATGCCGACGATGACCTGCTCATTGTTGGCTTGAAGGTATTCAGGCATGCTCTGGCCAAAGGCGAGGCCGGCATACCAACTGCCGAAACTACGGACGCCTTGCGGCGGGAAGCGGGACCAGGCCACCACCTGGGCGGCTTCCTCGGCGGTGTTGATCATGGGGGCGATGATGCCAGAAGCACCGGTATCCAGGGCTTGTTTGACGTTCTCCAGGGTGGATTGGGCGAGCCGAACGAGGGGGGCGGGTCCATTGGCGTCGGCGATGGCGGCGACCATCAGGGAGAGGGTCTGACGGTCGATGGGGGCGTGCTCGGCGTCGACGACCAGCCAGTCAAGGGGGAGGCGGGCAAGCAGGCGGGCGCTGAAGGGGCTGGGAACTCCCAACCAGATGCCGCGAGCAGGCTGCCCGGAAATAAGGAGTTGTTTTAATAAGTTCGGTTTCATGTGGATATTTTACTATTATATTTGGATAAAAATTGGCAAATTAGTCGGGAGAGAAGAAGAAACCGTCGAACGTCGAACGTCAAACGTCAATTGCATGACGGCAGGATTGCAGGTAAGACGTTGGCAAGTTGGGGGGGCGATTAAAAGTCAGCTTAATGTGCGATTTTCGCGGAACGAATGTCGTCAACCGACCACCTTTGGCGCGGACAAGCGGATATAAACAGATAGGGAAGATAGTCATTAGTCGCTCGTCGTTAGTCGGATAGTTGTAGTTTGATAATCGAATAGTGAGGAATATAGGTCACTTAATTTGTCATTTTCGCGGAACGAATGCGAGATCTCGACTTGTAAACGCGAATGTCGAGAGAGCTTTGGCGGCTGGGTTGGATGAATAGAGGTCACTTAATTATTTTTTTCGCTGAACGATTGAAGGGAAGATCAAAGCTTGCTGAATTGAACTTGAGGTTCAAAAAATATTCAATTTTCCGGGGAAAATATTATCGGAGCCGGTAATGGCCGAGGTGGGGAGTATTCGATACGCGGTGTCGAAGGAGGAACGAATAACCTTTTCCATTGGCGTACTTCAGGAGCAATACTTGATCCGCCTTGAAGACGAGGGTTGTTTTGTACAAGGGAGTGGATAGCGGGGTCATTGGGCATTCTGTTGCTGATTGGAAAGGATCCCATAGAGGAAGTGTTTACTCCTTCTAAATTCATTATAGAACGTTAGTTTCATTTGTCAAGTTAATTTAAGGTTGGAAGGGGAGAAAAGGCATCTATCAAGAGATACCGGTTTCATATTGAATGAATTATGGATGAAGCTAGTTTTGAAGCTAAGAATTGGTTCCAATTAGGCTAGTAAATTCTTACTGCCGGATCATATCCTGTCATCTGGTTCTGGGATGGTTCATCCCGGCGGGTACGGCCATGCCGAATGGGTTGGCCGCGTCCGAAGGCTGGAGACTTCGAAGTCCGAGGGAAGATAAAAGACCTCCTGAGTATTTGGCGAGTTGGCTTGACTGTGGCAGGGCGACCCGCCTTGAAGGTTTCAGCGAAGAGACACCTGGCCGGGTCGCCTATCGAAGAGGGTGGCAGGGTCAGGAGTCAGGATGAGTGGATTGTTGAGTTTGAAAGTACTTGTTTTCGGTTGAATTTATTTAGACCAATAATCACAATCAAAAGATTTAATAGAATAAGAAGAATTGCATAAATAAACAAGTAGTTTGGATACCCTATCACCCCGAGTATCTGGCTTAATGCTGTTTTCCAGGATAGTGGCGAAAGGGGGCCCAAAAGAAAGGCGGAGGTAAACATGGGGCCAAAGACAATGGCGGTCAGTTTTCCCTGTGCCTGGATGTAGCTGCGGGAATGCAGGGATGATAAGGCTCCAATCGCGGCAATAGTGAAAGACAACAAGAAGCTAAACAGGATTAAACAGATTGTTATATTGAGAGGAAAAAGCAATAAACCATTGTGAGGGATAAAAAAGTTCACCACCAGAAGGTTGGCAGCCGCACAAACCAAGGCCGAGATCCAGCCGTAAAGGGTGGGCATAGAAATTTTACCCAATAGAATAGCGGCATCGGGAGCCGGGGTTGCGAGAAGCATTTCCAATGTATGCATCTCTCGTTCCTGGATAAATGAAGCTGGGATGATGGTCCCTACCACGCAAAATGGAACTACCAGGATATAAGTAAAGACCATCGAGGTAGACCCATTCCAATCGAGGCCCCTTATAAAAGGCATGTATATGCCGCAAATGACCATCAGGATGAAAACACTGAGATAACCGCTATAGAGGTTCAGGCGAGTAAAGAAAGCTGCTTTAAATTCAACCCACTCTTTATGGATGATCGTGAATAATGATTTCATAAGGTGAATTGGCAGATGACTTTTGTCCATTTTTCCCTTACCTGCCGGGTATCAGGATATGTTGGTAGGACAAATTGCCAATTTGCCCTACCAGGCGGAAAATAATTAAGTCAATGTTGTTCCCTTAATTATAATTGCGCTGGATACGGCTCACCACACCGCCCTTTTCGAATCAAAATGGGGTAATCAACAGATCACGGATCTATTACTCTTTTATTATTGAAACGCATACCGAAGCGGTAGATGCGGAACCAATCCCGGATCCATTCCCACAGGACAGAATTATTACGGAGCACGTATTGAGGTTCGCGATACTCGCCATAAAAGCATCCAGAACAGGCAGCGGACATTCCTGCAGCATATTTCCGGTAATCCTGGCTATGGAAATGCTTCTCGAAACCAGGGTCGAGGAGACTGCCGAATGGCTCTTTTTCTTTGCAGACACTCACAGTACCGTCAGGCAGGATGTCCAGAGAGATGGAACCTGCCTCACACTTCCAGTTCAGGTTTCTTTGTTCCAAGTAAGTGAGGTAATTCTGGAGGAACCTGGTGGAATTTGTCAGCCCAAACCCATTTTTGCGCAGGTGGATCAGTTCGTTTATTACCCGCCGATGGGTTTCAGGGGAAAGGCCTTCGATTTCGAAAGAATTATCATGGCTGCGAAACTGATAGTTGTTATCCGCAGTTTCCTTTTTTGATATAACCATCACCGGGGTTATATATGTGTAGATTCCTTTTTGATGAAAAAATCGGATCAATGCTGGCAGTTCTTCGAAATTAAAGCGGGAAGCGACAATATTGGCCTGGGAAATGCCGTGAGGAATCAATTTCCTCGCAAATTCCAGTGTCTGAATTGCATGATTCACTACGCCTTTGCGCTGGCAAATATCATCCTGGATCGATTCATCCAAGGTATCCATGGATACACTAATATCGTTCAATCCCGCCGCAACGCATTCAGAAAGTCTTTTATAGGAGACCTGTGGCCCCCCATTGGTTTGCAGGCGGATGGAGAAATGATGTTTTCTGAAAATCGCGATGATCTCAGGAAGGTCTTGCCGCATAAAAGGCTCCCCGCCGGTGATTACTATATGGCGGGCGTGCATATGGGCCAGCTTTTTGGCAATTAATTCAATTTGGGGTACGGACAATTCGGTCACACCTTCCAAATCCATTTGACGCTGGCCGCACATCCTGCAATCATAATTGCATCGATATGTAACCTGATAACGGATATAAAAGGGATCGCCAGTTAGTTTCGAAGCCGCCAGACCGAAGGCGGTGTTGCCAAGTTTCATAGATGAATGCCTTTGAGAATTTATAGTGTCAAAATCATTTTACCCGGGAATCGGTAGACCCCAGAATAAAAGGTATAAAAGGATACAGGCTGCATTACCGGCAAACAAGGAAAATATAAGAGTCTGCAAGGCAGCCTTATTTTCCGGGGTCGTATATTTTGAGATCTTATCGAATATCAAACCGGCAGCAAAGGCTGAAATTATATAGACACTAAAGAACAAATCGACGTCATTTACGGGGCCCAGCCTCGGTATCTTTATGATCAAATAAATCAATTGCCAACCCAGAAGGATGGCGATTGCCAGAAATTTTGGGTTCAGCCAGGTTCTTTTAAGATTAACCATCCTTTTTTCAACAGAACGATCCCGCCGGTTGCAATCACGGGGATTGAAAGCAATCCGCCTCCCCAAAAACTCATAAAAAACACATCTTTGAGATGGGAAAGGGCAACCACGTATCCCAGGGAAAAGAAGGGGGTGAAGGGAAGAGCTTTTCCTTCGTACGCTGAATAATAGATGTTCCCCTGGCCTAGATTAAGATCGATCACATAATACTTGAGAAATGAGGGCAAGGATGTATATGGCCATAACAACACGATCAAGAGGATTGTAAATGCTCCTGCGAGCACAAGGGCAAGCAGCGCTTTCTTGAAGCCGAGACGAAGAAAATAAATGAAAAGAACCAGCGCACAAATAGGAACAAAACCTGCATATGCCAGCCCGAGAGCGGCAAGAAGAAGCCCCATCCAGAATGGAGATATGTTTTTCAGGTCACTTTGGGTCAGGAAAACAAGGATAAGGAGAAGGAAAGGAGCGATAAATGGATAGTATTCATTATATCCGCTCGATAAAAGCATCCAAATGGGAGTAGAAAGAGGCAATATGATCGATAAACGATTGGGATATCGATGAATCAAAAGAATGGAGAAAACGCCCATAGAGAGCCCACTGCTCAAGCGGATAAATACATCCAGATCGAAAATTTCCGGTAACAAGTGATGAGTGATGAGAGGCACCCAGAGAGAGTGATACACTAAATTCAAAACACTGGAACCAAGCATCCACCGTCGAAACCCGGAATTTAGACTTAAATACTGGTTGAGTTGAGCATGATCTCCGTAATTATTAAATGGATGCTGGAATAGAATGATATTCACGATTACGAGGACCAATAAGGCGGCAAAGGAGAATTCCACCAGGCGGAAAACATCTTTACGCCTCATTGACCAATACGCCACCCCCATGACGATGACCAATGGAATCAACCAGCTGGATACAAAAACGGAGGGACTACCGTTGGGTAAACTCTTTCCCCAAAATAGCTTGCCAATGGAAAAAGTTAGAAGCCAGGCTGCACCATAGGCAGCTGCTGCCAGTGTAACTCGATTGGAAACCAGCCCAAGCCCAATCGATTTTAGGGTTCCCTTACCCATTAATTTGAAAGCCTATTGAGGAGGCTCTCCAGCTCTTCTTCTTCGCCGGCCTGGTGGGTGAAGTATTCGGTCATGAATTGGGAGCGGCGGAGGCGGAGGGCCGTGGGGGCAACGGCCTGCAGGTCGGCGGAGGTGACTTTGTTACGACCGTCAGCAGCCGTGTAGGCACGGGCGGCTTCGAACCAGGTGATCTCGGCCCGCAGACTATCAATGCCAAGCGCCTGAACAATCTGGATAGCAGGTCGGGCGATCTTATCCGGTAGGGTGACTTTGGGCAGGCGCTGACGGGCGGATTGGACCTCCTCGGCGGCGGCCCGGATGGCTTCGGAATAGGCTGCGGAGAGATTGCGTGGATTGGCCAGGAAGGCCTGGACCCGCCGGTAAGCTTCCAGCCGTTCGGCGGTATCTTCGAGACCGCGAACGATGACCCGCAGACCGAACCGATCCATGATCTGGGGGCGGAGACGACCTTCCTCCGGGTTCATCGAGCCGATGAGAACGAAGCGGGCCCGGTAGGTGGCGGAGATGGATCCGCGCCGGATGGTGTAAGAGCCCTGGGCGGCCGCATCCAGGATGGCATCGACGATCTCATCTGCAAGGAGGTTGATCTCGTCAATGTAGAGCAGATTGCGATCGGCCTGGGCCAGGATGCCCCGGCGGAGGCGAGTGCGCTCGTGGGTGATGCCGGTGCGATCGTCGAGACCCCCGACCACATCTTCCAGACGGGAGTTGAGCGGCAATTCCACCAGGCGGACCCGGTCAGCTGCGGTGAGCGGCAGGCCTTCGGCGAATTTTTGGGCGCAGTCGGGGCAGACGGCCTCCATGCCGCCCGCCTCGATATCTTCGGGAAGGCAGCCATAATAACAGAGAGAGCGTTCGACCTTGGGGAGAAGATCAAGAAGAGAGCGAACGGCGGTGGTCTTGGCAGTGCCGCGGGGGCCGATAAGGAGCACGCCTCCGAGAGATGGATTAACGAGCCCGAGCAGGAGGGCCAGTTTCATTTCGCGTTGGCCGACGATGGCCAGCAAGGGAAAGGGGACCGGCTCGGCCAGCCCGGCTTCTTCGGGCCCGGCAGTGGGCAGGCTCCGGCCGGAGACGTAGTCCACCAGCTCACGCAGGGTGCGGAACGGGTGGGCGATGCGATCTTTCGGTTCGGATTCGTCTGAGACAAGCGGAGTGGAAGGATCTATTTGGGCCATTAGGGTGATTCTATCACCAGAGAGACCCGGCGAAGTCAGGAAAGGGTAATTACTTAAGTAAGCTGTTTTTTGGCTGTCCGGGCTCCCTTCACCCGGGACCGGGTTTCCCTGAACTTCACCATCTGGTAGATGCCAACGAGTTGATCCCTTTTTGATCTTAATTTCAAGAATCGGGGGATGTTGGAAGTGTCCTTTGGGCGAGGCGGGCTTGCTGGCGGGCCCTGGCGGCCTCCATGCGGGCTTGCTCTTCGGGGGTTTCTGCAATTAGCGGCGGAACCTGGGTGGGTTTGCCCTGGTCGTCGATGGCCACATAGACGAGATAGGCCGCATTGGTCTGGGTGCGTTTGCGGGTGATGGGATTTTCAGCGACCACATCGACCTCGATTTCCATGGAGGTGCGCCCGGCATAGGTGACCATGGCTTCGAGGATGACCAGATCGCCGATGCGGATGGGCTGGCGGAAGACCATCCGGTCTATGGCGACGGTGACGATCTTATGGCTGGCATGGCGCATGGCTGCCAGCGCACCAGCTTCGTCGGCGAGCTTCATGATCCAACCACCGTGGACATTGCCCTGGGTGTTGGCCTGGCCCGGTTCCATCAACTGGGCGATTTGGATGCGGGAGGCTTGCATGGTGCGGGGGGCATGTTCGTCGGGCATAGGTCACCTCTGTAGGTGAAATCTATTTTAATCGAAATTATCTCAATTCAATTAAAATGAAATTTCCGCTAAGGGGAAATAAGGACGAGAAAATGAAGTTGAGCGGTGATTTTCCGCTCGACTTCATTTTCTCGTATTCTTGCGTATAAGGATTCTGGTAAGGGTTGAAAGAAAACTGCCTGGCTAAAAAAAATAGGGTGAGAGATTTTACGACTCACCTTATTGTTGATAGTCAAAGGACTATGGATCGGGCTGGAGGATAATTTCAGGTGATGTCCTCGCGAAGTTCGCCGGCATCGAGGGTGTGAAGGCGCTCGGGTTCTTCGAGCAAGATATCGGTGACGCCGAAGCGCAGGTCCGGAAGCATGGGGGGCAGAGGGATGGTGGCGGGGAGGGAGATTTCACCGGGAGGAGGCGGCGGGGTTTTGCGCGGTTTTAACGAGGCGGTGATGCGCTTGCGGATTATGCGGGGTTCAGCGGTCAGCTCGCCAACGTAAAATCCAAGGACGGAATAAACTTGCCGGTCGGAGGCGACGAAGCCAACCCATTCGCCGACGCGATTGTAGAGGTAGGGATAGACAAGAAAGGCCTCGGCATCGCCGCGGGAAGTATAAATGGGAACAATGGAACGCTGATTGGACATGAATCCTCCTGAAGAAGCCAATTTGCAGATCGGAATTGGCCAGATTGGCTTATTTGCTATATTTCCATCCAGACCCTATCGTAGCACCAAAGTACTCTAAATTGATTGCACTATGATTGTAAAGAGGTCAATTACTTAAATAATATTTGACGGATACGTAAGCTTTTCAATTCGCAGGCAATTCAAAACCGGGATGCTGAGAATCTGACCGGGCTGCGCTTGGAAGGACTATAGGATTGGCGGCTGAGAGGATGAACTTAAGACCCTTGTTCGTCAATGATGACGGATTCCTGCCCCACTCCTTTTTTATCCACATCATTATAAGTCCAATAACGGTTGGCGAAGAAATTCCACAACATGACGATCCCGATTGCGATAGCCAGGGTGACATTCTTCCCCAAAAACAGGGGAGTAAAAGGTATGCCCAGGGAAAGGCGCTGAAACATACCCCGGATGGGCAATTCGAGAAAATGCAGGATCGGCAGGCGTATGACCAACCCGGTGATATTGACGATGAAGAACATGGCCAACTGGCGGGTGAACGGCCGCGAGCGTGAATCCGGGTAGGTCCAATAGCGATTCCAGAAAAAGTTGCTCAGGATGGCGCTGATGAAGGAGATCGTCCCGGACCAAATAAGGGGGAAACCGAACAACTTCGAGAACAGGTTCATGATGCCGAAATCAATGATCGCGCCGATAATGCCGACCACCAGGAATTTGAGGAAGCGGGTCCGCTCCTGTGAATTAGTGATCCAGGCGGTCATGCCGATACCATTTTCTTGCGGAAATATTCGATCGTCTGGGCCAAACCGTCTTCCAGGCTGACTTTGGGTTCCCATCCCAGGATTGAACGGGCCCGGCTGATATCCGGCCGGCGGCGCTGAGGATCGTCTCCCAGGCGGTCGGATGGGTGATAATCCAGCCCGGCGGTATTCCCGGTCAACCGGTTGATCAATTCCGCGAATTCCAGGATGGAAGTCTCGGTGGGGTTACCGATGTTGACCGGCATGTGCTCGTCGGACATAAGCAGCCGGTAGATGCCATCGATCAGGTCATCCACGTAACAGAAGGAGCGGGTCTGAGCGCCATCCCCGTAAATTGTGAGGGGGAGGTGTTGGATGGCCTGCGAAATGAAATTAGGAACCACACGGCCATCGTCCAGGCGCATAAAGGGCCCATAGGTATTGAAAATGCGCACAATGCGCGTATCCACTGAATGCATATGTTTATAGGCCATCGTCATGGCTTCGGCAAAGCGTTTCGCCTCATCGTACATCGAGCGCGGGCCGACCGGGTCCACGTGGCCCCAATACGTTTCCTTTTGAGGATGCTCGAGAGGGTCGCCGTAGACTTCCGAGGTGGAGGCGAGGAGGAAACGGGCGGATTGAGCTTTACAAATGCCCAGGCAGTTGTGGGTCCCAAGGGCGCCGGCTTTCATGGTCTGGATGGGTAGATTGGGGTAACCGTAGGGGGAATTGGGATTCGGACTGGCGGGTGAAGCGAAATGCATGACGGCATCCAGCTTCGCGGGAGCATCAATGAAGGTGGAAACATCCTGCTCTATAAAAGAGAATTTTGGGTTCTTTTCGTAACGGGCCAGGTTTTTGGGATCGCCGGTGACAAAGTTATCCACCCCGATGACTTCGTGGCCTTCGGCCAGGAGACGATCGACCAGGTTGGAACCAAGGAAACCGGCCGCGCCGGTGATAAGGACTCGCATGAAACGCTCCTATAGAAAGATGTTTACTTCCAATCAATTCGCAGTGTCAGCCCATCCCCGGTGACTTGCTGCGGTTGGCCGGTGGCGGCATCCACGATCCACAGGTTGCCTTCATCGATCACACTCAAAAGATCTGCGCCGCCATCCATTAACCTGGGCGCCCAGGCGGGTTTTTGCGGGTCGAGGCCAGCTTCGCCTTCCGGCGGCAAGAGCAGACGTGGCTCTGCACCGGCCTTCGTCATCACCATCAGGCGGTAACGGCTGGTGGCAGATTGAGCCGGGAAGATGGCCTGTAAATAGGCGATCTCAAAGAATGAGCCGGACTGGTCCTCCCGAAGGGGAGAGATAGCCGGATAGGCGAACATGCCCGTCTGCGCGGCCACGACTGTATCGGCGTGGCTGGACAAGCGGATGGTGGTAAGGTCGAAATTAGGCGATTCTTCCGGCGCCACCAGGCCCGAAGAAGGTGAATGTGCGACCGTATAGAGGCTCAACCCATCGCCGGCCCAGGCCAACAGAGGCGTCCAGGCCCAATCCCCATGGGTGTTTAGGGGAGTGATTGACAGGAGGGGAGATAATCCATTCTTGCCCGAGACATCCACCAGCCCGACTTCATCCGGGCGGGCATAGGCAAGGCTTTTTCCATCGGGCGACCAGGCAAACATCGTTCCCCACCACCCATAGATGCCACCTGAATTTGAACCCAGGATCTCGAACGTCCGCCCGGGCTTGCCGTTCTTGAATTCCAATAAGTGCACGTCATTATTGGCCTGCCAGCCGGGAGCAGCCGCGCGCGGCTCGACCGTGGAATAGGCGATCTGGTAGCCCAGCCCGGGCTGCCACTCGGCGAAATGGATCACGTTGGAGACACCCAGGTTCACCGCCGGAAGCTGACCGGTGGTACTGACCACCCAGAGAGTATTGATCTGGCGTTCTGCCGGGAGGGTGGAGGCGCGGGTGAAGAGCAGCCATTTCCCGTCCGGCGAAAGGGAGAAGATATGCCCGTCCAGGTCACCGCTGGTGATGAGGGGTTTACGGTTGGAGGTGGATGTCTCCATGACCCAGGCATTGCCGCCGGTCAGATAAGCCAGTTTGCCGGGGATGGACAGAGGTGCGAAGGGGGATTGCACCCCGATCATAACGATTTCAGGGACGGCATCCTGCAATGTGGTTTCGGAGACGACCGAACTGCCGGTCTCGACGCCATTTTCGAAGACATGCCGGAGGGTACGCTCGTTCAGGCCGTTTTGGCCGGCCTGGACCAGGCGGGTTTCACCGGCAGTCAGGGATTCATTTCGCAGTTCCTGCCGTTCGAAGGGAACAATAACCTGCTGAGTTTCGAACTCTTCGCGGACGCGGATTACGACAATCTCCGCCGGGCCGGTGAGGGCGGTAAAGGCGGGCGGGTTGACCCTGTCGGACTGGGATAGGCTGACCTTGGCCGCCTCCAATGCCTGTTGGACGGTGCTGCCGGCGGCCAGTGAGACCGCCGAGGTGGCTCCATCCACAGTCACGTTAACGGAAATGGAGGCAGGCTGGGATGACGGCGCTGCACAGGCTGCCAGGAATATGGCCAGCAGGAGGATGAGAATATAGGAATGAACCTTGCGCATGGGACCAGAAATATTAACCAACCACGGTAGTATTGAATGCAGTATATCCCCATTTTATCAGTAGTCGGATTAAAAAGGAGTAAATCTGGGTGTGGCTAATTCTGGAATGTAAGGCCGGATAGAAAAGATTTACCGCGAAAGAACGAAGAACACGAAGGTATTTCATAAGGAAGAAATAGTGAGATTAGTTTTTTTCTCACCCAGAATGTTTTGGTAGAAATAAATCGGACAATTTATATCCAAATATGATATAATTTAAGGAAGGTTTTTCTATAATGGTCACTAAATTCACCGAAATTAATGGAGTGAAGAACCTTTGGACGAGAACCCTGAAACATCGAACGGTGGAATACTGCTCTCGGCGAACCCCCAAAATATACAAATGGCTCCCGGGAGCCAGAAAACCATCCAAATAAGCCTGATAAACCGGCAAGCGGCGGAAGATCTTTTTGATCTCTCCGTGAAAGGCATACCCATTGAGTGGGTCGCGCTGGATCAACGCATGGTCCACCTGGGAGCGGGGGAACAACGGAATATCGAACTTGTCCTGATCGTTCCGGATACACCGGATTTGCGCGCCAACCGTTTCCCTTTCACCATCCAGGCGGCCAGCCAGGGACATCCGGATGTCAGCGCAACTATCTCGGGGGAATTGACAGTCGCAGCTTACCAGTCTGAGGGGCGGATAGGAGTAATGCTCGGACGGCTGACCTACGGGGCCACGCCGGGAGAACAAGTCGTTATTCCCATCCTGCTTCAAAACCGAGGCCTGGCGGCGGATACCTTCCACCTGGAAGTAAGGGATATCCCGGCCGCATGGGTCAGCACCGCAGACGCTTTCACACACCTGGAACCGGGCGAACAAAAAGAAATCACATTCACCGTACTGCCGCCTCGATCTTTCGAAAGCGGTGTGGGACCGGTTCCGTTCACCATTGCCATCTTCAGCCAACTGGCTCCCGGTCAGCCTGAATTGATCCGAGGCGCGCTCAACCTGGGAGCATTTTCCGGATTCACGAGCCGGATGGAACCGAATGAAATTGTTACGGGTACGCCGGCTTTCGTTACTGTCAAGAACGATGGAAATATCGCCGACGTTTTCCTGGTGGAATTCTTAAGCCAGGAAGGCGGCCTGATCTTCGAACGGGCAAACAGATCGCCATCAACGGTTGTTGCCGGCAACCCAACCCAGCCCCAGGCTGAGTACGCCGAGATCACCCAACCCGAAATCCTGCGGATCCAACCCGGCCGGACCGAGTCATTGGAATTCCGGACTCGGCCTCGAAGAGTGCCACTCGTAGGGCGGGATTACAGCCTGCCGTTTACCACCCGGATCGTCTCCTCAAAATCAAAACGGGAAACCGCTCATACGGGGACCTTCTTCGGACGGGCGTTAATCCCGGTGTGGATTCCCCTCGCGGCGAGCGTGTTATTGCTGGTATTGCTCTGCGTGGTCCTGGTCGGAGCTCTCGCCAATCAAAACCTGGCCAGCCGGGCCAACCAGACTGCCCAGGCCGGCACTGCCCTGGCATTGGCATTAACGCAAACCGCTACAGCCACACCCACCCCGGCTACTTCCACCGCGGCCATTCCGGTGACCGGTTTGACCGCTACACCGGTCACGCCATCGCCGACGGCTACATTTACAGCCATGCCTCCAACGCCTACGCCCACTACGCAGCCTCCCACGGCCACATTCACGATCCCGGCTCCCACTGCAACTCCAACCGCCACGAATGCGCCTACGACCGTGCCGGCCACCGCCACCATCCCGGCCATTCCCTCGCTGAGCGGGACGATCGTGTTCCAATCCAACCGGGATGGCAACCCGGAACTATACGCCTTGAATAATGTGACCCATCAACTCACGCGCTTGACAGCCAACCAGGCAGTGGATTCTCAGCCGGCCCTGGCGCCGGATGGGGTCCGGGTGGCCTATACGAGCAATCAGACGGGCAACAATGAGATCTTTCTGACCGGAACCGACCTGCGCACCCCGGTGAACTTGACCAATAATCCGGCGGATGACCAGCAGCCGGCCTGGTCCCCGGACGGTCAATGGATCGCTTTTACGACCAACCGGGATGGCAATTCAGAGATCTATATCATGCGGGCAGACGGCTCGCAGGCACACAACCTGACCAACAACCCCGCCAACGATTTCAGCCCAACCTGGTTCGTAACAGGAGGCCTGCTGGACCGGCAGGAGTGGATCGGATTCACCTCCAATCGGGACGGCAATGAGGAAATCTACATTGTCAAACCGGACGGCACCGGACTCAAAAACTTGACCAACAACCCGGCCAACGATTACTCACCTTCCGGATCGAACAATTTGATCGCCTTCGTCTCGGAGCGGGATGGGAACCAGGAAATTTATACGATGAATATCGATGGGACCATCCAGACCAATGTGACCAATAATCCCGGTCGGGATTATGACCCGGTCATCAGTCCCGATGGCGCCTGGATCGCATTCACATCGGAGCGGGACGGGAATCCCGAGATCTACGTGATCCGGACGGATGGCACGAATGCCGCCAATCTGACCCGCAGCCCAGCCCAGGACAGCCACCCAACCTGGAGGTAATGCTCAGCGTCTTGAGATGCTCTGTTGCAAACATAATGAGTAACAGTAGAAGCAGCCTCCGGAGTGCAATATCTTCGCGTACTTTGCGCCCTGCGAGCATGATATTGCGCCTCTGCCGCTCAACGTCTGGCCCACACGTGTACCTGCGGTACTGTGCAGGCAGGATGCTGCGCGAAGACGTTGACTCCGATGCTGCCTACATGGGGGAATATTTGGACAATGTCAGCGTCCACTGGTATACTGCTAACTGGTTTGTAATCGAAAAAGCCTCCAGGTCAGGAGGCTTTGCATATGAAATTAAATCAAACGGCTATCGGATGGTTCCGACCAGGGTCAGTGAGCCGTCGGCTATGGTGACCTGCTCGAGTGTGAAACGAGTCACGGCCGAGCCGAGCGCGTCAGCGTAGGCCTGGCGGATTGTATTGGTGATCAAATCCCGCAGACTCGGCGGGACCGGCAGCGGGCCGAAATCGGCAGAAGCCAGGTCGATCTTGGGCTGGCCCTGCGGGTCCACGCCGATGGTGACGACGACCTTTACGGTCCCGGCAACGTACCCCTGGGCGGCTTTCCCATAGATCTGCACCTGTCCATCCCGTAGATAGACTTGCGGATCGGTGATGAGCGGCTGAGGCTCTTGCTGAAGCTTGTAAGCCAGGTAGGAGGTCACTTGCGGTTCGGTCAAAGTCAGGCTCACCTGGCCGGTTTGAGCCGCCTGGGCATCTGCGGTGCCCAATGCCTCCTGGACCTGGGTTATGGCCTCAGTAGAGACCGGGATACGCTCGGCAGGATAAGCCGGCCCGCCGACATTGAGGACACAGGCCAGCGTGGTGAAGATCAAGGCCAGGAACCCAGTAATCAGGGTTAATTTACGCGAGCTTTCTTGGTTTTTTTATCCATAATGGAGAGATTATAGCATGAGCGATTTGGAAGAACCCCATCCCCTGGATGTACCAGCCGCCCTGGAGGCTTTACTGTTCGTTTCAGCGGAACCGGTAGCCCCTTCGCAGTTGGCCCTTGCCCTGGAGATCTCGGGGACGGACGTGGAAGACGGGCTGAAACAGTTGGAGGAAGAACTGCAAAAGCGGGGCATCCGGCTCCAGCGCCATGGGGGGCGGGTCCAATTGACCACTGCGGCGGATATGGCCGAAGTGATCGAGCGTTTCCTGGGATTGGAAGCTTCATCTCATTTGAGCCGGGCAGCCCTGGAAACTCTTGCCATTGTGGCCTATCAACAGCCGGTCACGCGGCCTTATATCGAGGGGATCCGCGGGGTGAGCAGCGATGGGGTCATGCGGTCATTGCTCAGCAAGGGCCTCGTCCAGGAGGTGGGCCGGGCAGAAGGACCCGGAAGGCCGATCCTTTATGGCACGTCTCCGGATTTCCTCCAGTATTTTGGATTGAATTCCCTGGCCGAGCTGCCGGCTCTCAAACTTGAACAGCCCGAAGCAGTTGCCGGTCACGATGAGGCCTTGAAAGGGTAACATGGAAGAACGAGTACAGAAAATCCTGGCGCGGGCCGGCTATGGGTCCCGCCGGAGCAATGAAGAATTGATCTCCGCCGGGCGGGTGCAGGTAAACGGAAAGACGATCGGCCTGGGGGATAAGGCCGATGCTTCCCGGGATAAGATCAGTGTCGATGGGAAACCGGTCAAGGGGGCGGAAGAGTTTGTCTATGTGGCCCTCCATAAGCCCCGGGGAGTCCTTTCGACTGTCACCGATCCTGGGGACAGGCCGGCGGTGCGCGACCTGGTGCCTGTGGAGGGGAACCTCTACCCGGTAGGGCGGTTGGATTATGACTCGGAAGGGTTGATCCTCATGACCAATGACGGCGACCTGGCCAACCAGCTGACCCATCCACGCTACGAGCACGAGAAAGAATACCGGGTCCTGGTGGCGAAGCATCCCGACCAGGAACAGCTGGCCAAATGGCGAAGAGGCATTGTACTGGAAGACGGCTTCCACACGGCCCCGGCGGAAGTCTACGTGGTCTCAAAATATGGGAAAGGAGCCTGGCTGGATGTGACCCTTAGAGAGGGCCATAAACGCCAGATCCGCGAAATGGGCGTACAGACCGGTCTGACGGTCGTGCGGATCATCCGGGTGCGGATTGGGGAACTGCGACTGGGGAACATGAAACCGGGCGCGTGGCGATACCTGACCCCCGAAGAAGTAAAGGCGCTCCACAAACCGGTATTGAAACCCCGAGGCCGTCCAAAACAAATAAAAAATAATGCGAGCTGAGGCTCGCATTATTTTTTGGGCTCGATATTTGGGGGTGAAAATGTTAGTCAGCCAGCCGATCGAGAAATAACCGGCATAGGCGAACATCAGCATCTTGAGGATCTTTCCCACCGCGCAAGCCAGCAGGAATTTCCACACCGGAAGTTTGAGAGCGCCCGCAGCCATCCCGGCCACGTCGAAGAATGGATTGGGGACGAAAGCCATTCCTGAAATAACCAGGTAAGCCAGTCTCTGGTGCTGGCGCATCCAACCGACCAGGCGTTGGTAAATGGCGGCTTTTTCGACCACACCCTGGCCGCTGAAGCCGGTCAGGTAGCCGGTCAGTTCTCCCAACGAGGCTCCCAATCCGGCTGCGACCGCTACACCGACCGGGTTGAAGATGGCGCCCATCGCCGTGGTGAAAGCTACACCGGGAAGGGGAATGATCACAGTCGCATTGGCTGCAATAGAGACCAGGAAGATCCCGGCGTACCCGTACTGCTGTAATTTTTTGACCTGGTCCCGGAACAGGAATAGGGCAACAATAAGCCCAAGGACTCCCACCAACGCCAGGATCCTCCAGAAGGCCAGCCGGCGTTTATCGGCCTTGGATGCCTTCGGGGTGGCCAAGTTCTCCTGGGTGATGACCGGCTGCTCCTGACTCATTTTCCGTTCCTGGCTTACATTTCCTGGATGGTGACCTTGTTCAATTTCACCGCGAGGGCATTCCGGTTACCGGGATCGCGGGGCGGGATCGAAAGGAGCACGTCCATTCCCTGGGAGACTTTCCCAAAGATGGTGTGTTTGTTGTCCAGCCAGGGTGTGGGAACGTGGGTGATGAAGAATTGGGATCCGTTCGTCCCAGGACCAGCGTTGGCCATGGAGAGAAAGCCGGGCTGGCTGTGTTTGAGGGAGGGATGGAACTCATCCGCGAAGCGGTATCCGGGTCCGCCGGTGCCGGTGCCGGTGGGGTCGCCGCCTTGCGCCATAAAATCCTCTATGACGCGGTGGAAGACGGTGCCATCATAAAAGCCTTCCTTCGCCAGGAAGACAAAATTATTAACCGTATTGGGAGCCTTATCGGCAAACAGGTCCACGACAATATCACCTTTATCGGTGCTCAAGGTAGCCGTATATTTCTTTTTTGGATCAATCTTCATTTCGGGGGGTTTGTTCCATTGTTTCATCTGATTATCCTTTAGATTATAGAGTGGCGAGCATATTTTCGACCCGGGCAACGACCATATCCAATGCGGCCGTGTTGAAGCCGCCTTCCGGGATGATCACATCTGCATAACGTTTCGAGGGTTCGACAAACTCCAGGTGCATGGGCCGGACAGTGGATTGGTACTGCTTAATGACCAGTTCCGTGGTCCTTCCCCGTTCGGTGATATCCCGCTGGAGCCGGCGAATGAAGCGGATATCCGAATCCGTATCGACGAAGATCTTAACATCGAAGAGCTGTCTCAGTTCCGGCTCTGCAAAGATCAGGATGCCTTCCACCAGGATGACTGGCCTGGGCTGGACGACAAAGGTCTCGGGGGTACGGCTATGGGTGGCGAAATCATAGATGGGTACATTCACTTCCTGACCGGCTTTGAGCATAAGGATATGCCGGATCAGCGTTTCATTATCGAGAGAGTTGGGATGGTCGAAGTTGACTTCTCTCCGCTGAGCCAGGGGCAGCCCGCTCAGATCTTTATAGTAGGCGTCGTGTTGGAGAAAGGAGATCCGGTCAGGTCCCACCCGCTGGAGAATTGTCTGGGCGACGGTTGTCTTTCCGGAACCGGACCCGCCGGCGATGCCGATGACCAGGTGGGAAGTGCTTTCAGGCATGAAGTGATTATAACTGATTAGGATAGTCATTAGTCGGATACCGAAAGAACCGGTACACGTAGTCGGTAGCCGCCAACCGTATCGGAGTGCAGGCTTAAGCCTGCAATGAGGCCATGCATGACTTTCTAAATAAAAAGTGCCCGGCGCAAGAAAGGCGAGGCACAGATCTGAGCCACCTAAGAGATTTGAACTCTTGACCTGGCGTTTACGAAACGTCTGCTCTACCGACTGAGCTAAGGTGGCAATGGTCCAGCGGCGGGATTATATCAGTAATCTAAATAATCACGCAAGAAAAATTAGAACCCATCCTAATATTCTGGGGTAGTTCGTTTTTTGAGTATGTGCGGCGCAGCCGCACATACTCAAAAAACGGCGTTCCTATATTTTAGGACAGACACTAAATCATTTTTGCATCTTCCCTTCAATTTTGCCGTATAGTAAGAGAATGCGTTCTTATTCAGGAGGAGCAAACATGACCCATCTCGTGCTGTTATGTCTTGGCGCTGGCTTAACCGGTTTGTGGGGCCTGGCGCACCTGTTTCCAACGAAATCGGTTGTGAGAGGGTTTGGGGAAATCAGCGCGGATAATCGCCACATCATCACAATGGAATGGATTATCGAAGGAGTGGCCCTGATCTTTATTGGCGTTCTCGTCGCGGCTGTAACCTTCATCGACCCTGTCAGCACCATATCAAAGTTAATCTACCTCCTCTCTGCTGTTGGATTAATGATCCTGGCGGTGGTCTCCCTGTTTACGGGCTTCAAGGTCAAATTCCTCCCGTTTCGACTTTGTCCGTTTATCTTCACCGCCTCCGCATTGTTGATCTTGTTTGGCGGCCTTCTATAAATCCAAATAGTAGTAACCACTTCGTGCAGCACCCTGTGTGTAAGTCGTTACTTCATAACCACCTTGCGAAGGTTCTTCTTGCGATGAGGCTTTCCTGATCCAAAATGCTTATCTAACAATGGCGCATGCCCAGACAAACCTTCGCAAGGATTTTATAAGCAATCGGTTTACCCCGAATGAATGCTGATAGGTGCCACTTTTTCTGAGGAATTATTAAAATATTCACGCTTTGCAATGACTTCCATTAAAGATTATACTAGCCCCATGTTGAACATTGCCATGCTTTCTTATCATACCTGTCCGCTGGCGACTCTGGGTGGCAAAGACACCGGCGGAATGAATGTGTACGTGCGTGATCTCACCATCGAACTTGGGCGGATGTGCATTCACGTGGATGTGTTCACCCGCTCGCAGGATGAGCACGTCCCCCATGTGCTGCATGACCTTGGCTACGGCAACCGGGTGGTCCATGTGCCGGCCGGGCCGGAAGTGCCCCTGCCAAAACAGCAACTGGCGGGATATATCCCCGAATTTGTAGAAGGGATCAAGGCATTCGCGGCTGAAAAGGGATCCATTATGACCTGATCCACAGCCATTACTGGATGTCCGGGTTGGCGGCGGAGGCTTTATCCGATGCATGGGGCGGCACCCCGATCATTCAGATGTTCCATACTCTCGGGGAGATGAAGAACCGGGTGGCTCAGAGCGAAGCCGAAAAGGAAGGCGACTACCGCCTGGATGGGGAAAGACGGGTCATCAGCCGGGTCGACCGGATCATTGCGGCCACACCGGCGGAACAAGCTCAGCTCGAATGGCTGTATAAGGCGGATATCCGTAAAGTGGCAGTCATCCCGCCGGGGGTGGATACGGATCACTTCTATCCCATCCCGGTGGATGAAGCCCGCCAGTTCCTTGGCCTGGCTCCGGATGCCCACATGATCCTGTTCGTTGGGCGGATCGAACCCCTGAAAGGGTTGGATACGCTCATCAAGGCGGTGGCCTGCCTGAGGGTGAAGGACCTGGCCGAGCCGGTCCACCTGGCTGTGATCGGCGGGGATCCGGATGTGCCGCCTGAAGAAATGACCGCGGAGATGGCCCGCATCCAGCAGATGTGCGAGGAGTTGACCGTCGGAAAGATGGTGGCCTTCCTGGGAAAGCAAAGCCAGGATACCTTGCCCTATTATTACTCGGCCGCGGACGTGGTGGTGATGCCCTCCCATTACGAATCCTTCGGCATGGTGGCGCTGGAGGCGATGGCTTGCGGGACGCCGGTGATCGCTTCGCAAGTGGGCGGCCTGGCATTCCTCGTGCAGAATGGGGTGACCGGCTATCATGTGGCCGACGGGGATGATGATGGCCTCTGTCAGAAACTCTCTGCCCTGTTGGGCGATCAGGACGTTCGCCGGACCCTTGGCAGGAATGCAGCCGAATATGCCCGTGATTACGCCTGGGATCGGATCGCCCGCCGGATCGTGGAAGTCGTATCAAGAGCAGGCCAAGCGGATCCTGACGGTGGACCCTTCCCCAGAAACGTTGTAAGAAAAATTTTGAAAGGGCGAACGCCGTTCGCCCTTTCTATTGTGGGAAAAATACAAATCCAGCGGAATCATATCCGTCAGCCCCTCTTCGTAGGGGCGACCCGGCAAAGTGTCTTTATCATGGAAGCCTCCAATCGGGTCGCCCGTATTTAGAGATTGCGGAAGTGGATTTCCTTCCCAATAAAGAAATAAATCAAATGATTGTGGAATTTGAAATGGTTGGGAATTATCAGGGTATCAATCCGAAATAATAGATTAAGCCCATTTACAGGATCTTCACCAACGCCTCCGCCACCCTGGCGGCGGCATGCCCATCCCACAGCGGGATGGGACTTCCCTTTTTATAATTCCCCTTCAAGATCGCCTCAAAATTCGCGCGGATCAAAGCTTCGTCATTGCCCACGATGGTGGAAGTGCCCAGCTCCACCGTCACCGGGCGCTCGGTGCGTGGGCGCAGCGTCAGGCAGGGGATGCCCAGGCAGCTGGTCTCTTCCTGGATGCCGCCTGAATCGGTCAGGACCAGCCGGGCTTGCGCCTGCAGGCATAAGGAATCCAGGTAATCCACCGGGTCCGCCAGGATAAAGCCTGCAGGCGGCGTATAGCCAAGGGCTTCCATCTTCTTTTTTGTGCGCGGATGGACCGGAAAAATGATCGGCATTTCACCGGAGAGTTCACCAAACAGATCCAGGAACCGTTTAAAATGGCCGGATCATCCACGTTGGCGGGGCGGTGAAGGGTAAGCAGTGCGTACTGACCGGGCTTCTGTCCCAGGCGGACGGCGGTGTTCTTTGCCAGGGCCTTCGGCTTCATTTTGACGAGGCTATCGATCATGATATTCCCCACGAAAACCACTTTTTCATCCGGCACGCCTTCATCCTTCAGGTGCTCCAAACCGGAATTTTCCGAGACCAGCAGCAGGTCCGACAGCGTATCCGTTACCAGCCGGTTAATCTCCTCCGGCATGGTCCGGTCGAAGCTACGCAACCCGGCTTCCACGTGAGCCACCGGGACCAGTCGTTTCGCGGCTGCCAGGGAACATGCCAGTGTGCTGTTTACGTCTCCGAATACCACCACGGCCCGCGGCGGTTGTGAGGCGATCAATTCATCAAAATGCTCCAGGATGCGGGCCGTTTGGATATTTTGTTCTCCCGAGCCCACCCCCAGGTTGACATCCGGTTCGGGGATATTGAGCACGTCAAAAAAGGCCTGCGACATGGCATAATCGTAATGCTGACCCGTGTGGATGATCTTGTAAGGGATATCCTTGCGCGAGTCTAATTCCCATACCAGGGGAGCCAGTTTTATAAAATTGGGCCGCGCACCTGCGACGAGATAAAAAGGCCGGGTCTCTTTTAAGCATTCAATTCCACCTGGGGTAGTGAGGATGAGTTGATGCAATATTATACTCGTTAGGTGGCAGCGAAAAAATCCTCAATAAAACCTCACAGGTAGTAAAAACCTGTGAGGTTTGCTTATTGTATATATGAGTTGCGAATATTATGAAGGTTTACCCCTACATGTCAAGGTTATCGAAAGTTTCATAAACCGAAATTCTCGCGCCATCCTTGAGGATCGGACAAGATTTGGCCATGGATACGGCGGCCTCGAGCGAATCCGCCTGGATGATGGTATACCCGGAATGCGTACAATCATCCCTGGCTTCGATAACCATTCCATCGCTGGTGATGTTCTTGGCTCTGGAGCCGAATGGGTTGCCTGCATCCACCAGCGAATTGCCGATCCTGCCATACCAGTCTTCCCACGCCTTAAGCGTCTCTGCCTGCTCGGCCTCACTCTCAGGCATTCTGCCGCCGGTGTAGAGCATCACATAATTGGTCCTCATTCCATTTGTCTCCTGTGGGGAAATAAAGAGGGTAAAGTGAACCCATATTATCTTATTACCCTGGAAACGTCAAGAAATGAGACCGGCGCTGTAGATAGGTATTTCAGGGGATTTTAAGCTTATTGAGCGAACCCGGTGTTGGTCTTTTTCTTCTCGATCTTCAGCTTCTTTCTTTCTTTCTGGGTCAGCTTGGGTTTTTTCCGGTCTTCTCTTTTGGCCTTGTCTTTACTTCCCTTTTCGCCCATAACGGTTTCTCCTTTGGTGTCTTTGGTTATTATATGAGGCTTCAAGCATATGATAGTTTGGGGTCTTTTCCAACATCTTAACAGGAATGAAATGAGTCGTTATCCGCGCTGGGACGACTTCATTTCCCCATTACTCGCTTCAATCGCGGTTATCGTCTGATTTCATCTTGACGTAGAAGAGGGTGGACCCGTCGATTTCCTGTGTCCGCATCTGGAAATGATCCTTGTAGCTGGCGATCAGGCGGGAAAGCTGGCGGTGTCCGAAGGAGCGCGGGTCGAAGCCGGGATCAAGTTGGTAAAGCGCATTCCCCAGGTGGTCGAGCCTTGACCAACCGTCTTCCTGGACCGACATCTCATAGGCTTGCCGGATGAGGTTCATGAAATCGGCTTCCTGCTCGGGTTCGGGTTCCGGCTCCGGTTCTACAGTGGGAGTTTTATTCGTATCCTTTGGTTTCCTGACCGGTTTATGCGGTGGCGGGCGGCGGGTGCTGACCTTCTGATCGGAGACCAGGTTTTCGGTATAGACGAATACATCGCAGGCATTGACGAAGGGCTTGGGCGTCTTCTTGGCTCCCATGCCCATCACGAACACGCCGGATTCACGGATGCGGGTGGCCAGGCGGGTATAGTCGCTGTCGGAGGAGGCCAGGCAAAAGCCATCCACCACGCCGGTATGGAGCAGGTCCATCGCGTCGATGATCATGGCGCTGTCGGTGGCGTTCTTCCCCACCGTATAGCGGAACTGCTGGACTGGCTGGACGGCATGGAAATTGAGGACATCCTTCCACTGGTTCATATTGGAGGTGGTCCAATCGCCATAGATGCGGCGGACGGTGATCTGCCCGTACTTGCCGGCTTCCACCAGCATTTTGGGGAGCAGGTTGGCCTGGGCGTTATCGCCATCGATCAAGCATGGCGATCTTGTGTCTGGATAATGAAGAGAGTTGTTCTTCTGGTAACATATTTTCCTAATTCATGAATAGAATACTATATCTTTTCTATTATAAGCTGTTTCCCGATATTTTTAAGGAAGCGGCTCGACCAGACCAGGCCTTCCTAAAGTCGGGGTTTGGGGTATTGGTGGATTGACTAAGCGTCCACCAATACCCCAAAATCTCTTTCCTGGCCCCTGGAATGCAATGGATTGCGTAGCACCCCATAGAGTAGCGGCGGGGAGGGGTTCGCCGCCCTTGGGCGGGAGTCAAAGGAAGGAACTGCACGGCTTTCGGACTTTAGGAAAGCCGTGGGGAGCAAGACTGGTATTGCATCCGATTCGGGTTTCTCATGTATACTAGAGTATATCTTGTGGCATAGAAGCTATATGGGAAAAGCATCTAAAGACCACTCCACCCCGCCGCGTCTTCATACTGCAATACATGAGAGTGAGGCCAATTTCCGTATATTTGCGGAAATGACCGCCTCCTCTATTTTCATTTTCCAGGGCAGGCGTCTTAAATATGCCAATCCTGCCATGGAAGTCCTGACAGGTTATACCCGGGAAGAGCTTTCAAAAATTTCATATCGGTCCCTGCTGCCGCTTGAAAAAGGAGTGTCGATTCTCCAATGGGCCAAGCGGATCATGAAAGGCGAGGACCTCCCGCCAAGGGGAGAGTTCCGGATTATCGCGAAGGGGGGAGAAGAGCGCTGGATCGATCTCGTCATTGCCATAATAGATTATGAAGGCAAACCGGCAGCGTTTGGAACGGCTTTCGATATCACCGAGAGGAAGCGCGCCGAGATCTTGCAAGATGCCGTCTACCGGATCGCCCAGGCGGCTGACCGGTCGAAACGGCTGGATGATCTTTTCCCGGCGCTGCATGCGATCATTTCAGAGGTGATGCCGGCAAATAATTTTTATATCGCCCTCAAGGACACCGAATCCGACCTGATCTTGTTCCCTTATAGTGTGGATGCTTACGATGAACATATCTTGCCTCAAAAACCGGGCAAGGGGCTGACAGATTATGTCATGAATACCGGCAAGTCGCTCCTGTGTACCATCGAAAAACACAATGAATTGGAGCGCGCCGGAGAGATCGAGCTGATTGGCACCCAATCGCCGATCTGGCTGGGAGTGCCCCTGTCCATGGATGGGACTGTGATCGGGGCAATGGCCGTGCAGGATTATAACGATGCCACTGCTTTTGGCGTGCGGGAACAACGCATCCTCGAATTTGTTTCATCCCAGGTGGCATTGGTCATTACTCGCAAGCGGGCCGAAGACAGCTTGCGCGAAAACGAGAACAGGCTGCGCCGGCGGGCGGATGAACTCTCGGCCCTTTATGAGACTACCCGGGAAATATCTTCTCAGAGAGATACCGAAACCCTGCTCCAGACGATCGTGGATCGGGCCGTGAAGTTGCTGAACTCTGCCGGAGGCGCCATCTATCTGTGGAACGATGATAGCGATGGATTGGAGATCAAGGTAGCTCATGGTCACCAGGGATTGGTGGGCATTCGGGTGGCTGCCGAGGAGGACCTGGTGGGGCAGGTGGCGCAGTTACTCCAACCTATGGCTTTGGACGACTATCGCCTATGGCCAAACCGTTCCTCGAAATATGATGCCGTCCCCATGACCGCGACCATGGCTGCCCCCATGTTATATGGCGGCGAACTGGTCGGGGTCCTGTCCGTTTATGAGGTCGAGACAGGCACAGGCGAACCGGTCCGCAAATACACCGAGTTCGGAAATGGAGCAACTCACCTTTTTCGCCGGCTCGGCTGCCATCGCCGTCCATAATATGCGCCTGTTCGATGAGACCAAGCAACGGCTGGTCGAATTGGAGTTGCTTTACCAGGCCAGCCTTTCTTCGGTCCAGATCCACAGCCTACATGCCGTAGCCCAACGGATAGTCGATGCTCTCGAGCATTTGCTTAATTGGCGTTGTTCCATCTGGCTGGTCGATGACAAGCACCCAAACCTGTTGGCCCACAGCAGCATGGGCCTGACCGGTGACGCCTTTAAAGAGCTGCTGGATACCTCCAGCAAGAAGATCCCCTCCTTCGAGACGGGGATAATTGGCTGGGTTTGCAAGAACGGGCGGGCCATCCGGACCGGTAATGTCAGGAACAACCCCCATTATGTGGAGGGTTGGCCTGAGGTTAATTCAGAATTGTGTGTACCCCTGAAAATGGGTGGGAAGACGATTGGATGCATCAACGTTGAAAGCGTGGTTCGGGAAGCCTTCGGCGAGCACGATGAACGCCTACTCAACACATTGGCCAACCAGGCGGCCGTGGGGATCGAGAATGCCCGTTTATTCGAAGAAACGCAAAGACGGGCCGTCCGCCAGGTGGCGTTAAATGCCATTATCAGCGCTTCTACCCGGGTAGGCACCGGCCTGGATGAAATCCTCAATATTGCCATCGAGCAAACTCTTAAGGCATTGGGCCTGGATATGGGAGCCATCTGGTTATCCTGGTCGCCGCGTAGCGTGCAGCGAATTGTTTCGAGAGGCTCACCCCCTTCCATTAATGCCATGATGGCCAAGGCTGTGGTCTCCGGTGATATTTCACTGGCGCGGACTCTGGTGGTGAATGATTGGCATAATACCCGCCACGGTTTTACGGATATGTTCCTGGCCATCGGCATTAATTCGACCATCGTCGTGCCGTTGCTTTCAAGTGAGAAGCATATTGGAGGCCTGTCGGTTTCATCTTCCGTTACGAAGAGGTGGTCACAGGAAGAGATTTCCCTGGTGGAGGCCATCGGCAGGGAAGTCGGCCTGGCGGCGGAGCGTGCCAAGCTGTTCGAAGAGACCACCAACCGCATCAACGAATTGGAAGTAGTGAACAGGGTATCCACGGCCTTGCGCTTGGCCCAATCGCTCCAGACCATGCTTCCGCAATTGTTGGATGAGACTCTTAAGACCCTTGATACCGATACCGGGGGCATCTGGCTGTTTGATTTGAAAAAGGAACGGTTCACCCTGGCTATTGGCCGGGGCTGGTGTTTGAAGGCGGCCGGTCTCGAGACTGGCCGTGGAGAAAATATTCTCGGCAACTTGCTCGAGGCCGATGACGTGTATTATTCCAATGACGTCGCCCAGGATCCGCAGGCATTGAAGGCGTTCAGCCTCCTGGCGCCCCCGGGATGGAGCGCGATCTGTGTCCCCATTCGGACTGAGCAGAAGATCATCGGTGTGTTCATGGTGTTTGCCAAAATGCCGCGGGAGTTTTCTGGCGAAGACGGCCGGCTTTTGGTGACACTGACAGAAATTGCCGGTAATGCCATTGCCCGGATGCGCCTGAACGAGCAGACCGTCCAACATGCGGCTGAATTGGAAACCCGCGTGGCGGCCCGAACGGCCGAGTTGCAGGATGCACTCATCAAGGCGCAGGCGGCTGATCGGTTGAAGTCAGAATTTATTGCGAATGTCAACCATGAGTTGCGTACGCCTTTGACCAACCTGGTGCTTTACTACCAGATGTTGAGGGCTCAACCTACCGTCAAAACGGAAGATCGCCTCGACGTGATCGGCCGTGAATTACAGAGGCTGCGCGGCCTGATCGAAGAACTGTTGAACCTCTCCCGCTTCGACCTGGGCCAGGTTAATTTCCGCTCGGGCGAATGCGACCTGAACGGTCTGATCCGGACCCTGGTGAATGACCGCCAGGCGCTGGCCGAGTCCCACGGCTTGACCCTCCAGATCGACCTGAAGACCGATCTGCAACCTATCGTCCTGGACGAACCGACCATAGTACAGGCCATCTCAAACCTGTTGACCAATGCATTGAATTACACGCCTCCCGGAGGGAAGGTAATCGTAAGAACGATGACTACGGGTCCGAACGGGAATGGAGAGGGCGAAGTGGGGTTCAGCGTGATCGACACCGGCCCAGGGATTGATACCGAGGACATGCCGCATCTGTTCGAGAGGTTTTATCGTGGCCACACCGGTAGAAAATCCGGCGCTCCGGGCACGGGCCTGGGTCTTGCCATTGTAAAACAGGTGGTCGAGCACCATCGCGGCCGCATCGAAGCGGGCAACGGTGAGAACGGCGTCGGCGCAGTCTTTACCATCTGGCTGCCCCTAAAGAAGGAAATCCCCCCAAAGCCGTAGGGCGGTTGGCATCCGCCCCGATTTGAACTCCCTCTCTCCCTCCCCGTAGGGGCGTATGGTCATACGCCCGGATCTGAAACCCTCCCAATCTCCACCGGATTTTCCCGAGAAATCTCCCAGGCTCATCAAAAACCAAAAGGCGACCCATAAGGTCGCCCAATCAGCGCCCCTGGGGAGGCTCGAACTCCCAACCACTGGATTCGAAGTCCATTACTCTATCCATTGAGCTACAGGGGCAGGCGCCGAAATTATAACCGAATTTAATCCTTGCCCCATTCCAATGTGCATGTTATAATCTCGCCCCGCGCCACAAAAAGAACTTGTTTATTCATTCAATAGAGGAAGATGGAAAATGATTGACCTGAATAAGAATTTCAATACCACCAAGAACGAAAAGATCCCCACCCTGAGCCCGGGTGACCAGGTGAGCGTCCATGTGCGCATCAAGGAAGGCGACCGTGAGCGGATCCAGGAATTCAAGGGAACCGTCATCCGCATCCGCAAGGGCGGCAATAACACCAATTTCACCGTCCGGCGGACCGCCTCCAACAACATCGGCGTGGAACGGACTTTCCTGGCCCTCTCCCCCCGGATCGATAAGGTTGTGATCGAGCGCCATACCCACGTCCGGCGGGCGCAGTTGTATTTCCTGCGCGGCCTGACCGGCAAGAAAGCCAAGCTGAAACAGAAATTCGAGTAATTCCAAAATCGTTTACAATAAATGGGTGCAGATAAGCTTCTGCGCCCTTTTTGTTTAGTTTGATATTCCCGGGAGAAACCATGGCATTGCCGCTTATTGGTGTGACCACGTATTCAGATAAGAATAAAGCCGGATATCCGATTGCAGCCCTCCTGCAGGCGTATGTGGATGCGCTTGTGCAGGCCGGGGCTGCGCCGGTGTTGATCCCGAACGGCCTCCCTTCAGAAACGCGGGAAGCTCTGTTCGCAAGGCTGGATGGGATCCTGTTCACGGGCGGCGGGGATATATCCCTGGATTATTTTGAAGGCGAGGCTCATCCAAGTATAGACGGCGTCAACCGGCAGCGGGATGAGTTGGAATTAAGCCTGGTTCGTACGGCGGTGGAGCAGGAGAAACCGTTTTTAGGCATTTGCCGGGGGTTCCAGGTGGTAAATGTGGCCCTGGGAGGGACGCTCTTTACCCATATCCCGGACCAAAAACCGGGATCCTTGAAGCATGATTACTATCCCAAGTATCCCCGAAATCACCTGGCACACCCGGTGAAGGTGGAGGCAGAGTCACGCCTGGCGGCTATTTTAGGCGAAACAGAACTTAAGGTGAACAGCCTGCATCACCAGGGAGCCAAGTTGGTTCCCGATAGTCTCAATCCGGTCGCCTACGCCCCCGACGGCCTGGTGGAGGCGGTGGAATTGCCCGGACATCCGTTTGCGATGGCGGTCCAATGGCACCCGGAGTGGCTGACCGACCAGCCTGCCACCCGCAGATTGTTCCGGGCTTTTGTAGAGGCGGCCGGGAAAGGCGGGTAAAAAGGAATTGAGTAAAGCGGGTCCGATCGGAATATTCAATTCAGGCGTGGGAGGGCTATCCGTCCTGCGGGCCATCCGGCAGTTGCTGCCTGAGCAGGCCTGTCTCTACTTTGCCGACCAGGGCCATGTGCCGTACGGGCCCAGGCCGATGGAGGAAGTCCGCCAATTTTCCGAGGCGATCACCCGTTTCCTGCTGGAGCGGGGGTCGAAATTGATCGTAGTGGCCTGCAATGCGGCCTCCGCAGCGGCCTTGCATTATTTGCGGGAAGTGTTCCCGGATATTCCTTTTGTAGGCATGGAACCGGCGGTCAAACCCGCCGCCGAAGCGACCTTGAGCGGAGTGGTAGGTGTCCTGGCTACCCCGGCCACTTTCCAGGGGGCTTTGTATGCCTCGGTGGTGGAGCGTTTTGCAGCCAATGTGATCCTGCTCCAGGATACCTGTCCGGGCCTCGTCCGGCAAATCGAACTTGGAAGATTGGATGGGCCGGAAACGCGCCTCATCCTGGAACGGGCCCTGAAACCGATGCTCGAACAGGGGATCGATACGGTGGTCCTGGGCTGCACCCACTATCCTTTCGTCATACCCTTAATAAAGAAAATCGCCGGCCCGGGGGTCAGGGTCATCGATCCGGCTCCGGCGGTGGCGCGGCAAGTCCAGCGGTTGCTTGGTCAGGAAACACAGGCTGCTCAATGGTCTGATCCCGGTGAGTTGCTGCAATTCTTCACCAGTGGCGACCCGGAAAACTTTGCCAGGCTTCTGCCAAAGTTTCTCGGTGAGGCGGGACCAGTCCGAAAAATCACCTGGGCAGGAAATATCCCCTGCGCCTGATCCTTGGTTATTTTATTTTCCACCGCTTTCAACCTCATATCTCCGGGTTCTTCAAAACTCGGAGTATGAAAGGGCGATCAAACACCTTCATCGCGGAACGGGGGCCAGTTGATGTCCATCGGTGGCGATCAGTTTGAAATCCACTTCGGGAGCGCCATTGGTGTAGCGGACTTGAACGATCCCATAATTGGGCTCGGCAATGCAATAATAGCGGATAGGGTTCCGGACTGCACCCGTCTTGATGGAGGTATACAGCAGGTGGGCGTATTTATTGCAGTTTTGCTCGAAGGGGGTGGAGCAGAATTCCCGGATCAGCACCGGACTCTCTTCCGGGCCGCATTCCGCAGTCATGAAATGGGAGGAATGCAGGTCTCCAGCAAGTAAGTACAGATTATTGATCTGGTTATCTCCGATGAAACGGAGAAGTTGATCCCTCTCGGAGCGGAAGCCGGACCAGCGATCCCCCAGGAAGTCCCCAAACATGCTATGGAGCACAGAAGAGGAAGTAACCAGGAACTTGAGGGGATAGGCATCCTTGACGGCCAATAACCATTCCTTGAGGACGTGCCATTGGCCTTCTCCAAGCATATGCTGTTCATGGGCATTCTTGACCCGCATGCTGCGAGTATCGAGCACAAAAAAGGCAGCGGCTCCATACGTAAATGTATAGGCCAGGGAGCCGGGATCGTGTGGTTCGAGGCTATATTTCCCTTCTGAATCGACTTTGGGGGGCAGGGTCATTGGAGGCGCATGCATCCCCTGGTGCTCCCAATAGGCCTTAAGGGCACTCTGGATCCGCTCGGGGGTCAAGCTGAGTTCCCTTGCCGGTCTGAGCGAGAGCCAGCGGACGAAGCGTGTGAATATGGAAAATGTGGCTTTAGTCCTCTCTGTATTTTTCCAGCGCCAATCGTCATCCACTTCATGGTCATCCAGAGTCATGAACGCCGGCAGATTTCTTAAAAGGTCGCGAAAATAGCCATTTGACCAAACATGTTTGTAGACGTTCCGGTAATCTTCCAGGGTGAGGGCAATAGTCTTATTGCCCTGGTGGAATGGCGGTAGGCCGTTCAAGCCATAATCGTCCGGATAGATCTGATCCCCAATGAGAAGGATGAAGCGGAGCCTGGCAGCCTCATCAGCTTCCAGGCTTTGGCGGCGCGCCTCCAGGTCATGGAAAATAAGGCCTCCATTTTCTTTGGCAGGCCTGAAACAGGAGCCGAATGCGAAAGTGAAATCTTTCAGCTTGCCGGGGATCGGAAAGGTGGTGAACTTGGGATAGCCGGTCTGCAAAGGAGGCGGCGAGTCGTCCAGCCGCAGGTCATAATAATAGGTGGTTTCGGGTTCGAGCCCGGAAATGGGTGCAACCCCGGCGTAGCCGTCGTGGAGAGTGAGCGGCATGGAAGTGCTCCACTCGATTGCGTCGTTCAAATCGGCTGCGTTGCCGATCCAGGCATGGAGAACGCCGGGATGGTCGGCGCGGCCCCACAGGTGGGCGGATCGGTCCGACAACCCGCCGACGATTGGGCCGAGGATCAAAGAAGGTGTGGGCATTCGGTTTTCCTCCTTACCGCCGGTAGGACTTCTTTAGCTCTGGGGAGAGCTAATGTTCAAGAGAGTTTGTTTTTGCTGGACGCTTTCGCCGGCCTTAACACGTAGACGGGTCACCATCCCTGCATGGGGTGCGCGGAGCTCATTCTGCATTTTCATCGACTCGAGGATGAGAAGTGTCTGGCCTTTTTCGATGGATTGACCTTCCACTACCACCACATCGATCACCAGGCCGGGCATGGGAGCCTTGAGCACGAATTCAGCCCCGGCAGGCTCTGCCGCGCTGCCGGATGTCCTCAGTCTCTTCTCACGTTCATCTTCCACCCTTACCTGGTAAAACTGGCCTTGCAGAAGGACTTGCCAGCCATTTTCATCCGGATAGACGTACCCTTCAAACGATTCGTTATTTACGATCAGGGAATAGAGGGGGACGCCGCTGACTGCGGCCAGGTTCACTTCGAGAATTTCCTCTCCAAACCGAACATGCTGGTCATCGAGGATCTCAACCGGAAATTCCAAACCGTCCACTTCAGCAATATATTTCATCGGCGCGGTCTTTCCAGGCGCGGCAGCCATTTCCATTTCGACTTTTGGGCTGGTTGTGAATAGACCTGGGCGCGCTGTTCCACCTGCCTGTGGGCCACCAGGGTGGCCATCAAGGCGGCAATATCCAGATAGTGGTCGCGGCTCTCAGCTTCATCGATGGCGGAGAATTCATCCTCCACCAATTCGATGTTGTATTTTCCGGTGATCAAAGGATAAGTGCTCATCATGGTCTGATGAAAGGGAATATTAGTACGCACACCGACGATCTCAAATTCCTCCAGGGCGCGGCGCATGCGGGCCACAGCCTGAGAGCGGGTCTCGCCCCAAACTATCAATTTGGCGATGAGCGGATCGTAATATGGGGATATTTCGATGCCCACATGAACATCCGTATCCACCCTGACCCCGGGACCGGTTGGGAACTGGGTCAAAGTGATGCAGCCGGTGGAGGGAAGGAAGTGATTATAGGGATCTTCCGCGTTGATGCGGCATTCGATGGCCGCCCCGCGGCATTGAATATCTTCCTGGCGGTGGCTGAGAGGCCTTCCATAAGCTACCCGGATCTGCTCGGCGACAATATCCATGCCGGTGACCGCCTCGGTGACCGGATGTTCTACCTGCAGACGAGTGTTCATTTCAAGGAAGTAGAAATTGAGCTGCTGATCCACCAGGAATTCAACCGTTCCGGCGTTCGCATAATCCACCGCCCTGGCAGCCTGGACGGCCACCGTGCCCATGCGGTTGCGCAGGTCTTCGTTATCCGCTAAAAGTGGAGATGGGGATTCCTCGATGAGTTTTTGGTGTCGGCGTTGGATGGAACATTCGCGTTCACCCAGATGGATGGCGTTTCCGTATTGATCGGCCATGATCTGGAATTCGATGTGGCGAGCCCCGGCGATCAGCTTCTCCAGGTAGATGTTTCCGTCTCCAAAAGCGGATTCGGCCTCCCGCCGGGCGGATTGGAGCAACTCGGGCATCTCGTCCAGGGATTGGACTTCGCGCATGCCTTTCCCGCCGCCGCCAGCCGTAGCCTTGATCAAGAGCGGAAAGCCTATTGTGGGGGCTATCGCGAGCAGTTCGGGATCGCGGAGCGGGCCCTCCGCCTCGGTGCCGGGGACAATTTTAACTCCAGCTTTTGCCACGGTATTGCGGGCGACGGCCTTATCTCCCATGGCTGCGATGGAAGCGGGCTGTGGGCCGATGAATACCAGACCGGCCTCGGCGCAGGCTTTGGCAAAATCGGCCCGTTCTGCCAGGAATCCATATCCCGGATGGATGGCATCGGCTTTACAGCGGTGGGCAATATCGATTATTTTTTCGACGCAAAGGTAGGATTCGCGGGCGGGGGCCGGCCCGAGCAGATAGGCTTCATCGGCATAACGAACATGGATGGCTTGCCGGTCGGCCTCCGAATAAACTGCCACGGTTCGGATCCCCAACTCCCGGCAGGCGCGTAGGATGCGCACAGCAATCTCACCGCGGTTGGCGATGAGCAATTTTTTAAACATTTTCTATATCTGAGGCATGACCGTCAACGATTTCTCGCCGACGAATTCACAAAAGAAACGATGCTGCAAGTTTAACTGTTCCGCAAACAACTGCTGGCCGGTGGAAGTGAAGAGAGGATTCTCCTCTCGATAATGCTCCAGGCGGCGGATCCGATCGCTCAGCTTGGCGGTCAGTTTTTCATAATCATTGATATCCGAAAAACACCACTGCAAGACCCGATATGGGCCGAACCTGTCCACGTTATCGGCATCGCTCAAGATCTTCGCTTCCAGTGTCACCGGATGGTCTTCATCCACGTGAGAGGCGACTGAATAACAGATATTCTCAACTGCTTCAGGAGCATAGCCGAGCTTGGCGAGAAACGGACGGCTGAGTTCTGCGCCGAGGCGGCCGTGTTCGCGGCTGGAATCAGCCGTGGTATCGAACCAACTGATATCGTGCAATAAACAGGCTGCCTCAACCCATTCCAATTCCACGCCTTCATTTTCAGCGATAACCTTGCCGAATTGGGCCACTCGTAAGGTGTGGTGCCACCGATAATCCACCCCAAGGAGGTAGCGTTTGAGATTGGTTTTGTCGGCTTTTGGGCGTTTGTTATAGCTCTCGGCCAGGTATTCCTGGACAAAACCGGCGATCTTCTGGAGACGTGCATTTATTTCAGATATCATATTCTCTCCCGTTAAAGCGGATTGTTGCCATGTTTTTTGAATGGGTTGGTATCCCGTTTGTTCTGAAGCATTTCCAATGCATTGATCAGGCGCGAGCGGGTCTCTCGCGGCTCTATTATATCGTCCAGATAACCCCTTTCAGCCGCAATATAAGGATTGGCAAATCTCTCGCGGTAGTCGGTGACCAACTCGGCTTTGCGCTGTTTTGGATCTTGGGCCGTTTCCATATCTTTCCTGAAAATAATGCTCACGGCGCCATCCGGGCCCATTACGGCGATCTCGGCGCTCGGCCAGGCCAGGTTCACATCCCCGCGCATGTGCTTGCTCGACATGACGATATAGGCGCCTCCGTAGGCTTTCCGTAAGACAACAGTGATCTTGGGAACAGTCGCTTCGCAATAGGCATAGAGCAGCTTTGCGCCTGAGCGGATTATGCCGCCATGCTCTTGCAAGGTACCGGGCATAAAACCGGGCACATCCACGAACGTGATCACTGGAATGTTGAAAGAGTCGCAGAAGCGCACAAATCGGGCCGCTTTCTCGCTTGCATCGATATCCAGGACACCGGCCAGGACCTGGGGCTGATTGGCTACAATTCCAGCCGAGTGGCCTCCCAAACGGGCGAAAACGGTGACGATGTTTGGGGCAAAAGCTTCCTGGATCTCAAAGAATTGACCGCCGTCGACCACATGCCGGACGATTTCCTTCACGTCATAAGGTTTCCCGGGATCTTCGGGAATTATGAAATCGAGGGCTTCATCCAGCCTCAAGGGATCATCGCCATTGAGATAGAACGGCGGATCTTCCATGTTATTCTGGGGTAGAAAGCCCAGTAGTTTGCGGATCAGGTACATGGCGTCGGCTTCACTGTCTGCAGCGATATGGCAGACGCCGGATTTCTCTGCATGG
Source organism: uncultured Chloroflexia bacterium (assembly GCA_963782935.1). GTDB lineage: Bacteria > Chloroflexota > Anaerolineae > Anaerolineales > Villigracilaceae > UBA877. The sequence continues at coordinate 15,637 of CAWALN010000017.1, read as the reverse complement.
ACATCGGCGCCACCCAGCTCTTCCGCCGACACCTGTTCCTGGGTGACGGCTCTGACCACATCCGGACCGGTCACGAACATATTAGAGGTCCCCCGGACCATGAAGACAAAATCAGTCAGGGCGGGTGAATACACTGCCCCTCCGGCACAAGGGCCCAGTATGGCCGAGATCTGTGGAATCACACCGGATGCCAGGGTGTTTTTGAGGAAAATTTCGGCATAGCCGGCGAGAGAGACAACACCTTCCTGAATGCGGGCTCCACCCGAATCATTCAGGCCTATTACAGGAGCGCCATTTTTAAGTGCCAAATCATAAATCTTACAAATCTTTTCGGCATGAACTTCACCGAGGCTGCCGCCGATGACCGTAAAGTCCTGGGAAAACACATATACCAGCCGCCCATCGATGGTGCCCCAACCGGTGACGACACTATCGCCGGAGATGACCTGCTGTTCAAGCCCGAAACCATGGCTCCGGTGGATAACAAAGGGGTCAGTCTCGTGGAAGGAGGCCTTGTCCAGGAGCAGATCGAGACGCTCCCGGGCGGTTAATTTTCCCTTCTTGTGTTGAGCCTCGATCCGCTCGGTTCCACCCCCCAGGAGCGTTCTGGCTTTGCGTTCGCGAAGATGTTGGATCTTGGAATTTTCAGCCATGAGTCTCTTTTAGAAAAAAACGCCTGGTTCGACTTGAGAATAGAACCCAAAAAATAAGGATGAGGGTCACTACGGTGGTAATCAATGAAAATGCACCATTCGTGTGCGGTTGTTGTATGAGGAGGCGATCCAACCAATACCAGGCTGCATAGACAGCAGTCACTATCACCGTCGCCAACCAGATCCAACGCCTGCCTTTCCAAAGACCCCAAACCAGTAAAAAACCTACGATAGCCCAGATGCCTCCACTCAGGGCAATATAAAGAGGCCGCGTCCCATATTCTAACAGGGTTTTCCAGAAGTAAATTGATTCACCCAGGCGGAGAAGATTTAAGAGGCCGAAGAACAAGACTAGTATGGCAAGGAGGGTGACTCGAATTGGGCGATTCCGTATATACATATTCATAGGATTACTTTGAGCTGATGCTAAAGGTGGATATTTGAGAAGCCACGCCTTGGGATCCGGTCGAAATCGATGAGGCGGTCGCCATCGAAAAGTCGCACATTCCAGCGATATTCACCCGGGGGTAGAGCTTGAGGAAATGAATATTGGGTGGAGGCGGAATGGATCTGGCCCGTATCGAGGACATTCTGCCAGATGGAAATGCGTTCAGGTGGATTTGTCAAATCGGGAGTAACCAGGATCGTATCGATGAAGACGCTGTATTCGGGATCTTTTCCGTACGTACGGGTCAGTGACATGGGCTGGGGTCCAGTGGAGAGTGAATAGGTGCCGAGATCGTCCCAAACCCAGGCGTCGAGGGTATTGGAGTTGGAGGCAAATTCTTTCTTCACGCCATTGATCGTAATGAAATTGACCTGATCGTTCTTTTGGCGTTTGTATGAACGGATCCAAACGCGATATTTTCCAGCCTGGTCGACCGGTAATGAATATTCGGCTGCCTCTGCCTCCCAGTTATCCATAAGGAATCCATTTCCGCTGAAACCGCTGACGTAGTCAGAGGTCGAACTCCAGGCGGGCCCTTTGAAGGTGTCTTCCACCTCGATCCAGTAATTATTCGAAGCCTTTTTCTCCACCGTGAGGGCGTGGCCTGTCACAGCCAAACCATTGGTATTCCAGGTCAATGTCGGAGGTTCGGAGGCTGAAAAGGCTGTCCCATCCAGGGGGGAAATGACAATGGGAGGCGGTCCCTGGTAACAGTCAGGCTTTGCGAGGATTTTGGCATCAAAATGGTACACATCAAAGAATTGCCCGGAAGTAGTTAATGCCGCGGCAGGGTAACAGCGAAGGATCACCTGCATGGCTGAAAATCGCTCATCCATCATATTGGTGGCGGTTTTATCGAAGATAAGGTTTACGGAATTCAACTGGCGGTCTTGATAAAGGGTTGGGAGGGTCTGGTCAAAAGTTACAGTCTGATAATATTTGGCCGCATCCAACCCGGTCCGCCGAGCCCCGGCAACCGAAAAGAGGAGCACATGCGATTCCACGAATACAAAATCATCTTTATTGGCTTCGTAAGGGTAAAGTATCATCGGCGACGAAGAGGCGGATTTAGAGGTAAGGTCGGCCAATTCGCGCCTTTTTTGACGGTCGACAGGATCCAGCAAGGATGAGGTAAAGATATGATAATCGTTGAAGAGGATGGCGACCACCAGAATTGCAAATACGGGTATGGCGAATTTCAATTTCAGACCATCGAACCAGGCCCGCAGCGCGGCCAGAAAAGTCCACAATCCCATTGCCCCCCAAATTGCCAGGGGGCCCAGGGTCGTATACAAGACACGCGGCCAAACCGATCCGACCAGGATGGGGGCATAGACCACATTGGCCAGGAACCAGAGGGGTATGAAGAGGAAAAACGGCCGGCGGAGGTTCAAAAGGTTGTAGATCAGGCCAATGACCACGAATACGAGCAACCAGGGATTCAAGAACGGGCCGGCCCAATAGATCAATGAATCTGTCCATACGACCTGGACGAACATTGTTCTTAGATAATCGCCGCCATTCTTGATCATGAATTGGATCAGGCCAACGAGGTTCGAGCCATTGGCGGAGGATTCGGCCAGAAATTGGAAATGATAGTTTTGAGAAGCGATATAGCCCTGGATATAGAGAATATATAAAAGGGCAATCGGCCAGATGAAAACCAGAGTTCTCTTCAACCATGTGAGGATGGATCTTTCCGCTTCACGATCCTGGCCACCGCAAAACCGGCCAGGAAAAGAGCCGCGATAAGCGGTGTGGGGAAATAGGTCTCATACGTCAGCATCCCCAAAGCCAGGACAATTCCTGCAAGCTGGAATTGCCAGTATTTCCTTTCCTGCAGAGCCAGAATCAAGAGGAACAACCCACTGATCATCCAGATCTCGACGGTGGTGTTGTGCAAGGCCTGGTGCAATTCGCTTAATTCCACAAAAGAGAAGGAATATAAGGCAGTGGCCAGCCAGGCCATCGGAGGGCTGGATGTCAAACGCCGCACCAGGTAATAGAGGAACACGGCAGAGAGAAGGCTAAGGAAGGCACTCTCGATCCGGGCAGAAATGAAGTTCAACCCGAATAGCCGCAGGAACACCGAACGGACCCAAAAGCTCACCGGCAGATATTGATAATGGGCGGTCGCAAACTCACCCTGATCCACCCGCAGGATGGTTGAATACCAACTCTGGACCGTCCATTTTGTTTCGTCGGCTTCCAGGCCATAAACACGATATCCCAGGTCGTAAAACCTTGTAAAAGCTATGCCGGCCAGGAGGACAATCGCGAAAATGAGCTCCACTCGCGGAGCCGTCCTTATTTGGCCGGTAAAGAGGCCCATCCATTTGGGGTTCCGGCGGGTCCAGAAGAAAAGGCCAATTCCGCAGCCTAAATATAATAGGGCGCCAGGGACGTACCAATGTCGGGAAATGGCGAACTGCCCGGCGAAAGCCAGGAAGATGGAAAGGATCAGAAGGACGCTGTTGGGAAAATGGATGGGTGGAATGGTGATGTCCCAGCCTTTGGAAAGGTGGGGCAAACCCAAATGAAGAGCCGGGATATGGATGCGGATGAAGACATCCTTCCCTTCGGAGGATTTTACAGACTTGACCTCGCCGGTCAAGCGGCCAGGCTTAGGAGGCTCTTTGGAAAGAGTAAGCTGCTCTGCCCAGGTGGGTAATTCATCCGGCTGAGTTTGGAGGGTAATAGCGGGTGTAATTTCAGGCAGAAGCAGATCTTCCTCGCCGGCATCCCCCGCCTCTCCCGGGGAAGATGACCGGTTCAACCATTCAACGAACCGGTTAACCCTTGCAGGAAGAGAAACCACCCGCGCCGCCGGCAGGAATGCCGCCAGGCCCAATAAGGCCATTAACAGGATAAGTAGAATAATAAAAGGTAAATGCTGGAAGGCATCCAGGAAGGTAGCCAGGCTGGGGCGATCCCTTTCGAATGTAAAAGGAGTGTTCATCCCGGCGGCCAGAACGGGGATGCCTCCGGAGCTGTAAAACATTCTTTGGATCAGTTCTCTGTCCCATTGCTCTCCCAGGATGGTGTTCATCTCTCCTGCAATTTCAGGAGGATAGAAAATGATCGTCCTGGGGGAGGATTGGAAACTTTGCGTTCCGGAGGTTACATCGTCCCATGCGATGGTTCGGAAAGGAATTGATTTATCGAACTCATCCTTGATATAGGGAATAAAATCTTTTTGGGAGGCATCCTGATAGACATAGATAAATGATTCCCCATGAGAACTCAAGAGCGGCCCAAGACATGATTTGATCCGGCTGAGGCTGGTATTTTTGAGGCGCGAGGACAAAAAAATCGTATAACCCGCCGATGGCAACGATGGTTACGATAACTGCCAAAATGGGAACACCGACCTTTTTTATCCTGCCAAACAGCGCCCCCAGGCTTACGGAAAAGGCGTTTACACCCAAACCAATGAAAATTGCCAGGGCCGGGATTAAAGCTACCATATGGGTATGGCGGGGAGGTACGGTATTTAAGGCGCTGAACCCCAGGATAAAGGTTAAGAACCATATCAGCAAGAGTTGATTCCGAGATTCCTTGATGTGTTTGAGAACCAATCCAAGGCCGAAAAGGTAAAAAAGGACACCTATAGTTCCTGCCAGGGGGAAGGCAATATAGTGCTCGGATATCAACCATGGTTTTTGGAATGCAAGCAGTGTCCGGATAAGACCTTGCGAAAACAAAACTGCATAAATAGGCGGGTTGAAGAACAGATCATTCCCCCCGAGATGGATGACCGGCGCATATTTGAATAGCTGGGCTTCCGTATAGAACTGGCTTCCGTTGAAAACGTTAAAGAAGACACTCTCAAATGTTTTGAAACCCATGGTCTGCGCGTCTTGATGGAGACCGTAAACGAAATATGGACCTGTGACCAGGATGAACGCGAGCAACAATATGAACGTGGAGGCGGCGGCCTGGCGGAATTTGATCCGCTTGGTGAGCCATGTCAACGCGATAAAGAGGATGGCAATGAAAACTGTTCCACGGGCCCCAAAATATGTATAGAAACCCAGCCCGGCAATGCAGCCTGCCAGGAAGAGGAGGAAATGGCTATTGCGGCGGATGCCGTTGTACAACCAATAAAATGTCAGGCAGGGGATGAATAGCGTCTGGATATTGTTATAACCCAGCCTCTCGAAAGCGAGGAAATAAGGGCTGGCGATCAAAGCGACTGATGAAATAACCGCGATCCTTCTATTGAAGAGGTCTCGGGTCAGTAGATAGAGCGGCACCACGGTAGCGATCCCCGGGAGGACGGAGGCCATTCGCCATCCCCACAGGTTGACGCCGAACAAGTTCATGATCCAGGCTTGCAGGTAAGAACTCAAGATGGGAAAAGAATAGACGCCATTGGCGAAGATGGCAGGTTTGAATTTCCCGATGGCTATATCCCGGGCAATCGTCCAGAAGTTTCCCTCGTCACCCATCAGTTGATCGGGCCAACCCTGCAACCGGTAGGTTCCAATGAGGCAACCAACCAAAAACAGACCCACCAGCCACACCAGGTCACTTCTGGAAAGGTGAGGTGAAAGATCGACCTGGCGGCGGCGGTCCCACGCAGCCAAAACCACGGCAAATACGAGAGGAACGGAGATCCATATAAAGGGCGAGTAAAGCCCGTATTTCAAACGACCTAATTGGACGAGTAGAAGGACAAAGAAAACCAATCCAACCAGTAGCCAGGGCCAGGAGGATATAACCAGGCGGACGGCCAGCGGTTTATCTTCAGCGAACTCTCCGGAACGGGTAGGTAATAGATACAAGTCCCGCAAGGAAACGGCTAACAGGATAAATCCCACTATTAAAAAGGGAAGTCCAAGCAACACATTGTTGATATCGGGAATGCCGAGATGGAGCGTATTATTCAGCCAATCCCCCAATGCCATGGGGGATGTAACCTGGAAGGCAGAGCCGGCGATTTGGTATTGACCCAAAATGAGAAGGATGACACCCATCAAGGCAGTCAGCCAACGCACGTTTGACCATGGGATGCTTTTAGGTTGGTTTCGGTAAGTCATGCAGCTCTCTGATCACATGGATTGATTAATCGGGATTATAGCATGTGAGAAGTATCAACGCAGGATGCTATAATGAACGGGAGAGCGTTCAAGATAAATCTTGGAGAAGAGAAACAGGATGAATTGGTGGAAATCATCTCGGACATTCCCGCTTAGGATTTTTTTGATAGCACTCTTCTTGCGGCTCATTCCGGTCCTGGCAACTCCAAACCTGGGCATTGGCCTGGATGATATGTTTCAATACGACATGCTGGCCCGTTCTATTGCCGCCGGGAATGGATATCGGTGGTATGCCCAGCAAGACCTGCCCCTCATAGAACAATACATCCAATTGGATTGGACGAGTGTCCATTATGACCCCCGGGGAGTCCTGACATCTTTCCGTCCACCGCTTTATCCGGCTTTTTTGGCGTTGGTTTATCTTGTGACCGGTGTGGGAGCGCGCCGAATTCTTCTTTGCCCGCTTGATCCAGGCGCTTCTGGGTGCGGCATTGGCGCCGCTAACCTATTTGCTCGGAAGGAGATTCTTCCCTGATCGGCCAAGGGTGGCGGCCATTGCCGGCTGGATCATTGCTTTTTACCCGATGCTGTTGATCTATCCCCTGTCTTTGGCGACAGAGAATTTATTCTTCGTGCTCGTGTTGGTCTCCGCCATAGTATTACTGAAGGCAATGGATCCGGCCAGGAACCCTGCCGAAACAGGCGCGCAAAAGGATGGACCGCCTCGTACCTTCCTCTTGAAGGTGTGGAAAGATGGCTGGTTGGCGCGCTGGTTTATTCTGGCCGGCGTTCTTTTTGGCTTGACGGCGTTGACAAGGTCAGTCGCCCTGGGCATGGCCGGTTTGGCTTTCCTATGGATATGGATCGTGCTTCACCGGTGGAAAGCGGCTTTATTATTCATTGCCTCTTTAGCCCTGGTCACAATCCCCTGGATGGTCCGGAATACGATCGTGGATCACCGTTTGACGGGGATAGAGTCGGCGCTTGGTTATGACCTATATGTCGGTTATCATCCCGATGGAAGCGGAACCTTTCAGTACCCCATTTCTGTGGACTTGTTGCCGATGCTGGACGATGGCCAACGCGATGTAATTGGAAGAGAAAAGGCACTGGCTTTCATTGAGGCCGATCCGGGACGGGTCCCATACTTGATCGCCCGGCGAGCGGGCTTTTTCTTTGGCCTGGAGAGGCGGGCGTTGACTTATTTCTATTCCAATGATTTCCTTGGGTTTATCCCGGCCCCGATCCTGTTATCGATCTTTATCATATTTTTTCTGCCTTTTATTGCCGTCAGCATTTCCGGCAGCATTGGTGTTTCATTGGTAAAGTGGCGCAAGGAGACCCTTTTACTGATTCTGTTGATCCTGGCCTATATCACGCCTCATCTATTTATTATTGCTGAAGACCGGTTTCACCTCGCCATGGTGCCTTTCTTTTCCATCCTGGCGGCCTTATTCTGGAGCGGAGGTTGGGCGGCGTTACGAGAACGCTTGAAAACGAAAAATGGGAAGATCGCCATCGGGTTGGCCTGTCTGGCGATCATATTGCTCTGCACGAATTGGAGCCTGGAGCTATGGCGAGATTCAAGCAAGATAGTTCAGCTTATAAGTGCAAATGGCAATCATAGCTATTTTTCCTATTAGAGCCCAACCGGTATGGATACAAGTTTTCTAAAATTGCGATGAAAAAACTTTTCGGTGAAAAACTTCAGCTCGATTGGAAGATCTCCGTTTTGATCGTGATCAGCACGCTGGCGCTGATCATCGATCCTACCATGCAGAAATTGCCCCCTGGGAGAAATGGTTTCCTGCGTGGGAAAGGACGGGCCTTTCCACCAAAGTTTTGGACCGGACGGTGCTTTATTTCATCGTACCCATGCTGATCACTTTACTTATCTTCCGACAGAAGCCAGGAGAGTATGGTTTTCAGTTAGGCGACTGGAAAGCCGGTCTCATAATAACTTTGGGAGGCATCCTCTTGATCGCGCCGGTGTTATGGTGGGTCAGTCGTGGGAGCGGGGTCATGCAGGATTATTACAAATCCCAGCTCCAGGGACTCCCCTGGAATACTTTCCTGGATCTCTTCGGTTGGGAATTCTTATTTAGAGGCTGGCTCTTATTCGGACTGGCGCGGAAGTTCGGTCCGGAAGCCATCTGGCTGCAAGCTGTCCCTTTTGCCCTGGCCCATATAGGTAAACCGGAAATTGAAACCCTCTCCACTATTTTTGGCGGTTTTGCCTTTGGATGGGTGGCCTGGCGGACCAAATCTTTCATTTACCCTTTTCTGATCCATTGGTTTGTGGGCACTTTCACCATTATCGTAGCGGCAGGTATCCATGGGTGAATTTATTATTCGACCGGCCAGGGAAGAAGATTTTCCCGCCATCCGAAGGTTGATCCACACTGCCAATATCAACCCGACCGGATTAAATTGGAAAAGGTTCCTGGTGGCAATTTCTTCAGAGAACGAATTCCTGGGGTGCGGACAGATCAAACCTCATAAGGATGGTTCTATCGAACTTGCATCCATCGCCGTCCAGGAGCAATCTCGCGGCCGTGGAATAGCCCGGGCAATTATCGAGGAATTGCTGGTACGAGAATCGAGGCGTCCGTTATACTTAATGTGTCGTGCCAGGTTGGTGGCGCTATATGAAAAATTCGGATTTCGGACTATCGACATTACTGAAATGCCCCGCTATTTCCAGATGATCAGCCGGGCCGAACGAATATTTAATAAAAATGCCGAACCGATGGACCGGTTGCGGGTGATGCGCCTGGACTGATGGAGAAGAACATGAAAACAGTTCTGAATATGATTTTTGGAATATTGATCGGTTTGCTGATCGCGGGGATCCTTTGGCTGTCTGCAACCTCCAGGCCCCAGGGCGAGGCAGTCACATTGCTTCCCACCAGCACGCCGGGAATGCTGACAGTTTATATTACAGGGGCCGTGGCAACGCCGGGAGTTTATAGATTGCCGCAAGGCAGCCGGCTGGATTCAGCCGTACAGGCAGCCGGAGGCTTCCTGGATGGGGCCGAACAGGACAGCATTAACCTGGCAGCAACCTCTCGTAGATGGCCAGCAAGTTAACGTGCCGGGAGTAGTCGATACCAGCCATGTTAATGCCGGGCGGGTGGATATAAACGTCGCCACTGTGACTGAACTCGAAACATTGCCAGGTATTGGGCCGACGGCTGCCCAGGCCATAGTGGATTACCGGCTGGAGCATGGACCTTTCCAATCCGTCCAGGATATTGCAAAATGTGCCCGGCATCGGACCGGCTACTTATGATGGCATCAAAGATTATATAACCATCGGAAGTTGAAATGCCGATTGATCATTTTGGCCTCATTGCCAAATTTTATGCCAGGTCGGAAGAATTCCAGGAGAGCACGGGAATCGCTCGATTATTGGATTTATCCGAGGCTGACCGCCTGCTGGATGTGGGCGGAGGGACGGGCCGGGTGGCGGCTCCATTAGCCGGTATGGCCGGTCAAACGGTTATAGCAGACCCGTCGATAAAGATGCTACAGTATGCCCGTGAGAAAAAACTGGTGACTGTGTGTGCTCCCGCAGAAGCGTTGCCGTTCCCAAACGACAGTTTCGACAAGATAATTATGGTGGATGCTTTCCATCATGTAAATGATCAACGGGTCACCGTGAGTGAATTGTGGAGAGTTCTTCATCCGGGTGGGAAACTCCTTATCCTTGAACCGGATATCCATAATTTCGCTATTAAGATTATTAGCCATTTCTGAAAAGGCATTCCTCATGCGGAGTCATTTCCTGACCTTTGAAGATATCCGGAAATTATTCGAGGAGATGAATGCCAGAGGTGATCGTTGAAAGTTCAAACAAAAATGCAATGATTTTGGCGCAAAAAGTAAGGCAAATGTAATCCGTAAAAAATGAATTGATGATAGAATTTTCTTAATAATCCTATACGGAGGCATCGATGGACGATAAGAAAAAGAAACTCAGAAAAATGGCTACCTGGACTATCGCTGTATTTGCGACAATCTTTGCAGTCACCTTTGCAGTCCTGTGGCTGGTGTCCTTTCCAGGAGGCGGGTCTGGCTTAGGTACCATCGGATCCATTTTCAAAAGCGCCTGGCTGATCGTTGTCCTCGACCTTGTCTTATGCGCGGGGGCGTTCGTGGGCTATAAGTTCTATCTGGACGCCAAGAAACAACAATCAAATAGAAAAAAAAGGCCGGTGCGATAGTCGTACCGGCCTTTTTCATTCATTCTCATCACTCCTTTTCGTTTTCATCCAACCCCTCTCTAAATATTTTCAACAACTCACGAGCTTCCTCGATTTGATTCCGGGGAACGAATATCTGCACCCGTCCAAGACCATTGACCGTGACAGCGTAGCTCGAATGGCCTATCGATTCCTGGATAAGCTCCACATCGATCCCTTCCGCCTCGAGATAACTCTCGATCATGGTGGCTTCCAGTCGCCCTTGCGCATCTGTCAATTTTTCATATTTCATTTCATCCATTGTTATTTCTCCAAATATCTGAATAGTGCAGGCAGAGGCCGCCAATTCGAGACCTCAAAGGCCAAGCCATTTTGCTGCAGCCGATGGAAGGGTGGCTAAAGAGCCCAACCTTAAGAGTGCAGCTGGGGTAAGGATTCGATAAAGAGTTTCCCATACGCCTTTGTGAGGACACGCCTATCCAGAATGGCGACAACGCCTCGATCAGACTGGGTGCGGATAAGCCGGCCAAATCCCTGGCGGAACCGCAGGATGGCCTCGGGAAGGTGATATTCATTGAATGGATCTTCGAAGGTTTCGGCCCGGGCTGCGATCAATGGATCCGATGGGACATCAAAGGGAAGTTTGACGATGACAAGCACTGAAAGAGCCTCTCCGGGTACATCCACGCCTTCCCAGAAAGAACGGGTTCCCAACAACACGGCCCGCTCTGAGCTCTTGAAGGATTCGAGCAAGGCATTGGGGGAGGCGCCTTCACCCTGCTCATAGACGGCAATATCGTTTTGAGCTAAAGGCCCGGAAATACTTTTCGAAGTTCGTTTCAATTGGGCATAAGAGGTGAATAGCACAAGAGCCCGTCCGCCGCTGGCTTTGCACAGGTTGATCAAAGTATGATCTAGCTGGCTCTGGTATTCACGTGCGTTCGGCTCGGCAATATCATTGGCAATGTACAATAACGCCGCGCTCTCATAATCGAATGGAGAACCCAGGGCCAATTCGTCGGCTTCATCGGCAGCCAGAGTATTGCGAATGTAATTGAATTCTCCATGAGTGGTTAAAGTGGCCGAAGTCAGGATCAAGCTGCGTTTTTCATGCCAGAGGAATTTCTCAACCAATGGGCCAACTCGCAGCGGGGCGGCATTCAATGCGAGGCGGTTATTTTTGGGATCACTTCCACCCAGTACACGTAATCGGCAGCCGGATCGTAGATCATTGAACTGACCATGCTCTCGGCTTCGGTCAAGCGGCGGTAGAGATTACCCATGTTGCTGATAATGTCTTCGACGGACTCAATTCCCTCGGAATACAATTCGGTCATGCCTTTTTGGATTTCACCGAGGAGAGCGATGAGGAGGGCCAATGTTTCTCCGGCCGCACTCCAGGATACTTCGACCATATCCCAGCCCGGCTGAGTCCGGGTGGCGGGCAGGAGCCGTTCCTGGTACACATAATTATTAGCAGCCTGGCCTTCCCGCTGGGCGGCAATGAATTCAGCCAGGGCATCAAAGAAAAGGCGGGATTGCTCCTGCAGGCGCCAGAGTAAATCGGTGGCGCGGGATACTTTTTGGTTCAAGAGGGCATAGTCAGACGGGCGGATCTGGTCGTGAGTCACGGCCAGGAGATGACCGAGAATTCCGGAACTGGAACCGCCGGCTTCCCGGTAAAGCCGATCTAGATCAAATTGGGTCAGGCGGAAGGAAAGTGAATTTGTCGTGGCGGATTTCGAGATGATGACCTTCATCTACGATCACATGGTCATATTCGGGTAGGACCCGGTTACCAATGGCCACATCGGTCAACAAAAGAGCGTGGTTTACTACCAGGATATGGGCATTTTGAGAGGCCTGTTTGGCCCGGAAAAAAGGACAGGCCCCGCCGGTCCGTTCCAGGCAAGTCTCATTCGTGCAGGCATCATCCTCTGCGGAGATATGCGTCCATACATCCCGTTCCGAAGGACCGGTGAGATTGATCTCCGTCCGGTCGCCGCTGGCGTTTTCAAGCTGCCAGACCAGGACCTTGGCAAGGATGCGCATTTCATCGGCGTTAGCGGGCCCATGTTTGCGCAAGAGCTCCAGCCGGCGCGGGCAAAGATAGTTTGAACGCCCCTTAAGCACAGCCGCACGCAACTCCAGATTAAGAGCCGCACATAAATCGGGAATGTCTTTCTTGATCAATTGGTCTTGAAGATTGATGGTGTTGGTGGAGATGACCACACGGGTGTTGTTCTGGAGGGCAAAGAGCGCCGCCGGAACGAGATAGGCAAAGGATTTGCCTACCCCTGTACCGGCCTCGACCATCAAGTGCTGGCCATAGGAAAGGGCATTCGAGACCGCCTTCAGCATCTCCACTTGTTCGGGACGATATTCGTAGCTTTGGAAGTATTGTGAAAAGGGTCCGCCATGCTCGAGGACAGAAGCAGCTTCCTCCGGATCGATGGGGAGGGGCTCCTTGGGCATCTGAATGGGCGACCCCTTCCGTTTCTCGGGTCCCGGTCCTGCGGGCCGCTCTTCATCTTCATAAGGTTGGGTAACTTTTCTGGCTTTTATGCCTTCTTGCGAACGAGCCCGCAGGGCTTGTTGAAACACCCAGCCGCCACCCCATTCCAAAGGCTCGCCATGGCGGACAATCTCAGCCAGGAGATCGATGGGCAATTCCAGAGCTTTGGCGAATAATTTTTGGAATACCCCGTGGGTCGTCCTGGCATCTTCCAATCCACGATGCCACATCCCGGGATATATTCCTAGTGTTTGCGCCAGGGATTTCAGGTTGTAATGGGAGGCCGTGGGTAATAACACTGCCGCCATCTCATATGTATCGATGCTTTCGTTCAATCCGAAGAGATTGTATTTCTTGAAGAAAGAGAGATCGAACTGAACATTATGGCCGAGGATGGGAGAATCGCCTATGAAAGCGGCCAACTCATCCAACACTTCCCGGATCTGAGGCGCCTGGCGGACCATCTCGTCGTTGATCTCGGTCAATTGGGTGATGAATTCAGGAATGTGCCGGCGTGGATTGACCAGGGTGGAGAACTCATCCTCAATGCGGTTGCCATTAAAGCGGCAAGCGCCGATTTCGATGATGGCATCCGATTGTGGATCCAGCCCGGTGGTTTCGATATCCAGGGAAACGATGGAATTCATATAGAACAAGTGTATCATAATTCACGCCCGCCGGACTCCTGTACAGCCGGCGGGCGTGAGTGACTCCAATGTTATTCTTCCTGAGTGGGTTGGGGAAGGGCTCTGCGGACAAGATCGAGAGTTGTTTCACCGATGGGCTTCGTTTTGCCTTCTTCCCGCAGGAAGTCTTTCAGGTCCTTGGGGGTAAGGGCAGGCAGGGGAGCTTCATTCAACTGCAGGTCTACTTTTGGATGTACAAAAAGAAGGGCCGACTTGAACCTGAGGCACTTCCGACCCTTCTGGAAGCATTTTTTTCAGGTATTTCTTGGTCGTATCAATATCTGCTTCTGACTCCAGATCCGGCCGGCCAATATTCTCCTGGCCAAAAAGGCGCAGGTAGGATTGAGACAAAGCCTCCGCCCTTGGCGCGCCAACGCTTCTTGTCATAGATGACCGTTCCAGTCTGGTAATGGGGAGTGATCGTCCAGATCCCGGCGGGCCCAACCAGGAGATGGGAAACGGGCGTGACAAAGTGGTAGATCGTATAATCCCGCCCCAATCCTTTCAGGCTTTTGTCGATGACTTCATCGGGACGGGGATTGCGGCCCCATTTATTACTGAAATACATGCCCACCTGGGAAAGGAAGAAACCAACCAGGAGAGCCCCAAGGGAAAAGGCAAATTTATTTGGCTGGGCAAATGAAAGATAAAGGCCGATCCCTAACACTATCAATGCGCCTGTGCTGGTATATTGGCCGATTTTTGCGTTTCGTTTGATCAATTTTGAATTCGATACTATTTTCATGCTGCCTGCTTCTCTTTCATCGTCTGTACTATGGCTGATTGGATGGATTTCAAAACACCGGCCTCGACTGCGTTCTTCGCCAGGCGAATGGCGTTCTTGATGGCTATTTCGTTCGAGCGGCCGTGGCCAATGAATACCAGGCCGTTGACGCCCAATAAAGGTGCCGCGCCCTCTTCTTCGGGATCCAGTAATTTCTTGATCTGGCGCAAGGTCGGCCGGACCAGGGCTCCGCCTATCTTGGCGGTCAATGGGCCGTTGTTGATCAATTCCTTCACCTTATCCAGGATCAACTTGGCTACGGCCTCGGAGGACTTCAGCATGATATTGCCGGTGAAACCATCGCAGACGGCCACGTCCACGGCTCCGCCGATCACTTCTTTTCCCTCGACATTTCCGAAGAAATTCAGGGTAGAGTCTTTCAACAAGAGGATAGGTATGTTTGACCAGGTCGTTGCCCTTGCCGGCTTCTTCGCCATTGGAAAGCAGCCCTACTTTTGGTTTCTGGACTCCGCGGACGTTGGCAGCATAAACGCTGCCCATAATGGCAAATTGAAAGAGGTTTTCGGGCTTACAATCCGGATTGGCGCCCACATCGATGACCACACAGGAACCGGTGGCGGTGGGGAAAACCGGCGCGAGTCCGGGCCGGTCCACACCGGGATGGTTCCCAGGCGGAAATAGGCGGTCACGGAGGCGGCTCCGGTGTTACCGGCGGTTACGAATGCATCCGCCTGGCCGTTCTTGACCAGGTCAATGCCAACTGCCATGGAGTTTTTGGAATTAGGCCGCCGGGCTTTAAGGACCAGGGCCATGCCCTTATCTTCCATGGTAAGCATTTCGGGGGCATGAACAACCTGGATGGGCAAACTTCCGGGATTTTGAGAAGCCAGATACTGGGCTATCCTGGCCTCATCGCCTACCAGAATGATCTCCACGCCATATTCGCGGGCAGCCATAACGGCTCCGATCACATCCGGCGTTGGAAAATCATCACTTCCCATGGCGTCAACGACGACCCTGGTCATTTATTCCTCCTGATATAGAATTACTAAGGACCTATCCAAAATTTCTGGAGAAGTTCGTTTTTTGAGAGTGTGCGGCGCAGCCGCACACTCTCAAAAAACGGCAGTCCTCTTTTTTATGATAGGTTCTTTGTACTCGGTAATATTGCTTGACAACCAAGTGAACGTGATTATAATACCACCTGCTTCGCGCTGGTGCTGGAACTGGCAGACAGGCATGCTTGAGGGGCATGTGCCGCAAGGCGTGGGGGTTCAAGTCCCCCCCAGCGCATAATATAAGCAAGAAAGCCGCCCTTGGGCGGCTTTCTTTATTTCTACTCC
>CAWALN010000016.1:0-315862 GCA_963782935.1 uncultured Chloroflexia bacterium | reverse complement strand
GCATTGATTTGTGGAATTATTGAAACTTGGGGTAAGGAAAGGATGGATGCTGAAGATGGCTGTGCTAAATAGCCGTTGCCTCTGTCAAATGCTGCATAATCGTGGAAGGGTGATATTACAGAAAACGGGATAAACAACCTGCCCAGGGCCACTCCCCATAAAACCATAAAAGTCACTTTAGGAAGTGTGTGGATCGCCAGTGAACGAATAATGACAATGGCAAGGATGAGCAGAGAAGCGGATACGCTCATTTCGAAAAGGGTCATAGTATCACCTCATTCCAAATCGTTTACCAGTTGCTTGAGGCGTTCAATTTCTCCTGCCGATAAATTTTTACGTCCCAAAATGGAAGCGATCAACTGGTCCGTCGCGCCGCCGTACATCTTATTAATAAGCTCAGTGGTCTCAAACTCCTGAGCCTGTTCCCGAGTGATGAGAGCATGGCAAACAAAATCGGGTTCGGTCCGGGATATCCCTCCTTTGGAAAGGCATTTTTTTATGACCGTGTAGGTAGTCGTTTTACTCCACCTGACTTTTTTCCCCAACACATCTGCAATGTGTTTTGCGGTGACATCGCCTTCGTTCCATAAAATGTCCATCACTTTTAGTTCAGAATCAAAGAATTTACCTTCCATTGTTTCGCTCCTATTCACCATTATTCTATCGTAATAGAACGAGGACTGTTGCATTCTACTCTAATAGAACGAGGTTGTCAATGGAGTTACTTTCACTACGGGGGTGATATTCGAGCCTTCGCGACATGTCCTGAAGCGTACCAGAGCGGAAGCACCCTCTGGGCTCCACACTCACTAAGAATCCTTCCTCGTCGGGAGGATTTTTTGGTTGAGAATACCTCATGGAACCGCGGCAATCACCGCCAATATCACTGAGGCATGCTTGAGCCCAGGCACAATCGGATTGGCTCCTTTCATAAACCGGGTGTTTGCGTAGCCGCCCAAGAAGGTTCTCCGCTTAAATAAAGTGAAAAATATCGCCGTAAACGCAAAATTCCTGAGTTTTTAAGGCCTTTTCCCGCGGAACAATCCTGTTCGTAACCTCGTGAAGGGCCTCCAAATTTGGAAAATAGCTCTTCTGTACAGCACGAAACGATTAAAACCGTTCAAATTCTGCTATTAACCGGGTTTTCCTGTTCACTGATCACTGATAACTGATCACTTTCCCTTTTTGTTCCTGGTTGAATTGTAATGACGATCCCTCGGAAACCGCGTTTCTCTCTACGGAGCTTTTTGGCAGGTAACCGGGAAGCTCTCCGGCCGGCTGACTTTACCCCCCAGAAAGAACCTTTCGGGTACAAGTGAGAAAGCCCTGCTTTCACAAATAGAATCTATAGTATTATGCAAGCGGCTGCATCAGAATAATCATAAAACCCTTGTCGATAAGGGCCCTTTTCAACAGGAGAACTCATGGGCATAGCGAAACCGCTTCGGAAAGCATTCAAACCTGTTTGGATCATCCTGATGCTGGCGGCAATCCTGACGGGATGCCAGGCGCCCTCACCGGCAACCTACCCCCCCAATCCGACTGCGACTCCCCCGGGAGTCGCGTCACTGAACACCGGCGGACCGGCCATCAGTCATGTGTTGGTGGGGAACAACGTGTGGATGTACCCGGATAAGCGGGTGTGGGACGTCTCGGCCAAGGCCGGCTTGAAGATCATGCGGATCGGCGGGATCGCCTTCGATCAGGCCATGCCATCGAACGAGATGCTGAAGGCGTGGGTGGACAACATCAAGGGGCTGGGGGCGGAGCCGATGATCCAGGTATCCCGTTTAAGTGGGGCGGAGGCCGCCGCGGCGGTGGTAAAGTATTTCAACGTGGAGACGAAGAATCCGGTCAGGTATTGGAATATCGGCAATGAGCCTTATTGCAACAAGGTCACGGACAGCACGGCTGCGGATGTGGCCGGCTATATCAAGCCGATCGCGACGGCCATGAAAGCCGTGGACCCGACCATCCAGATCTTCGCCCCGGATGAATGCTATATCGAGGCCTATTACGATGCGCTGCTGAGCGGGGATAACGGCCCGGCGGATATCTCCGGGAAGGTGCCGGGGCAGGAGTATTACTACGTGGACGGCGTGTCCTGGCATCTTTACACCGGCTACCCACCCGAGAACATCGATATCGAGCACCTGGCCACGACGGGGGCAGCCGCCTTCCTTGACCAAATTCGGCAGGCGAAGGCGCTGGTGGACCGGGCCAATGAGGCTCAAGGCCGCACGGGCGAGGCGGCCCTCCAATGGGGGATCGGGGAATTCAACAGCAGTGACGGACCCAGAGTCTGCTCGTTCGAGAACGGGCAGATGTTCGCGCAGGTGTACGGATACATCATGCAGTATGGGGGGACCTACGGAGCGACCTGGTCAATGCTGGAGAACGGCGGCAGGTGCCTGGGAACGGACTACAGCTTCGTCAACGCGGACATGACGCCGCGCCCGACGTATTACCACATGCAGATGATCTCGGACAATTTCAGCGGTAACTACCTGGAGGGCACCTCCAGCGTGGAGGCGGTGCGGGCATTCGGGGCGGTGGATATTCGGTCGGGCCGGATCGCATTGATTTTGCTGAACGTGGACGCGGCCGGCGGGTATGACTGCATGCTCCGGCTGGATGACGCCAATGGGACGGGCGGGTGCCGGGTGAACGTGCCGGCCGGGTTGCCGGTGGAGATGCAGCAATCCATCGGCAGCCAGACGACCATGGTCCTGATTTTCAATCTTCAGGGCAAGCTGGTAAAAACCATCACTTATGCCAGGACTGGCACTTCCCCGCAAACGACAGTGCTGCCCTGACAGGCAAGGACGCTGCAGAAAACCATAAATTCGTGCTGCCGGGAAGCGAATCCGCTGTCCTACTGTTCCCCTATTAAATCTCTTATTAGAAAATCATGCCTTGCGATTCGAAGGCAGTTGGTTTAATTATTTTCGCAGTACTCTGTAAAAGTGTTGACTGGACTTTAAAAGCTAAAAAGGCATCCAAAGGACTGGCATTTTCTGCCAGTCCTTTGGATGCCATGACTGCTTTTGTTTGGAGGGGCAAAATACCATTTTGCCCTACAGGGATATTAATTCGAGGCCCATCCGGACCCATTGTCATTTTACCCATCCGCTGGAGGGTCTTTTTGACACCGAAAATCGGAGTGTTGAAATCTTTAAGTTGACTTTTCTCTAAAACATTATATAATGAGTTAGCGCTAACTATAGCGCTAACGGTAGCGCTAACTTAGGGAGACATACTTATGTCAAGTCGCGTGACCATTGCGGATGTGGCGAGAGAAGCGGGGGTGTCGCTGATGACCGTTTCCCGAGTAGTTAATGGTAAAGATGGGGTCAGTCAAGAAACGCGCCAGGCTATTGAAATAGTCATTCATAAATTAGGGTACCGCCCAAACATCCTCGCCCGCGGCCTTGCCACCCAGCGCACGGGCACCCTTGGGTTGGTCATACCGGATATCTCCAACCCCTTTTTCTCGGGGGTAGCCCGGGGCGTGGAGACCACCGCCTACTCAAAGGGTTACAGTATCCTGGTCTGCAATACCGAAGAGGATCCACAGCGCGAGATGGATGTGCTGGAGTTGCTTTTGGAAAAGTGGGTGGACGGCCTTGTCCTTTGCAGCACGCGCCTTGATCAACAAAAACTCCATTCCATCCTTATACAATATCCTGCGGCAGTATTGATCAACAACCAGCTCGAGGGCCAGGATGAACTCGTAAATATCGGATCCGCCATGATAGACGACAAAGCCGGCGGGCAAATGGTGACCAACCATTTGATCCAGAGGGGTCACACGGTGATTGGATTTTTCTCCGGACCGACAATAGCCCAAAGCAGTCGTTGGCGGTATTTTGGTTACCAGCAAGCTTTAACCGAGGCTGGATTACCCTTTCATTCGGAGCTGGTTTTAGCCTGCCAACCGACGGTGGAAGGCGGGCAGGAGGCGGCTGCCCAGCTTCTATCTGCTCATCCGGAGATCACGGCCTTGTTCTGCTATAACGATCTGACTGCAATTGGGGCCATCCAGGCTTGCGCCAGGCTTGGTCCGCAAGATCCCGGACGACCTGGCGATTGTGGGCTATGACGATATCATGCTGGCGGCTTTAGTAACTCCACCTCTGACGACTTGCCGGGTGGCCCGGGAAGAGCTGGGTGGGTTGGCAACGAGCCTATTATTAGAGCGACTGGCCGGTTGTACGGAGAATTGCGAGAAACGCATTTTGCAGCCAGAGTTGATCATCCGCGCCAGCGCTCCGTAAGAAAAAATTCCAAATAGAGAGGAGGTGATTTTCCTAAAATCCTGGAAGAATCGTTTACACCTTTTTGCGACTGAACCCAAATGAATTCTGGTACGCACCAGCAGGCCCAACAGTAAATTCCGTTTGAATTTGGTGCGTTGAATCAAGGGCTGGTCCAGAAAGGACATCCGTTTCCGACTATAGATCATCTCTTTCTAGGAGGAGAAGACATATGAAGGCAACAAGGTCAAAAACGACCCTCACGATTGCAATAGCCTGGATCTTGATCCTATCCACGATCCTTTCCGCATGTCAAACGGCAACCCCCACTCCAGCTCCAACCCCAACAAACCCTCCGACCTCCGCTCCGGTCGAGTCCAGTTGCGACAGTTCCCGCGGCGACGACAGCCCCGGCTGCGCCGAAATATAGTGAAGCCCCCATGTTGGCCGATATGGTCAAGGCGGGAAAACTTCCGCCCGTAGAGGAACGCCTGCCGAAAAATCCGCTGATCGTTCCGGTCACAGACAGCATCGGCCATACGGTGGCGTCTGGCGGCGTGGATTCCTTGGCCCATCCGACTATAACGGTTACGTCCGCCTTGTGGCGATGCCCTGGTGCGCTTCTCACCCGATGGCACCAAGGTGGAACCCAAATACGCCGAATCGGTCACTTCTTCGGCGGACTTTAAAACCTGGACGGTGAAACTGCGCGAAGGTGCAAAGTGGTCAGATGGCACGCCCTTTACGGCAGACGATATCATGTTCTGGTATAACGATGTACTCCTGAACAAAGACCTTTCACCTTCCATTCCTGCCTGGATGAAGAATGCGGACGGCTCGACTGTCCAGGTGGTGAAAGCGGATGATTACACTGTCAATTGGGTTTACGCGGCTGCAAACACCACCTTCCCCCTGGAACTTGCCAACAAAGATAACGGGGATAAAGCCTACCCCGTCTTCCTGCCGGCCAAGTATATGAAGCAGTTCCATGCCAAGTTATGCGGATAAAGCCGCTTTGGACCAGATGGTGACCGATGCCAAGTTCAAGACCTGGGCTGAGTTGTTCGCTTCCAAAAAGAACCAGGCTGAAAATCCAGATCGCCCCGGAATGGCAGCCTGGATCCCGACCTCACGTGTCAGCGATCCGGTCTTGATCTTGAAGCGCAACCCCTATTATGTGGGCGTGGATGAAAAGGGCAATCAACTGCCCTATATCGACGAAATCGACATGCTCTTCTTCGCCGATGCGCAAGCTCTGAACCTGGCCGCCATTGCAGGCACCTTCGATGAGCAGGAACGCCAGATCAACCTGATGAATTACCCGGTCTTCAAGACCAATGAATTAAAAGGCTCATACAAGGTCATCACCTGGCCTGCCTACGGCGGCGCAGATGCCGATGTTTCATTCAACCAGACCTATACCAAAGATGCCGACCTTGGCAAGTTGATGCAGACCAAAGACTTCCGCATTGCCATGTCTTATGCCATCAACCGCAGCAAGATCCAGGAGACGGCATTCCTCGGATTGGGCGAAGCCGCGCCAGCCGGTGCCCTCACCCATGAGCCTGTATTATCCGGGCGACGATGTGGCCCAGAAATATACAGAGTACGACATGGCCAAGGCCAACCAACTGCTGGATGGCATCGGCCTGGACAAGAAGAATGCGGATGGGATCCGCCTGTATCCGAACAGCAACAAGCCCGTCCAGATCGAGATCTCGGTGGTCCCGTCATTCGGCCCCTGGCCGGATGTAGCCCAGATGGTGGCCGCAGACTGGAAAGCGGTCGGCGTCAATGCCATCGTCGAGGTGCGGGAACGGGCTCTCCATTTCTCGCTGCGGGCTTCGAATGACCTGCAGACCGAGATCTGGAACCAGGATACGACCGGCTTCCCCTTCACCGGGGCGCCGAAGATGGACCCGCGGACTACCCTCGCCAGCGGGATCACCGTCTGGCCGTTGTATAATACCTGGTACAACAGCAATGGTGAAAAAGGCCTGGAGCCATCTGCCGATGCGAAGCAAATTGTCAGCCTGGTTGACCAGGCCAAGTCGGCCAGCCCCGACCAACAGATCGCATTAGCCAAGCAGATGTTCCAACTGTGGGTGGACAACTGCTACGAAATCGGGACGATCGGCTTAACCCCCATGGACCAGGGCGTGGTCATTGTCAGCAATAAGATGCACAACGTGCCCCCACCCTGGCAAAGGATTGGCCGCTGCGCACGCCCGGAAATGCCCGGACGGAACAGTTCTACCTGACCCCGTAAGGGAATTAATGCAAGGCAAGAGTCGAGTGACGGGGGATATCGCCTCCGTCACTCGACACCCTTCTCTCAAAAGCGAGGTCCATCCGTGTCCAGAGTCATCCTCCAACGCTTGCTGATCTTACCCCTCTTGCTTCTGATTTTTTCGGTGGTGGTCTTCTGGTTGGTACAAGCGCCGCCCGGAGATTTCCTGACCAGTTATGTGGCCAATCTGGCCTCTTCGGGTTCTTCGATAGACGATTCGCAAGTGGCGGCTCTCCGGCAGCAGTTTGGCCTTGACCAGCCGGTCTATGTCCAATATATTCGCTGGATGGGGAATTTATTCAAAGGTGATCTGGGCCTTTCGCTCGAATACCAGCGGCCGAATTCTGAATTGATCGGTGAGAGACTGCTTCTCACCGTGATATTGGCGCTCTTTGCTTTTTTCCTTACCTGGCTGATTGCGATCCCAGCCGGCATTTATTCGGCGATGCACCAAAACTCTCTGCTGGATTATACGTTTACCGTGCTGAATTATTTTGGCGTGGCTGTCCCGAATTTTATGCTGGCTTTGATCCTGATGTGGATCGCGTATGACCGTTTTGGTTTGAGCATCACCAATCTATTTTCTCCGCAATTCATGGATGCCCCCTGGAGCATGGCGCGCATCGCGGATATGCTCAAGCATATCTGGCTGCCGACGATCATTCTCGGGGTGGGCGGTACTGCCCGCCTGACCCGCATCATGCGGGCCAACCTGATCGATGAACTCAATAAGCCCTACGTTGTGGCTGCCCGTGCCAAGGGTCTTTCCGAATGGAACCTGGTATTCAAATATCCTGTCCGGCTGGCGCTGAATCCGTTGATCAGCACGATCGGATGGTATCTTCCGCAGCTCTTCTCCGGCAGCCTGATCGTGGCCACGGTGATGAGCCTGCCCAATATTGGACCGCTTTTGCTGACAGCTTTGACCCAACAGGACATGTACCTGGCGGGCGGGATTTTATTGATCTATTGTTTTCTTACCGTGCTTGGGACCCTGGTCTCGGACATCCTGCTTGCCTGGCTGGATCCGCGCATCCGCATGGAAAGTGCATGAGCCATGTCTGAAAATACTGCTACGGAAGAATTCGTGCCCGTCCAGCCTCGGTTGAAGGACTCGCTCTCGGAAGAGCGGGTTTCAGTTGCATCCAACTGGAAACTCGTCTGGTGGCGGTTTCCGGAAGAACCGCCTGGCTTTATTAAGCCTGGCCATCCTGATCCTTTTTTATATCATCGTAGTGTTCCCGGATTTTTTTGCCGTAAGCGATCCGGAAGTGACTGACGCACGCCTGACGTTCGTACCGGCGCAAGGGTTGCATTTCATTGACGGCTCAAAGATCCGTGTATGGGTGCCTGCCATCACGGGAAAGAGAAATCCGGTCACTCTCGCGATGGAATGGAAGACGGATATCACCCAAAAAATATCCGTCCGGCTTTTTGCGCACGGCTACACATACAAAGTCCTGGGGTTATTCAAAGCCGATATTCATTTAATCGGAACAGCGGACCAAACTGAAGGCAGCAAGATATTCCTCCTGGGCACGGACCGGCTGGGCCGCGACCAATGGTCGCGCTTGATGCTGGGCACGCGGACCTCCATGATCGTAGGTTTGTTATCCGTTGCCTTGAGCGTTTTCCTGGGGATCCTGCTGGGGGGTATCTCGGGTTATTTCGGCGGAAAGGCTGACCTGATCATCCAACGCCTGATCGAATTATTACAATCCCTGCCGACCATACCGATCTGGTTGGCAATGACAGCGGCCCTGCCCCGAACATGGAAACCCACGCAGGTTTTCTTTGCCATTACGATCATCCTGGCGTTCATCGGTTGGACAACCCTGGGAAGGGAAGTCCGCGGCCGCTTCCTGTCATTACGGGAGGAAGATTTCGTCCTGGCGGCCGAATTGGCCGGCTGCAGCCGCCTGCGGATCATCACCCGCCATATGGTCCCGGCTTTCATGAGCCATATTATCGCGACCAGCACCCTGGCGATCCCCGTGATGATCATTAATGAAACAACCCTCAGCTTTTTGGGCCTGGGGATCCGACCACCAGCCATCAGTTGGGGCGTTTTATTACAAGAAGCCCAAAACGTTCAGACGATTGCCCTGGCGCCCTGGCTGCTTACCCCGTGCATCATGGTGGTGGTGACCGTCCTGGCCTTCAACCTGGTTGGGGATGGATTGAGAGATGCCGCCGATCCTTATGGTCATTAAAATGATCGAAGTGCTTATTTATCCACTCGAATGAAACCACCGCCAGTATTTTGAGAGTCGATCCATGGAACACAACAACAAACCTTTGCTCGCCGTTCACGATCTTAAAGCCTATTTTCCCCTTGACGAAGGAACCGTCAAGGCTGTGGATGGGGTGAGCTTCGATGTGTTTCCCGGGCAGGTCCTGGGCATCGTCGGGGAAAGCGGCTGCGGGAAAAGCGTGACCATGAAAGCCATCCTGCAGATCATCGAGCCGCCCGGCCGGATCATCGGGGGTGAGATCCTGCTCAGCCAGCGCAAGAATGGTACGGAAACCGAAAATGTGATCGACCTGGCCAAATTTAAACCCAACGGCAGCGAAATGCGGCAGGTGCGCGGAGCCGAAATTGCCCTGATTCCTCAGGAGCCAATGTCTTCATTCAGCCCGGTCCATACCCTTGGGAACCAGATCATCGAGGCAATCCGGCTGCACCGCCACGTAAGTAAAAAGGAAGCCCTCGACATCGCAGTAGACCTGCTTCGCGACGTGGGGATCCCGATGCCGGAGCAGCGGATCAACGCATACTCCTGGCAGCTCAGCGGCGGCCTGCGCCAGCGGGCAATCATCGCAATGGCCCTCTCGTGCCGGCCCCGTCTCCTGATCGCCGACGAACCGACCACCGCGATTGACGTGACGACCCAGGCGCAAATTTTGGACTTGCTGCGGAATTTACAGAAGCAGCGCGATACCGCCATTATTTTTATTACGCATGACCTGGGCGTCATCGCGCAGATGGCCAACTATGTGGTTGTGATGTATCTCGGCCGGGTGATGGAGCAAGGCCCGGTAAATGACATTTTCCTTCAATCCAGGCATCCTTACACCCAGGCGCTGCTGCGTTCGATCCCGAGTGTGGAGTTCCGCCCCGCGTGGTCAAGCTGCCGATCATCAGCGGCTCGATCCCCCATCCCTTCAATCGACCGCCGGGATGCCCATTCCATCCGCGCTGCCGGGAATTCATGGCCGGCGTTTGCGACCTGCGAATTCCAAGCCTTCAACCGGTGGGCGAATCCCAATTCGCCAGTTGTTTCCTTTATTCCGATGTGGCAGAAAAGCCGTAAAAATCGTTCTACTTGCGTTTTGGAGGTCCAGTTTTGAGCGATTCTCAGCCGATGTCCAGTACAGTACTTCTTGAAGTCAAAAATCTGCGAAAGTTTTTCCCGATCCAGAAAGGTTTTATCCGGCGTGAGGTTGGGAACGTCCGGGCTGTGGATGATGTCAGCTTTGTCATCCACGAAGGCGAGACGCTGGGATTGGTCGGAGAGAGCGGCTGCGGGAAGACGACCACCGCGCGCTGTATTCTGCGCGCCCTGGAGCCCACCGACGGTCAGATCTTGTTCCGGATGAACGAAAAACAGGTGGTTGATCTCTCCCGATTCTCGCGTCAACAATTACGACCCATCCGCCCACAAATGCAAATGATTTTCCAGGATCCTTTTGGTTCGCTTAACCCGCGCATGACCTTATTCGATATCGTGGGTGAGCCGCTGCTTGTCAATGGGGTCACGAACCGAAAGGAACGCACCGAGAAGGTGGCGGAAATGCTCAGATTGGTCGGTTTGCGGACGGAATATATGCAGCGATTCCCGCATGCCTTCAGCGGAGGCCAGCGCCAGCGCATTGGAATTGCGCGGGCCCTTGTCCTGCACCCGCGCCTGGTGGTGGCAGACGAACCGGTCTCGGCTCTGGATGTATCCGTGCAGGCACAGGTGCTCAACTTGCTGCTGGACATGCAGGAGCAACTCCACCTGACTTATCTATTTGTGGCTCACAACTTGAGCGTGGTCAAACACATTTGCGACCGTGTGGCAGTGATGTATGTCGGCAAACTCGTCGAAACGGCCAATACGAACGAGATTTTCAACTCACCCAAGCATCCCTACACGGCAGCCCTGATGGCAGCGGTGCCCGTGGCCGATCCACGCGTGAAGATAGGCGATGTCGTCCTCAAGGGCGAGGTTCCCAGCCCGGCAAATCCTCCCTCAGGATGCTATTTCCATCCCCGCTGTCCTTTTGCCGTGGATATTTGCCACAGCCAAACGCCTGCCCTGGAGGAAATTTCGCCGGACCACTTTGTCAGTTGCCACCTGGCAGGGAGAATTGGATCTGCAAGGGTATCGGTCTGGAACATGACGCAATATCAAGCCGCTAAAGATCGAGGCCCTGGACCGTTCAGATTTACGCGACCGGATGAGGAGTTGGGCCGGGCGCCGCGGCAGACCAGGCAGTCGAAGGCCATCCAGCGGCGGCCAGGAAAACGGGCGAGGCCAATATCATCCTCGCAACGGGCAACTCGCAGTTGACTTTTTTGGCCGCTTTGCGACAAATTCCCGATATTCCGCTGGGATAAGGTGCGGGTCTTTCACATGGATGAGTATATCGGGCTTCATCCACAACATCCGGCCGCGTTCAATAATTTTCTGCTCCGGCATCTCCTCGACCAGGTCAAACCGCGGGCATTCCATCCTGTACCCGGTCAGGCGCTTCCGACCGTGAACATGCCTGCCAGGAATATGCGAGCCTGTTGCAGGAATTCCCGGCTGACCTGTGCGTCATGGGCATAGGCGAGAACGGCCACCTGGCCTTTAACGATCCGCCATATGCCGATTTTCAAGACCCGGCCTGGGTCAAGGTGGTGCGGCTGGCGGAAGAATCCCGCCGGCAGCAGGTGGGTGAAGGTCACTTTGCCGCCCTGGACGAAGTGCCCACCCATGCCATTACGCTGACCATACCTGCGCTTCTGGCGGCCAAACGGGTTCTGGTGGTGGTGCCTGAAGAACGCAAAGCCAAGGCAGTCCGGCAGGCTTTAGGCGGCCCGCTCAGTACTGATTGTCCGGCTTCCATCTTGCGAAACTGTCCACACGCCACACTTTTTCTGGATGCCGATTTAGCTGGCCAGGCGTTTTTGAAGGATGGAGAATGAACTCTCGAGAACGCATTCTCACCGCTTTGGACCATCGTGAGCCTGACCGGCCTCCGTTCGATCTGGGCTCGACCCAGGTGAGCGGCATTCACATCCAGGCTTACCGGAATTTACGGGCTTATCTGGGCCTGCCAGTTGTCGAGCCACTCATGAGCGACGTTATTCAACAACTGGCCCTACCTGATGAAGATCTCATCGAGCGGCTGGGCGTGGATGTAAGAGGCCTTTTCCCACTCAATAGCCATAATTGGCAGATAAAAAACCTGGACGTTGGCAATGCCTTTGAGTATGTTGACGAATGGGGCATCAAACACCGCCGGCCGAAACCGGATGGCCTTTATTATTCAGTCGTGAAACATCCGCTCAGCGAGACGGCTCTCACCCTGGACAGCCTGCGTGCTTATCCCTGGCCGGATACCGGTGATCCGCAGCGTATTGGCGGGCTTCGTGAGCAAGCCCTGGATTACCGGTCCCAGGGAAAAGCGGTGGTGCTGAAAGGCGTCCTGGCGGGCATCTTTGAAATGTCACAGCGATTGCGAGGAATGAAAAATTGCCTGATGGACATGGTCTCGAAAGAAGCAGCTATCTGCGCCTTATTCGATAAAATGCTGGAATTGAAGCTGGCGTTCTGGGAAATGGCGCTGCCCAGGCTTGCAGATGTAGTGGATGTGATCGCTGAAGGCGATGATTATGGCACCCAGACTTCTCTGCTTATTTCACCGGCGATGTTCCGCAAGCAATTAAAGCCGAGGCTCAAGGTTCTATTCGAGAGGATCAAGCAACTGGCACCGCAGGCCAGATTTTCTTTCATTCGTGCGGTAGTGTCAGGCCGCTTCTACCCGATTTCATCGAGTTGGGCGTGGATATTTTCAACCCGGTCCAAACCGGGGCAGCCGGCATGGAGCCCCTGGCCTTAAAACGTGAATTCGGCAGCGGAACTCGTTTTTTGGGGCGGAGGCGTCGATACCCAGACCGTTCTTCCGTACGGCACGCCTCAGCAGGTTAGAGATGATGTGCGTCGGAATGTCGAGGCGTTAGCGCCCGGCGGCGGTTTTGTCTTCAACACAGTGCACAACATCCAGGCAGATGTGCCACCTGAAAACATCCTGGCTATGTGGGAAGCAATGAGTGAGGTCTGATCAATTCATGGATACACCCTGGGAACGATTTCAAGCAAGCCGCCCGGCTGGAAAAACCAGAGCCTGTCCCGGTTGCGTTCATCGTGGACAGTCCCTGGCTGCCTGGTTATGCCGGCCTAGACACGCGGGATTATTTTCTTTTTCCAGAGAAGTGGCTTGAGATAAACCGCGGGCTGCTGACCCGCTTTCCTGATGCCGTTTGGATCCCGGGCTTTTGGGTGGAATATGGCATGGCCGCGGAACCTTCCGCCTTTGGAGGCAAGCTTCACTTTTACGCCAACCGCCCGCCGGCGATGGAACCGCTGGTAACCGACCTGGATTTCTGGTCCGAAATAAAGCCGGCGGACCCACAGGAAGACGGGTTGATGCCGCTGGTTCTGCGGCAACAAAAGGTCATGGATGAGCGTCTCCAGGCCGAAGGACTGGGCATCCGGATGGCGGCCGCGCGAGGGCCCATGACCGTCGCCTCCTGGCTGATGGGCATCACGCCGTTGATGATGGGGATTGCGACCAACCCAAAGAAACTTACCGACTTTTTGGAAACCCTCACCACCACCATCATCCGCTGGCTGCATGCGCAGCTGGATATTCTCCACCAGCCGGAAGGGATCCTGCTGTTGGATGATATCGTCGGGATGGTGTCCAAGAAACACTACGATGCCCTGGTGCAGCCGCATCTGCGCCGGATCTTCGACGAATTTGATGGGTTGGTGCGGGTCTATCATAACGATACGCCCTGCTTGCACCTGGCGGAAAGCCTGGCTCAGGCTAATTTTGACGTTTTCAACTTCAGCCATAAAGTGGATTTGGCGGACCTCAAAGCCAGGATGGGGCAGCGGGTAGCGCTGATGGGGAACGTGCCTCCAACTGGAGGTGGGTGTGCGCGGCCAGCCTGCAGATGTGGCTCGAATGGGCTCATTCTTGCCTGGATAAAAGCGCTGCCGAGGGCGGCCTGATCCTATCCTTTGGCGGCGGTGTTTCTCCGGGAACTTCGCCTGAAAATATCGACGCCCTCCTTCAAGCTGCCAATACCTGGTCCGCTGAACATCTATTGGAGAAACGGATATGACCCACCAGACCCGTTATGTTTTCAGTACCGCTCAAGCCGCTCGTTACCGCTTCCCGACCCATCTCAATGCCCTGGTCATGGACCGCGCCGAAGCCGAGACATCTGAAGCCTTTCTGGTGGTACTTGAGCCAGGTGAAGCGCCTCCGCTGCACGTTCACGATGATACGGAGCAGATTTTTTATGATGCAATCGGGAGAAGGGACACTTCAGATCGGAGGTGACCCACCGGTATATTACCCGGTTAGGTCCGGCGACCTGGTTCGCATCCCTCCGCATACTTACCACCGCATCCGATGTGATGGAGCGGAACCACTGGTTTACCTGAGCATTGACTGCTTTTTAAACGGTAGACCATCTGCTGAGCCCACCTGGGAGAGCCATGTGCGGGTTGTGTGCGCGCAGAATGGCTGGAATTTTGACGAGGTAGCCCCTCATTCAAAAAAGGATTGAACAGATTTTTAATCTTGAAGTTCTTCCATGGGGAGCCGAAGAGATTTGACATGAAAACAACCAACTCTACATTGACCTTACCGGAAGATCGTTATTTCGGGCCGGACGCAGCCCAAAAAAGGATCGCCCAGGAACTCTATCAAGCCGTAGCCGGACTGCCGCTCGTCTGCTCCCATGGTCACGTCGATCCCCGCCTTTTCTCCGATCCGGATTTTTCTTTTGGCACGCCGACCGATCTGCTGATCATCCCCGACCATTATGCCTTTCGAATGCTCTATTCCCAGGGAATCCCCACTGGAGAGCCTGGGTGTCCCCCGGGTGGACGGTGGGCCGGTCGAAAGCGACCATCGCCGGATCTGGCAAACTTTTGCCGACCATTATTATCTTTTTCGAGGCACACCCACAGGCATGTGGATCAATCACGAACTGCAGTCCATCTTTGGTATCCACGGAGAAATTGACCTCGAAAACTGCCCAGGCAATCTATGACCAGATCGCCCACCAATTGACCCTTGCCGAATTTCGCCCGCGGGCCCTGTTTGAACGGTTCAATATTGAAGTGCTTTGCACAACCGATGCGGCCACGGATACCCTTGAGGCTCATCAGGCAATCCGCGCTTCCGCCTGGAATGGGCAGATTCTGCCGACTTTCCGGCCGGATGCGCTGGTCAATCTTGACGATCCCAATGGCGGGAAAATATCCAATTGCTGAGCGAAGCCAGCCACATCGATGTTACTGATTACCCGACCTATATTCGGGCATTGGAACAACGCCGGGCGTACTTCAAAGAATTTGGCGCCCACGCCACTGATCACGCCGTCCTGACCCCCTATCATCGAAAAACTGTCCGATGGGGAAGCCAATGCCATTTTCCAGTGGGCCTTGCATGGGGAATCCTCGCTATCGAATGCAGCCTTTTTCTCAGGTCATATGCTTATGGAAATGGCGCGTATGAGCACGGAAGACGGGTTAGTGATGCAGGTTCATCACGGAGTCCTTCGGAACCATAACGATCTTATCTATAATCGGTTCGGCCTGGATAAGGGTGTGGATATCCCTGTCGCGGCCGAATACACACGTTTGTTACGCCCCTTCCTCAATCGTTTTGGCTCTGATCCGCGCTTGACTCTGATCCTCTTCACATTGGACGAGTTGACCTATTCGCGCGAATTGGCTCCGCTTGCGGGTGTCTACCCTGCAGTAAAACTGGGCCCCCCTGGTGGTTCCATGACAGCCTGAATGGAATAGAAAGGTACTTCAACCAGGTGATGGAGACCGCCGGAGTGCATAATACAGTCGGATTCAACGACGATACGCGCGCTTTTTGCTCCATTCCGGCCCGGCATGATGTGTGGCGGCGGGCTACAGCCAACTGGGTTGCTGGATTGCACGTTCGCGGCGTGATTGATATGGAGGAAGCCGTTGAAATGGTTCTGGATATCTCCTACCGGCTTACCAGGCAGGCATATAAGCTCGAAGACGAAACAGACCAGGGGGAGAACAGACCTGACTTGGCGGAAAGGGCGAAAAGATAGCCGGATTTAGTCATACCAGGCGAATAAGGATACCCAGGTTGTGCCGCCATTTCCGTCATCGACCAAAATAACCAGTTTTGGATCATAGTCCTTACCTAGAACTGCTCCTACCAATGCTCCGAGAACGATTATCGGTAACATATAAACCAGCCAGACGGCGACGAGCGCAGCCAGGGCAATAACACCCGCAACAATAAACAATCGCAGCAGCGCTTTGCCGATAAATGACATGACGACTGACATACCTGATCGCAGCGACACTTTAGGTTTGGCGGGTGTGGGTGGAGGTTCCGTTCTCCGTCCATCATCGGCAATGATGACGCCCTGGACTCTGAACGCCTGCATTGATCACCTGAGACAAGCGTTTTACCGCCTCTGCTGGTATGCTATACTTATATAAGTCGGCAGGTATCAATTTCCAGCCGGTTGACTCCTGGGGTTGTGTGATCATCTCGCCATGACCGAAGACTTCACAATCTGTCCAACCCTCCTTGGCTGCAATTTCAAGAACAATATCGGTCTCACTCCTGACTTTCAAATCCTGCCATTGAACTTGCTGGCTCATTGTATTTGCGGTCATTCGGACCTCCTTTGAATAATCGAATCATATCTATTTGGGGTTGAGGTTCCAATACAGGTCATCTCCAATTTACCTCCCAAACACCTCCAATTTTGAGAAGTCCAAATGGCAAATAAAGACAAAATCGCCTTTCTCTCGAAGTATCAAATGATGGTTCTTTACTACAAATGTAAAGAGGGATTGACGCACGCGGAAATTGCCACCTTACTGGGCAGGGATGTAAACACAATCCAGTATCACATGACGAAAATTTACACGATACTGGAGATCAGGAAGGCCGGAAAATCCAAAGAAGAAATGGATTCTGAACTGAAAAATGAAATCGGCCCGATCATTCGGAAAATGTTCAGCACTCTGGAGGATGTGAAAATTTGGGCACCGGTTTTCAAGGACACAGCGAGGGAGGAAAAGGAATATCTCGGAGAAGCAAAAGACGAACCGGTGGCAGAAGGATCCCGACCGCCATACACCCCCCCGCCCAGCGTAGAAAGAATACTTCACAGCACTGAAAATCAGCCGATAAATCCTGAGATCATCGAACCGCCGCCACCGGGCAGGCGCAGAATAAACTGGTGGCTGATCATCGGAGTATTATTATTCTTAGGAGCATTGATCGTTATTTTCTATAATTATCACCCATCGGACATCGCCAGGATTGCCAGGCCAACCATTACTCTCCCACAACTCATCCCGCCTTCAAGCCTGCCTTCTCCAAACCCCACGGAAGTACCAACCTATACAACTGTTCCTTCCCCAATCCCAACGGCCACGATCCAGGAATTGATCGACCCGAAAGATGGAATGGTGCTGGTTCAAATTCCCGCGGGAGAGTTCAAAATGGGCAGTTCCAGGACTGATGATCCGCAGACGTCCGATGAGGAATTACCGCAGCATGTCGTGTACCTGGAAGACTACTGGATCGACAAGACAGAGGTGACGAATGCCCAGTATGGGATGTGCGTGGAGGCTTCAGGAGCTTGCACCAAACCGGCGAATAATTACTCTCGAACCCGCAGTAGTTATTATGGAAACAGCCAGTATGCCAATTACCCGGTGATCTTCGTGAGCTGGAACCAGGCGGCTGCCTACTGCACATGGGCCGGCCGGCGACTCCCGACTGAAGCAGAGTGGGAAAAGGCTGCGCGTGGACCGGATGGGCGCATTTACCCCTGGGGAAATCCCTTTAATGGAACCCTGGCGAATTATTGCGATGTCAACTGCCAGGCCGATTGGAAAGATCCTCGCTTTGATGATGGTTATGTTGAGACATCCCCGGTGGGAGCGTATCCAGCCGGAGCAAGCGTGTATGGTGTGCTGGATATGGCTGGAAATGTCTATGAGTGGGTGGCGGATTGGTTTGGCCCGTATGACCCAGGCCGCCAGATTCAACCAACCGGCCCGGAATCTGGAACCGAAAAGATCATGCGGGGAGGCTCATGGGGAGATGATCCAGGTCATATTCGATCGGCTATCCGCTCACATATTAATGCTGACAACTGGTTGGATTTCATCGGCTTCCGCTGTGCGCGTTAACCCTTTCAGAACAACCACTTATCAGCTATTACCGAACGAACCGTAAATTTCCCATCCAAACGAGTTGCTGTCTGGAAGGGAAATGAATCCACCCAGTTTGATACTTCTCTCAGGTATTTCGAGCCATTGTTCTTCAGGCTGAAATATCTGATTTTTTTATTAACGCGGATCATGGATGGGGTTTAAATATTTCCCTTTTTATCATTGGAAGGATGAACGTGGCGATGATGCAAGTCAGGATTATGAGGATGTTCGTGGACCAGGCGGGTATGCTCATGCAAATGGGAATGTTTCTCCCCACTTTCAGGGTCCCTTGATTGATCATGCTGATGACCATGATGGTCCTCGTCATGCTGATGGGCATGAGAGTGCGCCAGGAATTCATGAACATGGCGATGTTGGTGGTTCTCTGACAACATCAACCAGGCGCCGAACAGCATCAAGGGCACGGAAACCCAGAATAATGTTTGCGGCTTTTCACTTAGGAAAATAAGAGAGAGAGTGGTTCCTACAAAAGGGGCGGTCGCGAAGAATGCTCCGGTCCGAGCCGCGCCTAATCCTCGCAGGGCGAGAATAAAGAATTGAATGCTCAACCCATAGCTGACCACACCGACCAACATCGCCGGCGCAATCATTGCCCAATCCGGCAAGGGTTTTCCTAAAATCAGTGCCAGCAGAAGGGAGAAGGTTCCCGCTCCCAGGCCTTTTATGGCGACAATGATCAAGGGATTCCGGGCGGAGATCTGACGGGTAAAGTTATTGTCCAAACCCCACAGAAAACAAGCCGCCATTATTCCAAGCGCGCCCAGTGAAAATCCCCATCTACCTCCAGTCCACGATAACAGGATGCTTGCCATGGTAACCAATCCAACTGCCCAGACTACACGCCGATCGACTGCTTCTTTGAATATCAGAATAGCAATCAGAGTGGTGGCAACGCTTTCAAAGTTAAGCAGCAGGGAGGCGGTGGAGGCAGGGGTCTGATCCAACCCAAGGAGTAACAAAATTGGCGCTCCTACTCCGCCTGCAATAACGGCTCCCGCAAGCCAGGGAAGGTCCGGTCTGGAGAGAGCAGCTTCCACCTCCCGCCCTTGATTGCGGAGGCGTTGAATGGCATACAGGATCAAGGATCCGATCCCAGATCCAAGATAAAGAAACGCCGCCAGGGGAATTGGATCAATATCCTTTAGGAGCAGTTTGGAGAGAGGGCGCAGACGCCCCAAATAGTAGAGCAGCCAGTACAGCCTGTAGGATGGGTATGATGTTCTTTGACTTCATTCGGTGAAACCTATTTGCATGATTATTTTCCATTGTATCAGCCCATGAACTAAATAAACGATCCCGCCACGGCTTTCCAAAAGTCCCCAAACCCCGAATTTTAAGAATGATGTGACCATTTGATTTGAACCTCTTGCTAAAAGTTTATTCTGCATTTATAATAAAGTCAAGATTAACTGTAAATAAGGAGTTTACTTTGCTTGATTCTCATGGAAAACTTGATCGCGGCCTGGAAGGTATTATTGCCCAGGCCATCCAGGGCTTTATGGAATTGATGAGAAAACACGGCCTCAGCATGCATCAAATCCACGCGTTGATGTATATCTTTCACGCCGGCGAGTGCCAGGTAGCGGATATCGGCTCGTTAGGTGAGGCCAGTAAGGCTGCGGCGAGCCAGTTAGTGGAGCGATTGGTCCAGCAAGGGCTGGTTGACCGAAAGGAAGATCCCTCGAACCGCCGCATCAAGAAACTGCGTTTGTCGGAAAAAGGAAGGGAATTGATCAGCGAGAGTTTCACGTCCAATCATTTTCTGATGAAAAAGATCGCCTCCCTTACTCCCGATCAGCAAAAAACCATCCACGCGGCTCTCACCATCCTGATGGATAGCGACCAGCCGATGGAAGAAATTCCCAGGAAGGAAGGTAAAAATGCATAAGATAAGCAATGTTTCAAAATCCTCTAACGGTCCGGCCACACCCGGCAGGACTCTGCATTGGGCTTCCCAATATGACTTTATGACCAGCCTCATGGGCTTCGGAGTGAACAGCACGAACAGCCGCATGGTTATCGAAATGGCCCGTATCAAACCAGGGGATAAGGTTCTGGATGTAGGCTGCGGCAGTGGTAATTTGACACTGACAGCCAGCAAATATATCGGGAAGACGGGTTCCGTAAATGGGATCGATGCTTCTCCGGAAATGATCGAAGTAGCCCGAAAAAAAGCCAGGCGTACCGGTTCCGACACCCACTTCGATGTGGAATTAATCGAAAGGATCCCTTATCCGGAGGCAACATTTGATGTCGTGATCAGCCGCCTGATGATCCATCATCTACCTGACGACTTGAAACGCCAGGCATTTACGGAAGTTCTACGAGTATTAAGACCAGGGGGATTATTCTTTATCGCTGATTTCAACCGACCTTCGAATCCTATCCTTGCTCATGTCGCTCTGGCC
Source organism: uncultured Chloroflexia bacterium (assembly GCA_963782935.1). GTDB lineage: Bacteria > Chloroflexota > Anaerolineae > Anaerolineales > Villigracilaceae > UBA877. Next base: position 295,380 of record CAWALN010000016.1, on the reverse strand, counting down.
ATGATCGGTCATGGGATGATGCAAACGGATATTAACAAACTGCCGCCAATGCTGAAAGAAGCCGGCTTTGTCGAAGTTGCCTCCGGTAAGACGAAATCGGCGTTCCTGGCATTTGTCAGCGGTTTGAAGCCAACAGCTTGAAAGTATTTTCTTTGAAAAAGGAGATTGCCATGGCACAAGAGGGTTTAGCTCACCAGGTCGATGAAGATGAAACGATAAAAAACCAGATGGAACAAATGGTTACAACATACGATGCTTACATGCGTAAAATAACGCTGGGGAGGGAGGCCTTATTACGAAAAACGACTGTGGAACTTGCACAAGTCAAAGCCGGCGATTGCGTCCTCGAAGTAGGTTGCGGCACAGGTACCTTGACGCTCGCTGCCAAGAAACAGGCAGGGCCCTCCGGAAAGGTATATGGAATTGACATCATCCCCGGTATGATAGAAGCCAGTCAGCGTAAGGCCGAACAAGCCGGGGAGGAGATTTCTTTTCGATCAGGAAGCATGGATGATATTCCCTTTCCTGACAATCAATTCGATGTTGTTATGTGCAGCTTCATGATTTTTCATATGTCCGATATGGTGAGGCAGAAAGGAATTGCAGAGGCCCAGCGGGTGCTTAGGCCGCAAGGACGATTGCTGATTATGGATCTGGCTTTACCTCCACAGGGCCTCCCCCGGGCGATAGCCAGGATGCTATTTGGCGGTATGCTGCAGCATGATCTACGAGAACTGCTGCCTCTGATGGAAGCTTCCGGTTTTTCAGACGTAGAGACAGCTTCAGTAAAATTCCGAATATTGGGACTTTCTGTCCTTGGTTTTGTGCGGGGGAAGGCCCAAAAGAATTGAGTTTTTCAACGGACCAAGGACTTTATCAGGAGGGCAATCTGCTATTTCCACGACCAAAAAGCCAGGTCCCCATCGGCGATTTTTTGAAAATGGCTGCCATCCGCGCCAACTGTATAGATGGCATTTTCACCACCCGCATCCACGCCTGAGAGGACCAGTGCCTGGCTATCGGGGGACCAGATCGTGTCTGAACGCTGATATTGGGAGTAGTAGGGAAAGATTTGTTTAAACGAATCCGTGGGTGTGAAGGTAGCCACCTTTTTTGTGGTTCCGCTGATCCGATCATAAACCCAGACAACCAGGTCCGCGCTCGCTTTGGTTTGGGCCACCATCTGGGCCGATGAGGCGGAAGGCCCTCCACTTCCCAGGATAAAATAGGCGATCTTCTGACCATCGGGTGACCAGAAGAATGCAGCCACATCACCGTGGGTAACTTCATTCCGTTGATCAGGGTGAGTGCTGTCAAGCACGATCAGGCGGATCGTTGGAGCGGATCCGGTTGCGTCGTAGACGGTATAAGCCAGATGAATGCCTTTGGGCGACCAGGCGAAAGCCACCGGTCCGCTCAGGCTGGCCAGCACCTGTTTCACTTTTCCATCCTGGTCTGCCAGGATGAGCTGGTTATCGCCCGCCTCGTTTTGAGCAGCCAGGGCAACCCCATCCCCTGTGGGCGACCAGGCGGGGGCATCGAAATAACCCGGTTTCACGTCCAGGTTCTTATTGTAGACGGAACTATCCACCCCGATGAAGACCAAACGCGCATCCGGGTTGTCAGAACTGGCCCCGCCGATATGGACGATCATTGTATGGTTGTCGGGGGACCAATCCCAATAATACGGCTGTCCGTTGCTGATAAATTTACTTTCGCCACCCGAGGCGGCCACTTGATACTGGCTCAGCGCGCCGGAGGTTGCATCACTCCCCAGGAATGCGATGGTCTGGCTGTTGGGAGACCAGTACAGGTAGAAAGGCTGGAAATTCTGGCTGGTGAAATTGTTCACCGGCTTTTTGCCGTCTGACAATGCCGACAACAAGCTGACTTCCTGGCCGGACTGGCTCACACTAATGCGAACAAAGGCCAGGTGCTGCCCGTCAGGAGCCCAGGTCAGGTACTGGTAAATCCGCCCCACCTGCCCGGTTGATGGGTTTAGAACGGCATCCTGGGTTATGGCATGTGGTTGTTTCCCATTCCGGTCGGTTGTGTAAATATTACCGTCTTTCCCGACATAGGCGATCATCCCCAAGGGCGCTTCGGGGGTTGGGCTGCCTGGTGTCCGAGATGTTGAAAAGGGAAGGGAAAATGAACAAGCGAGGGATGCGGCTAACATGGCCAACGCCGCCATGATAACCCGGTTCTTTTTGGAGATCTTGGGTTGATCTTGCCCTGGTCTGGATATCATAATCTATCCTCGGTTCTGTCACGATATTCTATAAGGCGAGCATTCTTAATTATGACAGATTTTATCCGAATTTATATTATAAATCCACCCATTTCTGCTAAATAATGCAAAAGCTGACCCCTCCGACTAACATGGAAAAGGTGGACAATCTCCAGTCAATTTACACCAATCAGAGAAGATGCGGACCGGTTATCCCCATACGGGGATGTTATTCTTAAACGGCTGCCAAAGTTAATTTCCGGCCGGCAAATTGGGGCAGGTGAGGTGGTAGGGGGTGCCGGCAGCGACAAATTGGGACCATTCCGGTTGGGAAAGGTTGCGCGGCAGGCGCCGGCAGGCCTCGGCAATCATGTCACCCGGCTGCCAAAGCCACACGCGGATTGAACCATCCTCACTCCCGGAAGCAATCTCATTCCCATTCGGGCTGAAGGCTACTGAGCGAACTGCACCAGCGTGGATCAGGCGGGCTACTTCCTGCCCGCTGGTTGCATTCCACACTCGGGCGGTAGCATCACTGCTTCCTGAAACCAGCCATTTCCCATCCGGACTGAAGGCCACCGAAGTTACAGCGCCGTCGTGCTTCAGGTTGACCACTGCCTGGCCGCTGGCTACATCCCATATGACGATCGTTCCATTTTCACTTCCCGAAACCACCCGCTTCCCATCCGGGCTGAAGGCCACCGAGTTTACGGCAGTATCGTGCTTCAGGCGGACCACTTCCTGGCCGCCGGCCACATCCCATATGACGATCGTTCCATCTTCACTTCCCGAAACCACTCTCTTCCCATCCTGGCTGAAGGCAACCGCGCTGACCGCACCATCCTGCTTCATGCGGGCCACTTCCTGCCCACTGGCTACATCCCACACGTGGGCCGTGTCATCGTCGCTCCCCGAAACCACCCATTTCCCATCCGGACTGAAGGCGACCGAATTTACCGGACCGTCATGTTTCAGGCTGGCCACTTCCTGCCCGCCGGCGATATTCCATACACGGAGCGAGTTATCGTTGCTCCCTGAAACCACCCAATTCCCATCCGGGCTGAAGGCAATGGTTTTAACGGAGCCGTTATGCATCAAACGTGTAATTATTGAACCGCTGGCTGCATCCCAAACGCTTGCCGTAAAACGATAGATCTCTGAATTGTAATTCCCTGAAACCAGCCACTTCCCATCCGGGCTGAAGACAACAAAGTCAACGGCATTGCCATGCTCCATGCGGGCCACTTCCTGCCCGCTGGCTGCCTGCCACACCCGCACCGTGCTGTCATCGCTTCCGGAAACCACCCATTTCCCATCCGGACTGAAGGCCACCGAACGAACTGCGCCAGCATGGATCATGCGGGTAATTTCCTGTCCGGTGGTTGCATCCCACACATGGGCGGTACCATCTTCGTTTCCGGATACTACTTGCTTCCCATCCGGGCTGAATGCAACTGAGATGAAGGGACCGGCGCCTGTAATGCGGGCGACTTCCCGGCCGGTAGTCGCATCCCACACGTGTGCCACACCATCGTTGCTGCCTGAAACCACCAAATTCTCCTTGGGACTAAAAGCAACCGAGGTAACGCCTGAATTATGGTTCATGCGGGCCACTTCTTGCCCACTGGCCACATCCCACACGCAGGCCGTGTCATCGTCACTCCCCGAAACCAGTCTCTTTCCATCCGGGCTGAACGCAATCGAGCTGACCGAGCTTACAACTTTCGCATGTTTAAAACTGGCTACTTTCCGCCCACTGGCCGCTTCCCATACGTGGATCGTACCATTATCACTCCCAATCGAAGCCACCCATTTCCCATCCGGGCTGAAGATAACCGAGATAACAGAAGAGGAAGAGCTGCCACTATATTGGGTAAAACCGCCAATTTGCTTAAAACTGGCCACTGCTCGCCCGCTGGCCGCTTCCCACACGTGGGCCGTGCCTGGAAAACCGTGATCTCCTGAAACCACCCACTTCCCATCCGGGCTGAAAGCAACCGATTTAACCGCTCCAGCATGGGTCAGGCGGGCAACTTCCCGCCCGTTGGCCGCCTCCCATACCCGCGCCGTCCCATCTTCACTTCCTGAAACCACCCACTTCCCATCCGGGCTGAAAGCAACTGCGTTGACTGCCCCATCCTGCTTCAGGTGGGCCACTTCCTGCCCGCCGGTCGCATCCCACACTCGGGTGGTACCATCTTCACTTCCTGAAACCACCCATTTCCCATCCGGACTGAAGGCCACCGAGTTGACAACCCCGGCATGGGTCATACGGGCAATCGGCAAAGCCAGCAACCCGAGTCCGCGCCGGAGTGTCTGGCTGGCGTCTAAATTTGGGTATAAATTTAATCACTCGGCCGCTAAAAGACTGCTCTGAACTAAATGTGTTCCTGTATCCACCCCAATGGATTGCGCCTGGATTGCCAGTTGCCGTGCCTGGGCAATATTCGCTTGTTCTTCGGCTCGATTTCGTTCCGCTTGTGCGGTCGAACTTGAGTTTTTTTCATTGATCAGGGCAGTGGATTTGGCATTCGCTTCATAAACCGTGGTTGACCTGGCATCATCAGCAGTAATTTGGGCATCCAGCGCTTGATTGCGTTGTTCCCAGGCAAAAAAAGCCAGCGCCGCCACAAAGACTAGGCTAAGGCTCAGGCCAACAGTAATCCTTCTGCGCTGACGCGATTCGGTGCCTCGGCTCGATCAGGATATATTGCCGTTGCAAGTCGGTCGGCTGTGGATCTTTTTTGCTCCCGGCGCCGGCCAATTGTACTTCCGCTTCCAGAAGTTCCTTACCCCGTACAAGCCGGCTGGTATCCTTGTGTTGCTCCCACTCCAGCGCTTTTACCTGTAATTTTGTATGGAATTTGACCCATTCGTAATCCAAGTGAATGGCAATATTCAACTTCTCGAGAGCGGCCTCGAATTGCGGCGGCAGCGGCTGGGCCACCTGGCGATCCTCCGGCTTGACGGAGCGGATCTCCGGATTTTCCTCTATGTGGAATATTTGGTCTTTTTCAAAAATGATCCAGTTGAAATCCGGTAAACCGGGCGCGAACTCCTTGATCGCCTCCAGCTTCAGAGCATCCACGATGATTGGGATGATGCGCTTATTGTTCTGGAGAGCAAAATCGATCTCATCTTTGCAAACCGGTGAGCCGATCGAGTCTCTGCTGATGATGAACATGAAGGTATTGGCTTTTTCGATGGCTGCGACGGATCTCCGGCCACCACTTTTCACCCACCGGAATACGTTCCCAATCGATCCATGCGTCAACCTGGCTTTTTTTAAGCGATTCCTTAAGCAGCCTGGCGAAAGCTATATCTTTGCGGGAATAGGAAATGAACACATCTGACATGCGAGGATCCTTTTGGCTAATCGATGATGGCCTTGTACGCCTTACAAGCGCAGGTCAATGGTTTGGAAGCGGCCGCCGGGGAAAGCGGCCAGATCACGCAGCCTCAGGAAAATAGCTTCATGCGATTTACCATCGCCCCTTATAAGTGGCAATGGATTTTACCAGTTTTACTTCAATAAATTCTTTCGTATATGTAAGGTCGAAGTTGCTAAAAGCCATTAGCTAACGATACTTCCCAAACGTGGCGGGGTGGCCTGGGGCGTGAATGATCAAACTGCCTGGTTGCGCCTTTGGCTCGAGACCCATTGGGCCACCGGGACCATGTCCGGAGCCTCTCCACAAACATAAGAATTGATCCTGAAATAATAAGAACGCCGTTTTTTGAGTGTGTGCGGCGAAGCCGCACACACTCAAAAAACGAACTTCTTCAGAATTCCGGATAGGTACTAAATCTCTCTGGATGAGAGAATTTTTTGGCAGATAGTTCCAGCCTTCGCATCATGCCGTATAAAGATTGCGGCCTAAAAAGAAAATCCTCCGATGGGAGGATTTTCAATCCAGGGCTGTAAAGATGCAGATAGTTCCGCCAGCAATCTCCTGATGGTCTTATGGCTTCGGCGTTGGAATCACCAGAGGGTTGGTCACGTTGATCGCTACGATAAGGTCGTTCTTGTTGCCTGGACCGGATCCCAGAGACAAAACTGAGCCCCGGCCGGACCCAGGCCGATAAAAACCATCGAGCCGTTAGCATCGCTTTGCAGCACCCACGCTGGAGAAGGTAGATTTTGTTTATAGAAATTCTCCATATCCTGAACTGTAACAGGCGCTCGAAAACAATAATATGATCCGATCAGGGTTTGGACTTCCTGGCCGGCGGTCGCTTGCGGCATCACTGGAACGTCTACCCATGTTTTCAGCGGGGGATCGGATGGGTTCGGGCATTGAGAGAGCAAAGTACCCGAAAGTTGATTTAGGCTGACTGCTTCGGTGGCAGAAACCCTGGTTTGGTTAGCCACGAGCGTCTCCTGGGCGCCGGGAGTGGAATAGACTGCCGTCAAGGTCCCGGCGATCCCGGGAATGGAAGCCAGGAAGGGTGGAATGGTAGCCTGGGCTACTGTTGGGTCGTGCTCGGAAGAGGCGTATCCGTGGAGGTAAAGGTTGGTTCGAGGGTAAAGGTTGGCGTATCGGTGGAAGCCGCTTCGACCGTCGAAGTACTTTCCACCCTGGGTGCAACTGGCTGCCTTACTGGGGCACATGCGGCGATCACTAAAATAAGGATAAGGGCTGCCAGAGTCCATAATTCCATTTCGCATTTCACACCTCCCAAAGCCATTCTCAATAAATGTTCTTCAATTAAAAATAATACCAGCTTATATTATATACCCTATATGATAAACATAGTCTGGTTATTAGTAAATGGGAGATAAGATATATAACCAAAACCCCATGGCGCAGGTCGATATGGAAACGGTAAGAAAACCTTTTCAGATCTATCCCGGATGATTTGGCTGAGGCTCAGGGGGGAGGCTGCATTCATCCCTGGCAGCATTGAGCAAGTTAATTGGAGCCAAACGTAGCCAGGGGCGAATATTACTCTTGTTGCAGAGCTATTTTATGCAGTCGAACGCAAGAAGGCTTCTCTCAGCTCAGGGGGTGTGATGGTATTGGCAATTGACTGAATGATTTCACCAGATCTGGCTCTTAATGCCGTGGACTGCTTTCAGCATCTGATTCGAGGCCGGCCAGGGCTGCAAAAATCTGCCACAATAAACGACGGGACCCCAGGGCTTCAGCTACAGCGCGGGCCTGCTCAAGCGTACCTTTTGCTGTTTTTGATTGCCTTGCAATAATCGACATTTTCCCTTAAGGAGCAGGCTTCCGGCGAGCAATTGATCCAGCCCAAACTGGCGGGCGAGCTCGACTGCCGAACCCGCCAACGTGCTCGCGGCCGGGGAGGTCTGACCGGGCCAACGCCAGCTTGCACCTGGCAAGCAGTACTGTTACTTCCCAAGGCGGCGCATCTGGCCGGCAATCAGCCAGGGTTGTTGCAGCAGTCTCAAGCTGGTTGCTGGCTATCTCGAACAAGGCATAGGCCACCAGCATCCCTGTCCGTAAAGATGTCTGAGGAATATCCTTATCGGCCAGGCGATTGAATTTATACATGTCAATGCAGCTTTCGGCAGCACCAAGTTCTCCATACACCCGGCAAAGCATAGCCCGATACCAGGCTTCGTAAATCAGGTGCCCTTTTGCTGCTAGCTGGATACTTTCCTCCATCGCTGCCAGGGCCTTGTCTATCTCGCCCCGGTTGAACCATACCTGGCCCTGGAAATTACGGGCAGACGCCTGATTCCAGACTTCTCTTATGGAAGCGCTGAGCTGGTAAGATTCTTCTGCGACGCTGAGGACGGTCTCATCCCTGCCCATCCAGAAGAAACCATAAGAGGGACGTGTTGAGATTGTTCGACAGCATGTTCTTATTTCCCAGCTGACGCCATAAGCGGGCGCCTTCTTCCAGCTTTTCATTCGATTTATCGAACTGGCAGGCAGTGTTATAGGCCCAACCCAGGTCACTGAGCACGTACGCCATTTGTTCGGTCAATTTCATTTCGCGGGCTATGGTAAGGCTTTTTTCCCCATAATCGATCGCCTCAGCGGCTTTGTTCTGAAGCAAGTTCACTAATTGTAAATTCCAGAGCGCTTTCGATTTCTACGGCGCTATCTCCCAATTCTATCGCCAGTTTTAAGGTCCCCTCAGACAATTCTTTGCCTTTCTCTGCATCGGCGACCGGAGTGGGGGTGGAATATAAGGTGCTGGCGGCAATTTTTGCAGCCAGTTCCGTGGGCCGATCCTGGCGTTTCTGGGCAGCCGAAAGCATCTCCCCATAATTTTTCAATGCCAGTTCAAACTGCTTATTCAATTCGAGGGCCCGTCCGAGCTGCAGGTATACGTGGGAAAGCTGTTCGTTGCTCATGGCAGCCTGCCTGCCAAGATTAAGCGCTCGTGTAAACGCTGCGATCGTTTCGTTGTATGCATACGCACAAAAAGCGCCATCTCCTACCATGATCAGATATGCAATTGCTTTTTCTTCATTGCCAGCTTCTTCGTAATGGTGAGCCAACTCCACAGAAATCTCATCCGTGTGTTCCGTGTAAAGATCCTCAAGGGTTCCAGCGATCTCGCCGTGCAACATTCGCCTTTCCCCGGGCCAATCTCGTTGTAAAGATATTGCTGGACCAGGACGTGACCAAACCGATATTGAGATAAATACTGTTGACCGATCTTGATTTCGGCCTGTTCTACGATCAACAAATAACGTTTCGACAACTCCCTGGAAAGGTTCCTGAGTAAGCTCCGATCATCCACTCCTTGAACACGCGCAACTGTTTGTGCGGCGAATTCCTGCCCGACGACGGAAGCGACCATCAACGTCTCATAAAGTTCCGCCGGAAGGCGTGCCAGCCTTTCGCTTATCACGCCATCGACCCGAGCGGGCAAAGCTTTCCAGTCCAATTGATCTCCAAGCATCCAACTGCCGGCTGCATCTTTGACAAGGCTGCCGTGTTCCTGCAGGTTCCGTAACAGTTCCACCGTGAAGAGCGGTTGACCGCCGGTATGCCGGTAGAGCTCTTCCCTAAAGAGGTGATCGAGCTTATTGGGCTCTGAATCCACCAGGGCATCCACAAAGGCCTGCCCCTCCCTTGTCTCTGACTGGGAAAGGTCCATGGAGATATCGCCGTTATAGCGTTTAAGTTCGTTCAAGATTGGGTCAAGCGGGTGCCTCGCCCCATCCCGGCCGAGGGCGACTTCGTCGGGTCGATAGGCTCCCACGATCATCAGGCGGCTGTCTTTTAGCTGGCGCGTCAGGTGAAATAAAAGCGTAATGGATCCGCTATCCGCCCACTGCAGATCGTCCAGAACCAGGATCAATGTGCGCTCCTTTGCCAGACCTTTCAGCACGTTTGTGTATTGTTCAAAAATCTTTTCCTGATCGAGCGTGGGGTCGAGTTTGGCGTTCTGATCGTCTGCCTTTTTGCCAATTTGTTTGGAAATTTTCCCTGCCAGGTTAGTGTTCAGGCCGATCGCCATACCGAAGGCGCCCAACAATCTGAGCCCCTGGAACAAAAATCCCTACCAGGTCAGGTCCCAGCATAAACAGTGTTTTTGCCGATATTTCCGCAAAGTCCCTCCAGCGGTCCAATTTCTTTTTTTTGGCTGCTTCCGGTGAAGACTTTTCGGCGGCATCTTTCGTGGTGAGAGTGGTAAGGATCTGGCGGAAAGGGAGGTAGGGGTCGGCAATGCCGGTCTGCGCATTACATTCAACGATCAAGGCGATCAACCTGGGATCCATTTCCTCGGCGCGGCGGACAAACTCGGCTACGAGTGAGCTTTTTCCCATGCCGGCTTCACCTGTGATGAAGACGACCTGGGTTTTCCCACTGGCGGCTTTTTCCAGGAATGAAGTAAGCCAGCGCACCTCTGTTTCCCGACCGACAAAAACGGTATCACTCATAATTGCCAACCATCCTCATTGGAAGAAAGATCGGATAATTCATTTGTGGAGATTATATTATAAAACTTGCCTATATTGTCTAAATTGATTTCAACGCAGGGGCATGAACGCCTCCAATAAATCGTACAATTATTATACTAATGGTAAAATTAATCCATGAGAAAAATAATTGTTCTTACATTTATTTCCCTCGATGGGGTCATGCAGGCTCCCGGCGGGCCAACCGAAGATACCAGCGGTAACTTTACCCTTGGCGGCTGGACTGTCCCGTTCTTTGATGAATACGGTGGCCAGGTGATGGCTGAGCAAATGAGTAAGCCTTTCGACCTGTTATTGGGACGAAAGACGTTCGAGATTTTTGCTTCCTACTGGCCTCAGCATCCTGAAGAAGGAGCGGGGATCAATAAGGCCACCAAATACGTCGCTTCAAATACGCTTAAAAGCCATGCGTGGAAGAAGTCGGTTTTTCTAAAGGGCGACGCTGCGGATGAGATCAAGAGGCTTAAACAGGAGAACGGGCCGGATTTGCAGGTGCACGGCAGCAGCAATCTCATCCAGACGCTGCTGAAGCATGATCTGGTCGATGAATTCTGGCTGAAAATATTCCCGGTAACCCTTGGGATAGGGAAGCGTTTATTTGATCAAGGCACAATTCCCGCTTCCTTTACTTTGACCGAATTGAAATCATCACCAAGCGGTGTGATCATCGCTTCGCTTCGGCGTGCGGGAGACGTCAAAACCGGCTCTTTCTAAGTAAGAACCACTAACAAAACCTTGGTAATGTTTTTTTCACCCGTAGGGGCGGGTTTATTATCCCGTGTTATCCAGCGGGACTGTACAGGCAGCGACCTTGAACCTGGTCGGGAGTTTTCCACCCCGCCACCTTGGTTGGGAACCTCCAAGACCCGCCCATCGGGAAAGGAATAAGGTTTTGTTAAGCGCTCTAAGGAACTTCGTCTCAATATTCAGAATCCTCTCGGATGAGAGGATTCTATTGGGTTGGAGGGGCAAAATGACATTTTGCACTACGAGGGAAGGGATGTAGAAAATCTAATCACATTCCAGCTTAAAGCGGGGAGATGAACTATAAAATAACCATCTTCTGATTTGCAGTCCTGGCGAACTACGGGCAAAACCGTGTTTGGGGCGTCTTCGGTATTAACCGCCTTGGGGTTATCGTGATGCAGCCGGATATGTTCTTGTAAATTTCAAATCTCGGAATGCCCGCAAATCACAGGTCAGCTCCATATCCTCCTGGAGACTGCGATTGACAGCAAAAACAGCCAGGGAACCGTCCTCGCCTAGCACAGCCGTGGCATCCAGGAGCGGCACATATTCAAAGTCCTTACAGTCATAGGTGGGCGAATTAATAACAGGGCGAAGCGCAAGTCCACGCCCGAATTGAGATGCATGCAAGAAGGGCCAGTAAATTGTCTGGGCCCAGCAGCCGCTCTGGCTGGTCATAATGGGCGCAATCACATTCACCAGTTGGGCAAGGCAGGCAATTTTCACCCGATCAGAATTACGCAGAAGAGTGATCAACAGGCTGCCGACCAAAAGGGCATCCTCGAAATTGTAAACATCCTCCAGGAGGGGGAGTGACCGTCCCCAGCGTTCTTGCTTCACTAACCTGCTTATCTTGCTCATTGGAATGGTACCAAACATTCCACTCATCAAAAGAAAGGTTTAGTTTCTTGCGACTGTGTTTCTTTCCGCCGGCTGCATCACAGAGGGATACGACCGTTTTAACGAACGCATCCATGTCCAGACTCCTTGCCAGGAAGGTCCGGGTGTCATTGGCTGCGTTTGAATAGTAGCGATGCAGAGAAACATAATCTACATTTTCATAACATTGATCCAGCATTTCCAGTTCCCAGGCTCCAAATGTGGGCATATCGTAGGCCGATGAACCGCATGCAACCACCTCAATGGATGGATCCACCAATTTCATCACCTTGGCGGTTTCATTCGCCGAGCGGCCATATTCATAGGCGGTCTTCTGGCCAATCTGCCAGGGACCGTCCATCTCGTTCCCCAGGCACCACAATTTAATTCCAAGCGGTTTTTCGGAACCGTTTTTCTTGCGCAGATCGCTCCAATAGCTGCCGCCGCTGTGATTGGCATATTCAACAATATTTCGGGCTGATTCCATGCCGCGGGTGCCGAGATTGACGGCATACATGACCTTACTGCCGGCCTTTTCAGACCAATTACAGAATTCGTGCAATCCGACTTCATTGGTCTCAGTGGTGGACCAGGCCAGATCTAGACGGGCTGGCCTGTTATTCGCGGGGGCCAACGGAATCTTCCCAATTAAATCCCGAGACAAAATTGCCACCCGGATAGCGCACAATGGGGATATTTAATTTTTCTGACCAGCTCGATTACATCCTGACGAAATCCATTTTCATCCGACCTGGGATTTCCCGGATCATAGATGCCCCCATATATCGAACGCCCCAGATGTTCGATGAAGGAGCCATATAAGCGTTCATCCACCCTGGCAATGGAAAAATCCTTATCCAGTACTAGTGAGGCTTTTTATTAATTCCTTGGTCATATGGTATTACCCCTTGACACTTCCTGTAGACATGCCCTCGATAAAGAATTCTTGAGCGCTAAAGAATAATATCATAATCGGAACCACCGACATAACTGCCCCGGATATCAACAGCCTATTTTATATAGATCTCAGTTTCACACTCTCACCCAAAAATCCTCGTATCAGGAGGATTTTTGGGTGAGAGTTCCCGATTTTGCCGCGTTTGTTTTTATTCCACCGTGATGACAACATTGCCTTTTTGGTGACCGGCTTCGACGTAATGGTGAGCCTCGGCGAGCTGTTCCAGCGGATAGATCTTATCCAGAACAGGTTTTACCTTTCCCGACACAATCTGTTCATTGAGAAAGGCGTAATACTCGGGCTTGTATTTTGCCTGGGCATTGATAACCTGCCTCCCCTGGGTCAGCGGGGTCCGGCGGGCTTTGAGCGTGGCGGAGGGGTTTGTATTCCCTAAAATATAGCGACCGTTTGGATCTAATGTTTCAACACTCTGTACATAAGGGCTTTTCCCGATTACGTCAATGATCACGTCATACTTCTCACCGGTTTGGGTGAAATCCTCCCGGGCGTAATCGATGACATGATCCGTGCCGAATGGAGGTCAACATGGATAATTTTTCCTGGCTATCCACAGCCGTGACTTCAGCCCCAATCCCTTTGGCGATCTGGACGGCATATGTGCCTATACTGCCGCCGGCACCATTAATCAAAACCTTATCTCCGGCGCGAACATTAGCTTCGGTCAGAAAGTCCAACCCATTAATTCCGCCGACCGGGATCGTGGCGGCTTGCTCATGGGTCATACCGGCCGGTTTTAATACCAGGTATTTTTCAGGCAAGCATTTGTACTCTGCGGTAGTGCCAAGGCGAAATATTGTAGGCGCATACACCTGATCGCCTTTTTTATATTTGGATACTTCCCTGCCCACGGCTTCAATTTCACCGGATAATTCCTGCCCGAGCATGGTGAATCTGGTTGGTTTTATGAGGCCTATGATGAGGCGAAGGAGGAGTTGGGATCCCCAAGGAAAATTAGAATTCCTGAGCTCACAATCGGCCGATAATACAGTGGTGGCATGTACCCGGATCAGGGCTTCATTTTTCCGGGGAGAAGGTTTTTTGATCTCCCGGAGCTGAAGGACATCGGGTGAGCCGTATTTCGTCCATACCATCGCTTTCATAATTTACTCTCCCATTTTCGCCTGTATTTCGGGAACCTTATTCTGTTAATCGACTCCGCTGCAAAAACGAGAGGACAATATTTATCCAAATTGGATCCTCCTCAAGGAGCGGGTTTCTAAATATAATCAGGCCAACTCACATGCAAAGGTCTGAAACATGTACAAAGATAATAAACATCATCTCCAACCGGTTCTGATTCGCAGCGTCAACGAATTGCCCGAGGAACAACGCGAATATCTAAACGACTCCTGGGCTGGCATATTCTATCGGGAATTCTTCTGTCGGTTGGATGAAGACCCATTTGCGGTGCTGTATGCAGACCTGCCTTCGCGTCCTAATTTTCCAGTCAATGTGCTGGTAGGGTTGGAATACCTGAAAGCGGGTTTTGGTTGGTCGGATAAAGAGATGTACGAGGCCTTTCTCTACAACATGCAGGTGCGTTATGCACTGGGCTATGACGAATTTGGAAAAGGCTATTTTGATCTGCGTACGCTGTACTACTTTCGTGAACGCTTGAGCCGCTACATGCAGGAGAAAGGGATCAACTTGCTGGATCAGGCTTTCGAGCAGGTGACGGATCAGCAAATTGTGGCTTTCCAAATCAAGACGAACTTGCAGCGCATGGACAGCACACAGGTTGCCAGCAACATTCGCCGGATCGGGCGGGTGCAGCTGCTGGTAGAAGTGCTGCAGCGGGTGCAGCGCATGCTGAACGAAAGTGATCAGGAGCGCTATGCTGGAGACTTTGCGCCCTACGTGCAGGGACATGCCGGGCAATACGTCTACCACATGAAATCCGAAGATACGGATGCGCACCTGCAGCGGATCGGTGAGTTCATGCATCAACTGCTGGTCGAGTTGCAGAGGCTCTATGCGGCCGAGCCGGTCTACCAGGTGCTGGGGCGGGTCTTCGGCGAACATTTCCAGTTGGAGCAGCAAGGCGTGCTGACCAAACCTAACCAGGCCTTGAGTGCCACCAGCCTGCAGTCTCCGGATGATCTGGAAGCCACCTACCGGGAAAAACAAGGCAAGGGCTACCATGGCTATGTTGCCAACCTGAGCGAAACCTGCGACCCGCACAACCCGCTGCAACTCATTACCAAAGTCCAGTTGGCTTCCAATGCCACTGACGACAGCCAACTGCTGGCCGAAGCATTGCCCGATCTGAAGAAGCGCACAGGACTGAACACAATCTACACGGATGGTGGGCATGGCGGCCCGGATTCCGATGCGGTCTTGCAGGAACAGAAGGTCGAACATATTCAGACTGCCATCCGCGGACGCACTCCCGATCCTGAAAAGCTGCACTTGGCCGACTTCGCCATCAAGTTCAATCCAGACAACCAACCAGTCAAAGTCACCTGCCCAAATAGGCAGACCGAGCCAGCTCATTCCAGCAGTCAGAAGAAAACCTTCGTCGCCCACTTCAATGCGGAAGTGTGTGCGACCTGCCCGCTGGTCAGCAAGTGCCCGGCCCAACCTGGCAAACGCGATCCCCGTCGGCATGTGCGTTTTACCCAGGCCGAAGCGCAGGCATCTGAGCGACGCCGACGCAGCCACGCACAGCAGAAAGAAGGCCGCAACTTACGTGCGGCTGTCGAAGCCACCATGCGCAGTATCAAACACCCCTTCCCGGCTGGCAAGCTGCCGGTGCGGGGCAAGTTCCGCATGGCCAGTATGCTGATCGGTTCCGCCGCTGTGAGCAACGTGCGGCGGATCCAGCGCCACCTGCAGGCCAAAACAGCCCAGCCAGCGGCTCCTGGTGCAGAAAAACGCACCCGAAAACAGGCCGGGGATTCTTTTTGGGCTTTTCTAAAGGCCAGCCTGCCAGCTTGGTGCGGCTTTGCCAAGCCAAAAATGGCAGCCCTGAGTTGTTAAAAGTACGAGTTGTTGCAGTAGAGTTGTTAATATAATACGAATTTTGAAGACAACTTATTCGGAGTTCGCAAGTAGAAGGATATGGAGGCCGGATGGGAGTAGAGTTGGGCTGTGATTGCTTGGGGGTGAGAGAAATAATAATCGAAAAGTGAGCCTCTCGATTGAAAGGATCCTTTGGTTGGAGAGGCAAAATGCCAATTAGCTCTACTGGGGAGGCAGGGCCTTCCTAAAGGCGGGGTTTGGGGTATTGGTGGATTGCCTGGGCATCCACCAATACCCCAAAATCTCTTTCTTTGCCCCTGGAATGCAATAGATTGCGTAGCACCCCATAGCGAAGCGGCGGGGAGGGGTTCGCTGCCCTTGGGCAGGAGTCTAAAGGAAGGAACTGCACGGCTTTCGGACTTTAGGAAAGCCGTGACTGGGGAGGGGGTTGCTATGTTTCCCAGAATGCAGTGGTTAGCAGGGGTTATGCACAGGCCATAACCAGTCAATGTGGATAAATTTAGGCATAATATTATTGTATAATTTGTAGGTCTGCAATTGGATAAAGGTACCAGGAGGATCAAATGCGTACTCCGCTCTGGATTCCATCCGTGGAACGAAAAGAGAAAGCCAACATTACCAATTTCATTGATACTGTCAACCGGCGCCGCCAAAACGATTTTAAGACCTATGCTGACCTGTACCAGTGGTCGGTGGAGCAGATCCCCGACTTCTGGGCAGAATTGTGGGATTTTGCGGAAATCAAGTACAGCCGCCGATTTGATACAGTTGTGGATGATCTTTCCAGGTTTCCAGGGGCCAGGTGGTTCCCGGGGCGCGGCTTGAACTTTGCCGAGAACCTGCTCCGTTACCGGGATAACCGGACGGCATTGATCTTCAGGGGTGAGACCCAGAAATCAGCCCGCATGACTTACGCAGAGTTGAATATTGCCGTCGCCAGGCTGGCGAAATCTTTGGGCGAGGCAGGCGTGGGGATGGGAGACAGGGTGGCGGGGTATATGCCCAACATGATGGAGACCGTGATCGGGATGCTGGCAGCCTCCAGCCTGGGGGCAATATGGGCCTCCTGCGCAACCGACATCGGCGCGCCGGCCGCGCTCGAGCGCCTGGGGCAGGTGGAACCGAAGGTGCTCATCACGGCAGATGGATACTACTACAAGGGAAAAATCATCGAAACGCTTGCAAATGCGGCGGAGGTAGCGCGGGGGATCCCGACACTGGAGAAAACAGTCGTTGTGTCATATATCCATGAGCGGGCGGATATAACCCCGATCCCCAACTCGGTCCATTACGATGACTTTGTGGCAAAGGCAGAAAATCTCGAGATTTAGTTTGCCCAGGTGCCTTTTGAACACCCACAGTACATCATGTTCTCGTCCGGGACGACGGGCAAACCGAAGTGCATGGTGCAAGGCGCGGGGGGGTGTTGATCAACCACATGAAAGAGCTCATCCTGCACACTGACCTGCGGCGGGAGGATACGATTTTTTACATCACCTCCTGCAGCTGGATGATGTGGAACTGGTTGATCAGTTCCCTGGCGGTCGGCGCAACGATCGTTCTGTACGATGGCAATCCGAATTTCCCCGATACTGGAGCCATGTGGAAACTGATCGAAGATGAAAAGGTGACGGTGTTCGGGTGCAGCGCCAGCTATATCCACTTATTGAAAAAGGTGGAGGAGAAGCCGGGCCGGTTCAACCTGTCGAGCCTTCGCGAAATCTCACAGACGGGCTCCCCTCTTTCGGTGGATGGCTTTCAATACGTGTACAGTGAAATCAAAAATGACGTGCATTTGAATTCAATATCCGGGCGGGACGGATATCAACGGCTGCTTCGTGGCCGGGAGCCCGATCCTGCCGGTCTACGCGGGCGAACTTCAAAGTCCGGGGTTGGGTATGAAAATAAAGGCGTACGACGAGAAGGGATTCCCGGTCTACGATGAACAAGGCGAACTGGTATGTGAAAAACCGGCTCCATCCATGCCGCTCTATTTCTGGAATGACCCGGATGGCTCGAAGTATCGGCGCGCCTACTTCGATGTATTCCCGGGCGTATGGAGGCACGGCGACTATGTGCTTATCCACAGTGATACGGGCGGGGTGACGTTCTACGGGCGTTCGGACGCGGTGCTGAAGCCCTCGGGTGTGCGGATCGGCACGGCGGAGATCTACGCCCAGATGGAGAAACTGCCGGAAGTGGTGGATAGTCTTGCCATCGGACAGAACCACGAGGGCGACCAACGGGTGATCTTGTTCGTCAAACTGGCAGCGGGGCAGGCATTGACGGATGCCCTCAAGGATAAGATCCGCAAAACCCTGCGCGAGAATGCCTCTCCGCACCACGTGCCGGCGCTGATCATCGAAGCGCCGGATATCCCCTACACGATGAATATGAAGAAGGTGGAGAGTTCAGTGACGAATATCCTCAACCGGCGGGAAGTAAGCAACCGCGATGCACTGATCAATCCTGGCTGTTTGGAATTTTATGAAGGGTTGGTGGAGGAGTTGAAGTAGAAACAGCAAAAGAACGAAGAATTTACCACGAGGGTCACGAAGGTGCACAAAGGAAGAACTCACGAAAGAAAGAAAAGAACTATCTATATAGAGGATTTATCTCCCTCCCCATTTTCCATCCGGCCGCATTTCTACTATGTCGGGATGGCAAATGGGGATCGCGGAGCTTTCCCGAAGTGGAACGGAGGGAAGGGTGGCGACACTGGCACCGCACTGCAGCGAACACAGTGAGTGCACATGTACCTACGTTCTTTGTAGGTAGTGCAGGTGAGCCGGGTAGGATTCTTATTCGTTTATTCGTTTCCAATTCGTTGGCATATCTTTGTCCGCGGAAATCCGTTGAACCCACGAACCCCGCGTTCTGTCCTCGACTATGGTTGAGTAACTCGAAAATGGTAGATGAATCCTTTGGCTCATAGCAGCCACAGAATCAGCGATATGAAAAATTCTTCTTTCTTTATTTAATTATTTGTGTTTCTTCGTGTTCTTCGTGGATAATCATTTTCTTCAATATTCGATAATCAAATTCTAGATCACGTAGAGGTCCACGTATTCGTTGACCGGTAACGTCTGCCAGTTTTTTATGATCGAGGGAAACCTCCAGAATGGCTTCCTGTTGTACCGGCGGAAAGCGGCGGGCCAGATTGGTCTTAAATTTCTCGATCAGTAAAGGAATGCCTTCAGAACGCCGGCGGCGGTGACCCAGGGGATATTCCACAACGACTTCATCGGTCTTGCTGCCGTCCTTGAAGAAGACCTGAACCGCATTGGCGATCGAGCGCTTACCCGGGTCAAGGTAATCGGCGGAAAACTGCTTGTCTTCCACGCAGGTCATTTTTTCCCTGAGAGTATCAATGCGCGGGTCCGAGGCAACGGTATCTTCATAGTCCGCCGCCGTGAGATTCCCGAAAATCAGGCCGATGGCGGTCATATATTGAATGCAATGATCCCGGTCGGCGGGATTATGCAAGGGGCCTTTTTTGTCAATAATGCGGATGGCGGATTTATGAGTGCGAATGGTCACTTTATCAATTTCATCAAGCCGGTCACGAACCTGCGGATGCAATTTCAGCGCACATTCAACCGCTGTTTGCGCATGGAATTCGGCGGGAAAGGAAATCTTGAATAAAACGTTCTCCATTACATAACTGCCATAGGTACGCTGGAATTTGAACTCTTTCCCTTTGAAAAATACATCGTAGAATCCCCATTCTTTAGCAGTAAGAACGGAAGGATATCCCATTTCTCCTTTAAGGGAGATAAGCGCCAGCCGGACGGCTCGACTGGTGGCATCGCCGGCGGCCCAGCTTTTACGAGAGCCGGTATTGGGAGCGTGGCGATAAGTGCGCAGCGTACCGCCGTCCAAAAACGCCTGGGAAAGCGCATTCATCGTTTCGGCATAGGCGCCGCCAAGAAGCCAGGTGCACACTGCGGTCGAGGCCACTTTGACGAGAAGGACATGGTCGAGCCCGACCCGATTAAATGAATTTTCCAGGGCCAGAACCCCTTGGATCTCATGCGCCTTGATCATGGCTTCCAGGACGGTTTTCATTTTCAGAGGCGGCTTACCGGCAGCCACATTGTTTCGGGAAATCCAGTCGGCCGTGGCAAGGATGCCGCCGAGATTATCGGAGGGATGGCCCCATTCCGCCGCCAGAAAAGTGTCATTAAAATCAAGCCAGCGGATCATGGCGCCTATATTGAAAGCCGCCTGGACCGGATCGAGCTGATATTGCGTTCCGGGTACTTTCGCACCATTTTGGGTTATGGTTCCGGGCACGATCGGGCCGAGCAGCCTGGTGCATGCCGGATAGGAAAGGGCTTCCAACCCACAGCCGAGCGTATCGATCAGGCAGTATGCCGCCGTTTCTAAAGCTTCCGGCGAGTTGATCCTGTATTCGTGATACGTAGCTGGCGATATCGACTAATACTTTATCGGGAGCGGGACGAATATTGGAAATGTCTGCACCCATGTTATTTCCTGTTTTCGATTGGAACGAACTCCTGATCTTCCGGCCCGATATAGTTGGCTGCCGGGCGGACAATTTTGTTGTCGACCCGCTGTTCAATGATGTGAGCCGCCCAGCCGGTGATCCTGGCCATGACGAAAATTGGGGTAAACATGGGGCTGGGAATTCTCATCATGTTGTAGGCCACCGCGGAGAACCAGTCGAGATTGGGAAACATTTTTTTCGCATCCCACATTACCGATTCGATCCGCTCGGCCATCTCGAACTGTTCCATATCGCCGGCTGCATTTGCCAGGCGGCGGGAGACTTCCTTGATGATCTTGTTGCGTGGATCGGAAACTGTATAAACGGGATGTCCGAATCCAATAATGACTTCCTTCTTTTCGAGGCGAGCCCGGATATCGGCTTCGGCTTCAGCAGGATTTTTGTAGCGTTTCTGAATATCGAGAGCGACTTCATTGGCTCCGCCGTGCTTTGGCCCACGCAGAGCCCCGATCGCGCCGGTGACGGCCGAATACATATCCGAGCCGGTGCTGGCAATGACCCGCCCGGTAAATGTCGAAGCGTTAAATTCATGTTCCGCATACAGGATCAGGGAGGTGTGCATGGACTTGATCCACAAATCGGAGGGCTTTTCCCCATGCAGTAAATGGAGGAAGTGCCCGCCAATGGAATCATCCCCGGTCTCCACGTCGATGCGGCGGCCCGGAATGACTGTAATGATACCAATACAGCAGCATGGAAGGAAAACAGGCCAGTAATTGGTCGGCAATGTCACGGGCTCCGGCTAAGATTGTGGTCCTCTTTTTCAGGAAGAACGGCACCCAGGACGCAGAGCACCTGTTCGCATGACGTCCATCGGATGAGCCGCGGCCGGGATTTGTTCGAGTACATTTTTTACGATCTTGGGCAGACCTCGCAGGGATCGAAGCTTGTGTTTGTAGTTGATCAACTCGGAGCGGGTCGGCAATTTTTCATGGATAAGAAGATAGGCAATTTCCTCGAATTCACACTGATTGGCTAAATCGACTATGTCATAGCCGCGATAATGCAAGTCGTTTCCCGAACGACCGACGGTACAAATAGCCGTGTTGCCGGCAGGTACACCGGAAAGTGCAACCGATTTTTTCGGCTTGAAATCTACAGCGGGGGTTTGATTCGTCTCCATCATTCTTTCGCTCCTTTCGAAAATAGTTCATCCAGCTTGTCTTCGAAACGGTGATAATCGAGAAAATCATATAATTCCTCGCGAGTCTGCATCAGGTCAATGACACTTTTTTGGGTCCCCTCCTTGCGAACGGCCTGGTAGACCGCGAGAGCGGCTTTGTTCATGGCGCGAAACGCCGATAATGGATATAAAACGAGACTGACGCCGGCCGAATCGAGTTCCTTGACCGTGAATAAAGGGGTGAAACCGAATTCGGTAATATTTGCCAAAACCGGCACCTGGATGGCTTCCACGAATTTCTTGTATATTGAAAGGTCGGTTACGGCCTCAGGGAAAATCATGTCGGCGCCTGCAGCTACATAGGCAGCGGTCCGGTCGATGGCGGATTCCAATCCCCTCCATGGCGAGCGCATCTGTCCTGGCCATGATCACGAATTGCTCATCGGTGCTCGCGTCCACGGCGGCTTTTATCCGGTCCACCATTTCATCTTTGGATACGACAGCTTTGCCGGGACGATGGCCACAGCGTTTGGCGGACACCTGGTCTTCGATGTGACATCCGGCCGCGCCGAACTTGATGAGCGATTTGACCGTCCGGGCAATGTTGAAGGCTGCGCCAAAACCTGTGTCAATGTCAACCAGTAATGGCAGGTCACAAACGTCAGTGATGCGGCGAACGTCGGTGAGGACATCGTCGAGAGTTGAAATTCCAAGATCGGGTAATCCGAGGGACCCGGCTGCAACCCCACCGCCGGACAGGTAGATGGCTTTGTAACCCGTGCGTTTTGCCATGAGGGCATGATACGCATTAATTGTTCCAATGACCTGGAGTGGTTTTTCTTCTGCAAGCGCCTCGTGCAGTTTTGCTCCGGGAGAGGTGAGTGGTTTCATATAAACTCGCTTGTTGAGACAGTCGTAATCACTTTATTGCCAGCCCTTAACGAACACAAAATGAAGAATTAAATCGTATGAAACTTCAAATCAATTTTATCTTAGTATACCATTATTATCTTATTAGTCAGAGAAGGTATCTGCTCACCCCCTTGCGAAGGTTTCTCTTGTCAAGAAACATTTTCAGAAAATATTGAGGAAAGCAGTGACCCATTGCTTAGTGAACCTTCGCAAGGATGCTATGGAAAGGGTGTTAATCTCGTGATGTCTAAGCACCTCGCCAATACTAGAGAGCTGGTTACCTTATGAAAGTGACAATGGAAGTAAGGAATTTAATAGTTTTCCTTCCTCTTTCATTTCCTTCCTCTTCCTTCCTATCTTCGCGGTGAATCTTTAAGTTCTCAAATTTCGACTGTAACTTTTTACAAAACTTTAACCGCCTCTCTTAAGGGCGTTAATGAAAATTTGCTACTATATGAGGGATGATTATTGGTAAACGATCGGATGTAAATACCTTTATTGGCGATTTCACAATGCAAAAAATAGCCGCCATTGATACAGGATCCAATGCAATCCGTTTGATTGTAGCCAACCTCGATGATTCATGGCGCGTGAGGCCGATCAATTACATCCGTATTCCCATCCGGCTTGGACAGGATGTTTTTACGGATGAAACCCTGCAGGAAACCACCATCGAGCGAACGGTGGAGGCTTTTAAACAATTTCAACGCATTTGCGATGATTTCGGGGTATTTCGGATTAAAGCCGCTGGAACCTCAGCCGTTCGTGAGGCCAAAAACCGGGATGTACTCATAAAGAAGATTTATGAGGCTACAGGCATTGAGCTTGAGGTGATCAGCGGTGAGGAAGAAGCCAGGCTCATCCATCTTGCCATAACTTCTGAAATGGAATTAGACGGGAAGAGGGCTGCCCTGGTGGATATAGGCGGGGGAAGCGTTGAAATCACATTAACCAAGTACGGAAATATTCTTTTCACCAATTCCTACAACCTCGGGACTGTGCGGTTGTTGGAAAAACTGGATGGAGAAAATCTCCAACAATCTCCCCAGACTATGGCAAGGTTATTACATGAACAGGTGGAAGCCGCCCATCGGCGAGTCCAACGAGATATGGGCGATCAAAAAACCGACCTTTGTATCACCACAGGTGGAAACGCCGAAGAAATAGGGAAATTGGGACAGAAGCTTTTCTCACATGCGGACGACAGGTCAATTCGGGTGGGAGATCTTTACAGGTTGATCGATATCTTAAGCAAAATGAGCGTGGAAGAGCGAATTCAAAAGCTGCAATTACGGCCTGACCGTGCGGATGTGATCCTGCCGGCCTGTTTTATCCTTAAACTGGTTGCCGAAATCACCCGGGTCGAGGAAATTATGATTCCTGATGTTGGGTTAAAGAATGGACTCCTGGTGGACTTGGCGCAAAATATGGCCGAACAGAATCACTTTCCCAACCGGGAACAAGTCTGGAAGTCGGCACTTCGAGTAGGGAAGAAGTATCAATTTGATGAAGCTCATGGAATATTGGTAGCGAGATTGGCAGGCGATCTTTTTGACCAGACGATGAAATTGCATTCATTGAATGGGGAAGCCCGATTAATCCTGGAGATCGGTGCTCTTCTTCATGATGTAGGCCATTTTATTAATACCGTGGATCATGACCGGCACGGCTATTATCTGTTAATGGCCAATCACATCCTGGGATTAAGCGAACGTCAGCAAGAAATGGTAGCCAGCCTGCTCTTATTTCATCGGAAAGGAATCCCTTATAGGGATGAAAAAGGTACTGAAAACCTCTCGCTTGAAGACCGTTTAATTGTAACGAAATTATGTTCCATTCTGCGGCTCGCAGATGCATTGGATACCAGCCATATGCAAAGAGTGACCGACGTATCCATCGTAGAGAATAAATCTGGATGGTGTCTCGATGTAAAAAGCCGCGGCGATATTACCCTGGAAAAGTGGACATTGTTGAAGCGAAAAACCCTTTTCCAGGACATTTTTAATTATTCTCTGGAGTTTGAAGGTAAATGGTCCAATTAATTAATGAGGTTGTCCTCACCGAGGCTTCTTCCCCTTGTATTATTTTGAATCGAGAACTTGGCCTCTTAAACTTTCAAGCCAGGGTTTTGGAAGAAGCTGAGGATAAAAGCAATCCTCTCCTCGAAAGGATCAAATTTCTTTCCATCTTCGGTTCGAACATGGACGAGTTTTTCATGGTGAGGGTAGCCGGGATTCGCAAACAGTTGGATGCAAATATCAATGAAATCTCACCGGATGGGTTGACCCCCCGAGAGCAATTATCCCTTATTCGCAAGCGTTCCCTGGAATTATTTAAAAGAGCCCAAGGTTGTTATCACAAGGAAATTCTTCCACAATTAAGCCAGGCGGGGATCCACGTATTGGATTATCAGAGATTGAACGAAGCCCAACAGGCGCGAGCCGATGATTATTTTTGTAACTTTGTGTTCCCTATTTTGACGCCTCTGGTGTTGGACCCGGGGCATCCATTTCCCCATATTTCAAATTTGAGTCTCAATCTGGCCATAGTCATGCGGGATACGAATGGGATCGAAAAGTTTGCCCGTCTTAAAGTTCCCGGGACCATCCCGGCTTTGCTGCCCCTACAGCGTTCTGCTGCCGGCAGTGCCGGCCCCCATTATTTTGTCTGGATGGACCAGGTAATTGTGGCCAACCTGGCCCGCCTCTTTCAAGGCATGGAAGTACTGGAGGCTTATCCCTTCCGGATCATCCGGGATGCCGATATTGAAATCCAGGAATTGGAAGCGGGCGATCTGCTTGATTCCATGCAGCAAACCATCCGGCAACGAAAATTTGGTTCCGTGGTCATGGCAGCCGTTCATGAAAATATGCCGGGTTATATTCGTACTTTATTGGTTGAAAATTTGGAAATCAAGAAATCCGACGTTTACACGGTACAGGGGATTATAAATTTGAGCAGCCTGTATCAACTCTACACCGGTATCGACCGTTTCGATCTCAAATATACGCCTTATAAACCTGTAATTCCAAAACGGTTGCAAAACATCCGCCTCGCTAATGAATTATTCGATGCGATTCGACAGGAGGATATCCTGCTGCATCACCCATACGATTCCTTTTCAGCTGTAGTGGATTTTTTACACGCGGCAGCCCGCGATCCACAGGTGCTGGCAATCAAACAGACACTCTATAGAGTCGGACAAAATTCTCCAATTGTGGAGGCTCTCCTTGAAGCAGCCGAACGAGGGAAACAGGTTGCGGTGATGGTTGAACTGAAAGCCCGTTTTGATGAAGAAAGCAATATTGGCTGGGCCCGTGCAATGGAACAGGTGGGCATCCATGTTGTCTATGGGGTCATGGGCTTGAAAACTCACAGCAAAACCGGCCTGGTGGTCCGAAAAGAGGGCGATAGTATCAGGCGGTACCTGCACCTGGCAACAGGAAATTACAACTCCATCACCGCCAACATTTATGAGGATATCGGCTTATTCACCTCCGACGAAGTATTAGCCGCGGATGTAACAGACCTTTTCAATTACTTGACCGGGTATTCGCCCGCCCAATCCTACCGGAAATTGTTAGTGGCTCCCAGTAATTTGCGCCAGCGGCTGGAGGGCTTCATTCGGGATGAGATCGAACAGGTCCGCAACGGCGAAACCGGCCATATCATCATCAAGGTCAATTCGGTGGTGGATCCACAGACGATCCGACTTCTGTACGAAGCCTCCCGAGCTGGAGTGAGGATCGATTTGCTTGTACGCGGAATGTGCTGCCTGGCTCCAGGTGTAAGAGGCCTGAGTGAGAATATTCGCGTGATCAGCGTCCTGGGCCGTTTTCTGGAGCACAGCCGCATTTTCTATTTCCGGAATGGGGGAAAAGAGCGGCTCTACCTGGGCAGCGCCGATCTGATGACCCGCAATCTCAGCCACCGGGTGGAAACGGTCTTCCCCGTGGAGAATGAAAAACATATCCGCTATTTGCGTGACCAGGTACTCGAGATGTATCTGAAGGATAACGTAAGCGCCCGCAGGATGCTGCCGGATGGCACTTACTTGAGAGTACAACCCGAAGATAATGAACCCATCGTCAATGTGCAGGAACGGCTGATGCAATTTCCGCATGGAGAATTTATATAGTCCATGGGCATACCTCCAATGGGTTGGTCAGAGTTACTAAAGAGCATTCTCAAAGTCGCCAAATAAGATTTCCCAGCTTCAAAAAAGTGAAAAGAATCGCCTAAAACCGCATTTTTCCTGAGTTTTTGAGCCCTTTTCCCGCGGAACAATTCTGGGTCACCCCCCACATATGGGAGTGAAAATCGAAAAACGAGCCTTTTTTTCCCATATATGGTGGTCAGAGGCATTTTGTTCCTCGCGAAGTCCTTGTGTTCTTCGGTTGTTTGGGTCCAACGATCCCTCGGAAACCGCATTTCTCTCTACGGAGCCTTCCAGATGCCAACCATGAAACTCTCCGGCTGTTGAACTTTGTGAAAGCCCTGAGTTATACTACTCCCATGCTATTTGCAAAATTGCTCGAAAGAAAAAATTAAAAAAGAATGTACAATCCGGGAGTATAAGCTCTTGGAATGTGTTGTCGTCAACCACGCATCTGGTCCGAATAATTATAGCGATTTAGGAGGAGCATGTTGAAGAATTCACTGGTGAAAATAGGGCTAATAACCGCATTGGTAATCCTATTGGCTGGCTGCGGCGCTAAGCCTGTCCCCTCAAAGGCTACGACAAGCCCGACAACGGATCCACATTTCTTTCCGGCCGGCGCATATGTGAGCGGAGAATGGACGTTGGAATTCAAAGCCGGCGGAAAATTCTCATATTCCGGCCCCACAGGTATGACAACGGCACTTACGCGGCCACTGGAGGCCAGGTGGTTCTTACCACTAAAGGCTGCGGAGACGTGAAAGGCACTTATTTATGGCTTTTCGATGGGAAGCTGCCGATGATCCTAAAAGCTGTTGACGACCAATGCACGGATAGAGTGGAACTCATCACTTCTTCAGCGTGGTCGTTACGGCCGTAATATTTTCATCATAGGAAAAGTTATCAATGGACAAAGACACCGTACTTCTTTTTACGCGTAATGGACTGGGGCAGGCTCCGGAAGATCTGCAAAAAGGTCTGGCAGTAAAATTCTTGAGCCTGCTTGAGGAATCCGGTCAGCTGCCGGCGAAGATCCTTTTTTATACTGAAGGGGTCAAGCTGGCTTGCCAGGGGTCTCCTGTCGTCGAACAGTTATTAGCCATGCAGGCCAGGGGAGTTGAATTGATATTATGTAAAACCTGCCTTGAATATTTTAATTTAGCTAACCAGGTGGAGGTTGGTGTTGTCGGTGGGATGGCGGATATTATCGAGGCCATGCAAAAGGCAGGTAAAGTCATAAGCTTGTAAGATTATTATCTATCCGAAAATAAAGAGGCTGCCGCATCAAAATGCGGTTCTTTCATAATTTTCGGATAGGTTTTTATTGAATAGCCATTGAATTGGCAGGAGGTAAAGGAAACCATGCGTCACCACCGGGATGAAGTCATTGAACGAACGATCCGGGAGTACAAGCTCCTGGACCATCTGGTTACAAACCTTACGGATGAAGAGTGGGAGCGATACCTGCCCCGGCCAGAGACCAAAGACGCCTGGACTGTGAAGGATGCGCTGGCGCACATCACCCATTGGAAGGCAGATGTCATCCGCTCCCTTCGGGGTCAGCCCATTCCGATTGAGGAGCGCGGGCTGAATGAAACCGAAGGCAACCATTTGGTATACATCCGTTGGCGAGATCGCACTCCGGCAGAGGTGCTGGCCTGGCACAGGCAAGTCCAGAAAGATGTGCTGGCGGCGCTGAGAGAGGCTCCTGATGAATGGTTCTGCGGCAGGGAACGGAGGGCGGAATGGCCTTATGACCTCGATGGTCACTCCACCTATCACCGGGTGAAGGATATTGAAGAGGCTTTGAAAAGCAAACCTAAGGAGGGAGCGGTTGGGGAGGAAAAAAGAGATAAGTAAAAAAAGAATTCTCTCGGGTGAGAGGATTCTTTGGTTAGAGGGGCAAATTGCCATTTTGGCCTACACGGAAGGATTTCTGAGGGAAATTCATGCATCTATAAATGCCAGGATGTTAGGACAATAGTCATTCAGGGGAAGGAGATTTGTCTCTATCCCTTATGACTTCTGCTTTCTATAATCATATTATTGTTTTCAAGACTTAATTTTTGAGAAGTGTTTTATCTCTACCAGCGGGGGCGGTTGAGGGGTAGGCATTCAAAGAGGAAAATTTAGAAAAAGGATTGTCGCCCATTATGACCCGATAATGGGACTTGCCCAATCCAGATTGTTTTGAGGAAATAAGATGAAAAGGTATTGGTTCGCCCTCGGAGTTGCCATGTTCTTCTATGCCAAGACGGATATTTTGATCTGGCAGCGCATCTTCGAGACGCAAGAGTTAACAGGTTTTGGAAATGCTGGAACATACCAATGGGGTTGGTTTCAATCCCTCTTTGGATTTATCATTCTCGGGACTCTGGTCTGCTTTCCCAATATCAGGAGAATGATTTTATTCCCGGTCTCCCTTACTCTGCTGGCTTTTTCCGGTGCGGAAGATATCCTTTACTATCTGCTCGATGGTAAACCTGTACCTCACTTCTTGCCCTGGCTCAATAACAATTTTCTTATCATTAGACCTGTAACATCCCACACTGTTTACATTTCAGCGGTTTTTTGGCTCGCAATTGTTCTTTTATTGTATACCACGACGGCTTTCCTGGAAGGGCAAGTCAAGAAGATGCGGTTGAAAGATCGCCAGGAGAAGGAAATGTCAGTATAAGGGCATTTCCACAGGAGTTTTTCGGGAATAGGTTTGGGCAGCTATATTGCCGGTGTATTCCGGCATTTCTACCTGTATTAATATAGATAGTTTAAAACAACCATCCCTGGTGAGTAAGGCTCACCCTAATGGGGGATGTATTAATGAGGATTAAATTTAGATAATGTGGGGGGTATTTATCATAAATTAATATAACTGAATTTCCTTTGTGATCTACCATCGATTGGCCATTATGCGGGCGAAAGGAATACGACCATGGTTCCATATTTTATCAAACTGGCCGGCGGTACCTTCCAGAAGCAACGAACCTATTATTCGATCATGGCATTATTTTTTACACTGGTTCTCGTATTGAGCTCTCTTAGTCAGTTCCCAGCGGCGGCTCAGGCCACAACACCGGCGATCTCCCTCTCGGCTTCTTGCACAGCGGATGCGCAAGGAACATTCACAATTACCAATATCGGATCAGACATGACTAGTCAGGGGTCATGGACTTTACTTCTGAACGGGACGCCGATCGCCAGCAATAACTTCCAACTGAATGCTGGTGCATCCACCCAAATCCATACATCCGGATTATTTGGAACCCTTGAATTGGACACATCCGGTGGGGGAACCGCGCCGGCAACGGTATCGACCTTCTGCCAATCGCCGACGGCGACGCCGACCCTTACACCGACCCTGGCTCCAACCATATCGCTTTCAGCAAATTGCACACCGGATGCGCAAGGGACATTCACGATTACCAATATCGGGTCAGCCATGACTAGTCAGGGGTCATGGACTTTACTTCTGAACGGGACGCCGATCGCCAGCAATAACTTCCAACTGAATGCGGGTGCATCCACCCAGATCAGCACCAGCGGTCTATTTGGGACGTTGGAATTGGACACTTCTGGAGGGGGAACCGCGCCGGCAACGGTATCGACCTTCTGCCAGTCGCCGACGGCGACTTCAACCATTACACCGACCCTGGCTCCAACCATATCGCTTTCAGCAAATTGCACAGCGGATGCGCAAGGGACATTCACGATTACCAATATCGGGTCAGACATGACTAGTCAGGGGTCATGGACTTTACTTCTGAACGGGACGCCGATCGCCAGCAATAACTTCCAACTGAATGCTGGTGCATCCACCCAAATCCATACATCCGGATTATTTGGAACCCTTGAATTGGACACATCCGGTGGAGGAACCGCGCCGGCAACGGTATCGACCTTCTGCCAATCGCCGACGGCGACGCCGACCCTTACACCGACCCTGGCTCCAACCATATCGCTTTCAGCAAATTGCACACCGGATGCGCAAGGGACATTCACGATTACCAATATCGGGTCAGCCATGACTAGTCAGGGGTACATGGACTTTACTGCTGAACGGGACGCCGATCGCCACCAATAACTTCCAACTGAATGCGGGTGCATCCACCCAGATCAGCACCAGCGGTCTATTTGGGACGTTGGAATTGGACACTTCTGGAGGGGGAACTGCGCCGGCAACGATATCGACCTTCTGCCAGTCGCCGACATCTACCCCGACCAATACATCCAACGTAACAGCTACCAATACATCAACATTCACACCTACCGATACACCAACTAATACATCGACAAATACAGTGACGGATACTCCCACCGATACTCCAACAAATACACCTACTTTTATATCTTCAGATACACCGACAACCACAACGACCAATACGCCAACATTCACGTCGACGAATACATCCACAAACACGCCAACTTATACCGCGCCTAATACGGCGACATTCACGTCTACGAAAAGGCCGACCAAGACCCGCACCAATACGCCAACCTTTACATCAGCAAATACAGCCACCTTCACGCCAAAGAATACCTCCGCTCATAAGCCGACTAAGACCTCGACCCATACTGGCATCTACGTGAAATCCTCCACACCCTCGCAGACAAATACCACCCATCATGAGGCTACCAAGACCAGGAGAAATACCTATACTCCCCCTATGACCTCTACACGTCCGAGTAAACATCATCCAGAGGCCAGCCCGACTCCCACCTTCACGCCAAAGCCGACATATACGGGTACCACGGTAATAACTGCCAGTAATACACCTGCTTTTACCCCCACTCACATCCATAAGAAGACCGCGGATCCAGAAAACGATTCCTTTGGTAGCCAAGGAATTTCCATCCGTTATTCGAATGGAGGATCCCAACCGCTCAACCTGGCGGGGTTGATACTGAAATTACTGACCCGGACATGGCTTTCGTTGGTCACCATTTCCACACTCCTCATGCTGCGATGGCGGATGAAATAAGCCCAGAATTGAGGAGAGCGAGCTGGATCCAGGCTGTCGTGACGGAGTTGTCAGTTTAAATGAAATAGAGTGGGTCGGTTCATCCCTTCCCACTCTATTTCTCTTATCAATATATTTTATTTTTCCCGCATCATCCACAGGAATGCTTTCACGACTTCCGGATCGAAAAGCGTTCCGGAATGCTGCTCGATGTATTCCAGGGCGGCCGTCCGAGACCAGGCGGACCGGTATGACCGGCTGGATGTGATCGCATCATATACATCCACTACGGCAAATAGCCGGGCCGGGAAGGGGATCTGGTCACCTTTCAGTCCCTCGGGATAACCGCTGCCATCCCACCGTTCGTGGTGATAATGAGGAATATCCAGCGCGGGCATGAGGTAATTGACGGACGCCAGCAGTTGATACGCGAGCAGGGCGTGCCCCTGGATCGTCTTGCGTTCGACATCATTGAGCGGGCCGGGCTTGTTCAGAATGTTCTCCGAGATGGCGAGTTTCCCTACGTCGTGAAGCAAAGCCCCCCGGCGGTAATGGACCAGAGAATTCCTCACCCACCCCCATGGAACGGGCCAGTTTAAGGGTTAAATCAACCACCCGATGGGCGTGGGCAGCGCTCTCGCGATTACTGAGTTCAAGCACTTGCGACCAACTTTCAATGGCTGCATCGTAGGCCTGGCTTAGCTCGGCATTGGTCCGCTGTAGGTCCTGAAATAAGCAAGAGCTGTCAATTGCGACTGCAGCCTGGCCTGCGATGGTGGCCAAGAAATCCAACCATTCATCATCCGGTGATGTGAATGTACGTTGGTATATTTCCAGAACGCCCCGTACCTGACCTTTTGTGATCAAGGGGACAGCACAGTAATTGGCGAAATTTTCCTGTCGAAGGTTGGATGAGAACAATAGATCTGTAGGTTGATTGTTCACATCGGGGACACTGATCGTCCGGCGTTCCAAGGCGGCTTTTCCAGCATATCCTTGCCCGATCATGAGAGAGAGTGGCTGAGACTTTTTGGCTTTGAAGCCCTGGCCCGCGACGAACTCCAACATATGGGTGGAGGGATTGAACATCAGGATATCTGCCGCGTCTATACCCAGTTGATTGATCATCTGTCTCAAAATAACCGATAGGGTTACATTTAAATCGAAACTTGCCCGTGATGGCGGCATCGACGGAATGCAAGGCTGAGAGGCGGCGTAATTGGGTATGGATCTGCTCGGCGCTTTTTATCCGTTCGGTCACATCGCGAATGATGGCGACCAGCCCGGGTTTCATACATAGTACAAAGACGGGCCTCGAACCATCGGTCACCTTCAGGCACTTTTAAGCTGATATTCGATGGAAACGACTTTGCCCGTTTTTATGGATTCGTGAAGTGCTCGGATGAATTTGGCGCCGATTTCGGAGGGAAGGATGTCTTGTATCTT
This sequence comes from uncultured Chloroflexia bacterium, assembly GCA_963782935.1. Classification (GTDB taxonomy): domain Bacteria; phylum Chloroflexota; class Anaerolineae; order Anaerolineales; family Villigracilaceae; genus UBA877. Next base: position 262,525 of record CAWALN010000016.1, on the reverse strand, counting down.
TTGGCCCATGAACTTCATTAGGAGGTAAATATAGGGCGGAGTCTTTACCGGCCCGATAATCAAGGATTTTCCCACCAGCATCCAGAGAAAAGAGAAGATCGGGGAATGCGCGAAAAATCGCATCCAATTGAAGGGTCGCGTCAGACTTGCTTTTATTCCCTGTATCTTCTGAAACCACTGCCACCTTCTCCATTCATAAACGAACTTTTTTCCGATCACGCGCACGCGGGGCACGATAATCCCGCTGGATCACCGCACCCCATCCCACCGCACATCGGAAAATATCCGTCTAAAAACTGAAACAATCATCCATTTGCACGGAAGCCTTCATGGCTACAGATGTAGGGCTTTCGAAGGTCCGTGATAATTGTTCAGCGAGATCGGCTAATAAATCGGTGCGAATCGATAGGATGAGGTACGCGTTCTCCATCCGAGAATGAAAATTCTTCACCCTGAAAACCGGTTTTGATTGCCATATCAGGATCTCTGAGGAGCAAATTACAGAATTTTGGGCTGATGATGGCGGCTGCCATCAAGCGGCTTAATTCCATACGATCATTATTGGCATGCTCAGGGAATGCTAAAGTGATGGGGGATTGATACGTCGTGGTCGCTAACATTCAGCCTCCTTTAAAATTCTTCCAGTTATCTTTAATGGGCTTCCCCTCACTGGCTGTCAGCCAGAAAGCCCCAATTGCAATTATGATATCGCCCAGACTAAAAGCCGCCTTGTAAGAAGCTGCCTCCGGCGAGAGGAAACGGTCTGAAAGCCCTTCTAGATGAGTTTGGGCCGGCATGAGAAGCACATCTTTGGTATAGCCTAAACGACTGCCCAAAGGGATCGTTTCCACTATTTCCGGAGGTGCGATATGGTTGGCTGTCTGCGGGGCTTACAGGCATGAAACCTCCATTCACCAGCATGACAAGTAAATTGAGGATCAGCCCGAGGGCAAGCAGCCACATTCCAGAAAGTCGCCGGTTGAACCAACAAAAGAACAATAACAGGATTTGCGAACTCAACAGGCTTGCGGAAGCCCATGAATTCGGGAATTAGTGTTCGGGTGGCGGGCAGGTAAATGGAGAACAATTGCGGCAAGAAGCCAAGAATGACCAACCAGACGCCGTTGAGCAGGGGGAACGCATATGCCCGTTTTTGAATACGGGCAATAAGAATCCCGCTGCGATCCCTGCGAAAATTGCGATGGGCAGGATCAATATTTTGGGGTCCTTAGCGAGGCCCAATAATGCTTTCTGCCGGTGCGCTTGAGCCGAGGACCAACAAGACCAATGCCAGGAGAGCAAAGGCGAACTGGACGTGCTGACGATTTATCTTTTGTAGGATTGGGAGAGTTTGAAGAGTTGTGTGTTCATAAGCCACCTTTCCAAATTATGTAGTCTGTATATAATCATACAACCGGGTAGGCTGCAAAAGTGGCTTCAAAATCGAAGGCGATTATGAGAATTTTCCCCCTTTCTGGGATGGGATATGATAGGAACTTTCAGGCAGTCAACCGCTGATAGAGGAATTTTGTTTCATCGGAAGGAGCCACGTCCAATTCGGACCGCAAGGAGTCACGGCAGGCCTGGAATTGCCAAATCACGGCCAGCCGATCGCCCAGATCTGCATGAATCTGCATGGCCAGGCAATGGATATCCTCCCGGCAAGGATCAATTTTCAAGGCCTGTTGGCAAGCATGCACGGCAGCCTGTAAATTACCTGACATCCGCTCGGATTCTGCCAGCAATTCCAGTGCATCCACACAAACGCGACCCAGGCGTTCGCATTCGGGCCAATATCCAAGTGGCTTCGATATCCTGAAGGTAAGGACCGGTCCTGAACTCGGCGGCTGCACGGAGATGAGAAATCCTATCCTCCAAACGATCCGCGGATTTAGCCCGGGTGAGATGGGCGGTCATATTTTCAACATCATATTCATAATCCAAGAGCTGGTTAAAGTGGTAGTGATTATCTTCAAAAAGGATGATATTCTGGCCGAGGGCATGCCGCAAGCGATAAAGTTCATTCTTAAACCGGAGTTTCAATTGACTTGCATCCATATCGGGCCAGAGGGTTGCGCCAATTTCTTCCTTCGTGAGAGGATGGGGAGCAGCCAGAAGGTAAAAGAATAACTCACGAACGGAGGAAGTTTTCCACTGGGAAAGTGTAACCAGTTTGCCATTGACCAGAACACGGGCTTTGCCGAAGGCCTGGATGGTCAAATGGGGAGCCTGGAGAAGAACGGTATTTGACACACGGCGGAGATGTTTCCGCAATGCAGGCAGTTCTGCCTCCGCCTGAGAAGCACACGTGAGCCAGGCTGTCAAAAACTGGCCCACCTCCTCATCATTTTGAAGGGCTGAAAGATATTGATGGTTCCGTCGGAAGGCCTGAAGGATTGGAACCTCACACTACATCCGGTTGGATGGATTCCATGAGTATTTTCAAGTGAGACCGAGCTACCTTGTTATGGAAAGAGGCCACACAGGCAGCGGCCATCCAGACGCGGGAAAGATTTACTTCCGCATTCAAATCCCCCTTTTTGAAATACTCCAGGGCCGATATCCAGGTTGGCGATGGCGGTGGCAGGTTTTTCTTCGACCATGTTCAGGGATCCATATTCCAGGTGAAGAAGGCCACATTCGTAAGTTGAACCGCCTGCATGAACCAATGGCTTCACTTCGTCGAGATAAAAATGAGCATCCATGAGGTCGACCCTGCAAACGCGCCAGCCGGGCCAAGACCATTTTTAAATAATTGGCGAGGAATTGGTACCGAATTTTTTTAACAATTTCTGTAGCGGTTGCGTATGAAGATGCAGCTCGATTCATATTCATCCAAATCGATATATATGTCCCCCAGGCTGGTGAGAAGGAGCGCTTCCTGGCGAGGAGAGTTGCCAAGATGGGCACATTCCACACCCTTATCGAATGCCCGGACTGCCTTTTCGTATTCGCCGCGCTGGTGATGCAAGACACCTAGATTGTTAAGTACATTGGCCTGGGATAGAATATTATTTTCACGGCGGAATGTGCCCAATGCCAGGCTATAAAAATTGAAAGCTGCCGTATTGTTCCCACTCCCATAATTTGTCAGGCCCAATTCCATCTGTAACTTACCAATACTTTCCTCTTCCCGGAGCTTCTCATAAATTCCCAGGGAAATTTCCAAGGAGCGGACTGCATCTGCCATTTGGCCGAGGCGATAAAGACTCAGACCTTTGAATTGTTCAGCTTCCGCAGATATTACTTCCAAACCGGATCTTTTTCACAAAGCCGTAAGGTTTCATCGGCATCTTGTATGGCCGCGGCATAATCTCCCAACAGGCGATTGACTGCTGCCCGCCGGACAAATGCCAACGCAAGATCGGAAGTATCCTTTTCTTTTCGAAGGGTCAGAATGGCCTGATCGAGTAAATTCAAAGCCACGTGGCCATCGCCCACTGCACATAGGAGGGCGCCTTTAAGGGACAACAAACGTGGACGATATTCAATCAGGCTGGGAGGCAAATCGTCCAGCCAGCTTTGCAGAGTGATCAAGCGCTCGCTCACAAGCAGGGAAGCTCCGGCATTTTCAATCAGATCGGCCAGATGCTCAGGATTACCTGCCTGACGGTAAATCGCGCAAGCCTTTTCCCACTCCTGGTGGTGTTGGTAGACCTCCGCCAACCGGGTAAGAATTGACTGGGCTGTTTCCGGATCCTCCTCACGGATGCGTTCCTGAAGGAATTCTTGAAAGAGATGATGATAACGGAGTGACTTTCCCCCAGACCCCACTTGAAGAACAAATAGGTTATTCTGCTGAACCGCTTTCAACAATCGTTTCCAATGACCCGGGCCGAAAACCTCAGTGCACAATTCAAGATCAAACTCTTCCAACAAAGAAGTCTGTAGAAGAAAGGTGCGCATTTCTGCAGTTTGCTGCGAGAGTACTTGCTGATCAAGATAACCAGCCAGGTCTACGCCGGCGGTGCGAGCGGCCTTGGTGAGGTCAGGGATGCCATGGGCGGTCATGGAAGCAGAGAGATGCAGGCCGGTGATCCACCCTTCCGTCTGGTGCATGAGTTCCTGGAGGACACTTGGGGGAAGGGTAATGCCATAATCCATTTCAAAAAGAGAACGGATCTCTGAAGGTTGGAATGCCAATTGTTCGAGGTCAAACCCGCTTACCTGCTGCCGAGCTACCATAAGGGTAATATCGGGAAGAGTGGGCAATCGGCGGGAGGATAGAACCACATGGCAATTTTCACCGGCTAGAAAGACGAAGCGGCTGAACAGGTCGCGGATATAAGGGATTGAATCCACAAATTGGTAATCATCCACCACGAAGGCGAAATGTTCATCAATATGGGCATCGATTTCATTTACGAGCGTGGAAAGGAGATGCTCCGTTTCCTGCTCGCGGCCGGTAAGGCTGCGCAGAACGGATTTCGATTCTTTGCCGAATTTAGGGAAACGCTGCTCGAGCGAAGCAATGAGATATACGCAGAACCGCTGTGGATCTTTATCGAGTGTATCCAAAGAGAGCCAGCAAACGGGCATCCGGGATTGACGGGCAAAATCCACCAGGAGGGTGGTTTTCCCATATCCGGCCGGGGCAGCTACAATGATGAGTTTCTTTTCAAGCAGATCATCGAACAAAGTCAATAGCCGCGCCCGATGAAGGATCTCCGGCCGGAGAGCCGGGACGGTGATCTTAGTGCGGCTGACGGGTAATCCGATTGAGGCCATATCTGTAATAAGTAATTTTACTATTTTCCAGGGCGCATAGCGGGGGAACTCTTACAGTATACCCACTTAAGGTATACTCTGAACGAAGTCTCCCGAAGGAACAATTGCATTATGAAACAACTCCTCCAGAACATGCGCAACGGTAAGACCATTATCGCTGAAGTACCCATTCCAATGCCTGCAAGAGGAATGGCGCTTATTAAAGTCTCCGCTTCGCTGGTATCAGCGGGGACGGAGAGGATGCTGGTGGAGTTTGCAGAAAAGAGTCTGGCTGGAAAAGCGCGCTCACGACCGGACCTGGTACGGCAAGTGATGGATAAGGCCCGCAGGGAGGGAGTGGCAGCGACAGTCAAAGCGACATTTAATCGGCTCGACCAACCCATGGCATTGGGTTATTCCTCGGCAGGGACAATCTGGTCCCTGGGTGCAGATATGGAGGGTTTCAAAACCGGGCAAAGAGTGGCATGCGCCGGAGGAGGCTTTGCCGTTCACGCCGAATATAACCTGGTACCGCATAACCTGCTCACGCCTCTGCCAGAGGCAGTCAATTTCGAGGCGGCGGCTTTCACAACCCTGGGAGCTATCGCCTTGCATGGATTCCGGCTGGCAGAGCCGCAAATAGGGGAAAGTGTAGCCGTGATTGGCCTGGGTCTTTTGGGTTTACTGGCAGTCCAGATCGGGCGGTCGGCGGGCTGCCGGGTTATCGGAGTTGACCTGGATCCAAGGCGGGTGGCGCTGGCAAAAGGGTTCGGAGTGGAAGCGGTCAACCGTGAGCAGGCGGAAGAAGCCATCCTGGCTTTCACCAACAATAAAGGAGCTGATATCGTTCTGATCTGCGCGGATACCCCCTCCACTGACCCGGTGGAACTGGCGGGAAACATTGCCCGCAACCGGGCGAAAATTGTGGCGACAGGAGCGGTGGGGCTGACCTTGCCGAGGAAGATCTATTACGAAAAGGAATTGAATTTCATCAATTCCCGTTCCTACGGACCAGGCCGCTATGACCCGGCTTACGAAGAAAAGGGACAGGATTATCCCATCGGTTATGTGCGCTGGACGGAAGGCCGCAATTTCCAAACCATCGTAGAATTGCTTGCCAGCGGACAATTAAAGGCAGAGCCTTTGATCAGTCACCGGTTTCCGATCGAGCAAGGCCGAGGCAGCCTATGAACTTATCACAGGGAAAAAGAAAGAAGCCTTCCTGGGAGTCCTGCTCACATATCCGGAAGAAAGTGATAAGTGTGCCGGCGGCGAAGGATTCCATTATCAGGGAGTGAAAGAAGAGTGGGGACAGTTAAGTTGGGAGTATTGGGAGCGGGGCTTTTTGCCAATGCGACCTTGTTGCCGGCGATACAGAAACAAAAGGAAATTGAACTGACCGGCATCGCCTCGCAAAGTGGATTACACGCCCAATATTCAGGTAAAAAATTCGGGTTCTCTTATGCAACTTCAGAGGCCGAACAAATTTTAAAGGATCCCCAGGTCAATACGGTTGCCATCCTGACCCGCCATAATACTCATGCGGAGCTGTCTCTGAAGGCGCTTCGGGCAGGTAAAAATGTGTTTGTGGAGAAACCGTTGGCGATCAATGAGGCACAGCTAAAAGAAATTTGCGCGGCGCTGATGGAAGAGGATTGTCCTTTACTGACGGTGGGTTTCAATCGCCGGTTTGCTCCTTTAGCGATGAACTGTCCCATTTTCTGGAAAACCGCAAAGAACCACTCCATACCCATTACAGGGTAAATGCCGGATTTATCCCGACCAATCACTGGACGCAAGACCCGGAAGTGGGGGGAGGCAGGATTATCGGGGAGGGCTGTCATTTTGTGGATTTCCTGACTTTCCTGGCAGGAGCCGCGCCGGTTTCGGTGACGGCGCACGGATTGCCGGATGAAGGAAAATATCGGGAAGATAACGTTTCGATCACTCTGATGTTCCCAGATGGGTCGATTGGAGTGGTGGATTATCTTGCCAACGGGGATAAGTCCTTTCCCAAGGAACGGGTGGAAGTCTTTTGCGGAGGTCGTATCGCCGTGCTGGATGATTTCCGATCGCTTGAAATGGTCAGGGAATGGACACAAGAAGACTGTTAAGAAAGCTCAAGATAAGGGCTGGTCGGCAGAATGGTCAGCCTTTGGCAGCGCCATTCGGGATGGTCGGCAGTCCGACCATCCCTTACGAACAACTAATCGGCGTAGCGAAAGCCACGTTTGCGGCGATCGAGTTCATTGCGAAGTGGAAATACTGTTAAGGTGGGTTAAATGTCCAATGTAGAGAGATACTACGATCAGAATACGCAAACGGAATGGGACCGGTTAGAGAAATATCACCACTTCTGAGTATGACAATTGCCTGCGGGCGATCCTGGAATTCCTGCCTGCAGCTCCAGCGAGGGCTGATCGACATTGGCGGAGGCCCGGGGCGCTATTCCATCATGCTGGCACAAAAGGGTTACCGTGTCACGCTGGTGGACCTTTCCATGGGGCAATTTGGAAGTGGCAAAACAAAAAGCAGTGGCGGCAGGAGTTGAACTGGAAGGATACAACCATGCCAATGCCCTCGATTTGATGTCATTCCCGGAAGCAAGCTTTGAGGCGGCCCTATTAATGGGACCGCTGTACCACCTGCATAAGGAAGAGAACGGCTGACTGCGTTGGAGCAATCCGAAACGTTTGCTCAAAGCCGGACGGGTTGATCTTTGCCTACTTTCATCACGCGCTTTCGCCGCTTTCAGGGATGCGGCGGTGCACAGCTCTTCCTTCTATAACGGATAACCCAGCCTATACCGAAAGAATGATGGGCCACTGGCGTCCATTACAGCGGAGAAGGCTTTACAGATGCCTATTTCGCCCGCCCGGATGAGATTATCCCGCTGTGGTGAACTGGCACGGTTCACCACTTTGAAATTGATGGGATGCGAGGGCATCCTGGCGGACCATGAGGAATATGTCTATTCACTGAGCGGTGAGGCCGAAACAGGTCTGGCTGGAATTCAATTACCGCTTCTGCCAGGAACCCTCCTTATGGGGAGCGTCTGACCATCTTATGTATATCGGGCGGAAAGAGGCCTGATGCCTACCATTATCGAAGGTCCACGGCTGGAGCAGACCAGCCTTTGTATTCCCCTTTTGCGGATGCTGCCGGACTGGTTTGGCCAGGAGGCCGGGATACAGGATTATGAACGGGAGATCGGGAAATTGCCGACATTCCTGGCAGAGATGGATGGTCAGTTAGCAGGCTTCCTCAGTTTGAAGCAACACACGCCTTACTCGGCAGAGGTCTATGTGATGGCGGTACATCCGCTGTTTCACCATTGTGGGATTGGGAGGTCGCTGATGCGGGCAGCGGAGGCGTATGCCAAAGAGCAGGGGATCGAATATATGCAGGTGAAGACGCTAGGACCCTCCCGGGCAGACGAGGGGTATGCTAAAACCAGGGCTTTTTACGAAGCCATGGGATATCGCCCAATCGAGGAGTTCAAGCAGATCTGGGATGAGAACAATCCCTGTTTGATCCTGGTGAAAAAAATTTGATTTGGAAGGCGGGACAGTCAAATGCGCTTACAACCCTGGAAAACCCTTTCATCGAAACATATTTATAAACATGTCGGATCGACCAATGCGAACTGGCGGATGGGAAAGTCATTGAAGGTTTTGTGCTCGATTATGAGTGTGACCCTGGGCCACGGTAGTGGCCCTCACACAGACAAACAAGTGGTCATGGAGAAACAGTACCGCCATGGCATTCAAAAACCATCCTGGAAATTCCAGGCGGCGTGATCGACGCAGATGATGCTAACCCATTGGAAGCAGCCCGGCGGGAACTCCTGGAAGAAACGGGCTATTCGAGCGATACCTTTGTTCAGATCAGGAAAGCTCTATCCGAATCCGGCCAACCAAACCAATACCATTTATTACTTTCTGGCGCTGGATGTGAACAAAGTATCCGAACAGCATTTGATCCCACGGAAGAAATTGAAGTGGAACTCAGGCCTTTGGAAGAAGTCATTCTGGATGGCTAAAAATGTCGAGCTGTTCCATTCACTCCAGGTAAGTGCGTTGTTTCTTTGCATTGGCGTATTTAAAACGGATTGGCTAAGTGTGGCGGTTCATAAGAAGGTGGAAAAATGAAATATGCCAGAGATTGAATATACTTCCAAAATGTTATTGGTAGTACCGGGAAAACCATCCCGAACCGCTTTTTAAAGCAGGTCGATCCGGCCCGGGCTCTTATGGTCTTATTCCCGGGCCTGAACTATAGCTGCGATAACCCATTGCTATATTACCTGAGCCGCCTGGCTGTGGACCGGTCAGCGGACGTGCTGCAGTTGTGGGCCAATTACACTATCCCCGAATTCCAATCCCTTTCCAAACAGGAGCAGGTCAAATGGCTGCTCGAAGACGCCTTGTCCCTGATCGAGGCCGGGCAAAAGAACCGGCATTATGAACGATTAGTGCTGGTCGGAAAATCCATTGGGACGCTGACCCTTGGGAGCCTTATTTGATCAAGTAAAGGAACTGGCTGACAACTCCGGCCATCTGGTTGACGCCGCTGTTCCATTATCAGGTTGTATTAAACAGCGCGATGGAGACGAAAGGTAAGTCTCTTTTCATCAGCGCCAGCGGGGACCCCACTTATGATGCGGAGGCGATGAAGCGGATAGGATCGCTCAGCAAGGCCAAGACGGTCACCATCCAGGATGCCAACCACAGCCTGGAAATCTCCGGGGGACATGCCGAGGTCCCTGGAAGGCTTACAAACGATCCTGGCTGCAGAATCAATGTTCCTGGACGACTCCATATAAGGTTGAATTGCCGTGAGCCTGATCGCGCGTTTTTCCATTGCTTACAAGGCTTTATACGAATTGGGATTCCGATCCGTGACACAAAACGGACTCTACCGTTTCGGATTGATGACAGGCCATTATAAGAGAACGCTGAAGGCTGACTTAAGAAGAATGGAGCAGGAAAAGGGAACAAAGAATGGGCAGTTGGTAATTGGAAGAAAACAGTCTGAATGGCTTTCCAACAGCTGAAGAAATTCTGGGGTTATTGGAGAGAATGGAAAGGCACTGGTGATCGCCCAGCGGACGAGATCGTGGCAGGCAAGGTCCGCCTGTTTGGGGGCGAACCGGTTGACCTGCACGCTCAAAATGGACTGTCCCCTGGCTGATTGGACCGCCTACGAAAACGGCAAGGTTGACTTGTGCAGCTCGACCCCTGACATAAAATTCCTGTGGGAACCAGCCCGGTTTGGGTGGGTTTTCTGCCTTGGGCGGGCCTACAGGTGACGCAGAAGGAGAAATATCCTCAGGCTTTCTGGAAATATTTAGAAGAATTTCACGGATGCAAATCCGCGCTTACCTGGGTCCGCAATGGATGTCGGCACAAGAGGCAGCCCTGAGGCTCATGGCTTTTGCGTGGGCCGGGCAGATATTTTCCGATGCGGCTGTCTCCACGCCGGAAAGGAAGTCCCGGCTGAGCCAGTCCGTTCGCGAACATGCGAGCTCGCATCCCGCCGACACTGGTCTATGCACGTTCTCAACGAGAATAACCACCTGCTGGTGGAAGCTGCCGGATTGCTCACCGCCGGATTGGTATTGCCAGACCATCCCGCATCCACCCAATGGCGGGATTTGGGCTGGAAGTGGTTGAACCGCGGCTTGCAAGATCAGATCGACGGCTATGGGGAATATTCGCAGCACAGCAGCAACTATCACCGGCTGATGCTGCAGGTAGTGCTGTGGGCGCATGGGTTGGCCCGCAAACATGGATTGCGATGGAGCCGGCCGGCTTATGAAGCCATCAAACGTTCGATCCATTGGCAGTTGGCATTGCTGGATCCGGATTCGGGCCAGATGCCCAACCTGGGCGCCAATGACGGAGCCTATATTCTTCCATTGACCATTTGCTCCATTCCCAGGATTACCGCCCAGTCCTGTATGCTGCCGGAAGGGCTTTCCTGGATTACAACCTTCCCCACGGCCCCTGGGATGAAATGTCGCTCTGGTTTGGGATTCCGCTCGAAGACAAAAGGTACGTGCAATTACCGCGCTACCTGGGGGATCAACTTTATGGGAAGGATTCGCTGGGGCTACTTAAGGATCGGCCAATTTACCAACCGGCCTTCGCACGCCGACCAACTTCACCTGGACCTATGGTGGCGCGGCATGAATATTGCCCGGGATGCAGGCACGTATCAGTTATAATGCCGGGCCTCCGTGGAATAACAGCCTGACCACCGCTCGAGTGCATAATACCGTGACGGTCAACGGGCAGGACCAAATGACGCGAGCCGGGCGGTTTCTTTATCTGGATTGGGTGAATGCATACCGGCAGGATAGTTCCGGCTCCGATCCGGACTTATTACAGGGGGTCCGCGGAAGATATCGCAATTCCCGCCTCAAGTACCGCCATACCCGCGTGGCAACTGTTCGTACGGGCGAGCGCTGGCGGATCGAGGATGAGCTTCTCCGAACCGGCTGGCTGTCAACGCTGTTTTCTCACTCTCCTTATTTATTCCGGCTGCAGTGGCTGCTGCCGGATTGGGAGTGGAAGGCGGAGAGGCGAGAATGCGGCCTTTGAAATTAAGATTAAAGTCTCCGGAAGGATGGATCACTTTGGCGATCAATGGCGGGGAAAAAACAGCCCTGGATCTGGCTCTGGTTACGCTTGGACAGGGCAGGAGAAATATTTACAGATCAGAGGCTGCAATGGATAATCCCCAGGCAGGAGAACGGCTTCAGCCGTTACTACCAGAGCCAATCCGCGGCTGGGTGTCACCGACCTATGGAGTGAAAATGCCGGCTTTATCCCTGGCAGTTGAAATCCGGTCTGCAGATGATGTACAATTCATCAGCGAGTTTCTCTTTCCATGAGCTACCGAGCCGCCATCATCCTGATCGAAAAAGGGCAGATCGCCCTGGTAGAACGTTACCGCCAGGGATTGCATTATTTCACCTTCCCGGGCGGACATGTGGAACCGGACGAAACGCCTGAACAGGCGGCCATCCGGGAGACGGAAGAGGAGCTGGGCCTGGAAGTGGTTATCGAACGGCTGGTGGCAGAAATCTGGTGGCATGAAAAGCCGCAATACTATTACCTGGTCAAAGACCATAGGCGGGACATTCGGAACGGGCACGGGCGAGGAAATGATCCATCCGCTGCCCGAGAAGGGGACGTATACGCCCATGTGGATGCCTCTGGATACCATAATGGAGGAGCGGGTTCTGCCACAGTCGCTGGCACAGATCATCCATGAGGCTCAAACCGCCGGCTGGCCCGATCCCCCGACATCCTCCACGACGAAGACTAACATGCATATTCTTTTGATCCACCAGGCCTTCGCAGCTCTGAATGAGCCCGGCGGGACGCGCCATCATGAGCTGGCCCGTTCGTTAGCTGGCTCGAGGCCACCGGGTGACGGTCATTGCCAGCCGGGTCAGCTATCTGACGGGGAATGAACTGGCCCAAAATAAAGATACCGCCGTAAATGCGGGGAGCGAATATTAAGGTTATCCGGGTCTACACGTATCAGGCTTTACATAAATCGTTCGTACACCGTGTCTTCGCCTTCCTGTCTTTTATGGCGGCATCATTTTATAGCCGGATTGCGGGTCAAACAGGTGGACGTGGTGTGGGGGACCTCACCTCCCATCTTCCAAGGATTGACAGCCTGGGCGCTGGCCCGGTTGAAAAGGAAACCATTCCTGTTCGAAGTACGGGACCTATGGCCCGCCTTTGCCATCGCGGTGGGAGTGCTCAAAAACCCTTTACTGATCAAAATGTCGCTCTGGCTGGAGGGCTTCCTGTATTCGCAGGCCGACCGGATGATGGTCAACAGCCCGGGCTATGTGCGCCATGTAAAAGAGCGGGGGGCGAAACAGGTGGAGCTTATCCCGAATGGAGCCGACCCGGAGATGTTCCATCCGGAAAATGATGGGAGCGCATTTCGAACTGCCCATGGATTGAAGGATCAATTTCATCGTTCTTTACGCGGGCGCGCATGGGATGTCGAACGATCTGGAAGTGGCGCTGGAGGCGGCCCGGCTGATCCATGAGAGGGCTCCGGAGGTGAAGCTGGTCTTTCTTGGGGATGGAAAGGAAAAATCAAATTTGCAGAAGAAAGCTGCCTCCCTCAATTTAACCAATGTCCTTTTTCTGCCGCCCGTGCCTAAAGAGGGAATGGCGGAGGCCCTGGCGGGGGCAGATGCGTGCCTGGCCATCTTGAAACCAATTGAGGAATACAAGACTACCTATCCGAACAAAGTCTTCGATTACATGGCGGCGGGGCGGCCGGTGGTGCTGGCGATCGATGGGGTTATCCGGGAAGTGGTGGAGGCAGCCGGAGGCGGAATCTTCGCAGAGCCGGGCAACCCGGCCGCGCTGGCAGAGGCGATCTGCCGGCTGGCGGCGGACCCGGTCACCTCCCGGCAGATGGGATTGGCAGGCCGCCACTATTTGGAAGAACATTTCAGCCGCCAGGCCAGCGCGGATAAGCTGGCCCGGCTGCTGGAGGAGATGGGCGGGTGAAGCAGGCTGGATGGCGCGTATGGTGTGCCAGGCTCCTGATCAGCGTATAGTGGTGGGCTGGAACCTTGAGTGCGCGCTAGTCTTTCTGTTGAGCCCGGCTCAATACACGGCGGGATTTGAATTGAGCGGTGTGGCGGGGGAGGCGGCGGTGCGGGGAATGGCGGTGCTGTTCGTCATGTGGAATATTCCGTATATTGTTGCGCTGTGGCAGCCGAGCGGCACCGGCTTTCATTATGGGAGGCGCTGGCGATGCAGGTAGTGGGGGTGATCGGGGAAAGCCTGATCTTATTCTCCATCCCGGCAGGGCATGCGACGTTGCAACAGTCTCTGGTCCGGTTTATCTGTTTTGATGCGGCGGGAGTGGGGTTGCTGCTGGGGGCGGTGTTGGTGGGATGGAAACGATATACTGGAGATAGCATCACCTTGCGGAGATAACCCTTCGGACACGTATACCCGATGGGAAAAGCCCTGCAGGTATAAATAGGAGGGTATAAAACCTTCGTAAGCGTGAATCAAGTTTCCGAGGGATCGTTGGACCCAAACAACGAGGAACAAAATGCCTCTGACCACCATATGTGGGAAAAAAAGGCTCGTTTTTCGATTTTCACTCCCATATATGGGGGGTGACCCGGAATTGTTCCGCGGAAAAAGGGCTCAAAAACTCAGGAAAAATGCGGTTTTAGGCGATTTTTTTCACTTGTTCCTCGGGAAAGGGGTCGAAGAATATCGGAAAAATGGAATTTAAGGCGAATTTTTTCAATATTTATAAAAGCTGATTGGATGATCTTGGGGGCTGAGATGGATATCAATCGATTGGATCATCTTGTGCTGTCAGCGTTTAGTTCATTGGCGGGGACGATGGACTTGAAAGTGAAAAATGACACCATCGCCAAGACGATGGTGTCGAAGTGCGAATGACCTCAGCGTCGAGAAATGGGAGCTTCTTAGTACGGGGTAATCACCCCGCCCTACGATAGATCGAGGTTGTATAATTCAACCAAAAGGAAGGAATTTTATGCCCAATATCCACTTTGACCGTTTCTATCGATATGAAGAGCTGAGCAAACTGCTGCATGAATATGAATCCGAATATCCCAACCTGATCAAGGTGCAAACGATCGGGAAGAGCCACGAGGGGCGGGATGTGTGGCTGGTGACGGCGACCAATTTCAATAGCGGGCCGGACACTGAAAAGCCGGCCCTGTGGGTGGACGGCAACATCCATGCGTCAGAGGTGGCGGCTTCCACGGCGAATCTGTATCTCATCCAGTCGCTGGTCAGCCGGTATGGGACGGATAAAACCGTCACCGAATGCCTGGATACGCGGGTCTTTTATATCGTCCCACGGGTCAACCCGGACGGGGCGGAGTGGGCACTGGCCGACCGGCCAAAGATCATCCGCTCGAGCACGAGGCCCTATCCTTATGACGAGGAAGTGACGGAAGGGCTTATACGCGAATGAGGATATAGATAATGATGGGCAAATCCTGATGATGCGAGTGCAGGATCCAAACGGCGCCTGGAAAGCCCATCCGGAGGATCCACGTCTCATGATCCGGCGGGAGGCGGTCGAAACCGGCGGAACCTATTACCGGCTACTGCCGGAGGGGTTGATCAAGAATTACGACGGGATTACCGTGCAAGTGCGGAACCCGAAAGAAGCGTTGGACCTGAACCGGAATTTCCCGGCGGCCTGGAGACAGGAGAACGAACAGTTTGGGGCAGGGCCTTACCCGGTCAGCGAGCCGGAAGCGCGCAACCTGGTGGATTTCATTGTCCGGCATCCCAACCTGACCGGCGTGGTGACGTTCCATACTTTCGCGGGTGTGCTCCTGAGGCCGTATGATGACCGGGCCGACGATGAGTTCCCGGCCGAGGATTTGTGGACTTACAAGAAAATCGGTGACAAAGGCACGGCCATGACGGGTTACCCGAACATTTCCACCTTCCATGATTTCCGCTATCACCCGAAGACGGTCACCACGGGCGGGTTCGATACATGGATGTATGACCACCTGGGCATGTTCTCCTGGACGGTGGAAATCTGGAGCCCCATGCGGCAGGCGGGATTGAAGGATTATAAGTATATCGACTGGTTCCGGGAGCATCCGCTGGAAGACGACCTCAAATTAATAAAGTGGAACGATGACGTGCTCGGAGGCAAGGCATACATCAACTGGTATCCGTACGAGCATCCACAGCTTGGGAAAGTGGAACTGGGCGGCTGGGATTTCATGAACTCTTGGACCAATCCGCCGCTGAATTTCCTGGAAAAAGAAGTGGGGCTGTTCCCAGACTGGGTGGTGTGGCACTTACTCATTTCACCGAAACTGGCGCTACGGGAGGTGGAGGTGAAACCACTCGGAAAAGGAGATTACCGGATCCGGATGGTTGTTGAAAACACGGGCTGGCTGCCATCCTACGTTACCAAAAAAGCGGTGGAGAAGAAAGTATCCCGCGGGGTGATCTGCGAGATCGGACTGCCGGAAGGGGCATCGCTGCAAGCCGGGAAAGTGAGGGAGGACCTGGCCCAATTGGAAGGACGGGCCTATAAATCCGCGGCGATAGATGGAGGGGAAGGCAGCACGGACGACCGGGTAAAGGTTGAGTGGGTGGTGAACGCGCCGAAAGGCGGGAAAGTGAAATTGACGGCCCGGCACGAGAGGGCGGGAGTGGTGAGGACGGAAGTGGAATTGAAAGGGTAGGTAGAAAGAAAAAGAGATTCACCGCGAAGCCGCGAAGATCGCGAAGGAGTTTATTAAGGTTAAACTGGTGATCTCACGGCTTCGCGTTTCTTTTTCATGTTTGAGTTAGCCACTGACCGGTTTGGATTATAAGCAAGTTGCGTTATTCGGCTGGTGAAGAGCAGGCTAAAGCCTGCACTCCAGGGGAGGTGGGTTGCAATTCCTGATGAAGAGCAGGCTAAAACCTGCATTCCAGAGGAGGTGTTTTGCTACTGATATTAAGTTGGCAATTCCTTGTGAAGAGCAGGCTAAAGCCTGCATTCCAGAGGAGGTGTTTTGCAATTCCCGGTGAAGAGCAGGCTGAAGCCTGCACTCCAGAGGAAGTGGGGATTGGCGTTTTTATGGGGGGAGAGGTGGAACTTCTCATTATTGGAATTCGTCTATACATTAGGACCATTGTATGTGTAAGCATGCGGTGGTCCACAAACGCCGAAATTGAATATTTCCGAGGAGGAGACTATGAAGACAAAGAGCATTGCTTTTGCATTGATCCTTTTAACCCTGGTATTAGCTGCCTGCGGTGCAGCGGCTACGACGAGAGCACCAGAGGTTTACGCACCGGCTGCAACGGCGGCGCCGGCAACAGCCGCGCCCGTTGGTAACACCAAGAATTATGCGGCACCTACCCCGGCACCGCCAAAGCGATAATGGGTCCGGGGGAACCAGTGGGACCGCCCAACAACCGGTTGAATATGGAGTGGGCGGGGGAAAGACGATTGCGAATATCCAATCGTCCTCCCGGATGATCATCAAAAATGGCGAGCTTACTTTGCAGGTCAAGAATGTGGATGCAGCCATCGACGGAGTTATGCAGGTTGCGAGCGACCTGGGAGGCTACATCATCAGCTCGAGGGTGTGGTACCAAGACACAAATGGGGAAAACATGAAGTACTCCACGATTACGCTGGGGGTGCCGGTGGAACAGTTCGAATCGATGCTCAGGCGACTGCGGGGCTTATCCACGAAAGTCCTGGATGAGAACGAGACGGGCGAGGACGTGACCGACCAATTTGTGGACCTACAATCTCAACTGCAAAACCTGCAAGCCACGCGGGACCGACTGCGGGAATTCCTGAAGGATGCTAAAAATGTGGACGAAGCATTGAAGGTCAACCAGGAACTTACCAATATTGAAGGCCAAATCGAAGAAATCCAGGGACGGATGAATTATCTGCAAAACCGGTCAGCCTATTCCACCATTACGGTCACACTGCAACCGGAGCCGCCGCAATATACACCCACGCCAACGGCAACAGCCACTGCAACGCGGACGCCCACTGCGACTTCCACACCGGTCCCATGGAAACCGGGAGACACTTTTAATTCGGCCGGGAAGACCTTGTCCAGCGCTTATAAAGGAATTGCAGACACGTTGATCTGGGTATTCGTATTTATCGTTCCGATCGTGCTACCGCCAATCCTGCTGGTGTGGGGAATATGGACGCTGGCAAAGAGGAAAACCAATAAACAAAAATTGGCGGGAAATTTGGAGAAATAATCCAAGAATTATCGAGAATTCTGAAGAAGTCCGTTTTTTGAGTGTGTGCGGCGTAGCCGCACACACTCAAAAAACGTGTTCATCTATTTTCTAAAATAGATGCAAGGTAATAAGAAGAATTTTTCTAACCCATTTTGCCGGTGAGATATGACTCGGTCAGTTCTTTTTCAGGGCGGGTGAAAAGTTTTTTGGTACGGTCAAACTCGACCAACTCGCCCAGCCAGAAAAGGCCGGTGAAATCGGAGACGCGGCCGGCCTGCTGCATATTGTGGGTCACGATGACGATGGTGTACTGCTTTTTCAATTCGGCGATCAAATCTTCGATGCGACCGGTGGCGATGGGATCGAGGGCCGAGGTGGATTCGTCGAACAGGATCACTTCCGGTTTTACCGCCAGGACGCGGGCGATGCAGATTCGCTGCTGCTGACCGAGGGAAAATCCGAGCGCATTGGCGGTCAGGTCGTCTTTGACATCATCCCAGAGAGCGGCATCCCGCAGGCTCTGCTCCACGATTTCATCCAATTGGGGCCTGGCACGGACGAGGCCGAGGACGCGGGGGCCGAAGGCGACATTATCGTAGACCGACTGCGGAAAAGGATTGGGTTTCTGGAAGACCATGCCCACATGCTGGCGAAGGCCGGCGACATTGTATTCGGCTGCGTAGATATCTTTGTCTTCGAGGAGGATCTTTCCCTCGACCCGGGTACCGGGGATGGTGTCATTCATTCGATTAAGGCAGCGCAAAAAAGTGGACTTGCCGCAGCCGGAGGGTCCGATGAGAGCGGTGACACGGCGCGGGAGGATATCCATGTTTATGGCGCAGAGGGCTAGTTTAAGACCATAGTAAAAATTCAGATCGCGCACGGCTATTATCGGCGTATCGCTCATGGACCAATTTTACTCGATAATAATCCGCATGATTCTCGGCTATAATTTGACCCATGCGGTTTTTACGATGTGGACTTATTTTCCTGTTCATTTTTTTGGCCGCGTGCGGTTCCGGCGGAAAGACGTCGGGCCAACTCGGCCAACCGGCTAAACCGAGCGCTTATATTCAAAATAAAGGCTCGGATACGCTGGTCAACCTGGCGCTGGCATGGGCGGAGAAATACCAGGCCGAGAATCCGGAAGTGAGCATTTCCGTCACCGGCGGCGGCTCGGGAACGGGCATCGCAGCGCTGCTCAACCGGACGGTGGATATCGCCAATGCCTCCCGCGCAATGGAGGCGGGGGAGATCGCCCAGGCGAAGGCCAAGGGGTTCGACCCGATCCAGTTTATAGTGGCGCGGGATGCCATCGCGGTGATCGTCAACCCGACCAACCCGGTCAGCAAGCTGACCCTCCAACAGATCTCCGATATTTACAGCGGCAAATATAATAACTGGTCACAGGTGGGAGGAAGAGACCTTCCAATCGTAAGGCTCTCCAGGGAAGTCAATTCGGGGACGCATGTGTATTTTAGAGACAATGTCATACGCCTGGGACAACAAAAATAACAAGACCCTTTTTGCCACGGATACGCTGCTCCTGCCTTCCTCGGAGGGTATTGTCAGCGAGCTGCGCCAGAACCCGAATGCCATCGGCTATGATGGCCTGGGATATGTCCCAAAGGACCTGAAGATGATCGCAGTAGCGAAGGATGCAAACAGCCCATACGTACTTTCCCTCCGCCAAGACCGCCAATGATAAGACTTATCCGATCGCACGGGATCTATATATGTATACGGCCGGGCAGCCCACCGGCGCAGTCAAGAAGTACCTGGATTGGATCATCACTCCCGAGGCCCAACAAATCGTGACAGACCTGGGCTTCGTGCCGATCCAAAAATAGTCCTGCTGAAGAACTACCGCTGAAGAACCACCGCTGAGACGCGGCAGGCGGGCGGGGCAGGGACGGGGCAGATGCGAGGCAGGTGCGAGGAAAGCTCCATCCCAGCAACCTTTACCGATCCAATCAACGGTAAAGGGAGGACTTTGATGAAGAAATCGCTCAGCTGGACTGAAACACTTATCACTGCCATTATCAAAACCTGCGGCTATTCTGCGGTTGTGTTCGTTCTGCTGATCTTCTTTTTTCTGTTGAGGCAGGGCGTGCCGGCTCTGGCTGAAGTGAAGATCGGCAACCTGTTTTCGACCCGCTGGTATCCGATCGAGGACCATTTCGGGATCCTGCCACTGATCACAGGCTCGGTTATCGTGACCGTGATCGCCATGCTGATCGCCATCCCCTTTGGGATCGGGACAGCGGTGTTCCTTATCGGAAATTGCGCCGACGATGGCTGCGGGAGATCCTTAAACCATTGGTGGAACTATTGGGAGGACTGCCATCAGTGGTGCTGGGTTTCCTGGGGATCCTGGTGCTGGCGCCATTTTTACGAACGTTCCTGAACATCCCGACCGGCCTGACGGCCCTGGCAGGCGGATTATTGCTGGGCGGGATCGCCGTGCCGACGACTGTTTCGATCGCCGAAGATGCATTGGATGCCGTCCCGCAAAGCTACCGGGAGGGAGCGCTGGCGATGGGGGCAACAAAATGGCAAACCATCTGGCGGGTGACGTTGCCGGCGGCGCGTTCGGGAGTATTGACGGCGCTGATGCTGGGAATTGGGCGGACCATTGGAGAGACGATGGCCGTGATGATGGTCACAGGTAATGCGCCCGTGATGGCGGTCAAACTTGGATCGATCTTCTCGCCGGTGAGGACCATGACGGCGACCATTGCGGCAGAAATGGGGGAGGTGGCGAATGGGAGCACGTATTATCATGTCCTGTTCTTCATTGGCCTGGTCCTCTTCGTCATTTCATTGATCGTCAATATCATCGCCTCCTCGATGGTCTTCAAATCCAAGAAACGGGCTGAAAGGGTGCTTTCATGAAACGCCGCATCGCCCTCGACCGGTTCTTCATTCAGCGGATGGGCATCTCCCTCATTTCGCTGGTGGCTCTTCTGACGGTGATCCCGATCATTGCCGTGTTTGCCTACATTATAGGAAAAGGTGCGGCCGGGCCTTTCCTGGCAATTCATTTCCGGTTTTCCCACCCAAGGGATGCGGGCCGGGGGAATCCTGCCGGCCATCGTGGGCACGCTATATCTAACTGTGGGGACGGCGCTTTTTTCGGTTCCGCTGGGAATCGCGGCGGCCGTCTATCTTTCCGAATATGCCAGAGAGAACTGGGTGACCCGGCTCATCCGCATCGCAATCATCAACCTGGCGGGCATCCCCTCGGTGGTCTACGGCTTGTTCGGGCTGGGTGTGTTTGTCCTGTTCCTGAAATTCGGGACGAGCATCCTGGCGGCTTCACTGACACTCTCCATCATGACTCTGCCGGTGATCATCAGCGCCTCGGAAGAAGCCTTGCGAGCGGTGCCACAGTCATTCCGAACGGTCAGCATTTCGCTGGGAGGGACACGCTGGCAAACCATCCGCAAAATCATCCTGCCTCAAGCGATCCCGGGCATCATGACAGGTGTTATCCTGGGGCTGGAACGGGCGGCCGGAGAGACGGCTCCGATCCTTTTCACCGGAGCAGCCTTTTTCCTCCCGCACCTGCCGAACTCCCCCCTGGATGCGACCATGGCTTTGCCGTATCACCTCTTTGTCATCTCCACGCAGGTGCCGGATATGCCCATCCAGATCCAGTACGGGACGGCGTTGGTACTGATCATTTTTGTACTCGGGATGAACCTGATCGCAACGGCAATCCGATCGAGGGCGAGGGCGAGGCGACAATGGTAGACAAAATCGTCATTGAGAACCTTACTCTCAAATACTCTGAAGGAAACGAATCCCTAAAAAACATCAATTTAAGAATTCCTGCCAATTCCATCACGGTACTGTTCGGACCGGCGGGAGGGGGCAAGTCATCCCTGCTGCGCTGCATCAACCGGCTCAATGATATCGTCGAGGTCAAGAGCGTTACCGGTAGGATCTTGTTGGATGACATGAACATCCTTGACCCGCAGACGGATGTGATCGCCCTGCGGCGGCGAGTGGGGATGGTCTTTGCCAGGCCAGTGGTGCTGCCGATGAGCATCCGCCAGAATATGACTTATGGGTTGGAACTGGCCAATGAAAAACGCCGATCCAAATTGGATGAGGCGGTGGAGCGAGGCCTTCAACTGGCGGCTCTGTGGGATGAGGTGAAGGAGCGATTGGACGAGCCGGCCATTGCCCTTTCGGGAGGACAGCAACAGCGATTGTGCCTGGCACGGGTGCTGGCCAACCAACCTGAGGTGATCCTGCTGGACGAGCCGACCTCGGGGCTCGATCCCATCTCGACCGGCAAGGTTGAAACGGCATTGCAGCAACTGAAGAAGGAATTCACAGTCATCCTGGTGCCACATTCGGTTCAGCAGGCGGCGAGGGTGGCGGATTATGCGGCCTTTTTCCTCCAAGGCGAATTGATCGAGGCGGCATGGGGGAAGGACCTCTTTACGCAGCCGAAAGTGAAGAGGACGGAGGATTATGTGGAAGGGAGGTTTGGGTAGCATCAGTTATCAGTTATCAGTTGTCAGTTGTCAGTCAGCAGTTGCCAGTGAAATGGGGATGCATAACGTTAAAGTCAAACGTCAAAAGTCAAACGTCGAAGAACCTTTGCCATGTTTCCCCTCCGAAAGATAACATGTATGCGTGCAAGGTTTTAAGTTGACCATTTGACAGTGTCGATGGATAGGTCGGGTGAATTAAAGTCACTTAATTTGAAGATTTGCGGAACGAATGCCGTCAATGACCCTGAGTTGGAACCATAACCTGGCTTTAACATGCCATTAAAGCAACGAAAATCAAATGGGACTATGCTTATACAAAAGAAAATCCTTATTCGTAGAAAGGTAAAAAGATGACAATTGAAAATAGCAACAAAAATCCATGGGGAATGTATAAGCAGGCAGGTCATGCTACGTATATTCCGAGCGCTTTGCTTTTGCTCATGGCCATCGATAATGGATGGGATATTGTCAAGGCGCAACCGGTGGCCCGGTGGGAAAACTATGGTCCGGTTTACCTGGTGACGGTCAAGTGTGTTTCGGGGGGTGATGAGCAAAAGCTGGTGATCCCCAAGAATGCATTGATCGAAAAGATACTCGAGCAACATGCACCTGCCATGGTCCCGGTCTGTTAGGACCATGGCTTACTTAAAGGATGGAGGAGAGCAGCATCAATATATATTCGGGGTGGGTATAAAAAGAGCAATAATACCTTTGTTGTGATATTATAAAGATATGGCGGAAAAGATCTTAGTGGTGGAAGATGAACCTTCTCTGCAGGAAACCCTGGTCTACAACCTGGGAAAGCAGGGATATGAGGTGGAAGCGGTGGGGGATGGGCGCGAGGCGATCGAAGCGGCGAGGAAATCCAAGCCAGACTTGATCCTGCTGGATATCATGCTGCCCGGAATGGATGGTTTCGAAGTGTGCAAGATCGTCCGCAAGGAGATGACCGTTCCCATCCTGATGTTGACCGCAAAAGATGAAGAGATCGACCGGGTGGTGGGGCTGGAAGTGGGGGCAGACGATTACCTGACCAAGCCTTTTTCCATGCGAGAGCTGATGGCACGCGTGAAGGCTCAACTACGGCGGACCGAGATGGTGCGGGCGGAGATGGGCCGGGCCAAAGCGGCGGAGGCGGAAACTTCCCAAGAGATCCTGAAATTCGAGGGCCTTGAAATCAACCTGACCCGGCGGGAAGTCCGGCTGGGAGAGCAAGTATTGGCCTTGAGGCCGCAGGAATATGAACTTTTATTATTTTTTGGACAACACAAAGGCCAGATGCTTTCGCGGGAATTCATTCTCGAGCGTGTGTGGGGCTGGGATTATATCGGGGACAGCCGGACGGTAGATGTGCACGTGCGCTGGCTGCGACAAAAGATCGAAATAGACCCGGCCAAACCTGAACGGATCGTGACGGTGCGGGGAGGGGGATACCGCTTCGAAGGCTAACCGGATAGGTTAAGAGAGTCCTTGATAGATTTTTTTGCTACAATACATCCCATGAAAACCACACTTCGACGCGTCTTTTTCGGACTGATCCTGGCCCCACTGGCCCCACTGGCGGGGTTTATGGCGGGCTGGTGGATTTCCTACTCGATGCTGCAGGGTATATTGATCGCGGTGGGAGCGTTGACGGGCTTATTCCTGGGAATCGTGGTGGATGTTTTGCTGTTGAAAAGGTGGATCGAGTCGCGCCAGCCAGATGAATAACCTATTCTGGGCGGCAGTCTTTCTTTTCTACACTGTCGGGATATTCGGCTTCTTCATGGGCGTGCCGGTCTTTAATGCCTTGTTAGCCATCCCGGCGGGATTCGTCGCAGCGGTGAAGATACAAACAGGATCCCCCGATGCGGCCAGCTTGAGTCAGACGGCCAGGCGGACGGCCTGGTTCACGACCGGGATACTTTTTGTTATCTGCGCGGCCTCGGCTTTCATTGCCCTGGCTAGCAGTTCGACAGCAGCGGACCTGAGAGGCATGCTGGGCCTGGGATTTGAGGTCACAAAGGGGATGATCCTGGGATTGATCCTGGTTGGAGGGACAGGCTTGTTGGCGGTGAACTGGGGGTTGGCCTGGGTTTCGACGCGGCTGGCATGTAGAATTTTCCGGTGGAACAGGTCGCAATTGCTATGGGGAGTTAATACCTGGCCAGTTGAGCACGAGGCAACAGCTCAAAGTGAATAATAAGGTACATAGCCCGCTCCAAGAGGAATATGAACTTGTTTTGGTATATTCTTCTTACTCTATTGGCAATTGCTGTGATCGGATTGGCATGGGCGTATATTGGCCTTCGCCACAGGATGAGAGTGTATACCAAGCAAATCCAGACGATCACAGAGAATAATCAAAACCTCCCTGGATTGCCGGAAGACGTGCGGGGGCTGGAAGAATTATCCAATTCGGTCAAGACCCTGGCATTGACCCTGGCAACACACACCTCGGCAGTGGAATCCGAACGAGCCCGGCTGGCGGCCCTGGTGGACCAGATGACCGACGGCGTTTTGGTGGTGGATGTGAGCGGGCGGATCCAGTTCCATAACCCGGCGGTGGAACGGCTCTTCGAGACGAGGAATGTTCCCGGAAGGACGGTGACGGAGGTTTTCCGCCAATATCAACTCATCGAAGCCTGGCGACGCTGCCAGCAGACGGGCGAACTTCAAACCGAATTGGTGGAGCGACCGGGACGGCGCCAATTTCTCCAATTGATCGCCATCCCGGATAAGCAAACAGGTGGAACGCTCCTGCTGGTTCAGGATTTGACAAGGGTGCGGCGGCTGGAGACGATGAGGCGGGATTTCGTCTCGAACCTTTCACACGAACTACGGACACCGCTGGCGTCGCTTAAGGCCCTCACCGAAACTTTGAGGGAAGGGGCGTTGGAAGACCCGCCGGCGGCACGGCGATTCATCGAGCGGATCGAGACCGAGGTGGATGCGCTGACGCAGATGGCAACCGAACTGTTGGAACTATCGCGAATCGAATCAGGGCAGGTGCCACTGGACTTGAAGGTTGTCTCCGCGGAGGGCTTGCTGGCGTCGGCGACCGAGCGAATGCGCACCCAGGCGGAGAGGGCGGGGATACAGCTAAATGTAGATCCCGTTCTGGAAACAGCCCAGGTGCGAGCCGATCCGCCCAGGCTGGAACAGGTGTTGGTGAACCTGATCCATAACACGATCAAATTCACTCCGCCGGGCGGAGAGGTGAAATTATCGGCGCGACCGGAAGGGGATTTCGTCTGCTTTACCGTACAGGATACCGGCGCGGGTATCCCGGAGGATGACCTGGAACGCATCTTCGAACGGTTCTACAAAACGGACCGAGCCCGGGCGAGCGGGGGGACGGGGCTGGGCCTCTCCATTTCACGCCACCTGGTGGAAGCGCACGGGGGCAGAATCTGGGCGGAAAGCGTGGAAGGACAAGGAAGCAGGTTCCATTTCACTTTACCTGTATCATCCAACAACCTTTAACAAAAAGATAACCTGTCTTTAATTGAGCGTTAGGGACCTGTCACTAAAATATAGGCGTGATTAGTATCCGCCTATTTTTATTTATGGAGATGAAGGAATGACTATCAAAGTCCTTTTTCTGTGTACAGGTAATTCCGCCCGCAGCCAGATGGCAGAAGCATTCCTGAGAAAATTCGGAGAAGGTCAGTTCGAGGCTTTCAGCGCCGGAGTGACACCAAAGGGAATTAATCCGTTGACGATTGAGGTTATGGAGGAGATCGGAATCGATATGTCGGGCCATCGATCGAAGGGAGTGGATGAATTCCTCGGCAAAGAGCATTTCCAATACCTGATCACTCTCTGCGATGATGCCGAACGAAACTGCCCAACCGTCTGGCCGGGAGTAAATGAGCGTTTGCATTGGGCATTCGAAGATCCGGCTGCATTGAATGGCACAGAAGATCAAAAATTAGATAAGTTTCGGCAGGTGAGGGAACAAATCCGGCGAAAGATCTCAACTGGATAATGGAAACGAAAGAACCTGCCGGTAAGCTAACAGGATTGTTATAAATCCGGCGCCGTGTTTTGTCAATAGTTTTGATACGTTTTTTTCATGGATGATTAACCGGGGTATGGTATCGTTGCGTTATACAAGGAGGTTGACTTATGGTATACGGATTTTTGATCAGTGTGACAATTGCAATGCTGGCCGTTTTCTTCATCGATACACGGCAGAAAATCCGCCAGCATTCGAGACGAAAGTAATCTGACTTTTTTCAATTATTAGAGCCGGCCAGGGATTAGATCCTGGCCGGTTTTTAATTTAAGCTGCAAAGTCGGATGCAGAGGCTGCTCCGTTGATGCTGCACTCCAGGTGGAAGCATATCTTAACCAGGCCTCACAGGTCGTTGCATGGCTTATAAGGCCTGAACGAAGTTAGTGCTTATATTGCATCAATTCAAGCGTATCCCCTATCGACAGAACTTGAACAAAAGCAATGGTTACTGAGGTGACCTCTGATTTCACCAGCCCAATATACGGCTCATACCACTGGGTCATTTAAATCCTCAAGGTATCGCCCGTCCCGGTTCCGCTGCCGATGGAGGTAATGGTGACCGGCACAATGTAATCCTGAATGAGCTTAAGCGCATGGGGAAAATAACCGGCGGGGGTTGTGACCGGTGCGGATTACCGGTGAGGTCAAATGCGACATTGATATGGGTATTAACTGGAATTACCAATTCATTCGCACTGGCTGGATCTTTCAGAAACACATCATTCTCGGTTAGATAATCGGATTGCCATTTCTTGACCCATCCGCTCTCAACCAGGGATTGGTAACTGGGGGCGTAATCAACATCTAAATGAACACTATCAATATATTTATCAAGATATTTTGAAAAAGACATGTTCAGGACAATCAGCGGATAATTTACGATCGCACTCTGCTGGCAGATTATTGAGTCGTGCATGGTCAGGTTTTTTTGCTGATCTACATACTCAATCGAGGAGGTGATATTCGCTTCGTCCAGGACATCCAAAGAGGTAAGCTAAAAAGGAATTTATCATTTGAAGAGGCCGCCTGATAAATCCATTGATTATTCTTCCCCAAGGGAACTAAAGGATTATCACATGGTCCTTGAGGAACCTGGGTATTTGTGACAGTGTAAGTTGGGGGAATAGTTAGGGTCAATGTCGGCGTTAAGGTAATTGTGGGAGTGAGAGTGAGCGTGAAAGTCGGAGTTGGCGTGGGAGATGGTTGGAAAAACTGGCCGGGGCCACAGGAACTGGCCATCATTGACAGAATACACAGGGTTGCCAAGAAAAGTTTTTTCATATTCAGTCTCCCTTTTTCCTTTGGATGGAAATTATAAATTAAGGCCGGTGTAAATTGGTTGCATTATGGTGCCAATTCATACAGGCGTAAATTTTAACAAAACGTTAAACAAGCGTTGGTTTGGTCTTAAAGATAGGCTGATAAGATTTTGTCAATAGGAAAACTAAAAGGAGAAAAAATGAGAAAAAATTTGTACTTATCTTTGTTTGCTATCCTCACCGCCGCACTGGTGCTAAGCGCCTGTGGAAGCGGGGCTTCCACGCCCCCACCGGCGGGAGCAGGAGTTGTACCGAGCACGGGTAACGCGACCGACACGGCGGGATCGCCCTCCGGCAGCGTAAATGGAACCTCGGTTCCTGTCACCGGCTCCACACCCGCCTCCACGGCCATGCCGGCCGGAACTGCACTCCCCGCCGGATCGGTCCAACTGAACGGCGCCGGAAGCACGTTCCAACAACCGGCCATGAGCCAGTGGGCTTATGGGTACACATACGTTGACCCGTCCACTACGATCAACTATCAAGGCACCGGTTCCGGCGCCGGCAAGACCGCCATCATCAACGGCACGGTGGATTTCGCCGGGTCTGACTTGGTTTTGAAACCAGACGAAGTTACTGCAGGAAAAGATCTGCAAATGCTGCCCATCCTGGCCGGAGCAGAAGTGATGAGCTATAACCTTCCCGAGATCGATCCTGCCAAGGACCCGGCTCTTATTCTGGATGGCAAGACACTGGTCGGCATCTACAATGCCACGATCACCAAGTGGAATGACCCGGCCATTGTCGCCTTGAATCCCGGATTGGCTTCCAAACTACCGGCCAAGCAGATCACGGTCGTCCACCGTTCGGATGGCTCCGGCACGACGGAAATCTTTACCAATGCGCTCACTGCGTTCAGCCCCGATTGGACGGCCGGGCACGGAACCACAGTGGAATGGCCAGCAGACAAGGCCGGGAACGGCATCGGAGGCAAAGGCAACCAGGGTGTGGCCGCGGCAATCCAGAATACGCCTGACTCCATAGGTTACGTTGAATACGCCTTCGCCACCCAGAATAAGCTGCCCTTCGCTCAAATGGTGAACCTGGCAGGCAAGACGGTCACGGCATCCTCAGACAGCGTCACCTCGGCGATGAACGACTTTTCAAATTCATTCGGTCCAGATCTAACGGCCGTCATTGTGAACGGCAAGGGAGATGCTTCCTGGCCGATCGCAGGATACACCTACACTATCATCCATATGACCAACATGACCGATTGCACCAAGGCTCAGAAACTGGTCGCATTCATCAACTGGTTCCTGACGGACCAGGCGGCCGTCAAACAGGCCACTTCGATTGGCTTCGTACCGTTGCCAGATGCCGTCAAGCAGCAGGTAATGACCAAACTTGGACAGGTGACTTGCAACGGCAACCCAGTGAAATAACCTACTCGCCATCTTCTCCGGTCCCCATTGGGGAGAGCCTCTCTTGAAGAGAGGCTCTCCCGCCCGGACCGACCCTGCAGGAGAAGAGATTTCTCCCAACGTGAACGGGACCTCACCCTGGTGGAAATCACTTCCGATCTGCGGGAAATTTATTAAAGGGAGTGTTTATGCAAATTACCAAATCGATTCCCCGCCCAGCAAGCGGTCCATTGAGAAGAGTGTTCAAGCACGGCGACCGCCCCTGGCAGAGCCTGATCATGATCGCCTCCGCAGCAATATTGATCCTGGTCTTAGGGATCGGATTCATGCTCTGGCAGCAGTCCATCGGAGCTCAAAAGGCGCTCGGATTGAAATTCATCCTGCCCACACTGGACGCACACTGGAACCCGGCGTTGAACAAGTTCCAGGCGTGGCCTTTTATTTATGGGACCTTGATCACTTCTTTAGCTGCCATTGTCCTGGCCGTGCCCATCAGTTTGGGAGTGGCCGTCTTTCTAGCCGAACTATGCCCGCCCTGGCTAAGACAACCTTTAAATTGGATGGTAGAGCTATTGGCAGCCATCCCGAGCGTAGTCTATGGTTTGTGGGGCATTTTCGTTTTCCTGCCTCTGGTGGTTGTACCTTTTGGACAAGCGTTGTCCGGCACATTGGGACATGTGCCCTTGCTAAATGCATTATTTACGGGCCCAATCCCATTGAGCGGGTCTTCCCGCCTGGCTGCAGCCACGATCCTGACCATCATGATCGTTCCGACGATTACCGCGGTGACGCGGGATGTCCTGTTGGCAGTCCCCAATCACCAACGTGAGGCCGCCCTGGCCCTGGGAGCCACCCGCTGGGAGACCATCTGGCAAGTGATCCTCCCGTATGGACTCTCGGGAATCCTGGGGGCAGCCATACTGGGTTTGGGACGAGCCCTGGGCGAGACCATGGCGGTTACCATGGTCATCGGCAACTCCATCGAAGGCAGCCCATCCCTGTTGAGGCCGGGTTACACCATGGCCAGTATCATCGCCAATGAATTTTCGGAAACGGTATCGGGATTGCATACGCAGGCATTGGTGGAAATCGGGCTGGTGCTGTTCATCATCACACTCTTGCTGAACTTTATCGCCCGCCTGCTGGTGTGGCGGGTGGCCCGGCGGATCTCCTCGGAGGGCGCGGGCATGACCACGACGACTTTCACTGAATTGATGAACCAGCACAGGACCGTACGCAAAAGCCAGCGTAAAATTGCCAACGCGGTAATGCTTTCCCTGACAGTCCTGTTGACCATCCTAGCCTTGATCCCCCTTTTCTGGATCCTCATCTATGTGTTCATCCGAGGCGGAAAATATATCAACCTGGATTTCTTCATCCACTTGCCGAGACCCGATTTCGTTCCCGGCGGGGGAGTCCTGCATGCGATTGAAGGGACCATCGTCCTTTCTGTACTGGCGGCCTTATTTTCGATCCCGCCAGGTGTGCTGGCGGCCTTCTATGCCGCCCGCAACCCCAATACGCCCCTGGGAGTGGCCCTGCGGTTCAGCACGGATGTACTTTCAGGGGTGCCATCGATCGTGATCGGACTGGTTGCATACGCTCTGATCGTCGAGCCGCAGGGACATTACTCCGCGCTGGCGGGGGCTGTTGCCCTGGCGATTTTGATGCTTCCGATCGTCCTGAGAACCACGGAGGAGATGCTCAAGCTGGTGCCTCAAAGCCTGCGCGAAGCCTCGCTGGCGCTGGGAGCGGCGGAATGGAAGACTTCCTTGAGCGTGCTTTTCCCGGCGGCGTTGAACGGAATCGTCACCGGCTTCCTGCTGGCAGTGGCCCGGGCGGCGGGTGAAACGGCGCCGTTGCTGCTAACGGCACTCGGCAACGATCATTATGATATAGCCCAGATCGTGCGGGGCGGACTTCAAACACATCAAAATATTTTCCAAATCCTAGGGCGGATCGTCAACCAGCCGGTTGATTCACTGCCGCTGACGTTATGGAAATATGCACAGCAGCCCTCCCCTGACCGGATCAACCAGGCCTGGGCGGTTGCGCTGGTGCTGATGGTGTTCGTTTTAGTAATCAATATAGCTGCGCGCGCCTGGATGCAATACCGGGCGCGGCGATTACAAGGATAGGTTTTCATGGACACACAAACGAATCTGCTTCAAGATAGAGATACCAATAAGGCAACCTCCCAAATGAGCATACAAATAGCCACCCTGGAAAAGGAAAAGAATACCCAGAACACACCAGAAAAAATGGAAGTGGGAAACCTGGCATTCTTTTATGGGAAATTCCAGGCTTTAAAAGATATCAACCTCTGCATCCATGAGAAGCAAATCACGGCCATCATCGGGCCATCAGGATGCGGGAAGTCAACCCTGCTGCGCTGCCTCAACCGGATGAACGACCTGACCCCACATACACGGGTGGAAGGACTGGTAAACCTGGATGGTGAGAATATTTACAACCCGGGTATCGATGTGGTGGATATTCGCCGACGGATCGGGATGGTATTCCAGCGGCCCAATCCCTTCCCAAAGTCCATCTACGATAATGTGACGTACGGACCCCGGTTATACGGAGTCCACCGGCGGAGCGATTTGGATGGAATTGTCGAACGCAGCCTGAAGCAAGCGGCCCTATGGGAGGATGTAAAAGATAAACTTCACCAATCCGGCATGTCACTCTCGGGCGGGCAGCAACAACGCCTGTGCATTGCCCGGGCCCTGGCGGTCGAGCCAGAGGTCATCCTGATGGATGAGCCGGCCTCCGCGCTCGATCCGATCTCCACATTACGGATCGAAGAATTAATGCATGACCTGTCAAAAGATTACACCATCATCATCGTGACGCATAACATGCAGCAGGCTGCGCGGGTCTCGAACTACACGGCCATGATGATGATCGACGAGCAGCGATCCGGACGGATGATCGAATACAACCAGACCAACATCATTTTTACCCGACCGAAGGACAAGCGAACCGAGGACTATGTGACCGGGCGCTATGGGTAACACGAAAATCGTCAAATCTTAATTAATAGTAGAAATAACTCGGCTCATGTTACAACGAAGTTAATTGGAGAGTCTGAACATCGCTGATCACCCAGGATAGGGTCAAAGAGCATAAGAGAGACAATAAAGCGAATTTGTGCAATTCGATCCAATAGTGATATTCGGGATGAATCTTTTTCCTTGGCATTGAACGAAAAGGGATAAAAATGGTTATAATAGATTCGAAACCAAACAGGCAAGAGGCGGTTATGCGGAAGACTTTCGAAGCAGAAATTCAGCAATTGAAGGATGAGCTGCTCTTGATGGGAAGCATGGTAGAGCAGCAAATTATGGATTCCGTTGATGCACTCAAGAAACGGGATCTGGAAGCCTCCCATCGAATCTACCAGGCGGATGAAAAAATCAATGCCAAGCGATACGGCATCGAGGAACAGGTGATGATCCTCATCGCCACCCAGCAACCCATGGCGCACGACCTGCGGCTGCTGGCCTCCATCCTGGAGGTGGCGGCTGAACTCGAGCGGATGGGGGATTATGCCAAGGGCATTGCCACCATCAACCTGCGGATGGGAGATGAAGCACCCTTAAAACCGTTGATCGATATTCCCAGGATGGCGCAAAAATCCTCGGATATGCTTCACAGGGCTCTAACGGCCTTTATCAATGAAGATGTCGAGGCTGCCAGGGCAATCCCAAGCGAAGACGATGAAGTGGACGGGCTGTACACGCAGGTCTATCGAGAACTGATGACTTTTGTAGTGCAGGACCCAAAGAACATCGACCGGGCCAATTTTCTACTATGGACGGCCCATAACCTGGAACGCTTCGCCGACCGGGTCACCAACCTGTGCGAGCGGACCGTTTTCATAGCCACGGGTGAAATGAAGGAGATCGGGTCGAAGGGCGACAGCAGCATGTAGGGCTGCAGCTTCTTGATGATCATTTGAGCAGGGATGGTTACTTTTGTCCCTGCTCTTTTTTATTAATTCTTCAATGAAGAATATTCCGGTTTCCACGACGCACGTGATCACCGGGGCGACCGTGGGGGTCGGGTCGGTGCGAGGCAAGCGGCAGGTGAGGTGGGGTGTAGCCGGGCAGATCGTATGGGCGTGGTTGTTTACGATCCCGGCGGCGGCGATCTTATCGGGGATGGTGTATAGTTTGTTTATGTTGGGACAGAAGTTGATCGTGCATTAGGAGAGAGGGGTAGGCCGGGTCGCCTCTACATGAGATCCGTGACAAAACGGGCGGCTTTGTAAGTCGCCCATTCGATTTATATCAATCTGTCGCCAACCAGGACGGCGTCGCTGCGGAAGTGGCAGCCGCGGCTCTGGCGGTTATGACGAGCTGCCTGGGCAACGATGAGGGCTACTTCGACGGCATTGCGGAGGCCGATGAGGCCGTCGCTTAGCTTGGTGACGCTGTAGAAGGTCTCAATTTCGTTCTGAAGGTGGCGCAACTCGCGGATGGCGCGAGAGAGGCGGTCACCGCTGCGGATCAGGCCGACATAGTGCCACATGATGTTCTGAATGGTCTGCATGTCTCCCTGGATGAGGGCCGGGTCGGGGGCTTCGGTGAGACCGGATTTATCCCAGGGGGGGACATCCTCCAGCGGGGGCGTGGGCGGAAGGACGCCGGACATGAGACGGGCCTCCACATCCACGGCGGCGCGGTTGCCCCAGACCAATCCTTCCAGGAGGGAGGTGGAAGCGAGACGGTTGGCCCCGTGCAGGCCGGTGCAACTGACCTCGCCGACGGCATATAAATTCTTAATGCTGCTGCGTCCCCACACATCCACGGCTACGCCACCGCAGAAATAATGGGCGGCGGGCACTACGGGAATGGGCTCACGGGTGATATCGACACCGACGCGTTTGCATTCTTTAAAAATATTGGGGAAGCGCTTCTTGATCTCAACCGCCGACATGTGGGAGGCGATGTCGAGAAGAACGTAGGTGTAATTATGGTCTTCCATTTCATTATGGATGGCACGAGCAACCACGTCACGCGGGGCCAGGTCTTTCCATTCGGGCGAGTAGCTTTCCATAAAGGGTTGGCCTTCCGGGGTGAGCAATACCCCGCCTTCGCCACGAACGGCCTCGCTGATGAGAAATCCCTCCGCGCCGGGAACAGCCAGGGCAGTAGGATGGAACTGGATATATTCGGCATTGGTGATACGGGCACCGGCCCGGCTGGCCATGGCGAGGCCATCGCCGCGGGCGCCGGTGGGGTTGGTGGTATTCCTGTATATTCGCCCGAGTCCACCGGTGGCGAGGATGGTGATGGCGGCGAGGGTGCGGTGAACCGTGTGGGCCTGGCGATCGAAGACATAGGCTCCATGGCAGGTAATGGGCTCATAGGCCGTGAGCGGGTCGCGGGAATGATGGGGATACGTGATCAAGTCCACGCCGGTAAAATTTGTTTCCACTTCCACATTGGGGAAACTCTTTAATGTATCGGCGAGGCCCTGCATGATGGCGCTGCCAGTTCCATCCCCGACATGGAGAATCCGGCGGCGGGAATGAGCGGCCTCCTGCCCATATTCCGGTTCTCCGTTGGAATTATGGTCAAAATGAATCCCGGCCGTCCCCTCCAGAATCTCTTGCAGCAACTGGGGGCCTTCATCGGCAAGGATCTCAGCGGCGCGAGGGAGAGAAGCTCCGGCGCCGGCGGCGAGAATATCCTTGACCAGCAACTCAGGACTGTCATCCGGCCCGCGGCTGATGATGCCGCCCTGGGCATAACGGCTGTTGGATTCGCGCGGGTCTGGAGCGCGCGTGACCAGAACGATGCGGCGATCCGGATTGCGGGCCAGCCGCAAGGCCGCGGTTGCACCGGCGATGCCGGAACCAAGGATGAGGACATCGGTGGTTTTCATATCTATCCGATCTCGATCATTCGCTGGACGGCTTTTAATGCTTTCAAGCGGATCTCTTCAGGGATGTCGATAACATAGCGATTGAACTTGAGAGAGTCACGGGTCTCTTCCATAGTAATGGTGTTCATATGCGGACAGCGAACCATGCACAACCTGAGCATGTCTTTTTCAGGGTTGGCGGCGGCGATATTGTCGCCCATGGCGCACTCGGTGAGAACGAGGTAGCGAGTGGCCTGGGTCTCTTTGACAAAGCGAATCATGGCATTAGTGCTGCCGGAATAATCGGAAGCGGCCACGACCTCGGGACTGCATTCGGGGTGGGAAAGGACGACCACGTCGGGGAATTGAGCCCGGACCGCCTGGATATCTGCTACCGTGAATTTCTCATGGACCTCACAGCGCCCATGCCAGCCGATCATCTGATAGTCGAGGGCGGCTCCTTCACCAGCGTGAGGTTCCATGGTGGGAAAAACGATGTGCTTGCCGGTTTCATTGGCGACATTCTTGGCCAGGTATTCATCCGGCAGGAAGATGACAGTATCACTCTTTAATGAGTCCACCACGGCTTTGGCATTGGAGGATGTGCAACAGATATCAGACTCGGCTTTCACGTCTGCATACGTGTTGACATAACTGACCACCGGTACGCCGGGGAAGCGAGCTTTCAAAGCGCGCACATCCGCGGCGGTGATGCTGGCAGCCAGAGAACAACCGGCCTTTTGGGCAGGGAGGAGGACTGTCTTGGTGGGATTGAGGATCTTGGCCGTTTCGGCCATAAAGCGCACCCCGCAAAAGACGATAACATCTTTATCGGTCTGAGCGGCCTTCCGACTCAAATCGAGTGAGTTGCCGGTGAAATCGGGGATCGAATAGAACAGAGCCGGTTCCATATAGTTATGGCCAAGGATGACCGCGTTCTTCTGCGCCTTCAAGACATTGATCTCAACGGCGATCTCGGCTTTGATCCGCAATTCCACATCGGGGACCACCTTGTCGAGGCGGGCTTTCATTTTTTCATACATAGCGTAGGCTTCTTTTGTCATATGGGCTCCAATAAATCAGCGAAAGACCGGATGGTCTCAGCGTCAATGATTAAGGTAATCGAAGGATACATCGAAGACTGTCACCGAATGGGTCAGAGCGCCGATGGAAATGTAATCCACACCGGTTTCGGCAATACGGCGGACTGTCTCCAAAGTGACATTGCCGGAGGCTTCCAGTTTTGCCCGACCGGCGGTCATTTGCACGGCTTCCCGCATCATGGCGGGAGACATATTGTCGAGCAGGATCCGTTCCACGCGAAGGCCGAGGGCTTCCTTCACATCGGCGAGAGTGCGGGTTTCCACCTCGACTTCCAATCCAGAGGCGGCAGCACGGGCAAGTTCCACGGCCCGGGTGATCGAACCGGCGTAATCTATATGATTATCCTTGATCAGGATCATATCGTACAAGCCGATGCGGTGGTTTTGGCCGCCGCCGCGGGTCACTGCCAATTTGTCCAGCGAACGCAAGCCGGGGACAGTTTTACGAGTATCCAGAATGACAGCCTTCGTTCCGGCCACCGCATCCACGAACCGGCGGGTAAGAGTTGCAATTCCGGACATGCGGCCGAGGAAATTCAAAGCAGTGCGTTCGGCTGTCAAAAGGGCGCGGGTGGGGCCGGAGACGAAGGCCAGCACCTGGCGATCTTCCACGGAGGCGCCTTCAGCGACCCTGGCTTCGAATTCCACGTTTGGGTCCAAAGACCGGTACACGGCCGAAGCGACATCCAGGCCAGCCACCACGCCGGTCTGTTTGGCAATGATCTGGCCACGCATATGAGCATTCTCCGGAATGATGCTATCGGTGGTCACATCACCGGGGCCGATATCTTCCGCCAGGGCATGGCGGATCAAATCCAAATAATTTGAAGGAAGAGGTTGTTTTAGTGTCATTTATACACTTATTAGGAAAAAATAAAAACTGGCTTTCGCCGAAATTTATTCTACCTGCCTTATCCGGTTTGTCAAGGGAGAGGGCGGAAAACGTCAAACGTCAAATGTCGAACCTGGCAATATTGATTGTGGGTTTTGCGAGCCAAGGGATGATCACCAAGATGGTGGTAAGTGGTAAAATGATGGGTGCTTGGGTTTTGTAGCTAAGAGAAGATGCCAAGGGTGGGATAGGGGACTATTAGAGCCTCAATTCCAGGCAATTTATTGACGATTCATCCGGGTTCATGGTATCATCAGCCCGCTTAAGCCAGCCCTTTGGCTGGATTATCATTATCTTTTAAGGAGAGACGTATCAGCGCTAACGAATTTCGAGTCAATGAAACCATACGAGTTCCCGAAGTACGCCTGATCGGCGCAGCGGGAGAAAACGTAGGGGTGATTGCCACCCGCGAGGCCCTCAGAATGGCCCGCGAAGCTGACCTGGACCTGGTAGAGGTGGCGCCTAATTCCAGTCCGCCGGTTTGCCGGATCATGGATTTCGGCAAGTTCCTTTACGAGCGAGAAAAGAAGGAACGCGAGGCCCGCAAGACGCAGACAAAGATCGAAGTAAAAGAAATCCGGCTGCGTCCCAAGACCACCGGGCACCACCGAGATTTCAAGGTGGATGATGCCCGCCGCTGGCTGGAACACAATATGAAAGTGCGCGTGACCATCCGGTTCCGCGGAAGGGAAATCACCTACCCGGAAATTGCACTCGAAGACCTGAAAGAGATCGCCCAAAGCCTTTCTGACGTGAGCACGGTGGAGCAAGCCCCCACCATTGAAGGCAGAGCCATGTCCATGATGCTGGTCCCGGCGAAAGTCGTCAAGAAGAAGGGCAAAGAAGGTGCCGAAGGGACCCCAGAAAATAGTGAATCCACGCGGGATATGATTTCCGCGAAACCTGAAACAAAGGAGTAAGTACCGTGCCCCGCAAGCAGAAAGATGGTAAGTTAAAGCTGAAGACCCATAAGGCCACCTCGAAACGGTTCGGCATTACCGGGTCCGGCAAGATCGTCCGCACAAAGGGTGGCAAAGCCCATCTGCGCCGCAAGTCTTCGCGACGCGTGAAGGCTTTGTTTGGCGAGATGGTAGCCGTTCAAGGCAAAAGCTACATCAAACGTATCCGGCGCCTGGCGCCCCACATGAAACCTTAGTCTCATGTAATTTATTCTTTTTTATTTGCGGCTTCCGGGTGTATACAACTGGAACGCAGGTGAGAAACCTGCACCGGCGCCCGGGGGACCCGCAGGAGGTAAAGAATGGCTCGAGTAAAACGTGGTCCGTACAATCATCACCGGCATCTGAAAGTCCTGAAATATACGAAGGGACAACGAGGATCCAAGCACTTGCTTTTCCGACGCGCGAATGAAGCCATGCTGAAAAGCATGTGGTATTCCAGCCGGGACCGCCGAACCCGGAGGCGCGACCTGCGCAAGCTTTGGATCGCCCGTATCAATGCGGCTGCACGGTTGAACGGGACCACATACAGCAGGCTGATGTCGATCCTGAAAAAGGCCAGCATCAACCTGAACCGCAAGATGCTAGCGGACCTGGCAGTCCGTGACCCGCAGACTTTTGCTGCGGTAGTCAAACAAGCCAGCCAGGCATAATACAGAAAATCCGGTCGGGTTTAAAAAAACCCGACCGGATTTTTTTATCCGGGGTACAATATTCATATGAACACACTAATCCAAGAAACTGTTTTTCTCTACCGGCCAAAGATTGCAATTGGTGCAGGGCGATATTACAGCCGAGAAGACGGAGGCTCTTGTCAATGCGGCTAACAGGTTCTTGCGGCACGGCGGGGGAGTGGCAGGAGCCATTGTCCGAGCGGGAGGGCCGGCTATTCAAAAAGAGTTGGATGCATGGGTGAGAAGCTCATGGAGAGGTCTATGCGAGCCTCACCGGCAGTAACTTCCGGTGGAAAACTGGCGGCGCACTACGTCATCCACGCGGTAGGGCCTGTGTGGGGAGAAGGAAACGAAGAAAAGAAACTAAGTGATGCGGTGGCGGGATCGCTGAAAACCGCCCAGGATCGAAAATTGGAATCCATTTCCATTCCGGCCATATCCACAGGCATCTACGGCTTTCCCAGGCGCCTGGCAGCAAAGATCATCCTTACGGCCATCCGAGATTATTTAGAGGAGCATCAAGGCAGCCTCAAAGTGGTCAAAGTGGTTATTGATGATGAAGGAATGATCAAAACGTTTGCGAAGGCCTGGGATGATCTCTTCGGCGCATAACGCCAAAATCCAACTGGCGCGAGCCTTAATTAGCCGGCCGAAGGAACGACGGGAGGAAGAAGCATTTGTGGCGGAGGGGGTCCGCCTGGTGGAAGAAGCCGCCGAAGCCGGTTGGCCATTCCGTTTTGGGTTATACACCGAAGAATTGAACGAGCGGGGGAAAAGGCTGGTTGAGACTTTGCAGGCTCGAAACATAACATGCGAAGAAGTCAGTGTTGACCTGTTCAATGCAATCAGCGATACACAGACCTCCCAGGGTCTGCTGGCGGTACTCGGCCAGTCGCTCCTGCCTCTTCCAAAGAATTTGTCTTTCGTTCTGATCCTGGATACGATCCGCGACCCGGGTAATCTGGGCACGTTACTGCGGTCGGCCGCCGCGGCGGGTGTGGAAGCGGTTTTTTTGCCTCCTGAAACAACCGATGCATTTGGCTCCAAAGGTCGTGCGGGCAGGGATGGGGGCGCATTTCCACCTGCCGATCCAGGCGCTCTCGTGGGAGGAAATCCAGGGAACGGTACACAAGGGTTGGCGGTTTACCTGGCGGAAATGGAGGCGCGGCTTTCCTGCTGGGAGGCGGATTTGACGGCGCCCGTGGGACTGATCATCGGCGGGGAGGCGGAGGGAGCCAGCGAGCCGGCCCGGAAACTGGCGACAGATTTGATCTCCATACCCATGCAGGGTAAAGCCGAAATCGCTCAACGCAGCAATGGCGGGGGCCATACTCATGTTTGAAGTTGTCCGGCAAAGAAACCAACACTGAAATCGGGGCTTTATACCCGATCCATTTTTCCCCGCTTATTCTTTTTGATCCGAACCTTTGAACTCCTCCATGGTTACATGGCCGGGTTGGCTAATGCCTTCCCGCTTGAAGACTTTCCAGGGTGTCAACAGGAGGATCTTCAGGTCCAGCCAGAAGGACCAATGATCGACATACCAGACATCCATGCGGAATTTTTCATCCCAATCGAGATAGTTGCGCCCATGGATCTGGGCCCAACCGGTGATGCCAGGGAGAACATCATGGCGGCGCATCTGTTCGGAGGTGTAGCGATCCAGGTATTGCATCAACAAAGGCCGCGGTCCCACCAGGCTCATTTCCCCGCGAAGAACATTGAAGAGTTGCGGCAGGTCATCGAGGCTGGTAGAACGGAGGAAGCGGCCGAATGGGGTCAGGCGGTCGGCATCGGGAAGTAATTTACCAGCGGAATCGGTTCGGTTGGTCATCGTCCGGAATTTATAGGTTATGAAAGGGACGGCCTTTATAGCCGGGGCGAGGCTGGCGGAACAGAACAGGCGAACCAATAAATATTAAGACCAATGGGGGAAGCACAACCATCAGCGGCAGGATGATAATCAGACCCAGGCTGGTTATCAGGAGGTCGAAAATTCGCTTAGAGACGGGAATGCCATTAAGCATCATCTCATTCTACCAAAAGTTTGTGGTATATTTTGTGGAGAGGTAAAAAATGAACGAACGAATCTTGATCATTGAAGATGATCCTGCAATTTTAAAGGTTTTACAACGTGGTCTCGCCTATGAAGGCTATGCGGTTGACATTGCAACAGACGGGCGGACAGGACTGAACCTGGCACACGATCACCATCCGGACCTGGTCATCCTGGACTGGATGCTGCCGGGCATGGATGGCCTGGAAGTGTGCCGCCGGCTACGATTACAAGGCGGGTTACCCATCCTTATGCTCACTGCCAAAGATACCATCCAGGACAGGGTCCAGGGACTGGATGCGGGAGCGGATGATTATATCGTCAAGCCGTTCAACCTGGATGAACTCACTGCCCGCATGCGAGCCCTGCTCCGCCGAACCCAGACCGAGCGAAACCAGGTGTACCAATTTGGCGACCTGACCATGGATACCTCTTCCCGGCAGGTCAGCCGAGGGAAGCGGATGGTCAACCTGACGGCTAAAGAATATGAGCTGTTGGAGCTCTTCCTGCGGCACCCCCGCCAGGTGTTGACCCGAGAGGTAATCTTTGACCGGGTATGGGGATATGATTTTGGCGGAGAGAGTAACGTACTGGAAGTCTATATCCGCTACTTACGCCAAAAGCTTGAAGCTGAGGATGAGCAGCGCTTGATCCATACCATACGAAGTGTGGGGTATGTCTTGCGCGAGAACCCATAAATGTCCCTGCGTTTACGCCTGACAATCCTATATTCTGCGATCACGGCGGGGATATTGCTCCTTTTCGGATTGTTGGTATTTTTGCTTGTCAGCATGCGGATGAGCCACCAAATCGATCAGAACCTGGCGGATGCATATGACGAGCTGGTAAAGGATTTCCAGGTCGGACCGAACGGGACCATCATCGAAGGCGTCATGCCGCAGCCAGACCTGGCCTCCAATATCATTTTCCAGGTATGGGACCAGCGGGGGCGGATCAGTTTTTACTCCCCCAGCCTGGGCATGATCAGAAAGCCTCTTGATGCAACAGGATTTCAATTCCAATACATCCATTTATCGAGATTCGTATGTGGATTGGGGACACTTACGTGTACTGACCATTCCTTTGGAAGCCGGCGGACGCCCCATAGGAAGGCTGCAAGTCGCGGCCAATATGAACCTGGTGGACTTTACCCGCCAGGAAATGGTCAATATCCTCATCTTCCTGGTGGCCATATTGATCATCATTGCGGCGATCATCTCATGGATTGTTACCGGGAGAGCACTGGCTCCCATTGAACAGCATGACCCAGGCGGCGATCCAGATCGGCCATGCAGATGATCTCTCTCAACGGATCCCGGTCATGGCTTGAAAACGATGAAATCGGGCAGATCATTTCCGGCATTCAATCAGACACTTGAGCGGCTGGAACATATCTACGTTTCCCAACAACGCTTCCTGGCAGACGTGAGTCATGAACTGCGGACCCCCTTGACGGTCATCAAGGGTAATGTGAACTTGATGCGCCGAATAAAAGAGGTGGATGAAGAATCCTTGGGGACTATCGAAGATGAGGCCGACCGGCTCACCCGGCTGGTGGGCAACCTGATGTTGGAGGCCCAGGCCGAATTCGGGCAAGCTGCCTTTACAATTTGCCCCGGTGGAACTGGACACCCTTTTACTGGAAGTCTTTAAGGAAATGCGGATCCTGGCAAGAGACCGGGTGAATATCAAGCTGACGGAGATCGATCAGATCATTGTCAACGGGGATAGGGACCGCCTTAAGCAGGTTCTGCTCAACCTGGTATCGAATGCCATCAAATACACCCAACAAGGGAGGGATGTATATTTGAGCCTTGGAAAAGCGGGCCCGAATGCCCGCCTCATCGTGAGGGATACGGGCCAGGGAATTTCCGCTGAAGACATGCCGCACATCTTCGAACGCTTTTACAGGGCGGAAAAATCACGAACCCGCACGAGAACGAGCGGGTTCGGGTTAGGCTTATCCATTGCTCCTGGATCGTCAACCACCATGGGGGACGGATCGAGGTCGATTCGGCGGAGAATAAAGGCTCTACTTTCTGTATCTATTTGCCGATCCTTAATACGATCGAACCTTCCACTACTGACTAATCCCAAGACGTTGCCGCAGCCAGATTACAAAGAAAGCCACCGGAGCTGTACCTTTCTGCAGCAGCGGGCTGGTGGACTTGCCGCTGGAAGCCTCGGAATAAATCAATTGCCGCTGGTAGGCGTAATTTTGGGTCTGGCTGGACCAGTCGTATTCGGCTTTATTGATGACGCCAATACCGCCGTTATAGCCGGCCAGCGCCAGGCGAACATTACCGTTGGCAGCTGCAAGAGAGCGCTTGAGATAATCCATACCCCGGGCGGCGTTAGTATCGGGATCATAGGGATTATCGCCGGCGGCAAAGTGGTAAGGCATCACCTGGAATAATCCCATCGCACCGGCGCTCGAACGGGCTTGCGGATCGCCACAGGACTCGATCTGCATGACCGTAGCCACCAGATTGGGGTCCAAGCCGGCCTGGGCGGCCCAAACCTGGATCTTGCTGGCCCAGTATTCGACCGGGGGCTGAAATACCGGAGAAATGCCTCCGACCGCGCTCGAAGGAGAGCCGGGGTTGCCAAGGTAGAATTTCCAATTGCCGCCTGGGCATCTACATTAGTTTGAGGGAGGCTGGCTGCCATGACAATGGGCGTGGTGGAGGGGCTGGCGCTCAAAAGGATGAATGTCAGCACGGCCCCCATGAACATTACTGCCAGGGGCGGAA
The DNA here is from genome assembly GCA_963782935.1 of uncultured Chloroflexia bacterium. Taxonomy (GTDB): domain Bacteria; phylum Chloroflexota; class Anaerolineae; order Anaerolineales; family Villigracilaceae; genus UBA877. The sequence goes on along the minus strand of CAWALN010000016.1, from coordinate 219,537 downwards.
GGATGAATCCTGAAAGACAACCGCCTCGTGACAAGGCGGCTGTCTCTTCTTCAGAATTAGGAGGGTTGTAGCGGATAGAGGACATGACTCCGAAAGGTTATCAGGAAACGTGGGGGTTGTCGAGATATTCGACTTCACGGTTTTGTTTGGAGCTCATGGACAGGTTGTGGTAAGTGGGCTCGGTGCGAGCGTAAGCCGGGTCAGGCCGGACGGCTTTGGCAGCCGGGCGGAAAGGCGCCGCCATGGCAGGCCGCGTGCGGGAGGTGAGAGAGCTGGCAGGTTGTAGAATGGGGCGATTGTTTCCGAGCCGGCGGGATGAACGGGCATCGCTTTGGCTGAACAACCGATCTCCCGCAACCGAGAAGCTGCCGATGACGAGGACACGGATGACCCACACCATGATGGCGACAAAGATCGGCACCACCTTGGTCAGAGTAGCATTGGTGAGGACTACACCCCCGGCCAGGCTACTATGATTGACGATGGCTACCGAGACGCCCCACCAGGTGAGAGTGGCATTCATGGCGGCTGCCAGGAGCCAGGCGCCAAAGAGATACCAGACCTCGGCGGGCTCATCCCGACCTTGCTCGGGGGTGAACAAGCGGGCAATGCCGGCAAAGTCAATCCCGCAGAACGCCAGGGCCAGAATGGTGGACCAGGCGATGCCTGCGAATTTCAAATTGCCAAGGACATCCGCGAGGGCGAACTGAGTGGTACTGTAATTGAAGATCTCAAATGCCAAAAGAGCGCCCAGGATGATGATACCCCAGGCCAGTCCGCGCCGGTTATTGATGCCTTTGAGCATAGAACCAAGATCTACTTTACTGCGGAAATTCATGTTCATCACAACCTCCTATTGAATGGACGGGTATAGAACAAATATTCTATACCTGCCAATTCTAGAACATATATTCTTTTCTGTCAAGGTTTTTAGAACAATTGGAATTGTGATTGTTGATTCAATGCCCTCAGGCCGCTCAAACTCCGTGGAATCAGATTGAGATCAACTCCGGATCCAGGCGCAAGATCTCGGCGATCAATTCATTCTCGGGCATCTTTGTCCGGCCGCGGATCCCATACTGTGCAGCGATATCGAGAACCTTCGCATGAGAAGGATATTTGCGGCGGAAGAGTGGGATGGGATTATCGGCCTGCGCCAGCCAGGCTTCTTTAGCGGCCTGGCTGCCTTCGGCGGCAATTTCATCACATTTTTGTAAGATGACCGCCCAAGCTTTGTGACCCGCATCCATAGAGCCTGCATTTTCATCGGTCTTCTCGCCATGCAGCCTGGCTGTGTGATAGATGACGAAGAAACGTCCCGCAGGGTTGCGGTTAGGATTTCTTGATTTTGAAGAACCTGCGGGACGCAAAAGGCCTCACAGGTTTTAAAAAACCTGTGAGGCCTTGGAGGAAAATGAGGTCTGGGGATGAATATGTGATGCGGATGGGAATAAGCTTAGGGTAATCGCATTTCAACTTGTAAGGACCATGAGCAAATAGTCATTGTTCCAACCAGCTTGTAATCGTTTGGCGTGAATACCGCCTTTAGCTGTTTTCTCTCTTTTGAGCAAATTCAAGGCCATCTGGCGTAAAACAGCCAGGTTTTCAGCGCCATGATCTTTGCGCACCCGGCTTTCGTCTTCTCGAAAAGCAATATCCAGAACCCAATGCAACTGATTCTCGATTTTCCAATGGCTGCGTTTGGCTTTCAAGATGGCTTTGGCGTCTGCGGGCAGGCTGGAAATGAAATAACGGGTTTGCACTTCAGCTGCTTCACCCATTTGTCGGTGCGAAACAATGCGAACGATGCTTTTCAGACCTTTCCATTGTTCGCGTTTGCGGATCAGGGCTAGATATTCTTCACGATCCACCGCCCAACACTCCCGGGTTTCCATGCGACCGTGGCCTTTGTTGACCGTCTTGGAATAACTGTGTTCGTGTTCAAATCCATGGGCTACATCCACGTCAAAAAGATACTGGATATCTTCAAACAGATTGCCCTGGTTCTCTTTCACCGACAGAAGATAGTCGCCACCGCTCTCTATAATCGTTTTGGCGATCTCGGTTTGAGTTCCGATGGCGTCAATGGTCACTATACAGCCGGTGATCTCCAAAAGTTGGAGCAGTTCAGGGATGGCGGTGATTTCATTGGATTTGTCGGCCACTTTGGTTTGACCCAAGATCAGTTGGTTTTGGGTGGCCCAGGCATTCACCATGTAAATCGCGGCTTTCCCGGCCTCATGGTCATGAGACCGGCGTAATTGTTTCCCATCAATGGCGATCACTTGTCCGGCTGTGAGCTCTTCAATGGCTCGAACCCATTCAATAAAGCGTTTCTGGAACTCTTCTGGCTTGATCTTTGCAAATACCCGCCCAAATGTGTCGTGCGAGGGGATGCCCTTGGGCAATTTCAGAAAGGTCTTCAGCCAGGCTTTCTTGTTTTTCGCAAATAACTCCACATCACTCCAGCCATCGGCACCACAAATCACTGCACAAATGGCCATGATCAAGATCTCCAAAAAAATATGCTGCTTCGCATTGCCTGTCCGTGGGTCGGGCAACCCTTCAAAATGCTTGATGATGCCTGCTACTGGTGGTTCTTCCATCGCTGTGAGCCTCCGTCTCTCTCACAGCAATTCTCTCACATTTCAAATGCGATTACCCTAGGAATAAGCTTGACTCTGGCGGGAGGATGAATATAATCAGGTATATCAAAAACCAACCCGGAAACAAGTATCCGCTTAACCGTTCAGAGACCTGCCGGATGGTGCGAGGCAGGCGGCCAGGCGGCGAAATCCACTCCGGTGATCCGAACTCGGATGGTTGTCCTCGCAGGAACCTTTGTGGTTGTAAGAGGACCGGGAACGCCCGTTAGCAGCGCTTCGAGAATAAATGCAGGTGGCACCACGAGCCGCCCCTTCGTCCTGCAACGGTGAAGGGGCGTCGCTATTTATAATGGCTGATTGCCAGGAGACGAGGTGCATTATGTTGGACATGAATTTCATCCGAGAGCAACCGGAACTGGTCCGGACGGCTCTACGAAACCGCCAGATGGACGCAGTCGTGGTGGACTCCATCCTTCAATTGGATGAACGCCGCCGCGGCCTGTTAACCCAGGTGGAAGAGTTCAAGGCCGAACGAAATAAAGTGTCCAAAGAGATCGGCCAGATGAAGGACCCCACCGAACGGCAGGCGAAGATCGAAGCCATGCGAGCGGTGGGTGATAAGATCAGTAGCCTGGACAAGGAAGTCGCCCAGGTCGAAGAAGAACTGCAGTCGCTGACGGCAACTGTTCCCAATATCCCGGATCCGGCGACGCCGATAGGCAAAGACGAAAACGAGAACGTAGTCTTGCGGACCAGCGGTCCGGTACGTGAATTTGATTTCGAGCCCAAGATCCATTGGGATCTTGGGCCGGCTCTCGGGATCATCGATTTCGACCGGGGCGTCAAAATCACGGGGTCGCGGTTCTACGTGCTGAGCGGTGCCGGGGCACGCCTGCAAAGGGCGCTGATCGCCTATATGTTGGATCTGCATATCCGCCAGGGATACCGGGAGCAATATCCACCCTTCATGGTGAAGGCGAGTACGCTCTATGCGGCGGGACAATTGCCGAAGTTTGTGGAGAACCTGTACCACGATGCAGAAGAGGACCTGTGGATGGTGCCGACCGCCGAAGTGCCAATTACAGGCCTGCTCATGGACGAAATCATTGACGAGGCAAGATTGCCTGTGCGATATACCGCATACACTCCCTGTTTCCGCCGTGAAAAGATGAGCGCCGGGCGGGATGTGCGGGGGATCAAACGCGGCCACCAATTCGACAAGGTGGAAATGTACATTTTCAGCAAACCGGAAGAGTTGGAGGCCTGGCTGGAAAAGATGCGGCAGGATGCCGAAGCAACCTGCGCGGGGCTGGGCCTGACCTACCGGATCAAACAGCTATGCACGGGAGACCTGGGATTCGGGGCAACCATGACATATGATATCGAGGTATGGGCGCCGGGCTTGCAGGAATGGCTGGAAGTATCATCGGTTTCGAATGATACCGATTTCCAGGCCCGCCGGGCGAACATCAAATACCGTCCGGCAGATGGCGGCAAGACCCGGTTCGTCCATACTCTGAATGGATCGGGGCTGGGTATGCCGAGGACTCTTAATCGCAGTGATGGAAAATTATCAGCAGGCAGACGGATCGATCGTGGTGCCGGAAGTGCTCCGCCCATGGATGGGCGGGATCGAGGTGATCCAGAAATCGGAAGGGTAGTAACGACTTCGCGAAGCACCCTGTATAAGTCGTTATTACGACATGACGACTAAAGCCGTTACCCCGACATGACGACTAAAGTCGTCACTACGAGTAGAAGAAGGATACCGACTTGTACATCGGACAATACTATATCAACCTTGAATTGATCCTGCGGGGATTGGTCCTGACAGCCATGGTGGTGGGCATGATCGTCATCCCCATTCTGCCCGGATTGGTCATCATCTGGGTGGCGGCTTTGGCCTACGGATTGATCGCCGGCTTTGGGGTGCTTGGGTGGATCATGTTTGCCATCATTACACTGCTGATGCTGGCCGGATCGATCCTGGATAATGTGCTGATGGGAGCCTATGCCCATAAAGAAGGCGCGCCCTGGTGGGTGATCCTGATCGCCATGGTCGGCTGCCATCGGAGCGAATTTTCTCCTGCCAATCATTGGCGGTATCCTGGGAGGGTTGTTGGCCCTTTTCCTGATCGAATGGCTGCGGCTGAAGGATTGGAGACGGGCCCTGGCTTCGATGAAAGGAATGTTGATAGGCTGGGGATGGGCCTTCGTGTTTCGATTTATAATTGGGTTAATCATGATCGGCCTGTGGCTCATTTGGGCCTGGGCCTAGCCCTTTTTTTTCAGACCAAAGGAGGAAGAATGACATTCGTAGAGGTCCTAAATCTGATCTTTGTGTATCTTAGCCAGGCGCTTCGCATCATCGGCCTGGCGGCCCTCGGGCTTACCCTGGGCTGGCTGGTGCTGGACCTTCTTAAAGAAGGCGCAGACCTGGTACATGGAAGCCGTCCTTTTCCTGGGACTGCTTGGATTTGTGATCGCCATGGTGATCTTCACCGGCTGGGGGGCGCTGGGCGCCTTTGGGATTGGACTGGCTGTTGCCATTTTCCTTTGGGGAATGCCCAAGAAGGCAAAAGTCGAGAGCGAGTGAGAGATGCAAACTCCCGGAGATTTGAAAACTCCGGGAGTTTCTTATAGCATCCGATAAGCAGCCTGGCCCACATGTGGGCCGCACCGTAGGTGCAGGTCCGTGGGGCATCCTGAAGGATGCCCCGGGACGATGTGACGGCACCCTGGCACCGCCCGCGCACCCCGCATAGTTCCGCGGGGCATGGGCAGGTGCAGTGCAGGCAGGGTGCTGCGCGACCTGCTTCCGTTACACTTCAGGGACATGAGGCTGCACTCCATCCCAGATTTATGGGGCGGGCTGGACGCAGCGGAAGCCCGTGTCAGAATAGACGTAGGCAGGTTCCTTCGAGAAACGGTAAGTCGTTCGAAGGCCGGGGAAGTCGAAGTTCCATGAACCGCCGCGGAGGACCCGCGTGGTACCGGTCTCAGGGCCGGTAGGAATTTCGGCGGGTGATTGACTGTAATAATCGGCACCATACCAATCAGCGGTCCATTCCCAGACGTTTCCAGCCATATCGAGGGCGCCGTAGGGGCTGGCGCCGGCAGGGTAATTGCCGGTGGCGACGACATCCAATTTATTGTCACCAAAATTCGCCAGAGTCCTTATCCGGAGCCGCATCGCCCCAGGGATAGATACGCCCATCGGCGCCGCGGGCGGCTTTTTCCCATTCGGCCTCGGTGGGCAAGCGCCCACCGGCCCAGGCGCAGTAGGATTGAGCCGCGGCCCAGGAAACGAAAATCACCGGGAAATCGGCATAGTCGGAATTGCCATAATAATTATCAATCCCGTTGGAGGTCTTGCGGGCAGGAGGTGTACAGGCGCCGGCCTGAACGCATAATTCATAGGCGCCATTGGGGACCTCGGTCCGGTCGATCCAGAATGCGTTTAAGCTGACGGTATGAATCGGTCCTTCATCGGGATAGCCGCCGTTGTATCCCATCTGAAATGGACCGGCCGGGACGTAAACCATGACCAACTGATCCAGGGGCGAGGCAATGGTGGAACCGATGCCCGGAGTGGGGGAGGCTGCTTCGGTAGGGGTAAATTCCGGTAAAGACGTAAGGGTCTCTGTGGGGGCAACGGTGCTGGTGGAAATCTCCACGGGAGGAACAGCCGTATTCGTGGATGTGGTTGTGGGGGGAAGAGGGGCGGAAGCGCAAGCGGCGAGTAAAAGGCTTATGGTCAGAATGACAATACTATTTTTCATGGCGTATCACTGGTCCTGAGAGCATCGATAAAGACGGATCCATTTGTGGCAGGATAAAGGATGAATGCCAGGCGGGAGACGTTGTTCAGATCCGGAATGGAGGCGGTGAACTCCCAATTGGTGCTGGCGGCTTTATAAGTGGAAGCGGTGAGATCGAAGGATAAGGTGACCTGTTTTCCGACCCCAATTTTGAACCCGTCGGATTTCAACCCAGACCTTGTCTGGTCCCGTCAGCATAGCAATGCCCACACTGGAGAGGCTGCCGGGATTGAAGAGATCAAACTGGAGGTAATGAGCCTGGCTGAGGTCAAGTTGTGTATCGAGGAAGAAGATAGCTTTGGGCTTGTCGTTCTGCTCGAAGGTTAGCTGAAGAGCCTGTTTCCCATGGGTGGCATGCTGGGGGGTAAGGGCCAGGCTGGCGGCGCTGCTATCGGTAAAGAAGGCATCCGTTCCGGCTGTCCAGGAGGTTTGAGAAGCTTCGAAATCATCCAGAAGCGTCGAGGCAACGGCGGGTTGGGTGAGGGTGGGTGATGCCTGAGGAAGGGGGATGTGGGTGGGGGTGTCCGGTACGGGAGGCGGCGTTGGTGATGGGGTTGGGGTGGAGGTTCCGCAGGCGGTGAGCAGGAGGGCAAGGAGGCTGAGGAGATGGAGTTTTAGCATGGATTGATCCATTTTGGAAGTGTAGGGAACCCTACCCCGGCCCTCCCCATTTACCATCCCGACATAGAACAAAGAGCGTCGGGACGGGAAATGGGGAGGGTGCCTGGATGACGGGGATGGTCCTTTTCAGTTCAGTTTCGCGAGTTGTTCGCCCAGATGGTAGGCCTGATCGAGCAGCTCGGGATGTTTATCCATCTCGCCTACATCGTTGACGGATGCGTGGACAATGCCGGCGATCTCGCCATGGAGGAAACGGGCCATCGATTCGTAGGTATGGATGGCGTTGATGGCACCGGAGGTGTACAGGTCGGTATCGCCATAGGTCAGGATAATTCCGAAGGATTTGTGATTCAGCTCACCGTACCTGGAGGCTGTGAAGGCGTACCAGCGGTCCATACAGACTTTCAACTGGGCAGAGAAGGTAAACCAGTAGATGGGCGAAGCCAGCACGATCGAATCTGCCTGGCGAGCTTGGGGTAAAGCGGCTGCATATCGTCTTCAATCACGCAGCCACTGCCGGGCTCCTGGCACAAGTCACAGGCATCACAAGGGCGGATATCGAGGCTGTGCAGGTAAATGCTTTCCACTTGTGCGCCGGCAGCCAGGGCGCCCGCGGCGGTGCGGTCTGCCAGTACGGCGCTGTTGCCGCGTTCACGCGGGCTGCTTTTGAGGATGAGAATGTTTTTAGCCATGGATCTCCTGAGAGAAGAATCAAACACAACGCATACGAAGGAAAACAAGAAAGAACGAGAGAATTAAACACGATGGACACGAAGGAACACAAAGAGAAAAAGGAAATCAGAACAAGAGATGTGAATGGGTCATATGGAAGCTTCTTGCAGACTTTTTTTAGAGCTAATACGCTTGTAGATAGCGGCGCTTAATAAACCGACAATCGATCCGGCAAACACGGCGATCAAGAGCCAATACAGGAATTGACCCAGGATAAGGTTCCTGAATAAAGGCCACAAGTTGGTCCAATAATCAGGGGAGAATTGATTTGTGAACAACATGAAATCCATTTGAGGCAGGCCGACAAACATGAGCAGGAAAGCATAATATCCATAATAACCGGCCATGGCTGCCGCCCAGGTGATGGGCTGCTGCCATTGCAGCCAAGCGGATGGAGCGAGACTGTTTCATCTCAACCACTGCGACCGGGATCACGGGGACGAGCCAAATCCCGTAGTTCAATCCGATAAGAAGAATAACTGCGAACAGGCGAAGAAGGCCGGAGGTCTGATTTAATTGGTCAGATAGGGCCGGAATTCGTGCAAGGGAGGCCAACAGATCCAGAAAATACCAATCGGCAATACCAAAAACCAACCCGACCAACGTATATTTCCACCAACGACGGCGCATTTAAATTCTCCTCCGGAAACCGGTTTCTCCACAAGTATATACCACGTTATTGAGGAAGTAGAGTCGATTACGAAATGAGGATATTGGACTCTTCGGAATGTAAGGTTCTTTGTGAGGTTGGGCTGGCAGGCAGGCTAACCCGCAGGGCGCTCCGCACCAGTCCGGCTAAAGAAGATTTCACTGCGAAGCCGCCAAGGTCGCGAAGGAATTTTACCGGGAAAGTATTACCGGTGGAGCAGGGGCAGATAGACTTTAAGCCAGGTGCCGAGGAGGAGGGAGGCGTTATTGTTGGATGGGTTCACTTCAGGCGTCGAGGCGGTGACATTGGCGTACAGGCCGATGGGGAAGCCGGCGGGAATCGTGCCGGAGAAGTGGCCTGTGACCGTGAGAGTCAGCGAACCGGCAGGAGCCAGGTTGGGCACGTCCCAGACATAGGGGGCGCCAACTCGGGCGGAAATGCCGACGGTGGGGCTGTCCCAGGAAACCCCGGTGATCGTCGCAGGGACGAGATTGGTCAAGGAAATGCCCTCGGCTGGGGCGGTGCCCTGGTTCGTAACGGTCAAAGTGTAAGTGACCGGGCCGCCGGGAACGGTATCGGTTGAACCGGTGGCAGCCATTGACAGGGACAGGTCCGGCATCTCGCCGGCATGGATGAGGACCCTGGAACGGTATGGCTGGAGGGTCAGGCTGCCATAGACCAGATTTTGGTCGAGGTCCTTGTAATAATCAGTACCCAAGTCGATGATCGAGGTTTGACCGGAATCGTTGACAAATATTTCCGAGTTGGTTGGAGAACCGCCCGGAAGGCTGAACCAATTCTCCACCAAATCGGCATCCTGACCGCTGAAGGCTTGCCACTGGGAGAGAGAGCGGGTCCCTTCCACGGCGATGTGGTCCGACCTATAAGGATTGAAAAAGTAATTGTGAGAAGATTTAACCAAACGGTTTCTATCGGCGGCGTCGAGGGTCCAGGCGGTATCCTTCAGAGCTGTAGAAGACATTATCCCAAAGGGTATTCACGAGAGAGGGTGAACCGGTGATGACCACCTGACCGGTGTACATGCTGCCGCTGGCATTGTTATAGAGAGTATTACCATTGATCCCGGCGGTGGAATTTTGAATCAGGATGCCGGCAGCGGTGGAGCCCTGGATGGTGTTGCCGGTGATGGATATGTCCCGGGAAAAATTGTCGATATATAACCCGAACCCGAACAAGGCTTTGAAATCAGACCTGCAACCATCGGTATTGCCGATGGTATCCAGGATGATGTTATCGGTAAAAGATAGATCGTGCACGGAGGTCTGACTCAGGTTACCAGAGCCGAAGGTGCGCACAGCCGCCGCAATCGCCTTTCGAGTAACACGCTTGAAGGATAACATTACGGGCCAGATCGTTATGGTGACCAAAAATATCCATGCCGTTGTAGGCAATGCGCTCGAGGCGGTTATCCGAGATATTATTCATGTTGCCCGAATCGTTGGGCTGGTCCACTTTTACGCGGATACCGTCGCCATCCTCCGTGCACTGGCCCTCCCCATCGGTGAAGCTGCAACCCATCCCGGCCGCGCCGAGGTTCTGAATGATACCGATATCCTGAATAGTATTGTTGCTGAAAGTGGAATTGCGGGACTGAAGGTCGATGCCCATCCGGTTGGCGTTCTGGATGGTATTATTGGCGACGAGTCAGGTTATAGCCCCCACGCCAGCCATCCGGACGCCCATCATAGGCATCATCATATACCCAGGTCATGAGACGGATACCGGTGGAATCGACATCCCGGATGGTGTTATTGCGGAGAATGAGGTCATGCGGTTCATAATGAGCGAAGTTGGTTGGGAGGGCGATGCCATCCTTAAACCAGCGCTGGACGCTGCAAGTTTTCCACCGTTACATAGGAAATTCCCTGCCCGGTGAGGTCGAGGCCGAGGCTGATGCCTCCCCAAAAACGACTGGCATCAGTCCCGGTTTTTAGGATGACGGACCCTTCGACCTGCTGAGGCGTCCGGCGGTGGAATACAGGTAGACACGTCCATCCGAAGGGCTGTAATACCATTCGCCATCCTGATCGAGAGTAGCCAGGCTGTTATTCAGGAAATAGCCCCAACCGGCACAGTTTCCATCCCCAGCAGTCCAAATCGGCGCCAAGGCAAAGAGTGGACCCTGAACGACCGGTTACCTGGCGGTTGAGGATGTACCAACGCATGCCGCGGATGTGAGCGACGGCACCGGTCCAGGTGGAGTTGGGAAGCTGATTATCGGTAAATTGGCGAGCGCCCGACTGGCTGCTCGATGGACGAGTAGCCGTGGTCGTAGGCCGGATCATTCAAGTTGGGCCAGCGTCCCAAAGTCAGGCGGGCGCTCCTGCGAAAGAGCTGGTTGAGCCCATAGGGAAATTTACCGACATTGGCGGAGGCATTCAGGTCGGCGTAATAGAGATTGGCGGTGCCACTGGCAGTCCAGCCGGAGATGGGCCGGCTACCGGAAAAAATGGGCTGGTTGGCGCAGCCAGCCGGGTAAGAGCCAAAGGTAATCGGCAGGCCGGAACTGCCGGAGCGGGTGATGGTGAGAGGCAGGTTGCATCCCATTCATCGCCACACTTGAAGAGGACCTGGTCGCCGGGCTGTAGGGCCAGTGAATTGACTTTATCGATGGAAGCAAATGGAGTGGATTGGCTCAGTGCCGGTGTTGTCGTCTCTCCCAGCGGTGGAGACGTAATATGTGACCGGCGCGGCGGCGACGGGCATGAATGAAGGAGGGTATGGCAAGAGAAAGGATGATCAGAAGAATTAGGAGCAAGAGGGTGGGCCGGGGATGGATGGATGCCTCCTGGGGTATTCGACTGTTGTCTGGGTGGGAATTATTGGTATCATTGTAATAGCAGGTGTGGGAATGGAATAGAGGGGTTTGTGGGGAAGATCCAATAAGGGGGATATTGGACTCCGGGAAAGGGAGGAAGGGTTCGTGACAACGAGCTGGGAGGCTTACTTGCAGGCTTAAGCCTGCACTCCAGAATTGGGAGGGAATGGATTCTATTCCTAGAAATGAAAATATGTAGGATAATATGGATTATTATTGTAGAATATCTCCTGGCAGCCAGGTGGAACCAATTCGGCGGAAATATGGTGAAGAAAGAGTTATGTGATGGACGAAACCTGTGATCCGGTAACGATCGTTATTTTCGGCGCCTCGGGCGACCTGACCTGGCGCAAGCTGGTGCCGGCCCTTTATAACAATTTCAAGAAGGGCAGGCTGTCAGAATGCGCCAATATCGTCGGGTTTGCGCGCCGGCCTTACAATGATGAGACCTTCAGGGACCACCTGGTGGAAGGGGTGACCCAATTCTCGGAGGAAACCTACGATCCAGCCGCGTGGGAGAAGTTCTCCCAATACCTGCATTATTTCCAGGGGAACCTGGATATGAAAGAAGATTTCCCAAAATTAAACTCTTATTTGGAGACCCTTGAAAAGGGCCCGGCCAACCGGCTGTATTACCTGGCGACCGCACCCGAGCACTACAGCACCGTGGTGGGCGAGTTAGGAACGGCCGGGATGGCGAGACAGGACGGCTGCTGGCGGCGAGTCGTGGTCGAGAAGCCGTTCGGGCACGACCTGGCCTCGGCGCAGGAACTGGACCAGGCTATTCACGCCGTTTTCGAAGAGAGCCAGGTCTACCGGATCGACCATTACCTTGGCAAGGAGACGGCTCAGAATATCCTGTTCTTCCGTTTTGCCAACACAATCTTCGAGCCGGTGTGGAACCGGCGGTACGTGAATAACATACAGGTGACTGTGGCGGAGACCGTGGATATCGGTCACCGGGCCGGTTATTACGATTCGTCAGGGGTGGTCAGGGATATGTTCCAGAACCACCTGTTTTCCCTGCTGGCCCTGGTGGCCATGGAACCGCCCAGCTCCTTTACGGCCAATGGACTGCGGAATGAGAAGGCGAAGCTCCTGGAGAGCATCCGTCCCATTGCGCTGGGAGATACCGTGCGGGGCCAATACGATGGATATGCCGGAACCGAAGGAGTTGCAGAAGGCTCACAGACGGCCACATATGCCGCGCTAAAACTATACGTGGATAACTGGCGCTGGCAGGATGTGCCCTTCTACCTCCGTTCGGGGAAAGCGCTTCAGAGGAAAACCTCCGAGATCATCATCGAATTCCAGAAGCCGCCCCACCTGATGTTCCATCTACCGCAAGGGAACGATTTCACGCCCAATATTCTTTCCCTGTGTATCGAGCCGGATGAAGGCATGCATTTACGTTTCGAGGCGAAAGTACCGGATTCGGAGGAAGAGATGCGTTCGGTGGATATGGATTTCCATTACCGATCCTCTTTCGATGGAACCCTCCCTGAAGCTTACCAACGCCTGCTGTTGGAAGCGCTGACGGGAGACCCATCTCTCTTTACGCGAGCGGATGCGATCGACGCCTCCTGGCGCCTGCTCGACCCGATCCTGCAAGGCTGGGAAACGAAGGAAGCGCCTGCGCTGGTGACTTATCCCAGAGGCAGTTGGGGGCCGAAGGAAGCGGACCAATTACTCAGTCGCGACCGACACAACTGGCGGCTGGGATGTGTGGACCAGCCTGGAACGATCCACGCCGGAGTTTGATCCATGGCCCAATTAAGGCCTATAATCCAGAGTGGTTCTAATCTAGATACATGACATTCCTTATTTGCAGGACTTGAAAGATTTATACGAAGTTACTTCGCGTCAGTGCTAAAGTCCTATCTACTGGAATGATGTTTTTGGGATCTGTCGTGAAACTGGATTATCAGGCTGAAGCCTGCACTCCGGGACCGATAAGGTCGCGAAACTGGACTATCAGGCTGAAGCCTGCACTCCAGGACCGATAAGATCGTGAAACTGGACTAGCAGGCTGAAGCCTGCACTCCAGGAGTGGACCAAAATTAATTCTTTGAATGGAGAAAGTAATTCATTATGCATGGTGGTGGTGGCCGGTACGGCCTGTCAATTAATTCGCCCGATGAAAGACCCAAAGTTACGTGGACTTTATTAAAACGGGTCCTGGAATATGCCCGTCCTTACATATGGTTGATCGTAGGTATGCTGGTATTTACCTTGATCACCTCCGGCCTTTCCCTGTTACCCCTTTGATCTTGCGGGACCTGATCGACCGTACACTGCCGAAGCAGGATTTGCACCGCCTGACGTGGCTGGTAGTGGCCCTTTTGTCCATCCCGCTGGCTACCGGTGGATTGAATGTGCTCCTGCGGCAGCTCAATGCCCGCGTAGGGGAAGGCGTGGTGTATGACCTGCGGACGGCTCTGTTTTCGCACCTCCAACGGATGTCGTTAGGCTTCTTCACTCACACCAAAGTGGGCGAGCTGATGAGCCGGCTGAACAATGATGTGGTGGGGGCCCAGAATGCCATCAGCAATACCTTTGTTAACATCGTCACCAGCTTGATCCAGGCTGTGACGGTCCTGGTGGTGATGTTTACACTGGAATGGAAGCTGACCCTCATCAGCATTGCCATCCTGCCGTTCTTCCTGCTGATGGCGCGCCAATTAGGGAACCGGCTGCGGGATATTGCCCGGCTTCAATTGGACTTGAATGCGAAAATGAACGCGGTCATGAACGAACTGCTTAATATTAGCGGGCAACTGCTGGTCAAGCTGTTTGGCAGAACCAAGGAAGAAGACCGGCGTTTCGGCGCCCGGGCCGGAGAAGTGCGCGACAGCGGCATCCGGCGGGCGGTCACCGGGACACTCTTCTTTGCCAGCATCGGCCTCTTAAGTTCGATTGGAATGGCGCTGGTCTACGGGGTGGGTGGGTACCTGGTTATCAAGAATTCACTGACCATTGGGACCATCGTTGCCCTGGGGGCATACCTGGGGAACCTGTACAGCTCTTTGTCCAGCCTCACCAATGCGCCGGTCGATTTTGCCACCTCGATGGTCAGTTTCGAAAGGGTCTTCGAAGTGCTGGATCTACCGGTGGAGATCGTGGAAAAGCCGGATGCAATCGTATTACAAACCACGCGAGGCGAGCTGGAGTTCGAGAATGTCAATTTCCGCTACAACGTGGATGAGAAGGGGTTATTGAAAGACGTGCGCCGGTTTGGGCAGATGCAGGATGTCAAGGCGGTCCTTTCGGGAGAAGAGGGTACCCAGAAAAAAACAAACGGCGACGCTGCGGTTGAAGAAGAGCACCTGACCGTGCTCACGCAAGCGCGGGATGAGGTCCTGGAACACATTTCCTTCCGGGCTGAGCCGGGCCAGCTGGTGGCGATGGTAGGACCGAGCGGGGCCGGAAAGACAACCCTGACGTACCTGATCCCGCGCCTATATGACCCAACCGCCGGACGGATCCTCATCGACGGACACGATCTGCGGGATGTGACCCTGGCTTCGCTGACGAACCAGATCGGCATGGTGACGCAAGAGACTTACCTGTTCCACGACACCATCCGGGTCAACCTGTTATATGCACGCGAAAACGCGACCCAGGCGGAAGTCGAAGCGGCGGCAAGAGCCGCCAATATCCATGATTTTGTGATGGGTTTACAGAATGGATACGAGACCATCGTGGGCGAGCGAGGCTACCGGTTGAGCGGCGGCGAGAAGCAGCGGCTGGCCCTGGCGAGAGTCATCCTGAAGGACCCGCGGATCCTGGTACTCGATGAGGCGACCAGCTCACTCGACAGCGAATCAGAGAGCTTGATCCAGGATGCGCTCAAACGAGTGATGGCCGGGCGGACGAGCATTGTCATTGCCCACCGGCTCAGCACGATCCTGGCAGCGGACTTGATCCTGGTAATGGACCGGGGCCAAATCGTCGAGCGGGGTACTCATGCTCAACTGCTGGAGTTGGGAGGGCTGTATGCAAGGCTGTATGAGACCCAATTCCGCAGCAGGATGAATGAGATCATTCCGAGTTAAGAATTTCTCCACGAATAACACGAAATTACACGAAGGCACTACAAAGAAAACAAAAGTAAAGGACCCGTTTCCTTAGAAGGAAACGGGTCCTTGAATTATTTGAAGATCATTATACGCCGGCTCTCTTCTGCAAGAGGGAAATCATCGCATTCATCAGAGAAGAGGGAATCCGGTTGGCGAATTGAGCCCGCAAAGCCTGTTGGGTTGGATTCGGGGTTGGACGGGTTCCATTGGTGCCTGTGCCACCGCCAAACCCACCGCCGCCACCAAAGCCGCCGCCTCCGCCACCTGCGCCACCTGCGCCACTTGCGCCGCCTCCGAAGGTACGATTAGATACCGCCGCCAGTGCCACCGGTGGTACGGTTGGGATTGGGAGTCCCCTGAGCATTGGCCTGGAAATTATTGGTCAATCCAAGGGAGGTCATGGTGCTGAAAATATCCTGGCGGGTCAATTTCATGGCTGTGATCGCCTGGACTTGCTGGGTTGTCATGGTGGTCTGGATCTGAGAGACGACCGCATCGATCTCTGCCTGGGCGGCGGTATTGCTGGTGGTCAACTGGGCATAGGCCTGCCAGAGCGGGATCAGGGCTGCGGCCGTCTTGGCATCCACGGCATTAGGCGTGCCCTCCAATTTGAACGTGCCGACCAACAATTGTTCGGCCAGGGGTAGAGGCTGGGTTGAATTGCGCGCGGCAGGTGTGCCATTGAAGGTAAATCCGTTCGAGCCGGTAGCGCCGGTGGAACTGGTGGAACCGGTGGCGGCAGCGGCCGGAGATTTAGCGCCACAGGCCACCAGAACAAGGGTCATGATGATGGCGGTTGTGATAAGTGGAACAAAATATTTTTTCATTCGAGTTGTCCTTTCTTATAGTACATTTAAATCAACTGATAAATTATTCATGCCTGAGTGCGTCGATCGGATCCAGGCGGGCAGCCTGGCTGGCGGGATAAAAACCAAAGAAGGCGCCTACCAGCGCAGCCGAGAAGAATGCCAGCACGATCGAATTTGGAGCGATGACAGTGCGCATATTCCCAACAGCGCCGAAGAAGACGGATCCGCCCACACCCACAGCTATGCCAATGAGACCTCCGACCAGGCTGAGTAATAACGCCTCGGAAAGGAACTGCATGCGGATGTCATTGGGAGTGGCCCCGACGGATTGGCGCAGGCCGATTTCGCGCGTCCGTTCGGTCACGCTGACCAGCATGATATTCATGATGCCGATCCCGCCGACTATCAGGGAAATTCCTGCCACCCAGGTCAAGAGAGTCCGGAAGGCGGCTGTCGTCGATTCTTGCGTAGAGATAATATCCTGTTGGGTGGTAATGCTGAAATCAGGAGCCGCCGCTGAAACCTTGTGACGCTGTTCCAGTAGTAGAGAGATTTGCGTGATGGTGTCATTCATTTTCTTCGGATCCGATACTGTTACGTAGATGGTGCGGACCCGCTGGCCGAGGAACCGGGCAAATTGAGAGGGAGTGTAATATTGCAGAACCGACGAAAGGGGCATGTACAGGCGGGCATCATAATCCACATCGCCCACCATACCTTTCTTGGCCAGCACGCCAATCACATACATATAGTAATTACCCACCTGGACAGTTTGACCGATTGGGTCGCTGGTCCCGAATAATTGGGTCGCCAGGCTGGATCCGAGGACGGCCACTTTGACCTTGTGATCCTGATCGGATTGGGTGAAGTAATTGCCAGTGGCCACTTTCATCGCCCGCACGGAGAGATAATCGGGTAACGTACCGAGGATGCTGATGCTGCTGAGAGAAACGGCGCCGGCTTTCACTGTGGAGGTGGTTCCCTGCTCCACGCTGACGGCCGCCACATTGGGGACCTGCTGTTGAATGGCGGAAACGTCAGCGAAGACCAGCCCACCGGTATCGGGTCCACCCTGAGGACCATTGCGGGTGAAATTGGGGGTGATAAAGATCAAATTCGAGCCCAGGCTGGTGATCTGGTCACGGATAGTGGCGGCAGTGCCATTACTGACGGCAATCGCCATGATGACTGCAGACACGCCGATGATGATGCCCAGCATGGTGAGAAGCGAGCGGACTTTGTTTTTGCCGATGGCTTCCCAGGATATACGGAGAACTTCATTAATATTCATAAGACGCCTCATCAATTCGCCGAAGGAAGCGGCTTGCCATTATGGATAACCGTGTCGATCCGCCCATCTTTGAGATGGATGACACGTTCTGTATATTGGGCGACCTGCTGATCATGGGTCACCACCAGGATGGTGGCTCCCTGTTGATGCAACTTAACCAGGAGTTTCATGATCTCTTCGCCGGAACGGCTGTCCAGGTTCCCGGTGGGCTCATCTGCGATAATAATGACCGGATCGGTAATCAGGGCCCGGGCGATGGCCACGCGCTGCTGCTGTCCGCCGGAAAGTTCCTGAGGTTGGTGATCCATCCGGTCACCCAGGCCGACCGCCTCCAACAGCTGGCCGGCCTTCTCCTCCCATTGTTCGCGAGGATATTTATGGGTCCGGTCATAGACAAGAGGCAGAACCACGTTCCTGAGGGCGGAAGTGCGAGGAAGAAGGTTGTAGGATTGAAAAATGTAACCCAGCTTGGTATTGCGGATGAAAGCCAACTGGAGCTTGTCCAGGTGGCTGATATCTTCGCCATCCAGGATATATTGACCGGATGTAGGCGTGGAAAGACAGCCGAGTATATTCAACAACGTACTCTTGCCAGAGCCGGAAGGGCCCATGATGGCGACGAACTCACCGGCCTTGACGTTGATATTGACTCCATCCAAAGCCGTCACGCTGACACCATCCATCCCATATACCTTGGCGAGATCAATGGTCTCGAGGATCGTGCGATTCGTGTTCATGGCGTCGGTACCTGGCTTCCGCTGGTGGTGGCTTGTATGCCGGTGCTGACCACCTCACCTGCCTTGAGGCCGGATTTGATCTCGGCAAAGGTAAAGTCTTGTATGCCCACCGTAACAATGCGCAGGACCGGTTTGCCATTGGTCATGACGAAGACGGCATAGCTGCCGGGAGCGAGCTGGTGCAAGGCCTGGACGGGAACAAGAACTACGTTGTTGGCCTGAGCGGCGATGACATCCACCGAACCACCGACGCCTAGAGGCAGTTTCAGTGTTCCAGCGGCCTGGTTCTGGTCCAGTTCAACCACACCTTCCACCACTGAATTGCCCTGAATTGTGACCAGTTGAGGCGACACCTGGGTCACTTTGCCGGTGAAAACCTGCTCGGGCAGGGCATCAAAGGTGACATTGGCCGTATACCCGACTTGAACATTATTCCAATCGCTCTGATCCATGTAGATCTGAAGGTGAGCTTTGGATAAGTCGGCAATGGTCATGAAGGTGCTTCCGCCGACAGTCTCTCCGACCTGGTTGCTGATTGACATGACCGTCCCAGAGATGGAAGAGACCAGTTTGGTGGCATCCAGGTTGTTCTGGGCATTTTGGAGAGCGATCCTGGCCTGGTTAAGAGCGTTCAATCCGGCGCCAGTGGCATTGTCCGGTACGGTACCGCCGGTCAGGGCTGCCACCAGGTTTTGGTCTTCCGTCACGGTGGCACTGGCCAACGCCAGACTTGCCTTGGCTGCATCCAACTGCCGCTGGGTCGGTTTCTGGGAGTAAGTGCTGTAAATGGTTTGAGCGGTGTTGTAAGCTTGCTTGGCATTAAAGAGGGCCTGATAGAGAGCCGCATCGCCTGGATTATTGATATACGTTCCAACATTTGCATTGTCATAAGCGGTCTGAGCCTTATCCAGATTCGCCTTGGCAATGACGACCTTGGCGTATTCATCCTGGATCAAGGCAGTGTTATTCCAGTTTTGGAGGCTGTTCAACACGGCTTGGGCAGTGATCACATTTCCTTCTGCAGTGGTGACCGCCAGTTGGGCGGAGGCGATGGCAGAAGGTGAGGTCAATTGGTTTAGGGATTGTTGCGCCTGGGCAAGGGCAATTTGCTGATTTGAAGTCATCCAACTGGGCGAGTAAATCACCGGCCTTGACCTGGTCGCCCACTTTGACATTCAAAGCCTTCAAAACTCCGCTGCTCTTAAAGTTAAGGTTGACTTGCTGAGCCGCGATCAAGGTGCCCGTCCCGCTGGCTCGCAGGATCAGGTTTCCCTGGCGTGCCACTGCGGTCTGCAAAGCAGGTTGCTGAGCTGAGCTGGCCGCATTGGCTTGCTGCGCGTGAATGGTAAAGTAAGCGACCGCGCCTGCCGCGATAACTACTCCGGCGAGTACGATCCACCATATGCGCCCGGGCAGCTTCTTAATTCTTTTCGAGCTGCGAGGTTTATCTTGATTTGAAATAATGGGATTTGTTTGCATTTCACACCTCACCTAACTTTAAGTTTGTACCGATACGGTTTTTCGGAACTGTATCCCCTGCATGACTGCCAGGGGATACAGGGACTACCTTTGTTATTTCAGATGAGACTCTCTGCCTTTCTACTTCTAATTCGGGGACGTGGCCAGGGTGACCTGAGCTTGTTGAGTCTTGCCGTTGCGGACGAAGTCCACCGTCACCTGCTGGCTGGGTTTGAAGGTGAAGAGAATATTTATGTAGGAATGGTTTGCATCGATCGAAACACCGCCTATCCCGGTGATGATATCGCCCTGGGTTAAGCCGGCCGTTTGAGCCGGGCTGCCGGAAGCTACGCCGGTAATATAAGCGCCCCATTGGACCGGCAGGTTATACATGGAAGCAATATCCGGGGAGATGGGCTGGAACCCGATGCCCAGATAGGGGCGGGTAATGTGACCGGATTGGATCAGGTCGGTGGCGACTGCGCGGGCCGTATTAATGGGGATGGCAAACCCGAGGCCTTCTGCCACAGTACCGCTGCCGCTGTTTCTAACAATGAGGGTATTGATGGCGACGACTTCACCGGCCAGGTTGATCAACGGTCCACCGGAATTCCCCTGGTTGATGGCTGCGTCGGTCTGGATAAGATTTTCGATGGAATAGCCGTTGCCGCTATCGATCGACCGCCCGGTGGCGCTAACCACACCTTCCGTGACGGTGTTCTTGAAATCGCCCAGAGGCGAACCGATGGCGATGACGGTCTCACCGGGTTTGAGGACATCCGAGTTGCCCAGGGTAGCCACGGCAGGAACCTTGCCGTTGGTTTTCAGGACGGCAATATCATTATATTGATCGGTGCCGACGATAGTGGCTTTCTCCTGGCTACCATCCGAGAGAGTGATGGTCAGGGCGCCTTGGGTGCCTTCGACCACATGGTTATTGGTGAGAATATAGCCCTGGTCGGAAATGAACACGCCGCTACCGCTGACGGTGCCACCGCCGGTGGTGCCGAAGGGGGTCATTTGCCCGGGAACTGTTCCGGAGACCGTGACGACGGCCGGGCCGACTTTCTGAACGGCATCCGTGACGGTCGTCTCGATTTGAGTGGTATTGACGATCATGACGGGGCTTTTGCTATTCGAGCTGTTTGTATTGGCGACGGTCACAGCCACGGGGGATGAACTTGTTCCGGAAGCCAGTTTGACCTGGCTGTCAACTTTATAAACTACTGCGCCGCCCACAACTGCTCCGGAAACGGCAGCTGCGCCGGCCAAAACAAATACTAAAAGGATGTATAAGAAACGATTTTTTGTCATACGAACCTCCAGATCATTAAGGATGTAAAATCCTCTTTTTTTCTTTATCGCCGTTATTCTAGTTTTTCAAGATGAACTGACCATGAACGGATTGTTTAGATTGTGTAAGAAATTGGCGAAAAGATATCCCCGCAGGATTTTTTCTGTTATTCGGAGGCTTTGAACCTGGCTTCGAACGTAGTCCCCACTCCGACTGTACTCTCCACATGAACTTCGCCCTCATGGACCTTGGCGATCCATTGAACGATGGATAGCCCCAACCCGCTGCCATTAGGGGCTGAGGAAGGATCGCTCTCTTCATCGCTGCGAGTGCGGGCCTTATCGATCCGATAGAAACGATCGAACAGATGAGGAATATGCTCGGGGGCGATGCCGGGACCGGAATCGGAGACGCGGACCCAGGCGGTACCATTTAATCTGCCCGTTTCGATACGGACCCGTTTCTCGGCGCCGTTTGGTATATTTAATCCCGTTTTCGACCAGGTTGCTGAGCATCTGGATCAGATATTTGCGGTCGCCCAGGATATGGACCTCAGGCAAGTCACCGGTTTCGAGGCTGACCCCGTTGCGGGTGGAGAGGGGTGTCAGCCGTTCCACCGTTTCGACGGCGACGTCACTTAAATCCACCGGCGTCTTCTCGATGGCCGTCTGGCCAGCGTCCATCCGCGCCAGGGTCAGCAGATCGCTAACCAGGCCGCTCATGAAGTCGTTTTCACTGCGGATCACGCTGAGGGCGCCTTGATATTCATCGGTCGAACGGCGGGAACCCAGGACACGGGTCGTTTCCAGGTTGACGATGGTCAGAGGCGTCCGCAGCTCATGGCTTGCATCGGCCACGAACTGACGTTGACGTTCGAAGGCGGCTTGCAGACGCGCCAGCATTCCATCGAAGGTATTTGCCAACTCTCCCAGCTCGTCTTTTCCTTTCATGTTCAGGCGGCGGCTCAGGTCCGTTTCGCCGATCGTGCGGGCAGCCTGCGTAATAGTGTGGACCGGACGCATGGCTCGATCGGCCAGCCAAAAACCACCGACCAGGGCAACCAGGAGGGTCAGCAAGCTGCCTGCCACCAGGGTGAAGATCAACCTACTGAACAAACCATAGGGATCCAGGGGAGTGCCAAGGATGAGCAATCCGCTCCGACCCAGGATGGTTTCCACAGGTACGGTCACATATATATAATTTGCCTTAGGCCCCTGATCGTCTTGCGACCAGGATACATACCCGTCCGGCGGATTTTGATGGTCCTCATGTTCATGTTGAGCCTGCGCCGCCAGAGCGCTCGCATCCTGGGCCGGAATGGGTCCTTTGCTGGCTAACACGGTTCCATCCGGCGCCGCCAGGATTAATACGTCGGTATCCTGAAGGACGCCTTGCGGTAGAAGGAACCCGGTGGAAGTCATGGTAAGAGTGGCTTCCAGCCCGGCCAATTTATGTTCGAGGCGGAACTGGGCTTCTCCCTGTATATCCCTGGATTGGTTGTAATAAATAAAACCGCTGAAGGCGGCCAGCACGATGGCCAGGATGACCGCAAACCAAAGAACCAGACGGAAGCGGATGCTGTGGAAAAAGAAGGAGAGCCTTTTGCCAACGGCGGGTAATTTCTGATATTTCATGTGACTCTATGTTTTTCGGGTGCGCTGATCTTATAACCGGATCCGCGTAATGTTTCCAGGAGTTTTACAGGATGAGGGTCGTCTATCTTCCGGCGCAGGCGGCGGATATAAACATCCACCACGTTGGAAGCGACTACGTGATCGTAGCTCCAGAGATGCTGCTCGGCCATTTCGCGAGTGATCAGATGGTTGGGGTGGCGCATCATATATTCCAATAAGGAAAATTCCTTGGCGGTTAGTTCGATCGGCTGACCGGCGCGGGTGACCGTATGGGTGGCCGGATCGAGCTCGAGATCACCCACACTGAGGAGACCGGTTTTATCAGGGGAATCGCGCCGGAGCAGTGCCCGGATACGGGCCCGAAGCTCATCCACTTCGAATGGCTTGACGAGATAGTCATCGGCTCCACTATCCAGGCCGACCACGCGATCTTCGAGGGCGTCACGAGCAGTCAGCATCAGAATGGGGGTATTGATCCGGCGGTTGCGGAGTTCACGGCATACTTCCAGACCGTCTTTGCCGGGCAGCATGATATCCAGGATGATGACATCGAAACCCGGGACGAGAGCGGCTTCTTCTCCGTCGATGCCATCGTAGACGGCGTCAACGGCATAGCCATCCTCCTGCAAAATCATGCGGAGAGAATTGCTCAAGCGGCGGTTATCTTCCACTAATAATATACGCATGGCGGGCCTCCATACTAAAGTTTCCAAGCGTCTGAAAAAGATTTTAACATGCGAACATGACCATAAGATGAAAGCGGATGGCGGGTGTATTCCCTAAAAAAATTATATCCGACAATTCATCTTATGTTCATCAATATTTCATATACTCTGCCCTAACACTTTAGGAGGTAACACCATGCGAAAAAAAGTCATAGCTTTTGTAGTAGCTTTTGTAATTACCGGGATCGTGGCAGTTTCGATGCTGGTGGTAGGTGTAAATGCGGCTTTCAATAAAAATGGAGTAGCAGTTTCCAATTCACCTGCGCAGGCATCATTGCCAAGTTCCGTTAGTTCTTCTTTAAGTCCCCAGGATCAGATCGCTCAGCTCCAGAGCCTGGTCAACCAATATCAAGCCCGGGAACAACAATACCAGACACAGCTTCAAAATGCCCAGACCCAGGTGACTCAGGCCCAACAGCAGATGCAAACGATGCAGCAGTTGATGACCTTTTTACAACAGCGCGGCATCATCAGCGTCGATAACCAGGGCAATATCACAGTCAATGTAGGCCGCCGCGATGACGGCTTTGGAGGGTAGTAACCATGAAACCATATAAGAATTTTCTACGCTATTGGTTTGCGATCACCAGCATTTTGAGCTTTGTGGGCGGATGGATCATTTTTGCCCATTCCCCCAAGCCGGTCAACCCAACCAACACAGCCAAGGGAACGAATTCCCTGTCGCCGCTGCCGACCCTGCCTCCCATCCAAACATTTGGGAATTCGAACAACAACAGCAACGGTCTTGGCGGCTTGTTTTCAGGCGGCTCACAAAACAACACTCAACAGGGTTTTGGCATTCCTCGCATAAGGACAGGCGGTTCATAGAATGAAGACACTCCAATTCCGGGCCATGAATTCGGACATCCTCCTGGCGGCAGAGGGGAAAGCCGACCAGGTGGAGGAAGGTTTTGAGCGGGCGCAACAGTTCGTCCATGAGAGCGAGGCGCGTTTCAGCCGGTTCTCCGACACAAGCGAACTATCCGATCTAAACCGCTCCGCCGGGAGATGGTTCCAGGCCTCCACAGACCTCTTCGCAGTGATTGTCCTGGCCCGGCGGTTCTTCCATATCACCCGGGGCCTGTTCGATCCATCCATCCTGCAGGATTTGCGGCGGGTTGGTTATGATAAAAGCATGGATCTGCTGCGCAAGGAAGGCTCTACGCCTTTGTTCGAATCTCTGCTGGAAGGCGAGCACCATTCATTTTCTGAAATCGACCTGGATGAAGCCGGTCAAAAGGTCCGCCTTCCCGAAGGGATGGCGATCGACCTGGGTGGAATTGCAAAAGGGTGGATAGCCGAGCAAGCTGCCGTCGTCCTCTCCGGCTATGCCTCCCCGTGCGTGGTGAATGCCGGCGGAGATATGTTCCTGGTAGGATTGCCGGAAGGCGAGACGCACTGGCAGGTGGAGTTGGAAGACCCGTTCCAACCCGAGAACACACTGACTATGCTACGGGTCAATCCAGGCGCGGTGGCCACCTCCACGGTGACCAAGCGGATCTGGACTTAGGGTGATAAAAGCCGCCATCATCTGATCGATCCCCGGACGGGTGAACCGGCTGTGACGGAATGGGTGAGCGTGACCGTGATGGCCCGGCATGCCTATGAGGGCGGAAGTGTTTGCCAAGGTGTTGTTGATTGCGGGGCCGCAAGAAGCGCAAAATATTGTCCGCAATGGCGGGATCCATTTTTCTTTTGTGGCCGTCGACCACAATGGTAAATTATTGAACGGGTCGGAGTACCCGCAGGATCGTTCGACGAAATTGATGGAGAATGCTTATGTCCACTGAACTTAAACCTAAAGAGAACCAAACTATTTCGCCATGGAAGGTGGCCCTCAGCGTGGTTGCAACACTGATCATTGTCGGACTGGTGATGGCAGGAGCCCTGGCTGCGATGACGCCGACCGGCCAAACCGTGACGCAATTCTTGAATTGGTTGTTTGCGGCGAACACTGTCCAGATCTGGTGGTATGTGACCCGCTCAGCCGGGATCATTGCTTATTTACTGTTATGGTTTTCCACCATCCTGGGTCTCGCGGTAACCAGCAAGTATATGGATATTATGCTCGACCGCCTTTTTACCTATGATTTCCATCAATTCATTTCGCTGCTTTCGGTCGGTTTTCTATTGATCCACATGTTGGTCCTGCTGATCGACCGCTATCTGCCCTATTCGGTGGCGCAGATCCTGATACCTTTCATTTCGCCCTACCGTCCATTTTGGGTGGGAATCGGGGTGATCGCCTTCTATATCATTGTGCTGGTGACTATCACTTTCTATATCAAGAAGCAGATTGGGATGCGCTCATTCCGGGTGATCCATTATCTGAGCCTGTTGGGGTTCCTGGGAGGCCTGCTGCACGGATTTTTCTCCGGGACGGATACGGCTTTGCCGAGCATGCGGTTTGTCTACTATGCGACCGGGCTGAGCGTCCTGTTCTTTACCATCTACTGGCTGATTTTGCTGGCTTTCCGTAAAATGGAGAAACGCAAGCAACCTGTGCTCATGGCCAAATAGAATTCCTGATTATGATCAAAGGCGCTGAATCCCATGGGGATTCAGCGCCTTTTTTATTAGCTCTATACCTATTTCTTTAGCGGAGGAAACTCATGCTTGTTCCGCCGTTCTGCCCGGTGGTTGCGAGGCTTTTTTATGATTTCCATTGATCCGCTCTTCGAGGAAAGACCCGGTCTCACTGTGCTGAAGCACTTGTGAATACTCGCCCGCTTCAATGGGCGGTGCAAAGCGGACCGGCCTTCTCAGGCCAAAGAGCTCCCAGAATTTCGAAATAGTCTTTCAGGAGACCATAACGATATTCCTGGGCTCGCAGAGATTGCCATTCCACAATATTGCCCATCTCTCCCTGGATGCGTGATTTTTCCCGGATAATCCTTTTAATATCACTGGGTTTCCGGTAACCGATAGGCGAGATCAGAATGGCGTGCGCCATCAGAATGAGCACGCTCAAGGAAATCAAGACAACCCAACCGCCCTCCGTCCACTTGCCGGCAATCTGACCCACAAATACCAGGCCAGCCAGCACTGCTGCGGTAGTGGCGCCCAAACTGCCCCACTGCCGCTTCTTACCGGTAGCCGTTTTGAGGATGTGCTTGCGAATGGCCAACCCCATCACCATGATGGGAAGGAATACGCCTACGCCGTAATACGGGACGGCTGCACTGAGCTTCGCCCTCACCAGGAATAAAATGACCAGTGCAGCCAGGGCGGCGGCCGTGACCGGCCGCGTGAACGTTCCTTTCAGGTTGCGGTACACGACGATCTCCGGAATTTCACCGATGGCCACATTCCGCCAGGCCATGGCCTGGAGATCCTGGTAGGCCGTCATCGAGGCGGAGGCCAGGAGCGCCACAGCCAGGATCTGATAGACCCAATACAGGATGGTGCCGCCCGATACCTGGCTGAAACCGATGAAGGACAGGTTTCCAACCAGGGATCTTCCGGCGGATCCATCATAAGCATTGAAATGGATGGAAAAGTAGGTCAGAAAGGCAGTCGTGATCCCGCCGTAGAAAAGGAAGGAGGTCTGAACAACACGACCGATGCCTGATTTTCCGCTGTAAAAATTCCACAGACCAGTCAAGGTTGGAAGATGCTTCTTTCCCCATTTGACCAGGGATATATCCTCGTCGATCACGAACTGGATCCCATTGGACATGGCTTCCAGGCCGCTGAGAGCCACCAACCCTTTCATTGAAGCGGTCAACATATCGTAGGCCGCTTTCCAGAAGGTGGGAGTTGGACCGATTGGCTGGTAGGGCAGGGCTGCCACGGCATGCCCTTTGGCGAGGAATAAGCCGATCGCCATGACAATGGTCAGCCCGATAAAGACTCCCAGCATGATGAAGACGACCCGGGCGGATTCTCCGCGACCGCGGATGGTCAGATACCAGGTGCCCAGCACCAATACGGCTCCGATGAGTAAATGCCAACCCCACGGGATCCCGGTGGCATTGCGCAGGGAGAGCAACTGGTCCACGCCGGAGAGGGTGGAGACGACGATGGTAAAAATGTAATCCTGGATCAACACGACCGCCACGATCAGTGACAGAGACGGCCCCAGGTAGCGCATAGCCGCCGCGAAAGGAACCGCCGCCTTCATTGAAAACACCCAGCGAATACATATAGAGGGCGCCGAAGACTGCATTCGCCAACGCAATGACCGCCACGGCAATGAATGCATATTTCTGAATGTTGTAGGGCGCCAATGAGGTCATCATTTCGCCGGTGGCATAGTAATAAGAGGTGAAGTAATCTACGCCGAAAAGGGCAATGGCTGCCAGCAGGCCGATCTGCCCGGCGCCATGGATAGCCGCGTGTTCTTTCTTTTCAACCGGGGCGACCTTGAAAGCGAGGAAGATAATTACAATCAGCAAACCAATGGAAAAAAGCATTTTTTACCTTTGCATAATCCCACACAACGGAGAAATATTCCTCGTCTATTTACGCAACCGGCTGCAAGGAGGTGCAACGTAAATATACGTCAAGCCGATGACAAGGATTGCTCAAAATATGTCAAGAGAGTGTCAATAGATTATTGCAGAAGGGGATTTTACACTACTTTTCAAAAAGAAACAGGTACTCTAGAGAATTTTTAATCGATACCCCACACCCGGCTCGGTGACAATGTAGGTCGGCCGGCTGGGGTCCGGCTCGATCTTTCGACGGAGATTGCTGATATTGACCTGGAGCATGTGGGTTTCACTCTCATAGGCGGTTCCCCAAACTGCTCGCAGGAGCTGATCGTGGGTAACGACTTTCCCGGCATACTTGACCAGGGTCCGCAGCAGGTCGTATTCGGTGGGCGTAAGGGCAATGGGAGATTCGTTTAAGAGCACTTCCCGCTGATTCAGATCCATCACCAGGTTGCCCGAACGGAAGACGGGCTCATTATCCGGGGTGGCAGACCGCCGTAAAGCCACCCGCAAGCGGGCCATTAATTCCCCCACGCCAAATGGCTTGGTCAGGTAATCATCCGCCCCGGCATCCAGGGCAGCGATCTTTTCTTCTTCCCGTTCGCGCACCGAAACGATGATAATGGGAATTTGCGACCACTCCCGCAGGCGGCGGGTTACCTCCAGCCCATCCATATCCGGCAGCCCGAGATCCAGGACGACCAGGTCAGGATGCTCGGCCGCGACTGCCGCCAGGGCCTCTTCTCCATTGGTGGCTTCCAGGATGGTGAACTGGCTGCCCAGGGAGGCTTTCAAGAAGCGGCGGATCGAGCGTTCATCATCCACCACCAGAATGCGCAAATCGGTTTCTGCCATCTCACTACCCTACATCGGAATAGAAACGGTAATCATTGTACCCCCGTCCGGCCGGTTCTCGGCAGAGATGAAGCCAGCATGCGCTTCGAGGATGCCTTTGCTGATAGACAATCCCAACCCGGTGCCACTGACGTTATCGGGCCTTTGGACGCGGTAGAACTTATCGAAGATACGGTTCAGGTCTTCCGGCGGGATGCCGGTGCCCCGGTCAGCCACATCGATCTCGAGGAAGGCTCCGGCAGAGTGGGCGCTGATCTCGATGGGGGAATCCTCCGGAGAATATTTCAAAGCATTGTCGAGCAGATTGACCAGCACTCGTTCGATCAGAACGAAGTCGATCTTTATGAGCGGCAGATCGTCCGGGATGTGAATTTCCACCCGGCGATTATCCAGGCGGTGTCCCAGGTCTTCCAGGGCCGCGCCGACCAGGTCCTGGACATCCGAGGCTTCCTTTTTAATGCGCATGGCGCCGGATTCCAGGCGGGTCATATCCAGCAGGTTGCCCACCAGCCGGTTGAGCCGGTCGGTCTCCTCGCCGGCGGTCTCGATGAGACTGCGGCGGGCGTCTTCGTCCAGGAGGATTTCCGTATCGGTCAGGCTGCTGAGGGCTCCTTTTATGGACACCAGGGGAGTGCGCAAATCATGCGAAATGGAACTGAGGAGGGCATTCTGAAGCTTGTCGGTCACTTCCAGGATTTCGGCCTGGCGGGCCTGTTCGGCCAGGCTGGCGCGCTCGATGGCCAGGCCGATCTGGTTGGCAAAGGCGTCCAGAGTCCGCAACTGATCCCGGGTTAAATGCCTGGATGGGTCGAGAGGCTTGACTCCCAATATGCCCACGACGCCGCGGGTGGTCTTGAGAGGTTGAAAACGCATGGAGGCCTGGGGAAGAGTTTCCGGTGCCGCGGCCGGCCACCTGGCCGTGCTCGAAAGACCAGTCGGCTACGGCTCGATCTTCTTCCGGGATGACCAGCCCGGGACTGGCAACATATAATTTCGCATGATTCTTGTCGGGCAGGAAGATGGCCACTTCCCGGCTGAAGGTCTGGCCGACATGCTCGATGGCGGCCCGGGCCACCGCATCGAGATCTGCAGCCACGGTCAGGTCACGCCCAAGCTGGTAAAGCTCGACCGTTTCCAACTCGCGGCGCTGGACGGCTTCGGTCTGGCCGCGGACCGTGGCGGTGAGCTGGCTGATGACCAGGCCGACCGCCAGCAGGCCGAAAAAGGTGAGCAGATATTCGGTGTTGGAGACAATAAAAGTCAGGTGAGGCGGCACAAAGAAGTAATCGAAAGCCGCCACTCCCAGGATGGAGGTCATGATGGCCGGACCGCGGCCCAGGTAGACGGCCGCCAGGACGACCGAGAGCAGGTAGATCACCACCAGGTTGGTGGGAGTGATGTAGGGGTGGATCAGGGCGCTGAGGCCGGTGGCGGCGGCCACCAACAACAATCCCATCAAGTAGCGACCCCAGGGGTGGTGCGGCCGCCAACTCTCCACGAGCCGGCGGACCCTGGGTTCGGCCTCGTTATTGATCACATACACGTCTATGTTTCCGCTGGCGCGGATCAAGCGGTCCACCACCGAGCCCCTGAAAAGATCGATCCAGCGGGAGCGGATGGGTTTCCCGGCAATGATCTTGGTGATATTGTGGCGTTGGGCATATTCCAGCACCGTTTCCACCACGGATTGACCCGGGTGGCTGACCGTGCGGGCGCCCAACTCCTCGGCCAGGCGGAGGGAATTGGCCACCCGGTCGCGCTCTTCCTGGGACAGGTCGGCCTCGGCGGGCGTCTGCACGTAAAGGGCGAACCATTCGGCTTTAAGCTGGTCCGCCATCCGGCGGGTGGTGCGGATCAGGCGCTCCCCCTGGGCTCCCGCCCCGATGCAAACCAGCAGCCGTTCGCTGGCCGGCCAGGGCCCGGAAATATCGCTGGGTGCGCATGTAGGCCCGCATCTGGAGATCCACCCGCTCGGCCGCCCGGCGCAGGGCCAGCTCGCGCAAGGCGGTCAGATTGCCCTTGCGGAAGAATTCCTGGACGGCGGTTCCATTCATATTTGCAGGGATGGAGACCTTCCCCTCCGCCAACCGCTGGATCAACTCGTCCGGCGGAAGGTCGACCAATTCAATATCGGTGACGCTGTCCAAAACACTGTCGGGAATGGTCTCACCGACCTTCATCCCGGTGATCTGGGAGACCACATCGTTGAGGCTCTCGATCTGTTGGATATTGAGGGTGGAGTAGACGTCGATCCCGGCCTGGAGGAGCTCGACGATATCCTGGTAGCGCCTGGAATGGCGCGAGCCGGGCGGATTGGCATGGGCGAGTTCGTCTACCATGACCAATTGGGGTTGGCGGTTCAAGACCGCCTCAATATCCATTTCGGCCGAGGCAAAATTGCGGTTGGGGTTGGAGCGGGGCGGGACTGTTTCCAGCCCGGAGAGAAGCGCCTCGGTCTCGGGGCGGTTGTGGGTGTCCACGATCCCCACGACTACATGGAGGCCTTCTTGCTTGCGCTGGCGGGCGGCTGCGAGCATGGCATAGGTCTTGCCGACCCCGGCGGCATAGCCAAGGAAGACCTTCAGGCGACCCTGGGGCTTTCATTTTCTTCGTGGGGACGAGGCCGGTGAGATTTTCCGGCTCTTCCGATTTCACTTTTTCTACTCGCATGGGCTTATATTACACCTTTTTGGGAGGTTTAGTCGTTAGTCGGATAGTTGGATAGTTGGGTAGTTTGATAGTAGGGTGAATAAAGGTCACTTAATTCGTCTTTTTCGTGGAACGAATGAAGGGAAGTTCAAATTGAAAGCTGAAAGCTTAAAGGGCCATTCCAAAGGTTGAGGACCGAGGTGGAATTGAATCAAAAACGAACCCTGTAGGAAAACACACCAGGGCATCGAGAGGAACAATTCGTTCTCTGATAATGGGGTGTAAGAGGGAGGGTGAGGAAGGGAAGAAATAAGGATGGAGAGCAAGTTTGAGATCATCAGTGAGTATGTTCCTTAATTACATTATAGAACGTTAGTTTCATCTGTCAATCCCCCGATGCGAGAATCAATCTGAGTTCAACAACAGGTGGTTATCGCGGCGCGATAGGAAGGCCTTGCGCCTGTTGAATTAAAAACAGGGCCAAGAAAAAGGCAACGAGGAGTAACTTCTTATTCTTCATATCTCTCCCCTTTAGCTGAATTATTTATTAACTTTCAAAAGGCACAATTGCTCTCCCGCAGTACCTGGGCAGGCAGCCAACAATCCCGATCCATCTGGCGACCAGGCCAAATTAGTTCCCCACCATCCCACTACGAATTGAGCTGTAGGAAGCAAGTGAATGTTTCCACCCGAGGTAAAATCTACTAAATATAATCCACTATAATATCTGTCATTATTGGTTGGAGCATTACCTGGGGGCGGGTAGTTGCCTGCAAGAACGGCTAAGTGGCGGTTGTCAGGTGCCCAGGCAATATCATTGACGAAATGAATTCCCTGTTCTTCCTGTGGATCATGTCCATTGTGAATAACTTCCCAGTCGCTGTATCCAAAACCCCCAAATCGGTATAATTGATCGAAAGAGAACCTGAGGCCCGAATTACTGCCAGGTAACGACCATCTGAACTCCAGCGTGCAACTCCTGCCCAGGCACGATCATTTGCTATGCTGCTCAAGTCGATATTGCAGATCTGGCCATTATCAGTATTCATCAGAAAAGTGTAACCTGGAATGCTGGGTACAAAGCTGGTGTTATAAAGAAATACTTGCGATGCCCCTGGACGCCAGGCAGCATAAAAGGATGCATCTGGAGTGGCCCATTGGGTCAGATCAAAAGATAAAGACGGCAAGGATGGGAGGGATGCAGTCGTTGCATTTAGTTTAGAGATTTGCTTGCCTGTCTGGAAAGTGACTTGACTTCCATCGGGCTTGACGACGATATAATACTGTTCCATATTATCTGCGACCAATTTTGTTTTTGTTGGATCACCCTGGCTGATCCACGCCTGGCGGGTTATTTCAGTGTGATGATGAATATTGTCGACACTAACGATATTCTGAGCTGGATAGATCACGGCATTTAGTTGGGCTACCCACGCAGGCGGTGCATCAAGAGTTGTCGGACGGATGGCATATATCTGGGTATTGCCACTCTGAGAGTCAAGATCTCTATAGATTGTTGGCCTTTGTGAGAAATATCTCTTGTAATTTAAAACCCGGCGATTGTCCGGTAGCCACTCATTTATATCAATACTATCAAAATTTGATGAGGCAGTAAGTACAACTTTTGGCTCCGAAAAAGTGTAGGGTTTCGGTTCAAACTCCGTCGCTATGGTCTGCGCCATCGGGAAGATACATTCGGGTGGCTGTTTCACTTGAACCACCGTTTGAACTGCAGTTGGCTTTGTACCCGCCGAAGGTGCGACGACGGTTTGGTCAGTTGGGATAAGGGTCACCGATGGAGTTAGAGTAACGGGTGCAACGGTTGGCGTACTCGCCGCGGTCGGGTTGGTTGCTTTTTGCGTCGAAAAGGATCCGCAGGCGGTCAAGAAAACAACAAATATGCTGAAAGAGATAACCCCTAAGAATATTTTTTTGTATTTCATGATATCCCCTATTATTGTTTGCTTTTCCGCACGGAAATATAACAAACTCGTTCATCATCTACTGTGGGACAACGGATCAAGAGCTTTGAGCTGTCTTGCGACCAAGCGAGATTATTTTGGGATGTATTCGCATAGAATGTATACTGAGGAATAACTCTGAGTGCTTTCACCGCTCATGAAATCTAAAAGATAGAGCCCCGAGGTCCCTTCTTCCCTTGGGCCTTGGTACGGAACGGTACTTGCGACTGCAAGTAAATGAACATTATCTGGTCCCCACACAAAATCATCCACGAAATGTCTTCCTTTTATTTCCTCAGGAGTTACCTGATTTGTATATGTTTTTCCCGTAGTAGCATCAAGAACCACCAAGTCGGTTTTATCCACAGGACCAAAAGAAAACTCTGATCGGATTATGGACAAATAATGCCCATCTGAACTCCAGCGAGCTTTGACAACCCAGCCTTCCAGGTTTATTTCACAGACTTGGCCGGTCGTAGAATTTACAACGAATGTGTAGCCCCCATTCAGCTGCATACCATCATTACTATATAGGAATAATAAATCTGTACCGGGCTGCCAGGCCATTTTATATGAAACTGCATTTTGATCCCTTCTCATAGCAGCATAATCCCATTGTGCCATGTCGAATGGAACAAAAAATCTGCCTTTGGTCGAGATATCCATTTTCGATAAATTCTTACCGGATAAAAAAATTATAGAATTTCCATTAGGTTTGATAGCTAATGGGAAATCTGCAAGATCTTTAGCTAGCATTACTGGATTATTGGGATCGCCTTTTGTTTCCCACAACTGCCCCGTAAACGCTGTTTGATGGTTTTTCTCATCTACCTTTATAACATTTATATCAGAATAAACTATTCCATTCAATCCTGGTTCCCATGCTGGAGTTGAATTTACATGGTGGCGAACCGCATAGATCATCACTTCACCAGAGCCAGGATTAAAAATCTCAATGGTTTGCCGAAGGATTCCATCATTATTATTGGCATCAGTTGTTCGGTATTGATCTTGAGTCAATAAAACTTGTTGGTTGTCAGGTAGCCAGCTTACTATGTCATATAGATTGTCGGGATCCGTTAAGACTATCTTTGGATCTGAAAAATCATAGTTCTCTGGCTTTGACGGCAGTTCGCTATTATTTGCCAATGGATATGTGCAGGCCGGCGGCTGCTTCCCTTGCGCCACCACGGGGACCGCAGTTGGCTTTGTACCCGCCGAAGGTGCGACCGCGGTTTGGTCAGTTGGGATAAGGGTCACCGATGGAGTTAGAGTAACGGGTGCAACGGTTGGCGTACTCGCCGCGGTCGGGTTGGTGGCTTTTAGCGTCGAAAAGGATCCGCAGGCGGTCAAGAAAACAACAAATATACTGAAGAAGATCGGCCCTAAGAATATTTTTTTGGATTTCATGAAATCCCCTCTTATTTTGCCAGTCCTTGAACGGTAATGAAACATAGCTCATCTATTACTTTCGTTGGACAGCGTATAAGCAATTTTGAACCA
This sequence comes from uncultured Chloroflexia bacterium, assembly GCA_963782935.1. Classification (GTDB taxonomy): domain Bacteria; phylum Chloroflexota; class Anaerolineae; order Anaerolineales; family Villigracilaceae; genus UBA877. The sequence goes on along the minus strand of CAWALN010000016.1, from coordinate 184,838 downwards.
TCAGGTGACCAAGCAAGACTTTGGGGTGAATTAGCATTAAGGGTTAATTCAGGGAAAATACTAACAACTTGACCTGATACATAATCAATAAAATACAAGTCCTGAGTAATACCTTCTACCTCGCTGTTCTGATGCGAGTTAATGCTTCCTATAGCTAGCAGATGGCGGTTGTCTGGCGCCCAAACAAAATCGTCTATATAAGATTGGCCCGCTATTTCCGGAGATATAACTGAAAGTACAGTCAGCTTCCCTGTTGTTGTGTCTAATAAAGCCAGGTCTGATTTAGGGTAAAGAAAGGCATAATTCTCTACCCTTATGAATGCCAGGTAGCGTCCATCTGAACTCCAGCGTGGTACTTTTGCCCACCCTTTCAAGGTCAATTCACAGACGGACCCCGTGTCGGCGTCCAAGATAAAAGTGTAACCACCACCTCCCATAGCGCCTTCACTATATATAAAAATCATAGATGTTCCCGGCTGCCAGGCCAAGTTAAATGATACTGGGTGCTGGTTTCTTCGAGCTGCGGCATAATCCCATGAAGATCCATCAAAAGGAATGGATATATTGCTCTTCAGTGAGGCATTCAACTTTGATATTTTTGTGTTGGAGAAGTACACCATTGCGCTTCCACCCGGTTTGATAGCCAGCGGAAGTTGTGAAAGATTGTCGGCTAGCAATTGCGCTTGACCGGAGTTGCCGTAGCTAATCCGCACTTGACGGGAAAATTCATAAACACCTTTGTAATTATCTATCCTTGTATAATTTATCGCAGGATAGACAACCGCATTAAGCTCTGGCTCCCAAGACGGCGGTTCCTGGCTTTCAACTCGGATGGCATATAATTTTGACTCGCCTGTCTCAGGGGTATACAGACTTATGGATTGCTGGGGAGCATTGTCATTCCTATATACGTAATTATTGCGTAAGTCTTCCGTCATCAAGACCTGTTGATTATCCGGCAGCCATTCGATGAGGCTATACACATTGCCTTTTGGTGCAGTCAATACCACTTTCGGCTCCGAAAAAGTGTAGTTTTCCGGCCTTGACTCCACCACCGGGATCTGTGCCAGGGGGAAGGTGCAAGCCGGCGGCTGCTTCCCTTGCGCTACGACGGGGACCGCAGTTGGCTCCGTACCCGCCGAAGGTGCGACGGCGGCTCCGGTAGGAACACTGTTGGGAGTACCGGTCACCTGCGCTTGCGCGGCGGTTCTATTCGAGGCCTGGGGTCTGGCCAGAGACTTAACCGCGAAGAACAACGGGATGAGGAGAATGATCCCGATGACCAACAAGATTTCCAATGAACCTTTGAGTTCCCGCGGTTGTTTCAGATTGCCTCCTACCTGAATTCTTCTGAAAGAAAGAGTGGACTACTTATATTCTCCCACCCTTTTGTCTATACATAGGATAGTGAGGAAAGGGCGGCGTGTCAAGTGGCAAAATTTGAGGTTTGGCGAGGAGGTCGACACTTTTTATAGTTGGTCCTTCTCCCGGACGGGTCAAACTCTTGATCGACATGGGGATTGCTCACCTACACCGCACCACACCTGCCCTTGCGGGCGATGCCAGGGAATAACGCCTCTCAACGATGCAGCGATCGGACTTTGCAAACACCTTTTTGTGACGTCATTTCTATTTGGGATAGTAGATAAAAAACATCCCGAAGGGGTGGAGGATGAACTACTTACTCCAGAGAACCTTCGGGATTATGGCAGGGCTAATTGGTGATAGCCCTTACCTTACGCTGATAACTAGGGCGTACCGGTACGTGTGTCACGTCCCGTGCGGGTGGGAACGGTATTCGTCTTCGTAAAGGTCTTCGTGGGTGTTGGTACCGTTCTTGTCCTTGTGAACGTCCTTGTTGATGTCGGCACTGTTCTCGTCTTTGTAAAGGTCCTCGTGGGAGTGGGGGCTGTATTGGTCTTTGTGAACGTCCTTGTCGAGGTCGGGACCGTGTTCGTCCGGGTATAAGTGCGCGTAGATGTTGGGGTTGGGACGGTATTTGTGCGTGTAAATGTACGCGTCGCAGTCGGGACCGTGTTATTTGCGGTAAAGGATCCGGGTAGGCGTGAATGTGGACGTGGAGGTGGGGACCGTATTCGTCGGCGTAAACGTGAAGGTGCTCGTGCGGGTAAAGGTGGAAGTGGGCACGGTATGGGTGAAGGTGGCCGTAGGAGTATAGGTGACCGTCGCAGTGGGGGAAGCTGTTGCGGTAGGGGTAGGTGTGGAGGGTGAAGTGGGCCAGCGTTCCAACCTGAAGTAGGACCAGGTGATGCCCATGGGTTGACTGCCCGTGCCCAGCACCCGACTGAGCAAGCCAACATAGGTGGGAACGCCCGGGAAATCCCACGGTTCCATGAGCATCCAGGCCTCTGGCAAGAGTTCTTCCGGTACATGAAGGTATAACTCTCGGCATGCTTTTCCACACGCATGTAAAGGGGGAACGTTTCCATTACCTGGACTGAATATGCATCCCCGACCCGAATGGTGCCCAATTGGCCGCCGTTATCCAGGCCAAACCAGACCTGGTCAAAGGTGTCGAAACCAATCTCCAACCCGGCCCAATAAGCTCCGCTGAGTGAATTAACGTCCGCCAGGCGGGTTTCGATGGCCCAATCCCCATCGCCCAGGTCGGAGCGAAGGAGCTCAGGCGCATCATCAACATCCGTCCAATGTTCGAAAGACTGGGTTTCAGGCAGGGTGATGGTAAAGCCGTTGTATAACATATAGGTAGGTCCATATTTCGGGACGTACCACTGCCAGGCCGGGGAAATATTCCCGGTAAACCCTATCCTGCTCCACCTCGGTATAAGGCGGCGGAGCAGGGGGTCCGTCGCGGTCCAGATGGAAGTAATCCACGTCAAAGATAGCATCTCCCGGGGTTCAGCTGAAAGTGCGGACGGACAGGCCGATATATTCCACGGGCAAGTCCAGATCATAGGTCCCTACAGAGTTCCAGCCCGCTTGAGGATCGGGGCTATAGCTAAAGGAATAGAGGGTGCCGGTTTTTTCGATCTTCAAATGGAATGGATCCGCCGGTTCGTAAGTTATTGACTGGCCACCCCATTCGCCGGGACGGTACATGTGCAGCGTTCCGTCGCTGGCGGCGCTCAACCAAAGTTGGTCATAGCGGCCGAACCCAACCATGAGGTTGAAGGCATACTCTTCAGTGACGCTATTCTCATCCCTCGAAACGTTGGTTTCAATCGTCCAATCCCCATTGCCCATATCCGTCCGGCGAATTTCAGGGGAATAGCCGAAATCCGAACCATGGTCCAAGCCCGGCGGCACGACCAATTGGAGAGCGCCCGGGAGAGCGTCCAAAGCATAGGTGGGGCCCTCCGCCGGCAAGTACCATTGCCATTCAGGGCTCAGAACCTCTCCGTCAAATTCGTCGCCCAGCGAAGTAGGAAGAAGAGTGGGCGTGGATGTGTGGGTGGGGGTAAAGGTGGGTGTAAATGTGTAGGTGTGGCTGGGAGTTAAGGTAGGCGTAAACGTGGGAGTAATAGTGGGCGTGAATGTGGGTGTGCCTGTGGAGGTGCGGGTAGGGGTGAAAGTTGGAGTGGGTGGCAGGGCGGAAGAGTAATCCTCACCGGTGCGGTCCGCCAACAGGTGGGTATAGCTGCGGCTAAGCGGACTAAAAACATAACCGGACAGGCTGGGTGTGACTGTGCCGGACCAATAATATGGATGGTGTTCGAATAGCTGCCATCCGGAGCGCTGGTCACGTTCTTCGGCCCGTTGTCGATATAAGCCAGGGTGGCTCCGCCTATCCCGGCATTCCCGGAAATCGTGAAGGTCAATGCCGGTGTTACGATGACATTAGCCGGGAAGGGATAGAGCATGGACACATTCCCGGCTGCATCTTTAGCCCACGGATAAAGGGTGTAGTTGCCGTAAGCACTGACTGTGTATAGCGTGGGGGCGGAGGCTACCAACCGGGATTTCCAGCCAACGGCGCAGTTGGAGAGAGCCGACCATATAACCCGTGACAGCCACATCATCCGAGGCCGTGAAGGCGGTGATGGGGATATTAGAACAGGTGGATACGGCGGAGTGGTGAAGGCCTGGACCGTCGGGATGGCCGGATCCACTTCCATCTCGTAGGCGCCAATATCACAGGCGAGGCCCTGTGACGGAGAATGCCGCGTCGGTCAAGGTTATTGACAGGCGCAGCCGCACAGACGCTGTTATCGCCGGTATTGATAGCCTGCGAGCCGGGTAAGAGCGGCAGGGTTTGGGTGGACCCGCCGTGATCGCCAAGCGGGCCGAGGTTGGGATCCCCGCTCAAGAAAGGACAGCAGAATCATGTTCGAACAGGTTGTGGATGTTCGAAGTGAGTGCAGCATCGCTGAGGTAGTCCCCACCCGAAGGCGAATTGGCAATGATGGTATTGGCCAGATATAGTAAAGCACCATATATATGCTGATTTTGAATACCTCCGCCGTAGGTAGCGCTGTTGCCAGAGAAGGTGCTGTTGGTCAAATGCAATGAACCCAGGTTGATGATCCCGCCTCCGCCGCCGGTCCGAAGATCGGCTGTATTGTCCATGAAAGTACTGTTGGTGATATTTGCTATTGCATGGACATAGCTATAGAGACCGCCGCCATTAAGAGCTGAATTATCCAGGAATGTGCTGCTCTGTATTGTCAATTGGTTGTACTGGTCATTGTAGACGCCACCTCCCATATGGGCATCATTATTGGAAACGGTGCTGTCAGTAATGGTCATCGTGCCGGCGTTATAAGCGCCGCCACCGTCCCAATATGCAATATTATCTGATAGGGTGCTGCCAGTGAGGACGAGAGTGCCTGTGTTCGAAATGCCGCCTCCTAGCCCACCACCGAGCGCAGGTTCAACGTTATTCTTTATAATGCTATTGATGATGGTCAGTGTGCCGTTGTTCTGGATACCTGGCGAACCATATGTGATCATCAGACCTTTGAGGTCGGCAGTGACCCCAGAGTTCACTGAGAAAACAGGCCCATCGCCCACACCATCCTGGTTTGAATTGCCGTTAAGATTGAGCGAGTGATTCAACGCAGACGCGTCAATGGTTACATTTTTCGTAAGGACCAGCGGCGAGGCAAGGTGGATGATCCCGCCGTACAAGCCAGGATGGAAGTTTATGGTGGCTCCAGGGGAGGCAAAATCGAGAGCCTCGCGGAAGGAGCAGTCGCTGTCACAAACGCCGTCGTTGGTATCGGCCAGTTTGGTTACAGTGCCGAAGGGGAGTGACCCCGGAGTTGCCGTATAATCCGGAGTTGTGGTCTTTTCATCGTAGGTCATATCGGTGTAGCTTCTGCTGGCAGGCAAGAAAATATACCCAGGCAGAGAGGGCGATACAGTACCAGATCAGCCGAAAGGCAGAACAAGGGTATACATCCGTCAGCACCGGCAATAACGCTCCCACCGGTATCGGCCATGATACCCTTCACCATGGCAATCTTTCTTGTGCCGGCCATAGCTAAGCTGCCAGTGTAATTAATAACCGCCCCGGCGATTCCGGCATTACCAATTTTTGTGACAGTGCCCGGAACCGATAAGGACGCAGTGATTGTTTCTGGGTTGATGAAAGAGGGAGAGGACCATTGTAAATTCAAAGAACTATCATTGACCGGCCCTTGGGCATAATCGACTCGGAAACCATGCAAGCCAGCAGTCAAATGAATTGGCTCGCACACAAATTTATGGGGAGCTAATACTATCCAATCCTTGCAGTAGGGCGTTCCGTTCATATCATCAATATAAAGCCTAGCCCCGTCATCCAGATTGCTCGAGCCAAAAGTATAAACATTATCCTCCCGCACATTCAATAAGCCAACCCACATTGCGCTCCAGAAGGTACCACGAACATGCGGCAGCGGTGATAGCGCTTTATAGTCGAAATTAGGCTCGGAAAGAGACGGATGGTCACATAATCAGTAAACGTCTCCCAGTTAATTGGACCACCGAATTCATCATAACTGCCACGGGGTGGTTCTACATCGTTGTAAAATAATCCATGCAACCCATAGGGATAGATTCCGCGTCGCGATTTCGCAGGAGTAGAGAAAGTGCCAATAACAAAAGGTATTTCCTCATCGGGCCAGTTGGGTGTCTGATCATGAAACAAGACGCCATCCCGACGCATATCCAGGTACAGCATATTCACACCGCTTTTTTCAGGCGTGACGGAGATTTCTAAAGGAGGGTCAGTAGCGATGCCCATAGCAAGGGCCGGCAACGGCACCACAGTCCAGTCTGCAGATTGCGCTCTTCGGCCTGGCAAACTTCCAGACCAGGGATACTTCTCCGGCGACCCAATCGTAAGTGGATGTGTTTTGCACTGTTAATTTAACGGTATATGATTGCCCTAAGTTCATCGGTGAGGGCGCTTCAACGTTCAGAAGGTTCCAACGATTATCGGGCATGCCTATTGATCCGCCCATAAGATTGATACCGGTGTAATAATGTGCAAGGATCTGACGGTAGTCATTCCATTTTACTGGCCAAGGCTCTCCATCTCCAGTAGCGCATTGGTTATCTTTCGACCACCTTATGGCACCTTTTTGACTTATTCCATAAAGTTTGCCTATATCCTCTGGATAAAGGTCTTGGCCATTATCGCTAGAATTGCATGTGGTACTGATGGGATCATCTATTCCTATTAGATAAGAATAAGGTTCGGTCCCGTCTGCGTTTTTATAGGTAATAGTCTGACCAAAGGCATCAGATGCAAAACCAGCCTCAATCGCATTTCCATCATCAGTGGAAAGGTAGTTACTATTTGTAGAGGAAATTGCCGAAGTGATCATTTGCTGAACCATGGTCGGGTCGTTAGGGTTAAAGGTAATAATCATAAGAGCCTGGAACAAAATGTTGATAGTCAGTAGAGTTATTTATTGCAAGAAGGTAGTTATAACCAAATGGATCTTTATATGGATTATTAACCGCTGCCCAATTTACGAACGTACGTGATGCAATTGCCTGGGCTTGTAATGCTGCAGGTGTTGGATCATTTTCCGCTACATTCATCTCGTGTGGCAGAACGTCCTTGAGATAATCAACCTCAACATTTATATATATGGGATTGGGTTGAGATGGATAACCGTCTTGCCTCTTTTCGGCACAACCAGGACTGGTATCTCCGGTCATGCACAGAGTTCGGAGGATTAAGGATTGAGCCATCTTCGTTCAATTCCAACACGAACAGCCATATGTTTTCAAAAGGCGCTTCTGATACTAAAGGGATATTAGGCCGATTAATCGCTAGGGGCATTGTCCTGCCAGCGTGTGATCCCTGAAGATAAACAAGCTAAGCAAAAAAGCGATCAAGAGCATTTTCTTGGGTTTCATGATATCCCCCTTTTACTGCCCACTTTTGCTAACGGGAATGAAGCATAAACATGGTCAGTTACATTTGGACAGCGGATTAACAATTTTGTGCCATCCGGCGACCAGGCAATATTACTTCTTGAATTTGCCGCATTGCAAAATTAATTGTTGAAAGAATTTCGTCACTCAATCCAGATCTGAAGTCAACAAGGTATAAATTGCTTTGGACATCATCTCCTTTCTCGGTAATTGGATATGCCCGAATTCTACTAATTGCAACTAGATGAAAATTGTCAGGAGCCCAAGCGAAATCATCGACAAAGTGCTTACCTGCTATTTTTTCTGAAGTAACACGCATACTATACACGTTCCCCGTTACTGAATCTAATACTGCTAAATCGCTTGAGTTAATTGGGAAATGATCATTCGTTCGAATAATTGCCAGATATCTCCCATCTGAACTCCATTTGGCTCTCCTTGCCCCTCCTCCCAGGTTTAGTTCGCAAACTTGACCGGTGTCACTATCCAGTATAAAAGTGTAACCACTAAATCGAATAACGCCATCACCATACAAAAATATTAAAGACGTGGCCGGTTGCCATGCCATTTTATATGACAAAGGAACATTGATTTGCCTTGATTTTGCATAATCCCATTTATTCGGATCAAAGGGCTCAAATGTAAGGCCCTTTAATGATGCATTTAGTCTGGATAATTTCGTATCGGACTGAAATACTACTGAACTTCCATCTGGTTTTATTGCCAGGGCGAATTGTGGAAGGTTGTCAGCTAGCATTTGTATCGTTTTTGGATTTCCCAGGCTCGCCCACACTTGTCGACTATATATGAATTGATGAGTTTTTTCATCAACTCCTAATATTTTTCTGTCAGCATAAACGACCGCATTCTCTCCCGGCTGCCACGCTGGAGGCTCCTCAACGAAATGACGAATTGCATACACATTTGAAACGCCAGTTATAGGATTGTATAGTTTTATGGATTGCCGGAGATATTTGTCGCTCTCCGCCTCTCTTGTGTCAAACAGATCTTCTGTAATTAGAACTTGCTGGCTATCCGGTAGCCATTCAACAACATTATATAGATTATCTGGGTTAGTTAATACAATCTGCGGCTCTGAAAATGTGTAATTGTCTGGCTTTGAACTTACTTCAGGATTTTTTGCCAGCGGGAAAGTGCACGCCGATGGTTGTTTCCCCTGGGCCACGGGCGCGGGCGCAACCGTCGCCACATTTGCCGGGACCTGCGCTCCACCCACCGTTGGGGTCATTCCAAGTGCCTCGGGCACAACGGTCTTTGTCGGCACAGGCGTAGGCTCCAAGCCCTGCTGCCTTGCCAGTGAACGGACCGCAAACAACAGGGGAATAAGAAGGATGACACAAATTAGAAGGAAGATTTCCAATGAACCCTTGAGTATCCGCGGCTTTTTCATATTTCCTCCTGCCTGATTTGTTCTGTGAGTAAGAGTGGACTGATTATGTTTCCCGCCCATTTTGTCTATACATAGGATAGTGAGAAAGGGGCGGCGTGTCAAGTGGCAAAAATGAAGCAAAAATGAAGACCTCAGGGCTTTCCTAAAGTCATATAATCCAGAAAATTTTGTCATGCAAGACCAGAGATCTAGTTGGGCGAAGGATGATACACGGCGAGAGGGATTGCTTGCCACAGGCATGCTACGCGATCGTCGGGAAGAACGTCCTCCTCGCAATGACAATCGCGGACTTTAGGAAAACCATGACCACAATCCGTGCTATAAGGTTGGTTTGGACGGGCGGATGCAAGGCTCCTAATTCGTTGTAAAATAAGGCTACTCCCCGAGGGGATATTTTTCCAATCATCATACGCATTCAACCAAAGGAGGCAGGAGAATATGTATAAATCTGGTTTGATCTTCGGAGCCGGGATGCTGGTGGCGGCGCTGGTCATCACGCTGATCCTGCCCTATTGCGTGCCATGCGTGGCATTGGTGGTCGGCCTGGCGGCGGGTTATGTGGCCGGCGTGTATGCGAAGCCGGCCGGGCAGCCCCTGGCCACCAAATCGGGCGCCATCGCGGGTGCGGTGGCGGGCGTGGGGGTGATCCTGGGCGAGATGATCGGCGCGGTCATCAACGGACTGCTGGTAAAGCCGGACCAGGTCAATCAACTCCTGCGGCAATTCGGCATCACGGCGACATTCGATCTCACCCCGACAACATTATGGGCTTCCCAATTGGGAATCAATTTTTGCCTCTCACTTGTCTCGGTGGTCCTGATGGCCGGCCTGGGGGCGTTGGGAGGCCTGTTGTGGTGGAATTACAACGGGAAGAAGCAGGTCTTGCCGCCCCTGTCGCTGCCGCCGATGTAGGTGAGTCATAGCGAAGGGGAAGGGCGACCCCCGACCAAGGACGTCGGGACACGCCGCGGTATTGTCTCTGCGACGAAGAGAGTTGGCCGGGTCGCGCCTACGAGGCAATGTAGGTTGATGGCGATGGCGGGGGCGAAGGCCCTTCGCCCCTACACGGAAATCATAAAGGAAAACAAGAACCGCCTTTTTTGAGGCGGTTCTTGTTGTATTGGAGCCTTTATGATTTATATGGCCTGGCCCTTGAACTGGCTCAGGTACAGGTGATGGTAAAAGCCTTTCTTATCCAGCAGTTCCTGGTGGGTGCCTTGCTCGACGATCTGGCCGTTGTCGATCACCAGGACGTGGTTGGCATCCTTGATGGTGCTCAGCCGGTGGGCGATGACGAAGCTGGTGCGCCCTTCCATCAGCCGCAGCAGGGCCTTCTGGATGCGCGCCTCCGTGCGGGTATCGACGCTGCTGGTGGCCTCGTCCAGGATCAGGATGGCCGGGTCGGCCAGGATGGCCCGGGCGATGGCGAGCAATTGCCTTTGGCCCTGGCTCAGGTTGCTGGCCCGTTCGGACAGCAGGGTTTGATAGCCTTGCGGCAGCTGGCGGATGAAATGATCCGCGTCGGCCATTTTGGCGGCCTGGATCACCTCTTCATCGGTGGCTTCCAACCTGCCAAAGCGGATATTCTCCATGACCGTGTCCGAGAACAGGTAATTATCCTGCAGCACCAAGCCCAGCTCGCGGCGCAGATCAGCTTTGCGGATATCGTTGATGTCCTTGCCGTCGATGGTGATCCTGCCGCGGTTGATCTCATAGAAGCGGGTCAACAGGTTGATGATGGTGGTCTTGCCGGCGCCGGTGGGACCGACCAGGGCGAAGATCTCGCCGGGCTTGGCTTCCAGGGTCATGTCCTTGATCACCGGGACGCCGGGACGATATTCGAAATCGACGTGATCAAAGCGCACATCCCCGTGGACCGACTCTGTCGGAAGTGACTGCGGTCCCATCGTCCAATTCGGAAGGGGTATCGATCACCTCGAAGACCCGTTCCGCCCCGGCCAGGGCCGCCTGGATGGAGTTGTACAGGTTGGCCAATTGCCGGAGTGGGTTGATGAAGTTCTGCCCATAGCTAATGAATGTGGCGATGATGCCCACGCTGACCAGGTTGCGCAAGGCCAGCCAGCCGCCCAATCCGGCCAGGACGATGACGAAGAAGTTGCCGAGCACGTTGGTAAGCGGCATGAGCAAGAGCGCATAGCTGTTGGCATAGACGCCGGCCTTGAAGACTGCCTGGTTGCGCTGGCGGAAGGTCTCGATGACCGTGTCGTTCCGCCGGAAGGCCTTGATCACTTTCTGGCCGCTGATGGATTCCTCCATGGTGGCGTTCATTTCACCCAGGTGCTTCTGCAATTGCTGGAAACCTTTGCGGGTATAGCGGGCGACGAACTGGGTGAACCAGAACATGATCGGGACCACCAGCAGGGTGGCCAGCGCCAGCCAATGGTTCAGGACGAACATGGCCACCAGGATGCCGAACATGGTCAGGAAGCTGGCGATCAGCGAGGTGACATTTTGCGAGACGGCCTGGTTGATGGCATCGATATCGTTGGTCAACCGGCTCATCAGTTCGCCGGCCGGGTTGTGGTCGAAGAAGGACATCGACAGGGCCTGCAGGTGGGTGAAGAGATCCTTGCGCATCTGTTTGAGGGCCCGCTGGGAAATATCCGCCATGATCCAGTTGGCGATGGCCTGGAACAGGTTGTTCAATATATAGACAGCCAGCATCAACAGGGCGATCGTGGCCAGCCCGGCCGCCTGTTTGGTGGCGATATAGCGGTCGATGGCCCGGCCCATGAGATATGGCCCGAACAGCCCGAGAATGGTATAGATGACGACAAAGATGAAGACCAGCGCCATCCCGGCCTTGAAGGCGCCCAGGTAGCGCAGAAGCCTTTCAGGGCTCGCCTGGGATCCTGGGCTTTCTCGATCTGGCCGGGGTCAGCCGGGCGGCGCGGCATCATGGAGGCGCGGACACTGCTGGTGGATGGAGTTTCGAAGCTCATTTCGCCACGCTCCTTTCCAGAACCGGCTCAGTCTCTTTCGAATGGAAACCGTTCCCGAGCTGGGATTCGTAGATTTCCTGGTAGATCGGGCTGGTCCGGATGAGTTCCTGGTGGGCCCTTCTGCGACGATGCGGCCTTTATCGATGACGATGATTTTATCGGCGTTCAAAACGGTGCTGATGCGTTGGGCGACGATGAAACGTGTGGCCGTCGGCGGGATGACCGGAGCGGCTCCGTCAGGCCGGGCCGTGGAGGCGGCTTTCCCGTCCGGTTCCAACGCCTCCTGGATCCGGTTCTCGGTCTCCACATCCACCGAACTGGTGCTGTCATCCAGGATCAGGATGCTGGGTTTCAGAAGCAGCGCCCGGGCAATGGCGAGGCGTTGTTTTTGGCCGCCTGAAAAGTTGGACCCGCGGGCTTCCACATGGCTGTCATAGCCCTTCGACATTTCCATGATGAAATCATGCGCCTGGGCGGCCTTGGCAGCCTGGATCACCTCTTCATCGGTGGCTTCCGGGCAGCCGTAACGGATGTTGTCCCGGACTGTGCCGGAGAACAAGACCGTTTCCTGGGGCACGATCCCGATCTGTTCGAGCAGGGAATCGTTTTTCAAACGGCGCACGTCAATCCCGTCGACCAGGACACGCCCGGCAGAGACATCGTAAAAGCGAGGCACCAGGTCGATCAGGGTGGATTTGCCGGCGCCGGTGGCGCCCAGGATGGCGACCGTCTGGCCGGGTTTGGCGGTCAGATTGATATTCTCCAGGACGGCCTCGCCGCCGGTCCCGTTATAGTGAAAACTGACGTTATCGAAAACCACCTCGCCGCGGACCGGCTCGGGCAGCGAAATGGCATCCGGCGCATCCTGGACTTCCGGGACGGTCTCGAGGATCTCGCTGACTCTCTTGGCGGAGGCCAATCCATTGGCCCAGGTATTGGAAAGCTGGGTCATCATGGTGAGGGGGGTCATGGTGGTGAGCAGGTAATTGGTGAAGGCGACGATCTGGCCGATGGTCAGGTGGCCCTGGATGGATTGCAAGCCGCCGGCCCAGACGACCACCACCATGCCGATGTTGACCAGCAGGGTCAGGGCGGGGGACATGGTGGAGACGAAGTGCATCACGCTGATCGAATCGCCGGTGAAGGCTTCGTTGGCGGTTTCGAAGCGGGTGCCTTCGAAATCGGCCCGCACGAAGGCCTTGACCAGGCGCGCCCCGGCGATATTCTCCTGCAGGACCGTGTTCAACCGGTCAAGCCTTTGCTGGACGGAGCGGAAGAGCGGCTCCATTTTTCCGATGAAGAGGACGATGACGACGGAAGTAAAGATCAGCAAGGGGATCAGGGTGAGGGCCAGGCTGTTGTCGGTATAGAACATCAGGATCAGGCTCCCCAATATCAGCAAGGGCGCCCGGGTACCGATCCGCAGCGAGACCTGCACCAGGCGCTGGACCGCCTGGGTATCGCTGGTCAACCGGACCATCAGGAGGCCGGTCTGCTTTTGATCCAGGTTCCCATAGGAGAATTTCTGGATCTTCAGGAAAAGGGCCTCCCGCAGATCCCGGGCCACGCTCTCGCCGACCCGGACGGAGGCAATATTGTTCCCGACCGCGATGACGGTGCTGACGATGGATATGCCGATCATGATGGCGGCGGTCTGCAAGACCACGGCCTGGTTATGCCCGTTGATGCCCTGGTCGATGATGCGCTGGACCAGGCGGGGGATGGACAGGTCGAAGAAGACCAGCGAGGTGAGCAGGACCAGCGCCGTGACGGCGAGTTTCCAGTAAGGTTTTACAAAGGGTAGGATTTTTTTGATTTGATTCATAATCTTGACCCATGGAGTGCAGGCTTAAGCCTGCATTCCAAAGAATGTTGGGCAAATTGTCAATTTGCCAATAAGAGGATAGGACAAATTGCCAATTTGTCCTACGAAAACGCCTTTCCTAAGATTTCCATTGCTTCTGAAAGTGTCCCTAATTCCGCCTCGGTCAATTCCGCCATTTTTTCACCCATCCAGGCCTTGTTTTTCTCCCAGATGGTATCCAGGAGCCGGTTGCCGGCCTCCGTCAGGGCCAGGGGGATGTTGCGCCGGTCCTGCTCATTTTGCAGACGGCAGATGAGACCGCGTTCGACCAGCAGGTCGACCGCCTGGCTGACGGCGGAGCGGCTGATCTGCCTGACCTCGGCCAACTCGCTCACCGAGGTGAAACCCCGGCGGATGTGCCGCAGGATATGGAATTGTTCCACGCTGATATCGTGATTTTCCACCGCGATCGAGCGGATATTTTCCCTGATCCGGTTCCAGACGGGATGGCAGGGTGCTCCAGACTTCGTCGATGGTCGTTTTCAGGTTGGGCTGGAGTATTAACTCAGGCGGGCTTTCTTTGGCTGGCATGGTTCACCTCGAATATCTCGTTAACCTGCTAAATAGTTTAGTAACTTAACTAGTATAACCATCTATTTTCATTTGTCAATTGAAGAAACCCATATACAAAACCATTTCTCAAATTCAAGAAATATGTCATTGCGAGGCGTTTTTTGCCGTGGCAATCACCCTTGTTTAGCGTAAGGGATCAACCTCCTTGGCAAGATGAGTTATCCTTGCATTGACAAGGCTGGAGGGTTGGTATATTTGCGAGCTTGATAGGGTCAGGGATTGCCACGTCGGGAAAAACACCCTCCTCGCAATGACATCGTCGCGTTTGTCATTGCGAGGCGTTTTTTGCCGAGAGCAATCCCCTTGTTTAGCGAGGGATCGACTCCTTGGGGAGAGAGTTATCCTTGCAGTGACAAGGCTGGAGGGTTGGTATATTTGCGAGCTTAATAGGGTCAGGGATTGCCACGTCGGGAAGTGCGCCCTCCTCGCAATGACACGTAGTCGTTGACCTCCCCGAAAGAGGACTGTATACTTTCATGGCTATTCAATCCAGGAAGGGTCGGGAGGAAACATTGGTGCAAAATTTATGGAAGGCGGGAGAATGCTGCGCCATGCGCGGCATCGTCAACCGGCAGGTCTGGCTGGCGCAGTCCGTTATAGTAGTAAAAGATGCGCCGGAGGAAACCGTCCTGTTATTGCTTCCGGGGGCTCAGTGCGCCTATCCGGAGGGCTACGCCCACTGGAGGAAACACGATGGGTATGAATGGACTCGCTGGCAGGAGGCCCGCAGGAATCCCATTGTCTTGAAGGAATTCCCCTGGGAAACCAACCGGATCCTGATCTTTCTGGAACCTGAAAAATATTATTCCTGTTTCCTTTTTTGGAACCAGGCTAACGATGAGTTCATCTGCTACTATATCAACTTCCAACTACCCTACCGCCGGAGTCACTGCGGGTTTGACACCTTGGACCTGGACCTCGATATCGTCATTGAGCCCGATCACACCTGGAAGTGGAAGGATGAGGAAGAATACCAGGCGGGGATCGATGAAGGCGGGATCAAAGAGGAGTGGGTGAGGGGGATTGAAGCCTCCAAACCCGAAGTGTTGGAGCGGATCGTTAAAAGAATATATCCACTGGACGGTTCCTGGACCCATTGGCGGCCCCTTCCAGAATGGACGCCGCCGCGGTTACCGGAAGGATGGAGAACTCCCTAGAAGCCTCTGGAGTACGATATCTTCGTGTATCTTGAACCCTGCCTGGACTTTAAAGGAAGTACTGGCGCGGGCCAGAAGTTCCGCCTTTGCCGCTCAACGTCAGGAGACGTTGACTTCCGCGGCTGCCACGGAGTGCAATATCTCCCGATATTGCGCCTCTGCCGCTCAACATCAGGCCTATAGGATGCAAAGTTCGCTATGACGTTGACTCCGCGTCTGCCTTCCCAGACACCATGAAATGATTACTGATTACTGATTACTGATTACTGATTACTGATTACTGATTACTGATTACTGATTACTGATTACTGATTACTGATTACTGTTCACTGGTTACTGACTACTGACCAATGAAAACTGGTCACATGGCGGAGGCCCGCCGATTGCATTCCATATATAATGAAAAAGAGACCCTTCCGTGGCAGCCACCGACTTCCTCCTGACGACGAAGCTCTACCTTCCACCCGGGCGATCCCGCCTGGTCCACCGGACGCGGCTGTGTTCTCTGCTCGACGAAGGCCTGACCCGGCCGCTGACCCTTATCTCCGCTCCGGCGGGGTTCGGCAAGACCACCCTCCTGAGCGAGTGGCGCGAACTCACCCACAGGGCAGGAATATCCGCTCGCCTGGGTTTCCCTGGACCAGGATGATAATGATCCTTCCAGTTTCCTCCTGTATCTGCTAACCGCACTGGGGACATTGAAAAAGGGAGTGGGCGGATCGGCCCTGGCGACTTTGCAATCCCGGCAGCCGGCTCCGGTCCAGGCCATTCTCACCTCCCTGGTGAATGACCTGAATTCTCTCGAGGCGGATGCCGCGCTCGTATTGGATGATTACCATGTCATCACGGCGGCCCCGGTGCATGCAGCCCTTCAATTCCTGCTGGAGACCATGCCGGCCCGGATGCACCTGGTCCTGCTGACACGAGCCGACCCGCCTCTACCTTTGGCCCGCCTGCGCGCCCGCGACCAACTGACCGAGATCCGCCTGCCGGCCCTGCGTTTTCAACCGGAGGAGGCCGGCCAATTCCTGAACGAGGTCATGTGCCTGGGCCTGTCCTTTGCGGATATCACTGCCCTCGAATCCCGCACGGAAGGCTGGATCGCCGGGCTTCAACTGGCGGCGGTCTCTCTCCAACAGCACGTGGACCGGCATGCCTTCGTGGCAGCCTTTGCCGGGGATGACCGTTATGTGATGGATTATCTCCTCGAAGAGGTCCTCCAGCGCCAATCCCCCGAAGTGCAGTCTTTTTTGCTCAAAACTTCCATCCTCGAACGGCTGAATGAGTCCCTCTGCCGGGCCGTCACCGGGCAGATGGAGTGCCAGTCCATCCTGACCGACCTCGAGCAGGCCAACCTCTTTGTCACCCCCCTGGATAGCAAACGCTACTGGTATCGCTATCATCCTCTCTTTGCGGACCTGCTCCGGCACCGGCTGCGGCAGCTCTTTCCTCCGGCCGAGTGGATGCAATTCTATAAAAATGCCTGTGAATGGTATGAGTTCGAACGGTCTCATCTCGGAGGCCGTCTCGCAGGCATTCGCCTCAGCCGATCTGGAACAGGCGGCGGATGTGTTGGAACGGCATGTATTGACCGTCTTTTACCGCGGCGAGACCATGCTGGTCCATCACTGGCTGCAGACCCTGCCGGAGGGCGCGGCTGCGGAAGCGGCCCTTATTATGCGCCATGTACGCCAATACGATCGCGCACTCAGGCCAGTTCCAGGAAAACGTCTTGAACCTCAGCGAGACCTGGCTGCAGGCGGCAGAAACGGCCTCCACGGATGCACCCGGGATGGCCCTCACCCGCGGCTTTATCGGTCTATCCCGGGCCTACCTGGCCCATTGGAAGAATGAGCCGCCTCAAACGGTCATGCGCCTGGCTAAAAAAGCGCTGGCTGACCTGCCCCCGGAATCGGAAATGGATATCGATCCAAATTTCATGCGCTTCCGCAGCGGCCTGAGCAATAACCTGGCGTTATCTTATCTCGCCTTGGGGGATGAAGAAGCGGCCATCCGGGCTTTTGCGGAAGCCCGGCGGATCGGGGAAGCTTGCGGGGATCTGTTGAACATGTACAGCTCCATTGGCAGCCAGGCTCTGCTCCTGCGGCGGCATGGACGTTTGAAGGAGGCCGAGGCACTTTGCCTGCAGGCGCTGGATACCCGGATGACGGGGGAAACCGGGCTGGAAAAGGCCTTCCCTTATATGGGCATCGTCTACTCCAGCCTGGGCCGGATCCTGCTTGAAAGAAATGACCTGGATGCGGCCGAATTGGCCCTGACCACCGCCCTGGAATTAAGCCGGCTGACGGCCGCAGCCGATGGCATGGTGGAAAGTATCGTCTCCCTGGCCTCGTGCAAATATGGCCGCGGGGATATCCCGGCTGCTTTGAAACTGTTGGATACTGTGACCCTGGATTCGCCCAGGTCCAGGCTTTTGATCCCGGCGCAGCGGGTCCGACTGTACCTGGCCCGCTCGGCTGAAGATCCGTCTTCCCTGCAGGAGGCCCTCCGCTGGGCGGAAGACCGGTCCTTTTCGGTCTCGGATCTGAATTGGAAAATGGTGGAATCGGTCACCCTGGCGCGTGTGCGGATTGCCGAACGCCGGAACGCGGCCTCAATCTGCGGAGGCCGCACCGCTGCCGGATTTGACCTCCTGCATGCAGTTCTTGCAGGACCAGCTTGCGAGCGCGGATAAGCAGGAACGGGTGGAGTGGTCGATCGAGCTGCGCATCCTGCAAGCGCTGGCCTGGCAAGCCCTGAACCGCCTGCCCGAAGCCCTCGAGTCCCTTTCCCAGGCTCTTGAGCTGGCAGAACCACGGGGCTACTTGCGAATCTTCATAGATGAAGGTCTGCCCATGCGCCGGCTCCTCATCAAGATCAAGGGGCAGAGCCGGCGAATCCGCGGCTATGTGGAGAAACTCCTGCAGGCCGGAGGCTGGGGAGAAACAAGCCAGTCTGCCGGCACCTTGCAAGGCTCCCTGGTGGAACCGTTATCGCCGCGTGAGCTGGATGTGCTCCGGCTTCTGGTGGAGGGGAGTTCCAATGCAGAGATTGCCCGCAGGCTTTTCATTACCCTGAATACCACCAAGAAACACGTGACCCACATTTTTGAAAAACTGGCCGTCTCCGACCGGGCCGGCGCCGTCCGCCGCGCCCGGGAACTGGGTTTAGCCAACTCCCCAAAGTAGTAAATTACATTTCAATATAGTCCCAGACCTTTTCGCCTTTTGTGGAGTGCAGGCTTCAGCCTGCTCCCCCGTGGGCATGCCCCGAAGCTGAAAGCGGAGTGGTGTCAGTCCTGCCATTCCTTAATTCAGCCATGTGTCTCTCCGCATTGTTAGAAGTGGGATGCCACGTGTTCCCGAAGTTCAACGGCAGGAGATCCCGCTCCACAAAACCGCCAGCCCCGCAGGGGATTTAGCTGTCAGCCCGGGGATTAACGTGTACCCTGTGTCCTTCGGGGTATTCCCGGGCGGTTATAAATAAATTACACCCCCAATACCACCCGCCGGGTGATGTAAGGCCGGCGGTTATCTGGCAAACTATAAGCGTCCGGATAACCGTTTTCATTATCGCGTTCAACAGGCATGAATTTTATGAATAATATCCCGCCCAAGTCATGCTTCGACCAGCCCGCCATTTATCAGATCATTGTCAAGGGCCGCCTGGATGAGCACTGGGCAGACTGGTTCGATGATCTCAGCCTCACTGTCCAAAAAAATGCTTCCGGTACCGTCTTCACCATCCTGACCGGTCTCGTGCAAGACCAGGGTGCCCTGCATGGGCTGCTGGCGCGTGTGCGGGATCTGGGCCTGCCTCTGTTCGAAGTCCACCGGTTGGCGACCTGGCATGGAACCCAACCCGACCTCTAAGCAATAAGGAGACTACTGTGTTCAACAAAATCTGGAAATTCTTCATTATCCTTGTAACCCTGGCCTTCATCTTAACCGCCTGTGGAAGCGCGGCGGTGGCAACCACCGAAGCGGTTCCCACGCCGACGCCCAGCGCCTCTCCCTTCGCCAACTTTGGAGAAAACGATGAACGCTCATTGGACTTTCAAAACGGAAGCCGCCGTCTGGGGCTCTCCCTCCTTCAGTGAAGGAACTGTTTTCATCGGCAGCGATGATGGGAACCTGTATGCCCTGGATGCCCGGGCCGGAAGCCTCAAATGGAAATTTGCGTCCGAGGGCATCGTCCGGTCGACACCGGCGGTCGCCAACGGCCTGGTCTACTTTACCAGCGACGATGGCTACCTCTATGCCGTGAATACGGACGATGGGACCCGGGCCTGGAGCACGGATATCGGCAATTATTATGATCGCAAGGCCCGTGAAGACCTGGGGAATTCACCCAGCCCCACCGGCTATGACTACGTCCAATCCTCCCCGGTGGCAGCCGACGGGACCGTCTACGCCGGCAGTTTCGATGGAAAGCTATATGCCCTGGCGGCGGATACCGGCCAGGTCAAATGGACCTTCGTCACTCAAAAGAAGATCCGCGGCACACCCGCAGTGGACCAGGGCGTCGTGTATGTCGGCAGTTGGGATAAATTAATGTACGCGGTCGATGCGGCCACCGGCGCGGTCAAATGGGCCACCGGGATCGGCGGAGAAGTTCAATCGACCCCGGTGGTGGCGAATGGAATGGTCTACACCGCCAGCCGGAAAGCCTCGGTGGTGGCCCTGGCTGCTCAGACAGGCGAACTCAAGTGGGAACATTCCTATGGAAATAATTTGTGGGTGGAATCCTCGCCCCGCCTGGTAAACGAAGTCATCTATATCGGCAGCTCCGGCAGCAAGATCGTCCTGGGCCTGGATGCCCTCACCGGCACGCCGACGGCTATTTATGTATCTCCCGATTTCCATTGGAGCACCCCACTGGTCATCCGCGATACTCTCTATATCGGCGGGACCAGCTTCTCCCCCGACACTTCCGGCGGGATGTACAGCCTCAAGATCGTGGAGGGGAAATTCTCCCGCGAAGAAGGCGACCTGCAAGTCTTTTCCACTCCCACCACCCGCGAATTTTCCGGAGGCTGGATCGGCGTGGCCGGTTCACCGGTGACGGAAAATAATCTCATTTACTTTGGCGCTCTGGATGGGAATGTCTACGCCATCAATGCGTTACCTTGACCTATCGTAGTAACGACTTCAGTCGTTACTACAATGTGAAAAACGACTGACCCTTACAGGGTTACGCAAAGTCGTTACTACAAAAGGAAAATCCAATGAAACCTCGAAGCCCGATCCTGATCGTTGCCCTCGCGGTGATTCTCCTCGCAGCCTGCAGCCCGGCCACGCACGGCCAGCCCCACTCCGCTGCCCTCTCCAACCGCCGCGCCCACTCAACCGCCGGCCGCTCCCGGGACGGTTCTTATGGACCTTCCCCACCCAGGGCGAGGTCTGGTCCTCGCCGACCGTCAAGGATGGAGTCGCTTATATCGGCAGCGATGACCAATCCCTGTATGCAGTCGATATTCAAACTCACAACTTGAAATGGTCGTTTCCCACTGAAGCCATTGTGCGCTCCCGCCCGGCAGTGATGGATGGCGCAGTCTACTTCTCAAGCGATGACGGCTATCTCTTCGCGGTGGAGGCGGCCACCGGCAAGCAGACCTGGAAATTCGACCTGGGCCGCCCGTTGGCCCCCCGCAAGCCCATCCCGGAGGCCTGGGATTACATGCAATCTTCCCCCGCCGCGGCGGATGGATTGGTCTTTGCCGGCGGTCCGAACATGAAGTTCTTTGCCGTGGATGCCGGGACCGGCCAGGAAAAATGGAGCCTTCAGATCGGCCTGTATATGCGCTCTTCGCCGGCTGTCGTGGAGGGGGTGGTCTACTTCGGGGACTGGCTCGGCAAGCTCTACGCCCTGGATGCGCAGACCGGCCAGGAGAAATGGACTTTCAATACGTATGGGCCGGTCATCCCGTCTCCCACCGTGGTGGATGGAGTGGTCTACGTGGGCAGTAAATTCCCCTGCCTGTATGCCATCGACGCCGCCACCGGGCCAGCAGAAATGGTGCTTCAAATATCCGGCCAATATCCCCTGGGTCGAATCCTCCGCGGCCGTGGCAGACGGAATGGTCTATGTGGGCAGCTCGGATTGGTATAAGGTCAATGCCATCGATATCGCCACCGGCGAATTGAAATGGGACTTTACCACCCAGGGCGATCCCTGGTCCTCCCCGGCGGTCTCGAACGGGGTCGTTTATATCGGCGCCACAGGCGGATACCTGTATGCCCTGGACGGCGCCAGCGGGACCGAGTTGTGGAAAGTGAAGACCGGGCCCGCCCTCAAAACGGTCGAGCCGGTCCGGTTTGACGGCGGCGTGGTCTCCTCCCCGACGGTCGTCGATGGAGTTCGTTTATTTCGGCAGCCTGGACGGCAAGCTGTATGCCGTCAGCGCCAATTAATTGATATCCTCCCCTCCCTTGGACTCCAACGTCTCTGACGTTGGAGTCCTCTTTTCCTTAACATCATCCGAAAATAAAAAGAGAAGTACCGGATTCTGAGTGGGTGCGGCGAAGCCGCACCCACTCAGAATCCGAACTCTCCTGATTTTTCGTGGAGAATCCTTTCTCAGCCTGTAATTCGGACAAAAGCAGGCATATAATTGGCCCCATGGATTCTGCTGCGATTCACATCGACAAGCTCTGTAAAACCTATCGCGTCCCCGAGCGGGAATCCGGCATGGGAGCCGCGCTCGGGAGCCTGTTCCGCCGGCGCATGCAGGAGGTCCCCGCAGTGGATGGTCTCAGCCTTGACCTGCAGCCGGGGGAGATCGTCGGCTTCCTGGGCCCGAACGGGGCCGGCAAGACCACCACCCTGAAGATGCTCTCCGGCCTGCTCCATCCCACCGGCGGAGAATGCCGTGTCCTCGGCTACGTTCCCTCGAAGCGCGAGCGCTCCTTCCTGCGCCAGATCACCCTGGTCATGGGCCAGCGCAACCAGTTGGTCTGGGATATCCCGGCGGCCGATTCGTTCGAGCTGAACCGGGCCATCTACCGGTTGCAAACCACCGATTACCGGCGCACACTGCAGGAACTGACCGACCTGCTCGACCTGGGTCCGCTGCTGAAGAAACCCGTCCGCAACCTTTCACTGGGGGAGCGGATGAAATGCGAGATCGCCGCGGCGCTTCTTCACCGCCCGCAGGTGGTCTTCCTGGATGAGCCCACCATCGGGCTGGATGTGACCATGCAGCGCCGCATCCGGGCTTTCCTGACCGAATACAACCAGCGCACCGGCGCGACCATCCTGCTGACCAGCCATTACATGGCGGATGTCGAGGCTCTCGCCAAACGGGTGATCGTCATCCACCACGGCAAACTCCTCTTCGACGGCGACCTTTCCAGCCTGGTGGACAAATTTACCTCCTCCAAAACCATCATCGTCCAACTGGAGGATTGCCAGGCCGACCTGCATATTTATGGAGAGGTGGTGGAGTGCTGCGAAGGCCGGGCCACCCTGCGCGTCCCCAAAGCCGAGACGGCTCATATCACCGAGCGCCTGCTGGCGGACCTGCCGGTCATCGACCTGTTGGTGGAAGACCCTCCCATCGAGGAGGTGATCGACCGGGTCTTCACCCAGGAGCCGGCCTGATGGACCGGATCGGGTTGGGTTCCATCCGCGAGTGGGTGGCATTATATCGACAGCAGTTCAAGACCACATTCGCCACCATGCTCCAATATCGGGCTTCGCTGTTCATCTGGAGTATCTCTGCCGTCCTGGAGCCGGTGGTGTACCTGATCGTCTGGTCGACGGTCTCGCGGGGGCATGGCGGCAGTGTGGGATCGTATACGCCCGGCGGCTTCGCCGCCTATTACATCGCCTTCATGCTGGTCAACCAGGTCACCTACACCTGGATCATGTATGAATATGAATACCGCGTCCGCCAGGGCTACCTCTCTTTTGCCCTCCTCAAGCCGGTCCACCCCATCCATTCCGATATCGCCGATAACCTCTCTTCGAAACTGATCACCCTGCCAATCCTGATCCTGGTTGCGGTTGGATTGGGCCTGATCTTCCATCCCACTGCGGATTTTAAATTGTGGGCCGCCCTGGCCTTCATCCCCGCGCTTGGCGCTGGCTTTCCTGGTCAGTTTTCTGATCGAATGGACGCTGGCCCTGGCGGCCTTCTGGACCACCCGCGTCAGCGCCATCAACCAGTTGTACTTCGTCCTGGTGCTGTTCCTCTCCGGGCAGATCGCTCCAATTTCGCTCTTCCCGGGCTGGCTCCAGACCATCGCGGGGGTGCTGCCGTTCAGGTATATGGTCGGCTTCCCGGTGGAGTTGGTCCTGGGACGCCTGACGCCTCTTCAAGCGGTGGAGGGATTGGGTGCCCAGGTGGTGTGGGTGCTCATCAGCCTGGGGCTGGTCCGCCTGGTCTGGCGGTCGGCGGTGCGGGTGTATTCGGCGGTGGGCACATGAACACTCTCCGCCTTCTTTATACCTACTTCCGGGTGAATGTCTTGAGCGAGACCGCCTACCGGGTCAACTTTTTCATTCAACTCTTCCAATCCTTGCTGGAGCTGGGCACCTCCCTGGCCGGGCTGGCGGTCATTTTTTCCTTCACCGACTCGCTTGGCGGCTGGAGTGTGGATGAGATGCTGGCGTTGGTGGGAGTGTATTTCCTGATTGGCGGGGTCATCAGCCTGTTCATCCAGCCGGGCATGAGCGCCCTGATCGATTCCGTCCGGGATGGCACGCTCGATTTCATGCTGACCAAGCCGGAGGACTCGCAACTCCTGGTCTCCATTCAGCGAGTCGCCATCTTCAGCGTGATCGATCTCCTCCTCGGCCTGGGCGTGCTGGTCGCGGCGCTGGTCCGGCTGGGGTCTCGCATCGGCGGATCCAGGCGCTTGCCTTTGCCGGGACGCTCTTAGCCGGCGGTATCATCGTCTACAGTTTTTGGCTGATCCTGGCCAGCCTGTCCTTCTGGTTCGTGCGGGTGGAGAACCTGCTCGAGATCTTCCGCAGCATGTACGAAGCCGGCCGCTGGCCGATCAGTCTCTATCCGGGCTGGCTGCGTTTCGGCCTGACCTTCATTGTCCCGGTTGCTTTCGCAACCACCATCCCCGCCCAGGCCCTGACCGGGCGGCTGAACGGCTCCACTTTTCTGGAGGCAGCCGGATTGGCCGTATTGCTTTTCATCCTGGCCCGTCTGGTCTGGCGGCTGGGGTTGCGCCGTTACTCCGGCGCCTCCGCCTGATTTCCAGGTGATTTAAAAGTTGAAAAATTTCGCCTAAAACCGCATTTTTCCTGAGTTTTTGAGCCCTTTTCCCGCGGAACAATTCCGGAACGCCCCCCACATATGGGAGTGAGAATCGAAAAACGAGCCTTTTTTTCCCATATATGGTGGTCAGAGGCATTTTGTTCCTCGTTGTTTGGGTCCAACGATCCCTCGGAAAAGCGAATCACGCTCACGGGAGTTCGGGCGGACCCATGTGCCTGCCCTGGCGTAACTGGGCCGGCCTCCATAAATTAGCCATAAAACTGGTCAATAATTCGGTTGCGCGGTCAACTCTGCCGGGGTATGATTGAATCGCTGTTAGGAACGTCTTTGGATCGGTGTTGGTTCGAAAGGAGCCTCGATGAATATTCTGGATATCCGGGAATCGAAGATCAAGTCATATTTGAAATTCCTGAACGATCATGGCGCCATCTCCAAAGCCAGGGCCGTCCAGATCGTTGACGTGGAGCGGGCCATGCGGATGGACGATACGCTCTTCGACGAGATCACCAAATATGTGGTCTCCTCAGGCTTTGCCACGCGGACAACACCGAAATCGATCTACCTAACCAAGCTTGGCCTAGCTAAAGTAAAAGGGTAGGATCATTCAGAACTCACCCAATGGCGAGCGATTTCTATGCTCGCCATTTTTGTTCTTAAAGCTGCTTTGCCAGCTCCTCGGGTGTATTCACCGGCAGCCGGCAGACGAATCCCTCGCACACGTACGCCGTAGGCTTGCCGTTTAAAAGTGGCCGGTCCTCCAGCAGCCGGGGTGAGCCGGGCGGGGCCGGCACAGGCGCGGCAGTGACGACCATGTTTGGATGGTACTGTTTATGGATTTCCCCGATCATAGCCTGGGTCATTCGGATCTTCCCTGGCTCCCATGATGGCCACTTGCTTGACCTGGCTGAAGGCAAAATCGGCTG
This sequence comes from uncultured Chloroflexia bacterium, assembly GCA_963782935.1. Taxonomy (GTDB): domain Bacteria; phylum Chloroflexota; class Anaerolineae; order Anaerolineales; family Villigracilaceae; genus UBA877. Next base: position 159,359 of record CAWALN010000016.1, on the reverse strand, counting down.
CCGACAGCCAGCGGGCAAAGGCGGTCGGGTAGCGCGGCGCCACCTCGGCCGCGAGCGAAAATGCCTGCATGGCTCGCAGGCGGATATCCTCCTGCCCGGTGAAGGCGGCCAGTTGCAGCAGCGCTTCCGCCGCCAGGCTGTTGCCGCAAGGGATGGCATTATCTTGCAGCTCCTTCGGGCGGGTGATCACCGTTTGGGCTTCCGCGGGCGTATCGTAGAAGCCTCCCGCCGGATCGGAAAAGCGCCTGAACATTTCCGCGGCCAGGTTGGTGGCTTCAACGAACCAGCGCGGGTCGAAATCCGCCTGGTAGAGCGCCAGCAGTCCCAGGATGAGCCCGGCATAATCCTCCAGGAACACCTCCGGGCTGGCCTTGCCTTTCCGCCACGAACGGCGGAGAGAACCTTCCGGCCGGAGGCCGGTCAGGAGAAAATTGGCATTCCGCCGGGCCGCCTCCAGGTAATCCTGCCTGTCCAGGGTCCGGGCCGCCTCTGCCAGGGTAGCCAGCATCAACCCGTTCCAGGCGGTCAGGACCTTGTCGTCCGTGGCCGGCCGGATGCGTTTGCTGCGGGCAGCGAACAGCCTGGCTCTATCGGCCGAAAGTTGCTCCCTGACTGCTTCTGCTGCCAGGTGAGAAGAGGCCGCAAGAGTGGAATCGTCCAGGGCTCGCTGCAGGACGATCCTGCCCTCCCAGTTCCCCTCCGCCCGCAGGCCGTAGGCCCGCTCGAAAAGCTCCGCCTGGTCGCCCAGGGTCGAGCGGATCTCAGCCAGGGTCCAGGCGTAGAACTTGCCCTCCACCCCTTCCGAATCGGCATCCAGGCTGGAATAGAAGCCTCCCTCCGGCGAGGTCATCTCACGCAGAACGAAATCCAGGCTGGTTTCGCAGACCTCACGGAAGGAAGCTGCGCCGGTCATCTGCCAGGCGTGCAAGTAGACCCTGGCCAGCTGGGCGTTGTCGTAAAGCATCTTTTCAAAATGGGGGACCCGCCAGAGATCGTCGGTGGAATAACGTGAGAAGCCGCCGCCAAGCACGTCGTACATGCCGCCCTGGGCCATTGCCCGCAACGCCTGGATGGCCGGTACGAGCGCCTCTGCCTCTCCAGCCAGCGACCGGCGCAGGAGAAATTCGATGGTCATGGGTTGGGGGAATTTCGGCGGCCCACCCCAGCCACCATGTTCCCGGTCCGCACTTTTTACCAGTAGATCTGCTGGCGGCATTTAGGGAAGCCGGGTCGAATGCCGTTCCCTGGTTCCGGCCGGAATCGGCGGTGAGGCGGGCGGACACTTCAGAGGCGACCCGGAGGATCTCCTCCCGCTGGTCTTTCCAGGCCTGCGCAAGGGCCTCCAGCAGATCCTTAAAAGCCGGCAAACCGTGGCTGGGGTGGGCGGGAAAATAGGTGCCGCCGTAGAAGGGTACCAGGTCCGGCGTGAGGAACACCGACATGGGCCAGCCGCCTTGCCCGGTCAGGGCCGTCACCGCCGACATATAAATGCCGTCCAGGTCCGGCCGTTCCTCCCGGTCCACTTTGATGTTGACAAAATGGGCGTTCATGAGAGCGGCGGTGGCGGGGTCTTCAAAGGATTCATGCGCCATCACATGGCACCAATGGCAGGCGGCGTAGCCGATGCTCAAGAAAATGGGTTTATCCTCCCGGCGGGCTTTTTCCAACGCTTCCGCTCCCCAGGGGTGCCAATCCACCGGGTTGTCGGCATGCTGGAGCAAGTATGGAGAAGTAGAGGCAGAGAGATGATTGGTCATGGAATAGGATTAAGTCGGGAATTCCCCTTGTATAACCGGGATGGAGTAGATCAGGAACAGGATCTACTATTGATATTGGCTGTCAATCGGGACAGGATTTGTAGAAAAGACTATAGATAGGCGTGGCCAGGTACAGGCTCGACTGCCAACCGAGGAATCCGCTGATGAAAAGTGAAGTGGCAGTGTGGTGCGTGAGAATGAAAACCGCGGCGGCCATTGCCAGGCATAACACGCCAATACTGACTTCCCATTGGGTTACGAACAAGGCGTTGAGGGTTGGGGCGTCAATTTTTCTCTTGGGCGTCCGCAGGAAAGCCGTATGGGATTCGAACACTGCCCGGATACTGGCCAGCGCGATCACCCAACCCAGGCTGAACATGCCGTACATGGAGCGGAATGCCAGGCTCCAGGAGGGTTTCAAGGCATTATGCAAAACCCAGCCAAACCGCCAGAGATTTTAATAACGTGAAGATAAAGGCCATGGTCATCAGCAACCCTGTTACAGGCAGGATGGTGAAATTCGCCGACGATAACTTGATCAAACCTCCCAACAGCAGGAAACAGACAAAGATGAAGTTGAATGCGTCTGTGAACCACTGCAGGCAGCCGGCCAGGTAAAAGTAACGTTGAGCAAAAGTCAGCCGGTTTTGCGGATCGACCCAATGAGCCCATGGCATCAATGCCTCCCAATGTTTGCGCAGGATCTGAACGTTGCCGAAACACCAGCGGAAGCGTTGCTTTTTAAGGCCGTCGAATGTGCAGGGCATTAATCCCTGGCCCATGCTGCGATGGTAGTAGAGGGATTTATAGCCGCGTTTCAGGACCCGCAGGCTGGCTTCGGCGTCTTCGGTGATGCACCACTCATCCCAGCCGCCGATTTCCTGCAGGACTGATTTGCGCATCAAGCCCATCGTACCGGCAAATATGATGGCATTTCGTTCGTTGCGTACCGGCATGGGCACCTCGAAGAAGTATTCATAGTTGTAATAGATCGCTTCTGAGGAAGTCCCTTCTTTATAGTCGCGATAATCCTGAGGCGCCTGTACGAAAGCCACCTGCGGATCTATGAATACCGGAACCAATTCCTTTAAGAATTCTGCTTCGACAAGGTAATCGGCGTCGATCACCCCCACCAGGTCTGCAGTCGGATCGGTCTCGGCCAGGGCAAAATTGAGCGCGCCGGCCTTATAGCCTGGCCAGTTTTCCAGGTGAAAAAAGTGGAAGCGCGGCCCCAGATCCCGACATCGTTTTTCAAGCGGACGCCAGGTATCTTCTCGAGGCGTATTGTTGTCAATGACCAATACCTCGTAGGCGGGATAATCCAACACGGCCAGCGCATTCAGAGTCTCTATTACAACCTCCGGCGGTTCATCGTAGATCGGCAGATGCAGGGAAACCATGGGTATAAAGCCTGGCGCCGGTTCGATCCGTTCAAGGCGGTGGCGCCAGCGCAGCCGGCAGGTTACGTCGAGATTTTCATAAATGATGGATAGGGCTACCAGTGAGGCCACCACCTGGATAAAAAAGAATATCTGGGCAGCCAGGAAGGAAAGAGCGGACAGGTGCGCGGAGATGGTCAGCCAGAAGGCATAAACCAGGAACAGCGGGGTGACCAGCAGGGTGGTCAGCCAGCTCACCTGGCCCAAGGCATTCCAATCGCGCAGCCCCCACAGGCAGAAGTATGTCCCCAATCCCACTGCCAGGCCGGTGAAAACGAAGACTTCCACTGGCTTCCCAAATCCGAGCAGGGCCAGCGCATCCCCGCTGCCCAGGATGAGCAGCATCCAGAATATGGAAAAAATACGGCTGCCTCTTCGCAGGCGTCCACCTAGCGATCATGGTGATGACCATGCTGAGTCCAAACCAGATACCGGCCAATTCCAATAGACGGGTGATCATAATGGAATTCCGTTTACGCAAAACTGTTCAGGAATAATAAGCTCATAGGGATCGCCAGAGCCAACAAGCCGGCTGAGATCAACAGGATAATGGCAGTTCGAATGCGGCTGGCCTTATCAAGTGAGCGGGTGAAGACGACATAAAGTGTCCAAAGTATGGCCGGAGGCGCAAAAAGAAGGGTGCCCAGGCCTGCCGGCGCCAACCCCAGGACGGCCAGGGCCAACAGGCGAAACGGCCAGGTCAGAGGCTGAGGCTGTGTTGGAATAAGGGGAGCTGGAACTTCTCAATTCTTAAGCACGAGTAGAGAAGATCCATCTCCGTCCGAAAGGATGTACTCCTGTTCATTCTCCCCATGATAGGTCAGGCGAGTTCCTTTTGTAGATTCCATAACTTCCGAATTCAATAGCTTATCCTTCTCCGCCAGGATCGTGCCTCGAAAAAATCACAGACTGATGGGGGTTCCAATGGAATACCTGGCTTTGGAATTCAATCGTAAACATTCAGATCTCCCCAAATGAGTAATAGGACAGACCCTATCTTATTATACTATTTTTCGCTCCAACCGGGACGCGCCGCCGAACCGCCCCTTCCCACGCCGAGGTCGCTGGATTACGGAACTAAACCGCCTTTCGAATCGTTATAATGAAGACGATCCTTTCGTCATTGTCTCTTTCGGTTCATCTCGAAAGGAAAACCCATGAACCGCTGGCGGGTACTATCAATCGTAATCATTTTCTTCCTCATGGGCTTTTCGGCCTGTGTCCTGGCATTTCACAACCCCACCCCGGCGCCCTTTCCGGATGATAATTTCATCCATACCAGCGTCTACGGGACCCTGACTGCCCTGGCGGAGCCAAGCCTCACTTTCACGCCACTCGGGTCGGCTACACTGCCGCCTCTCCTGCCCCCAAACGCGACGCCGCATGATTTCATCTATTATTATTTCAACAATATCAATATCCGCAATTACAACCTGACCTGGTCGCTGTTGACCGACCGCTTCAAAGCCAGGCTGAATGGAACCTCCCAGGGCGACTATACCGGCTATATCACCTTTTGGAATTCGGTCCAGCAGGTGACCGTTCTGAATGCCTTCTACGTGTGTGATGGGGATATCTGTGCCGTGAATACCTCTCTGACCCTCCAGTACCTGGACGGGACTGCGGATACCTCCGCCTATAATTACACGGTCATCTTCGATCACAGTTTGAATAGCTGGATGTTCGATTTCATCCCTGCCCCCACGGCGACGGCCTCGCGTACGTTTACATTGACTCGGACTTATACCCGCACTGTCACTTTCACAGTCACCAGAACCGGTACGTCTACGAGCACCTTCACCGCTACTCTGACACGAACGCGCACCACCACCCCCACCGTCACAAATACAGCCACTTATACATTGACCCGCACTGGTACTTCCACCGCTACGCCAACGTTTTCACCTACTCAAACGGTCTCTGCCACTGCCAGCCAAACTCCCACGGCGTCTTCCACTCCCACGATCACCCCGACCTCCACGATTACCTATACCCCCTCCGAGACTCCGACATCCACTGACACATCGACGCCCACCGAAACCCCCACCCTTGCCGGCACTGAGACCGAAACGTCCACACCTACACCCACAGAAACGCCTGTACCTTAACGAATATTCTTAATATCCATCCAAAATTTCTGGAGAAGTTCGTTTTATGAGTGTGTGCGGCGCAGCCGCACACACTCATAAAACGGGATTTTTTTTTCATTGTGAATTTCGTGAAGAAGAGAGTGCAAATGGACCGTATCTCCATTTGCACTCTTCCATATCTTACTCTTTTCCCGAATGGTCCTGTCTTAACGCCGCCTCCATCAATTGCTGGAGTCGTGTCGCCATCCCGGCCGGATCCGGATGCAGGCCCTCCACCAGCAAGGCATTATCATAGATCTGCTCGATGATAAGGGTCTGGAGTTCCGAACCGGACTCCTGTTTCAACAGGTTCTTCAAGAGGGGATGACTCGGGTTCAACTCCAGGATCTTTTTGGGAAGATCGTATTCCTTGCCCAGGTACTTATAGACCCGCTGCATCTCCGGGTTGAGGGCTCCCTCCGGGTCCACCAGCCGCGCGACTGACTGGGAGAGGCGGTTGCTTGCCCGGACATCGGTGATGCGTTCGCCCAACACCTTTTTGAACTGTTCCACCAGCGTACTGAAATCTGCGTCGGCGATCTTTTCGGGCTGGCCCTCCGGCGGTTTTTCCACCGGTTCCACCGTTTCCTGGGCGACATTCTTGAGCTCATGCTCCTTATATTTATGAAGACCCATCAGCATGAACGAATCCATCGGCTCCGTCAAGAGAAGAACCTCTGTGCCTTGCGCCTGGAAATAGTCCAGGTGGGGGCTGTGCAGGATGGATTTGGGATCGTCGCCGACGATGTAATAAATGGCTCTCTGTTCCACCGGCATACGGTCGGAGTACTCGTCGAGCGAATTCCAGCGGTCCGGATGTAAATTGGTTTTGAAGCGTAGCAAGACCGGTAACTTTTCTGCATCAGGCAAGGTGGTGGCCACACCCTGTTTGAGATATCCGCCGAATTCTTTCCAAAACTGTTCGTATTTGGCAGAGTCCTTTTTCGCCAGCTCTTCCAGGTCTTTGACGACCTGGTTGGTCAGCACTTTTTTCAGCCCTCCCATTAATCCACTCGCCTGGACCGTTTCGCGGGAAACGTTGAGAGGCAGGTCCTCCAAATCCACCACACCCTGGATGAAACGGAGATACTCCGGCAGCAGGTCCTTGTTGTATTCATCGATGAGAATATTGCGGGAATACAGCTTCAACCCATCCTCCTTCCTCAAGGAAAAAATGCCTCGCTCTCCCTTTTGCGGAATATAGAGAAGGGCGTAAAGCTGTACCGGCGCATCCGTGATCATGTGAATGTGCAGGAGCGGCTCTTCGAAATCCAGGGTGGTCTGCTGGTAGAACTCCTTGTATTGTTCCGGAGTGATATCCTGTTTGGGGGTGCGCCAGAGGGAAGTTTGCTTGTTGACCGGCTCCTTTGAATTGCCTATGTAAATGGGAAAACCGATGTAATCCGAATGCTTATGGAGGATCTCTTTGATCCGGTATTCTTCGGCGAATTCGGCCGCGTCCTCTTTCAGCCTGACCTCCACCACCGTGCCGCGTTCGTTCATCTCCGCCGGACCCACCTCGTAGCGGTCTTCGCCGGTGGCGTACCAGGCGACGGCTTTGGCGCGAGGACGGTATGAGCGGGAAGTCACCCGGACCGATTCGGCTACCATGAAGACGGAATAGAAACCTACGCCAAATTGGCCGATGACCTGGGCAAAATCGACGTTCTTCTCTTTGGAGGCTTGCATGAATTTGCGGGCCCCGGATTGAGCGATGGTGCCGAGGTTCTCGACTATCTCGTCCCGGGTCATGCCAAGGCCGGTGTCGCGAATGGTCAGCAGACGCTTCTCTTTATCCAGGGTGATACGGATGCACAGCTCGACGGCGGGATCGAGGACCTGAGAGTTGGTCAGCATTTCATAATGCAGCCGGTTAAGCGCATCCGAGGCGTTCGAAAGCAGCTCCCGCAGGAAGACTTCCCGCTCTTTGTAAAGGGAATGGATCAGGATATCCAACAGTTGGCGGGTTTCCGCTTTGAAAGAGTAGGTCTCATTCTGGTTTTCAGCAGCGACAGGTTCGGGCTCGGCCATAGATATCTCCCAAAAATTATGGATTTTGAATAGCTTATTTGTAAGAGCTGAAGAATATGGATTTAAGGATATAAAGAATGATTGCGAAATAATTTTACATCGACTTCCGTTGCCATAAAGCTAAAGGATTATTAGAGATTTGTAAATATCCATTCATTATGAGTGCGGCTCCTGTGGCTGATCTCCTAAACACTGTAATTTTTGAATTAATACAAGGCCGTTCTAAACCACTTCTCCTTCTTTTCTTGAATGAAAAGTGAAGCGATATTGTTAACGATTTTTTATCGAATTCTTTTATTTCTTTATATTTCCTTTGATGTTTTTCTTACAAACGAATACTAAATTATAGGTGTAATAAAAATCCATTTCTAATTCTTTCAATATAAAAGGAGGCTGATTATGTCCAATATTACCCGTTGGGAACCCGTGCGCGAGATGATGACCTTGCGAGAGGCGATGGACCGGTTGTTCGATGACGCCTTCACCCGTCCCTTTGGTCAGAATGGCGGCTCCATGATGCCGTCAATCGATATGTATCAAACCAAGGATGATGTGGTCGTAAAGGCGTCTCTACCCGGCCTCAAAGCCGAGGATGTGGATATCACCATTACGGCAGACGTGCTGACGCTGCGAGGCGAGTTCAAGCACGACGAAGATCGGAAAGATGCCACCTGGCATATCCGCGAGCATCGCGGCGGTTCTTTCGAACGATCGGTGATGCTGCCGGTCGACATCCAGAGCGATAAGGTCAAAGCCGAGTTTGAAGATGGTGTTTTGACCGTCACATTGCCGAAAGCGGAGACTGTAAAGCCCAGGACCATCACCGTCAAAGCCAAATAAAACCTGATTTATTTATTCACGCAAGAGCTGAGCAGGGGTCGAGCGAGTGTTTATCTCGTTCGACCCTTTAATTAATCATTACTTTTGTCAAATAGGAAAGGAAGGTGGGTCGCTTCGGCCTCGTGATATAATCCTTTCCTATGAATAACCAGTCTCCTCAGGGAACGCCTCAGGACACCGGCGGGGAAAAAGAGGAAACTCAAGAGCACCTCTCGGCTTTTTTATCAAATGGATGGAATCCCTCGTCCACCTGGGCCTGGGTGAATCCGCTTTGCGTATCGGGACAAATGTGCTCACCGTTGTGCTTGTCGTGGCGGTGGTATCACTCATGCAGAGCCTCTACCGTGAGACCAACCTTGGCTGGCTTCCGAATACCGTGAAGGCTGCCGCCGAGCCCACTCAGGCTGCCGGCGAGACGGCTTTGCAGCTACCGGAACTGGCTGCCATATCCTTGAATGGTATCGAGCGCCAACCGGAATTCCATACCACCATCCCGGACCGGCCTCGCATCGATGTATCCGAGTATACAGTTCAGAAGGGTGATAACGTCTTCTCGATCGCAGAGAGCTATGGGTTGAAGCCCAGCACCATCTTGTTGGGTAATTACATCGACCCTCAAGAACGACGTGGACCTGATCCGGCCCGGGCAGATCCTGAATATCCTGCCCGTGGATGGAGCCTACTATGAGTGGCAGGGCGTGGAAAACCTGGAGACTGTGGCGAAATACTACGGCGTGGAACCTCAGGCCATCCTGGACAGCCCGGCCAACCACCTCGATCTTGCGACGATCGGCGACCTGGCCCATCCCAACATCCCCGGCGGGACCAAGTTGGTCATCCCCGGCGGAATGATCCAATTCACCTGGCATGCTCCCATTGGGGCACCGCGCACGAGTACGGTCCGAACGAAAGTCCAGGGCGAGGGCGCTTGCGCCCCGGTCAGCGGCGGGAACGTGGGGTATGGAAGTTTCATCTTCCCGACCGTGGAGCACTGGCTCTCCGGAACCGATTACCGCCCCGATGTAGGCCATTGGGGGGTGGACTTCGCCGGCGCACAGGGCAATGCCGTCTACGCGGCCGATGCAGGGGTGGTGGTTTACTCCGGCTGGAATACCTGGGGCTACGGCAATGTCGTGGTTGTGGACCATGGGAACGGCTGGCAGTCGCTTTATGCTCACCTCAGCCAGATCAATGCCGGCTGCAACCAGAGCGTGGGCCAGGGTGATTTGCTCGGCCTGGTGGGTATGACCGGCGGCACTTCCACGGGTCCGCACCTGCACTTCGAGCTCACGTACAATATGTCCCCGGTCAATCCGCATACGGTGCTGGATATACCCGGTCGATAGTACAAGAAGCAGGCTAACCCACAGGGCGCTGCACTCTGCAAGCCTGCACTCCGAAATGCATGATCTAGTGAGTAAAAAGAGATGAGCATATATGCTCATCTCTTTTTTATTTCATTTAGCGTACCTTTGTGGTTAATCCTTTTCAGCGCGTGCGCCTGCGCCAGGAGGCCATCGATCAGATCGTCGGCGGGCATGGGCAGGGCGCTTTCCTGGAAATGGAGGACGCCCAGCAAGCGGCATTTCCATGAGGAAATCCATCATGGCCATTCCACCCATTACTCTCCATCGGCATCCCCGAAAGCCTGGCCCATCTGCTTTCGCATCATGTCGAACATGGGCTCGAAGACGGCCTTGCCGCGGGGATCGGTCAACCACTGCCTGATGGTGGACTCACGGTTGAGGAGGCACGGCAGTTTCACGTCGAATGAAGCGTTACCGTCACGCTATGGCGGATATCTTCGGCCGAGCCGCCGACGAGCAGATCGAACTCGGCTCCGTCGTCGGTGACCCACTGCTTGTAGGCCGGGTCATAATAGGCAAAGGAACGGAAATCCAGCGGGATGGAGACGGTCTTGGTCTCGCCCGGCTGAAGCTCCACCTTGGCGAAGCCTTTCAACTCTTTCCAGGGCCGTTTGAGTTTCGGCTCGACCTGGTGGACGTAGAGCTGGACGACTTCCTTTCCCGCCAGTGAGCCGGTATTGGTCACATCCACCGAGACGGTCACTCCGTCGGTATCGGTGAAATCCGCGGCAGAAGCGCGGGCGTTGCCGTAAGAGAAGGTGGTGTAACTGAGCCCATACCCGAAGGGAAACTGCACCGGGATCTCTTTGGCTTCGTAATAGCGGTAACCGATGTACATGCCTTCCCCATATCGGACGGCCCCATTTTCGCCGGGCCAGTTCAGGAAGGCGGGCGTATCCGCCAGCTTTACCGGAAAAGTCTCGGCCAGCTTGCCGGAGGGGTTGACTTTCCCGAAAAGCACGTCCGCGATGGCGCCGCCGCCGGCCTGGCCCATCATATAGGCTTCCAGCACGGCTGCGACCGAGTCGATCCAACTGCCGACCGCTACCGGCGCGCCGTTGTTTAGCACCACCACCGTATTCGGCTGGACGGCGCCGACGGCCTTGATAAGGGCCACCTGGGCTTCGGTCAGGTCCAGGTCGGGCCGGTCGTAGCCTTCCGATTCCTTCGAAGGCAGGCAGGGAGGCGTAGATGACCGCCACATCGGCGGAACGGGCCAACCCGACCGCCTGGTCGATAAGGGCTTCGTCGAAGCCGTCGTCCGGCGGGGTAGCCGGCGGCATAGGTGAGCTCGGCCTGGCCGGCCCGGTTCTTCAGTTCCTTGAACGGGACCGCCACCTGGGTTGGGTGGATGTGGGAACTGCCGCCGCCCTGGAAGGCGGCTTCTTCGGCGGCCCGACCGATCACGGCGATATGGGTGTGTTCCTTCAAAGGCAGCAAACCGTTGTTCTTGAGCAGGACCATCCCTTCAGCGGCGATCTTTTGGGCGAGGGCATGGTGGGCGGCTGCATCGAAACGGCCGCCCTTGGGGGTTTCGCGCAGCCTTGAAGACGACCGTCAGAATGCGCCGGACGGATTCATCCAGAACGGCTTCAGTCCAGCTCACCCGAGCGGACCGCCTGGATCACCTTCTGCACCCGCCGGTCCTTCGGTCCGGGCATCTCCAGGTCCAGCCCACCCAGCAGGGATTTCACCCGGTCATGGACCGCGCCCCAATCCGAGACGACCAGTCCTTCGAAGCCCCACTCATTCTTGAGGATATCGGTCAATATATAATGATGCTCCGAGCAGTAAGATCCGTTGAGCTTGTTGTAAGCACACATGACCGTCCAGGGTTTGGCTTTCTTGACCGCCCGTTCGAAAGCGGGCAGGTAGATCTCCCGGAGGGTGCGCTCATCCACCTCGGCGCTGATAATGAAGCGCTGACCCTCCTGGTTGTTGGCGGCAAAATGCTTGAGGGAGGCGCCCACGCCCTTACTCTGGAGGCCCTCGATCAGGGCGGCAGCCATCTCGCCGGCCAGGAAGGGGTCTTCTGAGAAATATTCGAAATTGCGCCCACCCAGAGGAGAACGTTTCATATTCGCGCCCGGGCCGAGGAGCACATCCACATTCAGGGCGACGGCTTCCTCCGCCAGGGCCTGGCCCATGGTCCGCAGCAATTCCGGATCCCAAGAGGAGGCCAGGAGGGAGGCGGTGGGGAAACAAGTGGCCGGCAGGCTGTCGGAAGCGATGGAGTTCAGGTCCTCCATCCGGCGGACGCCGTGAGGGCCGTCCGAGACGGTCATGGCGGGCACGCCCAGGCGCTCGACCGGAGTGGTGGTCCAATTGCTCGCGCCGGTGCAGAGGGCGGCTTTTTCTTCCAGGGTCATATTTTGGATGATTGAAGTAATGTCTGGCATGGGTTTACCTTTCGGGGTGAAAAAAAAGGAAATTGCTATAAGATCGATCAGGATAACTTGAATAAATATTCATTCATCAACCGCCCTTCAGGCGTAGTGAATTTTCGATACAGTACAAAGCCCAGCCGAAGATAGAATTGGTTCACCATATCATTTCCAACCACGTCGGTGGTTAGATTTACACATTGGGCTCCCCTCGTGCGGGCTTCCTTGAGGAACTCGTCAACCAGTCTCTTCCCGTACCCCTGTCCCTGACAATCAGGATCTACGGCTAAAGACATGAGTGTCGCACAATTATCCCCAGGCAACGGCTGCCCTGATAGTCGGAATGCGCGGAACAGCCTGGGCAGAATGGATGGATTCCTTAAGAACGCTCCAAATGACGCAAAAAAGAAGCCTAATAAATGCTGCTTTCGTAACCGTTCAAAAAAACCGGACGGCCGGGTTGTCCCGGTCACAAACCCTGAAACCCTATTGTCATTTATCGCAACAATTGCTATTCCGCTTGGATCAGCCATCGTGGCACCGTATAGTTGCGAGAGAAAAGCCGGACCCATAAAAGTCAGAAAGAAACCCGGGAATGTGCGCAAATGCAAGTTCACCACATCCATCCGATCAATAGCCTGCATACTGCGAATTATCATCGTCAACCCTTTTACTTGCAATCCTCAATCCGGCGAACGCCGTATGGGCCGTCCGGGACGGTCATGGGAAATCCTTTTTCGGGGGAATGGGGAAGGGTGGAGAAGCCGAAAAGGTCTACTGTGTCTCACAAGTTATAAAACGTTACCGTGTCGAACAAGACTGACAGGTCAAGTATTCAAGTAATATTGTACCAAAGTTGAGGGAAAAAGATTTAATGCGAAGGGTGGATGGATGAGGGGATAGGGGCGGGATTTGAATCAAAAACGAAAAGAGGAACAATTCACTCCTGGGCCACCGAGTTCGGAAGATGATAAAAGCCGTTTGACCTCCTGAAGGTATTGGTCCATGACGGCAGGGTCTGGCATGGTAAAGGCCATTCTTTTAGAGCGCTCGAGTTTTACGATCACGCCGATGGCATTGTTGATCAAGTTGAGAGTCCTGAGGTGAGCTCTAAAATCCAAATTGGGAGCGGTTTTGAGGGACATCGAAACACGATAGACCATGACGCGCATGAGAGCGAGTTCATCTTCGATGGTGGTGTCCTGGTGAGCCTCCAGGCGGGCGGCTTCTTCAGCGGGCAACACGCGAGTATAGAGCCCATATTTTAAGGGCATTGGTGTTACCGGTCCGACCGCCGCGGCGGCTTTTTGGTTTGACGTAGTTCCCCGCGTCAAGCTCTTCTTCGGTGAAGCCGAGGCGGCGAAGGGCAGCAAAGAAACTATTGTTGCCATCCGAAAAGAGGCGGGCGTTGGTATGCCAGAGACCGTTAAGACGGGCGACGGCGATGTAGACCACCTGGAGGGCGGCGAGGTTCTCGGCATGGGTGAGCGGGGGACCGTTTGGATCGGAGATGGAGGCGGTCACACGGGAGAGGACGGTGCGGAAGAGGTCGATATCGGGCTGCAAGCTGCCGGAGGCGTTGTTGGGAGTAATGGATTCTTTTACCTTGGGGCGGTTGGCATAGAAGCCATGCTTATAGGCATTGTGGTTGCCTTTGGGGGCGCCGCGTTTGCGTTGGGGAGGAGGTTGAGAGGCCATAATCAATTATAGCACAAATGTTCGAAGAATGCAAATTAAGTATTTGAAGAAGATCTTTGAAGCATTCTGTTTCCAATTTTCATTTACTAATAAATGAAGAAGAAAGATAGATGGCTTAGTATGCCGAGATGAGTATATCCATAGCAGGTAATTGAACTGCTGCTAGAAATGTGTTTAGTGTTCCGCGAAGAGACCCTACCCCGGCCCTCCCTCCGCAAGCTCCGGGATGCTCCGCGATCCCTTCCGCTATGCTTCAGGGATGCCCTGACGGGCACATGTGCTCAGCGATCCCCATTTACTTCCTGCGAATACCGCAGGAAGTAAATGGGGAGGGTGCCTGCAAAATGGAGGTGCCTGTATATGGAGAGGGTGCCTGTATATGGAGAGGGTGCCTGCTGGATGGAGAGGGTGCCTGCTGGATGGAGAGGGTGCCTGCAGGTTGGATAGGGCTTCAGGGAGGGATTGATTCCCGTTTTCGTTTTGGCTATATAATTTTATTGAGCCAGGTTTTATATGAAGAGGAGGCAAGGATGGATGCGCATAAAGGCAAAAAGGTTCAGAAAACAAATTCACTGTGGGCCAGGATTGTCCTGGGTATATTGATCCTGCTGATGGTGGGCGGGTTCGTCTACGGCATCGGCTGGGCGATCCGGTACCCCATTACGGATAACGGAACTTCAAAATCGGCCGTACCGGCCGCGGAGGTCAACGAGGCGCTGATCATGTTATTTGCGGGCGGATTAGGGAGCGGGTTGTATGCGATCCGGGCGTATTTACAGCACGCCTGCGATTGGAAGGATTTCGATCCGGATTTCCTGCCCTGGTATCCCTTCTGGATGTTGATGGGGGCGTTATTGAGCCTGATCTTCTATTTCACTCTGCGGGGAGGCCTGCTGTTCCTGACTTTTAATGGGAACCAGACTGGGGTCGAATCCATGAACGGTTGGTCGCTGGCGGCGGCCGGCTCGCTGATCGGGCTGTTCAGCAAATATGCGCTGGAGAAATTGCGGAAGGTTTTCCTGACGGTCTTCGGGGATGCGGGTGAAGAGACCCCAGGCAAGGGGACTATAGAGGTCAAGCCGGTGGAGGTCCCGGTGGAAGGTGTGCCGGTGACGCCGGCGGGGAATGCGACAGAGGTCATTGGAGTAGCGGTCCCGAAGTAGTTGGATCCAGGGTTGAGGTTGAATTCTTCCTTCCCAATTTGGTTTTTCAGAAACGGGGAGGATGGCTGGAGGCCAGGTAGGGTGAATGGTCGTAGATGGCGATGGATCTATGGCGAGAAATGTTCAATCAGCCCGCCGAGAGAGACCCTACCCCGGCCCTCCCATTTATTCCTGCAAATGCCGCAGGAAGTAAATGGGGAGGGTGCCTGCAAATTTGTTCTTGCAAGAAACGCAGGAAGTAAATGGGGAGGGTGCCTGCAAATTTGTTCTTGCAAGAAACGCAGGAAGTAAATGGGGAGGGTGCCTGCAAATTTGTTCTTGCAAAAAACGCAGGAAGTAAATGGGGAGGGTACCGGCAAAATGGAGGTGCCTGCATATGGAGAGGGTGCTTGCAAACAATGAGGTTACTATGCGACCGAAAAGAACTACTTCAAAGTCCCTTCTGCGTGCAAGGCAATTGCGTAAAGAAATGGGTCCGGCGGAGATAAAGCTGTGGGCTTATTTACGATCTCTGAGGGAAGATGGGGTAAATTTTCGCCGGCAGCATGCGATCGGTCCGTATATTACCGATTTCTGCGCTCCTGGTAAAAAGTTGATCGTTGAGGTGGATGGAAGCCAACATCTTGAACAGGAAGAATACGATGAAGAACGGACCCGCTTTCTTAAATCCAAAGGGTATCGGGTATTAAGGTTCTGGAATAGTGATGTGATGAATAAGGTTTCGGAGGTGATGGGGGTAATTTTGGAGGCGGTGGAGGGGGAGGTGATGGAGGTTGGGTATTGTGGGAGGGCTGTGAGGTCGAGATGGAACCCTACCCCGGCCCTCCCCATTTATTCCTGCAAAAAAAGCAGGAAGTAAATGGGGAGGGTGCCTGTAATACGTGGAGGGTGCCGGCAAGATGGGGAGGGTGCCTGCAAATTTGTTCCTGCAAATAAAGCAGGAAGTAAATGGGGAGGGTGCCTGCAAAATGGAGGTGTCTGGAGGATGGGAAGGCGATTCTGCGGCGGAAGTGCAATCACTTCGAAATGAATCTATTTATTGAAGTGACATAAAATGAATTGAATATTATGGTCAACACGGGGATTTTGATCGCTACGAGTGATGGTTCCATTGCCCACGATTTGGGGGAAATACTATTCAAGCTGGGCTATAAGTCGTTGGATGTGCGGCCGATAATGCAGAAATCATTGCCAAAGTCGAGGAGACCCAGCCCGACCTGATCCTGGCAGATATCGAATTGAATGGGAGGAGGGAAGGGATCGGGACGGGGGCGCTGAACCGATTGAACTCCCGCCAACCCGTGATCTATATCACCGGGTCCATCGGCCAGACGACCATCCAGCGCGCCAAATCCACGGGGCCATTCGGCTATATTTTCAAGCCTTTCGACGATAAACAAATTTATGCCATGATCGAAACCGCTCTCCTGAGGCATCACCTGGAAGGGGAGCTTAGGGAAGGCCGGCGCTGGCTCCATGCGGTTTTAAACGGGATCAACGATGGCGTGATCGCAGTGGATGACCGAGGGGTGATCCGGTTCATCAATCCGATCGCGCAACAATTGACGGGCTGGAGCGAGATGGAGACCTTGAACAAGACCATCGAGGATGTGTTTGCGCTTAAGGATGAAACCTCCCACGAGAAAATGGTCTTTGCCGGAGCCCGCAGACACATGGAAGGATTGCTCCAATCCAAATATGGGCAGTCCACTCCAGTGGAAGCGGACCTGACCTTCATCCATGATGGAAACGGGGCGGTGGCAGGAATGGTGCTGGTATTCAGGGATATTACCAAACGGCGGGAGGCGGTGCGAGAAATCCAGAGGCAAAGCCAGCGAGCGGGGGTTTTGGTGGAGACGGCGGCGAGCTTGAATGCTCAACTCGAATTGGGCTCTGTTCTGGATACGGTTTGCAACCTTTGCGACCAGGCTCTTAAAGCCAGCGCAACGGGCGTGTTCCTGCAGACCGGCACGCAGGACCAATTTGACATGCGGGCTGCCAGCGCCCCATCCATTAAATCAGAAAAATTCTGCGGCATGCAGTTTGAAGTATCAGGAAATTGGATAAGATCGATCGTGACTGAAAATAAACCGGTGGCGATCATCAAGGATATTCAGAGTAATCCCAACGTACCTTTCCTGGAATTGTTCAAAGAGCAAAATATCCATACGATGGGAATGGCCGGGTTATATCGCCAGCACGATCTGATGGGGGTATTGCTCTCGGTTTATATGGGTGAAGCGGTTGACCTCCCTGAGGATACCCCTGTACTTCTCAAGGGGGTGGCAGACCAGGCAGCCATTTCCATCATCAATGCCAGCCTGTTCGAACAGGTGCGGAGCGGCAGGGAACAACAAAAGGCACTGACCAACCGGATGGTGGAAATCCAGGAAGCCGAACGACGTAATATTGCCCGAGATCTGCACGACCAGATCGGACAAGTATTGACGGGATTGCAATTCATGCTGGAATCTGCGAAGAACCAGTCCGGTGAAGCCCAATTGGCTCAATTCAAAGAGGCGCAGGAAACGATCCGCGGATTGATAGAGCAAATCCGGGAAATGTCTCTCAACCTGAGGCCCATCCATGCTGGATGATATCGGCCTATTGCCTACATTAACCTGGCACTTCGAACGATATACAAAACAGACGGGGATAAAGGTTATATTCAATCACATTGGAATCGCCCAGCGTTTGCCATCGAACGTTGAAACGACGGTGTATCGGATCGTTCAGGAAGGACTGACCAATATCGCCCGCTACGCCCAGGTGAACGAGGCATTTGTGTATTTGGTCCTGCGTGAAAATATCCTTGGAATCGAAATCATCGACAAAGGTGTGGGGTTCGCGCCAGGCTTCGATATTTCCAAAGCCTGCTCTGTGGGCCTGGCGGGTATGCGTGAACGGGCGAATTTATTGGGAGGATACATGGTGGTCAGGTCTGCCCCCAATAAGGGTACGCAAGTGAAGGTAATGCTGCCGCTCGACCGCAAGCCGGTGGAAAGGAGAAACCGTGACCGTAACCTTGTTATTGGCGGATGACCATCCTATCGTCCGGCAGGGTTTACGCCACTTATTGGAAAGCGAACCTGAATTCCGCATAGTCGGTGAGGCGGAAGACGGTATTGAGGCGCTGCGGTTATCCGAACGGCTGAAGCCGGATATCCTGGTGGTGGATATGATGATGCCGGGGCTGAATGGACTGGAAGTATTGAGACAGATCAAGAAGTTATCTCCAGCCACCCGGACGATCGTGCTTTCCATGCAAAGCGCGGATGCTTATGTGATCGAGGCGCTCAATAACGGGGCGGCCGGATACGTTCTGAAGGATACCGGTCCGAGCGAACTGGTGGATGCAGTCCGTGAAGTGAATCAGGGGAACCGGTTCCTGAGCGCAAAATTTTCCAAACGGTTCGAGGACATCAGGCCAAGGATCGAGGAAACGCCGACGGATGTCTATGAAACCCTGACGGCCCGCGAGCGTGAAATCCTACAGATGACAGTGGAAGGCCTGACCAGCGGAGAAATCGGTCGCAAACTCATGATCAGCCCGCGCACAGTGGATGAGCACCGGAGCAACCTGACGTTCAAATTGGGGATCAAGAACCAGGCGGACCTGATCCGATATGCGATCAAACGAGGGATCATCCCGCTGGATCTGTAAAGTCTGCTTCGGGATGCCTCCACAGGCAAATCTGGCAGGCTAACCCCTTCCGTTAACTTCAGGGACATAGTCTGCACTCCAAAAATGGCCAGGCAGGCAAAACTTGCAGGCTGAAGCCTGCACTCCAAGGAATAGGTGAGTGCATTATTGCATTCCCCTTGCAAACCTGTAAATTACTATCCAGCAAAAACCCGTAGACCTACGTATTGAATTAACATGCCATTCGGAGGACAATTAGCGCAGAGATATCATACTTTCCAGGGTGGTTGTCGCCTCCCGGAGGCAGGAATGAAGATCAAACAAACCTTTTATACGTTCAGCATCATCGTACTGGTACTAAGCTTGTTTGGCTTTGCAGCTCCTGTGCATCGAAATGTAGCAGAGAAGATCCAGCCCGGACTGGCAGAACTGGCTGCGCAGGCTCCCGACCAGCGGGTAAGCGTGATCGTACAGAAAACCAGCGGGGCAAGCGGGGCCGAGGCGTTGGTCGCAAAGATGGGCGGGACGGTCACGCAGGATTTACATATCATCAATGCTTTTTCAGCGGTAATGAGCGCCAAAGACGCGGTCCAACTTTCCCAGATAAGCAGCGTCCGCTGGATCTCCATCGATGCAGCCATGGAATTGAGCGTTTGCAACCAATGCATCGACACCTCCAATTTAGCCAATACCTATATTACTGCCATCCGGGCGAGCGAAGTTTGGAATTCTGCGCCCTATATCCAGGGGCAAAATATCGGGGTGGCGGTTGTTGACAGTGGTATCAATCCAAACGGGGATCTTTACACCGTCATGGGCGTCAACCGCCAGGTGGCGAATGTAAGGTTTAACTCCGACTACAACCAGAACCCCTCGGATGGATATGGTCATGGGACCCACGTAGCCAGCGTTATTGGCGGCGACGGAAGCGAATCCTCCGGAAAGTACATCGGCGTCGCTCCCGATGGTTAAGATCATTAATGTAAAGGTCAGCAACGATGACGGCAGCGCCAGGATGCAGGATGTGGTGGCGGGCCTTCAATGGGTGCTTGAAAATAAGGATGCTTACAACATTCGGGTGATCAACCTCTCGCTCAACAGCGCGGTGGCCGAGTCATATAACACCAGCCCGCTGGACGCGGCGGTCGAGATCTTATGGTTCAACGGCGTGGTGGTGGTGGTTTCTGCGGGAAACAAAGGCGGCGGGGCTATCTATCCGCCTGCCAACGACCCGTTTGTGATCACTGTAGGGGCGGTGAATGATAAAGGAACCGCGACGCTTACAGACGATACTATGGCCAATTTTTCAGGCTATGGGACCAGTGAAAACGGGGCAGTGAAACCGGACCTGGTGGCGCCAGGGCAAAATATCATAGCACGGCTGGTCAACCAAAATATGGGTCTGGCCCAGGCACATCCGGGCAACAAGGTCGGCACCCAGTATTTCAAGATGTCGGGAACTTCAGTAGCGGCTCCGATGGTGACAGGAGCAGTCGCACTCCTACTGCAAGATGAACCTGGACTGAATCCCGATCAGGTCAAATTCCGGCTGATGTCCACCGCCAACAAATCCTTCAGCGGATATGTGGCGGGGAAGGCCGGGGCCGGTTACCTGGATGTATATGCGGCGGTCACAGGCAATTCTACCACTCCTGCCAACAGCGGCATCATTCCCAGCCAGCTTCTCTCTACCGGCCCGGATGGGATCAATTTTGACACGGTCGGCTGGAACACAGTTGGCTGGAACACAGTCGGCTGGAATACAGTTGGTTGGAACACGGTCGGCTGGAACACAGTCGGCTGGAACACGGTTGGCTGGAACACGGTTGGCTGGAACACGGTCGGCTGGAATAGCGATTATTGGGGCCAGTAACACAGATCGATGAAACAGGTTGGAAACTGACCTTACAAAAAGAGCCTTGCAAGAGAGATCTCTTGCAAGGCTCTTTCTTAATATGTACCTTGTTTTTCTGTAACGCAACTCTGCTTTTCCAGCCCCTTGAATGATGTACAATGAATACAATATTACCGATTTGGCTTACTCGAACTGGAATAGAAGAAGAATAGTATGAAGGGGTTATCTCGTTCGACCAAACTTTACCTTGCAACCATTTATCTCCTGGGTCTGGGTGTGCTCATCCGGAGCTTCCTTGGACTCCCTGCCATCCATTCTGGTACAGTGATCGTTCTGGGGTTGCTGGCGGCTTTTTTTATGATCTTTAAAGTAGCCGGGGCGACCAACCGCTCGCACTATACTTTTAGTTTTCTGATCTACGGTTTTGCATTTGCCTTTCTTAACCTTGGCGAAACCCTCCTGGTGATCCTGATCTCAAACCTGGTGGAGTGGGTGTGGAACCGGCCGGCCTGGTTCATCCAGATATTCAATACAGCCTGCTATATGAGTGTCATGGCCGCGGCTTATGCCGTCTTTGCAACGATCAATCCTTCCGGATCGCTTTCCACACCTGTAGCCGTCCTGGCCATTGCAGCCAGCATGGCTGTTTTCACCTTACTAAATCATCTCATAGTGGGAATTATCCTGTGGTTAGCCAGGGGAGAGAACTTTAAGGTTTCGGGTATTTTTGAAGTTGTTTCCCTTGATCATGGACCTTACTTTCCTGACTTTTGGCGCGATGCTGATCATGGTTTGGAAATTCAATCCATATGCCACGATCCTGGTAATTTTCCCGTTATATCTGATCTACGAAACGCTGCAGATCCCGGCTCTGGAACGAAAGACTGAGATCGACCAGAAGACCGGCTTATATAACCACGAATATTTTATGAAGCACCTGGCGAAAGAACTCGACCGGTCCAGGCGTTTCGACCGGCCATTGTCGATCATCATGTTCGACCTGGACCTGCTGCGGAACATCAACAATACTTACGGCCACCTGGCGGGTGATGAAGTTCTGAACGCGGTTGCAGCCATCCTTAAGAAATCAGTCCGGGATTACGATGTGGTGGCTCGTTTTGGCGGTGAAGAATTCATTATTATGCTTCCGGAAACGACCATCCAGCGATCTTTGGAGCGCGCAGAGATGATCCGGAAGGAAATTGATGCGGCCGAATTCTCCGTTAAGACCAGTGTTACCCCGATCAAGGCCACTATCAGCGCCGGGATCGCCGAACGGAAATCCCTTATCAAACCGCCGAGGAAATCATCCATAATGCGGATACTGCCCTGTATCACTCAAAACTGAAAGGGCCGCAATCAATCCTATGCTTACACAAAGAATGCCTACCTGGATTTCTTTGGATCTAAGAGTGAGATTGAAAACCCTCCGACGGACCCTCGAATGACGAACTGGGAAGGAAAGTCGACGACTTAGGGAGAGCATGAAGACCCTACCTGCAAGAGACTCTAGCAGAGCTTCCTTTTGCAGGCTGCGGGCTGCTGCACACGATCCCAATGGTGTTCCTGCATTAGAGCGAGGAACGTAAACAGGGATGGGTGCATGCGAGATGGGTGATTAGGGACAGGTTTATGCCGAGCGGTTTATGGTATTTCCTTTAGGAATATGTTGACCACTTTAGGGTCGAATTGTTTGCCAGATTGGTCCTGCATGTACTGGATGGCCCGATCTCTCGACCAGGCCCGGCGATAGGTCCGGTCTGACGTCAGCGCATCCCACACATCGACCACTGCAAAAACGCGTGCGGCCAGGGGGATCTGGTCGTCCTTCAGTCCACGGGGATAACCGCTGCCGTCCCAACGCTCGTGGTGACAATAGGGGATATCCAGGGCCGGGTGAAGATAGTTGATCCGCGAGAGCATGTCGTAGGCGAACTGAGGATGCTTGCGCATGGAGACCCACTCGGCCTCGGTCAGCGGGCCGGGTTTGCGGAGGATATCGTCGGGGATACCCAACTTGCCCATATCATGCAGGAGCGGCTCCCCGGCGGATGTGGATCAGATCGGCCTCGGTAGAGCCTAAACGGGCCGCCAGCCGGACGGTTTCACCGGTTACCCGCAACGAATGCCCTTCAGTCTCCCGGTCCCGCAGATCCATGGCCTGGGACCAACCCTCGATGGTCTCGTCGTATGCCAACCGCAACTCGGTGTTTGAATCTTGCAGGTTCTCGAACAAATGCGCGCTGTCGATGGCGATAGCGGCCTGACCTGCAATGCGTCCAGGAAGGCTCGCTGCTCGGAATTGAAGTCGAACGGGTTGCGCTCGGTAGACTTCCAGTACGCCCATCACCTGGCCTTTGGCGATGAGGGGCATGCCCTTGTAAGCGGTGAACCCATGAGCCAGTAGATCCGCGAGTCTCCCTGGTCTCACTGGTAGACCTCGGCAATATCCTGGAAGGTGATGATCTTGCGTTCCCGCACCACCCTGCCAGGGAAAATCGGTTCCAGCCCTCAAGGCCGACCTCTCCAATTCCCAGGATTGGAAGCCTGCCTCAGCTGCCCTGCCGGAAACCACGGGTAACCGGACTGAAAACAAGCACATCGGCTGCATCCGCTCCGATCCGGCGGAGGGTCTGCTCGAGGACGATGCCGAGGGTGAAATCCATATCGAAAGCTGCTGGCGATGGCCATATCGATCGTGCGAAGAGCCGAGATGTTTTCCATCCGGTGCTCGGTCTGGGAATAGAGATAGGAAAGCTCTTCATTCTTCTTCTCAAATGAGCGCTCGGCCTTCTTCCGCTCGGTGATATCGTTGTTGATCTCCAGGATGGCGGCTGGCTGACCGCCACTCCGCCGAAGCTGCCAGCGGCTTGCTACGATGATCTGGGAACCATCCTGGCGGGTGTGGGTCAATTCACCCTCCCAATAGCCATGGTCGAGCAACTGCCGTTGGATCTTTTTGAGGGGTGTGGAGAACTTGCGTCTTCAACAGGTCGTGGATCACCAGCCCTTGCACCGCCTCAGCTGCCCAACCATAGCGTTCAGACGCACCGCGGTTCCAGTAGGTGATGCGGCCATCCATATCCAGGACGATGATGCTGTCGTGAGCCAGTTCCAGAAGGTCGGCCTGGTTGCGGAGCTGATTCTCCATCCGCTTCTGTTCGGTGATATCGTCCAAGGTGGTGATGGCGTACTGGCTTCCATCGAACTCGATGATATTCACATGGATAGTTACGAGGCGCTCTTCACCTGATTTGGTCCAGATATGCCGCTCGGCATCCCTGGAATGGCCGTTGCGGCGGACCTCTTCCACCGTCCGCTGTTGCTCTTCCGGGCCGGACCATTCCCAGTTCCAACTGAAGTCCGCCCGAGCACTTCGTCTTTCTTGTACCCAAAGATCTCTTCGAAGGCCTGGTTTACATCCGCAAATGTGTTCTCGGGCAACCTGGTCATGGAGGCGGGAATACCGGCTTTTTCGAACAGCAGGGAGTATTTCTTCTCACTGGTGCGGAGGGCCTGTTCGGCCTCGATGGCAATCCAGGGTAAATGACATGTCCTGACCGATCTCATCCAACAGGCGAACTTCTTCCTTCGACTTGAAGAAGCCGGCCTCGCCGGAATACAGGCTCAAGACACCGATGGTACGGCCTTTTAGTTGGAATGGGACGGCGGCCTGCGAATGGTAGCCGCAGCGGACGGCGATTTCCCGCCAATGGCTCAGCCAGGGAGTCGGTTTGGATATCCTCACTGGTAAAGCTTTTTGAGCCCGCTAGGGCCTTGCCGATGAGGCTGTTTTCCAGGAGAGAAGACTTTATTTCACCACTGGAAAAAGGCAGGTCGTCGAGCCGGCCGGTGCTGCTGAAGGCAGGCTTGAAGTTCCCACTTACAGGGTCGAGCAGGCCGATCCAGGCAAGTTTGAACTCACCATATTGAACGGCGACGTGGCACACATCCTGGAAGAGGTCCTCCCGGCGGTGGGCATGGATAACGGTCTGGTTGATGTGGCTGAGAGTGGAGTAGAGGCGATTGATCTGGAGAAGCTCCTTCTCGCCCTGTTGGTGGCCGCGTTCGAATGCACCGGTGCGGGCCGGATCATTTTTCTCTTCATTTTCAAGCTCGATAATACGAAGGCGAGCCGCTTCCAGTTCGGCTTGTAGTTCTGCTTTGGTCATTCCTATCTCCTGGAATAATTAAGTGTCTATCCTAAAATAAAGGAACGCCGTTTTTAAGTGTGGGCGGCTAAGACGCCCACACTCAAAAAACGAACTACTCCAGAATTTTGGATAGGTTCTAGTAAATAAAGGTGTCCAATTATAAGAGGGCAGGCCGGTTCACTGCCGGAAACATTCTGGGGCGCTAAAGGATAATAACGGTTCATAGTTTGATCCCCCCAATCGAATCAAACAATGAAGTTTATGTATAATTTCGATAATTATAGTCTTGTTTACAGGGGAAAGGCAATATGAAATAGGTCAGGTTTATGGCCTTCTCAAAGTCGGAGTTTTGGACTTTGAGAAGGTCCCGGGTCAGGCCAGGCCGTGGAATGGCGCGCCGACTAAGTCCGGCCGGACCCGCCGGTCGCCTCGACGGAGGCAGGATTACATTTCTTGGGAGGAGGCTTCGCCCCGACTTTCGAGGCGGCGGGTGACGCCCAGGAGAGAGATGGAAACAAGTGAGCAGCATGACCGACAAAGCGATGGCCACCCCAATGCCCTGTTCAAAACCCAGATAGATGGCCAGTGGCATGGTCTGGGTCTTGCCGATCAAGTTCCCGGCGAAGAGAAGGGTGGCGCCGAATTCTCCCAGGGCGCGGGTCCAGGTCAGGATCAGCCCGGTCAAGAAAGCCCGGCCTGCCAGGGGAAACATGATAAAGCGGAAGATCTGCCACTCATCCGCCCCTTCCACTGTGGCGGCCTCTTCGAGCTGGCGCTCGATACCGGCAAAACCGAGACGGGCCGAGCGGATGAACAACGGCGTCGAAACAAAGGTCTGGGCCAGGATGACTGCAGCTGTCGTGAAGGGCAGGCTGATCCCCACGGCGGCCAACCAGCCGCCGAAAATTCCCTGGCGTCCGAAAGCGAGCAGGAGGGATAGCCCGGCCACGGAAGGCGGCAGGGTCACCGGCAGGTCGATGAGCAGTTCCACGGCGGCCTTGCCGCGGAATTTCCAGCGGGCCAGCAGGAAAGCCAGGGGTGTGCCGGTGACGATGGCGATGAGGACGGTCACTGCGCTGGTACCCAGGCTGAGCCGGAGAGCCGCCATTGCGGTCGGCGAGAGGGCGTTCTGGAAGAAATCCTTGCCTACGGCCCGCCAGAGTAAGGCAAACAGGGGCAATCCCAACAGCCCCAGCATTAACAGACTGGGGAGGATGAAGATCCAACCCCGATGGCGGGTAAACGAGGAGGTGCGAGAGGAATGGCGCAATTGGACCATTCCTAAGGGGCAACCGGGGTAAAGCCCCACTTCTTCAAAGTAGCCTGTCCGTCCGGTGATAGGACTGAATCCACGAATTCTGCCGCCAGATCCGGGCTGGGGAGCCTTTGCAAGGACCGCAATCGGATATTTAGCAATTACGTTGAAATTGTCAGGGATGGAATGGTTTTCAAAGTTGGGAAATGCCACTGAATCGGAAATATACACGATACCGGCATCGGCCTCCCCCAGCTGGACCTTGGTTACCACCACTTCCACATCGGTTTCGTTGGAGACCACATTGGCGAGGACTTTGGATGAGAAGTCTGGGCCGTAAGGCGGGATCCTTGCTGAGATTGTCGAGAACCTGGCGAGCGTATTTGCCGGCTGGGACGGTAGACATCGGCGAGAACCAATTTCAAGGCCGGGCGGGCGAGATCCACCAGAGAAG
The DNA here is from genome assembly GCA_963782935.1 of uncultured Chloroflexia bacterium. Taxonomy (GTDB): domain Bacteria; phylum Chloroflexota; class Anaerolineae; order Anaerolineales; family Villigracilaceae; genus UBA877. Next base: position 133,190 of record CAWALN010000016.1, on the reverse strand, counting down.
CCAGGCCGGCGGGGTTGTTTGGAGGCAGGATAACCACCAGCCGATTGGTCACAAAATCCTTCGGAGAGTTCGCAGGCGACCAGGCCGGTGGATACGAGCCGGTCCATTTCGGTATGGTTGGCCGATGCAAAAACGTCTGCCGGGGCTCCCTGGAGGAGTTGGGCGCTGAGGGTCTGCGAGCCGGCGAAGTTGAAAGCCACCTTCACGCCAGGGTGAGCTGACTCGAAGCTTTTCCCCAATTCGGTGAAGGCTCCGTTGAGAGAGGCGGCCGCAAAGACCGTCAGTGTCTTTGCCGGGGAAGGGGTGGAGGCAGAGGCGCAGCCAGTCAGCATGAGGATGGTCAATAAAAGAAGAGGAGATAATTTTCGCATGGAATTCCTCCAAAATCTACTCCAGTAGGAGTATATCAAAAAGTGAGCGATTAAAAATCCTGATAAATGGGAATATAATTAACCAATTACTATTACATTGACAGGTATGTTGGGACCGGAGGATGACCATGCAGACTTTGCTCAACGGAGCAGGATTTTTGGGGACAAGCGCTCCTTTTCATTCAGATCTCTCTCTCATCTTGATCCTGATATCAGCCATCCTGTTTACCATCGGCTGGCGATTGGCAGTGGGGAAACACTTCGAGATGCACCGGTGGGTCCAGACCAGCGCGGCAATCGTGAACACCCTGGCGGTGCTCACGATAATGATCCCTTCCTATATTATTTACATTCTGCCGGGTGTGCCGGCACAAGTTATTGGAGGGCAGTTATGGTGTCACCACGGTACACGCTATCATCGGTGCGTTGGGGCTGCTCCTGGGGATCTTTGTGGTGCTGCGGGCCAATGGATTGATGCCGGCGGCTTTGCGTTTCCGCAACTATAAAGGATTTATGCGCGCCTCTTACATCCTTTACATGATATCGACCGGGCTCGGTGTCATCGTCTATGTGGTGGTTTACATTTTTCATACTCTAGCTTAAGGACTGGCCCAATGCCCGACAGCCTCGGTAACGCCTTGGGGAGATCGACCCGAATAGCGTTGGAGTCCATTCATGACACTGTCAACCCACGACCGCATCGCTTTGGTGTACCCCCATTTCCGCACGAGAGCGGCAACCGAAATGCTGTTCGCGCCGCTGGGGGTGGCAAGCCTGGCAGCGCAGTTACACAAAATGGGGCTGGAGGCGAGAGTCTTCGATTGCACTTTCAGTTCATTCGACCAGATTGAAAAAGAGATTTTGGAATACCATCCCGATGTAGTGGGGATCTACTCTATGATCAGCCTCAGCCGGAATGCGTTCCGGCTGGCTGAAAGGCTAAGAACAGACTTGCCGGACTGCCTTCTGGCGGCAGGGGGGCCGCTGCCGACCCTTTACCCGGACCATTTTAGTGGTCCCTTCGATGTTGTCTTTCGAGGCGAGGCGGATATAAGCTTCCCGAGCTTCTGCAGGGATCTTCTGCAGGCTGGATCGACCCTGGCAATCTGCATTGACCGGACTATCCCTGGGCGATTATCCAGGCCTGTATCTGCAGAGAGAAGGCCTTCAGATCAATAACCGGCCCATCCATTACACCGAGGCACAGATCAACCGCTTTCCTCTGCCATACCGGGGAGATTTCAACCACGCGGCTTACCACCTGGAAGGAATGCAGAAAGATGGAAGGAAAACAACCTCCATCATCACCACATACGGCTGCCCGTACGACTGTGATTTCTGTTCAAAACCGGTTTTCGGGCGCCTGTTTCGGCGGAGAAATTTGGATAACGTTCTAAAAGAGGTCGAACAGATCCGCCAGTTGGGGTACGACCATTTGTGGATCGCAGATGACAGTATGACCCTCGATCTGGAGTATCTCAAGTCGTTCTGCGAGCATATGACCGGGCAGGAAATGACCTGGAGCTGCCTCTCACGGGTGAATGGGATCGACCGGGAGACTGCCCTGAAGATGCAGGCAGGCGGTTGCCGGCGGGTGTACCTGGGGCTGGAGACGGGCTGCCAGGATACCCTTCAATTGATGAACAAGAAGACGACCGTAGAGGCCGGCGTTCGGGCAGTCCACTGCTTTAAGGATGCCGGGGTCGAAGTGGCGGCGTTTTTGATGGTTGGTTATCCAGGAGAGACGAAAGAGTTGATTGAGTCAACGTTCCGGTTGGCCCTGGATTTGCCGCTGGACGAGATCTCTTTCAATGTGCCTTTCCCATTGCCAGGCTCAAAATTGTTCGAGCAAGTAGTTGGATTGGATCAAAACCTGGACTGGGACAAGGAAAATGAGGTGACATTCGTGTACCACTCGGAATTCGACGAGGCCTGGTTGAGACAGCGGATCGAGGCCACCATGAAGGAATTCGAGGGAAAAGAAGAAACATCTACAAATGATCATAGACGTAAAATATGAAATCTTGAGGCGAAGTTTTGACTCCCAGATCGTTCAATAACCTGAGGGTTTGGGCCCGATGGTCGGTACCGTGATTCACCACATGGAGAAGGACTTGCCACAGGATAAGGTCTTTATCTTCTCCTTCTGCGAACGGTTTTTTGAATAACATATCATCCTGTAGCTTTGCCAGATACTCACGCATATTATGCTCAACCTCGTCCCAGTGAGCCCGAATGAGTTTCCGGTCATCTCCATTGGGGGAAGGAAACGGTTGCGGATTTTCGACGCCTCGTAATCCGCTGAACCAGGCCTCATCCACGCTCATGAGGTGGACGACCTGGTTTCGGACGGACCCATGAGAGTAGCTCACATTTTGGATGAATTTTTCATAGGGGAGTGGAGTGATATAGGAATCCCATAGTTTGCGATTTTCAGAGAAGTGATATTCGTAGAATTGGCGAAAAGAATCTGCGTTCATATGTTAATTTCCTCCAATTTAGTTTGCGACTTCCATAAGTAAAGGTTGAGCATTCGGAAAAAGAAACCCTACCCGGCTCACCTGCACTCCCTCCCCTTTGGTACGGGACACGTACCTACAAAGAACGTAGGTCCACGTGTCGCCAGCCTTCCCTTGTTCCACTTCGGGAATGCTCCGCGATCCCCATTTGCCGCCCGACATGGAACAAGTGCGCCGGATCGGAAAATGGGATGGAAGAGACTGAATGAGGCTGGCGCAGCTTGCTGCCGGAATGGATAGTGAGATGGGGATGAGTCAGGGTAATATTCTAAACACTCCATCGGTAATCTTTTCGAAGGGGGACAGGAAGAGAGGCGCCAGGCGGCCCAAATGCTTCTTCAGACGGAATTGGGCCAGGCCTTTGAACATGGCGAACCACATCAGGGCAGCGGAATGGTCGGCCTTGAAGATGACCACATGGCCACCGAAGGGGCTTTCATCCTGCCGCCAGGAGCGTTGGATGCGGTCCCGCAGCCGCTCAAAGAGAGCCGTGCCCGGAAGCGGATAGGGCAGGCTCAGGCCGAGATAATCCAACGGCAGCGAAGTGGCAAAGCGGAGGGTCTTCAGGACGGTGGAACGGGTCTCGCCCGGATAAAAGAGGATAAAGAATGCGCCCACCTCCAACCCGGCCTGATGGGCGACCTCCACGGCCTGGCGGGCCTGGACAGGGGTGATCTTCTTATTCATGAGGCGGAGCGTGGCCTCATCGCCCGACTCTATGCCGAAGTATATACGGGTACAACCGGCCTCTTTCATTTTGGCAACGGTGGGGGCATCGATGGAATCCACCCGGCCCAGGCATTCCCAATGAAAATGGAGTCCACGCCGGAGGATTTCATCACAAATTCGAACCACCCGAGCCTTTCTCATTGTAAATACATCGTCGGCGAAGGAGATGCGGTCATAGCCCAATTTCAGGGCTGCCTCAACCTCATCGACCACATTCTCCGGCGAGCGTTCCCGATAAGATCCGCCGAAGACCACGTTGCTGCAAAATTCGCATTGATACGGGCAGCCGCGGGTGCTCATGACAGTCGTGATCGAATAGCCGTATTTTTTGTGCGCATGCTGGATATATCGATCGTTGGGAAGCAGATCGCGGGCTGGGAAGGTAAGCCGGTCCAGCTCCTTCAGGAAGGGACGGGCGGGTGTCTCGATCACTTTTCCAGCAGGCGTTTCTTTATAGATAATGCCGGCTACCTCCTTCAGGCCGGCGCCTGACCGGTAGGCGGTCAGAAGATCCACGACTGTCGTCTCGGCTTCCCCGCGGACAACCACATCAAAGTCATCCAGAAAGAGGCCGGGTTCGCAGGTGGGCAAAGGCCCATCCAGCTATCAGGAGATGGGTTTGAGAGCGCAGGCGGCGGGCGAAGAGCAGGGCGTCCTCCAATAGGGTGACCATGCCATATATGCCCACTACATCTGCCCTGACTGCCTCGGCTTGCGAGAGGGCGGCTTGCCTTTCCATGAAGGTACAGTCGAGCAAGGTGACGGCATGACCGGCCTGTCTCAGGGAGGCAGCTATGTAGCTTATACCCAGGGGGGGAAAACGAAAGACGGATCGGTCCCGTTTGGGTTTAAAGAAAGGGTAGATCAGCAGGATGCCAGTCATGGGACCTTTTCGATCTGAAGGGAATATTCGAATGCATTGGGCGGACAAGGGAGAACATGCCCGAAACCGGCCCAGGCCAGACGGGAACCAACCAACTCACGACCGCGAAACAAGCGCGCTGCCGGCGCCTGCTCCACCGAGAACCGGATCCCTTGAGTGGAGCTAATAAAGCCGGCGCGGCCGGCAGTCACCTCGTCCCAACAGCCGATCTCTTTTCCGGATAGTCTCAGGCCGGAGGAATCTTCATAACGGTCGAAGAAATGTGCGCCTTGCTCGTTCATGACGACCAATTCGGTGGAAGTATGAGGGAGGCGAGACTCCGGCAGCAGCTTCACTCGAAGGGTCCCGGTGGCAGGGTCGAGAGTGTAAGCCAGCCTGACCTCGGCGGTAAAACCGGCCGGTTCGTATGAAGTTTCCCAACCGAATAGTTTCCGGGCGGCGCTGGAGATGGATGTCAACGAGACACGAAGGATGGGAACGTGGCGGAGAAGGGCAGCCAATACATCTTTGGTGGAATAGAAAAGCCGACTTTTCAAACGGGAGGAATCCCGCCTGCGGATCCTTTCCACAAGATCGAGCTGGTAGGCAGCGTGGAAAATCCAGATTGGTCCCGGCTGGGTTACATCAATTTTCACCGAACCAGGGAAGAGACTCTGCAAGCCGCATTTTAGTACCGGGAAGCCAAAACCGACAGCTTCCTCGGCCAAGCCCATGGCCACGATGGACAAGGAGCAATCCCTTCTGCAGGCGACCGGTGGGGTAATGAAATTTGTGATCCGGGCCCTGTAGTGATTGCCAAATGGAGGCCTGGAGAGATAGGAAGGATTGTATTCAATTCTCAGATTTTAGCTTATTTTCTAAAATGTGGAGCTTTTCCGACCGGACCTGTCTCCATAACGCCAATATGATGGAGCCTTCCAATAACAGAAAGGGAATGACGACTGCGGTGCGGAGGGTCAGACGAATAATACGGAAGAGAAGCGTTTCATGCAATAATCGCTCCATCAGAACGGGCAGACTTGGAAAAAGGAGTTGGGTAATGGAAGTGTTGAAAAGGCTGAAGAGCAGGGGCAGGATCCAGGCGAATCGAAGACGTCTATCCAATTCTCCCGTGGATACAAGGATGACCAGCATGGGCATGACCAATATTAAATTTGTTTCTGAAACCCAGGTCCGGAAGAGGAAGAACACCAACACCAACAAGGCGGCTTTTTTCAAGAGATCAGGCAAGCCCTTCGCTCCCGGCTTTAGAGTGAATGTCGCCAGGGCAACGGCGGGAAAACACAGAAATCCAAGGGCTGCCAACCAGCCCGGTAGTTGATACGAATCGGCCACAAGCTCCAGGAAGGTCATGAAGGATAGCCCGCCCCCCACTGAAAATTGAGCGTTCCAATGGGAAAAAATGATAGAGGGATCCCAGCGGAAGATCAGAAAAGGTCCGGCGCAGAACAGGACCAGGAAAAGAATAACGATACTAAAGTAGGATGCGATCTTTCGAAGAGACCTATCCCAGAGGAAGAGACCCACAGCGGGAAGCAGGGGCAGGGCGGTGGGTTTAAATGAGATTGCGAGAGCAAGCAGCAGGGATGAAAGAAAGGGTTTCCCATCGACCAGAAATACCAGGGCCAGGATGGATAAAAGAGCTACGAGAGAGTTGAACTGGCCCCAGGCAACCGTCACTACTAAGATGAATGGATTAAAGAGCATGAAGACCCAGGCGCGCCGGGAAACCGCCTGATCCACTTTAAGGCGCTCAAGGATCCTTCTGACGAGGATGGCCAGGCTGATATTTGCGGCAATGATTGGGAGTTTGAGAGCCAGATTATAGAAGAGTAAATTCGGGAAGAGACGGTAGGAGAAAAGATAGATCAGACCAGTCACAAGCGGCCAAGGCGGGGGATAACCGACCGAGGTCATTCCTTGAAAGCCACTGTTATGAAAGACGGATTGAAGGTCTTGAGCGATGTATGGATTTTGGCCCGTGCCGACGAGATACCCTGTGGCCATGTATATGCGCTGGTCATAGGCATGACCCAAAAAAATCCCCAAGAGATCTGCAAGAGGATACTTAACCCCATTAGCAGGGTATCAGTAGAGACCTTTTTTCCACGAATATTCACCCCTTAACCTGCCCTCCCGAAAACGAATATAGCTAACCGACTTCGTGCATTAAGTCTCGGCCGACTTTAATGTGTTGAGGGGACCTGGCTTTAGTGTGATAGGTTTGCCGGATCGACTGGAAAAAGATGAAACAATATGCGCTGGTAAATGGGACCAGGATCAACAAGGCGTTGAAATTCGAATGGGCGATGGCAAACGCGATCGTGATAACACCCAGAGATGCGAAGACAAACTCAAACATCCACAGGGGATTGAAAGGAGTCTGATATTTTTTGGTCTGCCAGCCGGTCTTGTCTTGAAGGTTGGCGTACTTGGGTGTACGGACGAACTCATAGGTGCGGTTGGTCAAGAGACCTTTGGCGATCTCGAAGGTATTACTCAGGCTCAGGCCAAAACCAAGTAGGAGGAGCACCACGAATCCGGCTATATTATGGAAAAATGAATATTTTTGCCCCTTGAGAATATACATCGAGGAAATCCAGGGACCGATGGTGCAAAGGAGAATGAATGGACCCAGGAAGACCCAGGTGGAGCGTTCGAAAGAAAGGATTGCCAGGGCTCTCCCAAATGCAATCAGTCCTTGCTCCTGGGAAAAAATATATAGCTGAACAGCATTCAGGTTATTCAGGTTGGCAAGAGTTTGAATACAAGTCACGATGAACGAAATTGTCATCAAGGGATGAATAAGATAGCTGGTCAGATGGATGAATGCCTGCAACCGTTGTTTGAAAGGCAGGTCGTCTTTTTGAACGATAGTAGGGAAGGAGCTTTTTGGCCGTCCGTAAAGAACCATTGGCCCAGCGGCCTTGCTGCTGTTTGTAGCTTGGGACAGTGGGAGGTAATTCCGCCGGACTATCGAGATCTTTAACGTAGAGCATTCTATAGCCCTTGAGTTGCATGCGGTAACTCAGGTCAAGATCCTCCGTGAGCGTGTCCGATTGCCAGCCCCCGCAGTCCAAAATGGCCTTCTTTCTGAGGACTCCGCCGCTTCCATTGAAGTTTTGGAACAACCCCAGCGCATAGCGCCCGGTTTGTTCAATGATGAAATGGATGTCAATGGAAATGGCCACTGCAAAGGTCACCAAGTTGTAATCCCGGTTGAGGTGACACCATCGGCTTTGAACGATTTCCCAACCTCTTATCCTGGAGGAAATAAGGGATGGTGCGGTCCAGAAAATCTTCTTCAGGGATGAAATCCGCATCGAAGAGGGCTATGAACTCCTCGGGGGTTTTTTCGAGGGCTGCCTCAAGAGCCCCGGCTTTGAAGCCCTGCCGGTTTTCACGATGGAGAATTTCGATATTAAAGCCTTTGGCCTATACTCTGCGGCTATTTTCCTGGTTTCATCATATGTATCATCGGTCGAATCATCCAGGAGAAGGAGGCGGACCTTACTGCGATCATAATGATCCGCCATACTCACGCAGGCATTTACCAAGCGACGAACGACATATTTTTCGTTATAAATGGGAAGGTGGATGCAGACAGAGGGAATATTATCTGAAGGCATCTTTACCTTTGGAAGGCGATAACGGCGGGATGCGTTCAACAGATAATAGTGATTAAAGCCGTAGATAAAGAATAATACGGTCAGAGTCACAGAGACGAGAAAAGACAGAACTTGAATTAACACTGGCCTACCTCTTAAAGTATGCCGGTCCCAACCTATTTCCCTAAAAAGTCTTGCCGTGTTGCCAATGAACCGGCTTTATCTTATGTCCTCATTTTTCAATGATCTTACAACGTCCAGCAAATCACGGCTTTCCTTCAGCCATGTCATAGGGTTCAAGGCAATATGTAAATAACGAACAATACCGCCCTGGTCAATTACTACTGAAGCCGTGCGCTGCACAAGTTGGAAGATTTTATCCAACCCGTACCGTTGATAAACCTGTCGTTCCGGATCTGAGAGGACAGGGAACGGTAACTTGAGTATTTCTGAATACTGGCGGGCCTTCTCGACCGGTTCTCCCAGGATCAGGAGGATTTCACAATTCTCTACTTGAAATTCTTTATAAAGCCGACCCAACTGGCTGGCATGACTGCGACATTGCATTCATATATATTCCCGGATGAAAAAGATGTAAACATTTTTCTTGGAACGGAAATCAGCCAGTCTGACATCGGTCCCATTTCCGGATGGGAGGCTAAATTCGGGCGCCGGCGAGCCGATGGATACAGCTTCTGGTTCGCTCATACTGCCTCACTTCCTCTATTCATAATAGTACTACTATTGTCCATAATATCGCCTATGACCTTTGGGGGATACACCCCTAAATAATGCCTAAATGAAAACATCTGTTTTTAGGCGCATGGGAGTGGATTTCAGCAATACTGACGCCACCATTCCGATTGGTTCTCCCCGGTCGGAGCGTAGTTCCGGAAGGATTTCTCCGACGGGTACGGCCCTGTGCGCATAGCGAAACAAATCTGGGTCCATGACCTTTTCGTCAAACAAGATAATATCGAGATCGATGGTTCGAGGAGCGTATTTATCGGCCGTGCGGACGCGTCCCAGGCGGGCTTCCAGGGGCCGCAGGACCTGTTCTTTCAGCTGGTCTGCCTGCATGGAAGTGGATACCAACAGCGCCAGATTGAGAAAATCCGGCCCATCCGCTCCTATCGGAGGGGACTGCCACACCGAAGAGGATCGGACAACTGTGACCGTCTCCCGCAAAAGTTCAATCGCACGGGGCAAATTCTGTTCCGGTTCAATGTTAGAGCCAAGGAGGAGACAAACCTGATGTCCCAAGACCATCATTTCTGTAGATCCTTTACGCGTTCAATCTCCACGCCCACGGAGCGAGAAAACCGGACCGCGCCGGGTTTTTCCACCCGCACAATGACCTTCTCTACGCCAGCCTCTTCAAGACAAATACGGGCCAAATCTGCTGCCAGGGCCTCCACCGTCAGCCGGCCGGCGGACTTGGAATGAGCCTGAACTTTCTTGGCGATCAGTACGGTAATTAATAGTATCGCGGATGTCATCACTCTGGCCAGCTTTACGCAAGTCCCCGAAGAGGACAATATTGATCAGGATCTCCTGAGGCTTTTCACGCTCCCAATCGTTGATCCCAATTATGCCGCGGACCGATAGATCCTTTATGAAAATTTGATCCATAGAAAGCCCTTTTATGAATGAAACGCCCGCTGTAAAAATCAAACCCTTATATCAAACTATTGCTGAAATATCCTTGCGGTCGTAGCGGTGAAATTCCTGTGAGACGAGTGAGCCATCTTCCGTAGTCACATTGTCCTGTACATAGCGGTGGGTCAAAGTGAAATCTTTCAACTCGCCGATTTTTTTCCCTTCCGGCAAAATCATCCTGATCTCGGATGGGTCTTCGAAAGGAATTTCTCTCTGGACTTCGGTGACATATAAAAAGTCCAGGCAATACGCCTGCAGTAGTAAAGCCAGGACACTGGGCCCGGTCGCCATCATGACCACATGATACCCCGAATTCATCCATAAATAATCCATCAGGCTTTTCCCATCCACGCCCGTCTCGCCGGCGCCCACCACGACTGCGCCGGAATTGGTCAGAACCCCTGCCTCACTGGATTCTGAACTGGCATAAGTGGTGAAAATAAACACTTTTCTATCGCCACCCAGGATACCTGCAGGAATTTCAAAATCAAGAGAATGAGACAGAAAAATCAAGTCTGGCTGCCTTTGCCTGAAACCCGCTTCAAGCCTCCATTGACCTAACTTTTCGTATTTCTGGCCGGCTTCATATTGAAAAAGAATATCCTCGGCGCGGCTTCCGGAGGCTTTGAAGCGCTTTGAGGTAAGCTGACCCGCTGATGACGGCATCTGATTGAGCCATCACCTCCTGAAAAAGTTGCCAATCGGATGGATTTTTTAATTGGGGGGGACTTGCAACTTATGATTCCCGTCGCTATTCGCGACGATACCTTTACGATCGGTGATATAGGCGGTGACCACAATGGGCCGACCGACCTGTCTGGAAATACCCGGCAGATCTTGATCTAAATACATGCTTTCAAGAGGTACCTTTTTCCGTTTCGGAAATAATTGGGTCACTTCACCAGAAGCAGGCATAACAGGATCCTTATATTTCTCCTTAAGTTACACTGATCAGTAACAGGACTTACGCAGTTGTTTGGTGGAATGGGTGTGTTTGGGCGTGCGTAGCACGCCCAAACACACCCAATTTCCCTTGAATTGCGTAACTCCTATCAGTAATTAATCCGCCAATCGACGGACCTTTTTGCATCCAGATCCCCGGGCTTGAAAGGGCCGGGTTTAGCGATCAGCTCACGGGCAACCGGCACCTTGTCCCACACATTCCAAAGGAGCACTCCGCAGATACGATCGCCTCGAAAATAATAGATGACCCCTTTCTGAAAAGTTTCAGCCCAATCTGCGGTTGTTTTTAAATTGGCGTCCAGCTCGCCAACAGCCTCATACCCTAATTCGAAGAGGTCGGAATAAAAGTAAGGCAAGTAGGTGTACTGTTCTGAGGCTCCGGCCATATTGCGACCGGCCTGCCGGCCCATGCTAAGAGCAGTATCCTCATGTTCCAGATGGACCCGTTTGCCCAGGGCCGGATTGTAAAAATCAGTGATATCGCCGGCCGCATATATATTTGGAGAACTGGTGAGAAGATATTCATCCACTTCCACGCCATTGCCTGTTTTCAATCCAACTGCTTTGGCAAGGTCCAGATTCAAGCCAATCCCGATGCCTGCCACCACCCCATCAGCGAGCAGTTCACGCCCGCTTTTCAGTTTGACGACATGCCGGCCATCCCTTGAAGCGAAAGAGTCTATTTGCTCTCCCGCCAACACTTCCACACCTTTGTTTCGATAGTATTCATTGAGGAATTGGGAAAGCTCATGAGGATAAACCCGCGCGCCGATCCCGTCTTCAGGGAAAACGATGAAGACCTTTTTGCCGTTCATGGCAAGAGCGGCGGCAATTTCTGCACCGATAAAGCCCCCGCCGATGACTACAAAATCCTGGCCGGTTTCGGAAAGGGTTGATAAACGGCGATAATCTTCCAAAGAACGAAAATAGATAATATCATCTCCGCCAAAAGGCAGGCGGCGAGGCGTGCCGGCCATGGCCAAGAGAATCTTTTCTCCATGGTATTCATCGCCCTTGTCATCCCTGGCCATCAATTTATCTGCATTGAGAGAGATGATCTTCCGACCCGAATGCTGGGTGACATGGCTTCTTCCATATGGAACCAAACACTCTCGAACGGTTTTCCCTTCCATAATTGCTTGCTAAGGTAAGGTCGTTTATAAGGTGGGTCGATATCCAGGCTGACCACGCCAATCGTGCCATCGGGATCGATTTCCCGGATGCCTTTGGCGGCAGCACCCGCCGCCATCCCGCCACCGATAATCAGATATTGATAGTTTTCCATGAATCACTTTTCCCTTTCCTAATAAACCAGGACCTATCCGAGAATTGTAGCCATGTATTTTAGGATTCTTGAAGAGAAGCTGCACGAATCCAAAAATACTCAGGTGATTTTTGGCTAAGATTTAATCCACATTCTGCCAGGAATTCGGAGCGCAGGGCCGGGTCTTCTGCATATTGGCCGCGCCAGACGGATGTGCGTGTGATTGGCGATATCTCACGGACGCCTCGCATCTCCACACAGAGATGATGGGCTTCCAAATAAACCGCGACGCCATGCGGTTGAAGCATGGAGACGAGCGAGTTGGCAATTTGCTGGCCAATGCGTTCCTGAACGGCAAAGCGCTTGGAGAATACCCTTACCAGCCGGGTGAGCTTGGAAATCCCGATAATGTTTTCATGGGCGATATAGCCTACATAGGCCATCCCGTAGAAGGGGAGGGCATGGTGCTCACATAAGGCAAAGAAATGGATCGGCCCCTCGATCACCTGGCTGAGATGACAATCGGGTTCACCGTGACATTCGGTGGAAAATACACGGATCAATTTTGGGTCGCCATCATAGCCTTCGGTAGCATCGAATAAAGCCCGGATGAACCGGCGGGGAGTATCCTGGGTGGCCGGAGTATTCAGATCCAGGCCAAAGGCAGAAAAAATCTCGGCTGCATAGCCTTCAAATTTGCGAAATTGATCTTCCGTCACCGGCCGCTGCCGCACTTCCATCGCAGCAAGAGTTTCAAGGTCCTCAAACTCATCGTGAGTGTGCATCGTGATATCCATATCTACCTCTGTTGCCATTAGATTTAAAAAACAAAATTCCCTAAAGCTATCTGCTCCTATAAATCCAACGGGCGGAGTATACCATAATTTATATGATATTTATCTTAATAATTCTTAAAACATATAAATATTCATCGAATATTAAATTGTAAGGAATGTTAAAGAAATGCTACTGATTTATATTGTTTCCCAGATCGATATGATTCTCACTCTTTGCAGGGGCACGAGACTCTCCCTCTCCGCTTCGCAGCGGGGATAATTTCGTGCCCCTACGTGCGAGGAAAGATCAATGCCAGAAGGTTGGCAGGAATACGCGCAACACGGTATCGGCCAACAATCCCAAAATGAACAAGTTGCCAAAATTGCGGTTATGAATGAAGGAAACGGTGGAGAACCAGCGCGGCCAAACCGGATAACCCTGCGGGGCTTCGGTCGGGCGGGGCTTGGAGAGGCGTTTCACTGGCTTTCCAGGCATCTTTGGAGGCGAAGAAAACGATCAGCATGAAGGGTGTGAAATAACGTGAGATGAACACAAGGTACAAAACAAGCGCATATGCTAAGACGATTACGGTTATGTTCAACACGCGTGCAGCCGTTTCGCCAATCAGAACCGGCAGGGTGGTCACACCCTTGGCTTTATCTTCCAGGCGTTTATCGATGTGTTTGCCAACATTAATGCTGGCCACGCACAAGCCGAAGGGTATGCCGGCCAAGGCCACATTCCAATTCCAATGCTGGGCCAGGACAAGATAGACGCCGGCGATCATAATGGGACCCCAGATAAGGAAAATGGCCAGCTCACCCAGGGCAAAATACTTCAACGGAAATGTATAGAAAAGAAGCATCAACGCACCGAAGGCAAAGAGGCCAATCACGGCCGGATTGAAATGAGTATAGAAAAGTGCATATACGCCGGAAAGAAAAGCCAGGACGCCGCTGATGGCAAACCAGCGCAATTGCTGCGGACGGGTCCAAAATCCCTGGACGAGAGGATGGACGCCATATTGGATGCGGAAATAGTTATCCTTGTCGATGCCGCGGCTGTAGTCGGTGTAATCATTTAGAAGGTTATTGGTCCCATGAGCAATAAAAAGCCCGAGAGTGATGATGATCCACGGAAGCCAGGAAAATACATGGTCACGCCAGGCTAATAATCCGCCCATGATGCAGGAATAAATGGTTACCGTGGTCACGCCGGAGCGGGTGGCAATGAGCCATTTTGAAACGATATCGAGGGCATCCCATTTCTTCTTATCCTCCATTTTGACAAGCTGCCAGGCAGCCGTACGCCACATTTTGAAATTGATGTTCATATTATTATTTACCTCCATAAATGAGAAAAGTGATTAAAAATAATGGATTTCCGCCTAATGAAATTTCTTATCAGCTCCGAAAATCTCTGTATACCAAGAGCAATACCGGCGCAATTCCTCCCGACCAAATATTGGATAGTTTGTCGAAGAACCATCATCGTTCAGAAACCCTGCACAAACTAAACATGAGTAAACAGACTGATTATATCGCAAATGGTTGACTTGTGTCTTATTGCGATATATAATCGAATTCTTGAAATATAGATAATGATCACCGTTAGGCGGTATAAATATTCTTTCGAGAATATCACCATAAAATAGGCCCTTCTAATTTAACTGCGTATAGCACTATATCAGTATTCGGACTTTTTTACCATGAAAGGATACTCAGCCTATGGATGTTCCGATCAATGCACATGTGAACTGCTCCGATGGACCTTGTGGTAAATCCACCCGAAGTCATCCTTAAGCCCAATACTAAAGAAATCACTCATGTGGTGATCGCGCGGGGAGATGCAATTTCGGAAACCGAGTACCTGGTTGACATCAACCGCATTATGGAAAGCGATCCAACCAAGATCCGGCTGACATTGAGCCAGGAGGAATTGGGCAAGATGCCTGTGTTTTCAGCGGCCCAGTTTGTTCCCTCGGAGCTGGGAGGTTTTACAGGGATACCTTACATGATGTGGCCTTATTATCCGGCTATAACGCCCCTGAAAACAGAAGGAAAGCCCATTCCTGCAGATGAATTGATCATTCGCAGAGGCGCCAAAGTCAATGCTCTTGAAGGGACCGTCGGGCAGGTGGACGAGTTTTTGATCGATCCGGCCAACGATCAAATCACCCACCTGATTATGCGGGAAGGCCATTTATGGGGGAAGAGAGATGTGACCATTCCGGTCGAGCAGATCGATCACTTTCAAGACAACACAGTCTTCTTGCGGTTAAGCAAAATGGATATCGAAAAACTGCCTACCGTGCCGGTGAGGCGGAGTTGGAAGATGTAAGTCATTGAATAGTCAAATAGATGATTGGTTTGATGAAGTAGGATGGGGATGAGGCAAAAGGCGAATTTCAAGCGCGGGACTAGTAAGCGGCGCTTTTATGAGTTTATAAAGAAAGGATACAGGGATGAATAAAGAAAAGACAGATGTGATGACCCCTCAAAACAAAGGCAAAATCGAAAAAATGGATTTGGACCAAATGTGTGTCAATACCATCCGTTTCCTTTCGGTTGATGCCGTTCAAAAAGCGAACAGCGGGCATCCCGGTCTCCCTTTGGATGCCGCTCCGATGGGATATGTCCTCTGGACACGTTTCCTGAAACACAACCCAAAAAATCCGCATTGGTTCGACCGTGACCGCTTCATTCTATCTGCCGGACACGGCTCGATGTTGCTGTATAGTTTATTGCATTTGACCGGCTATGACCTGTCTCTTGAACAGATCGAACAGTTCAGGCAATGGGGGAGTCTCACTCCAGGGCACCCGGAGCGGGGCCTCACACCGGGAGTCGAAACCACGACCGGGCCGCTCGGACAGGGCTTTGGGAACGGCGTCGGCCTGGCCATCGCAGAAGCTTATTTGGCCGCCCGCTATAACCGGGAAGGTTATCCGATTATCGACCACTACACCTACAGCATCGTCAGCGACGGCGACCTGATGGAAGGGGTTGCCTCTGAATCAGCTTCCCTGGCAGGCCATTTACGCCTGGGTAAACTCATTTACTTATATGACGACAACCACGTCACCCTATCGGCCGGGACTGACATTACTTTTTCCGAAGATGTCCAGAAGCGGTTTGAGGCTTATAGATGGCAGACCCAAAAGGTGGAAGATGGTAACGACCTGGGTGCCATTGAAACGGCCCTCCGAAAGGCGAAGGAAGACAAGGAGCGGCCCTCACTCATCCTGGTTCAGACGCACCTGGGTTATGGTTCGCCCAACAAGCAGGATACGTATGAAGCCCATGGTTCACCCCTCGGCGAAGAAGAAGTCAAACTTACCAAGAAGAACCTGGGCTGGCCACTCGAGCCGGCCTTTTTCATCCCGGACCAGGCCGGCTCGCATTTCCGGGAAGCCATCGATCAAGGCGAAAAAATGGAATCCGAGTGGGACAAGCGGTTCGATGACTATGAAGAGGCCTATCCGGAATTAGCCCAGGAATTACACCAGGTGATGCGAGGCGAGTTGCCGGAAGGGTGGGATAAGGATCTGCCCGAATTTCCCGTGGATGAAAAGGGTATGGCGACCCGGACGGCCTCCGGCCAGGTAATGAACGTGTTGGCTGAGCGGCTGCCTAATCTCATCGGCGGTTCGGCCGACCTGGATCCGTCCACATTTACGGCGTTGAAGGATAAAGGTGATTTCGAAAGCCCGCAGGAACCGGTGGAAGATGCGCAGGGATCTGCCGGAGGCGGGTGGAAGTATGGCGGTCGCAACCTCCACTTCGGGGTGCGTGAGCATGCGATGGGAGCCATCCTGAACGGATTGGCCACCCACGGCGGATTGATCCCATATGGGGCGACGTTTCTGATCTTTTCAGATTACATGCGTCCGCCGATGCGGTTGGCGGCCCTGATGGGCGCCCATACGATCTATGTGTTTACGCATGACAGCATTGCATTGGGCGAGGATGGCCCCACCCACCAACCGGTGGAGCAGCTATTGGGACTGCGGGCCATCCCCAACATGGTGGTGATCCGGCCGGCGGACGCGAATGAAACGACCGCAGCCTGGCGAGTGGCCATAGAACATACGGAGGGACCGGTGGCCCTGATCCTGACCCGCCAGCACGTGCCCATCCTGGATTTGAAAAAATACCCACAGATTCCGTTGGGCGTGCGCTCCGGCGGGTATGTCCTGGAACATTCTGGAAATAACGGCTATGCCCAAGGTCGCTTTAATCGCGACCGGTTCTGAGGTGCAACTGGCCCTGGCAGCGCGGGAAACCCTTGAAAAGCAGGGAGTACCTACCCGGGTTGTCAGCTTGCCTTGCTGGAACATTTTTGAAAAACAGCCGCAAGAATACCGGCAGGATGTTCTTCCCCCCGGATGTGCCGGCGATCTCCATCGAGGCCGGTACGACCCTGGGATGGCGGCCTTATATCGGTGAAGGTGTCGTCCCGATCGGGGTGGACCATTTTGGAGCCTCGGCTCCTGGAAAAGTGGTCATGCAAAATTATGGGATTCACTGCGGAAGCGGTCGTCCAAAAAGCGCTCACGCTGGTGAAATAGAGCGGAAACGACCGGCTTTCTTGAAAAATCAGGGAGAAGATAATCATGAAAATAGGTTTCGCGACAGACCATGGAGGCTACGCCTTGAAAGAACCGATCCTGCAAGCCCTCCGGGGGGCAGGCTATGAGGTCGAGGATTTCGGCGCGTTTGAGTTGAACCTGGAAGATGATTATCCCGATTTTGTCATCCCCCTGGCAAAAGCAGTAGCACAAGGCAGGTGGACCGCGGTATTGCCATCTGTGGCAGCGGCGTGGGAGCCAGTTTCACTGCCAATAAGATCCGTGGCATCCGCTCGGCGTTGATCCACGAAACCTTTTCGGCTCACCAGGGCGTGGAGGACGATAACATGAACCTGCTCTGCCTGGGCGGGCGGGTGGTGGCTTTTTCGATGGCCTGGGAAATCATCCTTTCATATCTGCAGGCCCGCTATGAGAAGAAAGATCGGTTCGAGCGGCGCCTGAACAAGGTGGCTGCAATTGAAGCTGAGGAGCAAACGAAATGAACAAGAATCCGTTTATTGGAACTGGAAGTGTTGGGACAAAGCATCTGGCTGGATTGGCTACGAAGAGGCGGCCTGGATAATGGGGACCTGAAGCGATGGATCGAAGAGGACGGAGTCGGGGGCCTGACCTCCAACCCTTCCATTTTCGAGAAAGCCATTGCGGGCAGCCATGATTACGACAATGCGATCAGGGCCATGGCATTGGCAGGGAAACCCATCGAAGAGATTTACGAAGCCCTGACCGTGGAGGACATCCAACGAGCGGCGGATCTTTTCCGTCCAACCTATGACCGGCTGCTGGGTGCGGACGGCTTTGTGAGCCTGGAAGTATCCCCCAGGCTGGCTCACGACACGGCCGGGACTGTGGCGGAAGCGCACAGGCTGTGGGGTGAAGTGAAGCGCCCCAACCTCTTTATCAAGGTACCAGCCACTAAAGAAGGGCTGCCGGCTATCAAGCAGTTGATCGGCGAAGGGATCAATGTCAATATCACCCTGCTTTTCGGGCTGCCAAGATACCGGGAAGTGGCCGAGGCATATATCGGCGGTTTGGAAATATTGGCCGGCCAGGGCAAGCCGTTGGATCGGATTGCTTCCGTAGCCAGCTTCTTCTTGAGCCGGATCGATGTGTTGGTGGACCCCATGCTGGAACAGTTGAAACAGGAAAACGAAAGTGAAGCTGAAATCGCCAGCAGCCTGCACGGACAGGTCGCCATTGCCAGCGCAAAGATAGCTTATCAGATCTACAAGGAGATTTTCACCAGCGAGCGTTTCCAAAAGCTGGCCGAGAAGGGGGCCCGCACTCAAAGAGTCCTATGGGCGAGCACCAGCACCAAGAACCCGGAATTTATTGATGTGAAATACGTGGAGCCCTTGATCGGGCCTGAGACGATCAATACGGTCCCGCTCGAGACATTCGATGCGTATCGAGATCACGGCCATCCCTCGACATCTATTGAGGAGGGGGTGCAAGAAGCTTATGCGGTCCTGGAAGGATTGAGCCAGGTAGGGATCGATATCGACCAGGTGACCCAACAACTTGAAGATGAAGGAGTAGATAAATTCAATAAGGCGTTGGAGAAATTGATGTCCGCCTTGACGGAAAAACGGGAAGCCTCCTTCAAGGAGCCGGTGGACCGGCAAACCTTCTGCCTGGGGAAATATCAAAATGACTTCGACTCACAGTTGGCGCATCTGGATGAGATGCAATTCAGTGACCGCTTATGGAGAAAGGAGGCCACCCTGTGGAAAAGCGATCCCAAGGACCAGGCTGGGATCCAGAGGGGGCTGGGCTGGTTATATGTAGCCGAAAAGATGGAGGAAAACCTCCGCGAGATCGAGACATTCAAGGCAGAGGTCCAGAAGGAAGGCTTTGAGCATGTGGTGGTTCTGGGGATGGGTGGCAGCAGCCTGACCCCATTGGTATTCGAGCGAACCTTTGACCGGGAGAAGGAGGCCTTACCTCTGACTGTGTTGGATTCCACCGACCCGGATACCATCCGGCGGATCGAGGCTTCCCTGCCTCTCAAAAATACCCTTTTCATTGTGTCGAGCAAATCCGGGACCACGGCCGAACCGCTCGCTTTCGAGGCTTATTTTTACGATAAGGTCAAGCAGATCAAAGGAGAGAATGCTGGCGAGAATTTCTGCGTCATTACAGACCCGGGCACGCCTCTGGCTGAGACGGCGGCGGCCCGGCATTACCGAAAAACCTTCTTGAATTTTGCGGATATCGGCGGGCGTTATTCGGCCCTTTCGTACTTTGGTTTGGTTCCGGCTGCCATGATGGGAGTGGATATCAGCGAATTGCTGGCCCGCTCTCTGCGAATGCTGCATGCCTGCTATTCCTGCGTGCCCATCCGGGAGAATCCCGGCATCATGCTGGGGGCGGCATTAGGCGAGCTGGCCAAGAACCACCACCGCTATAAGGTTACTTTCATTCTGCCGGAATCCCTTTCGCCTCTGGGGATGTGGCTCGAGCAATTGTTGGCTGAAAGCACCGGCAAAGAGGGAACGGGCCTTCTGCCGGTGGCCGGTGAACCAATTGGAAAGCCCGAAGAGTATGGGCAGGACCGGGTCTTCGTCTATATCCGCATGATGGATAAGACCGATGCGGCCCTGGAAAAAAGTATTGACGCGCTAAACGAGGCGGGCCAACCGGTTATTGAAATACATTTGGATGACCTGTTGGACCTGGGACAGGAATTCTTTCGATGGGAAATCGCGACCGCTACGGCCGGAGCGGTCCTGGGCATCAACGCCTTTGACCAGCCGAATGTGCAGGAAAGCAAGGATAATACCAACCGCCTGCTGGCCAAAGCCGGCGCAGACGGAAATTTAGCCGATGAAAAAGCCTCTTTGACTAAATCTCCGCTGACCTTCTATTTTGATGAGGCTGCTTCCAACGTGGAAGACCTTCTATGTCAATTCCTGACGCAGGCGCCCAAGGAGGATTATGTGGCTTTCATGGCGTATATCGATGATGATCCATCCAACCAGCAGGCTTTGCAGGATATTCGCCGGTTGATCCAGGAAAGGCTGCACCTCACGACCACTTTGGGCTATGGGCCGCGGTTTCTCCATTCCACCGGTCAATTCCATAAGGGCGGACCCGAACACAGGGCTCTTCCTACAGCTTACCGGCGGGCCTGCCAAGGATTTACCCATCCCGCAAGAGGGTTACACGTTCGGTACATTCATCAAGGCTCAAGCCCAGGGAGACCTGGAAGCGCTGAAGAAACATGGACGAAAAGCCGGGCGGATAGATCTTGGACCGGATGTGCACGCAGGCCTGAAAGCATTCTCCCAGGCACTCCAAGCGGCCATGCAGCCCTGAGGCCATGAACCGATGAGCGAGGCGATTCCAATCACCACCCTGTTCCTGGATATAGGCGGCGTTCTCTTAACGAATAGCTGGGATCAAGGCACACGCAAGCGTGCCTCCCAGAAGTTCAACCTGGATTATGAGGAAATGAATGAACGCCACCACCTCACCTTCGATACTTTCGAAGAAGGCAAACTGAGTTTGAAAGAGTACCTGGACAGGGTAGTGTTTTACCAGGCCCGCCCCTTCTCATATGATGAGTTCGTCTCCTTCATATATTCCGAATCCATCCCTTTCCCCAATATGATCAATTTGATGTGTGGGCTCAAAGAGCGCTATCATTTGCAGATAGCTGCCGTCAGTAATGAAGGCAGGGAATTGACGATGTACAGGGTGGAGAAATTCGGATTGAGGGAGTTCATCGATTTCTTCATATCCTCCTGTTTTATCCACATCCGCAAGCCGGACGAGGATGTCTTCCGGATCGCCCTGGATGTTGCCCAGGTGCGACCGGACCAGGTGATCTATATTGAAGACAGGTCCATGTTCGTCGAAATTGCCCGGAAGATGGGAATAGAAGGAATTGTCCACACGGATTACGAGACTACCCGCAAGGCCCTGGAAGACCGGGGTCTTACCCTGGCGGAAGGGAGTTGAGGATGGCTATCCAAAGAGAACCCACCATCCTGGTCATTTTTGGGGCCATGGGCGACCTGACCTGGCGTAAACTGGCGCCGGCGTTATATAACCTGCTGCTCTCCCGGCTTTTGCCTGAGCAATTTTCCGTGATCGGGTTGGATATGAAACCCGGCAGCGCGGACGAGTTTCGCCAGCGGTTGAAAGACGGCGTCAAGACATTCTGCGAATGCGGAGATATCGACGGACGGGAGTTGGGAGCAATTCGCCCGTGAATTTGTCTATCTCTCGGGTGATTTTGCGGCGGATGCAACCTATGCCGAATTGAGCAAACAACTGGATGGCCTCGAAAAAAGCTTCGGGAAAAAAGCTCACCATATTTTTTACCTGGCCACGCCTCCGGATATCATGGAGACCATTGCAACAGGGATAGGCAAGGCTCACCTGGCCCAGGACAGGCAACGGGCCCGCATCGTGGTGGAGAAACCTTTCGGGCATGACCTGCCTTCCGCCATGGAGTTGAACCGGATCCTCACCCAGGTCTTCGAGGAAGGCCCAAATCTACCGGATGGACCATTACCTGGGCAAGGAAACCGTTCAAAATATCCTGGCATTCCGGTTTGCCAATGCGCTTTTCGAACCGATCTGGAACCGGCGATACATCGACCACGTCCAGATCACGGTGGCGGAACAGGTGGGGGTGGAGCACCGCGGCGCTTATTACGAGCATGCGGGTGCGCTGAGGGACATGATCCAGAACCACGTTATGCAAGTCCTGACCCTCATTGCGATGGAACCCATGGTTTCATTCGATGCAGACGAGGTCCGCAATAAGAAGGTGGATGTGCTCCGGGCGATCCGCCCGATCAAGGAGGATGAGATCCCCCAATATGCCGTCAGAGGTCAATATGGAGCCGGGTGGATCGAGGGCCAAAAAGTGCCGGCCTACCGGTCGGAGCCGGGTGTGGCGCCGAAATCCGTTGCAGAGACCTATGCGGCTCTGAAACTGTTTGTGGATAACTGGCGCTGGCAGGACGTTCCATTCTACCTGCGGACGGGCAAACGGCTGGCTGCCCGGGTCTCGGAGGTGATGATCCAATTCAAGCCGGTGCCTCACCAATCCTTTCCCCGAACAGCCGTGCAGGCATGGCAATCCAACCGCCTGATCATTCACATCCAGCCTCAGGAAGGGATCATGTTGGGCTTCCAGGCCAAGGAACCGGGGACAAGCCTGCATTTGAGCCCGGTGAACATGCATTTCTCGTACCAGGAGACCTTTCAAACCAGGTCACCGGAAGCATATGAGACATTGCTGGCAGATGTAATGGCTGCAGATGCAACTCTCTTCATGCGAGCCGACCAGGTGGAAACCTCCTGGTCCATCCTGACGCCTGTGTTGAATAATTGGGCCAATTCCACACCGAACGATTTTCCGAATTACCAATCCGGCACCTGGGGTCCAGGCACGGCTGAAGAGTTGATCGCCCGGGACGGAAGAAGCTGGCTCGAACCGACCCTGGAAGAAGAACAGGCACAGGACCAAAGCCCTGCCCCAGCTCAACCTGCGCCGGTGCAGGATTGATCTAGCCAGGCTTGACGAAGAGGCGTATGGGCACCTGCATCTACACCATTGGCCATTCCACCCATCCGATTGAAGAGTTCATCGAAATCCTGAAGACATACAAGATCGAGTTGTTAGTGGATGTCAGGACGATCCCCAAATCACGCCATAACCCGCAGTTTAACGAACCTGAATTGAAGGCCAGCCTGGAAAAGGAGTCGATCGGATATATCCGGCTGGAGACCCTGGGAGGACTGCGGCATACCAGCGCAGCCTCCATCAATACCGCCTGGAGAAACAATGCCTTCCGCGGGTTTGCCGATTATATGCAGACGGAAGAATTCGAGAAGGGCATGCAGGAATTGGGTGAACTTGCCCAGGGAAAAATGACGACCATCATGTGCGCGGAGGCGGTTCCGTGGCGGTGTCACCGGTCCCTCATCGGGGATGCCCTGCTCGTGCGGAGTTTTCAGGTGGAAGATATTATGGGAGAAAAAAGCAGCAGGCTGCATAAATTGACCCCGTGGGCCAAAGTGGAAGGAACCAAAATCACCTATCCAGGCGCGGCCAATAGTCCCGAATAAAAAAGGAGAAAATACGTGCGAAAAATCATCTGGTTCAATCTAATTACGCTGGACGGTTTCTTCGAGGGACCCAAGCGGGAAATCGACTGGCATAACGTGGATGAGGAGTTCAATGAGTTTGCCATCCAACAGTTGGATACCTTCGACATGCTTCTGTTCGGGCGAGTAACCTATGAGATGATGGCAAGTTATTGGCCGACCGAAGCGGCGGTCAAGGACGATCCCATCGTCGCTGGGAAGATGAACGGGATAGCCAAATTAGTTTACTCGACCACACTGAAAAAAGCCGATTGGAATAATTCATCCATATTACAGAAGGACATTATCAAGGAAACGGCCCGGCTAAAACAGCAACCGGGCAAAGACATGGCTGTCTTCGGCAGTGGAGAATTGGGCAATGCCCTGCTGGAGGCGGGATTGATGGATGAGATCCGGGTGATCATCAACCCGATCCTCCTGGGTGACGGACATCCGATGTTCAAAAAAGAAAAGGAAAGGCAAAAGCTCAAACTCCTGAGCTCGAGAACGTTTCATAACGGGAATGTTTTACTTTATTACCAACCTGGCAAAAAGGGGGGCTCCTCGTGAGCACTC
This sequence comes from uncultured Chloroflexia bacterium, assembly GCA_963782935.1. Taxonomy (GTDB): domain Bacteria; phylum Chloroflexota; class Anaerolineae; order Anaerolineales; family Villigracilaceae; genus UBA877. The sequence goes on along the minus strand of CAWALN010000016.1, from coordinate 109,148 downwards.
CACCCCATAAAAAAGATCGAGATGATTTTCCGACGGGACTGGCGCAACCCGCCCGAAGAGCGCTTGCCAATGCAGGCATCCATCGTTTAGAGCAGTTATCGAAAATGAAGCAAGCGGATGTAAAGAAACTTCACGGCATAGGTCCTAACGCATTGGCGTTGCTGGGCCATGCCCTGGCTGACCGCGGCCTGTCTTTCAAAGAGTAGAACCCTGAATATCGAGCCAGAGGGCGATTGGCAAGTCGCGGGTGTGCCTGTTGAATAAGAAAGGAGAGTTTTGTCATGAAAAGTAGTTTGGTAACTGCAGTTACTGCCTCTGAAATGATCGATAAACAAATTACCGAATTGACGGATTGGCGTGGTAAACAACTGGCGCGCCTGCGCAAGCTCATTCGGGATGCGGATCCTGAAATACAGGAAGAATGGAAATGGGATACGGCGGTGTGGTCACATAACGGGATGGTTTGCAGCGCGGCCCCCTTTAAAGATCATTTGAAGCTTGAATTTCTTCAAAGGGGCCTCCTTAAAAGACCCAAGGCATCTCTTCAATGCGGGGTTGGATGCCAAAGCCTCCCGTTCGATCGATTTCAACCAGGGTGATTCGATTAATGAGCCTGCCTTGAAAGAACTGGTCCGCGAGGCGGTGGCGATTAATACGGCCACGGGGAAGAAAAAGTGATTACAGGGCTCAGGCTGGCAATTTTGATTTGCAGGTTTTGAAGCCCGCCAGGTCGGGTAAGGCAGGCTAAAGCCTGCACTCCAGAAATGGGAGAAATTTCATGGAAAGAGACTACGTTCTGGTGAATAAAGAAATGGCTGTAGATTTCCTTGAACTGGTTGTCGCCGGAAATATCGATGAGGCCTATAAAAAGTACGTGGATATGGACGGCAAACATCACAATGCCTTTTTTCCGGCCGGTTTCCCGGCGCTACAGGACGCCATGAAGGATGACCAGACTCAATCGCCTCAAAAACAGATCACCATCGTAAATGTTCTTAGCGATGGAGACCGCGTGGCAGTCCACTCGCATCTACGGCGAGGCTCCGACGACATGGCGGTGGTGCATTTATTCCGGTTCAAAGACGGCCGGATCGTGGAATTGTGGGATTGCGGGCAGGTGCTGCCGCAGGAAATCCCCAACCGGGATGGAGCCTTCTGACCATGGATAAGGGAAACTTTGCGGATGTAAACGGCCTGCATCTCTATTATGAGATCCATGGGGAGGGGGAACCACTCCTCCTTCTGCATGGCGGATACGGCACGACCGACATGTTCAATCCGGTCAGGGACGGCCTTGCCCATGGTCGTCAAACCATTGCGGTGGACCTGCAAGGCCACGGACGGACGGCAGATATCGACCGCCCGCTGCGCTTTGAGAACATTGCGGATGACATTGGTGGACTGATCGATAGGCTCGGTTTCGAAACGGTGGATCTCTTCGGCTATTCTTTGGGAGGCGGAGTGGCTCTGCGGACTGCCATTCAATATCCTTTGCGGATCCGGAAGCTGGTCCTGGTCTCCACCCCATTCAGGCAGACGGATTGGTATGCGGAGGTCCGTGAAGGTATGTACAGCCAAACCAGGCCGGAAGCTGCAGAAATGTTGAAGCACACGCCGTTATATGAAGACTACGCCCGCGTCGCCCCGAGGCCTGGAGATTGGCCTGTGTTGGTGGGCAAAATGGGCCGGCTGCTTTCCCAGGAGTATGATTGGAGCGGCGAAATAGGGAGGATCCAGGCTCAAACGATGATCGTTTACGGCGATGCCGACAGCATCAGCCCGGTCCACGCGGCCGAGTTCTTTGAGCTGCTGGGCGGAGGAAAGCAGGAAGGTAAATGGGACGGGTCCGGCATGCCGAAGGCCCGCCTGGCTATCCTGCCGGGAACCACCCACTACACGATCTTCACCTCGCCTTTACTGGCAGAGGTGGTGAGGCGATTCTTGCAGGAGACTTAAAAAACGGGAAAGGTGATCGTTGGGACCACGATGTGGTTGGATGGATTCATAGCCGACAAGAACGGCGACTTGAATCCCCTTTACCCCGACCAGGATGCTTTAACGAAGAGCGATTTCCTACGGGAGCAGGTCCGGACCACCGGCGCGGTAGTAATGGGACGGAATCCAGGAGGCTGCCGGGGCCACTTATTTCAGTTACCGGCTGACCCGGCCGCCCACCGAAAGATGATTTGATTTCATTTATATAGTTGTTTCAAGACGGTCCGCCAGCGAGTATCGGTGATCAGGTCAGTGTTGTCACTCTAACTGGTCGAGGCTGCCGATCAAGCGCTGCCCGGTCAATTTACCAAGAATTGGCTCGGTGATACGGGCGATAATGGCATCCGCAAACTGCCCGGCTCCGATCACTAAGAATGGGCGGTCGTGGAAATAAGAGCGCTTTTCACCAATGGGCTCGGTGATTTTCAAAGTATTGTGTTTGACGGCTGCGATCTCGTATGCCTGGGCCAAATATTCCTGGCGCTCTGTCCAGGCTTCTACCTTCAAAACTTTCTGGAAGATGGTTATGAGCTCAGCAGCACCCTGTAATTTGGAAAAGGCCGTCCCGAACCATTTGGGATAGGGAGCATACTGCTTTTCCATCAGGAACCACAGCCGCATGAGATCGCGGACCAGCCGGGCCGCGATCAGGGAGGAGCCGATCTCATCTCCCACCTGGCCTGCCCGCCCCATCAGGTGTTCCTCCTGGCCGATGCGCGTCCAGGCGGTTGCCAATAAATAGAGCCAGACGTCCTGGGGATAATACTCGAACCGGCGGCGGGTTTCTTCCAATCCTACCCTCGTCCCAGAAGACCGCTCCGCGGGTTAAGCTTAGGAGCTTTTGCTCGGGGAATGTCAACCAGTCGGCCGGTTCGATAGAGTTGCCAATATCAAATCCCAGATACTCCAAAATATATCCGCGCAAAGTCAGTAGCTGGAAACCGTGAGATTCCCGGTAGGCGCCACCGGTATCACCGGATAGCCCCGGAATGTCTCCGGCAACCTTATTTGCAACGTTTCCCGCATGGTTTCAGAATAGCGGCCATGGTCTGCCTCGGTAAGGAATAACATGACCCGCGGTCCCCAATCATGATCGGTGGAACGGGCAGTATCGTAGCCAAGCACCTCCGAACCGGTGCCTATCAGGGCGGCGGAATAGGGGGTACCTTTAAAGACTCATCCAGGAGAGGCCGTACAACTTCCCAGTAAAATTGGCGGCTCAATTCCAATCCGGGGATAAATTCGGATGCCATTGATGCCAGCTAGGGTTAAATTATGAGAGAGAATTAAGAGGGTCGCGCAGGAGCGGGCAGGTCATGCAGTGACCACCGCCGCGGCCTTTGCCCAGCTCAAAACCGGGGATCGTAATGACCTCCACGCCGGCAGCCCTCATCCTGGAAATGGTATGGGTATTGCGTTCATAAGCGATCACCACACCCGGTTCCAGGGCGACCGTGTTATTGGCATCGTCCCATTGTTCCCGTTCCATTTCGTAAGCGTCGCCGCCGGTCTCGACCACTTGCAGCTTTTTGACCTTGAGGGCGTTTGCCACCGCAGAAAGGAAATTTCTTTCTTTCGTGACGCTGAAATCACCGGCTTTCCTGCCCGGGCGCAAACTGACGGCGCGGATCTGGTCGACCACTTTGGGGAAGGCGGTGACCTTGTCGCGATCCAGGAAAGTGAAGACCGTGTCCAGGTGCATATGGGCGCGGTCCTTGCTCATGATGCAGGCGATGACCCGCTCGGCGCTGCCGCTGGTGAAGAGGGCGTCCGCAATCTGCTCGATCATGCTGCCCTGGGTCCGCTCGGACATGCCGATGAGGACGGTCCCGTTCCCGATGGGCATGACATCCCCGCCCTCGAGGGAGGAGCGCCCGAAGTTCTGCATATTGAATTCGCCATCGGTGAAGTTGGGATACCAGAAGGGAAACCCGGCATCCTTGAACATGGGATGGAAGCGTGTAAATGATGAACATATTGAGGGATTCGCGCCGGCGGGCGGGCCAGTACATGGGATTGACGGATACGCCGTTGAAGATCCAGCAGGAGGAATCGCGGGTGAAGAGGCTATTCGGGAGGGGCGGCAGCAGGAAGGTGTTCATGTCTTCCAGGGCGGCGGCGTGGAGGGAGATGCGGCTGAAGGCTTTCCAATCCAGCCCGGCTTCCCCGGCGGTCAGGCCGCCGATGAGATGTTTGGCGAGGAATTCCGGCTTGAGATTTTGCAGAAAGGCCCGGATCTCATCCACCAGGGCCCAGCCGACCGTGTACTCGGTGGCGACCTGCTCGATGACCATGCGGCGGGCTTCCGGGCTGGCGGAAAGGGTTTCTGCAAGCAGATCCTGGACGAAGAAGACTTCCACCCCGTGGGCCAGCATGACCTGTGTAAAGTGCTCGTGTTCCAGTTGGGCCCGTTCCACCCACAGCACGTCATCGAAGAGGAGTTCATCGTGGTTGGAGGGGGTGAGCCGTTTGAGGCTCAAGTCGGGCCGGTGGACGATGACTTTCCTGAGCTTGCCTGCTTCCGAGTACACGCCGAAATCTGCCATTTTCTGCTCCTCTAAGTCGAAGGGATTCAACATCTGGCCCACAGGGTGCTCCCACTCCGCTACGCTGCGGGGTGCTTCGCGACCGCGAAGATGTTGGACTCCGGCTGCTGTGGCTTTGCCCATCTGGACTCGCAGGCTGAAGCCTGCACTCCATTCGTTGCCAGCGGAGTCAACGTCTCCAGATGTTGAACGGCTGCGGCGCAATATCTGTAGATATTGCACTCCGAGGCTGCTGAAGGGGTCTTGATAGATATATTTTACCCGGATATCCTGGAGGAAAGGGTTCTAGAACTCCGTAGAGAGAACGGGTTTCCGAGGGATCGTTGGACCCAAACAACGAGGTTCAAAAACCCTCTGCCCACCATATATGGGAAAAAAACACTCCTTTTGCGAAATTAACTCCCAGATATGGGGGGTGACCCGGAATTGTTCCGCGGGAAAAGGGCTCAAAAGATCAGGAATAATGCGGTTTGAGGCGATATTTTTCACTTATTTGAAGCGGAGATCGGGCTTCCGAACAATTTGAGAATGGCCCCGGTCAGGTCTGGCGGGCGTGGGTGAGGGCATCCAACCAGACATTATCCCGGTTGCCCAGGTAGAGCCGGCGGACTTCCGCCAGCCAACTCTCGGGAACATCCGGAGCTCCCTGGGCCCACACCATGCGCATGGCCAGGAAGCGCTCCAGCAGGAGATTGGCGACATGACGGAAACCGGCCCGGGCAATCCCGCGTTGGGAGGCCAGGTTATCCAAATCCGTGCCGATCCAGGCCCGGCAGACCGGCTGATGATCGAACAGCTCAAAGAGGATGTGACTCAACAAGGCGCTGTAAAGATGTTGATTCCGATAGGCCGGCAGGGTGGCGCAATCCCAAATATAGGCCTCGCCCGGCACCAGGCGCAGGCGCAAATCCAGCTCTCCCACCATTTCTTCATCAAAACTGACCCACCCGTAAGAGACGATCCGGCCGTCCATCCAGGCGGCATAGCAGTGCCGCCCGGCGGAGAAGCGCCGGCAAATCTCGGCCTCGCTTCCAGGACCCATGGCCGCAACCAGCGCATCTGACGCCTCGGGCATTACCCGGGAAAACGAGGCGGCACATTCCGGCAGAATGACCGGCATATCACTGCTGAGGTTGATTGCCCAGATCGTACCGGCTTTACGGGGGTCCTGGTCGGCGGAGGCTAACATGATCCATCCCTGCGCAAATGTGAGAAGTTATTCGGAATAGGCGACGGTCTTCTGTCGTTGGGTTGTCAGCTCTGCGACGGCATCGGCCAGGTGCTTATCGGTGATGGCGTAGTCCCCGGCTTCCACACGGATGCGGTGGGCGGTGGAGAGGACGTCGGCAATGGTGCAGCCTTGCGGAGGCGTGAACTTGAAGCAGGCCATCTCGAGCAACTGCCCGTTGGGGTCGCGGAAGTAGATCGAATCCATGAAGCCGCGGTCGATATTACCTGTGTTCTCGATTCCCAATTCCTTCAGCCGATCGGCCACCTGGGTGTAGGTGGCCCGGGACACATTAAAGGCCAGGTGATGCAGGTTGCCGATGCCCTGGGGATTGGGAGTGGGATCGTTTGTGCGGGTGGGGCGGACGAAGAACGTCAACAGACGCCCATCTCCCATATCAAAATACAGGTGGGTCTCTTCAGGTACGTCCAGGTTGGGCTGCTCGAAGACGAGCGGCATCCCCAGGATTCCCTGGTAGAAATCAATGGTGGCTTCGCGGTTGGAACCGACGAAGGTGATGTGGTGCATGCCTTGGGTCTGGATTTTGGTCATTTGGATCTCCTTTTTGAAGGAAAAGATTTAAACACGACGAACACTAAGAAGAAAAGATCTAAACACAAAGTACAGGAAGGAAAAGATTTAAACACAACGGACACAAAGGACACTACGGAAGGAAAAAGAGCTACACACAATGATTCGTATGGAATATCGAACCGCCGCTCCTTATGGCCTTGGTCTGTATGGGTGTGCCCTTCGTCTGCGGGTCTAGAAATGTTCCTCGCTTTGCTCGGAACATCGACCCTCCGCTCAGGGCCGGTAAAGGAAAAAGCTTCCGAGGGCATACGCCGCATGTGTATGCCCTCGGATACATCGACTAGATGGTGAAGAAAAGATTGCGGACTTTGTTGATGGTCTGGTAGTCGCCGCGGGCGGCGCCGCCAGGGAAGCGCTGGAAGGCGGTCAGGACGAAATCGGAAGGATCGAACTTGAAGATGGCGTTGCATTCCTCGAAATCGGCCACAGGCTTGGCTTCGAATTTGCCATCTTTGACGGTGGCGCACCATTTGCCGCCCCAGTCGCCTCTAACCTTGATCCCATAGGTGACATCCACGCCTTTGGCGGATTTGGCATCGACGGTGGAGGGGAGAAGGGCGAAGAGCATGTAGGGGATGAGCACGCCGGCGGTGCGCTCATCGAGCTCGCGGGTCTTCTCACCCAGCCCGTAGCGAAGGTCCCAGGTATGAACGCCGTAGTCCATCACGTGGAAGGCCGGGTAGAAGAGAGTGGGCAGGGGGCCCATGAAGGGATGCATGACCATGAAGTTGTTCCACTCATCCGGGGTCAGTTTTTCGAAGATATCCATCATGCGGGCGTAGTCGTTCTTGAGGCGGCTGATGGCCTCCTCACGTTTGAGGCTGCGGAAGGATTGAGCGTGCTCATTTAGATCATGGCTCATGACCAGCAAGCCGACCGTATCGGCCGGTTCTTTTTTCTTGGCCTTATCCCAGCGGGTGAGATAGCCTTCGGTCACGTCGATCATATGGCCGACCAGGTCGCGGGCTTCCCACTCGGTGCAGCGGGTCTGCACGTTCCAGTTTTTGGGATCGTCCACGAGGGTGAAGAAATCAGCGGCTTCGTGTTTGACCACATCCAGCACGGTATCTTTTCCGCTGTAATCCATTGAATTGACGGGGGGCATAATTTTTTCTCCTTATGATAGAAATAAATTTGGATGTTTAGCTTGACAATGTACCATTCCAATTTTGAAGTGAAAAAGATCTAAACACAACGGACATCAAAGGACACGATGGAAAGGAAAAGAAGGAAAATGTACTCGCATTATTAATTCCTTTGTCGTGATGGAACGGCAAATTCCTAACCTAACATTGTCAAATTACTCACAACTAATAAAACCGGATAAGAGATGGATGAAAGACGGGACTGAGCATTTATTGAGCCGCCCACCTCCTTTACCAGGCTGCCTCTAATATTTTTTCGACCTGGGAAACGTCGGTCACCGGCTTGGGATTATTCTGAACGGTGGAATTGGCGAATGCCAACTGAGCCAGCCGGGGCAAATCCGATTTATGGACGCCCACCTCCCGCAGGTGCTGGGGCAGGCCCATGCGGGCAGACAGATCGGCGACAGCTTGAGCTGCCCGTTCAACCGCCTCCACCGGGCCTTTCCCATCGGCGGAAATGCCCATGGCTTCGGCGGCGGGCAGCAGTTCGTTGGCGGTCGCATCCGCATTAAAACGGATGGCGTGAGGTAGGATGATGCTGTTGGCGATTCCGTGGGGGACGCCGGCAGTGCCTCCCAAAACATGGCAAAGCCCATGATGGAGTCCCATGGTCACTCCAGCCAGCGATAGACCGGCCAGGTGCGCCCCGGTCAGCATGTCGCGTGCGGGCTTGCAGGTCCTTTCCATTCTCCACGCAGCGGGCTAAGGAACCGAAAATGTACTCGATGGCGCTCCTCGCCAGGGCAGTCGAGAAGGGTTGGCGGGTTTTGGAATACAAGGCTTCAATGCAGTGAGCCAGGGCGTTCATCCCGGTGGAGGCGGTAATCTCGGGGGGAAGGTCGAAGGTCAGGAGGGGGTCGTACAGGACCAGCTTGGGGGCGACGCGGGGATCGTTGACGGTCACCTTGCGGGGAGGCTGTTCACGGGAATGGGTGATCCCGTAACCGGCGGTCATTTCGGAACCGGCATAAGTAGTGGGGATGGCAACCACGGGAAAGACGGGTTGGGTGGAGGGCGTTTGCTGGCGGGCCGGCTTGATGGCCAGCTTTCCCTTCCAGGGCAAAAGAGACTGCCTTGGCCATGCCGATGGGGCTGCCTCCGCCCATGCCGATAACCCCATCGATTTTCGTCTCCGCCGCCAGCGCGAGGACCTCATCCACCTGGACATCCTGAACATGCTGGTCGACGTGATCGAAGACGGCCACGAACCGGTTTCCGAGGGCTGCCTCGACTGCCTGGATGTGCCCGGCTGCCCGGATCGAGCGGCCGGTGATGAGGAGCAGCCTTTCCAGGCCAAATCGCTCGACGGCCTGGCCCAGGCGGGCGAGGGAGCCGGATTCGAAAATCACCTCTTGAGCGTAGGAGAGATAGCGAAATGTGTTCATCACTCAAACATTTTTCCAGAAGCCAAAGCAGCCGCTATATTACTGATAAATAAAACCTATATTATCTATTTTAATGAATATGCGTCATTGCAACGTCAATAAAAGGGCAGAAATCCGAGCCTTTTTATGAGTGAAGGATTAAAGATTCGCCTCCCAAACCACAAAAAAAGTTTGCTTCAGGGAGCAAGAATAATTGATTCGTAGGCTAAGGTCCTCTACATACTTCATGTATAATAAATTTCAGTAAATTACGGGTTGGTGTAGTAACAGCCTACAGCGAAGGGTGCAATTGCGCAAATCCGGACTGGCAGGCTGAAGCCTGCACTCCAATAGGCTGCCGGCGGAGTCAACATCTTTGCGCAGCACCCTGTGGGCCAGATGTTGAGCGGCAGAGGCGCAATATCTGGAGATATTGCACTCCGAGGCTGCTAAGCGAATAAAGCCGTTTTTTTAGCCTAACGTAGAGAAGCGACTGACCCATAGGGCGTTGCACAGAGTTGCCGCTACCGGGATTTACTGAATTAATTATCCGGGGTTTCGATGAACAACAAGGAAGGCTAAAATATGACGGACCAATGTTTTTCAGATGCAGATGCGCTCATGTACGACGAGGATATGAAGGACTGGCCGGGGGAGATCGAATACTATTTGAAATTGGCAAACGCTGTTAAAGAAAAAGGACAAGCGGTGTTGGATATCGCTTGTGGAACAGGACGAGTGGCGTTGCGACTGGCACAAACAGGCGTCCGTGTGGTTGGTATGGATTTAGCTGCCGATATGCTCGCTCTGGCTCAACAGAAAACTGGGGACCTGCCTAATGTGCGCTGGGTCCAGGGGGATATGCGTGCTTTCGACCTGGGTGAGCGGTTTGGGTTGGTGATCATCCCGGTGCATTCCTTTCAATTTATGCTGACGCCACAAGATCAAATGGATTGCTTACAATCCATCCGCCGGCACCTTCTTCCCGGCGGGTTGTTGGTTATCCACGTCGATCAAATCGATCATGCCTGGATGGGCGAAATCCAGCCGGAAAAGAATCCCCCCTTCGAAGATAGCGGTATAGATATTCATCCGCGAACCGGAGCCCGAATGAGGTCGTCCTTAAAATGGGTGTATGAACGGAGCACTCAAACTGCAACCATGTACAAGGTTTGGGAAGAGTTAGGCGAGGCAGATACCGTCATCAAGCGCCTGGAGCTTGCACCAATGCCGATGCATGTTGTCTTCCGATTTGAAATGGAGCATTTGCTCTGCCGGGCGGGCCTGCACGTTTTGCACACCTATGGCGACTTTTTTGAGCATCCTTACGCGGAAGACAGTAATAACATGATCTGGGTAGCGTTCGAACCGGCTAATGGACAGATCTAATCCGGCTTTTTTCTTTCAGCTTAATGCTGGCCACAGGGCCTTCTCAAATTCTGAAAGTCATTCAAAAATGCCATCTGACTCCCGCCCAAGGGCGGCAAGAAAGTTATTTCTTGGGGATTGGGCGGACGACAAAGTCGTCCGCCCAATCCCCAAACCCCAACATTGAGAAAGCCCTGATGCTGTCCAGACATCTATTGCGGCATTGGAAAATTCCATTTAGAATAATTGAAACAGGCAATGATAGTGCTTTTATAAATCGCGTTAGCTTCAGTCAATGGAGAGTATGCGAATGAACACGAAAAAGATTCGAGTGGGGTTATCGATTTTTCTGGCGTCTCTCTGTTTTAGCTGTGGCAAAGCGGGTTCCGTCTCAGAACCAGTACTCTCAACAAACGCCAACACTTACCCCCCGCCAACCGCAACCATTACAACAAAGCCGACCAAGGCGCCCACGTTCACGCCGGCGCCTACGCTTACTTCCACGAACAGCTCCACTCAAACATCTTTGCCGGTGCCGTTGAACTCGGCCGGTCCCTGGTTGTTCCTGGATAATTATGGGGATGTACGGCTGTCAAACCCGGATGGCACGGGTTTGATCTATTTGAAGGATGTCATTCAAAATGTGGGTTGGTCAAAGTATGCGGTCGCCCCTGCCGGAGGCAGATTGGCGCTCTTTCTCGTGCCATCGGAGCCAAAAGACCTGGCCTCGACTCCCATCGACTTGACCGTGATCCAATTCCCTTCCCTGGCAAAGCTGTCCATACCTCTCTTGACTCCTCCGATTGCCCCACAGTCAGGAAGCACAACTGAAGGCCAATTGAATAACATCTTTGCCGCGCTTATTGATGAGAACTCGGTGGTATGGTCGCCGGATGGGTCCAGGCTGGCTTACGCGGGGGTTAAAAAGGGCGGCTCGTCGATGGACCTGTTCGTCTATTCGACGATTGACGGTGCCAGTAAACAACTTACCAGCGGCCCCACCCAGACCCTCCATATCAGTTGGTCGCCGGGCGGAGACTATATTGTCTCAGCGGGCGCAGAGGCAATGTATTGGGGGCAGGGAGGCCCTTCTCCGCTCATAGACGGTATCTGGGCGGTCCGCCCCGACGGCAGCGGTCTTCAGGAAGTGCTCGAACACCCGATCCAATCGCCGTTCCCGGTGGGATGGGCCAACAATCATGCATACGTGAGCATTTCTGGAAATATAATGTGCGGGCTGCATGGACTGACTCTTGTGGATGTTCAGAATGGCAGCCATTACACCCTTGTCCCTGGCCCCTTGCAGAAGCTGGCGTTCGACCCGAGCTCTGGCACTGCACTGGTCGGCATCGGCGAGATCGCGGATGACAATCTCCGCTATAAAGGTTGCGGCCCGAGAATGGAACCTGGTTTTTACCTGCTCTCCATTTTTGGCGATAAGCCGCCACAGAAACTGGCCCTCGAAGCTCCCCCAGCAGATTACGGCGGACCGAATTATTTTGTAGAATGGTCGCCTGAAGCGAAGCGGTTCTTCACCGCCTCGAGTGCCGGGTTGAAATCCATCGATCTGAAAGGCCAGGTCGCCGGCCTCGATATTTCCCCTCAAGAGTTTGACGTTTTTTGGGCCTGGCCGGTTTTTATGAAATCTTCTCCCAATGGAATGGAGTGGGCTTTTTTTAATCAAAAGGGGCTGTGGCTGGCTTCGGCGGATGCTCCGATAAAGCAGCTCTACAGCGGAGACGTAAACGATATCCTGTGGCTGGCGGATGGCTCCGCCTTCCTGTTCATGGATTTGAATAAATTGTATCGCTTCACCCTGGGAGATCCCAAACCGGTCCAGGTGGCCGACACTCTCTCAAGACAGGAATACCCACACTGGCAACTTTCCTGGGTCATGCCGTAAAGGCGGAATGGGTAAGGATGAAAAACCGTTTACGATAAATTATTGAGGTCCGCCTGGGCGTGGAATTTCTCGAAGGTCGAGCGGGCCTCTTTTAGTAGAGTCACACCGGTAGAAGGATCAGGCGAAAACTGGCGGGCGGATCTTCCCCAGGCGGCCTGAACGCGGGCAATCTCGAGCGCCAGCCCTAGCTTTTTGACCTCCTGGAGGGTCCCGCTAAAGAGAGCCTGCCGCGGCCGGCCAATCTCCCCCGGCTGCGAGCAATTGAGCTCGCAGCGTGTCACACTGCACCAGGAGCAAGGTGCGGTGATGCTCACGGGCAATGGCGGAGGCAAGATCCAGGGCCGCGGCGGCTTCTGCGGGACTGCCTTCCAAGAAACAGGTTTCCGCCAGCCAGATCTGCAGGCGGGTGTAGAGGTGCCAGTAACCGGAATCGCGGATCCTGAAAAGGGCATCCTTCAGAAGGCGGACGGCTTCGGGGAGATCGCCCCGGCCGCGGCGCTGCCAGCGCCATCCCGCCGCGATAACCGGCCTTTCGCTCCAGGCTGCCCAGATCCTCCGCGATGGCGAGGCCGCGCTGGAAGGATTCTTCGGCCAGCTTCCACTCGGCCAAATAGAGATGGATCTCCCCACGAGTGCTGTACAGGTGGAGCAGAGCCGCCAGCAAGTCGTAAGTCTCGGCCACCTTGACTCCCTGGGTGGCGGCTTTTTCGGCTGCCTCGATCTGCCCGAGAAGCAGGCTGTGGTAGGCATAGTTATTACGGGCCAGGGCCAGGTAATAATGAATGTGGCCGGCTTCGGCCGTGCGGGCGGCTTCATCGTAGAAATCCAGCGCGCTCTGCAGGTCGCCCCGCTGGGCGGCGATATTGCCCAACTCGAACAGGGCCGCGCACAGGTCTCCTTTATCTCCAGCCTGGCGGAGGGCCGAAACGGCCTCGTGCAAATGGCTTTCGGCAGCAGCCAGGTCACGGCCTTCCATGGCGAAGGCGGCGCCCAGGCAGGCGGCGGCCTCTTCCGATGAGAGGCAATATTCCAAGAGTGCCGGATGGAGGCGAAGGAGAAAAAGGCGCCTATTTCAGTCAGCCCCGACTGGGCTGATTGCATGGCTCTCTGGTAGTCGTTAGCCACCAAGGCCAGCTCGCTCATCTCGAAATGAGCTGCTGCCTGGGCAGGGAGATCTCCGGCTTGGCGAGCCCAACTCCAGGCTTTGCCTCAGCCATTGGGTGGCCTCTTCCATCTGGCCCAGGGATTGGTGGAGCGTTCCGAGGGCATGCGTAAGGGCGGCCATCTCTGCAGGCGAAGCCGACGGAGCCAGGAGATCGTACAGGTGATGGACAAAATCCACCGTTTCGGCGCCGGCGTAATCCTGCGGCAGTTCCGCCAGCACAGCCAGCCCGTAGCGGCGGGCCCGGCCGATATCCTCGCCCGCGACCGCATGCATGGCAAACTGGAGCAGGCTGTCCTTATCCTCCCAGGACATGTGCGCTTCCAACGCTTCGGCCAACTGGCGGTGGATGGTGCGCCGGTGCAGGTTGCTCAAGCGGTGCAGCAAGGTCTTCCGCAATAGGTGGTGGGGCAAGGCCAGCTTTCCGCCGGGGGGTTCGACGATCAACCGGCGGGCAGCCAGGTCATCCACCAGCAGTGAATAGCGCTCCGGCGGAATGCCGGGGAAATTGGAAAGGATATAGGCGGGTAAAGGTTGCCCGGCCACTGCCAGGACGTTCAGGATGTGGAGGGCTTCGGGGGAAAGGTTCGCCAGCCTCCAGGCGACCAGGTCATGGGTGGTCTCGGGTAATTCAAAGGCGGCCCGCCAGCGCCACCAGCGGACCGAATCGAGGCGCCAGCCTTCGCCCTCAGGCTGCAAAAGATGCTCTTGCCGTAATTGGGCCAGGATCTCATTGATCAGAAATGGACTGCCGGTGGAGCGGATATGCAGCCATTCGGCCAAATCCTCGATGGAGGCCGCCTCCAGGCCGGTGGCCCGCAAGAGGGCCGTCACGCCTTCCAGAGTCAGAGGCGCCAACGGTAACAAGTCCAGGTCGCCCCGGCGGCGGCCAAGCGAGATCAACCGCTGCAGCGCCGGGATGGAATTGGCATGCTGGACGGAGCCGATCAATAAAACCGGCAGGTGCTGCAGCCGCATGGAAAGGAAACCAAATAGATTGAGGGTGGAACTATTGGCCCACTGCAAATCTTCGATGATGAGCAAGAGAGGCGTAGCGTGGGTGAGGGAGCGGATGGTCTGCAAGACCCGCCAGGAAAAGCGGCCGCGCGTATCCGGCAGGCTGGGATCCAACTCGACCGGCAGGGCCGGCAAGTCACCTGAGGAGGCGTTCTGGAGGGCTTCCAGGAATGGGCCGTAAGAAAGGAGATCGTCGAAAGGAGAGCAGGCTCCCTGCAAGACGATCCAGGGTGACGAGGCCGCCAGGAGGCCAGTGGCAAACTCGTCGATAAGGCGGCTCTTGCCAATTCCGGCTTCGCCTTCGACCAGCACGGTCGCACCCCGGCCCGCCTGTACGCTGTGAGCCAATACAGTCAACCGGTCCAGCAAATGGTTCCGCCCGATCATGGGGAGGAGGACCGGCGGGCGCGGGCCCAGGGCCGGTGAGGGCGGCATGGCCCAGGTCCCTTTGATGCCGGAGGAGTTCATGCAGGAGTTCGCGAGTTTCCGGGGATGGATCCAGGTGGAGTTCCTGCTGAAGCTGTCTCTCGAAATGGTGATACTGGCGCAAAGCCAGACCCACCTCGCCCTGCCCAAGAAAGGCGCGGATCAGGCGTTGTTGGACGGCCTCATTGAGGTTGTCGATGCGGGTCATTTGCTGCAGGGAACCGACGGCGGCGGACCAATCCTGGCGCGCCTCCGCTAATTCAGCCAGGCGATCGGATGCATCGAAACAGGCCTGGGAGAGGCGCGCCTCTTCCCCTTGCATCCACTCGTCGAATGCAGGCGCATCCGCCAGGCTGAACCCCTGCAGAAGAGGCCCGCGATATAAGGAGACGGCCTCGGCCAGGGAAGCCTCATTGGAACTCGAAAGCAGTTTATTAAAACGAATGAGATCACATTCAAACCTATCCGGCTGCAAACCCAACCATTCCCCCTCGCCGAGCAGTGTTTCTTCCACTCCTCCGGCGCGCAATCCCTGGCGGAGGTGATACAGGCTGGAACGCAAAGAATGCAACGCCTCACTGGAACCGGCCTCGCTCCAGAGCAGCGTGGCCAGGTGATCCCGGGTGAACGACTTCCCGGTGGCGGCGAGATAATACAGGAGGGCCTGGGCTTTTTGGTGATTCAGATTTAGTGGCGCCCCCGCAGCAATGATTTCCGGAGTTCCCAGGATGAGGATCGTCAGGCTTCCCGCAGGAGGACCGGCCCTGGGCCGGTCGACGGATCTCGAAACCAGGCGGGTCATAGACCGGCTATCACCGCCTCCATGATCTGGCGGATGGACCCGATCTCATCCGGGTTGATGATGTGGCCCATTTGAGGATAAATCCGCTCGGTCACGATCCCGCCAAGATCCTTCAATACCCGGGCGGATTGGTCGACCCGTTCTTTTGGCACGTGT
Organism: uncultured Chloroflexia bacterium; assembly: GCA_963782935.1. Lineage (GTDB taxonomy): Bacteria > Chloroflexota > Anaerolineae > Anaerolineales > Villigracilaceae > UBA877. The sequence goes on along the minus strand of CAWALN010000016.1, from coordinate 93,439 downwards.
GGGTCCACGTCGCTGCAACCCAGGAAAACGGGTGTGCCCGAGAGCGAGCCGGCGTAATCCCGGGGTGTATCTTCCGGACCGATGAGAGCCCCGCTCAGCCCCACCAGGCCTCCGTACCGGCGGGCATGGCGGGCAGCGAATTCCAGGGTCAGGCAGGCGCCCTGGGAAAATCCCAATAAGATTGTGCGCTCGGGGGGAATGGAGGCGGAGATGCGGGCATAGACTTCATCCAAAAAAGCCAGGGCCGAAGAGAGCCAGGGTTCATTTTCCGACAGAGGCGCCAGAAACCGGTTGGGATACCAGCTATTATTGGAAGCCTGCGGGGCGAGGTAGGCAAACCCGGGCAGGCCGAACTGGCCCGCCAGGGAAAGGATATCCTCGGCTCCGGCTCCCCGGCCATGCAGCATCAGCACGGCGGCCCGGGCCATCTCAAGCTTTTCTCCTGCCGTCCGCACCAGTCCGCCCTGGTGAGGCGCTTGAATAACCGGTCTGGAAAGGTTCATGGTTTATCTCCTTTTTCCCAATACCTGTTTATAGATGGGCAAAGATGAGGCAAGAGTTAATTCATCGTAAAAAATTCTTCAATGAGCACTGACAATAAAATTGAATTCCGCTTGCTGGCCATCGGAAGCGGGTTGGACATTCAACACAAGGGATGGATCGAAGATGCCGTCGGATTCGTTCTCGGGTACGCCGGGAAAGAACAGTTGAGTGGTCAGGACGGGTCCGCCCGGGACCTGCACCTTGACGTGGATATGCTCGGTCCGGCCGGGATAGAGTCCGGGAATAATGGTGGTCAGTTGGTAGTGACCGGTGGCATCGGTGAACTGGTGACCGCGGAGGTGTAGCCGGCGTTGTCGTATTGGCCGTTGGCGTCCGCCTGCCAGAAATCCAGCAGCGCATGGGCGGCCGGCGAACAGTCGGTGGTGAGGACGTACCCGCTCAAGACGAGTTTCGTGCCCTTCGTGCCCGTGTCGATCAGGGAGGCCCGTTCGGGGGAACCGGCTTTGAAATAGGGTCCTTCCGTCAGCGCGAGGGTCTGTTTGGCCGGGCTGCTGCAGGCCGGCCCGGAACCCGTCTGGGGTATGGCCTGGGCCGTATCGGCCGGGAGGGGGAACGAAGGGGGATTTCCTGAGGTTGTTCGAGACGTGCAGGCAGCCAACCCAACCAGCAGTATGAATCCCAAGAGGGTGATCGGGTTGGAAGGTGAAAGGGGATGAGACGGTCGCCTGCTCTTCTTACCAGTAAAAGGGTTTATCTCTACCTCCTCTAAAGTTGAGCCGGTCCGATCCGGCTCCAGTCATGCAGGGTCGGAATGGGAAGGCCTTTATTATTCAGACCATTCTTGTCTTTATTTTACTACAGCCTGCAAAAAAGTTTGGGCCGGTTTTTTTATAAACATAGGGGTTACGCAATCCAAGGGAAATTGGGGGTGTTTGGGCGGGCGTAGCACGCCCAAACACCCCCAACCTCCAAACAACTGCGTAAGTCCTATAAACATTCAAATTTGTTAGTTCGCTGATATTGGTTTCTAATGCTATATAATTTAACCAGTGATATCATAAAAAAGTAAATTATCGGTAGGGTATTGACAATATAAAGCGGTAACCGAAATTCCTTCCAGACCAACGATCAAAAAAATATGGCTGGCGAATTTTGCCAGACCATGCAAATAGAATCCGAAAGACGAAAGTAATATTGCCATTTGAAAGCCGGGAGGCAAAGATAGTGCTTATTTCCTGACTTGAATGGCAACCCAAGGGCGCTTTAATGCCTTTTATCTTTTAATCTTTGGTCAGCGAGGGAATGTTTATGAAAATTCAATGGTCGACTAAATTTATCTCTGTACTTTTTATTATCAGTTTGCTTTTAATACTTCCATTTACTAAAGTGCGTGCAGCTACCTTATATACGAGCGTACAAAGTGGCGATTGGACCGATAATGCAACCTGGGGTGGAGGTGGTCATCCGGATTTTGGCAATGGAGACTCGGCCGAAATAAGCAGTGGGCATATTAGTCGATCTTTGCAGCGACACAATTGTTGGCGGTGACTCTTAACGATTAAAACCGGTGGAACACTGAGAACAAACGATCACAAATTGACATTTTATGGAAATTTCTATCAAATAATGGGATATTTACTGCCGGCGCTTCAGATATTGAAATTGCGGGTTGGATCTACTCAAAGTATTGCCGGATTCACCACCACAGGAACAGTTTCCATGACAGAAAGTCGGAGGTACTGTAGCCACATTGACCGGGAATGTAAATGCCGGTGGAATAGTGATCAATGGAGATGGAATTCTTAACCTGGGCACTAGCCTGAACCATACCATTACTGGTACCTGGGCTTTGACCGCCGGGACACTCAACGGCGGTTCCAGCACCTTGAACTATGCGGGCGCAACTCTCAGCGTGACAGCCGGGATATTCACAGCCAAGTTCAGGCACGGTCAATTACAATGCCCCGGGTAATCAGACTGTCGCTGCACTGACCTATAATAACTTAACCCTTTCAGGTTCTGGAAATAAAAACACCACCGGGGTGGTTGTCAACGGTGTTCTTTCCATGGAAGGTGAAGCGTTCGTGACAGGTACGGCCCCAAATTACGGGACTTCAGCGACCCTGCGATATAACACCGGCGTGGACAGGATCAGCTGGCTCGGAATGGAGGACGCCTTTCATAGGAGCGGGCGGTATCATCATAGCCAATACAGGTGTGATCTCCATCAATACTACCACAACCAGGAACGTTAAACCCCGGCATCCCCTTGCGGATCAACAGCGGAGCCACCCTGATCACAACTGCCAGCCTGAGCCTGACGGTGGGCGGGAATTTCATCAATGCGGGCACTTTCACGGTCGCCAGTGGAACGCTCACTCTTTCTTGCAGGGAGACCTACCAATACGGGCACATTTAACACTGAATAGCTCTCGCATCGCCTGATGGGGGGGCACCCAAAGTATTGCCGGGTTTTCAACCACCGGTACACTTATCATGGATGAAGACCGGGGACGGCTACATTCACCGGAAATGTAACCGCCATGGCGCTGACGATCAATGGAGCTGGTGGGACGCTGAACCTTGGCAGCGGCAGGACGCATATATCAATGGTACCTGGACGATGACTGCGGGTACGCTGGAGAGCGGTTCAAGTACCATGTATGTTACCGGAAATGAGAGCGGTACAGGCGCCCTATTTTCAGCCGGCACAGAGTACTGTGAACTACAGCGCCAGCGAATCTCAAAATGTGGCGGAGTTTAACTTATTACAACCTTGCCACCAGTGGGAACAAGCACAAAAACCACCATCGGCGCAGTGACCGTCAACGGAACTCTGGATGTGGGCGCAGGCACCACCCTCTCGGTAGATGATTACAGCCTGACTGTATCAGGAACCACTTCTGTAAGTGGGACCCTTTCGCAAATCAGTTCCACATTCGCTAAAACATACGCGGGTTTGGTGACCATCAATGCGACTGGAAGGTGGAGCAATGGCACGGCTCCCATCAATTTCCAGGGAGGGTTGATCCATAACGGCGTTTCATTCACTTCCGGTTCCGGGACTTATTTATTCGACTCGCATAACCAACTGATCGGTGGAACCAGCCTCATTACCATATCCAGATTGACAGTGACCGGCATCAACCTGACCAACACGGGTACGCTCACGGTAAATACGGATATGAATGGCAGCGGCGCCCTGATCCAGGGAAGCGGGGCGACCCTCAAGATCGGTGGGACTTCCAGCCTGGCTCTTACGGCTACGGCCAGCTCCAACACAGTCAATTACAGTGGCACGGCCCAAACCATTCCAGGGATGACGTACTATCACCTCAGTACGAGTGGGAGTGGGATCAAAACCATCGATGGAAATATTACGATCGCAGGAGACCTGAACGTGGGTACCGGCACTACCTTGACCGTCCAAGGCTTTTCCATCACTGTCAGCGGCGCGACCATGGTGGATGGCATCCTTATCCACAATGATCCCGCCGGCACCAAGACCTACGTCGGCCTGGTGACCATCGACGGCAGTTGGAACAATACCGGCAATGCCAGTTTCCATTTCCGCGGCGGATTGCTCCATAACGGGTCGACATTCACGGCCGGCACCGGCATGTATACTTTCGAGACGAACGATCAGAATATCGGCGGACTAAGCGCTCTATCCATCCCTAATGTCACTGTGACGGCTGTAACCCTCACGAACACCAACAGCTCTGTCTCCGGTCTCTCCTTGACCACCCTGGTCAGTGGGACGGGCACATTGGCGCAGGCTACAAATACCAGCCCTCAACCTGGGCGGGTCGGTCTCCCTTACCCTGGCGGCCACGGCGGTCCCGAACACGGTCAACTATAACGGCGGCGACCAGACCGTCATAGCCACTCCATATAATAATTTGACCCTCAGTAATAGTGGCGTGAAGGGCCTGACCGGGCTGACCACTATTGCCGGCAGCTTGATCATCAGCGGATCGGCCAATGCCACTACGGTGGCCAATCTCAGCATTGGCGGTGACCTGACCTTGAACAATACGGCCGCCCTGACTGTCGCAGGCTATGATTTTTCAGTCACCGGCAACACCAGCCTCAATTCCTCGTCCCAGTTGACCCATAGCCTGGCTGCCGGCGTAAAAACTTATAACGGGAATGTCACCCTCAATTCCGGGACCATCTGGGGCGACAACGTCGATGTTGTAGCCATTTCCTTCGGAGGCAACCTCCAGAACAACGGCGGCACGTTCAATGCCGGTACGGGCGTACACACTTTCACCGGCCTGGGAAAGACGTTCGGCGGGACCATCACGATCCCCAACATTGCCATCACCGGTTCCTATACCAATAACGGAGTCCTCACAGCCGGCGCGACTCTATCCGGCACGGGTTCTCTGACCCAGGGGACTTTTGGAGGCTCCGGCCCCACTCTCAACCTGGGCGGGTCGCTGACTATTAATACCCTGACCGCCAACATCAATCCCAATACGGTCCGCTACAGTTTGATCGGTCCTCAGGCCATCCGCAGCATGACCTATCACCACCTCATCACGGCTGGCACGAGCACCAAGACCCTTGGCGGGGATGTGATCGTGAACGGAAATCTGACAATCGGTAGCGGCACGATCCTGGATGTTTCCACTTTCAATTATGGCGTGAGCCTGGCGGGGAACTGGGTTAATAGCGTTGGCATCAGCGGCTTCGTGCCTAGATCCGGTACAGTGACCTTGCTGGGAAGCGTCTCCCAGGATATGAGCAGTTCAACGGCTTTCTATAATTTGAACGTCAACAACAGCAGCGGGGTTACTATTTCAAGTGACCAAACTATCAATAATTTGCTTACGTTGACCAATGGAAAGATCACCACCGGCAACAATGATGTGATCTTGAGCCTCTCCGGCTCGATTACGGGGGTGAGCCCTTCCAAATATATCAATGGCAACCTGCAGAAAATTTTCACCACCGGCTCAGCCTCGTTCCTTTACGATGTTGGCGACGCCTCCACTTATACTCCCGTGACGCTTGCATTCACCAATATTACCGTGGGCGGCGGCGTCTCGGTGAAATCAACTAACGGCGTGATCCAGTATCTCGATAAATCCGGGCTCGATACAACCCACTATGTCCATCGCTTTTGGACTTTCGTGATTCCTTCTGCCTTCCGTTTTGGATCCTATGATGCCAATTTCACCTACGCAGAAGCCGATAAAGATGCCGGATCCGATGCCAGTCAATTTATCGTGAAAAGAAGGAATACCATTTTGACCGTTTGGGATACAACTCCCATCAGCATCGGAAGCAAGACAAGCACCAGCACCCAGGCCACCGGAATAGCGGGTCCCAGTACCTTCGGCACTACCATCTTCGCGATTGGCCAGCCGGATACGACCGTTCCCTTTGTCACCAATGTGGACTCGGCCACGAACGGCGCCTATAAAGCCGGGATAGTGGTCTCGATCCAAGTTACCTTCAGTGAAGCGGTGGACGTAAGCGGCACCCCTCAATTACAACTGGAGACCGGCGACAATGATCGATTTGCCAATTATTACAGCGGCAAAGGCAGCAATATGCTCGTCTTCAGGTACACTGTCCTGGCCGGCGACGCTTCCAGCGACCTGGATTATATTTCACCCAGTGCTCTGACGTTAAACAACGGGACCATCGCCGACTATGGCGGTCATAATGCCTTGCTCGGCCTTCAAACCCCGGGGACAGCCGGTTCGCTTGGGTACAACAACAACATTGTCATCGATACAACCTCTCCGACAGTGACCGGGGTGGATTCCACTTCTCCCGACGGGACCTACGAGAACGGGACGCTCAATATCACGGTCACTTTCAGCGAGCCCGTCATTGTCGTTACCACCGGCGGTACGCCCGCCCTCACCCTCGAGACGGGCGCGGTTGACCGGGCCGCCACTTTCTTGAACGGCTCCGGCACCAGCAGCCTCTCCTTCACCTACATCATCACTTTGGGAGATAATTCTCCGGATCTCGACTATGTCTCCACGGGTTCCCTGGCCGCCAATAGTGGCACCATTAAAGACGCGGCCGGTAACAATGCCGTCCTGGCCCTTCCTGCACCTGGAGCGACCGGTTCGCTCGGGGCGAACAGGAATATTGTTCTCAACACCGTCGCTGCCGTCACCAATGTCACCTCCTCATCTGCCGATAACCCCTACCGGACCGGCAATATCCCCATCACGGTGACATTCACCAAAAATGTATTCGTGACCGGCGTGCCGATACTGAACATCGAGACCGGTGACACGGACCGCCTGGCGACCTACACCAGCGGGAGCGGTCTCGCCACACTAACCTTCACCTATGCCATCCAGCCCGGGGATACGTCTGCCGACCTGGATTATGTCGATGCGGCTTCTCTTTCCTTTGGGACAGGGACGATCAAGGACGGCAGCGGCAATAACGCCTACCTGCCCCTGCCTCCGCCGGGGGCCTCTGGCTCGCTCGGGTTCAACAAGAACATAGTCATCGATACCACCCCGCCGGATACAACCATCGACAGCCAGCCATCGCATTTCGATAAGGATACCACCCCCACGTTCACTTTCAGCGGAAATGACGGCGCCGGCAGCGGTATCGCCTCGTTCATGTGCAAGATGGATGCCGGCGCGACTGCTCCTTGTACCAGTCCCTTCACCCAGAGTCCGGCCATAGCGGACGGGCCGCATACGTTCTATGTCTATGCCATAGACAACGCCGGGAACAGCGATGCCTCAGCCGCTTCCTATTTATGGACGGTCGATGCGACTCCACCGAATACCACCATACTTACCCGCCCGCCGTCCCTGAATAACGACAATACGCCTTCCTTCACTTTCAGCGGCGATGACACCACCGGCAGTGGAATAGCTTCGTTCGTCTGCAAGGTGGACGGCGACCCCGGGTTTACGGCCTGCACCAGCGGGTCTCCCTTGACCACTTTGGCGGATGGCTATCGCACTTTTTATGTCGCCGCCGTCGATAACGCCGGAAATGTCGATCCATCCCCAGATACGTACTCCTGGACGCTGGATGCGACTGCACCGGATACCACCATTATCAACAAGCCGGCGAACCCGGATACAGACAACACGCCCACCTTTACCTTCAGCGGTAATGACGGGACGGGCAGCGGGGTGGCCTCGTTTAGTTGCGCCATGGACAGTGGGACGCCTTCGACTTGCACGAGCGGCGTTACCTGGACTGCCCTGGCAGACGGTTCTCATACGTTCTACGTTGCCGCGGTGGATAATATTGGCAATATTGATCCTACGCCGGATACGTATACCTGGTTGGTCGATACCACCCCACCGAATACAACCATCGATACCAAACCGGCCCAATATGAGCAGGACACCACTCCGACCTTCACCTTCAGCGGGAATGACGGAACGGGCAGCGGGGTGGCCTCCTTCATGTGCAAGATGGACGCGGGGACGTACTCGACCTGCGTGAGTGGTCTTACCTGGGCTGCCTTGCCGGATGGCTCCCACACATTCTCCGTTTATGCGATCGACCTGGCCGGGAATACTGATCTCGCCTCGCCGGCCACGTTCACCTGGATGATCGATAACCTGGCTCCCAATACAACCATCACCGTCTTTCCAAATCCCGCCGACACCACTCCCAATTTCTCGTTCAATGGGAACGACGGGACCGGCAGCGGAGCCGCCTCGTTCATGTGCAAGATGGATGATGCAGTTGACGTATTCATCCTGCACCAGCCCCTGGACTTCGTCCACATTGGCGACTCGGCCCGCATACATTTTACGTCTATGCCATTGATCGGGCCGGGAATGTCGATGCCAGCCCGGCTATTTATGACTGGACCATAATAAACCTGTTCAAGGTTTACTTGCCCATGTTGACGAGGCATTGATAGATCCAATCCGGAATTGAGACCTTTGCTCAAGGTGCGTTGGACGGTTGTTCTTGTCCAACGCACCTTGTCTTTGTAACTATCCTAAAGATAGAAGGACCCCGTTTTATGAGTGTGTGCGGCCGGGCCATACACACTCAAAAAATGATCTCTTCCAGAGTTTTCGGATAGATATTTTGGGGGTGGTAGAATTGCATTCGGATAATATCGGTAATTATTGACGTGTATGAATATATGTTCTATAATCGGGTCGTATCTACTCACACCATCCGGAAATGGAACTCGAAAGACGTGCATTCGGAAGGATATTCACGGATAAAAGCAAAAAACAACCCTACCGGCCTCCGGCCACCTCCCCAAATAGCCCAAAGAGCGGGCGATTTGGGGAGGACGAAACCACCTGTGAGTAGATACATCGGGTCGAGTTCCTTTATTGGGTTTCATGATTTGTTAGGTGAAGGAGTATGCCCTATGATTACCACACCGGCCCTGGAACATCGACAGGAACAGCGCTACGCTGCCGTCCGCATGGCAGTCCCTATTCCCTTTGGATCCTACCTGGGCCCTGCATGGAAACAAGTGAACCAATGGCTGGAAGAGAAAGGGGTGGAGTCCACCGGTCCGGCCATCATCCGCTATCTAACCACGGATATGTCCAAACAACTGGATATCGAGGTCGGCTTCACGATCGAGCAGGAACTCCCCGGGGATGGAAAAGTGATCACGGACCTGCTTCCGGAAGGGGAATATGCCACTTTGCTTTACACCGGCCCGTATAAAGGTAAAGGCGTCTATAAGGCCACCGTGGCATTGCTCGAATGGGCGAAGGAGAATCAAATCGAGTGGGATACGTCCGTAAAAAACGACGCCGAATGGTGGAATGGCCGGGTGGAGTTTTACCTCAGCGATCCGGACAAGGAAACGGATACGAAGAAATATCGAACAGAACTGGCTTTTCTGGTCAGGTAAACAAGCGTCAATTCTGGAATTAACATAAAACAGGCATGAGTGGTAACTTTTCCCGCTCATGCCTGTTTTAACCATAAACTCTGCCCTCTTTTGGTTGACCGGCATTCGAAAACCTTATATACTGAATTATCCCAATATTTCTTTGGTATTCTCATAAAACCTGGCGAACAACTCCAAGCTCTCCCGTCCCCAACCGGCGTTCCTTGAGGAGTCAAAAATGAAAAAAGGTTTCCTGGTACAAACCCGACTGGCTGCCCGGGCTGGCATGGTGGGACCGGCCCTCTTTGTGGCGGTTTTCATTTTTGCAGTGAGCCTTCTCTGCCGGATCCATAACCCTTCATGAAACCCATCGGCGTTGCCATCGTCGGATGCGGGCGCATTTCCGGGCTGCACCAACTGGGGTATCGGGACAACCCGGATGCCCGCATTGTAGCTGTCTGCGATCCGAACAGGGTCCGCGCCGCCAGGAAAGCCAAAGAATGGGGGGTCGAGAAAGTCTATACCGATTACGAACGCGTATTGGAAGATAAGGAAGTGGAACTGGTGGAGCTCCTGACGCCGCATCACCTGCATTGCCCGATGACCGTAGCGGCCTGCCGGGCCGGCAAGCACGTCTCCGTTCAGAAACCCATGGCTCTCTCGGCCGCGGAAGCGGATCAAATGATCGCGGCCTCAGATGCGGCGGGTGTCCGCCTGCGCGTGTACGAGACCTTCGTCTATTATGAGCCCGCCCGCCGGGCCAAGGAAATGATCGAAGCCGGTGAGATCGGCCAAGTGCGGGCGGTCAGGTTGCATGTAAATACCGGGACGGGCGATACGGCCTGGAAAGTGCCCCTATCGGCCTGGCTGTGGCAATTCAACGAAAAGAAGTGCGGCGGCGGTCCCCTCGTCTTTGACCACGGCTATCACCTCTTTTCGCTGGCCTACTATTTGGGCGGCCCGGTGGAGAAGGTCTTCGCCTGGATCGACCAGACCCAGGTAAAGGAAGCCGGCGGGATCGTCAAGATCGATGCCCCTGCCATGATCATGTTCCAATACAAGGCCTCCCATTGCTATGGCCAATTGGACATAGAGTACACCCCTCACATGCGCATCTTCTCGGACTATTACGCCGATGATGACCGGATCGAGGTGATCGGTGAGAAGGGTATCCTCTTCATCAACCGCTATACCGCCCGGACGGTCGATCTGCCCGAGTTGATGCTCTTCAAAGATGGCAAAACCACTCCGGTACCGGTCGAAGGGGTGGAGTGGCACGAAGGTTTCATCGCCGCCACCCGGGATTTTATCGAGAAGCTGAAAACAGGCGGCCGGCCCAACCTGGATGGGCCTACCGGCAAAGCCGTCTTGCAGTTCACCCTGGCGGCTTTGCAGTCGGCTGAGACCGGGCTTGAAGTAAAGCCGGAATCGGTCTTGTAAAGCGACCGGCCGGAGGGCCGGTTGAATGGAAAGGATGGCCGCATGTTTTTTCACTTGATCCCTGTCCCCTTCTATCTTGCATTGATCGTTTTATACATGGTCGCCCGCAACCGCAACGATCTAAAAAGGACCGCCATCATCCAGCCGTCTGCCACCTTCCTGGCCATCGTCATTGCCGGGCTGAGCTTATTCAGTCCATTTGCACGGAATAGCTATACCGTCTGGATCCTGGTCGGATTGGGGCTTTGTTTTCTGGCGGATATCTTCAACATCGACATGACCAACGATAAGATCCTCTATGCCGCCATCGGCGTCTTTATGGTGGCCTACCTGGAATACGCGCTCACATTCATCCGCTTCAATGGGTTCCATTGGCAGGATTTTATCGTTGGGGCTGTTTTCATCCTTATCTATGCCGGTCTCATGAGCCTGTATTGGAAGGGGCTGGGCAATTTCAAAATTCCCGTCCTGGTCTACGGCCTGGTCATGCCGTTCATGGTGACCCGGGCCATTTCCACCCTCTTCGGCAGCACCTTTTCCCTTCATTTCGGCGGTATTGGTGACGGTGGGTTGCACGATGTTGTTCCTCGGCGATGTTGAATATGGGATCCATCGCTTCAGGAAACCCATCAAGTTTTCCTTGGGTCCCATCTGTTACGCCGGCGGGCAGCTTTTGATTGCCTTAAGCTGCTCCTATTTCCTTCCCATTAAGAAAGGATGCGAGCATGAGCGACAAGATCTCCCTCAAGACCAAGCTTGGGTATGGATCGGCCGAGTTCAGCAGCAGCATTTTCTTCACCCTGACCTCGTTCTGGTTGTTGAATTTCCTGACGGATGAAGTTCGTTTGAGCGCCGCCCTGGCCGGGTCGGCTCTCCTGGTCGGGAAAATTTGGGATGCCGTTATCGATCCGTTCATCGGCTATATGTCCGATCATACCCGCTCACGGTGGGGCCGCCGCCGCCCGTATATTCTCTTCTTCACCATCCCCTTTGGGATCGCCTTTGTGCTGATGTTCCGCAATCCCGGCATTGCCGCCCAGGCCGGCAAATTCTGGTGGGCCTTGCTCACCTATGTCTTTTTCTGCACAGTTTATTCTTTCACCAATATTCCCTACAATGCCCTCCTGCCGGAGATCAGCAAGGATTACAACGAACGCACCAATATTTCCGGGTACAAGCAGGTTTTTGCAGTGATCGGCACCATTCTGGGAGCCGGAGCCGCCCTTCCGCTCATGGCCCTCTTTGCCACCCGCACGGCTGGATACATCGGCATGGCAGCCATTTTCGGCGTGTTGGCAGCCCTCTCGCTCCTGGCTGCATTCTTTAGCATCCGCGAACCCAGGCAGGTGGAACAACCCAAAGGCGAAGGTCTCCTCAAATCCATGAAGGATGTCTTCTCGAACAGGCCCTATATGCTCCTGCTGTCCTCCTGGTTCGCCAATACCACCGCCGTGGCCATCATGGAAGCCATGCTGATCTATTACTACAAGTATATTTTCCGGGCAGAAGCAGCCGTGACATTGGCCATGATCACCTTGCTGGTGGTGACCATCGCCACCATTCCATTCTGGGTCTGGTTTGCAAAGAAGGTCAGCAAGCGGACCGCCTATATCATAGGCATGACCCTGACCTTATTGGCCGTGGTCCTCTTCGCCTTCATCGCCGACCGGCTGGGACAGACCGGCGCGTTGGTGTTCATGGTCCTGGCAGGGTTCGGGTTTGCCTCCCATTATGTGCTGCCGTGGTCGATGGCGCCCGACTCGATCGAATATGGTTATTTCCGGACAGGGGTGCGCCGCGAAGGAGTGTATTACAGCATCATGACCTTCATTACCGCCCTCGGCGGCGCTTTCGCCGGCTTCCTGGTGGGACAGAGCCTGGGCTTATTCGGCTACGTCCCGGATGCGGCCCAATCGGCCAACTCCATCCTGGGTATGCGTTTGTTGATCGGGCCTCTGCCGGCGGTATTGATCCTGCTGGGCAACCTGGCGCTCCTGTTCTATCCCCTCAACCAGAAGCGCTATGAGCAGATCCGGGAAGCCATCCTGGAAAAGGAAAAGATGCAGGCGTAAATGAACAACGGCCTCTCCTGTGCAGGAGAGGCCTTGTTCTATTACCGGATTTCGTTCAATTTTCGCTTATGATCTTCAGGGCTGTCTTATAAGCCCCCGTCATCACGTTCATCACCCCGCCGCCGCTCTCACTCTGCGCGCCGATGAACCACAACCCTGCAATGGGCGTTTTATGGGTCGGGGGCTTGTTGCCGATGATCGGCGGGACGCCTCCAAAGGAATGGTGAGCCAGGTGAGTCCGCACCCTGTAATCATCCGGGGTCAGGATCAGGCGGGTGAGACATATGTTCGCGCAAGCCCGGGTATGTGAACTTCCGCCTCTGCCACCAACGCATCCGCCAATTCTTCTTTTCGCTCTGCCCAACTCCCTTCCGAGAGGCAGTCGGGTGCAACCGTGTAAATGGTGACGGCCTGTTTCCCCGCCGGGGCCATGGAAGGTGAATGCATGGAGGGTACGTAGATGAGGAACCCATCCTTGCCCCGGTGGTAGTCCCCCGTGCGCAGGCGCTGGACGGCCCCTTCCAGGTCCTGGGTCTTGTAGTAATAGCACAAAGCGGCCGGCTGGTAGGGAGTGGGATCGAAATCGATGCCCAATTGCACCATCAGGACGGATTCCATCAGCTTGTTGGCTTCGATCTGGCTGGGCTAGATTCGGCGGTATGTTTTCCCGTCCGACCAGGTCGAAGAAGACCTCTTTCATCCCACCGGAGGCCAGGACCACATCGGCGGTCTCGATGTGCCCGTCCGCCAGCTCCACACCGGTGGCCCGCCCGTTTTCAACGAGGATCTTTTTGACCTCCGTATTTGGGATCACCTTGCCGTTGTGGGCCAGGACCGCTCCCATCATGGCATCCACCAGTTTCTGGCAGCCCCCAAGGAGGTACGTATAAGCGATCTGGGCGCTCCTGGTACCCGGGAAAGTTGGGATGCGCTTGTCGAAGGCCGTCTCGAAATGGATGGATGGGACTCCCAGGGCGGGGAATTCGCTGGGGGCGGTCACGTAATCCGCCACGATGCCCAGGAAGACCGTCTTCAACGCCGGCGATTGAAAGAAGTGGTCCATCAGTTGCCCGCCGCTCCAATTGACGTATTTCTTGACCGGCTGGAAAGCCAGCAGCATCCGCATTTTCAGCCACAAAGCGGCAAGTCCATGGGCGGTTTCTGACTGATGGGCGAGCGACATGAGTCTTATCATCCCGTCATAGAAGCGGTAATACCGGTCCAATGCCTCACTTTCTTCCGGAAAAAGGTTTTTCAACCGTCTCCCGCCGCCAGTAGGGACCTTCATATTTTTCCGGTCTCCACAAGGCGAACTCGGGCATGGACAGGCCGCGGTCCTCGTGTATGCCGGGGACCTGCTCGCTCACGCCCAGTTCCTCCAGGATGACCCTGCCCTTGTCGCCGGGTGCAAATCCCTCCAAAATGAGCGGGCCGAGGTCCCAACTGAACCCATCCTGGCTGATCGTGGCAGTAACTCCGCCGGGGGTGGGGAACTGTTCGTAAATGGTTACCTCATGTCCGGCCTTGGCGAGAGCCGCTCCGGCCGTCAGGCCCGCCATCCCGGATCCGATAATGACAGCTTTCATATTTCCTCCTGGTTTAGCGTAGCTCAACAATGGTATGTTAGGCAATTTGACTCACGAAAGTGATTGAAGGTGGGATCCAGAAAAAATCTTTCTTTTTTCTTTTCCTTTGTGTTACTTCGTGTTCTTAGTGGTTAATTTCTTCTCTTGTAATTCCGCCAGTTCCTTCACCAGGGCGGTGTGTTTCGCCCGCGTGATGGGATACCAGATCAGGAACGGCAGGCTGAATAGGATCACAACAGACGGCACGATCGCGAAGAAGAGGCGGATGCCGAATAAAGCCCGGGTGCTTTGTTCCACGTTGGGCACGTAACCGAAAAGACCCAGCGCCCAACCGCTCACGGCCACACCCAACGCACCGGTAAACTTGCTCAAGAAAGCCCACAGGCCGTAATAAATGCCCTCCCGCCGTTCCCCCGTCATCTTTTCATCGTACTCCACCACGTCCGGCAGCATGCTCCATGGAAAGACCCATTGGGCCGAAAAGCCCAGCCCGGCTACCGCCGCGACCACGTAGATGAGTGGTGTGGCTGCGTGGGGGAAAAAGAAGCCTGTAATGACCGCCAAAGAAGCGATGAACAATCCCAGGGCATAAGCCGGTCCCTTATTGATCTTGTCCGAAACCAGTTTGGCCGGGATGAGAAAGATACCGATCGTCACCAGCATGACCAGGAGAACGAAGGGAACCTGGTCTTTCATGTTGAGCTGGTACTGGATGAAATAGGGCACCAGGGCGGTCAGCACGGTGAAGCTGAAACTGCTCAAAAGGAATGCCAGCATCAGGATGATGAAGGGCTTATTCTTGAAGGGAGTCAGAATGGCTTTAACAGGCGGAAGTTTGGACGGCAGCCCCGCCAGCTCCGGGTTTTCCCTCACGGAAAAGGTGGTGATCAAGGTTGTAATGACTGCGATCGCCCCAAAGACCGCCCCCGTGGCGCTCCAGGCTTGTTGGAGGTTCAGCCCCGATCCCTGGAAGAGTCCTGCCAGGATTGTGGTGGCGGCTGCCCCCAGGATATAACCGAAAACGCTGAAGACCATCCGGATGGAGGTCAGGCTGGCGCGTTCGTTGTAGTCCCGGGTTAGCTCAGGCGTCATGGCATAGTAGGGCGTGGTGGTCATGGTATGGAAAGTATCCACCAGCCAGAAGGACAGCAAAACCGCCAGGAAGGCCGGCACTCCCGTCAGGCCTTTCGGCAGTGAGAACATGACGCAGGCGGCAATTCCCAACGGCACTGCCCCGATCAGCATATAAATGCGCCGCCGCCCGAAGCGGGATCGGGTCCGGTCGGACCAATATCCGAAGAGGGGATCGTTCAATGCGTCCCAGGTCAGTTTTCCCACCAGCAGAGCCGTCCCTGCCAGGGCCGGGTTGATCCCGGCTACATCCGTGTAATAGAAGAGCAAGAAGAATTGCATGGCCGAGGTGATCAACGCGAAACCCAGGTCGGCCAGGCCGTAACGGAACTTGCTGCCGAGTGATAGTGTTCGTCCCATGGATGTCCTTTAGCGGAGATGGATATGAAATTGAAGTGAGAAGGGAAGGACTGCAAATATTATAAATCTGAATTTTTCTTACGCTGAGTAAAACACCCTCCCCGGCGGGAGGGTGCTTTTGAAGAAGAACTGAATTAATTTCCCTTTAGGCCAAGGATCAAACGGACCGCCGGGTGGTCTTGTGGAAAGCGGCTATCCATGTCAGGCAGTAAATCCCCAGGAAGAATAGGACAATGAACAAAGCCGAGAATCGCAGGCTTCCACCGGCCCAGATATGCCTGTGGATGGGCTGCGCGCCGGCGATTTGCCTGGAATAAAAGATCAGCCCTTCCACGATGGCAAGAGCCACTCCTGTCAATGCCAGAAATAAAGCCTGGATCTTGCCGGAAAAGCGGGCCGGCACTTCCTCGCTCCGGGTGGCTTTCGGGAGCCAGCGGATGAACCAGTAGAACAGGATGGCGATGCCGAGGTAGGTGCTCAGGGTTTGGAGGAGGTCGTATAACGGAATTCCGGCGATGGGAGTATGAAAGAAGGCAAAATTCTCCACTACCCAGCCGTAATCATGTGTAAAGGAATCCCAGATGATGTGAGTAAGCGATCCTACCAGAAGAGAGAGCAGGATCAAGCCAAACCGTTTGACCGGCCCAAAGGTAAACCGGCGGGCAGGATCGATCAAGCGTCGTTGCAGTCCTATGGGCAGCAGGGAAAGCAGCGGCCATTTAGCCAAAGTCTGGAACAGCCACAACAAGACAAATCCAACCGGGAGGTCGAACAGGAGCAAGCCCGGTAAGGTGTACATAAAATAGCCTTGCCCAACCTTGATAAAGTAACCAAAATCTGGCGCAATGCTGCCGAAGACCAGTGCCGAAAAAACCAGCTTGGCTTTCGTAAAGGGGATGGCTGCGGCAGGGTGGGCGAGGGGGTTTGGCATGTGACCTGTACCTTTAGGGTGATGTGGAGAAAATTCTCCAAGGTCTGAATTTTACCATCTCCGGGAGATGTTATTTGTCCGCGGATTTGTTTAATGGCTTATCCCGCCGCAACAGATCGATCGGTTTCTCCCGCTCCTGGATCAAGCGGGCTTTCCCCTCCTTCAACCATAGGACCGCCGGGCGGCAGGCGCCGTTATAGTTGCTGGACATGCTGAGCTGATACGCCCCGCTTACCGGCACGGCGATCAATTCTCCCGCTTTGACCGGCGCAAGGGGGAGGTCCATCGAAAGGACATCTCCGCTTTCGCAGTACGGGCCGGCCAGGCAGACCGTTTCTTCATTGGGAGCTGTGGGGCGGTCCACGACCAGAGCCGAATAATTCACCCCGTAAAGAGCATGGCGGGGATTATCCGCCAGGCCCCCATCCAGCAGCACCCATGTCCGCCTGCCCGAACGCTTGACCGCCCCGGCGCGGTACACTGCCACCCCAGCCCGCGCCGCCAGGCTGCGTCCCGGCTCCAATTGCAGCCGTGGCAAAGTCAGCCCCCGCTTCTTGCAGCCTTCTGTCACTTCCCTGGCAACTAACTGGATATAATCCCGGGCCTCCGGCTGAGGCAGTTCATTTTCATTGTAGGCCACTCCCCAACCGCCGCCCGGTGAAAGGGTCCAGTTGCCGGGCATCCCGATGCTGGCAGCCGCCTCCAAAGTTCGTTGGATGGCTTCGCCTATTGGCGCAGCCTGACGCATTTGCGAGCCGAGATGGAAATGCAGCCCCTTGAGCGGCCGCCCGGACCGCCGTAAAAGGCCGGCTGCTTGTTCCAATTCCTCCCGCTCCATCCCGAATTTGCTCCCCAGCTGTCCCGTCTGGATGTGAGTATGCGTCTCGACCTCGACACCCGGCTGGAAACGCAACCATATATCCGGCCCGGGCGCCTCCGCCGGCATGGAGATCAAGGTGGCCAGTTCGTCCAGGTGGTCTACCACGATGGTGCCGGCATGGCGGCAGGCCGCATTCAGATCCTCCTGAGATTTGTTCACGCCATGGACCAGTAAGTGTTCCCGCCTGACTCCGCCGGCGACGGCAATGCCGATCTCTCCCTGCCCGGTGCAATCCACCCATAGCCCCTGCTGTTGGGTCCACTGCGCCACCGCCAGGCAAATGAATGCCTTGCCCGCGTATGTCACTCCGCTTTCGGCTGGATAGAATTCCGCCAGCGCTTGCTTGTAGAGTTGGACCGATGCATCCAGCGTCACCTGGTCATACAGATACAGTGGCGTCCCGAATTCATCAGCCAGTGCTGAAAGGTCGCAGCCGCTTATGCTCAATCCATCGCTGGTAATGCTGGTTGAGTCCAGGGAATAAGCTCAATCGGTTTATTTTATTTTCGGCTGCCATGATGAATATATTTTACTTGTTTACGTGATAAAATATTCTGGTCGGCGATGAAGCTCGCCAAAAATGTCTTCGGGACTGATGGCTTCTACTGAATACTCAGTAGAAGCCTTTTTTATTGATTATTGGTAGCTAATGGTGATATCGCCCCTACCAGTTCCTGCAAGACGCAAAAACCCTCAACTGGAAACTCGACGCTTGTAAGCAGGAATTGTAAGGTTTACGTCACGTAAATGAATTGTTACGGAAAAGATTGAAAGAATAGTAGGCTGATTTGGAGCTATTCTTTTAGAGAATTGCCTAATGAAATTACCTTACGGAAGAGGAAACGGCCTGGTGTTTAAGGCTAGGAGATGGCTTTCCGAGGAGCATATTCAATCCATGCAAACATTTCTTATTATTTCGTTGGGAGCCATCCTGGGCGCGAATGCCCGCTACTGGCTGGGTGGCTGGGTAGCAGAACGCTTTGGCACCACCTTCCCTTACGGAACGTTTAATTATCAATGTGACCGGCAGCTCTGGTCTTGGGTTTTTTCATTACGCTGGTCACCGAACGTTTCCTGGTGGATCCTCGCTGGCGGCTACTCGTAGCCATTGGCTTTCTCGGCGCATATACTACTTTTTCGACGTATACTTACGAAAGCGTGAATATGATCTTGAAAGGTCAGGTCTGGCTGGGCTTATTCAACCTGTTTGGAAGCAGCATTCTCGGCGCAATCGCTGTGACAGCCGGCATTCTACTCGGGCGTGCCCTATAAAGGATGGCAAACATGACTTCAAGACTGAGTGAAGATGCGCAACTCCTCACGATTTTTATTGGCGAAAGTGACAAATGGCGCGGCCGGCCGCTTTACGCCGCCATCCTGGAAACGTTGAAAACAGAGGGTATTGCCGGCGCAACCGTACTGCGGGGAGTGGCCGGTTTCGGGGCTCATTCCCATATTCATACCGCTGCGATCCTGGGCTTTCGGAAGACCTTCCCTCTGTATCCAGGTGGTGGACAAGCCCGATCGGATCGCCCACGCCATCGATATAGTCGGGCCGATGGTGAGCGAAGGCCTGATCACGCTGGAAGATATCCATGTGCTCAAATATACCCACCGCTACCTGAACCCGCTGCCGGCCGATAAATATGTGGAAGAAGTGATGACCAAAGAGGTCATCAGCCTCTCGCCGGAAATGTCCGTGGCCGTGCCTGGCAAAAGATGCTCGATACACTTTTGAAAGCCCTGCCTGTGGTCGATAATGAAGGGAATGTAGTTGGCATGCTGACCGATGAAGACTTGCTGGAGCGAGCCGGCTTGCAGCAGCGTCTCTCCATTGCCGAAAAAGTGGATGCAAACACACTGAAGGCGGAAATCATCCGGCTGGGTAAGACTTCATTCAAGGTGGCGGATGTAATGTCCAAACCTGCCATCACAGTCCGGGCCAGGGATTACCTCGGCCTGGCCGCCGCCCGCATGGCCAGGGCCGGTATCAAACGTCTGCCGGTGATCGATGAAACCGGCCAGCTGGTGGGAGTGCTGTCACGGGTGGATATCCTGCGTTTGGTCGCCGAAAAGCAAGCCAAAAAAATGATCGCGCCTCCTGGCGCAGCTCACACCGTCGCGGATGTAATGTCCCCCAGTATTCCGGTCGTGCAGGAAAAGGATGATCTGGCACCATCGTGGATACCCTGCTCGAGAGTGGCTCCCATCGCGTGATCGTGGTGAATGGCAAGGGCCATGCCGTAGGCCTGATCAGTGACTCGGACGTGGTCGCGCGCATCCAGCCTGAAGATCAGGCTGAAGTGATGGCCGCATTGCGGGGCGGAAAGACACCCTCCAGCAAAGTCACTGCAGGTCGATTAATGTCCCCGGGAGTTCTGACCGCCAGGCCCGAAACGCCCCTGGTGGATGCAATCAAAATGATGATGTCCCCAAAACGAAAGTGGTTGGTCGTGATCGATCAGTATGGCAAACCGCTCGGATTAGTGGATCGGCATATCCTTCTCCGTGCGATGACACATGGCTGATAAACAAACACACCCGCCTTTCGTTCGGCGGGTGTGAATTTTTTATAAGTCTTCCTTCAGCCAGGATCAGCGGACAAACGCCTTCCGTCCTGCATAGATGGCTGACTCGCCCAGGTCTTCCTCGATTCGCATCAATTGGTTGTATTTCTCCACCCGTTCGCCTCGGCAGGGCGCGCCGGTCTTGAGGTGACCGGTGCGCATGGCCACGGTCAGGTCGGCGATGAAGCTGTCCACCGTTTCGCCGGAGCGGTGGGACACCATCGCGCCCCAGTTGGCTTTATAAGCCATTTCGATGGCCGCGATCGTCTCAGTCAAACTGCCGATCTGGTTGAGCTTGATCAGGACGGCATTGGCGGCATTTTCCTGGATGCCGCGGGCGATCCGCTCGACGTTGGTCACGAACAGGTCATCCCCCACCAGCTCGATCTTGCCGCCCAGGGTCTGGTTCAAAAGCTTCCAGCCGTCCCAGTCATCTTCGGCCAGGCCGTCTTCGATCACAACGATGGGATACTTGGCCACCCAATCGGCGTACATCTGCACCATTTCTGCCGAGGTGACCTTGCGTTTCTCAGTGCGCAGGTTGTAGAAACCGTCTTCGTAGAAGCCGCTGGAAGCCGGGTCAAGCGCGATGGCAACATCGTCGCCGGGTTTGTAGCCGGCCTTTTCGATGGCTTTCACGATCAGTTCGACTGCATCCGAGTTCTTCTTGAGCGCGGGAGCAAAGCCGCCTTCATCGCCTACGCCGGTGGTATAGCCTTCGCCTTTCAACACACCTTTGAGGGATTGGTAGACCTCGCTGCCCCAGCGCAGGGCTTCCCGGAAGTTCGGCGCGCCGACCGGAGCGATCATGAACTCCTGCAGGTCGGTGCCTTGCCAGTTGGCATGCACACCGCCGTTCAGAATGTTGAACATGGGCACCGGCAGGACTTTGGCCGGCACCCCGCCCAGGTAGCGGTAGAGAGGCAGACCGGAGGATTCGGCTGCCGCTCTCGCCACCGCCAGGCTGACGCCCAGGATGGCATTGGCGCCAAATTTACTCTTGTTGGGCGTGCCATCCAGAGTGATCATGGCCTGGTCCACTGCGGCCTGGTCCAATGCATCCATCCCAAGGATCCCTTTGGCAATTTCCTTGTTGACATGCTCAACGGCTTTCAATGTGCCTTTACCGCCGTAGCGGGATTTATCGCCGTCGCGAAGTTCCAGGGCTTCATGTACGCCGGTGGAGGCTCCCGAGGGCACGGCTGCCCGGCCGAATGCGCCTTCATCCAGCATCACTTCGACTTCCACGGTGGGATTGCCGCGTGAATCCAGAATCTCACGGGCGTGTACAGATTCGATTAATGACATGGTGTTCTCCTGACTTCTTTAGATTTTCCGAAAGAATTTCAGATGCGCACAAAAAAGCTTCTGCCTGGGTGGGCAGAAGCTATCAGCCGAAATCCTGGCGGTTTCCATGGAAACGAGCGAGCTTCATCGCTCAGGAAAGATTGTAATTCCGCCTTAAGGGAAAGTCAAGCAAAGTTGAAAAAACAGGAATATTCAAACCTTAAAAACGCTTATAATAAGAGATAGATTGTCTTTATTGTTTCTTTATTGGAGTTCATTATGAGCACTCCCAAGATCCGTGTACTGGTCGCCAAACCCGGCCTCGATGGGCATGACCGCGGGGCCAAAGTGGTGGCCCGGGCATTGCGCGATGCCGGCATGGAGGTCATTTACACCGGCCTGCGCCAGACCCCCGAAATGATCGCCGAAGCTGCCCTCCAGGAGGATGTGGATGTGGTGGGTATCTCCATCCTTTCCGGAGCCCACATGACCCTCGTGCCGCGCATCCTTGCATTGCTCAAGGCCAATGGCCAGGAGCATGTGCGGGTCTTCCTGGGCGGGATCATCCCCGACGAGGATGTCCCCAAGTTGAAGGAATTGGGCGTGGCCGCCATTTACGGTCCCGGCGCCTCGACCGACGTCATCGTGGCGGATATCCGCCAGGCTCTGCCGGATCGCGCCTAGGGGTTTCAAATGACCCTGGTGGAATCCGTCCTGGCCGGACAGCCTCTCGCGCTGGCGCGCCTGCTCACCCTGGTCGAAAACGAGATCCCCCGAAGGTCGCCGGGCGCTGGATGAACTTTTTCCGCATACCGGCAGGGCCCACCTGGTCGGTGTGACCGGCGGGACCGGCACGGGCAAATCCTCTCTGGTGAACCAACTCGCGCTCCAAATTCGAAAACCGCCGGAAGGCCGGCCTCGCCGAGTGGCCATCCTTGCCGTCGATCCTTCCAGCCCCTTCACCGGCGGGGCTATCCTGGGGGACCGCATCCGTATGGGGGATCTCTTCGGGGACTCGGGTGTATTTATCCGTTCGATGGCCTCCCGCGGCTCCCTCGGAGGCCTGGCCCAGGCTGCCGCCGCAGCCGTGCAGGTGTTCGATGCCGCCGGGTTTGACCTCATCCTGATCGAAACGGTTGGGGCCGGCCAATCCGAAGTCGAGATTGTCCGCCTGGCTCATACCACCCTGGTGGTTGAAGCGCCCGGGTTGGGGGATGATATCCAGGCCATCAAAGCCGGCATCCTCGAGATTGCGGATATCCTGGTGGTCAACAAGGCCGACCTTCCCGGCGCCGAGAAAACAGAGAAGGCCCTCCGAAACATGCTCGGGTTGGCTCATCCCGTCAGGAAGAAATTCAATTCTGGCCGGATCTCTGCGCTCGATCCCGACGGAGACAAGGAAGCCGGCCGCCTCTGGGTCCTCCCGTCCTTCGAACGGTCGCACTGGATGGTCGCGGCGTTGCTGAACTGGTGCGGGCGATCGACCGGCATGCGGAATTCCTGAAAACCACCGGCGAATGGGAGCGGCGGGATCATGCCCGCCTCGAGGTGGAATTGGAAATCCAGGCTCACCCGCACATTATTGGAAGACTTTCGAACCCGGCTGGGAAAAGACCGGTATGCCGCCGTCGTCCGGGACCTGGTCGAGCGCCGCCTCTCCCCCGCTGAAGCCGTCGAGTCCCTCCTAAATTCCTGACCCAACCTCCCCCAAACTTAACGGTTTTTTTGCTTGACACCCCGGAATAGAATGGAGGGGGCAAAACCTGTTAGGTCTTCCCTTCCTTTATACCAACCTTAAATTACGTTTCTGGTGCGAAAGCCTTGCGAAGGTTATCCTAAAGCGCTTTTGCCTCTCCAAAAAACGCTTCGCAAGGGTGATCTTGAGCGTTTTGTACCAAGAACTAATATTAAGCTGACAAATGTAAGCTTTCGATGGATAATGATATATAGAACATGTGTTCCATTTAGGGAGATTCCTATCGTCGGTCCGAAGGTTCTAAAAAGTCTCCAAATACGTTACGAATTTCTGAACCCTCTTGGGACAATGTTTCTAATCATGGCCCTATTCCAACCTACCGCCTTCTCATATTCGTTCCTCACCTGCCCTGTTGATCCGCTACCGAATACCTCCACGGATCCGATTCCGGCGGATCGAATATTTTCCGCCTCAATTCCGCAGACCTTCACCTGTCTAAAAAATAGTGCCGTGTCAGGTAATTTGAACATTTATTGACGACCTCCCAGCTTCAATTCGCCGGCCTTTGACGTGTCAACGTGAAAACACTGCCAACGTGCCAACGTGTGAACGTGCCAACCTGCCAACGTTCCATCCGACCTTTGACTATCCGACGTTCGACGATCTTTACTTCCCCAGCACATTCTTTGCGATCACGATCCTCTGGATCTCGTTCGTGCCTTCGCCGATGGCGCACAGCCTCTGGTCTCGGTACATCCGCTCCACTGCATAATCCCGCACATACCCGTACCCGCCGTGGATCTGGATGGCCTTGTAGCACACCCGCTCCGAAGCTTCCGTCGAGATCAACTTGGCCATGGCGGCCTCCTTGGTGTATGGCTTCCCCTGGTTTCTTCAGCCAGGCTGCCCGGTAGACCATCAGGCGGGCCGCCTCGATGTCCGTCGCCATTTCGGCGATCATCCACTGGACCCCCTCGAATTTCGCAATGGCCTGCCCAAACTGGACCCGCTCCTTCGCATAAGCCACCGCCCGGTCGAAAGCTCCCTGGGCCAATCCCACCGCCATGGCCGAAATGGCCAGCCGCCCTGCATCCAGCGTGGTCAGGAATTGCTTGAAGCCCTCATTCTCCGTGCCCAGCAGGTTTTCCGCCGGAATATGGCAGTTCTCGAAGAAGAGTTGGGATGTGACCGAACCCTTCAAACCCATTTTCTTTTCATCCCGCCCCGGCTGGAAGCCCGGCGTGCCCTTTTCCAGGATGAAGGCTGAAATGCCGTGGGTGCCCTTCTGCCGGGTCGGTTCGGGCGGTAACCACCAGCACGTCCGCCATCGAGCCGTTGGTGATGAACATCTTCTCACCGTTCAACACCCACTCGTTCCCCTCCCGTTCGGCCCGCGTGCGGGTGGAACCGGCATCCGAGCCCGCATTCGGCTCGGTCAAGCCGAAGGCGCCGATCTTTTCGCCTCGGATCAAGCGGGACCAGGTATTTCTGCTTCTGGGCTTCGGTGCCGAACAGGTTGATCGGCTCGCAGCACAGGGAAGTATGCGCGTCCAGGATGATGGCCATGCTGCCGGACACCCGGGCGATCTCCTCCAGCGCCAGCAGCAGGCTGATGTAATCCCCTCCCGCCCCGCCGTAGGTCTCCGAAAAGGGGATCCCCAGGATGCCCAGTTCGGCCATCCGCTTGAATAGGTCGGTCGGGAATTTGTCCGTGGCGTCGATCTCTTCGGCCCGAGGAGCGATTTCCTTTTCGGCAAACTCGCGCACGGTCCGTTGGATCAAAAGATGTTCTTCACTCAATTGAAAATCCATTGTTGCCTCTCAAATGGAGTGCAGGCTTTAGTCTGCCAGACCTCATTGGAGGGCAGTCTTTGAAAAGCATCCCGTAGCAAAGTGAAATGGGTCAGCCTGTCCACCAGGTTGGAAAACGCAGACTAAAGCCTGCACTCCTGATTATTTTTCATTCTCAACCAGTGTTGAAATAAATATCCGTCGGTTTCAATTTGGAATTCCGCAGGAAATGGCCCTTCACCTTCTTCCCGATCCACTCGATCCTGGCCTCGTCCGGGTCCACCCCCATCAGGCGGCCCGAGGAATAGGGTGTCCACTCCTTCGAACTCCACCAGGATCAGGATGAAAGGCGTCTGGTCCAGGAAGGCCTCCGAGCCGAAATAACAGGTGGTGAAGGCATGGATCTTGCCTTCCGGCTGGATCTCCACCCATTCGGTCTCCTTGCCCGTGTACATGTCGTGGCCGCGCGGGTTGGCATAGGTGTAACCGGTCTCGGGTTCTCGCGAAACGATGAAGCGCTTGTTGGCCAGCGCCGCAAAGAAAGGCGAGTCCTGCCCGTAGGAAAAGTTGTAATCGATGGAGTAAGGGAACTTGATGACGATGGGCGACATCTCCTTCAAGATCGACAGGTCGTCGCCGGTGGGGAAGGGGATGTTGTAGACGACCGTCCCCTCCATATTATCTTCGACTCGTTTGGAAAGTTTTTTCGCCATGGGAACCTCCTAACTGGCTTTTTCCATAATGCTGACGGTTACATACGTGCCGGTGCCGGCATGCGAATGGATGGCGCCTTTCCTGGCGTCCGGGACCTGCAAAGCCGGGTCGTGGAAGTGCTTGTCGATCGTGCCTTGCAGCTGCCACAGGGCAAAGACGCCTTGCATCAAGCCGGTGGCGCCCACCGGGTGGCCGCAGGCGATCAGGCCGCCGGAGGGATTGACCGGGCACTCCGGTTTTTCCTTCAGCTTCAAGCCGTAATCGATGCCGGGCATGAAGGCCTTGCCGCCCTCGGCGAATTTCCCGCCCTCGCCATAGCGGCACAGCCCCATATCTTCGTAAGTTTGGATCTCGGAGGAAGTGTAGGCGTCGTGCAGCTCGATGAAAGTCCAGCTCCGTCAGGGGATCTTTGATGCCGGCATTCTTATAGGCCTGCTGCGAGGCCATCCGGCCCGCCCGGAAGGAATGCACGCCCGGGTAGCGGAAACCCTTGCTCCCACAGGTCCTTGTAATACGAGCGGGTCTCATCGAGCTTTCCTCGATCGGCAGGGCGTTATATTTATAGAAGTCCTCCAGGGATTGGTGCGGCCGGTCGGCCATGCGCATGGCATCGGTGCCGCGCCCGATCCCCGAGACGACCACGCGTGGATAGCGTTTGCCGGTCGGCATTTTCCAGCCTGGTCAGGCCCTTCTTCCGAGCAAAGGATCACGCAGGCGGCCCCATCGCTCATGACGCAGATGTCTTGCCGGGTGAGCGGCCAGGCCACCATCGGGCGCAGAGCGCACATCCTTGATGGTCAGGCGGGTCGCGTTTCTGCGCATAGGGATTGTGGAAGGCGTTGGCGTGGTTCTTGACCGACACGTGCGCCAGCTGCTCCACCGTGGTGCCGAACTCGGCCATGTGGCGGGTGACCATCATGGCGTAGTAGCCGGAATAGAAACCGCCCACCGGATAGTCAAAGGAGATGTCGGATGCCAGGGCGATGAACTCGTTGCCTTTCCAGGTCTCGACGTGGCTCATGGTCTCGAAGCCGAAGGCCACGCAGATATCCATGTAGCCCGAGGCGATGTTCTTCCAACCCTCCTGGAAGCAGATGCCGCCGGTGGCGCCGCCGCCCTCCACCCGGTGGGACGGGCTTGGGGCACAAGCCCAAGATAATCCTGGGCCATGATCCCGGCCATCAGTTGGCGGGTGAAGTGGTCGGAGAAATAGGAGGCGACCGAGCCGTCCACCAGCTCAAAGAATTTGGCATGGTCGAGCCCGATATCGGCCATGGCGTAATCGTAGGCCTCCTTGACCAGGCCCGAAGGTCTTGTCCGGCCTGGCCTTGGCGAATTTGGATACGCCCCCTGAAACTACATAGACTGGTCTCATAAATACCCTTATCCTTTCTAAAATAAAATGGCGACGATATACCTATGAACCTATCCGAAAATTCTAGAGCAGTTCGTTTTTTAGTGTGTGCGGCGCAGCCGCACACACTCAAAAAACGGCGTTCCTCTATTTTTAGGCTGGAACCTAAGAAGTATTCTTCAATATTTCCCTTGCGATGATCAAACGCTGGATCTCGCTGGTGCCTTCGTATATGGAAGTGATGCGGACATCCCGGTCATACCGTTCCAATGGGAATTCCCTGGAGTAACCGTAGCCGCCCATCATCTGGATAGCCGAGTAACAGGCCCGGTTGGCTGCCTCGGTGGCAAACAGCTTTGCCATGGCAGCTTCTTTGGCCAGCGAACGGCCTTCTTCAGCCAGGAAACGCGGCCTGCATCAGCAGCAACCGGGCCGCCTCGAGTTCTGTATAGGCATCCGCAATCATCCATTGGATGGCCTGGAATTTGACGATCACCTGGTCGAACTGGACCCGCTTTTGAGCATAGCGGGTGGCGTAATCCATGGCCGCCAACCCAACGCCGAGGGCGAGGGAACCGATGCCGATCCTGCCGCCTGCAAGCTGGCTCGTGGCCATGGGAAGGCCGGCATTGCGCTCACCCAATAAGGCCTCACCGGGCAGCCGGCAATCCTCAAAAATCACTTCATGAGTGGCGGCAGCATGCTGGCCCATCTTTTGCTCCGGTCGCCCGACCATCAGGCCTGGTGTACCCGCCTCCACCACAAAGCAGCTGATACCCTTTCCTTTGGTGCGGTTTTGTCAGTCACGGCCCATACGACGAAGATACCCGCATAAGGAGCGCTGGTGATGAACCTCTTGATGCCCGTTCAATACCCATCCACTTCCATCCGGCGCTCGCCGTTGTGGTCATGGAGGCCGGATCGGAACCGGCCTCCGGTTCCGACAGGGCAAAGCTGCCGGCGGGATATTCCCCGGAGCATAATTTCGGGTAGATATGTCTGCTTCTGCGCTTCAGAACCGGCCGCCTGGATGACGTTGGCGACCAGGTTCGTGACCGAGACCGTCACGGCGGTGGAAGCGCATGCCCGCGCAAGTTCCGTGATGGCCGCACTGAAGGCCACCATGCCGGCATGGGAACCGCCATATTCCTCCCGGATGTTGAGGCCCATGAAGCCGAGATCGGCCAGTTTCCGGATGTTCTTCAAGAAGGTTTCCCGGTCTTCAGTCTGGTCGAGCCTGGCCGCGACCGGTTCCAACTCGGCCCGGGCGAACTCCCGGGCGGTCGTCTGGATGATCTTCTGCTCCTCGTTCAGTTCCAGGTCCATGCAATTGACTCCAACCTTATCCACTCCTCCGGCAGACAGAGAGCTCTTTACTTCTGCAGGCGGTTGGTCAGCACCGGCACGAATTGGAGCACGTCTGCCACCACCAGCACATCCGCCACCGTTCCGATGGGAGCATCCTTGTCTTTGTTGATGGCGACGATGAAATCGGATTGCTTCATCCCGGCGAGATGCTGGATGGAGCCGGATATCCCGCAGGCCACGTAGAGCTTGGGATGGACGATCTGCCCGGTAGTGCCCACCTGGTGGCTGTGGTCCAACCAGCCCGCGTCCACCACCGGACGGGTGGCGCCCAACTCTCCACCCAGGGCTTTGGCCAGAGCCGCAATGAGGGCAATATTGTCCTTCTTGCCGATGCCTCTGCCGGCGCTGACGATCACCTCCGCCCGGGTCAGGTCCAGGCCCTCCTTCTGAACCACCTCATATCCGCCAAATTCCAGCCGGGAGGTGGTGTCGGCCACATTCAATTCTTCCACCTGGGGCGCTCCGCCGGCGAACTTGCCGGAACCGAAAGCCCCTGATTGAATGGTCAGCACCGCTTTGGATGTCTTCGGCATCACCACCCGACGCATCTTGGCATTGAAGCAGGAGAGTTCATATCCGCCATCGGCCAGGTCCACCACTTCAGAGAGCTGGGCGATCTTCAGGGCCGCGGCCACGCGCGGCGCCAGGTCCCAACCATAGGATGAATGCATGAAAACGATCAGGTCCGGATTTTCCCGTTGGACGGCTTCCAGGATGAGTCGTTTATGCACATCCGGGTTGTACTCCCCATATTTGCCTGCATCTGCCAGGTACAGCTTGCCAGTAAATCGCCGGCAAAGCATTTTTGCTGCCGACCAGCAGAAAAACCGTTTCGGATTTCAGCCGCTCGGCGAAAGCCATCAGTTCGGCATTGGAATCCAGAAATTTGCCTTCTCGTTGTTCAAATATAAGCAATGACTTCATAATCAGCCTCCCGCTTGTTTACCGGAGCACGCCGGTCTTCTCCTTCAGAAGAGTTACCAGCTTATCCGCCAGGTCGTTATCGCTACCTTCCAGGACCAACCCGCTACCTTTTTTCTCGGTCTTGTCCATTTTCTGGGTGACGGAGAGGCTTTCATCATGGATCAGGTCGTTCATTGAAATTTTCAATAATTCCTTCTGGCGGGCTTTCATAATATTGGGGAGAGTGGGATACCGGGGCGTATTCAGCCCAAGTTGGCAGGTAACCAGCGCGGGCAGCTTCAGCTTGACCACTGCCTTCACGCCTCCTTCCAGCTCGCGCCGGACGGTTATCTGCTCTCCCGCTAAATTGAAGGAGACGATCGTAGTGACACAGGCCAGGCCGAGCAGTTCGGCCAGGATTGGTCCCACCTGGGCCGAGCCCATGTCCTGCGATTGCATGCCGGTGAAAATGAGGTCAAAGCCCTTGTCTTTGGCGAAAGCCGCGATGGCGGAAGCGATTTGGTAGGGATCCCGTTGAGAAGCCTGTTCGTCCAGGATGTGGACGCCCCGGTCAGCCCCCATGGCGAGGCCTTTCTTAATGGCTTCCACTACTCGGGCCGGACCGATGGAAAGGACGGTCACATCCGGAGCATTTCCTTGGCCTTCCTTGACTCGGATGGCTTGCTCAAGGGCATATTCGTCGTACTCATTCACTCTGAAAGACAGGTCACGTTCTTCCAAGCCATTCCCCTCCGCATTTATGCGGAAGGTCGATTCCATGTCGGGAACCTGTTTGATGCATACCATTATCTTCATTCTCTTTCTCCTATCCTCGTAGGAACGACTTACCGCAGGGTGCTTCCCTTTCGTTACACTTCAGGATGCTCCCGATCGCGAAGTCGTTTACATTGGCCATCTTAGATCCAGGTGGTCGGTGTACTTCCCGAAGACCGATTTCTTCACATTGATGATCTCTCCCAGGGTAGCATAAGCCCGGACGCAATCCAGTATGAAAGGCATTGTGTTTTCGGTGCCCTGGCAGGCGAGGCGCAAGCGGTCGAGACTTTGCCCAACGCGGCCATTGTCGCGGCTTATCGCGCAGCTTGCGCAGGCGTTCCACCTGGCGGGCGTATCCGATCGGATCCATCTCGACCAACGGGATGGCGAGAGGCTTTTTGTCCTGGTACTCGTTCACCCCCACAATAATGCGGACATGTTCGTCAATTTCGCGCTGGTAAGTATAGGCCGCATTCGGAAATCTCGGTTTGGAAAAATCCCTGGGCAATAGCCGGCAGGACTCCGCCGGCAGCTTCTAATGCGTTGGAAATACTGGTGGGCCTGCTCTTCCAACCGGTTGGTCAGCGCTTCGACGAAGAAGGACCCACCCAGCGGGTCGACCGTGTTGGCCACGCCGGACTCGGCCGCGATGATCTGCTGGGTCCGCAAGGCGATGGTGGCAGCCTTCTCGGATGGGACCGCCAGAGCCTCGTCCATCGAATTTGTATGCAGAGATTGCGTGCCTCCCATCACTGCCGCCAGGGCCTGGATCGCCACCCTGATCGTGTTGATCTCGGGTTGCTGAGCCGTCAGGGTCATCCCGGCGGTCTGGGCGTGGAAACGCAGCAGCCAGGAGCGCGGGTCTTTGGCGTTAAAGGTGTTACGCATCTCGCGGGCCCAGATCCGGCGGGCGGCGCGGTACTTGGCGACCTCTTCGAAGAAGTCATTATGGGCATTGAAGAAGAAGGACAGGCGCGGGGCAAACTCATCTATCCCCATACCGCGCTGGATTCCCCAACGGACGTATTCCATGCCGTCCGCGAGGGTAAACGCCAACTCCTGGGCGGCAGTGCTGCCGGCTTCGCGGATGTGGTACCCGGAGATGGAGATGGTATTCCATTGGGGTACGCTTTTCGATCCGAATTCCATGGTATCCACGACCAGGCGCATGGAAGGCTCAGGCGGGAAAATGTATTCCTTCTGGGCTATGTATTCCTTCAGGATGTCATTCTGGATGGTGCCGCGGAGTTTATCGAGAGGTAGCCCTTGTTTTTCCGCGACAGCGAGGTACATGGCCCAGATGATCGCGGCGGGAGAGTTGATGGTCATGGACGTGGAAACTTTGTCCAGGGGAATGCCGTTAAGAAGGATCTCCATATCTGCCAGCGAGCTCACGGCGACGCCGCAGGTGCCGAACTCGCCTTCCGCCTCGGTCGCGTCGGTGTCATAGCCCATCAGCGTGGGCAGGTCAAAGGCGATGGAAAGACCCGTGCCGCCCTGGTCGAGCAAGTATTTATAGCGTTCGTTGGATTCCTCGGCCGTTCCAAAACCGGCGAACATCCGCATGGTCCATAAGCGCCCGCGCTGGCCGGTGGCATGGATAGCCCGGGTGTATGGATATTCGCCTGGCAGGCCCAGATCCTTTTCATGGTCGAAACCTTCCAGATCCAGGGGTGTGTAAATGCGTTCCACCTCTTCCGAAGAGGCTGTGATGAATTGAGATTGTCGTTCGGGAGCACGGCGGAGGGTTTCGGCCAGGGTCGCCTTTTCCCACTTGGTGAAACGTTGGCGTAGCTCATTCAGGAATTTCGGATCGTACATGGATTACTCCAATAAAGATAACCAATATAAGTCACTAATAAATATTTTTACTGTAGTTCACCTTTCAGCTCGCCCCTTATATCGACAGGCAAATAAGTCTTGTGTTCTTCATCATATTTGATCCGAGAAAGAGCCGTCTCAGGGTCGTGAACGTAATAGATCCAGGCGTTCTCTTTTGCCACCGAGGCGAAGAGGCGGGTCTTCTCCTCGATAAGCAGCTCAGGGAAACGGTCATACCCCATTGAGATGGGCAGATGCACCCAGGGCGCCCGGGGATCAAGGTCTGAAACGTACACCAGTCTCGAGCCGTTGTAGCGCAGATTGAAGCATAACAGGCCCGGAGTATGACCTTCACTCAAATAAAAATCAAGTTTCAACTCATCAAAGGTGAATTTGTCTTCCGGACGGATCAGGTTCAACCGGTCGGACTTCATCCAGCTGCTCATTCAGGAGAGGAATAAATGAGGCCCGATCCCGTTGAAGAGGGTGGGTGGCCCGATCCCAGGCGGCTTCGCTGACGTAGTAACGGGCATTGGGGAAAAGCAGTTCCGGTTCCCGGCCTTCCTGCCAGGCGCTGAGGAGGCCGCCGGCATGGTCAAAATGCAAATGGGTCAGAAAGATATGGGTGACCTGTTCCGGGCTGACGCCTCTGTCAGCCAGGGCTTTCAAGAGCATATGCTCCGGTTCGTCGACGCCAAACCTATCTTTTCAGTCGCGGTTCCATATACGCGCCAATCCCGGCCTCGAACAGGATGACCGCGTTCTGAGTGATGGCGAGCAAGGGTCGTGTGGCCATGCGGATGCGGTTCTGGTCGTCGGGAGGGATCCAGCGTTGCCACAAGGCTTTAGGGGCATTCCCAAACATGGCCCCTCCGTCGAGTTTATAGAAATTACCGGGCACACTATATAGCTCCATGGCTATGGTTCCAACCTTTCGGCGATAATCTCCGCCAGGTCACGCACCCGTAGACTGCCTTCGGCTCCACCGGTTTTGATACCGTCCTCGAACATGGTCAGGCAGAAAGGGCAGTTAGAGACGAGCAATGGTGAACCGGTGGATTGGGCCATCCCGACCCGTTTTACGCTGATGCGGGTGCCTCGTTTTTCCTCAGTCAGGACACGCCCGCCCCCGCCTCCGCAGCAGAAGCTTCCTTCCCGGTTGCCGGCCATTTCGTGGATGGACCCGCCGGCGGCCTCCAACAGATGACGAGGCGGATCGAAAATACCCTGATACCGGCCGATGTAGCACGAGTTGTGATAGGTGCAATCAAACTCTTGTGGTTTTAGTTTCAGCTTTCCTTCACGGACTAACCGGTCCAAAAAGACGGTGTAGTGCTCCACTTCCAGGTCCAGACCAAGCTCACGGTAATCGCGCTTGAGGGTGTTGAAGCAATGCGGACAGGCGGTGACCACCTTTTGGACGCCATAAGAGCGGAATTTTTCGATATTCCAGAGTGCCGTCTGGTGATACAGGTACTCATTCCCCAGCCGGCGCAACGGCTCGCCGCAGCAGCGTTCTTCTTTTCCCAGGATGCCCAATTTCACGCCCGGCGGCAGCACAAATGTTGACGAAGTTCCTGGCGACGGCCTGGTTGCGTTTGTCGAAGGAGGCAAAGCAGCCGACAAAATAAAGGGCATCCACAGGTTTGCCGGAGTCCATTGGCTCCACAGGCAAGCCGGCAGCCCAATCGGCGCGGGCGCCGATCGGCGATCCGAAGGGATTTCCGTTCACTTCCAGGTTATTTACTGCCGTAACGACTTCATCGCCGTCGAATTTGCCTTCCATCAAGACCAGGTGGCGGCGCATTTCCATGATCTTGGCGATGTGCTCGATATCCGCCGGACAGATCTCTTCACAGGCACGGCAGGTGGTGCAATCCCACAGCACCTCAGGCGTGACCTTGGCGATGAGATCCCCGGCCGGATCCGCGAAAGCTACTTCACCCACCTGAAGGACAACGTTCATAGGGGAGAGAGGTTTCTGGGTCGCCCAGGCGGGGCAGCGGTCCTGGCAGCGTTTGCACTTTGTGCAGGCATCAGAATCGTAGATATCTTTCCAACTGAGTTCGGTCACCTTGGAAGCGCCGTAATGGTCCACGTCAGGGGCTTCCAGATCGAGCGGAGCCAGAGAACCTTTCTCGCGTAGAGTCGGCCAGAAAATAATTGGCGGGGGTGGTCAACATATGGCGCAGCTTGGTATAGGGAATGACTGCGATGAAACCCATAACGAGGACCATATGACCCCACCAGGTGAACCGGTGCAAATTCCGCAGAGTTGCTTCTCCAAGCGGTAAAAGGAGCTGGCCTACCCACAAGCCGACCGGTGAAAAGGCAGCCAACCGGGGGTTGGCCTGGATCTCCGTGACGGCCATTGCGAGAGCCCTCGAGGATGAAACCGGTCAAGAGGATGATTGTCAGAAGGGCAAAGATCAGCTTATCGTCCCAGGATTGTGGCAGACCGGCAGGTCTAAGTATGTACCGGCGGATGCCGAAGACGACCAGCATGCCGAATGCCACCACACCCGCCAGATCGGTGAAAACGGAATAATAATCGTAGAAAATGCCTTTCCAAAAGGTCCAATGGAAGAGAGGCTGGGTGAAATCCACCTGGATCGTGATGATCACAGTGGCGATGAAAAGGATGACCATCCCCCAGAAAAGGAACGCATGCGCAATCCCCGGGAGGCGGACCAACAGCACCCGCAGCTGGGCGTAAGCTCGCTCCAGATAACGGATGACCCGCCGGATGGGCTGATCCAGGCGGTTCAAACGTTGGCCGAGGCGGTAAACTCGCCAGCGGCGATAGAATGCGTAAAGGAAAATCAGCGAGGCAATCGCAAACACGATATACATGGGCAGCAACGCTCCATGCCCCACATTCCAAAGGAACTCGCGTGTGTCGGTGGGCATACTCATCCTCCCGTCAGCAGTGCTCTTGAGATTATCAATCGTTGAACTTCACTGGTACCTTCATAAATCTCGGTGATCTTGGCGTCCCGATACATCCGTTCCACTTCATACTCAGTAATATAACCGTACCCTCCATGGATTTGAACAGCCTCTTTGGTCACGTAGGTGGCGGTCTCGGAGGCATGCAACTTGGCCAGGGCAGACTCGGTCGAAAAGGGTTTCTTGTGATCTTTGAGCCAGGCGGCTTTATATGTGAGCAGTTTGCTGGTCTCGATGCGGGAGTACATGTCAGCCAGTTTAAACTGGATAGCCTGGAATTCACTGATCGGATGGCTGAACTGCTTGCGAACTTTGGAATAGGCCAGGGAGCGCTCGAAGGCTCCTTCCGCAATCCCAAGCGCCTGGGCAGCCACACCGATACGCCCACCGTTGAGGGTTTCCATGGCAATCTTGAAGCCCTGACCTTCGCTGCCAAGAAGGGCTTCCGCTGGAACGCGCAGGTTATTCAAAGCAAAGTCGGTCGTGTAGGAGCCGCGGATGCCCAACTTGCTTTCATTTCGAAGGATCTCTACTCCTTCCGAATTCAGATCAACGATAAAGGCGGATATACCCTTGTGCTTGAGACTTCGATCCCGGCTGGCAAAGAGGATGCCGATGCCACGGTAACCGCCATTGGTTATGAAATACTTTGTCCCATTAATAATAAAATCATTGCCTTCTCGGCGGTAAGTGGTGATCATGCCGGCCGGGTCTGACCCGGCTTCGGGCTCGGTCAGGAGAAAACAGCCAATCCTTTCGCCGGTAGCCAGGAGGGAAAGATATTTCTGTTTTTGATCTTCCGTGCCATTTTGAAGGATCGGATCGCAAGCAAGGGAGGTATGAGCTGAGATCAGGATGCCGCTGGAGGCGCAGGCCTTGGAGACTTCTTCCACCACGATGGCATAGGAAAGGATGTCCATGCCAGAACCACCGTATGTCTCTGGAAGATAGCTGCCCAGCAGACCCATTCGGCAGATCTTTTCCACCAGTTCATCGGGGATATGGTGCTCTTCGTCGATGCGAATCGCCAGAGGCCGGACTTCCTTCTCGACGAAATCACGCAGGCTGCTTTGTAAGATCCTTTGATCCTCGCTCAACTCAAAATCCATCTATGGAATTCCTTTTAGTTTACCGGCCTGAAAACTCGGGGCTTCTTTTTTCCGTGAAGGCCAGCATGCCTTCCTTTTGGTCCTCGGTGGCGAACAGGTCGGCGAATAAATCATTTTCCAACCGGATCCCATCCGGCCGGGAGAGGTCTCCTCCCTGGACAATGGCTTGTTTGGCAGAGGTGATGGCGAGGCAGCCATTGTGAGCGATCTTGAAAGCAGTCTCCAGAGTCCGCTCCATTAATTCGTACCCCAGGGAAGACGGCATTGACCAAACCCCACTCCAATGCCTCTGCGGCGGTCAAGACCCGGCCGGTGAAGATCAGTTCTTTAGCGCGGGCAGGTCCGATGGCATGGGTGAGTGTTTGAGTGCCGCCGAAACCGGGGAGAACTCCCAGGGTTACTTCCGGCAATCCGAAGCGGGCCTTTTCAGCCGCATAGACAAAGTCGCATGCCAGGGCCAACTCCAATCCACCTCCGAGTGCATATCCATTCACTGCCGCTATGACCGGTTTCTTCATGTTTTGCATATAAAGCACCAGGGCTTGACCGGCCCGGCTGAACTTGTGGGCTGAAGGGACATCCAGGGTGAGCATCTCTTTGATATCCCCGCCGGCCACGAACGCCTTTTCACCTGAGCCGGTGAGGATAACCACTTTCACGCCAGTATCGCCATCCATATTATGCAGGACTTGATCCAGCTCATGAACCACCTGGCTGTTCAAGGCGTTCAGACTTTCCGGGCGTTGAATGGTGACCAACCCCACTGTTTCCTTTATTTCGGTTTGAATGAAACTGAAATCCATTCTACCCTCCGCCGTGAAAATGTCAATAAGAATAAAAACCACTTCCGCTCTTGCGGCCTAATTGTCCGGCAGCGACCATGCGGACGAGGAGCGGACACGGGCGGTATTTGGGATCTTTAAAACCCTCATACAGGACATTACAGATTGCCAGCAAAGTATCCAGGCCAATGAAATCAGCCAACGTCAATGGGCCCATGGGATGGTTTAGACCAAGTTGGATACTCTTGTCAATATCTTCCGCTGTTGCTACTCCTTCGTACAAGGCAAAAATAGCCTCATTAAGCATGGGCACCATGACGCGGTTTACTATGAAGCCGGGATAATCTTGAGAGACAGCCATGGATTTACCCAACTTATCCACCCAATCCGCCACTGTCTTGAATGTGGATTCGCTGGTTTTTTGACCTCGGACTACCTCCACCAGCTTCATTACAGGGGCCGGGTTCATGAAGTGCATGCCGATGACGTTTTCAGGACGTTGGGTGGCAGAGGCGAGTCGAGTGATTGAGATAGAAGATGTGTTGGAGGCCAGGATGGCACTCTTCTCCAGTATCTCATCCATTTGATGGAAGAGATCTATTTTGAGGGATGCATTTTCATTAACCGCTTCGACGACCAGGGTGCAATTTGCAAAATTGGATAGATTTGCGGCTTTGATCCGTTCAAGGATCATAGATGGTTTGTCCGGTTCGAGCATGCCTTTATTAACCTGTTTTTGGAGGTCGTCTTCAATATGACATAATGCTTTTTCGATTTGGACTGCGGAAACATCGTAGATCAGCACCTGTTGATCGTGCTGGGCAAATAATTGGGCAATGCCACTACCCATCTGACCTGCACCCAAAATCCCTACCGTTTGTCCCATGCCGTACCTCCATTACCAAACCACCAGGAAAATACCAAATAAATCAAAAATCCATAATTCCATTAATCACCTGACATGCGATTGCCGAGGCTATCCTTCTGCGACTTAAGTCCCGACTTATACTCGCTCGAAGATGGCTGCCACGGCTTCGCCACCACCGATGCACAAAGTAGCCAGACCGTAGCGCAAATTCCGATGATGTAACTCTCTGACAAGAGTGGCCGTCAGACGCCCGCCGCTGGCTCCAATAGGATGGCCGAATGCGACTGCCCCGCCATTTACGTTCACTTTCTCCGGGTCGAGATCCAATTCCAGCATGCTGATCAAGGGCACGGAGGCGAAGGCTTCATTGATCTCGAACAGATCTATCTGGTTCAGGGTAACGCCGGCTCGCTCGCAGACGGACTTTATTGCTCCGACGGGAGCCTCAGGATAGCGATCGGGAGCCAGGCTGTTTGTGCTATAGGCAACCAGGCGGACGGAAGGCGTCAATCCGTGCTTCATCAGGGCTTTTTCACCAGCAATTATAGAAGCGGCGGCTCCATCCGCTATGGAAGAAGCATTACCAGCTGTTATAGTCCCTCCGGGATGGAAGGCCGGGGAAAGCTTCTTAAGTTTCTCAAAATCGGCTTTAAAAGGAAACTCATCTTCGGAGATTACTATCTCTTCACCATGCTTCCCATTTTTGATCACCGGGATTATTTCATCTTTCAGCACACCTGATTGGATGGCCTTTTGAGCCCGTTGGTAGGAACGGATGGCATATTCATCCTGGGTCTCGCGGGAAATCTCATAGTGCTCGGCGACCACATCGGCGATCTCGCCCATTAACTTGCCAGAATAAGGGTCGCGTAACCCGTCATTGATCATGAGATCTACCAAGGTGGCATCACCCATGCGATAGCCGGTACGAGCCTTTGGCAGGATATAAGGAGCGCGGGACATACTCTCCATCCCGCCAGCCAGCACAATGTTGGAATCACCCAGCGCGATGGAGCCGGCTGCCAGCATGATGGCTTTCAACCCGCTCCCGCAAACCTTGTTGATGGTCATGGCGTGGGCGGAATCAGGCAGGCCGGCATAGCGCATGGCTTGACGGGCCGGGGCCTGACCAACTCCACCGGAGAGGACCTGGCCAAGGATGACTTCATCCACGGCTTGCGGATCGAGCTTGGATTGTGATATCAGGGATTGGAATACTGTTGCTGCGAGATGAGGCGCGTCTACATCTGCCAAGACGCCGCCGAGAGAACCGAATGGGGTCCGTAACGACTGAACAATAAAAACATCTTCCATTTGCAACCTGTAAACTGCAGGCCGGTAAACCCATAAGACGACAATAAATGCACAACGTTCATTCAATAAACACGCCTATTATAATCCGAATTGGAAGGTATAGAAGGAGATATGTAATAATATGACCGAGGAGCGTCGAAGGATATGAGATATGGAGAGGCTGGAGGCGTCCTAAATACCAGAAAAGAAAAGATCCGCCTGCCACAGCGGACCTTTTCACGAACAAAAAACTTCACTTGCCTTGATTCTGGCAATATGGATGCCAGGAATCTGTACTTCTGAATTCACACTCTATGAGGGGGTTTATGGGTACAAGTATTCTCCCAAGGCCGGTAGGGCCCGGTCGTTGTAATCAAATAAGGCTTGATTTTCCCAGGCATTGCCCGAATTGGGATCCTTTGTATCCCATCCATTCCCGGGTACGGCAGTCCAGGTGGCATCCCAATAAAAGAGGCCAAGGCCGCGTCCGTTTTGGACAGCTCGCACAACCGACATGACATCTCGCATCATCAGGCGTTGACCTTCAGGGGTGAAAAGGTAGCCATCGGTTGCCAATCTCTTGTTGGCAATGTTGGCGAGGGAGTCATCCTCAAGGACGGAGAATGCATAGGCAAACTCGGCAACGACCACATCTTTATCATATTGGGCGGAAAGGTCGTTCAAGTTTCCTTGTAACTGCGCCAGGCTGCCGTGCCAGAAGGGATAGTAAGAGACACCAATCACGTCGAACGGGACTTTCCGGCGGGTGATATTATCAAAGAACCATCGGTTCATCTCATTGTTGCCGCCCTCGGCGACGTGGAGCATGACCAGAGTGGAACTGGAGGCGTCTTTCACAGCCTGAGAGCCGGATTTGAGGAGGGAGGCGAGGTTATCGAAATGGTTGTAATCTCCATCCGGCCATAAGATGCCGGCGTTGATCTCATTCCCGACCTGGACCATATCTGCGGGGGTTCCCTGGGCAGCCAGGCTGTTGCACACATCAAAAGTATGGTCATAGACGGCTTGCCTAAGCTGCTCAAAATCATAATTTGCCCAGGCAGCCGGCTTATATTGTTTACCGGGATCAGCCCAATCGTCGGAATAGTGGAAATCGACCAACAATTTGATCCCGGAACTCTTCAGCCTTTTGGCCATCGTTAATATCTCGGCTTTGTTATGGTAGCCATCGGCCGGATCGACCCAAACTCGCAGGCGGGCATAGTTGAGGCCGTTGTCTTTCAAAATCTGAAGTGCATCGGCCTGGGTCCCGTCACTATATTTATAAACTCCCCCTTTATCTTCCGACTTCTTCAGGCTGGAAATGTCTGCGCCAAGGATGGAAAGGGTAGCATGAGCGGGAACCAATTCAATATCATCGAAGCTGGCCCAACTAGCCGGAGTCCCAAAGGAATGGAGGCTTATGGTGCATTGCTTATTGGTTACCTGATTGGAGACAACCAACTGGATCCAACGATAACCGGGGGTGGTGGCGGGTACATATACTCGTTTTTCCTGGTCTCCACACTTAAGGGCCAAATAGACTTCCACCTGTTTGCCGCTGGAACGGACCCAGGCGCGCAAGGTATACCAGTCGTTTGCCAGGCCCGATATAACCTGCGATGTTTCAACCAGATAATTATCCGAAGCTTTATGGGTCAGGCGGAGACTGCCGGAATGACCATTCTCTTCCAGAAGGACGGCAGCCTGGTCACCTGTGCTGCTCCAACCGGCAGGCAGCCCATTGGCATCTTTCTCTTCAAAGCCAGGATTAACCAGGGCCGCAGGCCCTGCGGTGGGGGTGATCTGTGCTGCAGAGGGGGTCGGTTCAAAAGTCATGGTCGGTTTATCCGCAGGAAGAGCCGGATTACAACCGGCTGCGCTGCCCATTATGCCCAGGATGGCCAGGATCGTGAGCCACGGCCATTTTCTTGAATATAACTTCATCAATTAACCTTTCACCGCGCCTGTGGTCAGGCCTCCAACAATTTGATCCTGCAGGACCAGGTAAATGATCATGATCGGCAATGCGCCCATCAACGCGCCAGCGGCGAAGACGCCCCATCTTTGCTGGAATTGCGCTCCCGCAAAGATTTGCAGGCCGACCATCAGGGTATATTGTTCAGCGCCCTTGAGCAGCACCCGCGCCAGGACGAACTCGCCATACGTGCCAATGTAGTTGATGATAGCGATGACGATCAAGATTGGACGCAATAGCGGCAAAATAAGCTTGATGAATATCTGCCAATCGGTGGCACCTTCCACCATGGCTGATTCGTCGATATCGTGAGGAACGGTGTCGAGGTACCCCTTCATGAGCCAGATATTAATACCCATAGCTCCCCCCAGATACACCAGGATCAGGCTGACGTGGGAGTTCAAGCCCAGGAAGGGAAGAACGTCTCCTGCCTGGGAGATCATCAGGAACGTAGCGACCAGCGCCAGCAATCCTGGAAACACATTGATGAGCAGAATACCTTTCAGCATCGTCACACGACCACGGAAGCGAAAGCGCGAGAAAGCATAGGCTGCAATTGTGGTGATCGCAAGCGAAAGCACGGAGGTGATCGAGGCGATCTTGATCGAGTTTCCGAGCCATATCCAGAAAGGAAATTCAGTCGAGTTCAGCAGTTTGCTATAGTTTTCAAATCCCGCGTTCTTTGGGATCAGGGTTTGAGTGGCCAGAGAGCCGGTCGGATTTAACGAAGCGGAGATCATCCAAATGACAGGGAAGATCGAAAAAATAATCAAGATCACCGCAACGACCAGGCGAATAGCGATGCCGACCTTGCGCTGGACACTCATTTTTGGCTGAGGCTGTCGAGTGGAAATTGGATTAGACATTTTTACTGACCTCCTCCCACATGCGGGTGTAGCGGAACTGGAAGAGTGTGATGGCGCCGACGATCAAGAAGATGATGATCGTGATGGCCGAGGCAAAACCGTAGTTGATACCCCGGCTGGCAGAAAAGGCAAGATTATACACGTAGCTGATCAGGATATCCGTGTGACCGGCCGGGGTGGGGGTACCGACCATGGGCGGTCCACCCGCATTGAAAAGGTAGATCAAATTGAAATTGTTGAAGTTGAATGTAAAAGAGGCGACCAGTAATGGCCCGACGGCAACCAGCAGCAGAGGTAAAGTGATAAACCTGAACTGCTGCCAGCGATTGGCTCCATCCACCTGGGCAGCGTTGTAGTAATCCTCAGAAATGGATTGCAGGGCCCCGCTGCAGATGAGCATGAAATAAGGATAGCTCAGCCAGAGGTTGATAAGCAGGATGGCAAATTTTGCCCACCACTGGTCGGTGAACCAGGATGGAGACCAGCCAAATAAATGCTTGAGGGAGACTGAAATAACGCCAAGATCGGGGTTCAGCATGCCGCGCCAGATCAAAATGGTGATCAGGGCCGGCACGGTATAGGGGATGATCAGGAGTGAGCGGATGAGCTTCTTAAGGGGGAAGTGCGGGTCATTGAACAGTACGGCGATGGCCAGCCCCAGGCCGAAATTCAACAGC
This sequence comes from uncultured Chloroflexia bacterium, assembly GCA_963782935.1. Taxonomy (GTDB): domain Bacteria; phylum Chloroflexota; class Anaerolineae; order Anaerolineales; family Villigracilaceae; genus UBA877. The sequence continues at coordinate 50,908 of CAWALN010000016.1, read as the reverse complement.
AGGCTTAAGAAGGCAAAGGCGAAGTTCCAGGCGGTCACTTCCAACAAAGGCCCTCGCAGAGCTGGACTGAGGAAGAAATCTCTGAAATTGTTGAACTTGACTGAAGCGATAAAACCCGGTTGGAGTGTAGTGCCATTCGGCGACGTAAATAGACCCCGCAAATTCTGGTAAATGGTTCCAGTTTCCTGGTCGATCATGGCATCCTTGCCCAAATCGTAAACAAACTTTGGCAGTAATTCCGCTGCTGCCGTTGGGGATCGAACCTGGATGGTTTTTCCGACCGCGCCGAACAATATATTGGTCAGGTTTTTATCCGTCGCCGCCAGGAGGACATTCAACCTTTGGTAGCCTGCGATGGTTGTCGGGATGCCCTTGCTATCGAGCTGCCCCACGCCGGATTCACCCGGCTTGGGTTGGCTGAGGGGTTCACCCGGCTTTGCCAGGAATCCATTCCCTGTACTATCTTGAAGCCAAAGGACATAATCACCCTGGGGAGATTTGTATGCCGTCCAGCTGTATGACTTCCCGGTGACAGGAAGATATTTCGTTTTTAAAATCTGGTTGACTGCTTGTTCTTCGGAGACAAAATGCCCCTCGCCATAGTTTGTAGAGGAAACCCAGATAGTAAAAATGATCGGGTAGATCGTAAACAAGGTCATCAGCACCAGCCCGACGACCATCCAGCGCAAAGGGTAGGCTTTCTTGAGAAGTAGAATAACATTAGCTGCAATTGCAATGATCAGGAGTGCAGCCGCAAACGGAAAATACCCCAGGGAGATCAACTTGCTGAAAAACCAGCCTACAGCGGCATCTACTACAATAAGAAGTACAAAGCGGCCCAATTGAGCCGGTATCAATGAAGCCTTCTTTTTTATGGAAGGAGCTTGCTTTACCAGGACGGTCATGTATTCACCTCCTTGTGTTCAACTTCTGATACAGGGAAGTAAAGAAGGCCGGGGAAAATCTCCCCGGCCTTTGTTCCGAATAAGTAACTTACTTTGTTGTGGTTGTCACCAATTTGGACTTTGGATCGTAACTGAAGGTGACCGAAGAATCGGCAGCCAGGCTGAGCTTGTAGTTAGGCCCGTCCTGTAATCCGTCCGAACCATAGTTCACAGTCCAGGCGCCATCCATGGCAACTTTATACTCATAATCTCCCTTAGGCAGGGAAACTGTGAGCGTATAAAGTCCATCGGCACCCTTGATCAGAGAGCTTTTCTGACAGGCAGGATCCCAAGTTGCACCGCATCCGATCTTGTCCTGGAAAGTGCCAGGCAGGTTGACCATGCCGGCCAGCGCGCCAGCGATCAAGCTGCGAATCTGTGTTGCAGCATCCTTCAAGGCAGCGTCGGGGGCTTGCTTGCCGGTGATTGCCAGGGTGATCCCATTATCCGCTGCAGTCCATACAGAACCCATTTCGGGGATATTCGGCATCGGGATAGCGTTAATGCCAGCCTGTCCCATCGCTTTCAGGTCAGCGTCGGACGTTGCATTAAGAACAGACGTAAACGCTGAAGGACGGTTCCCTGACTTGTAGAGCTGCTCCATCATGCCATCGGTGGCGATGAATTCGGTCAGGAATGCCTGGGCCAGTAATACATTCTTGCTGTAGGGGTTAACGAAGAAGCCCTGCACTCCGCTGAAGGGGGCGCCGTTAGCGGGGAAGCTTGTAGCGATAGCATAGGGGACTCCGGATTTGCGCATACCATCCAGCGCCCAGGGACCAGTCATGAGGAACGGGATCTTACCAGTCTCGAACATTGTTTCGGCGGCTGAAGTGTCAAGGGTATTGGGAACGAGGCCAGCGTCGACAGCTTTTTTCATCCAAGTAACCCCGTCAATGAAGCCTTTGCTATCAATTCCGACATCCTGGGGATTCCAGGCCCCACTCGCGGTCTTGCCGAAGACATAACCACCAAAGGATGTCCAGACTGGCAAAGCATTGTACAACGGCCCAGCGGAAATAGCAGTGGCGTAATCAACTTTGCCGGCATCTTTAAGGGTTTTGCCGATTTGAAGTAATTCGTCCCAGGTTGTGGGCACTGTTTTAACAAGGTCTTTGTTGTAGAAGAGTCCAAGGTTCTCGGTGGCGTATGGCATACCATAGAGTTTGCCGTCGGTATAGGTGAATGCCGCCAGAGTAGATGGAACGAACAAGGAGGCTTTTTCACCCAGGTCGATGGGTGCGACGAGACCGCTATTGACCAGCGCACCAAGCCAGTCATGAACGCCGATGTAGATATCGGGACCTTGACCGGCCGGTATGGCGATGATCGCCTGGGAGCGGATGTCCTGGACTACACCGATATCATTGACGACGAGCTTCACGTTGTATTTGGCGAGAACTTGATCTGCCAAACCTTGCAGGATGGGCGTGCGGGTGTCGTCAGCCCAGATCGTGAGGGTCGCTGCAGGTTCAGCCACAGTCGGTGCGGCTGTAGCTGGAGCAACTGTAGCGGGAGCAACCGTCGCTGGAGCAACCGTAGCCGGGGCGACGGTGGCGGGAGCAGTCGTTGCTTTCGCTCCGCAGGCGGTCAGGACCATGCCTGCTATGACCAAAAGCGTGAACAAAGAAAATAATCTGCGTTTCATATTTCTCCTCCTGTACATTGAGAAAAGAATAAAATGAGTACGTCTGGATTTTATCCAGCCGTACGTGGGACCCAACCAGATTTTTTAAGGTTTACCGATAAAAAAAAGGCTTGTATAGTCAACACGTGTTGACATCACGTGTAATTAATATTATACTTATTTTAATAAGAAAGTCAAGTTAATTGCTTGATCACCCAGTTCTTACAGTGGCGGGCATCATTTCGAAAATTGATCAGAATATCTGTAAAGTTTGGAACTATTCGCGAAACAAGGGAATGAGATGTCTGACAAGCCTATTATCACACAAAACGAGGTGGCTGAACGGGCAGGTGTATCCAGAGGGGTGGTCTCTTATGTGATCAATAATGGACCTCGGGATGTATCGTCTGAAACGAGGGAACGCGTGCTGGCGGCTATCCAAGAGTTAGGATATCGACCCAACAAGCATGCGCAAAGGCTTAAAGTTGGGGAGCGCTTCGGCCAAGAAATCGCTGGGTATTATTGCAGGGGGGCGAAGTTTCAACGTGTTGGAAAGGCCTTATTACAATATTATTTTAGCGGGTTTATTTGAAGAGGTTCATCGCCTTGGGTTGGAAGTCCGTTTCTTTAGTTTCTTCGAGGCGCTAACAAACCCCGTCTTTTTCAATAAGAATATCCACAAGGATGAAATTTCTTCATTGATCCTGATCTTGCCGGCCATGATCACATCCAATCCGGCTTACGTAGATATACTCGATCAGATTGGGGATCGGATTGATAATGTGGTCTGCTTGGAAGAACCCTTTAAGGATTGGCCAACGATCATATTCGACCGAGCTATGGCCGCACGGCAGGCGGTTGAGCATCTCATTAACCTGGGGCATCAACGAATTGCCTTCCTGGCTATTCAGGACGCCCGGTTGACGGGTTATAGACAAACGCTCCTGGACCATAACCTAGCCTATGATGAAAATTTGATTTTTACCCTTGACCCGTCTTCTGTTTTATCCTCGGCCTACAATGCGACCGTAAAAATACTTCAAATGCAACCGCGGCCCACGGCCATTTTTGCCGCCAACGATGAAAGCGCCATTAGCGCGATTGCGGCAATGAGCGATAATCATGTCCATGTGCCTGAAGAAATTGCGATCGCTTCCATTGATAATATTGATATGGCTAGAATGATCCGTCCCAGCCTAACCACCGTGGATGTACCCAAACGGCAGATGGCCTCTTATGCAATGCAACTTATTATTGCTCAAAGAACAGTTCAAAGACCAACAATCGGCATCCATCGTAGTACCAACAGAATTGATCATACGGGAATCGTGCGGGGCAAGGCACCCGAAGGGGATCATATAAACAAAAACGGGGGAGCTTATTTTATAGACACTCTTTTTTCACTCTTTGATAATCCGCCAGGCGGTAAAAGTTAACCAGCGGGATGGCTCTTTCTTTTGACCGAATTCCCACTCTTTCCAGGCTGTCCATACTGACTCGAGAGTGAAACGGCTGTGGGAATCCGCCTTGCTTTCAAGGGTCTCAAGCATATTGAGAAAGCGGGTGTCCTTCAAAACCCACGGAAACCGTGACAGAACATCGAGCACATGGATAAGGTCGTACCATACGAACGGAACTTTGAGTTTCCGAAAATCAGTCCCCATGTAGAACATGTAAGGGTGTTGCGAAAGGCTATCGCTCCACTGTTTCAATAATGTCTCTGTTCCCGTCTGGCAGGCCGGACTTCTCGCAAAATTCCTCAATTTCAGATAAAGCCTTAAGCATGGCCAGGGTAGCATAAGGGCAAGGATCATCCTTGCGGCCGGGTCCTCGGAATTTACCAAGTTCCCTGGAGACCGCGCAAGGCCAGCCATTCTCCCGCAATAATCCATTCAAATATTTCACAGCCGATTTTATTTGTGGCTCATTGCCCAGACCGAATTTGGCCAAAGCATAAATGATGAGAGGGGCATCGCATAATGCCCAGGCCCATTCATCCCTGCCGGTCCCGCCATAGTGAGTCGGGATATTCGTAGGGAGTGTGAAAGGGCCTTCAGTAGATTGATGCGCAAGTATGCGTTCGATTATTTTATCCATTCCAGGATCACCGGCTTTTAGCCCCAGGTCAGCCAGGAATGTTAATTTATGGAACGGTTGACCGGCGCTCTTATGGCTCGATATCACGGTTCCCGGCCAATCCGATAGTTCATTGACGAGATTTCTGACGCCATTATTATCCAACATTGCCTGACGAGCTGAGGCCACCTGAGGCTCCTTCTCGGATTGCCCGAGCAAGTCCAGCCTGGTCCGATATTCGATCCACGGTTCACCTTCCAGCAGCCAATCCATGGGTGGATTCATATTGTTCTTCCTTTATTCTGGAAAATGGTCATGATCCCGAGATGTGAAAACCGAACTTTCTCTTTGAATTATACAGGTTAAAAATAATGTTCCTGGACCAGCAGCACAACTTGACTAAGTTCGTAAGCAGAGACAGGTCCCAAACTTGCGGCCAGGCTATTTTTTAATGCAATTCATATTTTCTCGAGCTATATTTATTCAGGATAAATCTGATAAATCCAATCAGCCTGAGAAGGAAGAATGGCTTATTGATCGAGAGAAAAAGGAGATTATCTATGAACGACACAAATCCCAATCCGATCCCGTCCCCCAATCCGCCGCCTGACCAGACCACCGGAGGCGCCCCTGGGAATCCACCCCCGACCGGCTACCGGGACTGGCGGGATCAGCGCCGGGCCGAGCGGTGGGCACGGCGCGAGGCTCGCTGGCAGCGACACGCCGGGCGTCACACTGGCTGGTTCGCCGGAATTCTCCTGATCGTGCTTGGAGTGATCTTCTTGCTGCAACAGATGAACATCCCGTTCCTGGCCAACTGGTGGGCGCTGTTCATCCTGATCCCGGCATTCTGGGCGTACGTATCGGCCTGGGATAATTATCAGGATGCCAACCGAATAACCCGCCGGGTAACCGGCGCCTTGATCCTGGGGCTCATGCTGACCGCACTTGCGCTTATCTTCCTGTTCAACGTGGCGGGTGGATTCTATGGCCGGCACTCCTGATAGTAGGGGGTGTGGCGCTGTTACTAACGGCTTTGGTGCCAGAGTAGAGAGTGTTGGCAGACGTCTTTGTATCCTTCGGGTAGGCTTCGAGACCGTCTGCCAACACATCATTTTTTTCTTCGACTTCCCAGGGCGGAAGTGAATTTGAATAGATGTAATTGCCCGGCTTTCAAAAATCGGGAAGCCGGAAGTTGCCAAATGTGAGGTAGCCATGCCATTAGATATATGGTCGCTGTATGAATGGATGTATAAGAGCCGCCTGTACGAAGAAGCCATTGCCCAATTCTGGCATGAAGGAATGATCTCCGGCGAGATGCATCTGGGAACAGGGGAGGAAGCGATTGCAGCCGGCATTGTTGCACACTTACGCGATGGCGATGCAATGGCATTGGACCATCGATCCAGTCCGGTACTACTAATGAGAGGGGTGGATCCTGTTCAGATCCTGCTGGAGTTGTTTGGTCATCCCAAAGGGTTGTGTGGAGGGAGCGGCGGGCACATGCACCTGTTTTCGAAAGAACATTTGGCCGCTTCCACTGGAATTGTCGGGGCAGGTGGTCCCGCTGCGACCGGGTTTGCATTGGCGGCGCAAGTATTACGGCCTGGATCCATCTCAGTCGCCTTTTTTGGGGAAGGCGCGGTAAATCAAGGTATGCTGATGGAATCGCTTCATCTGGCTTCACTTTGGAAACTGCCAGTACTTTTTGTTTGCAAGGATGATGGTTGGCAAATCACGACACAATCGGGAGAATTGACGGGTGAAAAATTAATGGCACGGGCAAAAGCCCTGGGTGTTCCGAGTTTGGATGTCGATGGAACCGATGTGGGGGCGGTGTGGGAGACTGGCGGAAAGGCGATAGAGCTTTTGCGCTCAGGCCAGGGACCAATTTTCCTGCATGCCAGCTGTGTTCACCTGGAAGGTCATTTTCTCGGTTTTCAACTGATCAGAATCCTGCGGGAGCCATTCAAAGAATCGATGGAAATGGGCGGGCCATTAATGAAATCATTTCTGCAACCTACCGGCGTTGCACTAAGTGAACGAGTTGCGGGTGTCAGGACCATTATGGCTTCCGTGATTTCTACCTGGCGCGACCCTCGCAGGGATATCACTCTGGATCCGCTCAAGCGGACGCGGACGATCCTTCAATCCAAGATTGACCGTTTGAATGAATTAGAGCGCCAGGTTGAGGTAGAGATGGAAAATATCCTTACAACCGCATTAATTGAGGTGCGAGCATGAGCACCATGTTATTTACCCAAGCGATAGATGATGCAATTGCGCAGGCAATGGCGGTCGATCCACGCATTGTCCTTTTGGGGGAGGATATTCCCTTGCTCAGGAGGAATCTGCTCGTGCGGTTCGGCCCGGGCCGCGTCCGGGGAACACCCATCAGTGAGAGCGCTTTCCTGGGAGCCGGCGTTGCAGCTGCGATGGGTGGCCTGCACCCGGTGGTAGAGCTGTATATGGTTGATTTCCTGGGAGTATGCATGGATGCTTTAATTAACCAGGCGGCGAAAGTGGAAGCTTTTTCGGGTGGGAAATGGAAGGTACCTTTGGTGGTGCGAGCGCCATGTGGAGGCGGTTATGGAGACGGGGGACAACATGAACAGTCCTTATGGGGTTGGCTGGCCCATATCCCAGGGCTGACCGTTGTCGTTCCATCCACCCCTGCTGATGCAGGCGGATTGATGACGGCGGCCCTTCAACATGGCGGCCCGGTCATTTTTCTGGAACACAAATTACTATCAGAATCCTGGTTGGAGTTTTTGGGATCCGGTGGGCGAACTACTGTTCATTATGATGTTCCCAAGGAGGGAACAAAAGGATCTGTCCCCAGGGAATGGGAACCACTCCCAATCGGACGGGCAGCGTATCGATCCAGGGGAGATGATCTGACCATTGTGAGCGTGGGTGTAAGTGTGCACCGGGCCCTTCAAGCTGCGGAGACACTAAGAGAGGAAGGAATTTCGGTCGAGGTCCTGGATTTACGAACCGTCTGCCCACTTGATCGAAGAACCCTGTCAGAATCTGTATCGAAAACGAAGAGATTGCTGGTTGTAGATGAGGATTATGAGGGCTTTGGCCTCTCGGGCGAAATCGCAGCGATTTTGATGGAAGAAGGATTAGCCTTCAAGTATGGACGTGTGTGCACAAGAGAAACCATCCCTTATGCCCGCCAGATGGAAGACCAAACACTGCCTAATGTGGAGCGCATCTATGCTAAAGCCAAAGAGCTGATGTGAGGAGGCATGAGATAATATTCCGCCCGGTCCTTCCTATTAGAGGGAGACCGGGCGGTGATGATCATTTACGCGGAAGCGCCGATTGAATTAATTACTTTCCACTCCTGGAATGGAAACGACGAGATGACGAAAAACGAGATACCGACGAGGGACGAGGCGCCGCGGACGAACGAGATGCTGACATGTACCGAGGTGCCGGGGAGTTAGCAGTAACCGCCGGGGCGGGGATGGAATAATTGAAGCCTTCCAGAGTTTGGCGGGAGAGGGGATTTCCGATGACCTTTTCCAGTGACCGGATCATGTCCCTATCATCCGGGGTGACGAGGGTGAAGGCATCGCCGGTATGTTCGGCGCGGCCGGTACGCCCGATGCGGTGAATGTAATCGTCTGTCGTTGCCGGCATGTCGAAATTGATCACGTGGGAAATGCCTTCAACGTCCAAACCGCGGGCGGCGATATCCGTAGCGACCATCACCTGGTATTGTCCGCTTCGGAAGCCTGTCAGGGCTGCCTGGCGTTGACCTTGAGAGCGGTCGCTGTGCAGACTGGTAGCGCGCATGCCGGCTCTTTGGATCTGTTGGGAGAGTTTTTCCGCCCGATGTTTCGTACGGGTAAAAATGAGGACTGAACCATTCTGAGTGCGTTTGAGCAACTCAAGCAGCAGGGGTGTCTTTAGATGCTGGGGAGTTGGATAGATCGAGTGGGCCACTGTATAAGCCGGGCGGCTCATGCCTATTGAAATACGGGCGGGATTGTGTAACACTCGGGCAGCCAGCTGTTCGATCTCCTTCGGGAAAGTAGCCGAAAAGAGCATGGTCTGGCGTTTGGCCGGGATATGCTCCAAAATGCGTTTGACATCCGGGAGGAAGCCCATGTCGAGCATTCGGTCGGCCTCATCCAGGATCAAGAATTCGATTCCATCCAGGCGAGCGTTGCCCTGGCGGATGTGATCGAGGAGGCGGCCCGGGCATGCGACCAGGATCTCGACGCCATCGCGGAGGGCCCGCACCTGGGGGGTGGCACCCACTCCGCCGTAGATAGTCACGCAGCGAAGGCCGGTACCTTTTGTAAAGTGCAGCACTGTCTCGTGGATCTGTTCGGCTAATTCACGGGTGGGTGTGACGATCAGAGCACGGGCACGCCGGCGTTGGCCGGTAAGAAGTTTATTTACAATGGGTAATACAAAGGCGGCGGTTTTGCCGGTGCCGGTTTGGGCGGTGCCGATCAAATCCTGGCCGGCAATTGCAACCGGAATGGCTTTTTCTTGTATAGGCGTCGGTGTTGTAAAGCCGAGCTTCTGGATCCCTGCCAACAGGCGCGAATCCAAGTTGAACTGTTCAAAGTTCACAGATGTTCCTTTTCTTCAGAAGTCAGTGGAATGTTGGGGGAATCCGAGCGGGGCTCAAAAACGTACAACAGCAGCGACTGCTGAACTAAATAGATTATTAATAACAGGGTAACCTATATATATGAGGTTGTCAAGGTGAATGTAGCTGAGTAGCAGGGCTTTAACATTCTTGGTTATTTTGCCTCCAGGATGAGTTTGAGAGCCTGATCCGGTCGGGCGCAGAAGTATCGTCTAGCATGAGCAAGGTTGTTCAGTTTGCAATGCAAGCACAAGCCAAGAACGAGATTGTTCAAGATGGCCATATTGCGGCCAGATTGCCCAACGGTTAGTCGGGTCGCATCTTCATGGAGGGTCACATCTCGGCGATAATGGAGGCCATTCTCAATGCCCCAATAATCCCGGGTCAAAGCCAGCAAATGGGTTGGGCTGCCTTGTTGAGGAGATAAATCAGTTAAGCCATAGACGATCTCGTGTGTTTTTCCTTTATAACGATTGTGCCAGACCGTCCTTTCCAGACGAAATACTTGAGCGACATGCGGCCAGTCCAGGTAATCATTCAGCAACGTACTTGCCATGAGCGTGCGTGTTTCCAGGCGTCCATGTCCCTTGCTGACCTTGGAGGCCATCTGCATTTCCTTGGAGAGAGGCGCTCCTTGGTGTAGATTGCACGCTTCATGGACAAACAACTTTTCAATCGCCCAAAGAGTGCGAGACTGGTTGCCTTTCACAAACCAAAGGAAGTGCCCGCCTGCTTCCACAATTTGCCGGGAAACCTCTCGTTGAGTATGCATGGCATCTCCGATGATGATTGCCCCACATAAATTGACCTGGCTAAGCACTTGTGGGGCCACCACAATCTCATTTTCCTTATGATCCACCTGTGCTTGCACTAATACCAACCCTTGTTTGGGAACATAGACGGTCAACAAGTGTGTGCCTCGTAATTCACCAAAGGGAATAGTGCCGCGCAAGGTCTTCCCATCCATCGTCAAAACAAGCTCTTGCTCTTCTTTCAACCGCTGCTGGTGATATTGACTGATCAATCCATCAAATTCCTGCGCATCCACGACCTCCTGCAATACCCGCCGATAGGTCATATGGCAAGGCACTGCGTCCCGCTTCAATATTTTCAACATCGCCAGTTGTTCCTGCCGCTCGGCTACCCAATCGGTGATCCCGCTTGGCTTATCTTCCCCTCCAAGTTTGGCTAGCAGCATCAAAACCAGCAAGGTAACCAGACGATATCGCTTCCCTTTAGAATGTCGAACATCTGGCACTTTCATGAAAAACTCGTACAAACTGCCCAGATCAAATATCAACTCGTTTTCGTCCACCTCTTGGGCAGGTGGCAATTGGGTATAATCCATTTTGGTCTTCTCCGGTTTCTTTAGTGTTCAGCGCACAAAGTATACCGAAGAAGACCATCCCTTTTGTCAAGCTAAAATGTTAAAACCCTGAGCTGAGTAGTAGCTGAGGTCCTGGGCCTCCCTAAAGTCCGGAACCCAAGCGGGTACATCCATTGAATACCCCCAAGGGAGGTTTCAGGAGCTTTTGGGGTGTTGGCGTACGGTCGCGAAGCATACCCGAGAGACACAAGGTCGTTCGCCAACACTTCAAACCTCGACTTTGAGAGGGCCCTGAGATCCACAGAACCCATCCCGGCTGTGAGCTTATTGTATGGTACAATATCCTTTCTTGCAGTAAGATTGTATGTGTGTCTGCCGCCGGATCTCTGGCGGCTTTTTCACAAGTCCCTGCACAACTTTTTTGAGGAGTAATAAGAATGGAAATAAAACTCTATGTAGGCAATTTGTCATTTGCCACCACCGAAGATGAATTGAAAGAACTTTTCTCCCAGGCAGGGACCGTTGCTTCGACAGCCCTGATCAAGGATCGTGATACTGGGCAGTCAAAGGGCTTCGCCTTCATCGAAATGACCACTCAGGCGGATGCTGAAAAAGCCATCCAGATGTTCAACGGAAAATCGTTTGGCAACCGGGAACTCAAAGTGAACCTGGCGCGGCCGCGTGAAGAACGCAGTTTTGGTGGCGGTGGCGGCGGTGGTGGATATGGTGGGGGAGGCGGGGGCGGTGGAAAAAGCCGCCGACCTGGTGGCGGTGGACAGCGCAGGTACTAATTTATTTGTATCTGTTGATGCTTTATCACGGTCACATCTGGGACTTTAATAGGCTGTGCGCCAGTCCTTTTGAAGGGACTGGCGCACTTCTTTTCAAGAAAATCCAATAGGAGCTGATATGGAATACAATGTTGGTGATCCTGTGATGCATTGGACCTATGGTTTGGGGAATGTTATTGGGATAGAAGAACGGGATATCACCGGACAAAGAACCCTTTATTACGCCGTCAAGATAAAAGACCTGACAGTATGGGTTCCAGCTGACGGGCAGGTGGATAATCGTTTGAGGCCGCCGACTTCGGCGGAAGAATTTGAAAGCTTATTTACCATCCTGACCGGACCTGGCGAACAGTTGCCGGATGATCGTCAGGAACGCAAGCTCCAACTAGTGGAATGGTTGAAGGATGGGCGGGCAAAATCCCTTTGCCGGGTGATCCGTGACCTTTCCAACGTACCAACACGTCCGACCGCTGAACGAAACCGATCAGAATTTAATGAAACGCGCTCGCAATTCGTTAATTGGCGAGTGGGGTTTTGTCTTATCCATCACACCACTGGATGCAGAGAAAGAACTACACCGTCTATCTAACAGGCGGAATCGAAGATGAAAAGGTTAAGCATTGATATGGATGAAAAGCAAATCTTATTGCGGATTGTGGAGAGTTACGTCCGTACAGGAAGTCTCAGTGACGACCAAGTTAAAAATAACCTGCCTGCCCAACAATAAGACCAGTTTTGTGGAATATGATGGAATTGATGGGCGTTCCATTTACCTTGACGAATATCATACAGGTGGAAAAACTATCTGGGCGGGATTTAGTTCACGGACCCAGACGGTTTATTTAAGCTCCTGCCAATAAGAATGAGCCATCCTAATAAAAAGTTCAAATTCACAGAATATAAAAAACATCCGTAGAGATACGGATGTTTTTCTTTACCTTGAGATGGGATTCCCAGATGAATAATTGGAGGGTGAGAGGGTGTAAAATTACAGTAATTATTTTGAGGTAATTTTTACAGCCATTGTTTTAAGAGCATACTGCCGGGATTCTTGGTGTTATTGGGGAAAAAATTACGGTGACCACAACCCCACAAATACTCAATCCCATTTCAGTATTATAGAAAACCTATATGTTTGATCTGGATTTGTGGTTGACAGAGTATATAGTGGTTTTTGCCAAAAGAAGCTACAGCATAGAGTCCTAAAATGATCCAGGTATGCAGGAGTGGCGCAGGATAGGATCCGATCCGGCTGAAAGAGACTTATGTTTATACAATGGATATTCTTTATCCTTTCGATAATTATTAGTTTCCTGTTTTTTTTGTATGGATTAACCATTATTACATGTTAAGTAAGGCCAATCATTATAAACAACCCCTCTGCGTAGATTGTCCAACCTTACGTCCGGCGGTTTCCATTCAGCTACCAATTTACAATGAAAAATATGTGATCCACAGGCTTATGAATGCCTGCACTTGCATGGTGGAAGCTTATGGGATCGATAAAGCACAGATTGTCTTACTGGATGATTCGAATGACGATACCATTTTGGAAATCGATAAGGTTGTAGAGGATTATCGAAAGAGGAAATTTAATCTAGAGATCTACCGGCGCAAGAACCCGCCAGGGTTTCAAAGCCGGCGCCTTGCAGGCTGCCCTCGAAAAAACCCCGGAAGATTTTATTGCGATCTTCGATGCCGATTTCACGCCTCCGGCTGATTTTCTGATCCGGACACTGCCTTATTTTATACAAGATGAAAACGTAGGGATTGTTCAAAGCCGGTGGGGTCATCTCAACCGGGATTTTAATATTCTTAACGAGGGGAACGGCGATCTTGATGGACATCCATTTCATCATCGAACAGACCGGAAGATACGCGGCCGGTTTTTTCCAAAACTTCAATGGCAGCGGTGGGGTCCTTAGAAAAAAAGCCATGCTGGAAGCTGGAGGCTGGCAATCAGACACGCTCGCTGAAGACCTGGATTTAAGTTATCGCATGCAGCTTAAAGGACATAAGGTTCTGTATCTAAGAGATCTTCAGAGTCCGGGAGAAATTCCTCCCACTATTCCAAGCTATAAACAGCAACAAAGCCGGTGGGCGTGTGGTTCTCTCCGGACAGCGAGGAAGATCTTGCCCTCTTGGCCCAACATCATGAGATCGATTTCAAAAAACGGTTGCAGGCGTTCATCCACTTGACGGGTTATTTCATTCATCCCCTGATGGCTATTTCTTTTATCCTGGCTTGCTTATCAACTTTTCTAAGCATAGGTGCAGTTAAACACTTGTCCTACCCTTATGTGTCTTTATTCCATGGAACGATAGAAACGATGTTCAGCACAACAAGTATGTTTCAAGACATCGCCTGGCTGATTCTCACTCCTTCTTAATTTTTTTGTGCACTATCGCTCCCTGGGTTTCGGCTATAAGAACGTTGCGGGTCCAAAAACTACCCCTTTTTAGCAGTCTCCCGAGTCTCTTAGCGCTCTTCCTGGTTGGTTTTCGAGCAGAGTTTTAACGATTCCATTGGAGCGGGGAGAGCTTTGTTTTTTCGGACCGCGCCTACGAATGGACCAGGACGCCCGAAATATGCCGATTTGCAGAATACTGAAAGTTGGCGAACGAAAAAGTATACAATCGCTTCAAATTACGTGTGGCTGCTGGAATTGGCCTTTGCCGGCCTTGGAGCCATTGCATGCGCTTTTGCCATCCGAGATACTAATTTCACCGTCTTATTAATCCTGGTTCCTTTTTCTATTGCTTATGCCTTTGTTTCTTTGCTGTCATTTCGGCAAAGGTGAGAAAAATTAATTGAAAAAAACAGATTCGCCTTGTCTCATTAACTTCTTTATTTTTGGAGAACAAATCTTCATACAATAGTGAGGATTATTTCTTATTGCCCATGTTTTGATGTTACACTCTCTACAATCCGTTTCATGTGGAAAAACATTAGAGGGAATCGAAATGGTAATAAATGATGATGATCTTATTAAATTTGAAGCAGAGGGCGCTGGGCCATTGCCGTACACCAATGAGCAAGGCTATGTCGAAAACGATGGAGCCCGAATTTGGTATTCAGCCTATGGCTCCGGCAAACCGGTGATCCTGCTGCACGGCGGACTTGGTAATAGTGGCAATTGGGGCTATCAAGTCCCGGCACTTGAAGAAGCCGGATATCGGGTAGTTGTAATCGACAGCCGCGGCCATGGCCGTAGTACCCGGGACACACGTCCATACAGCTATGATCTGATGGCAACGGATGTGCTGGCGGTGGCGGATGCTTTAATCATCAAGAAGGCCGCGCCTGGTGGGCTGGAGCGATGGAGCCTGCACAGCCTTGATCCTTGCTGCAAAATTCCCGGAACGGGTGGAAGGCGTGTTTTTTTATGCATGCAATATGGACCCGAGCGGAACGAAGGAGTTTGTATTCACACCGACGATTGGACGATGCCTTAACCGGCATAAACAAGACTATAAAGAGCTCTCCTCCACGCCGGATCAATTCGATGAGTTCTTTGAGGCGGTCGGTCTCATGCAAAGAACCCAACCAAATTATTCTTTACAGGATCTGGAAAAGATCCGCGTTCCGGTGACGATCGTCCAGAGTGAGCATGATGAATTCATCAAGCCAGAGCATGCAGAATACCTGGCTCGAAGTATCCCAAATGCCGAATTCGTTTTTCTGACTGGAGTAAGTCATTTCGCACCCCTTCAGAGACCGGAGTTATTCAACCACGCAATCCTTGAATTTCTCAACAAGATGAACGGATGACCTGTGAAGGGTTTAGCCGGAAAATAATCCTATTCAACATCGGGAAAGACCGTAACGGACCTTTATTCAAGTATGTGTGTAGGAAAGTTCAGTTATTAGTTGCAATCATCGAGAAAAGGAACTATGACCGACGAAACCACGAGCTCTTCCAATGGTGTGATTGAGATATTGACATTAACCCTGAAGCCGGGAACGAGGCAGAAATTTCACCAGATATATATCACCGAAGCTTTACCCCTTTTGAAGAAATGGAATTTTCAAGTGGTGGACCACGGAGCCTCTCTACATGATGAGAACAGCTATTACATCATTCGACTGTTCAGAAGTGTTGGGGACAGACAAAGAGAAGAAGATGCTTATTACGGCAGTGATGACTGGAGGCAAGGTCCCAGATCAGCCATTATGGCGCTGATCGAGCACGAGGCATACTCGGTTGTTGAGGTTGATGCAATAAAAGGATGGCTTGAGATCATTGCGAAACAAAAATGAGGCGGCTTGAAAATCAATAACCCGCCAATTGAGGCGGGTTATCTGTTGACCAGGAAGATAATTTGGATTGTGTTAGAACTCAGATCAACCTCCTTTGATTTATTTTGAGCGAACCAAAAACTATATGCATAAAAGGGCTGTGGAAGGTTAGCCGCGCCTCGGAGGAACAACTTGAACAGGACCACGGTCCGGTCCGAGCGGGCGGTTGAAAGAACTACATGGACGGGATTCGATCGGAAGCGTTACTAAAACAAAGGAGCCAAGAGCGTGGAAATAGCTGATCAATCCAAACCTGTGCATGGGATGCGCACCTTCTTTACGATATGGTTCGGCCAGCTCGTCTCCTTGCTGGGCAGCCAGCTCACCGGTTTTGCGCTGGGGGTATGGGTCTATGAACAAACCCACTCAGTGTCCATGCTGGCACTGGTACAGGTAGCCATGCAAGTACCTTATGTGGTGCTTTCGCCATTGGCGGGCGTCTTTGCCGACCGGTGGAACCGCCGCACTGCCATGATCATAAGCGACATTGGCGCCGGATTATCCGTGCTGGCTGTGGGTGTTCTTTTCATTACCCAGCACCTACAAGTTTGGATGGTAATCCCCATCAATTTATGGATGGCCTCTTTCCAAACCCTCATGTGGCCGTCTTTTTCTGCTGCCACCACACTGCTGGTTCCCAAACAGCATTACGGGCGCGCCAGTGGATTCACGCAACTGGGGGAGGCCTTACCGGCCATCGCCGGACCGGCTATCGCGGGCGTACTGTACGTAACCATCCGGATTGGCAACATGGCGTTGCTTGACTTTGTTTCTTATGTTTTTGCAGCCCTGCTGATGTTGCTTTTCGTACGCATCCCGAGCACTGCAGCCACTATCCGCGATGGAAAAGAAAAAGGCTCACTCTGGAAGGAGATGCGCTTCGGATGGGACTATATTATGGCTCGGAAGGGGCTGCGGGCGCTGCTGGTTTTTTATATGATCTTCAATTTTCTCTCCGGGGTGATTGGACCTTTGCTCGTTCCATTGATCCTGGATAACTGGGATGCGAGCACACTGGGCTTTCTCAGTACTTTGATGGGAGTGGGCATGCTGGTGGGGACGCTGGTGATGAGCGCCTGGGGAGGCGGTAAACGCAAGATCTTCGCCATGCTGGGAGCTTTCTTATTGGACGGCCTGTTCCTGGCTGCCGTATGCCTGCGCGTCTCGGTGCCATTATTGGCTGTATGCGGGTTTGGAGCCATGTTCTGTGGACCCATCACCATTGCTTCCAGCCAGGCCATCTGGCAAGCCAAGGTGGCACCCGAGTTGCAGGGGAGGGTGTTCGCCTTCCGCCGGTCCATTGCCATGTCTGCCAGCCTGATCGCGCCTCTTCTGGCCGCGCCTCTGGCCGATTACATATTCAAGCCCGCCATGGCTCCAGGGGGTCTGCTGGCTCCCGTACTTGGGCCAATCATCGGTGTTGGCGCCGGTCGAGGCGTTGGCGTGCTGATCAGCCTGGTAGGGCTGATCATTGTGGTTATCACTATCATTGCCGTAGGAGTCCCACAGCTCAGACGGGTGGAATTGGATCTGCCCGACCACGATCCGGCATTGATATCCGTACCTGAAAACCAGGCGGTTGGGTTGAATTAAGCTCCAGTAATCTCCGTAGAGAGAAACGTGGTTTCCGAGGGATCGTTAGTACAATTCAACGAGGAACAAAATGCCTCTGACCACCATATATGGGAAAAAAAGGCTCGTTTTTCGATTTTCACTCCCATATGTGGGGGGTGACCCGGAATTGTTCCGCGGGAAAAGGGCTCAAAAACTCAGAAAAAATGCGGTTTTAGGCAATTCTTTTCACTTTTTGAAGCCGAGAAAACTTATCAGATGAGGTTGGGAAGGCCGTAATGAGGCGATCACCGGCAGGCTCAATTATTTGAGCCATTTTGTAGTATTATTTAAAGTCGAAAAGGAACCCATTTGAACTGAATTGGAAGGTGACTCCATATGTTCAGGCGGATTGCAAACTCGATACGCGTTTTCTTCCGAGAGGAAACCTTCAAAGAGCGCAGCGAGCGCATACTGCCCGGAATAATGATCGGCCTCATTGCTGGCACGGCTTATGTTTTGATACTCTCCACGATCAATGTCATCAGCCTGCCGGCTTTGCATCTCAGCCTGGATTGGGGCAGGATGCTTACCAATTTGGTGAAATATGACCTGGCGCTTGCCTTGGTGGCTGCTATGGCGGGGTGGTTCACCGATGATTATATGGGGGCCATTGGGGGTGGGATTGTGACGATTTTGCTCTATACGATCATTAACTGGATCTTTATCCGCCTCACGGGAGGCAGTCCTCAGCGGCTCGTGGATTTGGTGATCACTTTTATTCCATTGCTGATTGGCGCCATCCTGCTATGCGGAGTCTTTCGGTTTTTGGTCAGCCGGTATTTGCGGATCAAACAAACGGCGCCAGGTGGAAAGCGTCGCAGCCGGTTGGCGGGTTTGATTGTGATCGTTATCGTGGCCGGTATGTTTCCGGGATGGTTCACACGCTTCGACCAAAACTCTCAAAAAGTTATTCTTGCGATGGATGATAGGCTGCAGGCGGTCTCCAGCGATCCCTCCCTGAAGCCCCAATTTCCTCTTGCAGAATTCCCGGCCCTTCAAAGCCATTTTGGTATGCATTTTGTACTCTATCCACGTCCGTCAGCCTCAGAAGTGAGTGCTTTGGATGTGACTATCCGGTATGAGGACGGATATTCGATCACTTGCCTGGTTCTCGACCGCCGATCCGTATGTGCAATATTTTAAACAATGCTTTCCGGGGAACAATGTAAATCTTCCATAAGTTTAGCCAGGGACACATTAAAAGAGACGAGCTATTATTTATGTCATTAACCAATGGTTGGGCGGCTTAAAGTAGCAGTAACAATGACAAATTTTTCTCCTCTCGTCATAGGCCTGGATTGTGGTACTTCCGCTTGTAAAGCGGTTGTGTGGGATTGTAAGGGAAATGCCCTCGCCAGGGGGCATAGTCCTCTAGAGTTGATCACAACTCAACCCACCTGGCATGAGCAGTCAGCCCAATCGTGGTGGGCGGCCTCCGTCCAGGCAATCCGCGCGGCAGTAAGTCAGGTGGATAGCAGGCGGTTAGTGGCTTTGTGTATCGCTCCCCAGCGCGAGACATTCGTTCCAGTGGATGAGCAAGGCCAACCGTTGACCAACGGTATTCTTTGGATGGATGAGCGGGCTCGTGAACTTCTGTTAAGCCTGGAACAAGTTTTGGGTCAAGAAGATTTCCATCGACTGACTGGAAAGCGGCTGTCGGTCAATCTGACCATTGCGAAGATCGCCTGGCTCAAGCAATACCGGCCGGATATTTTTGCCCGGACCTACAAATACCTGGATGTGCATAGTTTTTTAGTTCACCGGCTGACGGGATTGTACTGCACCGGTTGGGGATGTGCCGATCCAACGGGGATGTTCGATATACAAAACAATTGCTGGGCGGAAACTTTAGTGAGCCGTCTGGGCATCCGGCCTGGGCAGCTTCCTGAGGCTTACCCACCGGGAGCGATCGTGGGGACTGTCGTACCGGCTGCCGCAGAAGCATGTGGGTTACCAACGGGATTGACTGTGGTGGTTGGAATTGGCGACGGGCAAGCCAGCGGTTTGGGAGTCAATATCACTTCTCCAGGAGATGCATATTTGTCCCTGGGGACTTCGGTTGTCTCAGGGACTTATAGCGATCAGTATATATTCAACCCTGCCTTTCGGACAATGACCGGCGGCCTCCAGGGAACATACCTGCTTGAAACAGTGCTCCTGGGCGGCGGCTATACTCTTTCCTGGTTCATGGAAAAGATGGCCAGGCAGCCTGACAAAGGTGCAGATAATCTTCAGGATCATTACGACCAGGCTGCCAGTGAGGTGCCACCAGGCAGCGAGGGTCTGGTGGTCGTCCCATACTGGAATAGTGTACTTGGCCCTTATTGGGATCCGGCAGCCAGTGGGATCATTGTCGGCTGGCGTGGTATTCATCAATTGGCACATCTCTATCGAGCAATTCTGGAGGGGATAGCTTTCGAACAGCGCCTGGGTACACTTGGTGTGGAAGAAGCACTGGGCCGGCCTGTTCAACGGTACATTGCTATTGGTGGTGGGGCGAAAAGCAATCTATGGTGCCAGATTATTGCGGACATTACAAATAAGCCTGTTTTTCGGGCGGCTAATACGGATGCCACTGCGTTGGGGGCGGGAATTCTGGCGGCGGCTGCAATGGGATGCTATTCAAATGCCCGTGAAGCTGCTCAAGAAATGACCCACATCTTCCCCCAACCAGTCGAGCCCGATTCCTCCCGCCATGATTTTTACAACCGCCTGTTTGAAGAAGTATACCGGCCTTTGTTCCCGGCTCTGCAACTTTATTTAGAGCGCCTGGCTTCCATCTCGAAGAACAACCCACCGGTTTAGCTTTTTTCTTTGAAAAAAGCAGACCGCTTAACTCGGACGAAAGCGGCCGCCTGGTATTGGTTTGATCGATACATAAGATGGAAAAATGATGCCTGCCGGGCAATAGGGATTATCCTGCTAGTAAAAAGCATATTGTAGCTACCTAATACTTTATGAATCGGGATGACGAGCATTATGGATAATGAACTAAAATACCTGATCCATTTCTTCACAGACAAAGAGTACCTATTCAAGACAGTCACCATGGCGGATCCCTGCCAGATTGACGAAATCAGCAATAAAATCGCATCTCAAAAAGGGTGGTATTGGATCAGATACTCACAAAGTGACCGGTCCGATTATCTGAAGAGAAGGCTATTTGTCGAGAGGAAACTTTATGAAGAATACACTCGTGAGTATGGGCCTTTGAAGGAGAAAGTGCCGGTCTACTTCTACATATACCCGAACATCACAAAGCAACAAGCCATAGCAAAAGGGCAACAAAGAACAAAATACAATGAAATAAAGCCTCAAATACTAATGGTGAAAATACGGAATATTGATGAAACGAAGAATGTAACCTTTACCCTGAATGATAGCTTCGCCGCATATTGGAAGAAGGCAACTGATTCTGGAATAAAGTGCAGAGATGAAGAGAATGGCCGGATCGTTCTTCAAGACCATAATAAGATATTTCCATTTTCGATGATCGAACAAATCCATCAAAAGTATAAGGCTCAGGGAATATCCTATGAAGTACAGATCTGGGATTACGAGCTGCTGTCAAGGATGAGTTATGTGATCCTTGGAGAGGAATGAAAGAAAATACAGGCCAACATCGGTTCTGCATCGCAACTGAGCTATTCAGTCGGATGGCATTCACTAAGTATTGTAATGTCGTGAATAACAAACGATCTGCGCATTGAGAATCTAAAGTCAAGGTTTCTCCGTGGTCTCGAAATAAAGCCGTCATTAGCAATATTACCTTCAACTCTAAAGGCAAAATAGAATGTATTTTTTCAATGTACCATCTATCCCTTATGAGAAAAAACGTGAGCGGGTTTTCATCAAATCGATCACAGGCGAAAAGCTACAATTATCATTTATTAGGCTGGAACCCGGTGAATACACCAATCACCGGCACTCTCAGGAACAAATGGGTTACATTCTTTCCGGTAACGTTGAAGTTACTATCAATGAACAAGCCCAAGTTCTAGGTCCTGGCGCGGCATACTATATCCCTAACAACGTTCAACATGGATTTCGTGTAACTCAGACAGAAGGTGTTGAATATCTGGAAATATTCAGTCCGCCCAAAGCAGAGAATCGAACATAGCCAGGATTAGTAAAGTTGTAAATCAAGTCAGGTGGAGTGGCAGCTGCCCTTTGTGGAACTGTCCTGCGCGGCCGCCAGGAAATAAAGGAATCGCATGTCCAGCGTTTGCGTCACCCTTGCCACTGCGCTTGAGCCAAACCGCATTGCCTGGTAGACAGTTACCAGTTTATAATTAGCATATCACGCAGAGTATTGTTTCCAATTTCTAACATTTTCAAGGACATCACCATGAAAGAAATTGTTATTTCTCATATGGATACCACCCCCCTGGATCTGGCAGACTTCGAGTCAGTAGCCCGGGTGAAAGTCCGCCATCAATTGATGCAATGGGCAAAAGCCTGGGGCGAATTGATGCCCATAGCCCTTTTCAACCAGGGACCTGATCTGTCAGAAATCGGCAATACATGGCTGGGCAGTTTGTGTAGCATGAATGCATTACGGCCATATACGCCAGCCGAAATCGAACAGATCGATGCTCCTCAAGCCTTCCTGCCAGCCGTCTGGAAAACTGGCCGTTTGCCCAATGATGAAAACGTCTACGGCATTCCATTTACCACCGATACCCGTCTCCTGCTCTATCGGCGCGACTTGCTGGCCAAATGTGGAATTGACGAAAACACTGCCTTTCGAACGACGGACCAGATGTACGAAACTCTCGCCTGCCTGCAATCTGCGGGAGTGGAAATTCCCTGGTTGGTAAGTACGGTAGATGAGATTCATCATTTTGTTGCATCATGGATTTGGGGAGCGGGCGGTGATTTTCATGAACCCGATAGCACTCACCTGAGCTTGACCGATCCGCGCACGATCGAGGGTATCTATCAATTCTACCGGCTCCACCGTTTCATTCCTCCACAAGCGCGAAAATCTCTCGGTAACCGAGTGTGATCAATTATTTCGCAATGGCGGAGCAGCCGTTGTTTACACCATCCACGGTACCATAGACAACATCAGTCGTTATAAAACACCGGCGTTTCCAGAAGAAATCATTGGGGCTGCAAAAGTACCTGGAGTATCTTTTGTGGGGGGCAGCCAATTGGTTGTATGGAAACATTCGCTGATTGAATCCTCCGCTTTCGAGTTGATTTGATACTTAACTTCTGTTTCATACCAATCCGCTCTATTCCGCATAGGGGGAAATTTGCCTGTGTTAGCCGAAGTGTTATCAGAAGAACCTTATAAGAGTCACCCTTTATACAAAGTGTCGTTTGAGAGCCTACGAACCGGACGCGCCATTCAGGCTGTTCCACGGTGGGCTGCAGTAGAAACGCGTATTAGCGTTATGTTGCAACAGCTATGGCAAGTGATATTTGCCAACCCGGACCTGGATCTTCGTGCAGAAATTGCGCGCAGTGTTACTGAGGTCAGCGACAGATTGGAAAATACGATCTTATCGGCATAATCTCAATGACGGTGGTAGAAGGGAAACCGCCAATACCGACTCCATCTGACGATGCTCTCATCGAAGGTATGCGGCGATTTCATGAATTTCACACCATGATGAATGGGTTGGCTTTCTTGGTCAGTTTCGTTGTTGCGTTCGTTCGCAAGTTCTTATTCCTTGATAATCCAGAAGGAAAGGTCAAATGATGCAAAAAGAATCACTAAAAATCGGCATAAATTTGGGCGGATGGATATCTCAGTATAAAGAATTCGATCCTCATCATTTTGACACTTTCATCACTGAAGACGATATTCGTCAGATCGCAGACTGGGGATTTGATCACATTCGCTTACCCATAGATTACCCGATTCTTGAAGATGATGCCAATCCTGGTGTCTATCTCGAATCCGGTTTTGCATATCTTGATCGCTGTCTCGCTTGGTGTCAGGATAATGGGTTACGGGTGATCTTCGATATACACAAAGCTCCTGGTTATAGCTTTACGAACACCCTGGAAGCTGAAATGAAGGAGGTCAACACCTTATTTACAGAGCCATTCATGCAACAGCGCTTCATTAACCTATGGGTGACTCTCGCCCGCCGGTACCTTGATCGGGCCGAAGATATCCTGGCTTTTGAGCTGCTCAATGAGATCGTATTGCCAGAAAGCTCTCCCTGGAATAGATTGGCGCAACAGATTATCGATCATATCCGCAAGATTGATTCTCATCGCTTGATCGTAGTTGGAGGAAACAACTACAACACTGTTACCGAATTATCCAATATTCAACTGAACCCCGATCCCAATTTACTGCACACATTTCACTGCTATGAACCGATGGTGGTCACCCATCAAAAAGCTCCGTGGGTAACTGAAATGGAGCAGTTCAACCAAACCATAGATTATCCCGGAGAGGTTCCTGGATTGGCCCAATTTTTGAAAACGCATTTCCCCATTCACATCCCTCGATATGAGAAATCCTTCGGCCGCCACCTGGACCGAGAATTCCTTGTAGATGCGCTGGAACCCGCAAAGCAGTTCATCCAACAAAAACACGAATCCCTGTATTGCGGTGAGTTTGGTGTTGTGGATCTGGCACCCATGCAAACCCGCATTAACTGGACGAGAGATTTTATTAGCATCCTTGCTGAGTATAAAATCGGTTATGCCTATTGGTCTTATAAGGAAGTTGACTTTGGTCTCGTGGATAAAAATAGCCACCTGACTAATGATGAGCTATTAAAGGTCATCACCCAGCAGGAATAATCCTCATAAATTTAAGATGCACATGTTTTTATCCCAGCAACGGCTCCTTTTGTTTCCTGATGGCAGTGCAGATATTCCATACCCTGATCTCCGGTAGTTGATACATATCGGCAAGTTGTGGAATGGTCTTCTTCTCAACTGTTTATTCGGTAGGTCACACATCCCTCGAATTGACCGACCTAGGCAGCCATGGTTGAACCGACTTATCCGCTATATGGGGAATGAACTCGTGATGGATCGGATGCTCATGTAGCCCATTTTGTGCAAATCGTACAAGCGATAAGAATAATCCACTCTGAAATCAGAGCGGATTAGACGAGAAAATACCATATGGATGATATGTTCCAGTGCCCCCAGGCGGATACTGTATATACGGATAATAAAAAGGCGAGAGGGTGCCTGTTGAACCGGCTAACTTGTCCTGCTATACTCCATATAGCACGTGCACTCGGCTCACAGGGCATATATTTTACAGCGGATAAAATACCAATCCTTTAGGGCTTTATCCCCTCCGGGGACACGATCCGGATCGCCTGCAAGCATGTATACGACCCGCTTAGCGCGAGTTGGACCGCACCCGCCTTATTGGGCTTGAATGCCCGTTGTACTTGATTGATATAATCGGCTTGAAGTTCAACCGGGAGAAATGGAGGTAATGATGGATAAGATAGTCTCATCGATCGGTCTGCCTTTAGAGTGGCAGCAACCCAATCTCTTCAAAATGGAATACGAATTGAAGTCAAGTGATTCTCTTCTTGCAACTTTACGCTTCCGAAGCTCCTGGGGAACTTTTGCAACTGCCGAAGCCGCCGATGGCTGCTGGACATTCAAACGAGTTGGATTTTGGCAGACAAAAGTAACGATCCATCCCTGCAATTCAGAAGTTGAATTAGCTGCTTTTAAAAATAATACTTGGAGTGATGGGGGAACACTTCTCTTTCCAGATACGCGGAAGTATCTGGCAAATACCAATTTTTGGCAAACACAATATGAATTCAAGACAGAAAACGGGGAACCGCTCATTCATTTCCAGAATGTTGGTTTCGTTCGCCCTTCAGCAAAAGTAACAATTCATGAAGGCGCGCAGGCAATGCCTGAACTATCGTGGATCGTTACATTGGGATGGTATATGATTATCATGATGCAGAACGACTCTGCCTCGGCAGCGGTTGTGGTATCTGCGTAATAGGGCAGTAGAGAAATCGAAATGAAAATATCCAAAAGCGGCGTCTGCGGCCCAACCCCGGCACCTATCGGACAGCGGCTGCGCCGCTCCGCGGAGGCACAATTTGCCAGAAATAGTGCAATAATGCAAACGAGTCTTCCCTGTCCCGCCGCTGCCGCTGAACCAATCCGTTAATGCAAAATCAAAAATCGCCGAAGAGGCGATTTTTCCTTGATGCCCCCAAGCGGACTCGAACCGCTGTTTGGGCCTTGAGAGGGCCCCGTCCTAGGCCACTAGACGATGGGGGCTTGTTTGGTGAAAGGCATCCGAAACAGCCATCACCGGGCGGGGGTGATTTTATCAGACGCCCATGGAATAGTCAATCAAATGCATGTATGACAATTCAATTATAATCGGGCAGAATGCCTTTATAGTTTGGTATGATTTCGGATTTGGAGAACTAATGATGTTGAATTTTAGAACAAAGATTCCCAACGATTTCGATCTGCCGCGCCGGATCAACCGGCTCGGCGAACTGGCCTATAACTTATGGTGGACCTGGAACCCGAATGCCCAGCGTCTTTATTATCGGATCGATTATGACCTTTGGGAAAACGTCAATCACAACCCTCTGCGGTTCCTGGCTTCGGTGGGACGGGTGGAGATCAATGCGGCTGCCCAGAACCCGGCCTTTCTTGAACTATACGACCACGTCTTCAGCCGGTTCGATGCATATATGAATTCGACGGATACCTGGTTCAGCCACAGGTATGAAGATCGAACCAAACACCAGGTGGCGTATTTCTCGATGGAGTATGGCTTGCATGAGCTCCTGCCGATCTATTCCGGCGGCCTGGGAGTCCTGGCGGGAGATTATCTGTAAAGAAGCCTCCGACCTGGGACTGCCGTTGACCGGCATGGGATTGATGTATGCCGAAGGTTATTTCTCCCAGCGCATCAGCGAAGATGGCTGGCAGACCTCCGTCAACATCCAGCTCAACTTCGACGAGTTGCCGGTGATGGAAGTTTGCGGTAAGGACGATCAACCGGTGGCCATCTGCGTGGAATTTCCGGACCGAATGGTGACGGCACACATCTGGGAATTGAGGGTGGGACGGGTACCCCTGTACTTGTTGGATACCGACCTGGATGAAAATACCCCGGCCGACCGCAACCTGACCTTGCGCCTGTACTGGAGCGACCTGGATCTGCGCATTGCCCAGGAGATCCTCCTGGGTGTGGGCGGAGTGCGGGCCTTGAGGGCGCTGGGATACGATCCGCAGGTGTGGCATATGAATGAAGGGCACGCGGCCTTCCTGACCCTGGAAAGGGCCCGGGAACTGGTTGCTCAAGGCCACACTTTTGATGATGCCATTTCGCAGACCCGCAAGGGAAATGTTTTCACCACTCACACGCCGGTGCCGGCGGGGAACGATGAATTCCCGCTCTGGCTGGTGGATAAGAACCTGGCCTGTTTCTGGCCGGAACTCGGCCTGAGCCGGGATCAATTTGTGGAGCTGGCTCTTCATAAGCAACCCTGGACCGAAACTTTCAGCATGCCCATCCTGGCGCTGCGACTCTCGGACGGCCGCAATGCGGTCTCGGAACTGCATGGGCGGGTCAGCCGGCGGATGTGGAAATTCCTGTGGCCGGAGATCGGCGATGCAGAGGATGTACCGATCACGAATGTGACCAACGGCGTCCACACAAGCACATGGATGGCCCGGCGGATGCGGGTTGCGCTGGAAAAGTACCTGGGCCATGATTGGGTGGAGCACCTGGACAACCCGGAAACATGGAACAAGTTAAATACCATTCCGGATAAGGAATTATGGGAAGTGCATCTGCACCTGAAACGCAAGCTGGTCTTCTATGCGCTTGAGCGGGCCCGCCAGCGTTGGATGAAAGGCGGCTTCCATCCCGTGCAGACCATCGCTTCCGGCGCGATGCTGGACCCATATGTGCTGACTATCGGTTTCGCTCGCCGGTTCGCCACGTACAAGCGGGCCAACCTGATCTTCAGCGACCTGGACCGGCTGCTGGACTTGATCAACCGGCCCAACCGCCCGGTGCAGATCATCTTTGCAGGCAAGGCCCATCCCGCCGACGAGCCCGGCAAGCAACTCATCCAGGATGTTTACCGGATCGTCAAGAAGGCCGAGAACGGCGGGCGGCTGGTATTCCTGGAAGACTACGATATGAACCTGGCCCGGTACCTGGTGCAGGGGGTGGATGTATGGATGAACAACCCGCGCCGCCCGAATGAGGCCTCGGGGACCTCGGGGATGAAGGCGGCCCTGAACGGTGTGCTCAATTTCTCCGTGCTGGACGGCTGGTGGAGGGAGGCATACAACGGCACCAACGGCTGGGCGATCGGGGCGGACCCGGGCCTGGATGCGGAGGTCAACGATGAAGACGACGCTGAAAGCCTGTATGACGTACTCGAGAACCAGATCATCCCGCTCTATTATGAGGAACGCAGCCCGGATAATGTGCCGGTAGAGTGGATGGTGATGCTGAAGAATTCGATGCGGACGATCACGCCGCAGTTCAGCACGATGCGGATGCTGAAAGAGTATATCGAACGGTTATATCTGCCAGCGAACCTGTAAGCTTTTCAGGGCGACCAAACGGTCGCCCTTTTTTATTTAATGTCAGCCGGTTCAAAATCCGATCCCTGCTGAATTTTCAGATGGGTTCTTAAGTAACCTGTCAGGGGAAAATATATTTGACTATAATCATCCGAAATGTAACAATAATCTTGCCAGTGAAATTTTTTTATTTGGGCATCCGGAGATAAAAAGAAAAGAGGCTGGAATGATCTATCGAGAATTAGGGAGAACCGGTTGGAAAGTATCCGCGATCGGATTTGGCACCTGGGCCATCGGGAGTATGTGGGGATCGGTGGACACACGCGAAATCCATGGGGGCGCTCGAGCAGGCGCTGGACCTGGGGGTCAATTTCTTCGATACCGCGGATGTATACGGGAGCGAGCCGCTTCTGGGACAGTTACGCAAGAAAAGAAAGGAACCCTTTTTCATTGCCACGAAAATGGGGATGCAGATCAATCCCGATTCCCGGCAGTACACTCACCGGAATATGTCCATCTTTGTGGATCGCAGCCTGAGGGACCTGGGAGTTGAGACGATCGATCTCATGCAATTGCATTGCCCGCCGATCGAGGTATATAACTCAGAAGTGTTTGGCATACTGGATGACCTGGTTGCAGAAGGAAAAATCCGCTACTACGGCGTGAGTGTCGAAACGATCGAGCAAGCTTTGAAAGCGATAGAGTTTCCGAATGTCCAATCCGTTCAGATCATCTTCAATATGTTCCGAATGAGGCCGATCTTTGACCTGTTCCCGGAAACACAACGCCGGAAAGTGGGGATCATTGCGCGGGTGCCGCTGGCATCGGGGCTGTTGACGGGGAAGATGAACCGGATGACCACCTTCGCCCGGGATGACCACCGGACATTCAACAGGAATGGGGCGGCGTTTGACAAAGGCGAGACCTTCTCCGGGGTAGATTTTGGAACCGGGCTGAAGGCGGTGGAGCAGCTACGCGGGCTCGTGCCTGAAGGGGCGACCATGGCCCAGTTGGCATTACGCTGGATCCTGATGAACGAGGCGGTGACTTGCGCCATCGCCGGAGCCAAACGCCCGGCGCAGGTGGAGGAGAATGCCAGGGCGGCGGACCTGGCTCCTTTGAGTGAATCTACGATGGAAAAAGTATCCGAGGTGTACGACGAAAATTTCCGGGCAGAGGTGCACGAGTTCTGGTGAGGGAGAGTTCCTACTTTAATGGACATGCCATCGCCGGTGGACAGGTTGGGAGACCCATCGGAACAAGAGTCTTGAATGACGTGATGGCGGGCGACCCGATAAGGCACATCCAACAACTGGATACTTTGGCGGGTCGCCCCTACGGGAAGGGGAGAAATCCCAGCGAGTTGAAAGTCTCGATTGGCGGGGTGGCGGGCGACCCGATAAGGCACCTGCATTAGCGGGACACTTTGGCGGGTCGCCCCGGGGAGGGGGAGGGAGCGGATCGTCTGGCTATATTTTCAAAATTCTAAAAGGTGAATTTGCCGTTGCGATAGACGATTTCGCCGTCGACGGTGATCTGGGAGTTTTCCTTCATGCCGCAGATCATGTCCCAGTGGATGATGCTCTTGTTCTTGGAGCCGGTCTCGGGGTAGCCTCGGCCGAGGGCCATGTGGAAGGAGCCACCGAGTTTCTCATCGAAGAGGATGTTGTGGGAGAAACGGTCGATGTCATAATTGGTGCCGATGGCAAATTCGCCGACGTAGCGGGCGCCCGGGTCAGAATTGATCATTTCCAGGAGGAAGGGTTGGTTCCGGGTGGCTTTGGCCTGGCTGAC
The DNA here is from genome assembly GCA_963782935.1 of uncultured Chloroflexia bacterium. Taxonomy (GTDB): domain Bacteria; phylum Chloroflexota; class Anaerolineae; order Anaerolineales; family Villigracilaceae; genus UBA877. Next base: position 21,293 of record CAWALN010000016.1, on the reverse strand, counting down.
CTTGCCGTTGGTGAAGGTCAACTCGACCCCTTCGACCATGACGCCGCTGTAGATGGCGGGGAAGGAATAGCGGACCCAACCGTTGAGCGAATCTTCGACCGGACCGGTGTAGATCTCGCCGTCGGGCATGTTGTTCAAGCCAGCCCCGTTCATGAATTTGCGACCCTTGATGGAAAGGGACAGGTCCACGTTCGGCCCTTGCAGGCTGACGAGAGAATGGCCCTCCAGGCGGTCGATGATGCGCTTCTGCTCGGCCTCGGCTTTCTTCCAGAAGGCGACCGGGTCGGCCTGATCGGCATGACAGGCGTGGTAGACGAAATCTTCAAACTCTTTTTGGGAAAGACCGGCTTCGGCGGCGAGGCCGGCGGTGGGATAGAGGGTGGTGACCCACTTGAAGGAGCGGTCGGCGCCGCGGCGCATCTGGGTTTCGAGGATGGAGGCGGTGGCGAGGGAGCGGCGCTTCTGTTTGGCCGGATCGACTTCGGCAAGGCCGCGTGGATTAGTGGCTGAATGGATACGGATGCGACTCTCGAACTGGTCGTAAGCGAGTTTGCGGAAGGTTTGTGGGAAATCCAGTTGGGCGTCGCGGCCGTGGGCAAAGAGGATCTCATCCTGATCGGGCAACTCCAAAAGAAGATGGGGGTGACCGCCACGGTCAAGAATGGTGGTGAAGAGGGCGCGGACCAGGGGCTCCGCGGCGGTGGTGGATTCGATGGCAACGCGGTCGCCGGGCTGGATCTGGGCGGAATGGTCTACCAATATGTGAGCAAGTTTCTCGACACGAGTATCGGTCATAAGAGTTTCCTCCATATTTTAGATGGAAAAATTATAACATTATAAGGGAAGGACAAAATGCCATTTTGTCCTACAGGGGAGCAGGATAATCATGGTCGGGACAGGCAGAGGCTGATTCCAACCGGCGTTGGTTTGCAAAGACAAGGATGGGCCGGATTAAACAGTCATAATGATCTTATATATTTACAATTGTGGACTATTTGGAGTAAGATACACCATGGTTTGGTTTCCAAACCAGTATTTCGGTATTGATCACAAGCCGGAGCCAGGGTACGGCCATAAGCATGGGAGAGATAAATCAGGAGGTATCCAGAGCATGAAAGCGATCGCGAATATTAGCGGCACATCGACCCTTCACCTGGTCGACCGCCCGGAACCTGCCATCGCCGAAGATGACGACATTAAAATGCGGGTGATCCGCGTGGGCATCTGCGGAACTGACCGGGAAGAAGCAGCCGGAGGGCGGTCCAAACCCCCGGCCGGCCAAAACGAACTGGTGATCGGCCATGAGATGTTTGGGCGGGTGGTCGAAATCGGGAAATCCGTCACCCGGGTAGCCATGGGCGATTACGCCATTTTCACCGTCCGGCGGGGTTGCGGCAAATGTTTACCCTGCCTTATGAACCGCACAGATATGTGCCAGACGGGTGAGTACGCAGAACGGGGAATTTGGGGGATGGACGGCTATCAAACTGAATATGTCGTGGATAAGGAAAAATACGCAGTCTGTGTACCGCCCGACCTGGAATCCGTGGGCGTGTTATGCGAACCTCTCTCGGTAGCGGAAAAAGCGATCGATGAAGCCGTACGCCTCCAGATGGCCCGCCTGGCGGATGCCCCGGCTACACTGGACTGGTTGAACGAACGTCCATGCCTGGTGGCAGGATTAGGACCGATTGGGTTATTAGCCGCGCTGGTCCTGCGATTGCGCGGGGCAACGGTCTATGGTCTCGACGTGGTGGATGCAGATACTGCCCGGCCCAAATGGCTGGAACATATCGGCGGCCAGTACATCGATGGACGCCAAGTGGCGGCCGATAAAGTGGACGATCAATTAGGGAGGATCGACCTGATCTTTGAATTGACAGGAGTGGCCTCGCTTGAATTCAATTTGCTGGATGCACTGGCGCCCAACGGCGTTTACGTGCTGACAGGCATCCCCGGCGGCGACCGTCCCCTGGAAATCCAAGGCGCCGAACTGATCCGCGCACTTGTACTAAAGAACCAGGTGATGGCAGGGCAGCGTCAACGCTGCCAGGGACCATTATCAAATGGCGGTGGAAGACCTGGCTCACTCCCATTTGTTATGGGGGGATCACGTGGCACAGTTGATCACCCACCGTCACCCTTATACTGATTTCGACTCTGTCCTCCACCACCATACTGCTGATGAGATCAAAGCGGTCATTGAGTGGAACTCAATTTTAAAAGGAGTAGAGGCAAATTTATGGACCCCTGAAACGTTTGCCCCTGGATGGCCCGGGATCGAGCCGCGCTGGACCTCCAGCGCAAAAACCGGTGTTGGAACTGCCTTGAATCAAGCCAGCCGGGTCTGGTTTACGCTCAGCCATGGCATTTTTGACGAGATCTATTACCCAAGGGAAGACCAGGCCTGCACGCGGGATATGGGACTGATCGTTACAGCAGGGACGGATTTTTTCTCGGAAGAAAAACGGCAAACGCAACAACAAATCAAAGCGCTCGCCCCGGGTGTACCGGCATTCAAATTGACCAATACCTGTCTATCCGGCAGATATCGGATCGAAAAGGAAATCCTGACCGACCCGAAACGGGATGTCGTGCTGCAACTGACCCAATTTACGGCCCTGCAGGGAACGCTGAGGACTATCATGTTTATGTCGAACTGGCGCCTCACCTGGCTAATGAAGGCGCCAATAATACGGCCTGGGTGGGGGACTATAAAGGCGTGCCGATGCTCTTTGCCGAAAGGCAAGGTACGGCACTGGCGCTGGCCTGTTCCGCAGCCTGGCTTAACCGCTCGGCCGGATTTGCCGGAACTTCGGATGGCTGGCAAGAGTTGAACCAGCAATTTCAATTGATACCTGACCTATGCCCGGGCTGAAAACGGCAACGTGGCGCTTACCGGTGAAGTGGACATTCAAACCGGCCAGGGTAGTTTTTTATTGGCATTGGGCTTTGGGGCAAATTCTTTTGAAGCGGGCCAGCGGGCCCTGGCAAGTCTATTGGATGGATTTGAAAGCGCCCGCTCGACCTATATCCATGAGTGGCAAAACTGGCTGAAGACCTTGCTCCCTCTGAGCGCAAAAGGGAATAATCAAGAGACCGAGGAGCTGTTTATGGTCAGCGCGGCAGTCATGCGAACCCATGAGTCGAAGCGGTTCCCGGGAGCAGTCGATCGCCAGTCTATCCATCCCGTGGGGATTTTCCAAGGGAGATAACGACCTGGGCGGCTATCATCTCTCCTGGCCGCGAGACCTGGTGGAATCAGCCGGAGGGCTGCTGGCGGCGGGGGCGCATGCGGATGCCCGCAGGATGTTGTATTACCTGCAGGTGACCCAGGAAGCGGACGGCCATTGGCCGCAAAACATGTGGCTGGACGGCAATCCTTATTGGGGAGGCATTCAGATGGATGAGACAGCCTTCCCGATCTTGTTGGTGGACCTGGCATAGCGGGAAAAGGCATTAGGCATGGGAGATATCGCACGCTTATGGCCGATGGTAAAGAAGGCGGCCGCCTTCCTGGTAAAAAATGGGCCGGTTACTTCGCAAGACCGGTGGGAGGAAGATCCCGGGCTATTCACCGTTCACTCTGGCGGCGGAAATTTCCGCGCTCCTGGCGGCAGCCGACCTAAGCGACTTGAACGAGGAAAAGCAAATAGGCGCTTTTCTGCGAGAAACAGCGGATACGTGGAATGCCAGTATCGAACAATGGATCTATGCCAGGGATACGGACCTGGCCCGAACAGGTTGGCGTGGACGGTTATTACGTCCGCATAGCCCCACCCGATAACGCGGAAGCGGCCTCTCCTATTGATGGTTTTGTTCCGATCAAGAACCGCCCGCCAGGTGAATATATCGAACAAGCAATACATATCATCAGCCCGGATGCGCTGGCGCTGGTCGGTTTGGGCTGCGGGCGGCTGAGGATGAGCGGGTGGTCAACACGGTCAAAGTGATCGATGCACTCCTGAAGACTGACCTGCCTTACGGGCCCGGCTGGCATCGCTACAACGATGACGGCTACGGCGAGCATCCCGATGGCAGCCCTTTTGACGGAACAGGGGTGGGCCGCCTATGGCCATTGCTGGCGGGCGAACGGGCCCATTATGAGCTGGCGGCCGGGCACACGGACGAGGCGGTCCGGTTGCTGCACGTGCTCGAAGCCAGCGCGGGCGAAGGAAAACTGTTCCCTGAACAGGTGTGGGATGCAGAGACCTTCCCGAAAAAGAACTCTTCCTCGGAAGGCCTTCCGGTTCGGCCATGCCGCTGGTCTGGGCTCATGCCGAATACCTTAAGCTGCTTGCGTTCCCTCCAAGACGGCCGCGTTTTCGATATGCCGCCTCAAACGAGCGAACGTTATATCAAAGCCAAGACCACCACGAACCGGGTTTCGTGGCGCTACAACAATAAACGGCTGACCATGCCAGCCGGGAGCATTCTACGGATCGAGCTTTTCGCAGCAGCCACGGTCCACTGGAGTGCGGATAATTGGAAAACAATACAAGACATAGAGACGCATGACTCCGGATTAAATGTCTTCATAGTTGACCTGCCTGTGGATACGCTTCCGTCCAATACGAACCTGATATTCACATTCCATTGGACCGGTAATGACACCTGGGAAGGGACTGATTTTTCTGTAAGGATTATTTGATGCAAAGGATAAGGGTCAAGGGCTAGATTGACTTATCTGCCTTTTCGAGTGCAATTTCAGCGTCGTTTTTGTCCCCTGCTCACGTTATGTGAGCATGACATGTTATCATTCCAAGAGCGCTTCTTAGTGATCGCCAGTGAGGCGGGTCTTTTCGCGCTGCAATCGCTCGTACGCCTCGAGTGTCTGCTTTATTTGACGTCGTTTCACCTCCGGTATAACCTGGATGAACACGGCCACGACCACGCCAGTCCAGAGGGACCAACCCAAAGCATGCAGCAGGTCAGCCAAGAGCCCGAGAGGTTCCTTCGGCAGCGACGAAAGAAGAACATATCCACCGACATGAGCAGCGAGGCCGACCACGAAGCCAATCACAAGGCTCTGGTACAGAAGCCGCTGACCGGAAACGTACTGCCTCAGCTCCGGCAAGTGTTCTTCCATCCATGCCGTCACCAATTCATCAGAAAACATATCTTGAACATTTTTCGATCCTTGACGCCTGGTCATTGTCAAACCTCCTGATATAAGCATCCAAACGAAAATTCGGGAGGAGCGGTTCTTCCATCCCAATATACCGTATCCCCTTGCCCCTTACGAGGGTGCAAAGAAGGCGAGGGCATCGTATATAGGGAAAATTGTTTCAGAGGGGTCATGGAATCATGAAAAAAAGGAAACGCCCACGAAGGCGTTGCGTAACTCCAGAGTTGGCGCTAGCCGGTGTTGAGCGCCAGCGCACGATCTAGACCCTTAGCGAGCCACGGAATCCCCTGGCTCCATAGTAGGATTCTGCACCGTTGTGGTATACAAAAACATGGTCGTAGCGACGATCGCCAAAGATAGCGCCGCCGAGAATTCTTATTTCAGCGGGTGTTCTCAACCAACTGGATGTTTTCATATCGAAATTACCGAGTTTCTGCAATGCTCGATATTGTTCTTCCGTCAAAATCTCGACGCCCATGGAAGCGGCCATATCCAGAGCGGAATCCCTTGGTTTAGCTTCTTTCCTTGAGTTCAGCGCTTCACGGTCATAACAAACATTTCTGCGGTCTTTAGGGCTTTCCGCTGAACAATCATAAAAAATGTATTCGCCCGTTGTTTTATCATGACCAACAACATCCGGTTCGCCACCGGTTCTTTCCATTTCATTGAGAGACCACAGTTTTTCAGGATCAGCTTGCAGCTTTGCCTGTACCTTAGCCCATTCAAGACCTTTATGGCGGTTCATGTTTTTCTCAAAGCGGACTTTCAAATACACCGAGTAGTTCTTCCCGCTGTTTAATATTTAAATCTTTTGCTGTTTGCATTTGTGTCCTGTCCTTTCTGTTTGTTTCGCCGGACCTTCCTTCTCTGGCGCCTACTATCTGCTTAGGCGGACAAACTAATGGATTATAGGTTGACCATATAAGCGCCCAACAAGGCAGGATGTTCGGCGCCATTATAAAAACCGGCAAGGATTGCCCACAGTATAGCCAACACCTGGGAAAGGTGCAATATTAAGGCGAGCGATCTCCCATCGCTCTGACTAATGGACGCCATCCCCAAATCCTTAGGATTTGGGGATGGCGGGGAAGGGTTTTATGTTTTTCAAACTCGTGATCGTTGAGGCGCAAGGGAAACTCAACTTACCGCTTTTTTCACCAGATCGCGGATCCTGGCAGCCTCGGTAGCGGTCAACTCCTTCAACGCGTAACGGGTCGGCCACATGGCGCCTTCATCGAGGTTCGCCGCATCATTGAAGCCGAGCTCTGCGTACCTGGTGTTGAACTTCTCCGCGTATTGGAAAAAACAGATGATCTTGCCGTCCTTGGCGTAGGCGGGGAAGCCGTACCAAGTTTTCGGCATGAGGGCCGGTGCGCTGGCTTTTATGATCGCATGCAGCCGCTCGGCCATGGAGCGGTCCGGTTCCTTCAACGCGGCGATCGCCGCAAGCACGGCCTTTTCGCCTTCCTCCCTGTCCTTGGAGAGGCGCGCTTCTGCCTTCAGTTCCTGGGCACGAGCCTTCATCGCAGCTTTTTCCTCGTTTGTAAATCCTGTGGACTTCTTGGTGGTGTTGGTACCTGTGTTCATGAGAATCTCCTTATGGCTAAAGTTTCCGATAAAATCCTTGCATGCCCGTACACTACGTGCAGGCGAAATATAGATTTGTCGCTGGAGGGCTCACGCGTCCTGAATAAGCCCGATGATGTTACCGTCAGCGTCTCTTACACTTGCGACCAACCTTCCGCCGCCGACATCCGTTATCTCCCGCAAGGTTTGTGAGCCGGCCTCCTGGAGAGATTGCAAACTCTGCTTGATGTCATCAACGTGGTAAAAGGCTGTCATTCCAGCCTCGGGGCTATTCGGAACCAATCCAATATCCTGGTTCCCAACCTTGAAGCCAATATAATATGGCTGGTCCCCATATGGATCCACGCCCAGAAGCGTGCGGAATTGCATCTTTGCCCGAGCCATATCTTTGACGGGATAGATGATTGTTAGGACACCTTTATTCATACTCAATCTCCTTTACTTGTAAATTTGGCCAATTTGTTATATAATAAAGATACTCTAAAATAAAGATATTGTCAAGAGGCTTGAATATGGCGGAACCCACAAAGATTGATTTAATAATTCGAACCAATATGGCTGCCAGGGAATACGGCATACAGATGACGCTATATCGCAACATGATTTTCGGAAAATTAGGCGTCAATGGGACCGATATGGAATGTCTTGGGTTTTTATTATCAAAACGTATCTCCACCCCCACGGAACTTGCCAAATATACTGGTCTCAGTTCCGGTGCGACGACCGCTATGCTCGACCGGCTCGAAAAGGGGGGCTTTATCGAACGCCGGCCCAATCCGGATGATCGCCGAGGAACGCTCATCGTTTTCGCAAAATCAGGAGCTGAAAAAGTGGCGCCCTGGTTTGCGCCCGTGGGAAAAGCCCAGCAGGAACTCATTTCGAATTACTCAGAAAATGAGTTGCAATTGATCTCCGGCTTCTTTGAACAATATGCAAAAATATGGGAGCAAGAACGCAAGAAACTCGAAATATCCGGGTAAAGTTCAAATCCGAATAATTTATCCCTATTCTTCGTTTATATAGAGAAGGCTTAAGGTAACTCGTGATCGGGTTGGTTTAATGGATGTGAGCCTCTTCTACGTGGTCAAGGCGACATTCCAGAGGAAAGAAATTCTCACCAAATGGAAGTGAGGTCTTGTTCGTGACCAAATAGGGGCCGCCATCAATGGAGGCGGGGATGGATCATAAGCAGCACATTTCCAAAATTGCGCGATAATAGCGCATATCTTTGCCCGTCTGCCCGAAATAATCGATCATTGGTCAATTGATGATTAATAGGAAAATCCAGGCTTATGAAAAACCCGAGAAATGAGCTCTCCAAAAATAATTTGAACACGAAAATTGGGATTGGGATGGGGACTGCGCTGACCGTTGGGATGGCCATTTTATTGGTAAGGCGCAATATCATGATCGGAATGGCTATCGCATTTATGGTCGGTGGGATCATCGTTCTCTATAACCGGCGAAGAAAAAGCGGATTTTGATCTACTCCTGCGATCCAACAATCCAATGCCTGTGTGAGCGGGGATGAAAGAAGCAGTCACTGAAAAAATATTATTGCCGGGTGGAGCAACTTAATGCCAGGTATCCAATTCCTGGAGTAAACTGCGGGTCTCATCAGCCTGAACGACACGCGCGGCTTGATGGATCAATTTATTGAGGCTGCGGCTGCAGCGCAGGCGGGCGTTGGGAGGAAGATAGGAACCCGGCAAAGGCGTGGGCCGGTTATTCAGCATGGTATTAAAGCAGGGCGACCACTGCCGGATGAGCTGCTGCTCGGAGGCATTGAGATCACTCCCGACCGAATTGAATTGGGCGGATTGCGAACTTAATAACTCAATCGTGAATTTCATGGATTTCGGCCAATTGGCCCAAACAAACCGGCCCACAAGGGAATGGCCTTTAAAGCCACTCAGTAGATGTTCCCATACCCGGTCAAACGCCTGATAGGATTGGCCCACATAAAAGACGACAGTTTCATCCCGGAAGAGGTATAGATCCAGGGCTCTCCAGGATTTGGGGCATTGGTCGATGAGGAGGAATTGTTTGAGCGGAAGGATGACTTGAGGATCATTCATGAAAAAACTCTCAATATGAACTCTTGCAGAAGAACATTGTGGGGAAGGCGAGTGCCGGAGCAAGGGCTTTACGGATAAGAAAATGATCAGATCGCCAGAGGTACAGGTTCCTTTAGTTTGGTTTCTACAAAGAAAGAGCCAATGACTGCCGCCAGCCCGAGCAAACCGATAAAGGCAGCCTCAAGCATGATGGGGGTTTCCAGAGCTTGCGCTAACGATCCTACCAGATTGAGGGCGAGGTCGCGGAAGCCTGTCGAAAGTACGGATGAGAATGGGGGAAGAATTACATTGACCCAGGCCCAGTTCAGCAAGGCCGGGATGGCGAGGCCAATCACCAGGGTGATCAGCCCGGTAATAAGGAGCGGCACGCCCCACCAGGTCAGCCAGCTTTTGAGCGAACGGACTCCAAGAAGGGTTATTAATACGAGCAGGAGTAACGGCAAGAGCGGACTGAACCTAATTATCAAGCGGACCGTGTTCAAGCTCGCGATCGGGTCGTTTCCAGGCGCTCCATTTTCCAGAGGCCCGGAAGGCGGCTTGATGAGGACGACCACATCCGGAATTCCGGAGGCGGCGGAGTCTAATCTGCCCTTCCATTGGGATGTCAGCAAGGCCAGATCTTGCTGCTGCGGCCGGCATAACTCCGGTTGTGTCGCATTCGGATTTTCCGAAGGGATTTGGGCCACCTGTTCATCCGTGCAGGGCGGCTGGAGGTTCAGAAGATACTGGATCGAATCTTCACTCCCCTGTGCGGTGAGGTGGGATTTCAACACCGCCAGAGAGAGGCGGGCGCCATTCGTTTCGCCGTTGACGGCGGCGAAAACCTGGTCTAGCATGTTTTCAACGATGCCTTTGGCCGCATCCGCAGGAAGTACCTGGTTGAGCAGCGTTTGCCAATCTTCGCTGGCGAGATTGTTCAGGCTATCCATGACTTCGCTGGCAATCCCGGTTTGATCAATGAGGAAGGGCGTCAGAGTATCCATCTCTCCCTTTGCCAGGATGGGTAACTGCCCATAAACATCATTCTGGACGAGAGCGCGTTTGTAAGTCCCGGCATTCAGGAGAGTATTTTCAATGTTGAAAAATATTATTACGAGGATAGTTGCCAGCACGAACAGGCTGGCGAAGAATACTGCAAGATATTTGGCGATAGATCCTAATATTTTGTCCAGGAAAGTGCGCATTGTTTCTCTCCTTGATCCCCGTAATTGAAATCGTTATTTCTCTTCAAATTCAACGCGCGCAACGGAACCCTATATAATCGGTCGCATCGCCGGGAGCATGACCCGTACGCATGCTGGTTCGAAGGTACTCTGCCACGTTGAAATAGGCGCCGCCCCGGATCACGCGTAATTCGCCGGTGGCAGGCCCCTGGGGATTTTCGTGTGGCTCGACCAAATAATTTGAACTGTTCCAATCCGCCACCCATTCCCACACGTTCCCGGCCATATCCAATACCCCATACGGACTTGCTCCCCAAGGATACTTTCCAACCGCGGTTGTGTCTCCCGTACAGTACCTGGCTAACCCGCATCCAAAGTTCGCTAAACTGCAATTTGCGGGTGCATTCCCCCAGGGATATTTGCGTCCATCCTTTCCTTTTGCGGCCACTTCCCACTCAGCCTCGGTTGGCAGGCGTCTACCCGCCCAGGCGCAGTAATTTTGAGCCTCGTCCCAGGTCACAAAGACAACCGGATAGTCATCGAATTCCGGATCGCCGAAATAAGTAAATCTTGAATAGGAAATATCCATTATCTTGGTCGGGCACGATCCTGCCTGAACGCACCTGGCATACATCGCATTGGTAACCAGGGTCTTATCCATCCAATAGCCGCTTAAATCCACTTTGTGGAGGGGTTTCTCAGCGATCCAGGCAGCCGGGTCCGAATCCAGGGAACCGATCATGTATTGATCGGCGGGGATATATATCAGCGTCATTCCATCCACCGGCGAGACCCAGGTATCGGTTTTCTTGGCGCCGGCCGGCGGCATTGGCGGAGGGGTTGGGGTTGAAGTTGCAGGTGGGGTAGTTGGGGTCGCAGGCGTGGTTGGCGTTGGGGTGGAGCTTGGCGTGGCGGGAGGGGTCGCACTGGCAGTTTGGGTTGGTTTTCCCACAGCCGCGATAGTCCCGAGGCCCGAAGCCAGCACGGCCGGGGGGAGACCCCGGATGGCTAGAAATACAGCGATAAGGCATAAGCCTGAAAGGATGAAAAGAGGCAAAACCGGCATCCATCTATTCAATTCCTTTTTTTTCAATTCCTGCCCGGCATTCTCTTTTCCAGTTGCCTCCCCGGTAAGCGCATGTCCGCATTCCTGACAAAACCTGGCGCTGCCTGGAGCCTTTTTACCGCAAATGGCACATATGACTTCAGAATTCATCCCAGCCTCCTCTACCGTCATATTCCCTCAACAGTTCCACCCAAAAACTTTTTCAAATCAACATGGAAGACAATGTAACTGATACTTCGCTTTGGAAATTGGAGTCTCATCACGCCGGCCGGATCATACGACCGAAAAAATGCCCACCAATAATTAATATGATTGTACACTTGGGGCGGGCCGTTGTGCAAGCGAAATGGGGGATTGTGTTGATCTGATCGGAATGGCAGGATCGATGGGAAAAAGAGAAAAGATCTAACCACGATCCCTCCAGAAGAACACTGTGGGCAGGTGGTCAAGACCCCTGCTCATGAGCGCGGGAATTGGCACACGACGGAAAAGAATAAGAAGAAAAAATGGAAAGTGAATCCCCTAAAAACGACTGGCAAGCTTAAGCCTGCAATCCAATATGTACCAGAGAGGCTCTAATAGGTTCAAAATTGGGAAAAAGATTTACCACGACACAAAGGACAAGATAACTAAACACAAAGGATACGAAGTACACGATGGGGGAAAAAAGCAAATTAATTAACTGTAATGGCCACGAAGGAAAAGATAGTAAACACAAAGAACACGATGGGATAAGAAAAGAAAAAATCCGGAACTAAAGGCGGATTTATAATTTGATCGCTACGCACCCCAAATATGGAGGGTATATAGAGGGTAGAAGAAATTTGCTATTAGAAAGTAAACGGGCTGTTCAACTTGGAAACAGCCCGTTTCTAGCTATTGCTCATCCCTAAAAGTATTCATTCCGTTGTCCGCCATCATACCTGCCTGAGCCCATGCAACATTTCTTGAAATTTACGTCCTGATCCACACGGGCATAAATCATTTCGGCCAAGTTTTTCAATCAATTCTTTTTCACCATGAACCATTCTTAGGCCTGGCTTCACCTGAGTTTCAGAGGGGAAACCCTTCCGGCGTTTCCGGGTGACCTCAAATACCCTCCAATATTTCGAACTCTGATTTAGTATTCATGCAACACCTTCCTTTCTTGAAATTAATTTACTGACACTGTTGCGCGGACAACCAGAGGATAACACATATTTATCCCCAGAAAGTCCGTGGGTTAAGCCGGTAACCAAGTGTCCCCGGAGCTGTGTCAGGCGTTTCACGCGCTCACTAATATCTGATTCTTTTTAGTTATTTGAAGGAGGCGGAGGTAACCACCGAACATGCAAAGAGCCGGATCAATCAGTAGAGACAAAATAGATACCAGAAGGGGGCTGGAAAAGGAACCTATATCGATGGAATAAACGCCTGTCAGCAAGCACAAAACAGAGGAGAGCGCTCTGTTCAGAAGCTCATCATGCTTGGCGATCAAAGCTCCGATATATCCACCAAGAATTGAGCAAAAGCCACCGACAATGAGGTTGGCGGAGAAAATAATCGGATCGCTCCTGAATATCTGCAATACCTGGCCAGTAATAGCTCCTGTGGTTGTAGAAAGAAGACTGTGGCTGGCAATGACATAGATTGTGATAAAAATCCCCATATATTTGTTACGACAATATCGACTATCGAACCAACGATGAAACCAAGAAATGAGATTCTTTTTCGGATGGGTATAGGACCTTTCCTTTCGGGTTTCCAGATTCATCTATAGAAATACGATATATCGTGTGATTTAATACGTATAATGGTTGGTTCACCATGATTGCGTTGGGTAAAGATTAAATCGTTTGATTTTTATTATTACCAAATAGCTGCCGCTAATCAATAATGAAGGAGATCTTGTTGTAATGTTGGTTTTACGCGGACTTTATTTACTTCTATGCCGGATTACGAGTAATGAAATCTCGAATCCCTTGAGTAGGACGAGTTCACGGGAGCGGGGGAAACGCCATTTCCAGGACGGCTAATACTGCTGCTGCAATGCCACTGCCAAGAATGAACCATCCGGCCAATAAGTGCCATCGTTGGAGCGGCTTATCGCCGCGGCGCAGGATCACCAAGAAGGCAAATCCCAGGATAAATGCCAATCCCAAAATCCGCATGGGCCAGGCCAGGACCAACACTAAAAAGAACATGGTCAGCACAAATCCTGACAATGATCCCAGTATAGAAGTAACCACGTTGGATTTCATGTTATTTATCTCCTGGGCGACCGCCCAACCATTGGTTCGACGGACAGCCTATGGGCTATGGGAAGTCTCTCACAAACCCCAACCCTGGGGGAAATTAATTAGTGCAGAATGGAAGGTGGATGCATTGAATTCAGTATAGCAAAATATTTACTCAGGTTCAATCATGATTTTCGTTTATTTCAAGGTGTTCTTAAAGCCGCAATGATTTTAGTCTATCTAAAAAATTAGCCACAGAGTACACAGAGAAAATGAGAAAACAAGAGCGCTGAGAAATAATAAGATATTTATGAATTTTGCCAATTGATATCAATTATTTAGGAATACCACATGGTTATGAACTATAGGAACGTCTTGAACGCGATTCGCGAACTTGTTGAATTGGAATGAGATTTAGTCTATACTACTTAATCGTTGGAACCTATTAGCCAGATAATTTTCAGCAAATAGCTTCAATAGTAGAGCATATATGGTATCAGGTTTATATCTTAACTTTTAGTTCGACGGGTTGTTATCCACTATGGTTGTTTTGGTTGAAAAATGAATTTCCAAGATGGCCTGATCAGAACTTATCGCGAAAATCCCTGCAAGGTTCTGCCTAATGCTCTTTGGAAGACATTAGCCCGGCTTGAGAATCTAGAGACATCCATTGGCATCGAAAAGGGGATCATTGTTCACTTGGAAGCCAGGAATGAAAAGGATTTAATTATCTATTGGACACGAAACAGGGAACCATTACCGGATTTTCATCAACAGCTAACCACCTTGAGTCTGGCCCTGGTTCATCAAGATTACCTGCCTACTTTTCCATCTGCACAATTCTCGATTCGTCAAACCCTATTTTCGGCTTATACACCGCCAGAACATAACCGGAGAGAGAGGACGCCCTCCTCAGGATTCAGTTTCAGGGAGGTGCATATCCCACAGGAGACCCAAATGGTTTCAGACCTAATAGGGCAGTGCTATGAAGATATACATCCTACCACCGCAGAGATAATGAGTTGGGTCAAGCACCCTGTATTTGATCCAACATTATGGGTGTGGGTGATAGATGATGCAAAAGGGATCCCTACCGGTTTGGGTATTGCCGAGGTCGATGATGATGTACAGGAAGGTTCACTGGAATGGATCCAAGTCCTCCCCGAGTACAGAGGTCGGGGAATAGGGAAAGGTATTGTGGAAGAACTTTTATCTCGATTGGAAGGACGGGTTAAGTTCACCACCGTAGCCGGCGAAGAGGATAACAAGACAAATCCTGAAGCCCTTTATCGGAGCTGCGGATTCGAAGGTGAGGATATTTGGTGGATGTTGAGAAAATGACTTCGATCTAAAACCTCCCAAATACCATTTCCAGAGGGGATATGCTGTATTGGGGAAAAACCTCGAAGATTTGCACATCAAGGGGCTAGGGCGACCCTCTGAGTTTATCTTATTAAAATAAAGGGTTCATGGATCGCCCCTACAATTTTGAGATGATTATTCGAAGGAGGCCTTCCGATAACCAATATCACGGCACACCATAAAAAAGGGCGGCCGCCGGTCGCCTTTTTTGTGGAGATGATCATTAAATGGCGACGGATGGTCGCCTATCCGTTTTAAGAAGGGTTGTTAAGGATTTCAAGCATACGGGCGTGGATGGCGGGAGTAGAGGCCAGCAGGGAGCAAGGCGGGGTGAGGATATCTGACCCACCCTGAAGGTTGGTCATGGCCGCGCCAGCCTCACTGGCAACCAGGGCACCGGCAGCCAGGTCCCAAGGATGAAGGGACAGTTCCCAATACCCGTCGAACCGGCCGGCGCCGACGTAACAGAGGTCAATGGCGGCCGAACCCAGGCGGCGAACGCCCTGGCTGACCTTGGAGAAGTCCGAAAAATGGTCGAGATTATTTAGTGGATTCGACCAGGCATCGTAGGGGAAGCCCGTAACGAGCAGGCTGCGCTGGAGCTCGGCGGCGGTCGATACGTGGAGGGTCTTGCCGTTCAGCCAGGAGCCCTGGCCGCGTTCGGCCGCGAAGAGCTCATCACGCATGGGATCGTAGACGACCCCGAGGGCAGACCTGCGCATCACAGACATAGGCGATGGAGACGGAGAAGAAGGGAATCCCATGCGCATAGTTAACGGTGCCATCCAACGGATCCACCAGCCACTCATCCCCACCACGGCCGGGAAGGAGACCGGCTTCTTCCGAGACGATCTGGTGACCGGGGAAAAGGCGCTTGATCTCGCCGAGGAGATAGTCCTCGGAGAGGCGGTCCACTTCGGTGACCAGGTCGATGACGCCCTTATATTGGACCTGGTGTTCCTGCTCGTAGCCATGGCGCAGAATTTCACCGGCGTGGCGGGCCAGCCGTTCGAGATCGGAAAGAATGGGAGGCATGGTTAATTCTGTTTTTGCTTATCGAGGATGGTGTAGATCTGGTTCAATTCCACCTGGATCTCATCCCGGTCGCTTACGGTCTGCTTGAGCAGGCTTTCGAAGGCGGGACGTTGGCTGGAGGGGAGGCTGGTCAGCAAATTTTCGGTGCGGGCGATCTGGGTATTCTTGTGGCGGAGCTTGTGCTCCAGGCGCTCGCGATAACCCTGATAAAATTCCCGCTCGCCGAGCGGCTCGGGGACGGGGTCGGGTCCCTGGGTGATGAGTTCGGCGACGGTCAGGAGGAATTCTTCGGTGTCGATCGGCTTTTCGATGAAGCGGACTGCGCCCAGGCTGACGGCGAACTTTTTATCCTCGGGAGTCACGTAGGTGGCGGAGAGGAAGATGAGGGGGGTCAGGCGAGTGGCGGGGTTGGTGCGCAGACGGTGGGCCAGCGCGTACCCATCCATTTTAGGCATGAGGATGTCTGTGATAACCAGGGCAGGATGTTCACTGGCGACCTTTTCCAGGGCTTCCTGTCCGTTCCTGGCGGTGACGACCGGATAGCCTTTAAAGCGCAGGGTGACTTCGATGAGTTCCAAAACGTTGGGGACGTCCTCAACGACGAGGATGGGGCCATAGGGAATATTCATAATGATATTGTAGCTGGAATTTTGGACAAGGGCAAGTGAGCAGGGATAAGGTAATAAGGTGATCAGGTAATAAGGTGTTGGTCTGATTTGTTATTGGACGAGGGCGTTAGAAGACTTTGAGGTAACGCAGGATGGCGAAGATGAGGACGACGGCGACGATGACGATGCCGGCATGGATAACGAAGCGGAGGACATGATGCCAGAAGAAACGGATGACGACCCCAACACCGACCAGGACCAGGACGGCGGCCAATACCCAGATAAACGGAGCCATTTCTGAAAAATTAATAGTCATAAGATCACTCCTGCGGTACGGTCGTTCGCTTGGGCTGGCGTGTACCGTAACCCCACTATCCACCGAATAAATTTTACCGCGCTTGATGACGTAGCGCGCCAGGTTGGTGCCGAACCGATAACCCAGTTGACGGTAATCGGGACAAGCGAGGATGAGCAGATCGGCCTGTTTGCCGGGCTCGATGGAACCGATGGTATCCGCCCGGCGGATGGCATGGGCGGCGTTGATGGTGGCAGCGGCGATGGCCTGAGCGGGAGTCAATTTGAGGGCACGGCAAGCGAGGGCAATGACGAACTGCATCGACTCGCACCAGGCGGTGCCGGGGTTGCAGTCCGTCGCGAGGGCGAGCAGGCCGCCTGCCTCCAGGATCTGACGGGCGGGGGTGTACCCGGATTCAGCCAGGCCAAAGGGGGTGCAGGGGAGTGAGACGGCGACGGTCTCGGAACGGGCCAGGGCGGCGATATCGGCAGCGGAAGTCTTCACCAGGTGGTCGGCCGAAACGGCTCCCAGTTCGACCGCCAGGGAAGCCCCGCCGAGGTTATCGAACTCGTCGGCATGGAGTTTGAGGGGGAAGCCAAGTTCTTTGGCTTTGAGGAGGATCTGGCGGGATTGGGCCAGGTCGAAGGCGCCGGTCTCGCAGAAGACATCCACGAACGGCAATTGCCGGTTGGCTGTCAGCGCATTGGCTATTCGCGGACGGCGACCGGCTGGCAAACCATTCCTTCACTTGCGGGCAGCATTTCGTTACAGATCAGGTCGGTGTAGCCCTGCGGGTCGCCTTTGAATTCAGGGGCGATGGCATGGGCTCCCAGGAAGGTGGGGACCAGCTCGAGGGGACCGGCCAGGTTCAGGGCCAGGACGGCCTGGAGCATTTTCAGCTCGGTGTGGATCTCGAGGCCGTAGCCGCTCTTGGCTTCGGCGGTGGTGGTGCCGTGGGCGAACATGCGCTGGAGGCGGGGCCGGGTTGCCTCGATCAACGTCTGAAGGTCGGCCTCCCGGGTCCGGTTGACGGTGGAGAGGATGCCTCCGCCGGCGGCGAGTATGTCCATATATTTGGCGCCGGCCATTTTCATCTCGAACTCGGCGGCGCGGTCGCCTGCCCAGATCACATGGGTATGCGGGTCGACCAGGCCGGGCATAATGACGCAGTTGGTCACATCCAGGACCGGTTCGCCCAGATGAGCCCGGATCATGTCCTGAGAAGGCCCCAACTCGACGATCTTATCCTCCCGGATGAGCACGTCGGTATTCTCGAGCAGGCCGAGAGAACCGAGGGCGAGGCCGCGCTGGGGGCCACCCCGGAGGGTGAGAACCTGGGAAGCGGAATGGATGAGCATAGCGGATTTATTTTACTCCGGAATTTGTGATGGAAAAAAAAATTTAACACGACCTCTGCAGAACAACACTGCGGGGCACGAGGTCACGAAGGAGGAGAAAGACAAAGATAAACATAAAGGAAGAGAGACGAATAATTAACCACGACGGACACAACGGACACTATGGAAAAAAAAGGAAAATGAATAACGCACTGGCACAGCCCTGCTGAAGTATCACCGCTAAAGGACGCGGGACTTAGGAAGAACTCACGAAGAAAAAGAGAAAAAAGAAACCTTTCTGGCGGAATCTTGGTAGAATCCAGATAACCACTCATTCGAAACCATTCCAAAAAGATTGGAGCGAAAATGCAACCTTCGGCCCCCGTCACTGATACCAACAATGTCATCTGCCCGAACTGCGGCGCAAGCCTATCGTACAAGCCCGGGACGGTGACCCTGGTTTGCCAATATTGCGGCTCTTCGTTCGAGATCCACGATGAAGTGCCGCCGCAGGATGCCCAGAAGGAGAACGACCTGCTGGCCGGCCTGGCCAATACATGGAAGGAATCCCAGCAGCAGGGACAGGCGTATGTGGTCAAATGCCCTGCCTGCGGCGGGGAGGCGGCCATGGACCAAAACATGTTCTCGGGCCAATGCACCTTCTGCGGGTCACCGATCACAGTCACGCCGGATGCAAAGGCGGTGGCGAATCCGCAAGCGGTGCTGCCATTCAAGCTCGAAAGAGATGCCGCGACGGTGGAATTCCGCAAATGGCTGCGGAAATTGTGGTTCGCTCCGAACGACCTGAAGAAGACGGCCACGAGCGACCACTTCAACGGGGTCTACCTGCCCTTCTGGACGTTCGACGCGGCCACGCAAAGCGCCTACCAGGGCGACCGGGGCGAGCATTACTACGTGACCGAGCGGCGGGTGGTCAACGGCAAGGAAGAGAATGTGCGGGTGCAGAAAACACGCTGGTATTACGTGAGCGGGCAGGTCCGGCGGGATTTCGACGACATCCTGATAACAGCCAGCCGGGCGCTGCCGGAAAAATACCTGAACAATTTGGAACCGTGGGACCTGCCCAACCTGGTGGGATACGATAACCGCTACCTGAGTGGCTTCAAGGCCGAGATCAGCCAGGTGGATATCCAGGACGGGTTCAAAGAAGCCAAGCAGGTGATGGCCTCGGTCATCGATCAGGATGTACGGAAGGACATCGGCGGGGATGAGCAGCGGGTGAGAGGCATCCAGACGCAATATGACGCGACCACCTATAAATACATCCTGCTGCCGATCTGGTTGAGCATTTACAACTACAAGAACAAGATCTTCCGGTTCGTGGTGAATGCCCGCACGGGCGAGGTGCAGGGAGAACGGCCCTACAGCGCCATCAAGATCATCCTGGCGATACTGGTGGCTTTGTTCATCATCGCACTGCTGATCTATTTGTTTGGGAATAACTCGGGAGGATAAAAGATTTTCACCGCGAAGAAGATAAGAACGCGAAGGTTTTTTGTAAAGTTTTTCTTTGCGCTCTTCCTGGCTTCGCGGTTCAGTTTTAGTAATCGAAAGGATGCTCAAATTAAGCGCTTTCCGGGGATGGCAAATCCTGCCATTGGACCATCCGGTGGGTCCAGGCGGATTTCCAGGATTGGGCGGCTGGATCGTCGAGGCGCAAGACGTATTCGGCGGGCTGGCCGGCCAAGAACTTAACCGGAAAGTCAACTCATTCCATTGACCGGAGGGGCAGCATTGGATGGTGGTGATATTCTGACGGGGAATGTACGAGACGATCCAGCCTTGAGCGACCTTCAATTCCTCCTGGATGACGACAACGAAATGGTCCGTCAGGAGGACCAGCGTATTGGCCAGGACGGCGTGGTTGAAGAGCAGCAGCAGCCGCTCCTTGACGCCGGGTTGGAAGACAAGGTCTTCCAATCTTTCTCCGGGGAGCAGCCCGTGGATGCTAATGCCGTTCGAAAATTTCAGGGGCAGCTTCAGGGCGGCGGATTGGGCCTCGGGGGAATAGACGGATCCTCCCAGTGGAGAAATGGGCTGTGGCCGGCTTTCCTGCAGCAAACGGCGAACAGGGGCGGCCAACTTGTCCCAGGCGACCGTGTTGAATTCCATCGACAGACGGATAGGGGAATCCGTGACCGCGCCCGACGATCTCCAAGAAACCGTAGAGCAGCAGCAGGCTCACCTTCATATATAACAAGTCATGGGCATCAATCCGGGTGACCTGGGGCGGCTCATCCGGCCAGACCGAGGCGAGCAGATGGGTCACCTCGGTGGGGGTGAAGAGGAGGGCCTGGCGGGGGACGTAATGACGGCCGCGCTGGATCTGCGGGGGAAAGACGATCATGGTCTGAAAGTGGCCATCCGCAAGACCGACCGCGGGGGTCTGTAGCTCAGGAGGTAATTGGACCAGGCTGTTTATGAATGATGGGTGGCGTTCGAAGCCGCGGGTAGGTACCTCCCGCTTCAATTGAGCCAGACGCTTTTCAAGATCTTTCGTTGATTCAATCATTTATTCCATCCCTTCTATCAACCCACCGGGCTGGCAGGTACGACAAAAATTGGTGATGCGCTGATTGGCGCCGACCAGGGAAATCCGCGTTCCACAGCGCGGGCAAGGCTGGCCGGTCTTCATGTGGACGGCCATGAAACCACGCGGCTCCGTGTGGATGTTTTCGCCCATACCCTGGCGGACCTTTTCGATGGCATTTGCCAGGGTGGATTGCATAGCTGTATATAGCCGCTCCACTTCTTCGGGAGTGAGCCTGGCGGCTTTTCGATAGGGGTGGATCCGGGCAGCCCAGAGGATCTCATCCGCATAAGCATTGCCAATGCCGGCGACGAGATCGCCGCGGGTCAGGATGCCCTTGATCTCACCGTGGAAGCGCTTGAGGCGGCCGCGGAACTGGTCAAGGGTGAGGTCGGAGGGCTCGGGTCCGAGAGAAGCGTAATCGGGGACAGGCTCGAGGGAATGGGTCAGATAAACCTGGCCCATTTGTTTCTGGTCAATGTAGCGCAACTGGCGTCCATTGTCGAAGTTGAAGAGGAGGTGGGTTTTGCCAAGACGCTTGTCGGGCGGAGAGGCGAGCTGCAGGCGTCCACTCAGTTTAGGGTTGATGACCAGGAAGAGGGGGGAAACGTCAAAGGAGAAAACCAGGAATTTGCCACGGCGGTCGATTGCCTGGATGGAGCGGCCGGTCAAGGTGGATTCGAAGCCGGAGTGGGTCAGGTCACGGACGACGATGTTGCCGCCGGGCGGGAGGATTTTCACTTCCGTGAGGGTTTGCCCGAGGACATGGCGGGTGAGGACTTCCCGGACGATTTCGAGCTCAGGTAGTTCTGGCATGAGAACCCCTTATCGGCATTCTTGGTTGCATTGTAACTTATACCCGCGTAG
>CAWALN010000015.1:0-88343 GCA_963782935.1 uncultured Chloroflexia bacterium | reverse complement strand
AGTTTGACCTCGAGATTGGATCTTGGAAGAACTTGAACAAGAATTGGAACGCACGCAAAAAATTAAAAATCTATGATAGGGTTGGAAATTAATTCAAGGGCGATAGCAATATGATATATTTTTCATATAGTGAATATAATATCACATTCATCCAACTCGGTCAACATTTTTTCATAAATGAGGATGATTGTCATGTTGGATTTAAGCAATCGGGATCCAGATTTTCCTGCCTACCCGCTGGTCGTCCGTAAACATGGCGTCACGGCGTGCCACAGAAGATGGACGCATGTCCGGTTGACTAACACGGAGATACCCAAAGAGCCGGTTTCTTGCAAATCCGAATGCAAACCAGTAGGTTATTTCTAACTTCAGTGGTCCTCTACGCTTTGATGGATGTGCATCCCGCTGCCGTTGATCCCCTGAATGGGTTTGGGCAGGAAAGTGCAGTGGAGCCCGTTCTGCTGGGCGATCGCCTTGAGCGCCACCCGCATCGTCACTGCGCTATCGGCTGTCCATAATGCGCCGGCGTAGGGAAAATCGATCTCGTGCTGTCCGGGAGCGCCTTCATGGCGCATGGCGTTTAGCAAGTAATCTTGATGTGAACTTCTTAGGTTATTAAGGCGTCTTCCACATTAAGGGAATGATTATGTTCCGAGTACCGAAAAGGGTTTAAGAACGTCGTGATTTCCAAGAGATCTCGAAAGTCTATAAGCCATGGACACAGTGGAAAGAATTTAACTTGACTTGCGAACATCTGTTCTTTATAATGACTTTATCTTTTATTGTCGAATTTCGAGAAACTCCTGATGAATTTCCAGCACCTTAAATAGTCGAATAGCACAAGCTTCACCACTCGTTCCTCCGACACCGATTCCCCAAATCACAGAAAGGAGGAATCAATATGGCTAGTAGACGTGGCAATAATGAAGGCTGGATCTATCAACGCAAAGATGGGCTCTGGTGCGCCCAGGTCAGCCTGAATGGAAAACGCATCACCAAGTATGCCAAGACCCAGCATGAATGTCGCCAGTGGATCAAGGAGACTATTCAGAAGATCGAACACGGCTTGACCTTTGAAGGCTCGCAGCTCTCCCTGGAAAAGTACATGCAAAGCTGGCTGTCAGGCAAGGAACTCTCTCGCCGGCCGACACGGCCCGGAATTATCGGCGCTACTCTGAACAGTACATCCTGCCAGTCTTGGGCAGGATGCGCTTGCAGGCGATCGCTCCCTCGCATGTCCGTCAGCTCTATTTGCGGCTGCAGGTGGAAGGGAAGGGTGCCCGCACGATCCAACTGGTGCATGTGACCTTGCATTGTGCCTTTGCCCAGGCGGTCAAGGAAGGCCTGATCGGGCATAGTCCCCTGGATGCGGTCGAGCGTCCGAAAGTGGAGACGGAACAATTCCAGATCTTCACCGAAGAACAGGCACGCACTTTTCTGTCAGCTGCCAGAGGGCATCAATATGAAACGCTCTTCTTCCTGGCCCTGACGACCAGCATGCGCAAAGGCGAGATCCTTGGATTGATGTGGACCGATGTCGATTGGAAGAAAGGTACCTTGCGGATCGAGCGCCAGCTCCAGCAAGCCAGTTCGAGCGGAGCGGTCCTGGCACCTACCAAGACCAAATCCAGCCGGTGTCAGATCAAACTCGGCAAGGGCTTGCTGGCCATGCTGGAATCGCATCGCCAGAAACAAGAAGCCCAAAAGGCCCTGGCAGGCGAGCGCTGGAAAGAGCATGGCATGATCTTCACTACCGGCATCGGCACCTACATCGACCAGACCAAGGTTTCCCGGGAATTCAAGTCCATCCTTCGCAGCGCCGGGCTGCCGGACATCCGCTTCCATGACTTGCGGCACACCTCGCTCTCGTTCCTGCTGGATCGCGGCACCCCGGTCAATACGGTCCAGAAAAGAGCCGGGCATTCGAAGGCCAGCGTCACCACGGATATCTACGGTCACTCCATGAACCATTCTGATGAAGAGGCAGCCGACGATATCGAAGAAATCGTGACACCGCCGCCTGAATGACTTGCAGATAGCAATGCAGCAGAAATTTGGGCCAAAAAGCCAAAAAGAACGAGAACCCCCATATCTGGTACGGTAGCCTACCAAGAAACCGCCAGATATGGGGTGTAGAAAAAAGAGTGGAAGCTATGGAAAAGGGACAATGCAAACTCATAATCGCTTGGTCGCAGGTCCGACTCCTGCCGGGCCCACAATCTTAAAAAATCCCTCGCGGGATTTTTTGTTTTGCGCCATATCCTGCCCACTCTTGCCATTATCGTTAATAACCGTTCGCCGAGACAATGTTACGCTTAATATCTATCCGAAAATAAAGAGGATGTCGTAATTTTCGGATAGGTTTTTTGCTAGACTTTATCCATTTGCACATTAACAAAATGCAGAGTAAGCTAAGCCATCTCTCAGCGACGAGGATGGGCTATGCTTACCCTGCCAACAAAATATATCACGATTTTCACGACCTTCGCTCCTGTATTTTCCAAGAGGGTTTGGCTCCAAGTGCAAGTATTGCTTCTTGGAGCGATCCTGGCCCCGGGACAACACACAGTCACTGCGATACTGCGGATTATGGGATTGAGTGCGGAAAAGCACTTTCAGAATTTCCATCGAGTGCTGAACCGGGCCATCTGGTCGAGCCGGGAAACCAGTCGGCTGCTGCTGCAATTGTTGGTGAGTGCGTTTGCTGTTTTCGGGCCGGTGGTGCTGGGTCTGGACGATACCATCGAACGTCGCCGGGGAGCCAAGATCAAGGCAAAAGGCATTTACCGGGATCCGGTGCGTTCCAGCCACAGTCACTTCGTCAAAGCCAGTGGCTTTCGCTGGTTGAGCTTGATGCTGCTGGCCCCTATCCCATGGGCGAAGAAGGTCTGGGCCTTGCCGTTTTTGACGGTGCTGGCGCCTTCCGAGCGCTACTTTATAAAAGGTGGGATTGCTTGGCTGTTAACCTGATCAGGCCAACGACCACCTGTAATCATCTTTACAAGCGGGCCGGGTCTAATCAGCAACTGTTCCACGCCATAAAAAAACGCCCTCTCTATTTCTAGGAGGGCGTTGTCTTGAAAATCCAAAGGAGAGTAAATCCGGCCTAGCGGATGCCCTGTTCAATTAGAGGTGCGATGGAGGAGAGGTTGGCGGGGGTAAACGTGCCTACACCGGTATCGATCGTCAAGCCAGGGATCTTGTACATCTTAGTAAAGAAGATTTGCTGAACCGGGAAGAAACCTTGCAGGTAAAGCACCTGGTCGAAGCTGGCGCTGATCCAGCCTTTTTGGATGCCATCCAACGTCGCGGGTGAAAGATCGATACCGCCGACGATGATTTCACCGGGTTTCTTGCCGGCTGCCTCGAGAACTTTCGGCAGAACTGCGGTAATGTTGCCATGCTGGGTGCCGATGGCTTTGAGGTTGGGATGGGCTGCGATATAAGCGGTCAGGATCGGGATTGCCAGCGATGCGTCGGCATCGACTTCAGCGGTTGCATCGAGTTTGTCCACCTTAAGCCCGGCTTCGGTGAGCGCATCCACAATACCCTGGGAGCTGACGCTTCTGCCTTCCTGGTGCCAG
Source organism: uncultured Chloroflexia bacterium (assembly GCA_963782935.1). GTDB lineage: Bacteria > Chloroflexota > Anaerolineae > Anaerolineales > Villigracilaceae > UBA877. Next base: position 84,759 of record CAWALN010000015.1, on the reverse strand, counting down.
ACATCGTAAACGAGAGCCTCATCGCCTGATTTGAGCCCGGCTGCAATCATAGCCGTACCGGTCAGGAAGCCACCCGCATGCAGGTTGGCTCCGGCATATCCAAAGCCCTGGGGTTGGTATTTCTTAGCAACGGCCTGGAAGGCGGGATCACCTGGGTTGTTCCCGTCGGTAATAATGATGCCCTGGCTTTCGGCATCATCGATGAGGGCCGAAAACGCGTCGCCACCCGGATGCCCCATGATGACAATTCCATCCGGTTTGGCAGCTACGGCCTGCTTGAACTGGTCGATCATCTTCTGGTTGTCCCAACCGGAGTACTGCTCAACCAACTTGATGTTAAATGCCGCTGCGGCAGCTTTGGCGCCGTTTGTGCGTGCCAGTGTCGATCCATCACCCTGCGTGCCACCCATCTGCATGTAGATGACGAGTGACGGAGAAGCAACTGTAGCCGCGGGAGCCGCACCTTCAGTTGAGGCAGGAGCCGCAGTCGCCGGCACCACCGGAGCAGTCGTGGCGACTGTAGATGCGGGAGCGACGGGAGCCTGAGTTGTTGCTGGAGTGCCGCCGCAGGCTGTCAGAACGAGAGTAGCCACCATGAGGATGGCCAAGATATTCATCAAACGTTTCATTAGTTTCCTTCTCCTTTTGTGAATGAAAATAGGTTTAAGTTGGTTTGTGGGTAAATACTGGCTCATCGTATTATTGTTATGGGGTGCCTCCTTCCTCCTTCGATCCAAGCTTTCAAATATGCCATATGGATGGATTATTTCGAAACCGGACTATCTTTCGGATATTCCTGGCTGCTGATATTTGCCCGCACAGGTTTGAACCAATGCTGGATGCGGGCAGAGACCTTGCCGGTGTTTCCCTCGCCCAGGACGATATTGAGAACCATGGAGGCAGCCATGACCATGCCTTCCACCAACTGGACCCAATAACCGCTGATGGTGGTGGCTACAATCCCGGCTTCGAGCGAGCCAATGATATAAGCGCCGAATAATGTCCCAAATAAGGAGCCCAAGCCGCCGGCGATGGAGGTCCCGCCGATGAAGACCGCCGCCATGGTCGGCAGCAGAAATCCTGAGCCCTGGGTCGGAAAGAATACGTTGATTTCGAGGGTGAGCAGCAATCCCGCAAAAGCGGCGATAACGCCCATCATCGTGAAGAGCTTTATCTTGGTTGCCGCCACATCGATTCCCATCACCTGGGCAACGTTGGCGTTATCACCGATGAACATGATTTCCTCGCCAAACTTATGCCGGTTCAGAATGAACCAAAGGAAGACGGCCAGCCCCAGGGCCCAGATCGCCTGCATGGGTACCGGGACCTGGCCTATGTGGATACGCCCAACAAAGATCGTATGAACGATGTGGGGTATGACACCTTTGATGTTCAGTTGAAGCCCGTTCGCTAACAGAACTGTCACGCCATACCAGAAAAACTGGGCTGCCAGGGTGGCCATAATGGAAGGCACACCGATCTTGGCCACGAGCAGCCCATTGATATATCCGACCAGGGCACCACAGGCCAGGGCTACAAAAAGCCGGCCCAGGCAGCCCAGGGCGCATTAAAGGTTTTGAAGAACCATGCAAATACAAACCCGGAGAGCGCAACCACCGCGGGAAAGCTCAGATCCATCTCTCCGGCAGTGACCACCAGGGTGAGGCCCAAAGCGCAGACGAGCACAGGCGGCACCGTCTGCAGGAAGGACATGTAAATGCGATAGCCGGTGAAAACCCTGGGCGCTGCAATGATGAGGACTGTGTACAGGACTATCAGCACAGAAGCTACCGGGAGACCTTCAATCCGTGCAAGGAATTTGAGGAAAGCCTTCCACTGTTTCATAATTCCGCCTTGTCTTTCATCCCATGGGAATAATCAAGGAGGAATTCATCCAAGGCCTTCAAGCTGATGTCTTTCTTGGCAATATCCGCCACAATTTCACCGCGATCCATAATAATAAAGCGATCGGAGATCTCGTACACATCTGCCATGGCATGCGAGATGTAGATACAGGCTTTACCGGCCTCCTTGATCTTGTGAACGAAGTTGAGCACCTTGGCAACTTCTTTTAATGAGAGAGCAACTGTAGGCTCATCGAGGATGATCAACTCGGCCTCAAAATGCATGGCTCTTCCAATCGCCACGCCCTGGCGCTCGCCTCCGGAAAGTTTGCTCACTTTCGAATCCACTGTGATGCCCTTGCCCCGGAAGCCGATCGTGTTGACCATGATCTCGTTGGCGATCGCTTTTTCTTTCTTTACGTCGATAAAACCGAGCGGGCGCGTGATCTCGCGACCGATGAAAAAATTCCGCCAGAGAACCTGCTTCTCCCCCAGTGATTTATCCTGGTAGACGGTTTCGATCCCATGGGCATGGGCTTGCTTGACGTTATAAGTGCGGAGGTTCACCTGGCGCCCGGCAATATAAAGCTCACCGCTGGTCGGCGGGAAAACTCCGGTGAGTATTTTCACCATGGTTGATTTCCCGGCCCCGTTGTCACCGATGAGCCCGACGATCTCGTTGCTGCCCACCTCCAGGTTAATGTTTTTCAGCGCACAGACCAGGCCGAAATATTTTTCAATGTTCACCATGCGCAGTGCGGGTCTTTGCACTTTTCGATAGTGGGATTGTCGTCCATCAAATCTCCTTATGAGCTAGGATTTTCGGCTTGAGAAATTAGAAGCTCCAATGCAGATCGGAACTCATCCCAACTCAAGCCAGATAAAAAATGAGCGGTCACACGAGAAGCTTACTAAATCAGTTTAGCAATTTATGAAGCGCTTGTCTCAATATGTCCCCCTGTTTACCTTGAAGGATTACCCCTTGCGTCCCTACAGGGATTCCCCTTGCGCGTTAGGGGGATTTCCCCCTATTTCCAATAATCTATCCGGCTGTCTCCATCTCGATGGAGACCCGTGGATGCGGGATTTCCACTTGCAAAAGTGAACCGCCGGCGGGCTGTCTTTGCAAGCGCATACGTCCACCCAGGAGGGCCACCCGCTCACTGATACCAAGCAAGCCGAAATGGCCGCTTTTGGAGAGGTTGGTCATATCGACACTATCTGTAAATCCCATGCCATCGTCCTCGATGCTGACCATCAATGCCCGCGGGGAGGTATGCTGGACCTCGATCTGGACCGAGGAAGCCTTGGCATGGCGCCAAACGTTATTCAAACCTTCCTGCACTATCCGGAAAATGGAAAGCTCGATGGCTTCCGGCAATCGGCCCAACCGTGGATCCACGCAGAGGGTTACCTTGATGCCGGTTCTTTCCCCCCATTCACTTGTAAAGGATTGGATGGCTGCGCCCAAACCGAGGCTATCTATGGTTGGCGGTCGTAAATGATGCCACATATTTGCCGTAATTCCATCACCAACTCACGGATCCCATCGCGAACATTTTTTAATTCCCCTGCAAAGGCCGACGGAAATTTGTTCTCCGTTTCGATGTTTTCCAGCTGGAAATTGATGCTGATCAAATCTTGAATGACCTGGTCGTGCAACTCACGGGCCAGATGTTTACGTTCCTGCTCCCCCTCCGATAGCAGCCGGCGCTGCGCATCCTGGAGGGCCAGGTTGGCCTGGTCGAGGGCCTGTACATGGTCAGCCAGTTCGTCGACAAGTTGGCGGTTGAGGGTATCCTGCGCAGCCAGGTCTTTTTCCAGGAGCATCTGGTGGTAATGAAGCTGTTCTGCCTGCTTGCGGATGCGGTCATAGCTATCAAAATCCAAAATGGTCGCGCTAGCCGCCTGGTGTGCGTCTTTACCGACCAGGTATGCCACCATGGTCTCACGGTTGGTTTCATCTGTTTTTAGATCGGCTACCTTGCTACCCTGGTGAAGGGTGATGATCCGGTCGGTCATCGCAAACAGGTGATCGAGATTGTTACTGCTGAAGATGACTGCCACGCCTTTCTTACGCCATTCATCGATCAGGTTGAGCAACTTTTGTTGATAAGGATAGGTCAAGGAGATGGTCGGTTCATCAATGATCACCAGCCTGACATTCTGGGTCAATACCCGCGCAATGGCGATCATCTGGCGTTCTTCGCTGGAAAGATTGGATACCTTTTCCCGCAAGGAGGCAATGGGAACGCCGAGCCCGGTAAGAATGCGCTTTGCCTCCTCTTCCATCCTGCGCTGGTCCGGCAATCTCAACCAGTGCAGGCCGGCCGGCCAGCCATGTTCATTCCCAAGGAAAAGATTGGCGACCACATCCATCCGGTCGGCCAGGTCCGGTTTCTGATGGATGACCCCGATCCCAAAACGTTGGGCGTTGAACGGCCATTTGAGACGTTTGTTATCAAAATAGATGCTGCCTTCGTTGGGAACATATAGACCCGCCAGCAGCATCACCAAAACTGATTTGCCTGAGCCGATGCTGCCCGCCAATCCAACCACTTCGCCCGGCTGGACATCAAAACTGACCTGCCTGACGGCAGGCAAGTTACCAAAACGTTTGGAAAGGTTGATCACGCGCAGAAGAGGTTCCATATCAAGGAGGCGGGAGCGGTTTGGTAAAGTCATTTGTGTCCCAGGCTTGCAGCATGGCATCAACGTTGTTCTTGGTGATGATGTTATAGCCCAGGTCTACAAAGGAGGGAAAATCTTTATTGTTGACAATATGATCGTACACGATCTGGATCGTTTCATATCCCCAGGACCAATTCTTTTGATCCAGCAAGCCTGAAAGATAACCATCCCGGAGAAGATACAATTCGACCGGGAGAGCGTCGAAGGCAATCGTCTTCATGCCTCGATGGAGAGCCGCATCCTCCCACAGGGGCATGGAACCCCGGTCGGCAAACAGAGGCCACATACCGGCAAAATACCAACCTTTGATATCCGGGTGGGCCTGCATCGTATCCTCGACAGCCTGCACACCCAGGTTGATATCATCATTGGTGACCACAGTTGCGATGATATGGATATCAGGATACTCAGCCAGACCCTCCCGAAAACCGGTAATGCGGGTCTCAAGGTTTTCCGCTCCAGGCACGCCGGTCAAGATGGCCACCTTTCCCTCGAATGCCCATGGCCCGGACAAGGAGATCTGCTCCGGCCTGCCCGGCCTTGATATTATCAAGCCCGAGATAGGTAAAACGCTGGCTCTGAGGCAAATCAGCATCCCAGGTCATGACCGGGATACCGGCGCCGACGGCCCGGTTGATCGGATCGATGCAGGCGGTCGGATCGTCGCAGGAGATGGCAATGGCATTCACCCCCCGGGCAACAACGTCATCGACCACGCGAGCCTGCTCGGCTCCGTCCGAATTTACGGGACCGGCATACAGCACCTCCACATCGATCGGGCCGGCTGCAGTCAATTCGGCCGCTTTCTGAATAGCCCCTAATCGCCCGACTTCAAAAACGGGATTGTTAAGCCCTTTGGGAATCCAGGCAATGGTTATTTTCCGGCGAGCCAAACCGACAGTATCGGTCTTCCTGGCCGGCTGCCCAGGAGCGGACTGGCAGGCGACCAGAAAAAGCAACATAAGTAGTTTGAGCAGCCGTCCAATTTTCATGAACTGGTCCTGTTCTGTCGCCACAGATCCAAAAGCAGTGCGATGATAATGACTGAGCCAAGGGCGGCTGTTTGCCAATAGGCGGGGATCCCAAGCAGAACGAGACCATTCCTTAACACCTGCATGAAAGCTGCTCCCAAGAATACACCCAGGATGGTTCCTTGGCCGCCCAGCAAGCTCGTTCCCCCAATGATCACGGCTGCAATGATATCCAACTCGTAGCCCGTGGCGGCTGTGGGAGCGGCCACACCCAGGCGGGCGGTCATCAAGATGCCTCCTACCGCCGTAAGCGCACCGCAGAGCATGTATACAATGGTTTTTATTTGGGGGAGTCCCACCCCGGTCACGATCAAAGCTTGCTCGCTGTCACCCAGAGTGTAAATATACCTCCCGAGAACTGTGGCTCTCAACAGCGTGTAAACCAGGATAGCCAAAAGGAGCATGATCAAAACCGGGACGGGGAACGATAAAGGCCCTAAATGGATATCCGCCTGGCCAAGAAAGCGGAAACTTGAAGGAAGATTCAGGATCGGCCATCCGCGTGCCAGACCGAATATTATGCCTCGAACAATGGCTGCCATCCCCAGGGTAACAATGAAAGGAGGAAACTTAACTCGACCTACCAGCGCCCCATTGACCCAACCAATCAGGCTGCCGGCTGCCAGCCCGGCCAGGATAGCCAGGGGAATTGGTAGATCCAGGTTTAGCACGAGAGCAGTCACCAAACCGGATAAGGCCATTACGGCGCCGACTGACAAATCGATGCCGCCTATAAGAATCACCAGGCTTTCGCCAAAGGCTGGAATGGCAATCCAGGCCAGGTTTCTCGAAACGTTCTGGAGGTTGTTAAGGGTCAGAAACGTTGTGGTCGTCAGGCTGAGGAACACGATGGCGATCAATAAAAGGATGAATACAAAAACTTCCTGACGATTGATCCAATCAAGCCAATGACGTTTGAAGCCTACCCGGAGGATTTGTGCACGCATGGATGAACCAAACTGGCGAATATTTGAATTTATGGAAACAACTGGAATGTGCAAATTGATTCTAGCATAGGAGGAAACCCTGAGCATGCCCAAAACCCTTGACTTTATAGGGGGTTTCCCTCCATAGATTAATCGTTACAGGTCCTCTGGAAAGTACCTGAATAAACATCCTTGATTAAAATACCAGTTGTGAATGAACCGGCATTAAGATGGCAAGCGTAAACGGGCTTCGTGGTATAAAATACTCCCATGAAGAAGGTAAGAGTACTTTTGGCTGACGACCATGCCGTAGTTCGGACGGGCATCCGTAAAATAGTTGAAGAGATCCCGAGCGTAGGAGTGGTTTCTGAGGCGGAGAACGGCCCGCAGGTTTTTTTCGCCCTGGAGAAGGAGCCCATCGATTTCCTGGTCATTGACGTCACCATGCCGGAATTCGAACCCATATCGGCTATAAAACAAATCCATGCCCGTTATCCGGAAATGAAGATCCTGATCGTCAGCGCTTATGACGATGACATTTACGTCCAGGGACTCTTGAATGCAGGGGTCAATGGCTATCATCTGAAAGACCAACCCCTCAACGATCTCAAGCTTGCCCTGGAGCGGGTCCTGGCCGGAGAACGGTGGATTTCTTCGCCTCTTATCAATAAATTGGTCAGGAAATCCGAAAAGGAAGGAAACGAAACTCCCCTGACCGGCCGCCAGAGGGATATGCTGCGGTTGCTGCGGGATGGGAAAGATAACCAATCGATCGCCCAGGAAATGGGATTAAGTGTCAAGACCATTGAGAATCACCTCACCCGCCTCTACCGGCAGCTCAACGTGCAAAGCCGGCTTGAAGCCGTCAAAGTTGTCATGGAAAAACCCCAGATGCTGGGTTTATCCGGCAAACAGATCACCATCTCTCCAGAGGTCCAAGAGTCATTGCTCTTCAATAAAGTCACCGTCCTGGTGGTTGACGACAATAATCGTTACCGGTGGCATTTGCAACAGATGATCGGCAAGGTCTGTCCCCAGGCAAAGATTTACGAAGCCGAAAACATCCAGACTGCTCTTCACCTGGCCACCCGGCTTTCGCCGGCCCTCATTTTCATTGATGTTGTGTTGGGAGACGAGGATGGAATCAAATGCGCTCGCCGAATTAAGGCTGTCTCGGCTTCTTCCAGGATCGTATTGATCAGCGCATACCCTGACCGGGAATTTCACCGGTTGGGATTGGAAGCCGGGGCCGTTGCTTTCCTGGATAAAAAAGATCTCGATCTGCCCGCCATCCGGCAAGTCATCGAAGATGTCTTGTGAGCATTGAATGTCTGCAAAGTCAACCCTGAGCGGTTTCCCGAGAGAAGGTGGCGCGGCTGCAGTCTCCAAAGCCAATGTTCTAGGCAGGTTGCCTGGTGAAATCATCTCGGCGCAAGCGTGCAGCCCCGGCTGAAGGCTGCCAGGGACAGGCAATTCATAGCAGCACATTGTCGCGGATCTGACGGGGAGTGGGAGTATCGGAGGTCAAACTCCTGGCGGGTGCCCTATTTTAATATCTCCTCATGAGGGGATTTTTTAATCAAATTTTCATCTCTTATCGTATCCCCAATTTTACGCAGGTTTTCCAACTCAACTGACGACAAGGGAATGGGTGTGCCAAAAGCACGGCTGATCCAAAGTGTATATGCTGCATGTTCCATGCGCTCAACAGCAATTAGCGCTTCTTCTAGATTGCTTCCCACTGTAAGGCTTCCGTGGTGGCTGAGGAGAATAGTATTATGATCGCGGATGAGCTCATGGATGTTGTCAGCCATCGCCTGTGTCCCGGGGGTGGCATAAGCTGCTGTAGGTACATCTCCTAAAGCGATCAACACTTCTGGAATATATTCCACCGGGAAGGGCCTGCCAGCGATGGTGAGAGCGGTGCTAAAAGGAGGGTGGGCATGGATGACTGCGCCGATATCCGGGCGCTGCCAGTAGGCTTCCAGGTGCATCCGGATCTCGGAGGTAGGCTTCAAACCGTTTTTGGCCATTTTGACCTTTCCATCCATATCGACCAGGAGCAGGTCCTCCGGGCTCATGGCCTCTTTATAGACCCCGCTGGGGGTGATCAATACCAAAGTGGGAGTCAATCGAACGGAGATATTTCCATCGCTCGAGCGGATCAATCCGCGTTCGGCCAGGATCCGGTTCACCCGGATCAATTCTGCACGTGTATAAAATTCGTGATCATCCATCAGTATGCCTCAATCTTGAAAAGTTTTCGTAAGCTTGTTCCCAGGGGACCGAGTCTTCAGGGTTAAATTCACGGGTCTCCACGGAACGGCGGACCAGGGCCCGGGCTTCCGCGAGCGAAGCCAGGTAACCGGCTGCCATGGCCTGGACCAGGATGTTTCCCATTGCAGTGGCCTCTACCGGCCCGGCAATCACTCTGCGCCCGCTGGCATTGGCAGTGAATTGGTTCAGCAGATCATTCCTGCAGCCGCCGCCGGTGATATGGATCACAGGAAGCGAATACTCAGTTAATTCGGAGATTTGTTGAAGAACATGCCTGTATTCAAGAGCAAGGCTTTCGAGAATGCAACGGACAACCTCAGCGGATGTTTCCGGCACGGGCTGCCCGGTCCGCCGGCAAAAAGATTGGATCCGCACAACCATGTCCCCCGGTGCCAAAAAGACAGGATCTGCGGGATCGATAAAGGATCGAAAAGGCGTGGCGGTGGCGGCCATTTTAGTCAGGTCATTATAGGTGTATTCGGCGCCTTTGCACGCCCATTCTCGGCGGCACTCCTGCAGCAGCCATAATCCCAAAATATTCTTCAGAAAACAAATCTTGCCACCACAACCGCCTTCATTGGTCAACTGATAAGCCCGGCTTTGTTCCGTGATGACCGGCCGGTCCAGTTCAACGCCCATCAAGGACCAGGTGCCGGAGCTGAGATAAAGATAATCCTTGGACTCCGCCGGGATGGCGGAGATAGCCGATTGGGTGTCATGTGACGCGACCGCGACTACATTCAGGGTGGATGGGCCGGTTCCTCCAGGACCAACGGCCTTATTTTTCCCAGGCTCGTTCCGGGATGGACGATCTTACCGAAAATATGGGCGGGTATATCCAGCTTTTTCAATACCTCCCAGGCCCACCCTCCGGAAACGGGACTATAGCATTGGCTGGTGGTGGAAATGCTGTATTCGGAGGCTTTCTCACCGGAAAACCAAAAATTGAACAGGTCGGGGATGCTTAGAAAAGTTTGAGCGGCGGCAAGTTGAGGCGATTTTGCGGCGACCATCGAATAGAGCTGGAAAAGGCTGTTGATCGCCATGATCTGCGTACCGGTTTGCCGGTAGAGTTCTTCTTGAGAAATACGGCTGAAAACGCTTTCTAACATCCCTTCGGTGCGGCGATCCCGATAATGATAAGGGTTGCCAAGGAGGTTGTCGCTCCGGTCCAGCAGCCCAAAATCAACTCCCCAGGCATCCACCCCCAGGCTGATGAGCGAGTCTCCGCAGGCCTGGACAGCCAACGCCAGCCCTTTTTTCATCTCCTCCCATAAACGGAGTACATCCCAATGAAGCGAATCCCCCACTCGAACCGGTCCATTGGGGAAACGATGGATCTCCTGAAGCTCGAGACGGTCCTGCTCCAGCCGGCCGAACACCACGCGACCGCTCTCCGCGCCTAGATCAAAGGCCAGGTAAGCCGGAGAGTCTTTCATCTGCTAACCATACAACGGGCCAAAATTGGAACAGGCTCGATAATCTGCACCGGTGGGATCGTCCGTCCCGAACGCACTCCAGGCGCTCGGGCGGAATAAAGCCGCCTCGTCCAGGTTGTGCATGCAAACCGGAATACGCAGGAGCGAAGCCAGCGAAACCAGGTCCGCCCCGATATGACCGCAGCTCAAGGCCCCATGGTTCGCACCCCAATTGGCCATGACCGAATAGGTATCCTTGAACGCACCCTGCCCGGTCAGGCGAGGCGCAAACCAGTGCGTCGGCCAGGTGGGATTGGTGCGCTCATTCAAGGCCTGATGCACCTCTGCCGGCAAGTCAACCGTCCAGCCTTCAGCCAGCTGCAGGATCGGGCCCTGGCCCTTGACCAGGTTTATCCGGCACATGGTTACCGGCATACCGCCGCGAGTCAGGAAGGTGGAGGAAAAACCCCCGCCGCGGAAATATTCGGTCATGGCCGGATACCAAGTGGTAGCTTCAAGGCATTTTTGGACTTCGGCTTCCGTGATCTCCCAGAAAGGTTTCATGGCCGGAGCGCCGTCCTTTTCCTGCTGCCCGGTAGCGTCCAGGCAGGCGGAACCCGAATTGATCAGGTGGATCAAGCCGCCATTAGCCCGATCCCCCAGGTCATAACCCGTGATCCGTTTGACGGCTGCGGGACTCCAATAGGTGCGAACATCCGCAAAGACCTGGGCGGTATTCGTCAGCAGCCGTCCGAACAGCATGGAAGCGCCATTCAGACTGTCATTTTCGGTGGCAAATACGAAGGGAGCCCGCAGGCCGTTCCAATCGAAGGAGGAATTCAAGATAGCTTCCATGAAATCGCCGTTCGGGAAATGGTCGGTCCACTGGCGCTGACCTTGGAAGCCGGCTGCGACGGCGTTATGGCCGAGGGCCTCTTCACCCCAATCCAGCTCAGCCAGGCGGGGATTGCCGATCATCAGGTCCCGCCCGATCAGGGTCATTTTGACGACCGTCTCCCAATCTGCCTCTTTCTGCAGTCGGGAGCGCTGCTTTTCGGGCGGGTTATACTCCCGGCCTTCCTTGCAGTGGGATTTCGTCCAGGCAAGCGCCTGCGTAAATTCAGCCGGATCGAAAATGCCTTCCTCGATCCGGCGGGTGATCTCGCTCATATCGACCAATTCCACCCGCATGCCCAAATAGCTTTCGAAAAAGGCCTGGTCGACGATGGAGCCGGCGATCCCCATCGATACACCCCCGATGGAGAGATAGGATTTTCCCCGCATCCTTGCAACCGCCAGGCCGGCCCGGGCAAACCGGAGAAGCTTTTCCTGCACATCCGCCGGGATGGTAGTATCTGAGAATTCCTGTACGTCCCGCCCGTAGATCGAAAAAGCCGGCAGGCCCTTCTGGTTGTAACCCGCCAGCACCGCCGCCAGGTAGACCGCCCCCGGCCGCTCAGTTCCGTTGAAGCCCCACACCGCCTTGGGTACCTGCGGATCCATATCCATCGTCTCGGTGCCGTAGCACCAGCACGGCGTGACGGTGATGGAGACCCCCACGCCCTCCCGCCGAAATTTCTCAGCGGTCTGGGCCGCCTCGGCCACGCCGCCGATACAGGTATCTGCCAGGACACACTGGACCGGCGATCCGTCTGGATATCTCAAATTGGCGCTCAAGAATTCCGCCGTCCGGCGGGCCATTCCCATGGTCTGGTCCTCCAACAATTCACGAATGCCTTTACGGCGACCATCAATGGCCGGGCGGATCCCAATTTTGGGTTGGTAGTCTACCTGTGTGTCAGACATGGGGAATTCTCCTTCTCATTCCAATTGTACAATAAGCAATTGTGCCCAGACTGATAAAAGCGGACATCCCAAAGGGAATGTCCACTTTTATCTACAACCCTACCACTTGAGGAGAAGTAGTAAAGTTTTCCTTGTTGGTGGAGACTTTACCTCCATCGATGTTATCGCTTTTCCATTGGGCCAGAAACAATGACCATATTGGCATATTGGATGGTATCGCCGGTCCGGATCAGGCCGATCGCACCCGGAACACGCTTCTTAAACTCCACATGGGGTTCATAACGAAGCGGTATATGGGCGGTCGCTTCCGTTAAAGTTTTGCATATCGCCGGAGAATTGGCCTTAATGAATTCCTCAGCCATATATATCTCATTGATCTCGAAATTCGACCGTATCGCCTGGAACACCTGCAAGACCGTGGGAATATCATCCGTAAGGGAAATATCCACTGTTTCGATCATGGGCCAATAAGGAAAGCCCCGGTCGGCAATGACGAGCATATTCGTATGGCGTACCCGGGCCAGTAACGAGTTGATCTGAGGATTAAGGATGCCCTTTAATAACATGCTGTGATCTCCGTCTATCAAGATGCGAGGTCTATTTATGCCGGCCCAACCTGCCGGATCTCCTTAAAAGCGATCATCCAGATATCTGCCCCGGTCGGTTCGCCGTGCCTAAATTCCTTAAAGCCACTGGTTATCACCATTCTTCTTCAGCCGTTCTACAATTTCCCGCACCTCTTGCTCGCTCTCCTTGGCACAAACCAGCAAAGCATCTTCCGAATCCACGATCACAATATCCTGCACACCGATCGTGGCGACCAATCTCTTTCCGCCAAAGACCATCGTATTGTGGGTATCGATTTCTTTATAGGGACCCACGAAGATATTCCCATCTTTGTCCGCCGGCAATAATTCGGCCAGGCTTCCCCAGTTGCCCACATCGGTCCAACCGATATCCACCGGGAATACCACCACGTCACTGGCATGTTCCATCACACCATAATCGATCGTCTGTTCCTTCACCTGCTTCCAGACCGATCCCAACACGGCTTTGTAATCCGGTTTCTGAAGGGCCGCTCCCACCTGCAGCAATTGAGCATTGAGCTCCGGCATCTGCTTCTTGAATTCCTGCAGGATCCGGCCCACCCGCCAGACAAACATGCCGCTGTTCCATGAATAATTGCCGCTTGCCAGCATCTGGCGGGCCCGATCCAGAGACGGCTTTTCGGTAAAACGTTCCACCCTGTAAACCGGGAAATCTTCGACGCTCCCCAGGCTTTGCCCCTGTTGGATGTACCCAAAGCCGGTGGATGCGGAACTCGGCTTGATCCCAAGCGTGACCAGGTGGCCGTCCCGGGCTGCTGTGAAGGCCGCCTTCAGCGCCTGGCGGAATTTCTCCGGATCGGCAATGAAATGATCGGCCGTGAGAACTGCCATGACAGGTTCAGGGTCTCTCCTCTGGAGATGGATGGCAGCCAGCCCGATCGCTGCGGCGGTGCCGCGTCCGAAGGGTTCCGTAATGAAATTCGATATCGGCAGATCCGGCATCTGGGAAGCCAACAACTCACATTGATCCTCCCGGGTGACCACATAGATCCGCTCGGGCGGAAAGAGAGGCGCCAGCCGGTCCACCGCATGCTGGAACATGGTGCGGTCTCCCACCAATTGGAGGGATTGCTTGGAACGGTTGCGGCGGCTCAAAGGCCACAGCCGGGTCCCGCTGCCACCCGCAATGATCACCGCATAATACATTTTGTTCTCCGGTTTCTGGCCAATCCAATGACTCATCAGAAGCCTCGCAAATCGACGCTCTGTCGCCGTGGCAAGCCTTCTTTCGGCGTGCGTTTCAAAACGATGTATTTGATCATGTTCGTCTGGCAAAAATCCCGCTTTTCTGGTTTGTCGCCGTCTTCATTGACCACATAGATATCCGGTTGTATTCGGGAGATCTCCGGCTCTGCATCCATCCAACCGCTGCCGGAGGAGATCAGCGCCTGCTTGACGAAACGGATGGATTGCACCATGTAGCGGCGTTCCTCCTGGGGGAACATGGGGTGACCTTCTCCCTTCAGGACAATCGGACGTTCTCATCGGACCCGGCCACGACATAGAGGTCGCCATATCCGGAGACCTCTTCGAAGAAGCGCACGTGGCCCGAATGGAACCAGTCATAACAACCGGTGACGACCACTTTCTTGCGAGCCGAGGTTTTCATCGACGGGTTTCACCTGGCCCGTTCCGGAAACTCTTTCAAGATGGACGGCTGAGATCACCTGATATTTCAACCCATTGGAGGCGACAAAAGTGCGCTTTTCTAGTGGGTTGTCGTCGCGCCTGATTGACCACCCATGTAGTCGAATCCATGTCCTCTATTCCTGGGCAGAGCATCCGGATCTGCCAATAGTCGATATCACCCGGACCTGGTTGACATAGCGGATAGCCCGTAAAAAATACAGTCTTTCTTCCAGGGGAAACTTGGGAGGTTTTCCTTCGAACTTTCGGACCAATTCGTCCGACCACAGGAAGACATGCAGCTTTCCGAAGCGGGAAGCTTCTTCCAGGAATCGAATGTCGGCAGATCGCAGATCGTCAAAACCACCCATCACAATCGCTTTACTCATTTCATTGCATCCATGCCTTTAGCTGTCAATCCTGACCTTCACCTGGAATGCTCCCGGCACGGGCTCTTCGGAGACCACGTACAGGTAGCCGCCGCCGCAGCCGGAGTACATGGCGCCGGCATAGCGGTTCTGGTAATATCCCAGCAGCGACATCAGGTCGACCGTGAGCGTCGGATGGCTGACCGTCTGCGGCAGGATCCTTTCCCAGCACTCCATGCATTCGTTCATCGATGCCCCCAGGGCCTTGACATCCCGGGCAAGGATGGCCTCGTAGCAATCCTTGCCGGATTGGCCCAGTCGGCCGATCCACTCGGGATCCAGATTCTTTTCCCCCAGCGGGTTGTAACCGGGCGGCCGCTGGGCCACCGGGACCATGTGGATCACCTGCTCCAGCCAGTGAGCCACCTCCGGGTCGTTGTTCGATTCGACGTGCACCGGGAAATAGCCGCCTTCATAGTGGAAGTCATAATCCAGCCGGCTGATGCCCGGATAGATCAGCCCGACCATGTCCTGCGAGCCGGACGGCTCGGCCTTGCCATCGTTTTCCTCTGCATACAGTTCCCGCACCAGCTCGGCCGGGTCGCGCTCCGGCAGACCGGCTCCCCATAGTTTCAGGGCCACTTTGCGGGTGCTGGTGGCCATGCCGCTGAATTCCATGAAGCGGACGGTCGGCTGCAAGGCGACCACCACCATCGAGCCGGGCGGATGTGGGATTCAAGCCTCGACACAAACGGCTGGTCGATCCAACCGCCGGCAAAGGCCATCCGGTAGGGGATGAGCCCGATCGCATCGATGATCTCAGGCGGAGTGATACTTGAGATTCTTCACGGATCCTCCCTGGTTCAGACTGGTCTTGAACGGTGTGTTTGCCAGCCTTGCGGTCCGCATACTGCTGTTCGATCCAGGCGTAGGTCTTGGCCAGGCCCTCCCGGAAGGGGATGCCCGGCTCCCAGCCCAGGACCTGCTGGATCAAGGTATTGTCGCTGTTGCGGCCGGCCACGCCTCGGGGGCCTCCAGGTCGTATTTGCGCTCCAGCTTGACGCCGCCGATCTCTTCGGCCAGGCTGACCAGGTCGTTGATCGAGATCAGTTCGCTGGAGCCCAGGTTGATCGGCGTGGCGATCAGCTCGTCGCAGTGCATGATCATGTCGATGCCTTTGACGCAGTCGTCGATGTACATGAAGCTGCGGGTCTGCGTGCCGTCGCCCCAGATGTCGATCTCATGTCTTGCCGGTGTCCTTGGCCTCGATGACCTTGCGGCAGATGGCGGCGGGGGCCTTTTCCCGCCCGCCGTCCCAGGTGCCGTGCGGGCCATAGACGTTGTGGAAGCGGGCGATGTGCGGTCTTCGAATGCCGCGCTCGGCCCAGTATTCCTGGCAGAACATCTCCGACATCAGCTTTTCCCAGCCGTAGCCGCGCTCGGCCATGGCCGGATAGGCGTCCGATTCCTTCAGGGCCCGCACGTGCGGGTCCTGCTGCAGCTTGGTGTTGTAGGCGCAGGCCGAGGAGGAAAAGAAATAGCGCTTGGCGCCGGCCCGGTAGGCGGCCTCGATCATGTGGGTGTTGATCAGGATGCTGCGCAGGCACTCGATCCGGAAGCGCTCGATGAAGCCCATGCCGCCCATGTCGGCGGCCAGGTTGTAGACTTCGACCGCGCCTTCGACGGCTCTGACGGCATTGTCTTTCTCGCTCAGATCCAGGCACAGGCTCTCCACGCCCGGCACACGCTGGTACCATTCGGGCAGCGGTTTTTTGTCGATGGCGCGAATGCGGGTGAAGCCCTGGTCGTGGAAATAGCGGGTGAGTGAGCCGGCAATAAAGCCGCCGGCGCCGGTAATGACGATCAGGTCGTCCTTCTTCGTGTCTGTATTCAGTTTGACAGCCAATGGTTCATTCATTGTCAATAGTCCTTTCATTCTAATAATTGTGGTAACGTTACCACAGACAGCAAAAAAATTTTGTTTTTTAATACATTATTTTGCAGAAAAATTTCCTCGCCTACACCTTCGACCTTCAAACATAAAATACTTATCGAGACAGTCGAATTGTTTTAATATCTATCCGATAATTCCGGAGAAGCTCGTTTTTTGAGTGTGTGCGGCTGCGCCACACACTCAAAAAACGGCATACCTCTATTTTTAGGATAGATTCTTAGTATTATATGTATGGTATAGTTACCATGACAACGATACCATAATAGCATATTGAATTAGTAATGTCAATAGGTTTTCCTTAAATTTTTCCGGAAGCACCCCCAAAATTGCCATCAATGCTGAAGCCGCCGGTAACGCTGTCTCCGCCTCATCGGATCCTTGAACTGCCTTACCGTAATGGAAAGTCATTGGTCACACCAGGAGTTGATATAATAGGAACAGTTCATCCCGTCCGTTCGTTTCAATCCAGTTACTGCTTCATCCAACATCAACTGATCCGCCGAACATCAGGAAATGCCATTATATTTGCGGTTCTCCCAGGCTTGAGCGGTCAATGGACCGGGCTGTAAGGATCGATCATTGAAGAACAATCGCCATATTGAAGTTTGAATACTTAAAGAAAACCTATTGACATTGGTTATTCAATATGCTATTATGGTATCGTTCTCATGGTAACTAGTACCATATCCTTTAACACAGTCAATCTGGTTAAATATAAATGGCAGATATAAGAGATGTCGCGAAACGAGCAGGCGTAGCTCCAATCACAGTGTCTCGATGTATCAATAACTCGGGCTACTGCAGTCCGGAAACGCGCACCCGTGTGGAAGCTGCCATTGCAGAGCTGGGGTATGTCCCGAATCGCATGGCCAGTGGATTACGCTCAAAACGATCCAACACCCTGGCGTTAGTGCTCTCAGATATAACGAACCCATTTTTTACTACAGTCGCACGTGGGGTGGAAGACGCAGCCAGTCAAGCCGGTTATACCGTCATATTCTGTAATACCGACGAATTGGTATCTAAAGAACAGATGTATCTACACATGCTGTTGGAAAAAAGGGTGGATGGGATTTTGCTTGTACCGGCCCAAAGCACACTCGAATTTGTGACACTAATTCAAAAACAGTCTATCCCCCTCGTGGTATTGGATCGCCGGGTGCCAGACACGCAAACAGATGTTGTCCGGGCCGATTTTGAAGGGGGTGCCTATGAACTTACCCGCTTGCTTTTATCCCTGGGGCACCGGGATATTGCTGTAATAAACGGCCCAAGAGGCGTTTCTACATCTGAAGACCGTCTAAATGGCTATAGAAGGGCATTAAGCGAAGCGGGAATTACCGCCAATCCCGAGCGAGAGTACTATGGTCCCTTTACCCAAAAGAGTGGATATGATTTAGCTCAAAAGGTCTTGACTGAAGCACCCAGACCGACCGCGTTATTTGCTACCAACAACTTCATCGGCATTGGGGTGTTAAAAGCCCTCCAGGAACTCGGATTGCGCGTGCCCGATGATATTGCTGTCGTTAGTTTCGATGATTTACCACCGGCTATGGTCATTTTTCCCTTTCTAACAGTGGCTGCCCAGCCGGCTTATGAAATGGGTCAAAAAGCGGTTGAGATTCTGCTGAACAAGTTGAGTAACGGACCTTCCGAGCAATGCCAGGAAGTGGTATTCCCTGTCGAGATAGTCGTACGGCAGTCAAGCGGGCGGTTGAGGGAATTAATTCAATAGCAGTTCTTCCGAAGACATGGATGATCTCAGAAAAAATTGGTTTTTTTAACAAAGATGGTAACGTTACCACACGATAACGAAAGGATTTTTAACGCAATGAAACAGAAATCTGCCATCAAAGTCAAATGGGATGACTAAAAAATAGGACAGCCATGGATAACCTAGCATCTGTTATGGAACCAAGAATATCATCGCCCGTAAACGAAGTAATTCTCGAAGTCGAGAATGTTTCCAAGAGCTTTCCGGGTGTGAAGGCGCTGGATAACGTCTCCTTCAACCTTCGCAAGGGTGAGGTACATGCTTTGGTTGGTGAGAACGGGGCGGGTAAGTCAACGCTCATGAAAATTCTTAGCGGGGTTTACCAGGCTGACGAGGGAACGATCCGCTACAAGGGAAAAGAGGTGATCTTCCACGATGTAACCCAGGCGCAGCAAAGCAGGCATAGGGATTATCTACCAGGAGCTCAACCTCATCCCCCATCTATCGGTGGCCGCCAACATCTTCATAGGCAGGGAGCCCTTGACACCAGTTCGGGACGCTCGACGAGAAGAAGATGAACGCCGACGCAGTGGCAGCCCTCGGCCGCCTCAACATTCGCCTGGATCCGACGACCAAACTGAACAAGCTGCCCATCTCCAAGCAGCAGATGGTAGAGATCGCCAAAGCCCTCTCTCTCAACTCGGAAGTTCTCATCATGGATGAGCCGACCAGCGCGTTGACGGAATCCGAGATCGATGAGCTTTTCGCGGTAATCCATGCGCTGCGCGACCGCGGCGTCGCGATCATCTACATTTCCCATCGCCTCGAAGAACTGAAGCACATTGTGGACCGCATCTCCATCTTCCGCGACGGGCACTCGGTCAGCACCGACGATTTCGCCGCCATTGGTCCACTTGAAATTGTGAACCGAATGGTGGGCCGAAAGATCGAGAACAAGTTCCCGCCAAAGCAAAACGTCCCAACCACGGAGAAGTTACTTGAGGTTCGCAATATCGTCCGAAAGGGAATCCTTCACGATATCTCCTTTGACCTCTATCGAGGGGAGATCCTCGGCATTGCCGGCCTCATGGGCGCAGGACGATCGGAGTTGGGGAGAGCGATCTTCGGAGCTGACCCGATCAATTCGGGTGAAGTGATCATGAACGGCCGCAAGCTTTCGCTGAAATCGCCCTCCGATGCAATCAAGGCGGGTATCGCCTACCTCTCGGAAAACCGCAAGGAAGAGGGGCTGGCGGTGAAAATGCAGCTCGCAGAGAACATCACCATGGCAAACGTTCAGGAGATCTCCCAGCGTTTTGGTGTGCTTTCTCGCAGTCAAGAGATGGAAGCCGCACAGCGATATGTCAAGGACCTCGCCATCAAAACGCCCAGCCTCTCCCAGGTTGTGAACAATCTTTCCGGAGGCAACCAGCAGAAGGTGGTGGTCGGGAAGTGGCTGTTCTGTGATTCGAAGATTCTGATCTTCGATGAGCCAACCCGTGGAATTGATGTTGGCACCAAGTATGCGATCTATGAGCTTATCGGAGCACTGGCGCGTGAAGGCAGGGGCGTCATCATGATCTCCTCTGACCTGCCGGAGATCCTGGGCTTGACGGATCGCATCCTGGTGCTCCACGAGGGAGAACTGGCGGCAACGCTCACCACTTCAAAGACGACCCCCGAGGAAATTCTCAATTACGCAGCCGGAGTCGCGACATCCAACAAAGGAGACGCACGTATGTCAGACCAAAAACCAACCCAAGAGGGAGAGCAACCATGAGCGAGACGACAACGAAACCTATTAAGGAAGAATCTGCGATGGTTGGGGAAACGGCGGGGCGATCCGGGAAGGCTATTCTTAAGACCCTGGAGGGTTTTCTTCCTTTTGTCGCAGTTATCGTGCTGTTTATCATTTTCTCGATAGCGGCGAAAAATTTCTTCACCATGCGAAGCATCCTCTCTCTTGCCCTGCAGACCAGCACGATCACATTGATGGGCATTGGCGTAACCTTCGCCATTATCACGGGCGGCATTGATCTCTCCATCGGATCGGTCGTCGCCCTTACCGGTACGGTCGCCGTGATGGTCGCCATTGCCGGAGTGCCGATCTGGCTCAGCATGATCGTCGGCATGCTCGTAGGAGGCTTTTGCGGTTTTCTCAACGGGCTCATGATCACCAAATTGAAGCTGCCCCCGTTCATCGCGACGCTTGGCATGATGATGGTCGCCCGAGGAGTTGCTCTCACTATTACGAACGCATCCGCGTTCCCGGCGCCGGAAGGCTTCGGCGATGTTGGGGAACGGCACCATCTTTGGAACCGGGCCAAAATTCCCTGGCATACCCTATCCCGGTGATCATTATGATCGCGGTGGCCATCCTCTTTCACTTCATCCTGAGTAAAACCCGCGATCGGCAGGTACACCTACGCCGTCGGATCGAATGAAGAAGCGGCGCGCCTTTCCGGGATCAAGGTCCGCCAGGTCAAGATCATTGCTTACATCATCTGCGGCTTGCTTGCAGGCCTGGTCGGCATTATCCTCGCCTCCCGGATGGTCACCTCCCAGCCCAACAGCGCAGTGGGCTATGAGTTGAACGCAATTGCCGCCGCCGTCATTGGCGGCACGAGCCTGATGGGAGGCGTGGGCACGGTGGCAGGAACCGTGATCGGCTCCTTTATCATCGGAATCCTCACGGTGGGCCTCACCATGGCAGGCGCGAACTACTTCATGCAGCAGATCGTTATCGGGCTCGTCGTTATTGGTGCCGTGACGTTTGACCAACTCAGAAGCCGCAAGTAATATGAAAGATCACGGATATGGCTATTCTGATTTTGATGTGATCCAATTTGGAGAGGAGGTGGTTGTTACAATATACGATTGGCCTTTGGCCCAAAAGCCAACGCTCAAAAACTATAGCCTATTTGAACCTTCTACTAACTAATCATAAGGAGAAGAAGCAAAATGAAAAAGCAACTGTTCGTTCTGGTAAGCCTTATCGTGGCCGTAGCAATCTTGACAGGTTGTGCCGGTCCGCTGCCACCGCTGCACCGATGCCTCGAGCTGCAGCCGCGAAGTCGGTGACTGCCACCCGCGGACCTGCCGGCTCCGGCAGGTGGGAGATTGCGGTCATCGTCAAGACCGGCAACTCCAGTTTCTGGCAGAATGTGCAGACTGGCGCCATGCGCTGCCCAGAAAGAGCTTAAGGCCCAGACTCCGAAACTCTCCGTCACCTTCCTCGGGCGCCCAGTCCGAGAGCAACATCAATGAAGAGATCAACATCGTCCAGAGCGCCATCGACCGCGGCGTCAAGGCGATTGTACTGGCCCCTTCGGATGTGACCGCCCTCCAGCCCGTAGTAAAATCGGCCAAGGATGCTGGCATCCCGGTCATCATCATCGACTCCAAGCTCAATGGTGACGCGTCTCAATATACGGCCTTCCTCGCGACCGACAACAAGGCCGCCGGAGAAGCTTGCGCCAAGGCCATGATCGACCTGCTCACCGCCAAAGGCATCACCGAGGGCAAAATTCAGGTCATGTCCTACGTTCAGGGCGTTGGTTCCGAGGTCGGGCGTGTGGGTGGATTCAATGACTACATCAAAGCAACTCGAATTCACCCTTGCTCCAACCCAGTACTCCAACGCTGACATGCCCACCGCTCTGAACCAGACCACCAATGTGCTGGCTGCCAACCCGGACCTGGTCGGTATTTTCGGCGCCAACGAGCCGACCGCCATCGGCATGGGCACCGCCATCAAACAGGCGGGCCTTGCTGGGAAGATCGTGGCGATTGGCTTCGATGGCAATAGCGTTCTGGCCGGTTTCATCAAAGACGGCACTCTCCAGGCCATTGCTGTTCAAAGCTCCTTCAACATGGGCTACCTGGGCGTCAAGAATGCCTATGACGTCGCCTTTGCTGGAAAGACCATCCCCGCCTACGTGGACACTGGCTTCCTCATGGTGACCAAGGACAACATTGATTCTACAGGATGCCAAGAACGTGCTCTACTAAGTTCTAAGTTTTGAATCCTACCAGATAGTTTGCATGAAATGGACGGTCCGCGCTAACATTTGCGGGCCGTCCATTTTGATAATTAGTTTTTCTCTGGCTTGGAACTTTCCTAAGAATAGAGGAACGCCGTTTTTTGAGTGTGTGCGGCTGCGCCGCACACACTCAAAAAACGAACTTCACCCAAATTTTCGAATAGACATTTAGTATCTGAGCAAAAAATAAGGAGAGCGGATTATATGACCGGTAAGTTGGCAGGAAAAGTGGCCTTGATCACCGGCGCCAGCGCCGGCATAGGTTGGTCCAGCGCGTTGGCATTGGCACAGGAAGGCGCAAATATGGTCCTTACCGCCCGCCGGAATCAACGGCTGGAAGAATTGGAAAAAATCGTAGGGCATACGGATGCAAGACCGTCAGCATCGCCGGCGACGCCTCCGATGAAAAAACCGCCCAACGATGTGTGGAGGCGGCCCTGCAAACATTTGGCGCCCTGGATATCCTGATTAATAATGTGGGTATCGGCAATTATAAAAACCTGGTTTACACGAGCGCGGCTGAATACGATGAAATGATGGATACCAATGTCCGCTCAACCTTTTTGTTTACCCGCCACAGCGTCCCGGTAATGATAAAACAGAAATCGGGTACTATTCTGATGATTTCTTCCATGGCCGGGTTATATGGATTCGCCGGGGAGGCTGTTTATTGTGCTACGAAATTTGCTCAAGTGGGCTTTGCCCAGGCGCTCGATAGAGAATTGCGTCGTATGGCATCAAAGTCGGAATAATTTGTCCCGGCGGCGTCAAGACGGAATTCGCCCTCGGAAAAGGCCGCACGGAGCAAAGCCTGGCTAAATCGGGCATGCTCGAGCCAGAGGATGTTGCCGGCGCAGTGGTCCTGGCGTGCACCCAATCGGCCAGGTCGCGTATCATTGAAATACAGATGCGCACAATGGATGAACCCCTTGCTTGAACGATGTAAATTTATTTTTCTGATAATATATAACCATATCCGTTTATTTCTTGGTGCGTTCTTCCTTGGCGTTTCTTAGTGTTCGCCCGCCCCCAGCGTTCTTCTGCAGGGGTGGCGGTTAAATCTTTTCTTTATTCGTTTTTTTTTCTTAGCAAATTCTTCCTTGGTGTTTCTTAGTGTTTTTAGTGGTGGAATCTTTTTATAATTTTTAGTGGTGGACTGTAACCTTTCGACCTAGTCAAAAGGCATACCTTTTATGCCAGCCGAAATAAAACGCAAGGCATTAACCTTCCTGCTCATGACCGTGATCCTGACGGCCCTGATTGCCGCGGCTCTACCCCGGCTGGAGCTCAAACCCGGCTTATCTCTTCCATCTGCAGAGGTTGGCGAAGATACAAGTACCCCGGCTCCATTGCCGGCCGTGTCCGTCTCCATCAATACTTATTTAATGGCTGCCCTGGAGACCGTCCTGGTCCTGGTGATCGCATACGGCACATATAAGATTCTCAAAGGGGTCCCCTGGAAAAAGGTCCTGCTGCCCTCCCTGCTTATTGCAATGCTGGTCATGGTCGTATTTTATATATTTTTCCTCCTGGCCGGCGCGCATATTAAATCCGATCCCTTTGCACCGGAAATTCTTCCCTCCGACTTAAATATTCCCGGCGGACCAGTCGGCCCCATGCCCAAGGGGCTGGTTTGGTTGGCCTGGATCGGCCTGGCCGTGGGGGTTGGCCTGCTCGGAGCCTGGCTCATCCGCCGACCCCCTAAACATTCCCACTCCGGCGACCCACTGGAGTTGGAGGCGGAACGAGCCTTGCAGGCCTTAAGGAACGGCTCCTCTTTAAACGACGTGATCGTGCGTTGTTATATCCAAATGAGCCGGGCCCTTCAAAAGGAACAGAAGATAGAACTGAAGCAGACCATGACGGCCCGGGAATTTGAGTATTTGCTGGAAGACAAGGGCATCCCTTATGCGCCGGTTCACCAACTGACCCAGCTATTTGAAGCCGCTCGCTATGGCTTCAGGCAGATCGGCCCGGCTGATGAACAAAAGGCTTTCGAATGTTTGAACGCCATATTAAAGTTTAGCCGCGCCAGGGGACAGCCAGATTGAAATGAAAATGAACCGGCGCATTTCCTTGATCATCATCTTATTGGGCCTTTCCCTTCTGTTGGGGATCCTGTTCCACTCCTTTATCCTGGAAAACCTCATTAAGCCGGTTGCGCTTGTGTTTTGGGTCTTCAGGCGGATGCTGTTGAGCGTAAACCAGAAAATATATTGGGGCCTGTTGATTTTCTCGGCCGTGATGGCGGCTTTCTTTCGGTCGCCCAGGTCATCAGCCGAGCAAGAGTTTTCCATGCCGCTCGATCCCAATGCCACCCTGAAAGAAATCAATTCCTGGCGGTCATCCATCTGGCTGACGGGCAATGAGATCCATAAATTCAATATCCTCAAGCAAAACCTGGGCTGGATGCTGGCATCCCTGTACGCTCCGGATCAACCCGGAAAAGCTCTCTGGGAAATTTACGAAGCGCTGAAGCAGCGTCAATCTCTCTTCCCCGGCCCATATATGATTTTCTGTTCCCTAGCCAGCCACCTGGCGGCAAGCAATCCTTCCGGCAGATCTTATGGAACATTCGATATGCTCCCGGAAAATGGATTCTCCGGCGGACTGGCCGCGATCAAGCCGATTATTACCGATCTATCGAGGCAGTTCTCACCTTTATGGAATCATTGAAGGAGACCAACCATGGCGACAGACATTTCGACCCAACTATCCATTGATCAGGTGGCTGAACTTTCGGCCCGAGTTATCCAGGAAGTTGAAAAATCTGTTATCGGGAAGCACGACGTACTCAACCAAATGATGGCAGCCTTGCTCTCCTCGGGCGGCCATATTTTGCTAGAGGATTATCCCGGTCTGGCCAAGACACTGATCGCCAATAGTTTTGCCTCCGCCCTGGGATTGGAATTTAACCGCATTCAATTTACACCCGACCTGTTACCCGGAGACATCACCGGTGGGTATGTATTTGATAGTAACCATAACCTGTTTGAATTGCGGAAAGGACCGTTGTTTACCAATATATTATTGGCCGACGAGATCAACCGCGCCTCTCCCAAGACCCAGTCTGCCCTCCTGGAGGCCATGCAGGAGTACCAGGTCACCCTGGAAGGGGAAACCTCGCCCCTGCCCGACACTTTCATCGTGATCGCGACCCAGAACCCGATCGAGTACGAGGGAACCTTTCCGCTCCCGGAAGCTCAACTCGACCGTTTTATGGTCAAGCTTTCCATCGGTTACCCGTTGCCGGAAGAAGAGGCTGAGATCTTGAAACGCCGGACCGAGCGCAAGCAGGATAAGGTTCACCTGCAGGCCGTGATCAACCCGGAAATCTTCCGGGCTATGCAAGCCTGCGTGGAGCAGGTCTATGTTGATCCGGACGTAAGGCGCTATATAGTCGACCTGGTTACGGCCACCCGGCATCATCCCCATGTGGTTGTGGGAGTCAGCCCGCGCGGATCCCTGGCCCTGCTCAAACTGGCCCGATCCTGGGCAGCCATTCAAGGTCGGGAATTCGTCATTCCGGATGATATCAAGGTGTTTACCCAGCCCGCCCTGGCCCATCGTCTCTTGCTTGATCCCAATCTGTGGGGATCGAAGAAATCCGATAACGCAGTTATTGAAGAAGTGGTCTCCCTGGTGCCGGTGCCTGTGATCCAACCTTCGCATGAACAATAAAGTTCTGACTTTGCTCTTGGTTATCTTTAGCCTGATGTTGATGGCTCTGCTGACACGCAACGGAGACCTGGCGTGGATGACGATACCATTCCTGGCATACCTGGGGATTGGGATCCTGCAATCGCCGGTGCCTGGGAAGATAAGCTTGCATTCCAGGCGAGTGGTGGAAAAAGAAAGGACCGGCGGAGTTTCTTCGGTGCACGTGAGCACAACCGTCTGCAATCAGGGCACGCACATTACTTTTCTTCGTCTGAGCGATCCGCTCCAGCCGGGTATGCGTATCACGGACGGGCAGATCGAGGCTCAGGCAGCCTTACGGGGAGGTGAATCTGCTCGGGCTTTGTTACACCTTCCAGACTGAACGAGGCAGTTTTTCCTGGAGCTCCGTCCACGTAAAATTAAGCGACCCCCTCGGCCTGTTCGAAACCAGGTTTGATTTGCCGGCCGTTGCAGAAGTTCAAGTCCAAACAGAACTCAAAAAATTCCGTCCTTTTCACCTGCAGCCCCAGCATACCCTCCGTTCTGCTGGACCTATCCCGGCCCGCCTGGGCGGAAGCGGCACAAATTTTTGGGGAGTTCGCGAATATCACCCAGGCGATCCACTCCGCCGGCTTGATTGGCGCAGGATGGCCCGCCACCCCCGCCAGTTATATACAAAGGAATTTGAACAGGAAGAGATAGCCGATATCGGCTTGATCCTGGATGCCCGCCAAAAGACGGATCTTAGAATAGGCGAAGATAGTTTGTTTGAACATTCCGTCCGGGCGACCGCCTCTTTGGCCGAAGTATTTTTAAGCCAGGGAAATCGAGTGAGCCTGCTCGTCTATGGGAAGCAGATCCTCACCCTGTTTCCCGGCTATGGAAAAGTACAGCTCAACCGGATCCTCCATACGCTCAGCCAGGCGACCACCGCAGCAGATGAAAACGTCCGCAGCCTTGACACTATCCCGCTCAATATTTTCCCGAGCCATGCCTTCCTGCTGGTCCTCAGCCCGCTTGCCCCCAACGATTGGCAGTTATTTCCCCGCCTGCGCGCCTATGGCCACCAGGTATTACTGATCAGTCCCGATCCGATCGATTTTGCCCGGCCATTACTTCCGAACGACATCGTCACCACGCTGGCTACCCGTCTCACCAAGGTTGAACGGGATCGGGAATTCAGCAAGATTGCCCATCTCTGGATCCCCGTGATCGATTGGCAAGTCAGCCGGCCTCTTAGCCCGCTTATTCGGGCGGCCCTCAGCCATTCTCATATTCAACAGGAACATTAGGAAGACGCCGGTATGCCAGTTCGGAAAATCCTCCGCCTCGTTTTTCCCATGCTCGCGGTTACCTGCCTGGGGATTGGCTATGCAAAAACCGGGCTGTGGATTGCCGCCTCGGTCATGGTTTTTTCCTTGTTGGCCTGGCTGTCCGCCGCCAGATGGTCGTTTGGATTTCTGCCCTCCTTCGCGTTGGTGCTCTCCGTCAGTTTGGCCGCGGCGGGGTTGCTCACCGGCGCCACTTCTTATGGATGCTGGTTGGCGCAGCCCTGGCCCTGGCCGGTTGGGATATGGTCCTTTGGAATGGCGCCTTGAAAGACAATTCAGTCTCCACCTGGCCGACTCTCATAGAAAGTAAACATTACCAGAGCCTGGCCGCCGCGCTTGGGCTGGGCCTGTTGGCAATCCTCGCCGGGCGATTGGTTCGTTTCCAGATCCCCTTTGGTTGGATGGTCCTTCTGGTCATTCTCGCCCTTTTCAGCCTGGAACGCATCCGCCATACGCTCATAGGTTGAAGCTTTAAAGACGAAGATCTAAACACATGGACACGAAGGACACTACGGAAAAGAAAACACCTGCGTTAAGCACTCCCCCAAATACGACGAAAAATCTGGATTAACCAGATCTTCGTCGTATTTGTAGGAGGGATCGATTCCGTGGTCAAATCGCTATCTCAAATTTTGCTGCATATTATCGAGGTACCTGATGGAAAATGAAAAATCCTTTCCCCCGGCAGAAAACCCGCCCAACTATTGAATCGGAGCCTGCTCAGATTATCCCGAAACAAGCTCTTGACCCTTGGGGTCCTGGTTGTTATGTTCGCGATCTTCTCTATCTTTGCGCACAATTTCCTCACCGTTCGCAGCGTGCTCAATCTCCTTGTGCAAACGAGCACCTTCACCATCCTCAGCATAGGCGCAACCCTGGTGTTGATCGTCGGAGGCATAGATTTCTCTCTCGGAGCCATGGTCGCGTTTTCAGGAACCGCCGTGGTCGTGTTTGCCGTGATGGGAATACCCATCTGGATATCGATGGTTTTGGCTGTCAGCCTGGGCGGAATGATCGGCTTCGTGAATGGGTCCCTGGTGGCCAGGATGCGTTTGCCCTCCTTTCTAACCACCTTCGCCATGGCGACTCTCATCTACGGTATTCCTGGGGGGCTTCTATGCCTTCGCGGCTTCCCACCCCGCGCCATTCCCTGTGCCTGCCAGCTTGGGCAATCTGGCGAATAATCCCGTTTTCAGGATCTTCTCCCACGATGCAACCGGGGCGACTATTGTAGTTTTCCCCGGCATTTCCTGGATCGTCATTATCATGGTATTCGTGGCGGTGTTATTCCATCTGCTAATAACAAGAACCAGGCTAGGCCGCTACCTCCACCTGGTCGGTTCCAACCAGGTGGCGGCCCGCTTTTCGGGAATAAAGGTTATCCGCGTCAGGATAACGGCCTATGTGCTCGCGGGCCTGCTGGCGGGACTCGTCGGCGTTTTGCTGGCCTCTCGCTTGGGGGCCCCGCCCGGAGGTGCGGCCGGTTACGAGGTGATCGCGATCGAGTGCGCCATGATCGGAGGGGCCAGCCTAGCAGGAGGGGTGGGCAGCGTTTGGGGCACGGTGATCGCCTCCTTCATCCTCTCCACCCTCAGTATGGGCCTCACGATGATGAACGCCAATCCTAACCTCCCTACCTTCCTGAACGGCTTCGTTGTCCTGGGGGCGGTGTGGCTGGACCAGATCCGGATCAGGAATTAGTCAGTTCCTCGTTCCGCATCGCCACATGCGCTTGCAAGCGTTGATATTCGGCCGATCTGGTTCACCGAACGACAGATATAAGTGAAAGGATTCTCATCGAAGCAGTTCAGAAGGCTGGTTTTGGTGAAGATCCGGCTACCAAGGTAGCCTTTCAAGGGATCGCCAAACATGGGGATTGGAAAAAAGAGTGGAAGCTACGGAAAAGTTGTGATGAAACTCATAATTACCTGGTCGCAAGTCCCCAAAAGGGGAGGATATACCCTTCGGGCACGATGTCCGACTCCTGCCGGGCCCATAGTAAAACATCCTGGCCGATGTTCCGGTCAGGATGTTTTTTAGGGGTAGATCGAATCTTCTTTGCCCTAATCCCACCTACCGGTGAACGTGTATGCGCTTCCCAACTCATCCGACCTGGTACAGGAATAAAACATTGGAAAGATCCATCAACCAGTGGGCGATAATAAGCGGCGGCAAACGACGGATGCGCAAATAAACAAGAGATTATGGCGATGGACAATGGGAAGAACGCCAGGAACATATAGAAACCGAATTGAAAACCGGCCAGCATCAGAAAGCTGTGTTGGACGGCGAAGAAGAACGATACTAATATCACCGATAACCAGCGAGATTTGGTCAATGCAATCAGCCGCGGCAGGGCATAACCGTTATAAGTCATTTCCTCTGTGGCAGACCAGATCGGCCACCAAATAATCCGGGCATAAAGCAAAGCAAGCAGCGGAAGAGCGCGGATAAATGTGAATTCTGGAAATACTGGATTAAGAGTGCCATACGCAATAAGCTTGGCTAACATCCCACCGCCGAAGATGGTGATGGGGGCTATGAGAATAAATAAGCCCAATCCGAGGGGAATTTCGGTTTTGAGTTTGCTTTTCACGAGCCCAACCAGGTCAGACAGGCTAATCCCTTCCCGTCGGGTCAGCCAGAACAAAAGTCCCAGGCAGCCGATATCTACCAGTGTGCCGTATACGGGCCACCAATTTCGGATGACAATCGAAGCATTTGGGACTTTAAGGAGTAAAAACAGCAAATAGGTGATCCCTTGAGCCAAGAGTATGAATCCCGAGCGTGCAAAGAGCATCAACATGGGACCGTACCGAGGAAAGCGGCCTACCGCTAAGCGGGATTGAATGGCTTCTTGCGAGTTTACGAGGGCAAGTGTTGTCATTGAGAAATCTCCTTTCGCCTCATTTACAAAGTTCCTGCCAGGTTGAACAAGGCATGTAAAAGAAAAGCCGGATAAATGCTCCGTGTTTTAAGCAAGCTGTATCCAAATCCCAGGCCGACAATGATGGAAAAACCTACCTGGAACAGGATGAAGCCGGTGGGGTAATGACCAAGGTTGTTCAGGTGGGCGCTGGCGAATACGAGGGTGCTCAACACAAGGGTTAATATTTTTGCCGTCCGGTCAGGGTAGAGCTTGGAAAATCCAAAAAGCATCAAGGAGAAAAGAATCCCTCTAAAAAGGCTTTCTTCCGCCAGTGGCACAACCACACCTTCAAAGAACCAGGTATTGGCTCCAAAAGGGGTTGAGCCTGCTACCAGGCGATAAATTAGCGGCGCGCCTATAAAGAAAACCGCCAGGCCGAGAAGCAATTTCCAATGTTTCGCGATGCTTCCCATCCGGTAACCAAAGAAACGCGGCGCCCATAGGACCGGCATAAAACCGAGGAACAAGATCACCAGGTCCGACAAGATGTCGTTCACATATGTGTTGAGAGGTTTCTGGGAAAGGGCTTGATAGAGGCTATTGTTGAAATATATGCTTCCCCAGACCAGGACCAATCCCCACAAGATAAATAGAATTGTGAATAATCATCGTCTTTGTTTTCATAATAATCTCCCATGCAACGTGGGTTTATGATGGAAGTGCTTCAACTTGGTTTTCGGGACAAATATTTACCGCCGAAATAGATGACTACTCCGATCGTGACCATCACCAGCATGGATCCGGCTGCAATGTAAAGGATCATCGGAGGTAAGAGCCCAAGGCTCCCGGCAATAAAGCCGCCGCTCATATTGAATGAAAAGTGGGCCAGAACGGTGATGATCAGGCTGCCTTTGGTATTGTTATACAGCCAGGTGAAATAGATCCCTAATGTCACCACAAGCATCAAGTAAATTGGGAAAGGGATGCCTTGTTGGGAAGAACCCGGCAAAAAGAAAAGGGGTATATGCCAACAACACCAGATCACGCCCAGGATCAGGCTTGAGATCAAGGCGTTATATTTCTTCTGCAAGCGAGGCAGGGCAAAGCCTCGCCAGCCGGCCTCCTCTGCCAGCGGACCCGAGAACAGCGTAAACAAGAGCTGACCCAGGATGACAGTAGCAGTTGTTCCGGCTTTCAACCCGACCGGCTGGTTCCCCAGCAGGATGTAAACCAGGGCAAAGGCCAACGGGCCAAGGAATAGGAACGCTGCCGCAAAATACCAGCCCGCATTCACTTTCCAGCGGGTAAAGCCAGATAGCAGATGCTTGACTTCTCCCCACCCACCCAGGATCAAGGAGATGATCAAAGCGCTCAGAGTCGGGCTGAACGCATAGAAGAACCAGGTCAGGGACCATGGATGATCGGGTTGGCTTGGGCGTAAACCCAGGGTGACAAATACCGACCCGGTCATGATGGCATAAGACAAGATAAAGAACGAAATCAAAGAGTGGTTGCGGATCCAGGTCCTCATAGTGTTTTCCTTTCAGAATGATAAATGGTTGATGGCTAACTATGCCCATCTCAACGGCGATACCAAGATATCCCAATCATATTGGTTCCGAAATGAGAACTCCCCTGCTGGGTGGGAGGTTCTGGCTGTCCGAAAGTATAGGGTTCCAGCTTGTTATCTTTCGTTTCTTTTTTTACATACTCCACTGTCCGCTCGGATAGGTTAAAACCCTACCTGGGATAGGGTGAATGAAAATCACATCGATGTAAACTATTATTGATCCAGAAAGAAGGCGTTCTCATGAGTGACACAACCATCCCCCAGAGTATTCCCACCGGCAAGCCGTTGGTGATGTTCAATCAAGCCCTCCAGCGTGGTTCGTTACATCGGTTTTGGGCAAACCTAACTTGTAAATGCTTATGCCTCCTCGATCTGGAGGAGATTATGCAGTGTTCCCCCACCGAATCCAGCCACTACGAGGGGATCAAAACTGTGAGCATCGATCGGATCCGTGGTACCCTCGGAAAAACCGCTGAGTTTGACTCCGAGTTCAACCCCGTTAAGGAACGCTCTCGCACTCGTTGGATGGGCGTCGCCATGCAAAAATTACGCGGGCGGGACCTTCCTCCGGTCGACCTGATCAAAGTAGATGATATCTATTACATCCGTGATGGACATCACCGAGTCTCGGTCTCACGCGTCATGGGACAGAGTTTCGTAGATGCCGAAGTCACTGTCATAAATTTACGGACACGCAATCCCGCCTGCTAGCCTCTTCCTTTAGGTTATCCGATTCTCTAAGACCCGGTTTCAGAGTGAAATCGGGTCTTTATGATTAATCCTCGATTAATCCTCCTGGAGGATGCGACTACTCCCCTGATTTGATAAAGTAAGCATGCAACAAATCAGGCAAATTACCACCCTGGGCTTTCGTGCAGCAATAAGAGGTATCCTATGGCCGGCATTCGTATCCTTGTAGTGGATGATCATCCAGTGATCCGCAGTGGTTTAAGCAAGGTCTTCATGGTCAATAAGGACCTGGTGCCTGTGGGGGAAGCTGCGGATGGCACCGAAGCCATCCGGATGACTGCCAGCCATAAACCTGATGTTATCCTAATGGATTTGATGATGGTCGGGATGGATGGCATTACTGCTACTCGCAAAATCCATGAAAAGTATCCGCTTGTAAAGATCATCGCCCTGACAAGCTTCTCTGAAAAAAACATGGTTCAAGGCGCTCTCCAGGCTGGCGCGATAGGTTATTTACTCAAGAACGTCACCGCGGCCGAACTGGGGAATGCCATCCGCTCCGCTCATACGGGTCAAATGACTCTTTCACCCGAGGCCGTACAGGCTATTGCATAGGTTGCGAGTTAATATGTTCCGTACCGAGATACGCATTAAAGGCAAACTCACGCCCGGATGGTCGGACTGGTTTGAAGACATGCATATGGCGACAGGTTCATCCGATGAGACGGTGCTGTGTGGAAATCTACCGGATATGGCGGCCGTATATGGAGTTCTTTCCCGCCTGGGTAGTCTTGTCATGACGTTGCATTCAGTAACTTGTGTGGAAGACGCCAACGCCTGATTTTATTTGTAAGGGTCGTCCCTATCCTTCCGGCTAAGAAAAACCCATTCAATTCGAGTGGGTTCTAATATTTAAGACATCCACTTTTCTTGAGTTGAGAGAAACCGGTGATCATTAGACTCGCGGGGGCGGTCTCAAAGGAGAAAAGCCGGAGAATCTCCTCTCCGATCGAGACCTCACAGGCCTTGCCCCTCCCTCCACTGCACTACGGGATGTTATGCGATCCATTTCATTTCGGGGGTACCCTAACGGGCATGCTTCGCGATGCATCGCAAAGACCGGTGAGGTCTCTTCTGCGAGAAAGCTCCGTAGAGAGAAATGCGGTTTCCGAGGGTTCGTTGGACCCAAACAACGAGGAACAAAAGCTATGCGACCCCCCAGATATGGGTTTTTTAGGCGCTGTTGGGGCAATAATGCCACAGGTGGCGGAGGTCTATGCGCAGCAGACGGAATTGTTCCGCGGAATCCGGCTCAAATAACTCAGGATTATTGCGGTTTAAGGCGATTTTTTCACATTCTTGAAGGCGAGAAGCCTTATTTAGCGACATTCCCCTCCAGAAAGAACCTTTCGGGTACACGTGGGAAGGCCTGTTAGAATCACTTTGAAGGTGCATTGACCAGGGTAAAACCATTTATAATGAGGTACTCTCCAGGATAGTAACTTTACAACACTAACGGAGATCGTCTGTGGCCTATCAGGTTTTGGCTACCAAGCTCTATAACCCCCCCCTCCAATCCGGCCTTGTCAGACGCCAGGAACTGGTCCGGCGCCTGGAGAACGGTTATCAGGCGGGGAAAAGTATTACCCTGGTGTCTGCTCCGGCCGGTTTTGGAAAGACCACCCTCATCAGTGAGTGGATTGCCACCACTGTCCCAGGCAAACCCTTTGGATGGGTGTCGCTGGATGCCGGGGATAACGATCCGGTTCGTTTTCTGATCTACCTGGTTTCGGCCATTCAAAAAGTGAAAGGGGAAATTGGCCGGTCCATCCTGGCTTCGCTGCAATCTTCGCAAATTCCTTCCCTGACCGATCTGGCCGAATCTCTTATCAACGAAATCGCATCCGAAGCGCAACCATTTCTGATCGTGCTGGATGATTATCATCTGATCCAAAAAGACGAAGTCCATTCATTGATGCAATTATTCTTGAAACGTCAGCCGAATGGGTTGCATTGGGTCATTATCACGCGGGAAGACCCACCGCTGCCTTTGCCGAGGATGCGGGTTCAAGGACAAATGACGGAAATCCGCGAACGGGATTTACGATTTACTTTGCCTGAAGCGCAAGCATTCCTGGGAAGAACGATGGGATTGACCTCTCCTCCGAGGAGGTGGACAAACTCGAAGAGCGTACTGAAGGTTGGGCAGCAGGGATGCAGTTAGCTGCTCTGGCCCTGGAAGAATATCCAAATGAGAACGAGCGGAGCGCATTTATCGAAGCCTTTGCCGGTAGTAACCGCTACATTGTTGATTACCTGATCAGCGAAGTATTACAACGTCAGGACGAAACAACCCGCCAGTTCTTGTTACGCACTTCGATCCTCGAGCGGTTCTGCGCAGAATTATGCGACCAGGTTGTTTTTGGGGAAGGCGCCATCGGCAGGAGCCAGCAGATCCTGGATGACCTTGAACTAGGCAACATGTTTCTGGTGCCACTGGATGACCAGCGGCATTGGTTCCGCTATCACCACCTATTTAGCGAGATGCTATTCCATTCCTTGCGGCGATCCTCGCCGGACCAGATCCCCCCATTACACCACATAGCCAGCCAATGGCATGAAGCGAAAGGTTTTATTCCCGAGGCGGTGAAACATGCCCTGGCAAGCAAAGATTGGGACTTTGTAGGTTCCTTGTTGAACCGCTATGCTTTGCCTATGCTGTTCCAGGGATATGGCAGCCTGGTGATCGAATGGTACCGTGAATTTCCCAGGACCTACCTGGATAGTGCTCCAGATATCTGTATAAATTTTGCCTGGGCCCTGGTATTGACCTTTCGAAACGATTTACTCCATGAAGTAGAGGAAAAACTTCAGATTGCCGCGCACGCCATCGAAAATCCGGGGCTGCCGGCATATGCAACTGTAGGGGAGGGCGGAACCAGGGTGCCTTATAAAGATTGGGTCGTCGGCCAAACGTGCGTTATCCGCAGCCAGATCTTGCTGGGAAGTTTAATACCTACATGGACCCGCAGGAATTGGTCTCTCTCAGCCTCAAAGGGCTGGAGTTACTTCCACAGGTGGAGCATACTTTCCGGTCGCTGTGCAAAATCAATCTTGCCCATGCTGAACTGATGCAAAATAATCCGACCGGCGCTCAAAAAGCATTTGAAGAAGCGCTTCCATTCATGTTGGAAGCAGGTAATTTCCTGGGTGCAGTGGCAGCCGTTTTCTATCAGGCGCGGTTGGCTTTTTATATGGTCCATATTGACCAGGGAGAAATGGTTTGCCGGCTGTGGAAGAAAAAATTTGCCGAAATGGCCGGTTCATCTGCGCTGGGCAGCCGGCTTGCTCCGGAAATTCCGGCTGCCGCGCGGCCTGGATGTCGTCCAAAGCCTGATCCTCCTGGAACGCAACCAATTTGAAGAAGCGGAATGTCTTCTTGTCAAGACGCTTGAATTTCTAGGTTGGGGCTCCTGGATGGAGCTGCATGGTTTCGTCGAATTAGCGCGTTTGCAACACCTGCGTGGAAAATACCCGGAAACCGTGGAAACTCTCCGGCGAATGTCCAGGTTGGGACCGCAGCATGCCGCCTGTGCGGAGGCATTACAGGTATTGTTTGATTTACAAAGGTCGTTGGGCGATCCACAGGTGCGATCCAGGGCGGAAGCCTGGACAAAAACGCATCCTCTCATTTCAAGCGCGTGCTTCGCCCTGGGGATTGGTCCTTACCACCGGGATGCCGAGTATTTCTGTAATTTGACCTGGGCCCATATACAAATCGCCCTGGGCCATCCCCAGGATGCCTTGACTTTTATTGGCCCCGCTTTAAAAATCGCCAAAGAATGTGCTCTCGCTTTCCGCGTGGTCGAACTCTCGATTGCACTGGCCTTGATCCATAAAGAATTGGGTAATTCTTCCGCCGCCCTGGATGAAGTCGAAAATGCGCTGGAGATCTCGGAAAGGTGCGGATATACTCGAGTTTTCTATGACAACTCGGAACTAAACAGCCTGCTCCAACAAGCGGTTGAAAGGAAAACCCATACTCACTTCGCCAAACAATTATTAGTCACCATCAACAAAATGCACCTCGGGGAGAATACTATTGAGGCTGGTCCTCGTATAGAAAGTAAGAATCCCAACCTGGTGGAAAATTTGAGTGAGAGAGAGGTTGAAGTACTCCGGCATTTGGCAACCGGCTTGACCCCCGCTGAAGTTGCCAAATGCTTGTTTCTATCCCCATTTACCCTCAAAGCCCATACCCAAAACATCTATTCAAAACTGGACGTTCACTCACGGATCGAGGCAATAAACAAGGCTCGTGAACTGGGATTGATATAATCCACTGATTTGCCCATGACATTTGAGTGTGTGCAGCTTCGCCGCACACACTCAAAATTCGGATATCTCCCGAAATTTCGGATGGTTGCTTAGTGCAATGGTTCCAAAATATATTGATGAAAAGGAGTATACTCATACAAGTTGAAGGCCGAATGGCCGCAGTTGGAAAGCTCATTTTCGCCGGTTGCATTCTAAATTGCTTTCGTTTTGATATTCGCTTTTATTAGTCTGGATATACTCGAGCCAGCAGGGCGACCTCCTCCAAACCCCTTCAAAAAATCTAATCTGTTCCAATCGCTTGAATATTATTGGATTATCAATCCTTGTAATATTCGGCGATACAAAGGTATGCATGGGAGAAGCCATGTTCGATCCGATTTTGGTCCCTTTAGATGGTTCTTATCTTGGAGAGTGTGTTCTCCCTCATGTAGAGACGATTGCCCATGCATTTCATGCAAAAGTGGTTTTCCTGCGCGTGCTGGACAAAAAGCAAGCCACTGAAAAAGCCCAATTATTTGACCTGGTTAACTGGCAGATCAATAAAACCAAAGCGAAGATGTATCTTGAGAAGGTTGCCAGCCGCTTTCAAGAATCCGGCCTGCAGATCGAGACTGTCATTCTGGAAGGATTGGTGGCCGAATCGATCAATGAATACGCTCTTAAACGTAGAATAAAATTGATCATTCTCAGCAGCCATGGCCGCAGTGGGCTAAGTCAATGGGGAATAAGCAGTGTCACCCAAAAAATCATTCTTAGCGCGCCTGCCTCCATACTTCTTATCCGGGCGCATCAGTCTGCAGTCAGCAAGCCGATCGAACGGCAATACCCTCGGATTCTGGTTCCGCTGGATGGATCCCGTCGGGCTGAAAATGTCCTGCCCATGATCACTCCTCTAGCCCGTTTGCATCAATCCCAGATTCACATGGTTCAAGTTGTGAAAAAACCCGAGATGGCACGCCAAATGCCTTTTACACATGAAGAAACGGAACTATCCGATCGGATTTTGGCGAGTAATCAGGATGAAGCCACCCGTTATCTCGATCAAATGCGTTTTCATTCACATTTAAAAGGCATCGACATACAAATCCACATCATGGTTAATGAGAATGCTGCGACTGCGTTGCATGGCATTGTAGACCAGGAACATATCGACATGGTGGCTCTCAGTGCCCACGGCTATTCGGGGAATAATCAATGGCCCTATGGAAGCATAGTCAATAATTTTATCCAGTATGGAAAAGTACCACTGTTGATCGTGCAGGACCTACCGGTAAACGAAGAGCCAGCCGTGGTCGAGAAAGCCATGCGAGAACATTCAGAGCATTAGTCGATGCAAGCAATCCCCACCCAAACTTTCGAACCAGCTAACCCAGATCCCGGGAAGCGGCTGGAAGACATTGCGCACCATTTAGCTGAAATTCACACCGCGGTACACAAAAATTCCAAACCATGGACCGTGATAACAAAGCATCTGCCCTCCTTTGAAGGGATATTGCAGGATGCTTATGAACATTTCAGGGCCATGTCTTTTAACGATCCGGCTTTCTCCCGTGCAGGCGAATGGATGCTGGATAATTTTTACGTTGTTAAACGGACCTTCCGGCAAATTGAAGAGGACCTGCCAGCCAGTTTTATTAATCAATTACCAAAACTGGATGAGACGCATTTAAAGGGAAACCCCCGCGTCTTTGCGCTGGCATGGGAATTGATTGAATTAAGTCAGGGTCAAATTGACTTGACGCAAGCCGCGGCTTTTATACAGGATTATCAGCAGGTAACGCCTTTGACAATTGGGGAATTGTGGGCGTTGATAACCATGTTACGAATTGGGATTTTGGAACGGCTCGCCAGCGCTGCAGCCAAACTGACCAGGATGGATGAATTGCCCCGCTCCGGCAGGGATACCCTGGTCTTCGCCGGAAGTGGACCTGCATCGTCAGATCCGATTCAAGAGGCTTCATCAACGCTCTCGAACGAAACCATTGTCGCCAACTGTTTTCACAGCCTCCGTTTACTCCTGGCAACAGATTGGAAGGATTTCTTTGAGCGGACCAGCAGGGTAGAACAGATTTTGCGCAAAGATCCTGCGGGAATATATGCCGGCATGGATTTCGATACCCGGAATAGTTATCGTATTGTGATCGAAGAACTTGCGCGGTACTCAATTTATGGCGAAGAACAAGTTGCCCTGGCTGCCATTGAATTGGCTCGGGGTCCCGGTTCTGGCACGGGGCGAGGTAGTCCCGGTTCTGGCACGGGACAGGATAATCCCGATGCCGCCATGGAAGAAAGCATTGACCATAGAGTGCCAGAGCGCAAGGCGCACATTGGTTTTTATCTGCGGGATGCAGGCCGCGCGACGCTTGAAAATAAACTTCACTATAGGCCACGATTTCGTCTTCGCTTCCAGCGAACGCTGCTTGCAAAACCCACCGTCACTTATTTGGGCAGTACCGCCATTCTTTCCCTGTTGTTCGTTTTGGCGATACTCACTTATGCAATATATTCGGGCGGCTCTCTGGCTCAGATCATTATTACCGGTGTAATTGGATGCGGAGTGGCTTTGGAGGCTGCCACAACACTCGTCAACCTGGTTGCTACTCATCAGGTCAAGCCCCAAAGTCTACCGCGCTTGGATTTTTCGGAAGGCATCCCGCCGGGGAACCGCACCATGGTGGTGGTCCCCACCCTATTGGAGAGTACCGGCGAACTCAATCATCTTCTGCAAGAGTTGGAACTCTATTATCTTTCCAATCCTGACCCGCAATTGACCTATGCCCTGCTGACCGATTTCGGTGATGCTCCCGCAGAACACATGCTCGAAGACGAACTACTGCTGGGGTTGGCAAGGACTGGCATTGAAACTCTTAATCAAAAATATTCGAAAGCCACGCCTTTTTATTTATTCCATCGCCAGCGCCAGTGGAATTCGTCCGAAGGAGTCTGGATGGGCTGGGAACGCAAACGCGGCAAACTGGCGGATTTCAATCGCTTGCTGCTCAACCTGGGTGATACTGCCTACACAACCCAGGTTGGTAACATGGCCATTTTGCGGGGTAGTCCCGGTTCCAGCACGGGACGAGGTAGTCCCGGTTCCAGCACGGGGTCCGGTATTAAATATGTAATCACATTGGATGCAGATACATCCCTGCCACAAGGCAGCGCCAACCGATTGATAGCCACCCTGGCGCATCCGCTCAACCGGGCCGAGTTTTCCGCAGATGGGAACTGCGTTGTCGCCGGATATACCGTACTGCAACCACGCGTTGCCATCAAACCCACCAGCGCGAACCGTTCATTCTTTTCACAAATCTTTTCCGGCAACGCCGGGTTTGACCTGTATTCCTTTGCGGTATCGGATGTATACCAGGATCTATTTGGTGAAGGCAGTTATGTTGGTAAAGGGATTTACGACCTCGTCGCCTTTGAGCGCAGCTTGAAGGGTCAGGTGCGCCAGAATACCCTGCTCAGTCATGACTTGTTTGAAGAAATCTACGGACGCGCGGCGCTGGTCACAGATATTGTTCTATACGAGGAATATCCTTCGCGCTACCTGGGATATGCGCGACGCCTGGGCCGCTGGATTCGCGGTGATTGGCAGTTACTACCCTGGTTGTTCCCCATTGTTCGCACCCAGAATGGCATGGCCCCCAACCGGTTATCTGCCATCAACCTTTGGAAAATTTTCGACAACCTGCGGCGCAGCCTGTTAGCCCCCACCTTGCTGGCGCTGCTGGTCGCCGGCTGGTTGTTCCTCCCGGGTTCGCCCCTGGTCTGGACTCTGCTCGGGCTGCTGTCTTCGGCCCTGCCGATTGGCGCCCAAATCGTCCAAGAGGTGAAGCACAACCTCGGAAAGATGACACTTAAAGAACTTGTCGAACCGATCCGGCTCCCGCTCACGCGCTGGGCCCTGGCAGTTCTTTTTCTGCCATTCGAAGCCCTACTTATGCTAAATGCGATCGGCACAACGCTGATCCGCCTCCTGATTGCTCGCAGACATCTACTGCAATGGACAACTGCGGCAAATACGGCACGCTCGTTTGGATTGAATCAGCGTTACGAAACCTGGAGCGCGATGGCTGCCTCGTTGATCTTGACAGTTCTGCTGGGAATAATCATCGCCATATTCAACCTGTCTTCGTTATGGGTAGCAGTGCCACTTCTGGGTGCCTGGCTTATCGCTCCACAAGTCGCCTACGGAATCAGCCAGCCAGTGACACACATCCCCCGCCTCTCCCGGAAACTCAGCGCAGGCAAATCCGCCGTTTGGGCCGCCGAACGTGGGCTTTTTTCGAACAGTTTGCCGGTCCAGATGATCACTGGCTGCCCCCAGACCATTTTCAAGAGTCGCCTTTGGGCAGCGTGGCCCACTACACCACACCGACCAACATAGGTTTGTTATTGGTTGCCGCATTATCGGCACATGATATGGGCTATATAGGCTTGTCCGAATTGGCTGTTCGTTTGCGCTCAACGCTTGAGAGCGTTAGCAGACTGGAACATTACCGAGGGCACCTTTTGAATTGGTACGATTCGCAGACGCTGGCAGCGCTTCCGCCTCACTATGTTTCCGTGGTGGATAGCGGCAACCTGGCAGCCTGCCTTATCGCACTCAAACAGGGGTGTCTAAGCATGAAAGATACGCCCGTGCCGGGTGAAAAACAATGGCAGGGTTTGCTCGTCATCCTGGATATTCTGTTGGAAACCCTGCAAGCCCTCGAAAGAAATACCCCCCCGGAGCTGGAGCCTACTTCAGTATCGGGAGCCTCGATCAAATCAATTGAAGTAGAACTTACCAAGATATACGAACGAATTCTCGCCATCCAAAGCCAGCCCAAAATGTGGAAAGAAATTCTTGCCTGGCTCTCCGGCGAAGGCTGGGAAAAAGTTTCTTATCATTTGATGGATCCTACTGGAGCGTCATCCCAATCTTAATGCCGAATCCCTGGTCGATTTACAACTTTATCTCAATTTGATGCACCAGCATCTGCTGGACATGCATCTCAGCCTGGATCCGTTCGCT
Organism: uncultured Chloroflexia bacterium; assembly: GCA_963782935.1. Classification (GTDB taxonomy): domain Bacteria; phylum Chloroflexota; class Anaerolineae; order Anaerolineales; family Villigracilaceae; genus UBA877. The sequence continues at coordinate 42,972 of CAWALN010000015.1, read as the reverse complement.
CCCTGGCTTAGTCTTCTGGAATCCCGCCTGCACCCATCAAGGATACACCCGGTTGGCAGGATTTTTGCAATAGTCTGCCCGCAAAATTTCCCACACTCGAACAGGCCGGACCGTTGTATGAGCACATCCAAAAAGCATTGGTACTTTTCAAGCGCAGAATTGCGAGATGAAGCCTCACTGGTATGGTGGCAACAACTCAATGATGGGCTATCTTCGGCAAGGATGACGGTAGAACGTTTGTTGACTGATTTTCAAGATTTGGGAGAGTTGGCAAATGCGGCCGTGAACGGCATGAATTTTCGCTTTCTGTTCGACGAACGCCGCCAACTATTTCATATCGGCTATAACGCCAGCACCGAACATCTCGACCCAAATTACTACGATTTATTGGCTTCCGAAGCTCGTATTGCCAGCCTGATCGCCATTGCCAAAGGCGATGTGCCCCAAAGCCACTGGCAGCATCTTGGGCGACCAGTCACCCAGGTGAACGGCAAGCAGATACTGCTCTCATGGGGCGGCACCATGTTCGAATATCTCATGCCGACCCTTTTCACCAGAAACTACAGCGGAACATTCCTTTCAGATAGTTGTTACGCCGCGCTCGAGACGCAGATCAATTACGGCAAGGAACAGCAGGTACCCTGGGGCATTTCGGAATCTGGATTTTTTGCTTTCGATGCCAATCTGAATTACCAATACCGGGCCTTTGGCGTGCCTTCCCTGGGCTATAAGCGCGATCTGTCGGATGATCTGGTCATTGCTCCCTATGCGTCTCTGCTCGGGCTCTCGCTGCAACCGCAGGCTTTGCTGGAAAACATGGCTCGCCTGGAAAAATTGAAAATGCTCGGGCGTTTTGGCTTTTACGAAGCGCTCGATTACACCAAATCGCGTCTGCCCGTTGGTCAGCCACACGGCACTGTGCAGTCCTACATGGCACACCATCAAGGCATGATCCTGCTGGCTATCTGCAATTACCTTTCGAATGACACGATGGTGGAACGTTTCCATGCAGACGAGCGTATTCGCAGTGTGGAACTGCTGCTCCAGGAGAAAATTCCGCAAAATCCTCCCCTCGAATATCCTCATCCCGAGGAAGCGGCAGGATTTGCCGGAAGGAATACGTTCGGTTCAATAGTGCGCCATGGCGCGTGCCCGTTGATAGTCCCATTCCTCAAGTGCATGTGCTTTCGCACGGTGAAACGAGTGTATTGATTACTAACGCCGGGTCCGGATACAGTCAGTGGCGTGAGTTTAGGCTGACCCGCTGGCGGGCGGATACCACCCTTGACCAGTGGGGCTCATGGATTTATGTCCAGGATCGTGAGAGCGGCAAGCTCTGGGCGGCTACCGGTCAGCCCATCGGCAGCGCCTTGGAGAATCAGGAAGTGTGGTTCTATCCACATAAGGTAGAGTTCCAACGTTCGGATAATGGCATTTCGCTTCGCACCGGGATTACCGTCAGCGCAGATGGCGTCGAAATCCGGCGAATAAATATTCTGAACGAAAGCGGACAAAACCGCCGGCTGAAATTGACCAGTTATGGTGAAGTGGTTCTGGCTGAACAAGCCGCGGATCAGCGACATCCCGCATTCAATAAGATGTTTATCGAGAGCGAATATCTTCCCCAAGAAAACGCACTTCTTTTCCAACGCCGCTCGCGCTCCCCAGACGAAAAACCAATCGTGCTGATCCACGCAATTCTCATAGAAGTCGGACGCAGGGTTACTGGCGATCACGAAAGCGAGCGTGCCCGATTTTTGGGAAGATCCCAGACGCCGCGAACACCATTAAGCTACAAGGAGTTAACCCGCCTTTTTCCAGCACTTCAAGAGAGACGCTTGACCCAATTTTCTCGCTTGCGCAGGAAATTGATCTGAAACCGCATGCAAAAACCAGGGTGACCTTCCTGACTCTGAGCTGCGCCTTCCCGTCTCGAAGCGTTGGAAAAACTGTCCCATTACCGGGCCGGAATTGACGTTTATCAAGCTTTTGAAGAAGCAAACGCCATTGGTGAGGAGGAGCTCATCGATCTGGGATTGACTGCCAATTCTGTGGAAAATATCCAGCGCATTCTATCCGCCCTGGTCTACCCAGTGGGTACATTACGCGCCGCGCCGCACATCCTTGCGCAAAACGACAAAGGCCAACCCGGCTTGTGGGGATACGGCATCTCAGGCGACTATCCCATCTTGTTGGTGCACGTTCGTGACGGTAAATCAGCCTTGCTGATCGAAGCCCTGCAGGCCTTTAAATATTGGCGAAACCGCCATATCGCTGTCAACCTGGTCATCTTGAACGAACAGGATACCGGTTATTCCCTCGAATTGCACAACTCCATCCATGACCAGATCAGGCGCACGGGAGCCGATGATTGGCTGAACCAGCGCGAGGGAATTTTTGTCTTGCGCACCGATCAGCTTCAACAGCCAGATAAACTTCTATTGGAAACGGTGGCAGGGGTCATCCTTGATGAAAGCTACGGCTCATTGGCAGAACACGCTCAGCAGTTGATCGCCCAGCCTACTCCCCTACCGGGATTTACTCCAATTCTCTCACCGGCCAATGATCCAGAGTTGACACCGCCTCTCAAACTTTCGAAGGATCTACTAATGGCCAACGGTCTCGGCGGTTTCAGCCGCGACGGGAGAGAATATGTGATCCAACTCCAGCCGGGCCAACACACGCCACATCCATGGATCAACGTTATCGCAAATCCTCATTTCGGCTTCATGGTATCAGAAGCTGGTTCCGGATGCACCTGGGCAGAGAATAGCGGCGAGAACCGGTTGACTCCCTGGCACAATGACCCAGTCACGGATATGCCCGGTGAAGCGCTATACCTGCGAGACGAGGAAACCGGGTTGGTCTGGAGTCCAACGCCCATGCCCGCAGGTGCAGAAACGGTCCATGTGATCCGTCACGGCGCCGGCTATTCGATTTTCGAAAGCCAGAGTCACGGCTTGAACCAGAAATTGCGCATTTTCGCGGCACCGGCTTCGCCAGTCAAAATAGCCCACCTGCGTCTTCAAAACCTATGGAAGCGTCCGCGTCGTATTACTGTAACTTATTACGCCGAATGGGTGCTCGGCACCACCCGGGAGACACATCAGGCCCACATCATACCGGAGTTTTCTTCGGATCAGCATGCAATGCTTGCAACAAACCACTTTAACAGCGAGTTTGGCGAGCGTGTGGCGTTTCTCGCTGGCAGTAAAAAACCACATGGCGTGACCACCGACCGGACGGAGTTTCTGGGACGCATGGGCAGCCTGCAAGCCCCGGCCGCGCTCAGGAGGATTGGATTGGCGAGCGCAGTGAACGCCGGCCTGGATCCCTGCGCCGCCATTCAGCTACACGTGGACCTGGCGCCGGGCGCGACCGAGGAAGTCTTTTTCCTGGTTGGCGAAGGAGCGAACCGGACCGAAAGCCTGGCGATAATCGAGCAAATCCAGTTACAAGGTCAGGTTGAAGCCGTCTGGCAGGCTGTTCAGCAGCATTGGGAGGAGATCCTTAACGTCATCACTGTCGAAACGCCCGAACCCGGCATGGATTTAATGCTAAACCGTTGGCTGCTCTACCAAACCATTAGCTGCCGCCTGTGGGGTCGTTCGGCGCTTTATCAATCCAGCGGAGCCTTCGGATTCCGGGACCAGCTCCAGGATGTGCTGGCCGTGCTGCACGCTCAACCGGAACTGGCGCGCGAACACATCCTGAATGCTGCCAGCCGCCAATTCGAGGCTGGGGATGTGCTGCATTGGTGGCATCCACCTTCGGGGCGAGGCGTACGCACGCGTTATTCGGATGACATGTTATGGCTGCCTTATGCTACCGCGGAATACGTTTCCGTTAGCGGAGATGCGTCCATCCTGGATGAGAAGATCCCGTTCCTTAAAGCAGAACCGCTCAAGCCGGAGGAAATCGAACGATACGGCCAATATGTACCTTCGGCAGAGGAATACACGCTTTATGAACACTGCCTGCGGGCTGTGAAAAAGGGGACGACTTCCGGCGCGCATGGGTTGCCGCTAATGGGCAGCGGCGATTGGAATGACGGAATGAACCGGGTGGGCTGGCATGGCCGGGGTGAGAGCATCTGGCTGGGATGGTTCCTGTACGCCACATTGATCCGTTTAGGCAACCTATGTGTGCTGAAAAAGGATGACCCTGAACCATACCGACAGCAGGCGGACCACCTGGCCCAGGCGTTGGAACAGCATGCATGGGATGGTGAATGGTACCTGCGCGGTTTCTATGATGACGGCAGCCGCCTGGGTTCGAGCAAAAATAATGAATGCCGGATCGATTCCATCGCGCAATCCTGGGCGGTGTTATCCCAAGCCGGCGAGCCTCAACGAGCGGCCCGTGCCATGAAATCTGTCAATCGATTCCTGGTCAAACGGGAGGATCAATTGGTTTTGTTGCTTGCGCCACCTTTCGAAAAAACTGTACGCGACCCTGGCTACATTCATGGTTATCCCCCAGGCGTACGGGAAAACGGCGGCCAATATACGCATGCCGCCATTTGGACTGCCTGGGCCTATGCAAAACTCGGGCAGGGCAATCGCGCTGAAGAGCTTTTTCGATTGCTCAATCCCATTAACCACTCAGATACGCCCGAAAAAGAGGCGGGCTACATGGTTGAGCCTTACGGGATTGCCGCCGATATCAACGGCCAGTCCCCTCAAACTGGGACGGGGGGCTGGACATGGTACACCGGCTCGGCAGGCTGGATGTACCGACTGGGCATTGAGGCCATACTTGGCATCACCCGCGCGGGAGATTCTTTACAGATAAACCCTTGCATACCCACAAATTGGCCGGGGTACCATTTTACTTACCGCTTTGGCCGGACATCTTACCTGGTTCAGGTTGATAATCCTGAAAGGATCACCTGCGGCGTCCGGCAGGTTACGCTCAATGGGGTCCCCTTGCACGATAACCTGATTCCATTGGCCGATGATGGCCTGCCGCACGAGGTCTGTGTGTTGATGGGTCTCCAAGCATCTCAGGGGAAGAAAGTTGACGAAAACCGATAGGTTTTTCTTCTCCCATGCGGAGTAAAATGAATATATCTTCGAAAAATCCTTCTAGGAAGGATTCGATTCCACCCAGTTTTATAAAGGAAAAGATGATGAGCGAAAAAAAGAGATCAACCCAGGATGAACAGGAAGAGGAACGGAAGCAACGTCAACTCGACCAACAAAAACTGGAGCAGGAGCAGGCCCAGGAGCGCAAGCCCGAAGAAGAGAAGCAAGAAGAGATAACCAAAAGACAAGAACGGGAGCGGAAACAGCGCCAGCAGGAGCAGCTGCAACTGGAAAAGCAGTTGGAAGAGAACAGAAAACAACGCCAAAGGGAACAGCAGGAATTGGAAAAAGAACAGAGACGCAAGCAGCTATAGGGCTGTCTGGATCTTTGCACCTCCGATAGGTCGTTTCACAACTGTTGGTCACCACCCGGGAAAATACCGACCCTGGGTCCTACTTTATATGAATTTGGAAAAGCGCCTCCTGCCAGGGAGGCGCTGGGTTTAAACACAATGTAAGATGGCTTCCGCCCAGGTCAAAGACCTAATCTTTCCCTTTCACCTTCAACGATCAAAGCCTTTTCCGTCTGACTGCCTAATTTATAAGCCTGACCCAGTAGGGTGTACAAATCTTCTAATGCCGCTTTGTCCGGCATTTCTGAAGGCGGCCCACCCTGTAATAGCAGGCGGGCACGCTCTAAATGGACAACTGCCTCACTCACGGCGGATAGACGCAGGGCTTCCTGTCCCGCAACCAGGCTATATTGGAAGGCAGCCTTTGTCATCCCGGCAGCCGCTGCATGATGTGCCAGCACTCCTGCGGGTTCACTGTCTGTTTCGGGACTTTAAAGGCGCGTTGGTGGAAAAGGCGCCGCCTTGCATCCCCGGCTTCGGTATACACTACATCCCGCATCATATCGTTTATAAAAATGTACGCGCTGGCCTTGCCAGGCTGCGAGGTTTCAAGCAAAAGCCGGCCACTGAGTAATTCATCCAGCGCGGGTAGGGCCTGGTCCTGGCTTATGCTCGAAACATAACACAGGTGTTCGAACGTAAGGCGATGTTCGAGAACTGCTCCTCCTGCCAGAAGTCCGAAGGCAATGGGGCTGAGGCGGTTTAAACGCGAGCGGATCACGGCTTGCACTGTAGATGGGATCCGAATCGATTGCCAAAGCTCGTACTCCACGTCCAAAGCAAAACTCCATTGTCCGGTTGACCGTTTCCGGGGGTGCAGAAGGCGGCGTTCCAGCAGATCTTTCAAGGTTTCAATCAAGTAATAAGGCTGTCCACTTGTTTCAACGTACAACCATTGGGCAAAGGCGGGGACGGGGGGCGACAAGATGGATAACACCATTTGCACAGTCTCTTGTTCTCCCAACGGTTCCAATTCGATATGGACGGGTTTCAGGTCGCGGGATATGCCTTCCAGCCACAGGTTCAAACCCTGTGCGCCGCCATCCAGTCGGGGTTGGGTCATCGGGTGCAATGCTTCTGAGCGTAAGCTGGCCAGGAACAAGATTCGCACTCTGTTCTCTTTCCAACGGCGAACAGCATATTGCAACAGATCCAACGTCGCACTATCTATCCACTGCAAATCGTCCAGGAATAAAACCAAAGGCTTCCGGTTGGCAAGGGCCATGGTTAATTGTGAGAACGGTTCAAACAACCGGGTTTCTTTTATTTTTTCACCCTTGTTTTGGGACGCATCCGGCACGGTTGCCAAATCAGGGTGGCTTTCATGTAATTCGGGAAGGAGTTGGCTCAACGGCGCCAACCACACTTCATCCAATAAATCCACAGGAGAATTCTCGCGTTGGAACAGCAGCCGCAGCGCCTCAACCAGGGGTTGGAACGGGACGTGACTACCACTTTCGAAAGTGGTTCCCTGCAGCACATCGGCTTCCTGCTCGCTAACCCATGCCAGGAATTTCCTGGCGAGGCGGGTCTTGCCGATCCCGGCCTCGCCGCGCAGCACCACCAATTGAGGTTGGCCGGCCGAGGCTAGTTTATAGCATTTTACGAGCGTTTGATACTCGGAGGTACGGCCTGCGAAAAGGTTTCCCAGAAAATCAACCGAAGTCTCCGGCCGCTGTGGCTGGGAGGTCGGGCGATGTGTGTAGTGTAAGGGGGATGTTTGTATGCGAATTCGCTCAGCCAATGCGATGGTATCCGGATCTGGCCCGATACCTAATTCGGCTGCCAATATAGAGCGACAGGCCTCATATGTCTCCAGCGCATGGCCGCGCTCGCCGGCCGCAAAATAGGCTCGCATCTGGCGGCGATAAGCCACTTCATTCAAAGTATCCAATGTTATCCACCGGGCTGCAGTTTCCGCCGCACCGGCAAACTCGCCGTGAGCATATTGGATTTCTGACAGCCGGTCAAAGATCAGATCCATGCGACGGTGCCATACTTCCCGCTGAATGACAACCCAATCGTCAAAGCCGGAGGAATCGGGAAGTGAAAATCCCATCAGAAATTCACCACGTTGGCAGGCGACCGCGGATTGCAGTAAAGACAGGCTGGCTGATCCTTCCGGCAACAACCGGCTGGAACGGTCGGCCCGCGCGGACGCGTAAGCGCGCTCCACCAACTGCAAGTCGAGAGTGATGTCAATCGCGGGATTCAGCCCCAGAGAATTGTGTGTGGTGGAAAGATAAGAGGGGCTGGTTTGATCGCTCACCTGGCGCAAGGCCAACTGAAGGTGGGCAAGTGTATTGCGAAGGGAAGCATGGCTGCGCTCAGGGTTTGATTCCGGCCAAAACAGAGCTGCCAGGTGTTCACGAGGTTGGGCCCCCGTCTCAATCGCCAAGTAAATCAGCAAAGCCAGGGTCTTGCGCGTCGAAAAAGGCACCAGGTCTTCACCCAGATAAACTTCGGGTGGTCCAAGTGTCAGGAGACGCAATGGTAGGAAATGATCTCCCATACTTAAGACTCCTTGTGACGCTTTTGAGACGCTTGATCATTATACTAAGAAAATAGATAAAAGATAAACATTATCTGGAAAGGATCCAATGGCAGGCATTGTTCTCACATTCCCCATCCTGGCCGACAAGGTGGAAGCCTGGCGGCGATTTTGTCAGGAAATGGCCGGCTCCAGGCGAAAGTCCTACGAAGCCTCCCGCCAGCAGTTGGGGATCACTCGCGAAAGATTGGCATTGGTGGAAACTGCTTATGGGTCAACGGCTGTGACTACCCTGGAAGCGCCTGATATTGCCAACGCGCTGGGCCAGATCATCGCCTCGACCAGCCCGTTTGATATCTGGTATCGGGATCGGTTGAAGGAACTGCACGGGATCGACCTGGCCGGCTATGAGCAATTCTCGCGAAGAGGGCCATTGCCGCTTAATCAAGAGGTGCATTTTGAGTGGTCATTCAGCCCAATTGGCGGCATAGGATGACTACTAAATTTCCAACATGACGGCGTTCCCCAAAAAGTGGTGTTACTGGAGATTGATTTCGAAATATCCATTGGAGCGTTTTCAAATTCCCTTGATCTCTTAAAAAAGGGGAATGAAGCAATAAACAACTCACGGTATTCCGTGAATCTGGAACATTCAATATAAGGAGAAAGACCATGAACATTCTTATTTACCTGGTTGTTGCCGCAGTAATAGGCTGGGTGGCCACTGAAATCATGCATGACCGCTCGAACCTGCTGATCAACATCATTGTAGCCGTCTTAGGCGCATTCCTGGCCGGTTACTTCCTCAGTCCCATCTTCCATGTTGGGACGATCAACTCCGCCATTACCATTCCGACCATGCTGCTGACTCTACTTGGCGCCGTCATCCTGCTGGCAATCGTCAATCTCTTCCGAAGAGGCCGCCGGACTGCCTGATCTTTATCAATCACCTTCAATTAGACAGGCCGGCCCCGTCTTCGCAACCATATCACGGAGTTGCGGTGAACCACCGGCCTGTTCCCTTCATTGCTCAAGGAGATCAAAATGACTGTCAATACAGCCTCGGAAGTTACGACTACCCAAAAAGAACCGGAACGGGAACGACAGATTTTTACCTTCAAAGCCACCCAGTTGATCTGGTTGTTCCTGGGAATACTGGAAGGCTTGCTGGCGCTGCGCTTCGTTCTAAAACTTATCGCAGCCAACCCGGCCAGCCCGATTGCCGCTTTTATATATAGTATCACCCATCTTTTCCTGTTGCCCTTTGCGGGATTGACTGCGACCCCCTCTGCCGGCGGCATGGTGCTGGAACTCTCTACCATGATCGCCATGGTGGTATACGGATTAATTGCATGGGCAATTGAAAGGATCGTCTGGGTCACCTTTTATCGCCCGCGTGGTCCCGTTACGCAAACAACGACCACCGATCAGCACACCAACAGGTAGAAAGGATCGAGTATGGACCTCTCAGCTGATAACTATAAGTCGGATGAACAACACCAATCCCATCCCTTTTTGGACATGGTGCAGCTATTCAGGGTTTTTATCAGCCGGCTGGTGAGTTTTTTTGCAGTCACAGAAGAAGAACAATTGAAAGCAGGCATCATTTTTGGCACCAAAGGTCGTGACTGATAGATCGCCTGTTCGCGATATATATCTTTTCATCAAACAAGGGAATCACACAATGGAAAATAATCTCAAGGATCATGCGTACAACAAGAATGGGCCTTTGAACGTTTTATTTGGCGCTTTGATCGGTGGCCTGGTTGGAGCGGCTGCCATGTTGCTATTTGCGCCTCAATCAGGAAGACGGACACGCTCCCAAATTCAAAACAAGAGCATCGAACTCCGTGATCGGACGACCAAGAATATAAAGAAAGCCGTCGCCCAGGTCCGCTCCGAAACCGATAAGATCACGACTGAAGTGAAGGAGAAGGCAGTGGAACTGAAGCAGTTGGGCCAGGATAAGCTTGTGGAACAACTGGACCGGGTGTCCGCAGCCCTTGATACCGGGAAAACGGCCATCGAGGCAGTCTGAGATCACCCGTTCTGTAACCTCTAGCGGGTAAAAAGGCCGCTTGACCCGACACCTGCCGTTCATTCACCTTTCAAAGGAGTACAACCATGAAAATCACACGTAATATTGGTTTCCTGCTTTTAGCCATCTTCCTCATCTTGTACGGGTTGATCGGGTTATTTAGCTTGAGCTTTGCCGGCCTGGGCGTGATTATGGCGCTTCTCGCCATTGCAGCCGGCATTTTCATCCTTCTGGGCCGTTAAGTTCCCCCCGCCCTGACTCAGGACCATACAATCCTCATTGGATCATTCAAAAGGAGAAATCTCATGTTGTGGACAATCATTGTAATCTTGGTCGTTCTATGGTTGCTTGGCTTTTTCGGCCGAAACATCAGCCCCAGCTTCCCTCGCACCGGCGGTTGGATCCATACTCTGATCGTTATTGCCGTCATTTTGATTATTTTGAACCTACTGCATGTCATATAGATCAGTCCTAACACAACTTAAACGGATCTATAGAGACGAATGACGGCTTAATACTTCCTCCGGTAATGGCATCCATGCGATCCGGCCCAATCGCTGGAGGCATGGGTGCCCGGATTGGATTTAACACCCGCTGAGCGTTCAAAAAGAGGCCTAGGCGTAATAAATAAATGCCGAGTTAATTCCAAAAGAGGCTAAAACTATGAAGAAATGTAAAGATGTAATGACGAAAAACCCGGTCAGCTGTCTGACCAGTGATTTAGTAATGAAAGTAGCCCAGTTGATGAGCCGCGATAATATCGGTTCTTTACTGGTGATCGAGAATGAAGAGTCTCAAAAGCTGATCGGGATCGTGACCGACCGCGATCTGGCTTTGAAGGTTTTATCCGAAGGACGGGACGCCAAATCCACCAAGGTGGAGACGGTCATGACCCGCAATATAGTGACCTGCCACCCTGAAGATGACTTGCAAAAAGCGCTGGACGGGATGGCCCAGCATCAACTGCGACGGATGCCGGTCGTGGACGAAGATAACAGGATCCTGGGGGTTATCGCCCAGGCGGATATAGCCACGCGCCTTGATCAACCGGAAAAAACCGCCGAAATGGTGAAGAAAATTTCGCAGGCAAAAAAGTAATAATAGAGTTTTTTATTTTTTAAGAACGTAAGAGAAAGAAAGGAAAAATAAATGTCTACCAAACTAATGAGCAAATCCGAATTCGTGGTCGCTCTTGCAGAAAAAAGCGGCTTAACTCACAAGCAAACCCTCTCTGCGCTCGATGGAATCAACGCAATAGTTGCCCAGCAACTCGGTAAAAAGGGACCCGGTCAAGTTCTCATTCCTGGCCTTATAAAACTGGTTGTTGTTGATAAAGCCGCCACACCCAAGCACGAAGGCGTCAATCCGTTCACACAGAAGCCGATGACCTACGCGGCGAAAGCGGCGCATAAGGTGATCCGGGCGAGACCCCTCAAAGCACTTCAAGACGCCGTATGAACTCCTGGAAGCCAAGCTGAAGGTCTCAGCGGTGCAAGGGTCAGCTTTTTATCTTTTTTGAATGGAAACCTACCATGAATACCTGAAGTCATAGTCTGCGCATTTCTGCTATTTGGGCCCTTTTACTTGTGTCGTTGGTCCTGGTGTCCTGCCTGACACAACCGGAGATTTCCACATCGCCCAACCTCCAGTTGCCTCTGGATACGCCTGAGGATAACGGACCTGTTTTGACCCAGGTGCAGGAAAACGCAGTTAATTGGGCGGCAGCCACTGCTGAAATGATGCGTGCAAACGCACAGGCAACCCTGGATTCAGCCAATGCAACTTTGAGCGCGGCTCAGATCCAGCAGCAAAACAGTGCGGATGTCATCGCAGCTCAAATTGCGGCTGCCGCCCGAATTGCGCAGGCCAACGCCCAGGCAACAGTCGTTGCAGCCAGTTCAACGCAGAACGCCGCCGAGACTCAAGATGCCTACCGGCAGACGCAGGTGCAGGAACAACAGAATAGAAACGAGATTGCCGCCTCTACCCAGACGGCAGTTGCCAACTTAATTGCTACACAAACCCAATCCGCCCTTGCGACCTCTCAATGGTACGCAGACCAGTCGCGCCAGCGTCAGGAACAAAGCCAGAGTTCGATCGCATTCTTGTGGGCATTGTGCCCACCGGCTCTCATAATATTATTGGTCGGTTTGATTTTTTGGGGATTATGGTACTGGCTAAAGATCCGGCAAGCCAACCAAAATATTCTTGAAAATTCCGTTGAAAAGCTGCCGCCATCAGAGTCTGAAATCATCGACAATCAACAGGAATATTCTTCACGGGATCGTGAAAGCAATAGTATCGATAGCCGCTACCGGCTCACAAAGCCGGTGGACCAGGCCCGCCGCTGGCTCGATGAGGTCAAGCGCAAGATGCAAAGTAGTAACAAGAAGGATCAAGATGATCACCCAGACAATTGATCAACATCCATACAATCAAAAAGTCCGCCGGATAAAAGCGAAGGCATCGGTGCTCCTGACAAATAAGGGATTGCTGCCTCGCTTTAGACGCTGGAGGCTTACTCAAGATCCTGATACCGGCATGATAGTACTGTTTGGCATACTTAATAACAGATACATTGCCACGCATACATCCATCCCTTTCAGCGATTATTTCGATCCGAGCTTATTGCATGATCTTGCAAATGAGCTGCAAGTGCAAGTAGTTTCCTGTAACAGCGATGGCTTGCGCTATGCGTTCATCCTTGACCCCGGCTCGCTTGACAGATTGCCTACCCATATAGACTACCCGTTCATGGAGGGCGGTAAGCCTTCAGTCCGCGTCGTCTACAAAGACCAACGGTTAATGGGATTGAACAACCAGCAAACCACCCCAGCCCCGCCTGTTCATGATGATGTCGAAGATGATAAAACGATGATCCGTCGAGGCGTGAACGCATTCTTGAAAGTGCTTGACGACATTGATGTGAAGGACATTGCCGCTATGAAACCATCTGCTCAAGATCCGCCGGATGTTATTGCCATTGGTGAGGAGGAATTCAAAAGGCAAGTGGCAGAGCATAAGATCGTTTGGCAGGAGAGCCATCCGAACTAGAAGGTGTGAGGATTGTTTTGAAAATTTACCCGATTATTTACAGATATAAGGAAAAGACAATGCTCACTCGTGTGACGGCCTCAAAGCACCCATCCGCCATTCCGCCAATGTGCTGAAAGAGGAGGGCAAGTATGGCTTCCCTGCCTTCTTCAAAACCATATGACTGGACATTCCGGCGAGTTGTCTGGGCGACTCTCGTCATCGTGTTTGTCGCCCTGAGCGTGTGGATTCTCTATCGCTTTAATCAGGTCATTTTCCTTTTATTTATCGCCATCGTCATGGGTACTGTGGTCCGGCCAGTTGTAGCCTGGTTGCACCGGCGTCAGCTTCCTCCTACAGTGGCAGCCATTCTTGTTTATTTGCTGCTTCTTGCATCAGTCGTAGGTTTTGTATTATTGGTATTTCCATTGATTGCCGACCAAAGTGGAAAGATTACCGCCGCATTGCCGGGTTATTACCAGGGTTTCCGTGGATGGCTGGTGAATTATCCCAATCAATTGATCGTTCGTTTAGGTGAATTCCTCCCAAAGGCACTGCCTGTCTTACAGACTGTCCAGCAAACCGGACCGCAGATGCTGGCGACTGCAGGACAGGCATTAGGGTATGTAAGTACCGCTGCAAATACCATCTTTACGGCCACGGCAGTTCTTCTTTTGGCTTTCTACTGGACACTCTACGGAACGCGCACCATCCAGTCATTATTGCTGTTGGTTTCAAATGACCGGCGCGAAAGTATTAGCGATTTAATTTCGGCCATGGAAACCAAACTCAGTTCCTATCTGGCCGGACAAGCCGTTCTGTGCCTGGTCATCGGCGCCATGGCGCTGGTGGCTTATTTGCTGATCGGCCTGCCTAATGCCTTTGTGCTTGCGCTTGTGGCAGGCATGATGGAGGCGGTGCCGATGGTCGGGCCGATACTTGGCGCCGTTCCAGCGGCCGTCATTGCCCTATCCATTGCACCTTCCAAGTTGATCTGGGTGGTTGTCGCAACAGTTGTGATCCAGCAACTGGAAAACACCCTTCTGGTGCCTCGAGTTCATCGGAAATCAGTGGGCGTCAATCCGTTTGTCTCCCTTCTGGCAATTTTTGCCTTTAGCTCTTTGTTCGGCATTATTGGCGCTCTGATGGCAATTCCAATGGCTGCCATCATCCAGCTTTTGCTCGATCGTTTCGTCTTTCATTCAGCCGCGCTGGAGCCGGAGGTCTCAACCGGCCGGGATCATGCCAGCCGTCTGCGTTACGAAGCCCAAGAATTAGCCCAGGGAATGCGCACACAGGCGCGGCTCAGTAAAGTGGGCTCGGATCGGTGGATCAAGCAAACCGACCAGGTGATGGATGAGATCGAGGCGATTACCACCGACCTGGATTCCCTCCTGGCCCAGGTTATTAGCCCGGATGAACCATGACAAAGCGGTTGGTAATGTTTGCTACAGCAATCATGATCACGTTACTGGGACTCCTGGTATTATGGCAGTTCCATATTGTTGTCGTTTACCTGTTGATTTCGCTGACGCTGGCCGCCACTGTGCGGCCTTTGGTTCAACGTTTGGTCAGGCGAGGTTTTGTTGTCCGTGCAGCCTGGATTCTCCTGTACGTGGTAATCCTGGGCGGTTTTGGCTTTTTAATCTTCCTGGTCGGAAAAAATGTTATTAATCGAGATTCAACAGTTGTCCCATTCAGTGTCAGCTCAGGATAAGTGGATCCTGCCGCTATGGTTGGAGGGCAGTTCATTCCAACAGACGCTGCTTGGGCGCCTGCCAACGCCGGGGAAGCTCTTTGAAGCCTTTACCGGCGATCAGGGGCAACTCGTGCTCCCGGCCCTGCTCGGCTTTTCGAAGGGTTTTTCAGGTATCGTGAGTGGTTTGCTCATCATTGTATTCTTGAGCCTGTATTGGATCATCAATCAAATCCATTTTGAACGGCTTTGGCTCTCTCTGCTTCCATCCGCACAGCGCAAACGAGCCCGGGGTATATGGCGGACGATCGAGCCTGACCTCGGCGCTTACATACGCTGCCAAATTATTAATAGCCTCCTGGCCGGTTTATTATTAGGCCTGGGTTACTGGGCGTTAGGGTCACCCTACCCGGCGCTGTTGGCAGTGGCTGGCGCTCTGGCATGCCTGATTCCAGTCATCGGGATGGCCCTGGCAATGATTCCACCACTCCTGGTGGGTTTTCTGACGAGTTGGCAGCTTAGCCTGTTTACCGTGCTTTTTACTCTCCTTATCCTGGTAGCTTTGGGATTATGGGTCAAACCGCGTATTTTTAACCGCAAATGGGATAATCCCATACTGACACTGGTGATACTGATAATCCTCGCCAAGGCCTTTGGACTGATCGGCATCATTGTAGCGCCACCCATCTCAGCCGTATGCCAGATCCTTTGGAGTCTCCTGGTCAGCCATCGCCTTGCCTCTGGGGCTGCAGCTAAAGTGTCAGACCTAAAGGAGCGGCAGGAGCGTGTTTGGGACACTATTAGGGCAATGAAAGAACCGCCCCTTCCCTTGGTAACCAGCAGCATGGAGCAGCTTGCTTCCTTAATAGTCAAAGCAGAACCCGTCCTGCAAGCTGCCATACCAGATGCCGGCCTGTTGGCTGACCCTTTCAAACCCATCCTCCCGCTCAAGCCAATTTTGCTAAAAGATAAGCCGCCTGATCCAATGGAACCCTCAGGAAACAGACAATGACTGTACTGGCATTATTTGGAAAAACTGTTTAGACCAAAGGATGTATTTGAATGAAAGAAATCACTGACAAGAAACCCTACGCCACCAGAAAACACCACTTGCGAGCCAAGCTGATTTTCAATCCCAGCGCAGGCGCCGCCAGGGCAGAGCCCATTCAAATTGTGGATGTGATCCACGAGATGCAAGCCTGGAAGCTGGTTCCGGAGGCCTACCTGGTGGAACCGGATGGCGATGTCCCCGATGTTGTCCAGGCTGCCCTCGCAGAGGGGTTCCGTATGTTCGTGGTCTGTGGTGGCGATGGCACCATTTCCTCCGTTGCCAGGTCCCTGGCCGGCACGGATGCCACATTGGGAATCATCCCCATCGGTACCCAAAATAATACTGCTCTGAGCTTGAACATCCCGGATGATGTCGCGGCTGCCATAGCCATCCTGCGAACAGGCCGGCGGATTAAAGTGGACATGGGTATGGCCACCTGCGGCAAAGTCAACACGCCTTTCCTGGAAGCCTGCTCAGTGGGGCTGGCTTCGGCTCTTTTCCCCTCCGTCGATGATATCCAACATGGCAACCTGGCGAAGATCGGCGATTTCCTGGCAACCCTGACAACTACCCCCCCATCGAAGATCCATCTATTACTGGATAACAAAAAAGAGATTGATGCTATGGGTCATGTGGTGTTGGTCTCCAACATGCCTTATATCGGTTTCCATTATCAGCTTGGGTCGCTGGATTCTTTCAAGGATGGTTTATTGGATGTGCTGTTTTTTGCCGAGTTGAATAAATTGGAGCTATTGGGTTATGTTCTTCAAGGGGTGGGCGAAGGCAAGCCGGAAGATCCGCGCATCCAGCACTATCACGTGCGCAAGGTGGAAATTGATACAGATCCATCCATGCCGGTCCTGACAGATGGGAACACATTGGGAGAAGGGCCGGTGCGTCTCGAAGTGCGTCGGCGCGTCCTGACCGTGATGGCCGGGCCGGAACCGGCAAAAGTGCTGCCGTAGCCTGGTGAAATATCTAGAGAGCAGACAGTCGATAAGACATTCGCAATTGGTCGAAACCTCTGCTGTTTGAGCCGCCAATTGACACACGTGTAAAAAGAAAATGGAACTCACATGACATTAAAAAGAATATTCGGTTTCCTTATGGTCATTGCTGCAGGGGCCGGCATTATTTTCAGTCTCATTGGCCAGATCGAAATATGGCGCTACCGGCCGGCGGTGACTAAAACAGTGGTTGATAACCTCGCGTTGGTCGATCAAACCCTTAACACCACCCAGGACGTCCTTACCCTTGTCGGCGAGGTGGTGCAGACCACAACTGCTGAGGTTGTTTCCTTGAAGGAAACTACCGACACGCTTTCCCTGGCCATTCAAGATACCAACCCGATGTTTGATTCCCTGATCGGCTTGACCGGCAAAGATCTCCCGGCTGCCGTCAGCGCTACTCAAACCTCATTGACCTCAGCTCAAAGCAGCGCCCTTTTAATCGACAACGTCCTTGCAACTCTTACCAGTATTCCTTTTTTACCTGTGGATGCCTACAAACCAGAAGTTCCTTTGCACACTGCCCTGGCTCAGGTTTCAACCAGTCTGAATACGCTTAAACCAACCTTGGCTACCATCAACACCAGTTTGGTTGATGGTAAGACTAACCTGGGGGTCCTTAAAACCGAACTAACCAATATTTCTGAAACTACTCAAGGGATCAGCAGCACACTTGGTAATGCGCAGACAGTTATCGATCAATATAAACTGGTCACCACACAATTAAAGGCGAATGTGGAAGCCGCCCAAAGCGCTGCCCCAACCTGGATAATGGCGATCACCTGTGCCCTGAGCTTTGGGCTTGGTTGGCTATTGATTGCCCAGTTGGGATTGGGCATACAAGGACTGGATTTGGCACGTAGTCGCACGGTAGTCAATAAGCCCTGGATTTCCATTCACCCTCGTAACCGTAGGAATAAGAAAACTTCGGCGAATAAGCCTTCAACACAGGCGGTCCTTTCGAAGTTCAAGGAGAACGATGATGAAACGCGATGAGAAATCAACCGAAGTGGAGAAGGATGGATTGGCACCGGTTTCCTCGCCTGAAACTGGCCAACCGCAGCCGGTTCAAGTCAAAGACTCTGTCATCAGCGCCAGACACCTGACGAAAAAGTTCGGTGACCAGATCGCGGTACAGGATATCTCTTTCGATGTGCCCCGCGCCTCCATCTTCGGTTTTATAGGACCGAGCGGGTCGGGGAAAACCACTACAGTCCGTTTACTGACAGGTGTTTACGCCCCTACTGAAGGGGAAGTGATTGTGTTGGATCGCAATCCTTCCAAGTTCAGGCTCAATGAACGGGCTCTCCTTGGCTATATGCCGCAGCTTTTTGTACTCTACCCCAGCTTAACCGTGTGGGAAAATCTTAGCTTTGCTGCTTCCTTGTATGGCATGGGCTTGTTCCGGGGAAAACATATGAAGGATGCCTTGAAATTTGTAGAGTTGTATGAGCACCGGGGCAAGCTGGCTCGGAACATATCGGGAGGCATGCTCCGGCGTCTCAGTTTGGCTGCCACGTTGGTTCACGACCCTCAACTGCTCTTCCTGGATGAGCCGACTGCCGGTATTGATCCCGTTTTGAGGCGCAAATTTTGGGATCATTTCAGGGAGCTTAAAAACCAGGGACGCACAATATTTATTACCACCCAATATGTGAGCGAGGCAGATAACTGTGACCTGGTGGGTATACAAAACAATGGAAAGTTGCTTATGGTGGATACCCCAAAAGGGATAAGACATCATGCGTACGGTGGCGATATGGTCGATTTTCGCACCACAGAACCAATCAATCTCCAGGCCGAAGCACTTCTGCGTTCGCTGCCCTTCGTGCTGGCCAAAACCGTCCGGACGGGTGACAACAGTCTGCGTATCGTCGTAGACCAGGCCAACACCGCCATTCCCGAACTGATGGGATGGGCACACCAGCAAAATATTAACGTGAAGACCGTGGAGGAGTATATGCCACCCTTTGAAGATGTTTTTGTAGAGTTGGTGCGTCCGCAGGTGAGCCATGGGTAACTTTTTCCGAAGCATCATTCGGGCTTCATCCTTCTTTCGAAAGGAAATTTTTGAGATTTTACGCCAGCCCCGGCTGGTCGCCACCCTGGTGCTGGGACCGTTCTTAATCCTGTTCATCTTTGGAATTGGTTACCGGGACCAATCGCCAAACTTGCGGACTCTGTTCGTAGTGCTGCCCAACAGCGCCATTGCAGCCCAGGATATCCAACAATATGGACAATCAATGGGCTCCTTGTTTACCTATGCCGGAGTTACCGGCGACTTGAACGAAGCTCTGGACCGGCTCCACCGGGGCCAAGTCGACCTGGTCATTGTCGAGCCTGTGGATGCCATTGACACCATCAAGAACAACAAGCAAGCCGTTTTCACGCTATATCACCATGAGATCGATCCTGGACAGGTGAGTTACATTAATTACCTGGGATGGCTTTACGTGGGCACAGTCAACCAGCAGGTTCTGCTCGCATTCGCAGAGCAGGGACAGAAGGATGCAGTCGCCTTGCACGCCAGCCTGCAAGACGCCCATAAGAACGTCACTGCAATGCGCCAGGCTATGGAGAGTGGTGATCAAGCTCTCGCTCAACAAAACCAGCAGAAATTAGCCGGCAACGTGGATACCATTTCCCTGGCAGCCGGTGCCAGTTTGGGCTTGCTGGACAGTCTGCAACAGAAGAAAGCCACGAGTGGAGGCAACGCCGACTCCGTACAGACTGTGCTTGCCGATCTGCGCCAAAACACCGGCCAGCTTGCCAATAGCACCGGCACCAAGGACGAGCGGTTGGCGCGCCTGGATAAGGCCGATTTGGATATCATCGCCTTGGACAGCAAGTTGGCAGAATTCCAGAGCATTAAACCTTCCATCATTGTCAGCCCTTTCAGCAGTGAGACGAAAAACGAAGCGAACGTTCAGCCTACTCTTTTGGATTTCTTCGTTCCGGCTGTACTGGCGCTCTTACTCCAGCACATCGCAGTCACGTTCGCTGCCTTATCCATCGTCCGTGAACGTAACGTGGGCACCATGGAACTCTTCACCGTTTCACCACTAACCGCAGCAGAAGCCCTTTTTGGTAAATACATCAGCTACATGCTGTTCGGCGGCGTGATTGCGGCTATTCTTTCCGCTTTGTTGGTATTTATCCTGCATGTACCCATGCTGGGAAACTGGTGGTATTTCACCCTGGTCATTGCTGCCGTATTGTTCACTTCCATGGGGATCGGATTTACCATTTCAATCGTTTCACAAACCGACAGCCAGGCCGTGCAATACAGCATGATCATCTTGCTGGCCAGCGTTTTTTTCAGCGGATTTATCATGGGCCTGGATAAGCTTTGGCAGCCAGTAAGAATCATTTCCTGGATGCTGCCCACCACCTATGGCACAGTCCTGTTGCGGGATATCGCCTTGCGCGGGATCGCTCCGAATTGGTGGCTGCTGGGCGGCCTGATCGCCATCGGCCTGGCTCTCATGCTTATATCCTGGCGGCTAATGCGGCGTCTGATTGCTACATCACTATGATTCTATGCGGCAGGAAAAGAAATAAGTTCCAAGCCTCCTCATTGAATGGGAGTGATAACCTTCCACAAAGTACTGATACGACAATTGAAACAATAAACGGTAGGCCCAAAAATTACGCTTTTGAGACTCTACCTTCTTTATACTTGAAACAGACTATGCGCAGGCTATAGAACCTCTCCTTATGGTCATATCTTTTTCAGAGAGAAATGGAGTTCAGTATGGGAATTCTTTCCTGGATTGTCGTTGGTCTGCTCGCCGGCTGGTTGGCCGGGTTGCTTGTCAAGGGCCGTGGATATGGGTGTATCGGTGACATCGTCGTCGGTGTGATCGGCGCATTATTGGGAGGCTTTCTTGCTTCCTATTTCTTCCACATGGGCGATCCAATCTCCGGCATCAACTTTCAATCCATTCTGATCGCCTTTGTCGGTGCGGTCATCTTCGTGGTTATCCTGCGGCTTATTTCCGGAAGAAGGGCTTAACAACCCGGCCAAACCTCTTCAGTAATAACAACCTTTCCAGCTATTAATCGGAAGGCCTGGGGAAGAGACCTACATCAGAACAAAATATTGGTTTTCGACAGGAGCTTGAATGGAAGAGAAACAGCTAAAGATACTACTTGTCTACCCGGAGTTTCCCGACACCTTTTGGAGCTTCAAGCACGCGCTGAAATTCGTCCGCAAGAAGGCCGGCGCACCTCCGCTGGGTTTGTTGACCGTGGCGGCCATGCTGCCTGCCGACTGGGAAAAACGGCTGGTCGACCTCAATGTGACCGACCTGACCGATGCAGGATCTGGCATGGGCCGATTATGTCTTCATCAGCGCCATGATCGTGCAGCGCGAATCGGCCCGCGCTGTGATCGAACGCTGTAAGAATGCCGGCGTGAAGGTGGTGGCAGGCGGGCCGCTCTTCACCATGGAACACGAGCAGTTCCCGGACGTGGATCATTTCGTGCTGAACGAAGCCGAGATCGACCCTGGCACCGTTCCTGCGCGACCTGGAACAGGGTCAGGCCCAACATGTCTATAGCTACCAACGGAATTCCCGATATCCACCAGACCCCGGCGCCGCTTTGGCAGCTGGCCGACTCTCAAGTACTACGACACCGTCAGCATCCAATTCTCGCGCGGCTGTCCCTTCAACTGCGACTTCTGCAATGTGACGGCGTTGTTGGGGCATCGCCCGCGCACCAAGACCGCCGCGCAGATCATCGCCGAGCTGGACAGTCTGTATGCATTGGGCTGGCGCAAGAACATCTTCTTCGTGGACGACAACTTTATCGGCAACAAGAAAGCACATCAAGACCGAGGTGCTGCCGGCGTTGATCGAATGGCGCAAGGGCAAGACGGGATGCCGTTCAGCACCGAAGTCTCCATCAACCTGGCCGACGATCCGGAACTGCTCAGCCTGATGGTGCAGGCCGGGTTCGATACGGTCTTCGTCGGCATCGAGACGCCCAATGAAGACAGCCTGACCGAATGCAGCAAGAACCAGAACAAGGGCCGCGACCTGGTGGAGAGCGTCAAACAGCTCCAGCGTGCCGGTCTCCAGGTACAGGGCGGCTTCATCGTCGGCTTCGACAACGATCCCCCTCGATCTTCCAGCAGCAGATCGATTTCATCCAGAAGAGCGGCATCGTGACGGCGATGGTCGGGCTGCTGCAAGCCCCTCTCGGAACGCGCCTGTACGAGCGCATGCAAAAAGAAGGCCGCCTGGTGAATGAATTTTCGGGCGACAACGTGGATGGCTCGACCAACATCATTCCCAGGATGGGCCTGGAACCGCTGCGCGAGGGCTATCGCAAGATCCTGAGCCAGATCTACGCGCCCAAGTTCTATTACGAGCGCGTTTTGACCTTTCTGCGCGAGTACCAGCCGCCCAAGATCAGGCTCCACCTGGAGCCGCAATATATCCTGGCCTTGTGGCCGCTCCATTTACCAACTGGGCATCCGCGGCGTCGAACGGGTCGCAATACTGGCGGCTCTTTTTCTGGACCCTGTTCCGGCGCCCACGCCTGTTCCCGCTGGCGATCACGCTGGCCATCTTGGGTTTCCATTTCCGCCAGGTGGTCGAGCTGCATGTTAGCTGAGATTTCTCTCGATAAGGCGCTGGTGGATAAAATGCCACAGACGCCTTACATCGAACAACATTTTACGAGTTCCAATAAGTATGAATTGAAGGGAGACTGATATGAGTACTACAGAAATCAACAATTCTTCGACCGTCAAGGAATCCGATGCGCCCCAAACATTACCGCCTCTTCCATATGCTGAAAATGCCCTCGAGCCGGTCATCAGCGCCAAAACCATCGGTTTTCACTATGGAAAACACCATAAGGGCTATGTGGATAACCTGAACAAGTTGATCGCAGGAACAGAATATACTCACTTGTCATTGGAGAAGATTATTACCAGCACGGCCGGACAGGTGGAAAGAACCGCCATCTTCAACAATGCCGCCCAGATCTGGAACCACACATTCTATTGGAAAAGCATGACACCGAATGGAGGCGGCGAACCCCCTGCTGCTCTAAAGAGGATGATCGAGCTTTCTTTCGAAAGTGTCGACGCATGTAAAAAGGAACTGGCCACTGCGGCTGTTTCCCAATTTGGGAGTGGCTGGGCCTGGCTTGTCTTGCAGGAAGGCAAGCTTAAAGTGGTGAAAACCGCCAATGCCGACGTCCCACAAACGATGGGCTGGAAACCATTGCTCGCAATTGATGTGTGGGAGCATGCTTACTACCTGGATTATCAGAATCGTCGCGCCGACTATGTGAATGCCGTGCTCGACAAATTGATCAACTGGGAATTTGCGTTACAGAATGCCGGTGAATGATAGAAATAAAACGGAAAGGAAATGAAATCCTGTTTCAAATAACTTCACATGGTACAAGGAGTACTTTAATGAAAAAGCAAGCTGGTTTATGGATAGACCATCGCAAGGCTGTGATAGTAGTCATTTCGGAGGCAGGGGAAGAGATCAAAGAAATAACCTCAAATATGGAAAAACATGTCCGCTTTACTGAGGGGACTTCATCCGAAGAAGGCTCGACAGAAGACGTCCGCGATCGGAAATTCGGGAACCATCTCAATAGCTTTTTTGATGATGTCCTCGCCTTGGTCCGGGATGTGGAGACGATCCAGATTTTTGGCCCTGGAGAAGCCAAAGGTGAATTGGTAAAACGTCTCAAAGAGAAAGGATTCAAAGGACAAATAATTGCCATCGAGACCATGGATAAGATGACCGATCGTCAAATTTCAGCCAAAGTTCGGGAGCACTTCCAGACATAAAGAGTCCGCCGAGGGGAAGAAATCACTGCTTACTGGTTTCATACGTAGAATACCATGGCCAACCACGAGTTACTTTTGAACCCCCCAAAAATCCGCCCTTGGCGCTATGTGCCCATCCTGGTGATGCTGGGGTTGGCGGCCTACCTGCTTCTGCCACAAATCGCCAGCTTGCAACATTCCTGGTCGGTAGTCCGAAGCATGATCTGGTGGGCTGTGGCTCTGGCTGCCATTGCGCAGGTCTTCAGCTATTTGGGCAGCGGCTTCATGCTCCATGCCATCCTGGATAACGACCACCAAAAATTATCCATAGGGAAAGGCGCCTTGATCACCATGGCAGCCTTCAGTGTTGGGCTCGTGGCCGGGGGCTGGGTTGGTACCGCAGCCGCAACGTACGGCTGGATCCACAGGGAGAATCGCGACGAGAACACAGGCGCTCTGGCAGGAACTCTGCCACCGCTGTTGAACAATGTTGTCCTTGTCGGGGTGTCACTTATTGGGATCATCTATTTGCTCGTGATCCATAACCTGAGCAAATTGCAGTTGATCGAATTCGGCATCGTTCTATTGGTCTTGGGATTGACGGCTGCTGCCGGTTTCATTGCTCTGCGTTTCCCAAAAACGGGTATCCGCCTCGCCGTTTGGCTGGCTGGTCGTTGGGCGGCCTTGCGCCGCAAGCCATTCACACCTGATAACACCATTGCGTCAGTGAGGGAATTCGTTGTCGCCTGGGAATCCCTCCGAAATGGCAGATGGAAGCGTCCATTACTCGGCGCCATCGCCATCACTGGCTTCGACATGCTGACGTTGTATTTCATGTTCGTCGCAGCCGGAAACACTGTCAGCCCTGGAATTTTATTAGCCGGTTATGGACTGCCGCTTATTCTGGGGAAGATGGCTTTCCTGCTTCCAGGCGGGGTGGGTGTGATCGAGGGGAGCATGGTGGCGTTGTACAACAGCCTGCAAGTACCCAATGCAGTCAGCGTGGTGGTTATCTTGGGATACCGGCTATTTTCGTTCTGGCTTCCTACTTTGCTGGGGTTCGTGGCCGCCGCCTATTTGAGTGGCAAATTACCCGGTTCGAAAAGGGCTATTCCGCCGTGCGGTCACCATCCAAAGATGAAACAAGAAATTCTGAACAGGAATAGAGTGATGGGTGGATACTATTATTCCTGGAATTCCAATTCGATCCAGGTAGCCTCGTAATAGACTTCTCGATAGCGGGCCAGGCGCATGTTACGGTCAGCCTGTTGGATTTCAAGTTCATTTTCCAGCTGGCGAATCTGAGCCTGTAATTCAATGACTTGACTGCGCAGATGCAGGATCACCTCCGCTGCAGCCTTGTCGATCCCAGATCCTCTTGCAAGCGGCGTTGGCTGCGGAACTCATAACCTTCATCAAGGGTATACCGATATCGGTTGTGGGATGGATTTTCAGGAATCATACCATTGCCTCATTTGGGTTGTTCAGTGGAACGATCAGGCCGGCTAGAAGCCAACTCGCCGACAATCTGAACCTCATCGTCTGTTAGCGCGTCAGGCAATACCAGCCTGACCATTGCAAACAGATCGCCACGCAATTTAGGATCACCCTGGTGAGGCATGCCCTTGCCCCGTAGACGGAAAATTTGCCCGGCATTGGTGCGTGGCGGAATTTTCAAAATCAGTTTTCGATCCAAAGCGGAAATACGGATTTCACCACCGGCAATGGCAGTGAAAATATCCACCGATACTTCCATATGCAAATCATCCCCTTCACGCTCGAAGGTTTCATTGGGTAAAATTCGTATTACTAAAAATAAATCTCCGGCAGGTCCATTATTACGGCCCAGGCTCCCCCTGACCTGCCAGCCGAACCCGAGACCCGGAGTGTACACCCACCGGAATACCGGCTTTAATGCGATGCCCATCCACTTCCAACAGCCGGTCGGCGCCATGAAAAGCTTCTTCCAGGGTCAAATCGACTTCGTACTCAACATCCCGTCCTTTGCGTGGGCCGGATGAATTTTGCCGGGGATTGCTTCTACTACTCTGTTGCGCCTGGCCAAAGATATTTGTAAAAAAATCGGAATACGGAGAGTCGCTCCCGAAGAGATCTTCCAGGTCCTCGGGACTGGCGTATTGGACACGTGTCTTTTGATCAGGTTGAGTTGCCCAATTCTGCCAATCGAAATCCTGTTGGTGGTCACCAGCCTTTTGCCACTCCAGGTATTGGGAGCGTAACTCATCGTACTTCTTGCGTTGGCTCGCATCCGATAGAACCTGATAAGCTTCATTAATCGTTTTAAATTTCTCTTCCGCTTCTTTGTTTCCCGGATTTACATCCGGGTGAACTTTTTGGGCAAGCTGGCGGAATGCCTTCCTGATGGCTTTCTCATCGGCTTCAGGCGGTACACCTAGAATTTCGTAATAATCCTTATAGTCCATCAGTACGCAACTATCCTTACTGTTTATAGGCTAACCCATTGTTGATCCATGGATTGCCATGCAATTGGGATGGATTTTTATTTTCAGAATTGGGATACCTGGCCACTGCCCTTGTGAAACCATCGCTTCTTCTGCCAGGAATCCAAATACCTTGCTTCCGGCCAGATTTCACCAGGGATAAAGTCAGAACATTCAACGGGAAATATACGCCCGCCGCCATCAGGTTGTGACCAGCCAAATTCGATCTCCTGGTCGCAGCCTTCACAGTTCACATAAAATTCGTCACCTTCTGGATCATCCTCCTGCTCGAAGGTTTCATAATCCTCTGGTTCAGAAGTGGAAGTCATCTTCCGCAAACTCGCCGAAATCCCCAAGCTCGTCTTCATCGCTTTCATTTTCATCATTCTCAATTTTCTCCTTGAAATCATAACGCCAGAGGTGATCCGTCTCGAGCGGCCCCCATTCCCGCCAGTTTTCACTGTCCGTTCCGGCCAGAATGGTCCAAACATGAGTAACGATCAAATTATGACCACCGCATGTTTTACAGGTGAATTCCCAGGGTTGCTGTTCATCCATGTTACTGCTCCTTCTTTCATAATCATTATCGAAATTGACCACTACCGTTTCGTGGCAGACTCTCTCTTCTGCATGTCTTTGCGAGCGTTTTCATGACAGCTACCTTCTATGATTAGTTCGCCTCATGACGGGTCTTTAAAATCTGCCTCAGTTACTGCCGGATCAGTCCTGTGCAGTTCCAGGTCATGTTCCCTCTCAAGGGCAGCCCTCGATCAAATTGGCCAACTTATCTGCCGCCCCGTCAACAGCTTGATCTATGGTTGTTGCCTGATCAGTGACCGCGATAGCATGGCGGCCTTCAAGGCGCGCTTCCATCATACAGCGCATGTCATCATGACCGGCTTTCTTGTCGCCGTTCACATCGCTTAAGTGGACTTCCACATGGGTGATATGTCCACTGAAGTGGCTCAGGGCATTCTCTACTACTTTAGTGACATCCGCAATCAGCGCCTCGTGACCATCAATGTTATGGTCAGTATAAATTTTGATTTCCATGGTGCTCTCCTTTTCTGATTATTTTTTTTTATTCACCATCTTCTCCGTCGAGTGCCTCGCCACTTTCAGATAGTGGCAAATTTTCCAAAGACTTCACTGACGCGCTGTTGAAGTCCTTTTTGTCCAGGTTTTCGTTTCCCCAGGCTTTTTAGGCTGGCAAGCAGATAAGTGGTGATTGTCTGGGTGAGCTTCTTGAGGGCCTCGGCCGAAAGCTTCTGGCCTTTATTGAACCAGACCACGGCCGCGTAGCCCATTACGGCAGTAGTGGATGAGGCGATCGCCGCGCTGAGCAGCCAGCCGGGAAACCCTCCCAGTTTGCTCAGCTCCTGGAAAAGAGTCCTGCCCAAGAATCCCAGCCCGAAGGTGGCGACCAGTTCGGAGGCACGCTGTGGAGTTATTTTGTAGTTGTAGATACGGGCGATACTTACGACCATGACCGACTGAGTGATCACCAGGGGAACAAAATCGATGACTGGCAGCGGCAGTAACGCAATGGTGGCCGAGATCGAGGCTGCCCTGACGGTGGTTTGCCAGGCAAGCTGCCACCGGTACTCCGGCAGTGCCTGCCCCAGCGCAGCGACCATCTCGGGTTCGGTGGCAGCCACTGCCAGCAAAACTTTGCCGATATTCTTGCCATCTTTGGCCACTATTGGAATGATCTGATCGGGTTTTAAGCCCAGGTTGTTTGCAGCACTTGAAATGACGCTCTGCAGGTCTTTGTGAGGCACAAGGTCGATTTTATTCAGCACCACCACGAAAGGCTTCTTCAAAGCCGAGAGCTCATCGAATAATTCCTGTTCGGTCTTTTTAATCCCCTGGATGGCATCGTAGACCAACACCAGGAAATCGGCCTCCCCCGCAGCCGACAGGGCCTGATCTTTTTCATTCTTGCCCACACTCCCCACGGCATCTGCGCCGGGTGTATCAATCAAGGTAAACAATGCTGCATCAGCTTGTTGATTTACCGTTGTCGTCCCTGGGAGTGGGCCCACAGGCGCCAGGTCGCTTTTATTTTGTATCAGTTGGTTAAACAGGGTGGATTTACCGACGTTGGTCGGACCGACGATGGCGACCCGATTTTTGTGACCAAAAGCCTGTCGGACCTGGGCGGTGGATAATTTGACGAAGCGCCGCATCAAATTCGCATCCGTCGGGAAACCGGATAATAGCGACAGGAAGCCCGCCTTTTCAGTAGGCCCCAGTGCCTCCCACATTTTACGAACAGTCGCTTGAATCGTGGGATCGAATTGATCGAGAATGTCATCAAAAAGTGTCACGAGATCCTTCGGTCCTATCACAGCCGGGAATTTCTACTATTAACCACATGTTTCTTCCACCTGGATCTCCAGGCGGAAGAAACATTGCTCTTTATTGCTTATCTGGTTTCAAACCACCAGGCGGTTAAAGAAGGATCGGTAATGCTGCAAGGCCTTCCGAAGATCTTCCGTGGAAACATCATTTCCCTGGTTCCACTGGCTTTCCAACGTGCTATGTTCGTTGGCAAAAATCTGGATTACTTGCTTGAGCACCTCAGATACCAGGGCATCTGCCTGCTGGACCGCAACGCGGGGTTCATCCACAAACTTGCCCTGGATCTCATTCCAGCGCGTTCGAAGAGGCTCTGAAATCCTCCCGGTTGAGCAGGGGAGCCAGCGATCCTACATTCAGGTTGGAGATGGCTTCGTGTGGCGTTGTTTCGTCTAAGGGAGTATCGTGGAAAATCAAGCTGTCCACTGGGGCGCCGGCAGATACATCTCCGGAAAACGACATCTCATGGATAACAGCGGCATCCGCCGGAGCTTTTTCGGATAATGGGTCGGAATTTACCATCGGGTCGTTTGTAACCGGATCAGTTTTTTCAAAATTACCTGTACTATTAGGGAGTTCTCCAAAATTCTGTATATCCATCACTATTTCCTTTCAGGAACGATTGTCTCTTCTTTGAGCAGTTCATCGAAGAGTGACCGATAATGAATGAACGCCTGCCTTAATTCTTCCGTATTTGCCGAGTGCTGTTCATTCTTGATGGCGATCTCTCGCGCCGCCCGGTAATTACTCACCAACGCCGGATAACCGACAGACAGATCGGCCGCCCTTTGCTCGAAATCAGATACCGGATAAGCTCGCGCCTTCATGACTTCCATGATCAGATGGTCGGCTTCTACAGTCGCCTGGCCCGGCTGATCGACAAATTTGGCCTGAACAGCTTTCCATTCGGCGAGATAACGCTCGCGCTCGTTACTGGACAGCGGACGCACATTCAGGGTCTCTACGTGCTTCTGGCGTTCATTCAGCTCCGCCTGTGCTTTCTTCTCATTACCTGCAGTCTGAACGGTGCGGTCATACTCAGGTCCGAATTTATTTTGGAATCGCTTCGAACGTTGGCGGCGGGAAAAGATCAGCCCTAATATGACACCCAGGATCAGCACGACCAGAACCGCAATGATGATAATGATATATGTAGCATTCATTGGAAAACTCCCTTTCTGCGCAAATCTATAATTGGATAAACCGGATACTTTTTAAACCGTGGTTTTTACCAGGTATATTTATCGCCGGCTCGAATCAGGAAGTGCATCTGGAAGATTGAACACGATTGTCGTTCCAATCTACACAGCGAGCCGAATGGAGAATGCGTGAACCCTAGATGTCCCGGACCGATTCTCACACCCAGGGCTTACGCACGTAACCGCTAGAGGTCCTTAACCAGGCATGCAATCGCCAGTAAGGCAAGTCCAGCAATTGCAAGCCAGAACGCGTACGGGGTCAGGGCAGCGATAGTATTAAAATGTCCGAGAAGTGCAAGTACACCAAGGATAACGGCGACCCACCAGGTGACTACCTTTGGAGGCGTGAGTTTCATGTTTGTATCTCCTTTTCATATCTCTCTTTGAGCGAGGTCCGACATTCGGCTCGGGTTTGGCAGGGCCGGACGACCTGCACTCGGGATTTCGTGATCAAAGTATATGCTGCTGCTCGGTGGAAAATTGTTTAATCGACTTGACATTAACATGTTTCATGCTATCGGCGTCTCGAACCAAGAAGTGCGCCCAGAAGAATGAACACGATGGCCACTCCAATCAAAAAACCGACGTTATACTCGCTTCCGTTGTTGTGCACCTCGTACATCTGCACGTCTGGATTTATAAATGACATAACCAGGGTCACCGGGGAGATGATCCCGTGCCAGATTCCTGGCAAGAGACCGGCGACACGATCATGGGCATCGGCTGTATTTACGGATGGATTCGTACCGGGCGCATATAACTGTACGCTTACACCGGAGGTGTTGATTTGTCCTGCGCTACTAGAAGAACAACCCGCGACCATTACCAACATTACAGTAATAAAAATGAAAGTGAATAGTCTTTGCTTCATCTCTTCTCTCCTGAACTGGTCTGGCCAGGCTTTCTTTATATAGGCCTTTGCAGGTATGAATTACCTTGACTTCATTGTATTACCCGAGAGTCTCAAGAGCGTCACAAGGGCGGCCGGGTGAAGATGGCAGCAATACTTTTGATCGTTTTCAAGAAGATTTTTTTATTGCCGTTAGGATTTGGTTTGCTTTTCCTTCTTTATTGACCATGATTATCTAATTAATTATAATGAGGGCGGAGAGGTCTGATCGGCCTCCCCTCCATGGCAGGCGAAGGCTGGATGGCCTGCTTTTAATTTCAACAGTCATAATGTGGGCGATATTTGCCCTGAGGAGGTTCCCATGCGAAAGCTCTTGGAAGAGGCGGCTCAACGGGCGATCACATACCTGGATGGACTGGACTCTCGTCCGGTGGCGCCCTTGCCGAAAGGGATGGCGAAACTTAATCGACTCGACCAACCTCTCCCTGAAGGATCCAATGAACCGGAAGCGACGTTGAAAATTCTGGATGAAACCGGCTCTGCCGCCACCATGGCGATGGCGGGGCCGCGTTTCTTCGGCTTTGTCATCGGCGGATCCCTCCCCGTGGCGCTGGCGGCCAATTGGTTGGCTGGAGCCTGGGATCAAAATACAGCCTACTACAAAGCCACTCCCTCCACGGCTTACCTTGAACAAATTGCCCTGCGCTGGTTACTGGACTTGTTCCATCTCCCGCCGGATGTCCAGGGGGCTTTCGTCACGGGAGCTACCATGTCCAACTTTAGCTGCCTGGCGGCCGCCCGCCATGCCGTCCTGGAAAGGGCCGGCTGGAATGTGG
Organism: uncultured Chloroflexia bacterium; assembly: GCA_963782935.1. Taxonomy (GTDB): domain Bacteria; phylum Chloroflexota; class Anaerolineae; order Anaerolineales; family Villigracilaceae; genus UBA877. The sequence continues at coordinate 11,705 of CAWALN010000015.1, read as the reverse complement.
AGGCCGACGGTCTGTTCGGCGCGCCCCCTATTACGGTCGTCGTCGGGGAGGAGGCCCATCCCTCCCTCATAAAATCGTTGGGTCTCTTGGGCCTGGGCCGGAACAGGACCATAAAAGTTCCGACCGACAGCCAGGGCCGCCTGCGGGCTGACCGCCTGCCGGCAATATCCGGTCCCACCATCGTCTGTACCCAGGCCGGCAATGTCAACACGGGCGCGTTCGATCCCATTTCAGATATCTGCGAACAGGCCCATCAAGCCGGCGCGTGGGTCCATGTGGACGGAGCCTTTGGCTTGTGGGCCATGGCAGTCCCTTCCATGAGTAAATTGACCGCCGGCATGGATAAAGCCGACTCATGGGCGACGGACTTTCATAAATGGCTAAACGTTCCCTATGACAGCGGGTTGGCCCTGGTTCGGGACCCGGCTGCCTTGCAGGCTGCCATGGCAATTACGGCCGAATACCTTCCCACTCCCGGCCCATTTAGGAGCCCATCCGATTTTGTCCCGGAGTTATCCCGGCGGGCGCGCGGTGTGGAAGTATGGGCCGTCTTACATTCTTTAGGCCGCCAGGGGGTCGCTGAAATGATCGACCGCAATTGCAGACAGGCCAGGCGGTTCGCTGAAGGCTTCCAATCCGCCGGCTATGAAGTGCTAAACGATGTCGTCCTGAACCAGGTGCTGGTCAGCTTTGGAGACCCTGAAAAGATCAACCGCATAATCGCCGGAATCCAGGCGGAGGGGACCTGTTGGTGCGGCGGCACGGTCTGGCACGGACGCACCGCCATGCGGATCAGCGTCAGTTCCTGGGCGACTACAGACCAGGATGTGGAGAGGTCTTTGGAAGCCATGCTTCGGGTGGCCAAGGATGCGTGACCGTAAGTGGTGATGGGGTCATTATTGGCCTATCACCGCTTTGTATTTTAGGGAGTCCCTATCTGCAGAACACTTTCAAATAAAAAAGGCTGTTCGAGTGTATCGAACAACTCCCAGGTTTCCTTGAAAAAGACGGAACAGCCCGGTTCGATGATGGTTAACTCCCCCAGGCTTTCCAACTCGATCACATTGTTGTCACAGTAAACTTCCGTATTGCAGCCCCCATCCGGATAGGTATCCCGGGAGGCGCTCTCAAACGTTTTTTTGAAGAGGCTGCCATCGTTCCAATAAGCCAGCCAACCCGATGAATTGAAATAACCAATTTTGAAATGAGAAGGCTCCGGATGGGCTCGGATGTGGATGAAATCGTCGCGCAGGATCAGGCGCGAGTCGTTGATGCGGGTGTACGGCCACAGCGCCAGAATTCGGTTGTGGAGCAAGCCATGGGCGTCTGCATTTCCAACCGGTTGTGGTAATATCGCGGTTCCTCCAAGCCGCAGCATGGTAATCGCCCACGGCGCCAGTTTTAAAGAATGGTCTTCGTGATTGTGTAATTCGTGCTGAACCGCTACCGCCGCCCTATGCGGAGAAAGGTGGATTTCAATCACTTTTTCAATACCGGACGCCGGTTCGGCCTTTCCGATCAAACGCACGCCCCGCTCAAATTCTTCCACTTTCAGCCCAGCGTTATCAGGAGCATAAGAGAGGGTGGGGACTCGGGTGCGCACCATAACCGGTGACCGCCTCGAATGTTATAGGGTCCCAGGGATGTCAGGATCTGAACATCCGGAAGTTCCGCCAGAACATTAGGTTGGCCTCGCAGTGAAAACCGGACAATGCGGGGGCCGGTGGTGGTCAGGTACTCCAATCTAACGAGTTCATTTTCCAAAACACCTGTGGGAAGGCCGTGGAAATCGTTCAAAACAATCATCCTTTGAAATATGCTCAGTGGGGCGGCAGTCGATCGAGATTGGCGCCGCCCCACTGAAAGGAAGGAGAAATTGCAATGATAGGGAACTTTTTTAATGATCCTGGTTATGGAAGCCGGATTTGAAGAGCTTCCATCTTCTCTGTGGGGGTTACAAGGACGCCCTGGGGGCGGCTCTCTGTCACGCCGCCGATTACGGAGGCAACTGCCGAAATTCCAATCAGCAGCAATCTCCAATCCTTTGATTTTCCTTGCTTTACAACATTTATAACTCCATCTTTTTTCGTCACTTCAAATATCGTCTCAATTTTTCCTGTCACAGACGGAATTTCGACCGATACTTGTTTGCCGTTCTCAAACTCGTACATCTGCAATATCACACCTTCGCTATAGTCATAATCCGGGCGGTCAGCCTGATTTCCAACTGCAATAACGGAATTAGGCCGCACCATCAGGGGAAGGCTCATAAAATCATGTTCTTCTCGCGCCCAGCCTGGACCTTCCACCACATTCCCATTCAACAGGTTTGTCCAACGGCCCGCCGGCACGTAATAATTAACAATACCTTCGTAAGTGAAGACCGGCGCTACCAGGAGAGTATCTCCAAGCATATATTGCTGGTCGAGATAATCGCAGGCGGGATCGTCCGGAAATTCAAGCATCATGCTGCGGAGCACCGGGATACCGTATTCATGCGCCTGGCGGGCCATATTATAGAGATAAGGCATCAGGCTGCATTTGAGTTTAACGAATTTAGCCAACACATCCACTGCTTCTTCATCATAAACCCACGGGACACGGTAGGAGGAACTGCCGTGCAGGCGGCTGTGGGAAGAAAGAAGGCCAAAAGCGGTCCAGCGTTTATACACATCCGCTGAGGCGGTCTGTTCGAAGCCACCGATATCATGACTCCAGAAACCGAAACCGGAAAGGCTGAGCGACAGGCCGCCGCGCAAACTTTCGGCCATCGACTCGAATGTGGCGGTGCAATCCCCGCCCCAGTGGACCGGGAACTGCTGTCCGCCGGCAGTCGCCGAGCGGGCAAAAACCATGGCGTCGCCTTCGCCGCGGACTTCCTGCAAAAGACCAAAAACAGTTTTGTTATACAAGTGGGTGTAATAGTTGTGCATTTTGGTTGGGTCGGAACCATCATAATAAACTGCGTCGAGGGGGATCCGTTCGGCAAAATCTGTTTTAAAGGTATCCGCGCCCATTTCAAGAAGACCTCGCAGTTTGGATTTGTACCAATCGCAGGCCGCCGGGTTGGTGAAATCCACAATGCCCATCCCGGCCTGCCACTTATCCCACTGCCAGACATCTCCATTTAATTTTCTAAGCAAATATCCCGCCGCGACCGCTTCCTCGAACAACTCCGAACGCTGCGAGATATAAGGATTGATCCATAGGCAGATGTGCAGACCGCGTTCCTTCAGGCGTTTGAGCATGCCTTCCGGATCGGGAAAACAGCGTTCATCCCATTTGAAATCACACCAGTTGAATTCTTTCATCCAGAAGCAATCGAAATGGAAAACATGCAGCGGGATTTTGCAGACGGCCATATCCCGGATAAATCCTGTGACGGTTTCTTCATCATAATTGGTCGTAAAAGAAGTGGAGAGCCACAGCCCGAATGACCAGGCCGGCGGAAGGGCGGGTTTACCCGTCAGTGCGGTATAACGCTGGAGCACTTCCTTGGGCGTCGGGCCGTAAATGACAAAATATTCGAGGGCTTCCCCGGGCACACTGAACTGCACTCGTTCAACTCTTTCAGAGGCCACTTCAAAGGAAACCTTTTCCGGATGGTTAACAAAAATTCCATACCCGCGGTTCGTTAAATAAAAAGGGATATTCTTATAGGATTGCTCGCTACCGGTGCCGCCATCTTCATTCCAAATATCGACCACCTGCCCGTTTTTGACAAAAGCCGTAAAGTGTTCACCCATCCCATAGATACATTCACCCACGCCAATATTCAATTGTTCATGCATGTAACGCCCGGCGGGCGTGTCTACAAATCCCATCCCGTGCCATTTGCTGGAGGTGATGACGCGCTTTCCGGCTCTGTACTCCACCGACCAGTCGTCACCCTTCTGAACATGGACGCTTAGTTGCCCACTGGTTAAGCTGGTGCACTTCTCATCCTGTGAAACGGTGGACGGAGGGCAAGGTTGTTTGGAAAGAATAAACTCGGGCTGGCGTGGAAGCCCACCTTTGTGGTGGACCATTTGCACGCGGATGACGTTTTCCATCGGTGCCGAAAACCGGATGCTGAGCAAGGATACGTCGTGTGTATCCGCCCGCGTGACTATCTTTGTCGTCGGTGCATATACAGTCATGGCGTCCGGTTCCACTTCCACATCGTAGACGTGGGCAGGATAATAGGGATTCATCCCATTCCGGACTTGCCAATATCCATCGGTAAATTTCATATTGCGTTTCCTCGTTGTGAATGCATTAGGTTACGAACCTATCCGAAAATTATCGAAGTACCGCATTTTGAGTATGCAAATATCTCCCGAATTTTCGGATAGACACTAAATCCAGTCTATTCCTTGACCGAGCCAAGCGTGAATCCCTTAATAAAATATCTTTGCAAGAGCGGGTAGACAGCCAGGATGGGTATCATGGCGATGAAGATCTTGGCGGCGTTCAAAGTCTGGTTCGAGATCGTGTTCAGTTGCTGGATCTGGTCCGGGCTCAGGTTATACGTATTAATAACCACGATCATCTGCTGGATATAGGTCTGCAGAGGGTAGTAAGCCTGCCGGGTGGAGAGAACCAGGCCATTGAAGAATTCATTCCAATGGTAGACCATGCTGAAAAGGGCGATCGTCGCGATCACCGGCTTGGAGAGAGGCAGATAGATACTCCAGAAGATCTGCCCGGGGCCGGCGCCATCGATCAGGGCTGCCTCCTCGATTTCCTTGGGAAGGCCGCGGAAAAAATTGATCACCAGGATCACATTAAAGATTGGCAGTGAATTACCCAGCACCAGGCCCCATATGTTATTGATCATATGGATCGACCTCATCGTCATATACCAGGGGATCAAGCCTCCCGAAAACAACCAGGCGAAGATAAGGAACCACATAAAGATGTTTCTGGGCGCAAACTGCTTCGAGGTCCTGGATAATGGATAAGCCATTAACAGAGTGGCAACCAGTTCGCAACCGGTCCCCAGCGCCACCCGTTGGACCGAGATCCAGACCGCGTGAAAGAAATTGGCATCTCCTATTATCGATCTGTAAGAAAGAATATTGAAACCTACCGGCCACAATCCCACCATTCCTGCGGCCGCGGCCGATTTATCGCTCAAGGATACGCACAAGGTATACCAGAGCGGCAAAATACATAAGAGGGCCAGGATTACCAGCACAACTATCGCGAAGACATCGATCAGGATGGATTGGAAGGAATTATCTTTTACCATTTTGGATGCCTCTTGAGTCTAGAAAATGTTGTAACCGGCATACTTCCTGGCAAGGAAATAGGACATCGAGATCATAACGAAGCCGATCACCGATTTTAGCAATCCTACTGCCGTAGCCAGCCCATACTGCATTTGCAAAAGCCCCATGCGGTAAACCCAGGTGTCGATAATATCCCCGGTTGAATACACCAGGGGGTTATACAAATTGAAGATCTGGTCGAAATTCGCTTCCAACAAATTACGCAGGCCTAATACCGCCATCAGGATGATGATGGCTTTGATCCCGGGCACCGTAATGAATTGGATCCGCTGTAAGCGGCTAGCGCCATCGATGGCGGCGGCTTCATAGAGCTCGGGGTTGATGGCCGTCAATGCGGCCAGGTACACGACCGCGTTGAAGCCAAACTCCTTCCAAACTTCCGAACCCACAACCATGGCCACAAAATATTCAGCTTTGGCAAAGAATATAATGGGTTGACTCCCAGTGGTCGCGGCGCGGACGGCGTTGATCGGACCGTGATAGGCAAATACGTCCAGCATGATCCCCGCCAGGATCACCCAGGAGAGGAAGTGGGGCAGGTAAATGAATGTCTGGATCCCCTTTTTAAGGCTATTGATTCGCAATTCATTGAGCAGGAGTGCCACGAAAATGGGCACAATCAGGTTGAATATGATCTTCAGGACGGCAATTAAGACTGTATTCGTGAAAATGGTCCGGCTGTCGGTAAGCTGGAACATGTATTTAAAGTTCGCCAACCCCACCCAGGGAGAATGGAATATCCCCTTACCAGGGTTGAACTTCTCAAAAGCCATCAATATGCCGAACATGGGGATGATCTTGTAGATAAATACCCAGACCAACCCGGGCAGGAGCATCAAATAATAAAATTTATAGAATTTTTTCACTCTCATGCAGGCATCCCTCCGGGCTCATATTCTCCATTATTTAGTACCTATTCAAGAATTCTGGACAGTTCGTTTTTTGAGTGTGTGCGGCACAGCCGCACACACTCAAAAAACGTCGTTCCTGTTTTTGGGAGAAAAAACGGGGAGTTTTACGGCGTTTCTGTGCCATAAAACTCCCCGTACGTCTCAGCACCGTTAAGACACTCCGAAAATAGATTTCGGATCATTTAAAGGCGCGTCTTTCCGGGTCGAGAGTCTTCTACACATTGAACCTGAGCTTATTTGGCAACAGACTGTACTTCAGCAGTGATCTCGTCACCGCCCTGGGCTTTCCAATCAGTCACAAACTGATCGAAGGTGTCGATGGAGGCGGTGCCCACGATGATCTTCAGGAAGGTCTCTGATTCCATTTTATACAGGTTGGCCCACTTATCGATCATGGTGGGGGTGGTCGCGTAGGTGGCGCTGAAGACCACGTTCACTTTGTCCTTCCCGCCGATGGGGTTGTAAATGGCGCCATCGCCGACAAGGATGGAGTACATCCGGCTCCAGGCACTGAAGTCCGCGTTTGGATCCCAGTATTGGATATCCATATTTTCAAACGGCGCGAGCTTGACCTTCCCGACTTTGGTGACGTCGTCCGCCAGCAGCTTGTAAGGAGCATACTTGGGATCTTTGTAATACCGAAAGTCAAGACGTGTAGTCCAAACCGGGGGCGGTCCACCCGTCGGTCGAGACTGTCACAAACCAGCCCGAAGGGGAAGCGCTCGTGCGAGAATTCGTGGAGTTGCAGCGTCCTCGCGACCCCCGGTCTCGGGCCCGCGCAGCGCGTCGTGAATTCCTTGCGGCTATGTCTGTCTCACTGTAGCCTGGGTCGTTGAGAAACGCGCGCCGTCGGGTCGTGGTGGTGTGATGGGGTTTGTGAGGGGCCGGTTGAGATGGGTGTCGATTGGGCGGCATGTCGCGTTTGCGGCGACGGTCGTGCTCGTGTTCTCGGTGGTCGTGGCATCTTCCGCATCCGCGGCGCCGCCGCTTGTGTGGTCGGCGCCGGTGCTCGTGGACCAGGCAGTCCCGCCTGCTGTTATCTCATCGCTCGGGATCGGCGCTGTGTCGTGCCCGTCGGTGTCGCTGTGCGTCGCGTTCGACGATCTCGGGAACGTGTTCACGAGCACCAATCCGGCGGTCGTCGGAGACTGGAAGCGGACGCGGCTCAGAGGCGCACTCGGGTTCGGGTGGCCTACGGGCGTGTCGTGCCCATCGGTGTCGCTGTGCGTCGCGGTCGATGCCGACATCGACGTTGGACGGGTGATCGTCTCGACCGATCCGACGGGCGGCGCAGCGACATGGCGTGTGACGCGCGTGGGCGGCGCAAACGATCCGAATGCGGTTTCGTGCCCGTCGGTGTCGCTATGCGTGGGGGTCGATGCGAAGGGCAACGTGCTGAGCTCGACGGACCCGACCGGCGGTACCAACGCGTGGCGGGTAGCGCACGTCGACAGCGCAAGGAGTCCCATCGGCAAGGCAGTGCTAGAGAGCATTGCGTGCCCAGCGGTTTCGCTATGCGTGGCCGTAGATGACGCAGGCAATGTGCTCAGCTCGACCAACCCGACCGGCGGCGCGACAGCCTGGAGACGCGTCCAGGTCGATCCCGGTATCGGGGGAATGGCAACCGTTTCGTGCCCTTCGGTGTCGTTGTGCGTGGTGGCCGGTTGGGAAGCCATCCTGAGTTCGACCAACCCGACCGGTGGGCGGTCGGCATGGAGGGTCGTGCTTCCCAATTCAGCGCTTGCCATGGCCGACGTTATCTCCTGCCCGTCGGTGTCGTTGTGCGTTGCGGGCGACACCTTCGGCGGCGCGGCAACATCGATCAATCCGACTGGCGGAGTGGGCAAATGGTCGCTGGCGCACGTTGACGGTACGAATGCGTTAAACGCCATTTCCTGCCCCTCCATCAGCCTGTGCGTGGCCGTCGATAGCGCCGGGAATCTCGTCATCGGAGCCCCGATCGCGCCCTACCTGTCGGTGCCGAGAGTAGTCGTGGGACCGGCAGCCGAGGCCGCGCAGCTCACGGCAGTCCGACGAGGGCGCTTGTTGCGCGTCGATTCTGGCCTTGCGGTTCTGTGCCCCTCTCGCGGTCCGGCGTGCGCGGTAAGGGGTTTTGCGCTGGCCGAAGGCACGAGGCCACTCGGACGAGTTGATCTGACCGTCCCACCGGGCCACCGGCGCGAGATCGTCTTTGCTCTCACACCAGCAGGCGCCCGGCTGCTGAAGAAGAACCATGGATCACTGATCGGCGGCGTGTTAACGACCACAGCACGGGCCGGGCAGGGAGCGGCCGTCGGAAACATTCTCCTCCCCTACTCCCTCACGGGCCCGTCCAGGTAGGAAACGCCGACCGGTCGGCATCGAGACTTCTCCTTTGATCGGAGGCCGTCGCACAAACCATCGCGGGTCTCGAGTTATTGTGCGTTTGCGACAAGGTGAGGATTCGGGGGCGAGCCTTTTCAGCCGCGGAGGCCCGCTCTGGCCGACTGAGCCGCTCTCACGAGGTCAGCGAAAACAGCCGTTGTCAAATTCGTACAAGGGGTTTGGTTTGTGCGACGGCCTCATCGAAATCCGACAATCTCGATACCACTGCCCCGTTTGAGGAATCTCGCTATGACGCGGAGGCGCATCGGCCAGACGACCGGATCACCATGGAAGCGGTAGTCGCCGCCGCGGGCACTTGCAACACGCTGGCTAACTATCGTCTGGAAGCGGGAGCCAGGCCGGGCGACAGCGAGACGACCGCTGCTAAGGACAAGCAGGCAGTTGCTCGCGAGCGGCGGCCGCCATTCCGCTCAGCCACAAATGCGGGCGCCTCATCGTGTTAGCTTACTTGCCGGGTCGTAGCAAACGCCAGCGGAACCTCCGGGAGATCACCGACCGCTTGCTGGCGATTCGAGTCTGGTGGTGGCCCAGCTAACGATCCGAGCGGCCGCTGGCGCGATCGCTTTCGCCCAGCAGCAGTCGTCAGACCCGCCGCCGCGGGACGACTGCTATGCCACGATTGCGATCACCTGCTCGCCGTCGGCCACGTCGCTGCTCCTGGTGCTTTCCGACGACGCATGACTGCGGTCGGAGAGCCGCTGATTCGGAGCGCCGAGGCGTGTCCGACCGACGCGCTGTGCGAGCGCGAAAGCGCGACTCTCAGACCGACGGCGAGATGCCTGGATTCCGGCGAACGAGGCAAGCGCGCCGTCGAGCAATTAGCTGAGAGCGCGCATGCTGCAAGCAGAAGAGCAGCAGTGTCGGGGCCATCGTTAAGACTGTCGGTGCTGGTGCCTAGCACCAGTCCGCTCGACACGACTGCGTGTGAGGAGGAGCGGCAGTCCGAGTCGGCCGTTCTTGGACACCTCCTTTCTCGACCGAGCAGGGATCTGAGCGCCGGCAACTCTTGCTTCGCGCGCGGAGGGGGGCTTGACATCGGCGCGCGCCTTGCTCGGTAGGGCTCCCGTCAGTAGGGGCGCTCGCTGCCGCTCGCACGCTCGGGAGGCTCGAGTGTGGCTGGCCCGGCGGGAGAGCCGTGCTGCGCAAGCTGGCTCGCGCTCCAAGCGCAAGTGGACCGTGCCAACGATGCCGCCGACGAGACCCCCTGACCGCTGCTCGGTCCAAGGCGTGGTGCTCGGCGGTCTCGCCGCTGGTACCCGTGTTCCGCTGCGAAACTGATACTTCTTGTGGTCATTACTCCGATCGCCACGCCCTCCGATGCGAGCGCGATCGCCGCGAATATCGCTGAGGGCTTTATGGATATCGGGCTTGGGCGCCGTCCGATTGGACGCCGCCGGTTCCGAGCTCAACGGAGATTGAGCGGCTCGCCGGCGCCCTTGCCCGTGCGGATGTCTGGTGTCTGCTAGCGCTCGAGGGCAGCGAAGTCGTTGGTCATGTCGCTTTAGCGCTCGTCACGCGCGAGGATCCTGGACCGCCACCGTCGGGCACGATCTTTCTCTTGCAGCTGTTCGTGCGGCGGGGGTGGCACGGTCATGGCGTTGCGAAGCAACTCATGGAAGCAGCGGTTGTCGAGGCCGCGACACGGGGCTTCTCGAGAATCCGGCTATGGACACCACAGGGCGCGGGTCGCGCCTGTGGTTCTACGAGCGAGAAGGTTGGACTCCCACGGGTAGAATCCATCGCCGTTCTCCGTTCGGGCTGCCGACGGTCGAATACGGCCGTAGCGCGGATTCCAACAACCAAGCTCCATGAATCCACTCGGCGTTCGTTCAGGTGAGCCAGCCGGACTCGCTTCGGCGGTGAATCCGGGTCTCGGGCATCGGCCGGTCCGGCGTACCCCCCTCGCGCGGAACCGGAGTCTCGCCGACGAGCCGGCCGTTCACGAAACTCGAGGACGCACTCGGCCGGGTGATTTGCGGGACGGCACGCCGCGGCAAGCGCTCCAGCGCTTGCAACTCTGCCGGTCAGTAACCACGAGGCCGGCGACGCGGAAGCGGTCACGCTCGACCACGGCCGTGCTGCATCGGAACGCGAAGAGCTACGCCGCGGCAGTCGCTGCCCCTCTGTCCGGGCTATGCAGCATTCTGACGTCGCCGACGGCCCGGTCAGTTCCGCCGTTAGCCAGGTTCCCCGCGGGCTGCAAGCAGAAGAGCAGCAGTGTAAACGTCGTCGACCACACTGCCGCTCCTGGTGCAAACTAGCCCGCTCGACGCGACCGCATTTCAGCAAAGGAGCCACCAGCGGGCTGGCGGCGTCGAGACTCCCGCTCAGCCGGGAGTGCGGGACCTCGCACGTGCACGTGTTAGCTGACTCGGTGCGTTCTGGCTAGCGTTCGCGTGAGATCGGGAGAGATCGTCGACCGCTTGCGGACGACCACGCATAGCATTACGCAGCTAACAATCGCCCGGGCCGCGGTCGCACTCGCTTTCGCCCCCAAACGGAGGCGTCCGCGTGGGGCTGGTGCTTGCCAGGAGCCGGCTAATCCACGCGCCGGCGATCCTCAAGAGCGGCAGTCCGCGAGCGCTGCGACTGACTGCTCGTTTGGGTTACACGCAGAAGTGATGGCCATCACTTCTGCTTCCAAGCCGAGCGGAAGTGGGCTCGGGGCGCTTGCGCCTGCAGGTCGTCGCCGACATCTCGGCTGACTCGCTGCACCCGTTCGTGAAGGTCACGACCGACGCGCTCAGGACACTCACTGATCTCCACCTTCACGCGGAGCCGCCCCTGATCGGTTCGAACATCTGGAGCTTCGCGAGGTAGAGCTACGCGAACCGTGCGGCCCGTGGCCCACGGGTACCAGGGGCGTGATCGTGGACGCTTTCAGGACCGACGCCATCGTTGAAATCACTGATGACCACGGTCAGACGCTCGATCTGCTGACGCTCGGATACGAAGCATTCGCACTGCTCGAGCCGGCCCAGCAGGAACATCTAGCCGGAAGTTTTTGAGGGGCGATCTGACCTCGGCCGCCTTCGCTCTCAGCGAGCGCTGGCCTCAGCCTGCTCGAACGCTGCGTCGATAACGCTCTGCTCCAGGCGAGTCAGCACACGGGCAGGTGGGAGCTCGCGCCGCTCAT
>CAWALN010000014.1:0-35094 GCA_963782935.1 uncultured Chloroflexia bacterium | reverse complement strand
ATGGATTGCTCGAATCCAATCTCACCGCCCGGTGCCCTTGATGGTGCGCCCCTCCGCGCCTCGCTTCCTCAATTTTGGTGACAAGTTCGAATTGCCGGTGGTGGTCCAGAACCAGACCGAGAAACCGCTGACGGTGGATGTGGTTGCCCGGGCCACCAACCTTGAGCTTGCCAACGCCGGACTTGCGCGTGACCGTCCCTGCCAACGATCGCATTGAAGTGCGCTTCCCGGCCAGCACGCACATGGCCGGCACGACCCGCATCCAGATCGCAGCTGTTTCCGGAGCACTTTGCGGATGCAGCTGTCGTGGAGCTGCCGGTCTATACGCCTGCCACCAGCGAAGCCTTCGCCACTTACGGTGTGATCGATGATGGCGCGATTGCCCAGCCGGTGCTGTATCCCACCGGCGTTTTCCCGCAATACGGCGGCTTGGAGATCAACACCTCCTCCACCGCACTGCAGGCCCTGACCGACGCGGTTCTCTACCTGGTCTCTATCCGTACGAGTGTTCGGAGCAGCTGTCCTCCCGCATTCTGGCTGTGGCCTCGCTGCGGGATGTGCTGACTGCTTTTAAGGCGGATGGCCTGCCGTCACCCGCAGAAATGGAAGCCGCGGTGACCCGTGATATCACCCGGTTGCAGGGGCTGCAAAACTCCGATGGCGGTTTCCCTTATTGGCGGCGCGGCTTCGAATCCATCCCATTCAACACCATTCACGTTGCCCATGCGCTCTATCGAGCCGGGCAAAAAGGGTTTCATGGTGCCGGATGAGATGCAGCAGGGCGCTGCTGAATTACCTGCGCAATATCGAGATCGCATTACCCCAATTGGTACAGCCAGCAAACCCGCTGGACCCTGAGCGCCTACGCCCTCTATGTGCGCAATCTCTCACGGTGACCGGGATGCGCAAAAAGCCGAAATCGTTTCAAGGATGCCGGGCTGGAAAATCTTTCCATGGAAGCCGTTGGTTGGTTATGGTCGGTGATCGATAATGAAACCCAATTGGAAGAAATCCGCACTTTTGTCAACAATCACGTGGTCGAGACGGCGGGTGCGGCCAACTTCACCACCTCTTATGATGACCAGACTTATCTGCTGCTCAGCTCTGACCGGCGCACGGACGCCATCCTGCTGGATGCATTGATGGAAGACAACCCACAGCAGTGACCTGATCACCAAAGTGGTCAACGGGCTGCTGGCGCATCGCACCAAGGGACGCTGGGGCAATACCCAGGAGAATGTCTTTGTCCTGCTGTCGTTGGACCGCTATTTCAATACCTATGAAGCCGAAACCCCGGATTTCGTCGCCCGTATGTGGCTTGGGGATACGTATGCGGGCAGTAATGAATTCAGCGGCCGGACAACTGAACGCCACGACACTCTCATCCCGATGACATACGTTCTTTCAGAAACCGCCTCAGGTGGTGGCACGCAAGATCTCATTATCAATAAAACCGGACCGGGCCGGTTGTATTACCGGTTGGGACTGCAGTATGCTCCCGACCGACCTTCATCTGAAGGCGCTGGATATGGGCTTTGTTGTTCAGCGGCAGTTACGAAGCGTTGGATGATCCTGAAGACGTTTCCCAGGACGGCGATGGAGTCTGGCACATTAAGGCCGGCGCCGCGCGTGCGAGTCCATATCAGCTATGGTGGCCGATGATCGCCGCTATCACGTGGCGCTGGTGGACCCGCTGCCGGCCGGGCTGGAAATCGTCAACCCCGCATTGGCAGTATCCAAAACGTCCCCCAGGATGACCCGGCGGCTCGCCCCTACGGCTGGTGGTGGCAGTCGACCTGGTATGAACACCAGAACCTGCGGGATGACCGGGCGAAGCATTCACCTCCTTGCTATGGGATGGCGTGTATGAATATACCTATATCGCCAGGGCCACCACGCCAGGTACGTTCGTTGTTCCGCCGGCCAAAGCCGAGGAAATGTATTCGCCCGAGGTCTTTGGTCGCAGCGGCACGGATTGGGTGATCATCGAGTAGCTGTTGTCCATTGGTGGCTGCCATCCCATTCCCCCTAGGGGAGGGTTGCAATCCGCCCGGATGAACGGCCCTCCACCCATACTATGGGTCTTACCGAGACGCCCATTCACCTCCTCCATCCGCTCGGATCAACAACCCTCCACCCATGCCCCAATGCCCTTCCGAACCGCGCCCCTCCTGGCACACCAACCAAAAAGCCTGTCACATTATTCTAAGGAAATTAAGTAATAAGGAATTGCAAAATATTATTGTAGAAATAAAGGGATTAAAAGGAGTTTGAGATGAGTACTCCAAATGATTGGAATAAGGACATCATCGACGAATTTCGGGCCAATGCCGGCAAAGTCGGCGGCCAGTTCATCGGCAGGACTTTGCTGCTCTTGCATACCATTGGAGCAAAGAGCGGTCAGCCGCACGTAAATCCGGTCGCCTATGTCAAAGACGGTGATCGATTGGTGATCATTGCCTCCAAAGGTGGCGCTCCAACCAACCCGAGTTGGTACTACAACATTCTTGCCAATCCTCTGCTCACCGTAGAAGTCGGCACCGAACAATTCCAGGTTCAGGCTTCCGTTGCAGAGGAACCGGAAAGAACGCGCTTGTATAACAAAATGGTCGAGATGATGCCCGGCTTTGACGAGTACCGGCACAAGACCACCCGCGTCATCCCGGTGATCATCCTGACCCCTGTTAAATAAATGCGGGAGCCGATTCTTTCCTTGATAAAATCACTTCATGTGAAATTTCTAGGCTGCGCTGCCTCTTTATGGAAGGAGAAACGATGACAAAACAGCCTGAAAACATGCCCCATATGACCCTGGAAAAATTTGATTTATTGATCGCCGCGGCTCGTGAGATCATGGCAGGGCAAACCTATTGCGCTCTCCTCACCATGGATGCTTCACGGTCAGCCGCAGTTACGAACGATGAATCCCTTCCCGCCCGAAGAGGATATGTCGATTTGGATGGCTACGAACAGCCGCAGCCGGAAAGTACGGGGAGATCCGAAATAATCCTCGGGTCAGCCTGTATTATGCAAATCATAAAGAAGCGACCGGGTCGGTCGTCATTGCGGGGAAAGCCTTTCTGGTCGATGATATGGATGAAAAACTAAAGCGAAAACGGGCTTATTGGGACCAATCCTTTCCAGATTGGAAGTATTTGATCCTGATAAAAGTAGTCCCGGAGAAACTGGAGCTTATCAACTATAAATGCGGTTACTTGAATGATCCGGTCACCTGGCGGGTGCCCTTTATTGAGTTGAAGAAAAACTGAGACGTTCAATTCTGGCTAAAAGAAAATAGATCGATTGGTAATTTCGGCCTATTCCTGCCGTTTAAAGAACACGATCACTTGCAGCCCGCCCTCAGGATTATTGTGAGCTTCGATCCGCCCGGCCTGTTCTTCCACCAGCAATTTGGCAATTGCCAATCCCAACCCCACCCCGCCGGATGTGCGCGAGCGTGATTTTTCTCCCCTCCAGAACCGCTGGAAGATAAACGGTAGATCGCTTTCCGGGATGCCAGTCCCATTGTCGTTGACACTGATTGCCAGTTCATCTCCATTTTGAGAGATCTCGATCCAGACGTGCCCGTTTTCGGGCACATACCGCAAAGCATTCGAGATCAGGTTGCCGATCACCTGTTCCGTCCTCAGTGGGTCTGCCACCACAAGCGCTTGGTCCAGGGACGTTACCAGGTCAAGACCGATTTTGTGTTCTTCAGCATCAGGGTGGAACATACCGATCGACCGCCTGGCAATCTCCACCAGGTCCACTTCCCGTTTCTCGAAGGTCAACTGATGGCTC
Organism: uncultured Chloroflexia bacterium; assembly: GCA_963782935.1. GTDB lineage: Bacteria > Chloroflexota > Anaerolineae > Anaerolineales > Villigracilaceae > UBA877. The sequence goes on along the minus strand of CAWALN010000014.1, from coordinate 31,293 downwards.
TCCGCCAGGGTCAACAGCCGTAGATCCTCGACCAGCCGCTCCAGCAGGTAAGTTTCCTCGAGAGCCGGGCCGATGTGGCTTTCGTCGGAGGGGTAAATCCCATCCATGATCCCTTCCAAACGCCCGCGCAGTACGGTTAAAGGTGTACGTAGTTCATGGGCGATATCCGTCAACATCTCCCGCCGTTCCCGGTCATTCTGTTCCAATGAATCGGCCATTTTGTTGAAACTGTCACTCAGGTCACCCAGAACATCGGTCCCCTTGGTTTTACTAACCCTGGCCTGCAGGTTGCCTCCGGCAATTTGCTCTGCCGAGGCAATCACCTGTGCCAGTGGTGTTACCACCCGTCGGCTGAGCAGTAACCCGATCAGGGTGGCAAACACTGCCAGGACCAGGGACAACAGGATGATCGGGATGAGATACCGCAGAACGAAAACGACTTCCGAAGGCCGGGTGTTTCCTTCGATGATCAGAGTTCCGGCAACGATTCCATTCGCTTGGATGGGGATAGCGATATCCGAGGGGTTGGATTGATAGATCCAGGCATTTGTAGGCTGGACAGCCCGCCCATGTTGGACGATGACCCGGTTTTGAGGGTCCAAAAGCAGCGCATGCTTCCATTGCGACACCTCGATCCCGGCGGAGCGATCAAAAACGGTGCTGACCCCATTCCAGTTTCCCCGGGCCACGTAAAAGGTTTCCAGGCTGGAGGTGATGGGCATTTGAAAGAGGGGATTGGACCGGATCGGCCTGCTGAGGAAAAACACCGTGACAACCAGGGAGAATAGGACCAGGAAGGCCACGGCAATGCTGAATGCACGCAAGAGCAGCAGGAATAATCGATTCCGGATGGAACGGACACTGGTATATTGGGTCATGTCACCCTTCGAATTTGTATCCAATTCCATGAACGGTGACGATGTAATCGCCGGGCTCCAGCTTGCGCCGTAGGTTTCGGATGTGCGAATCGATCGCTCGCTCGTAACTTTCAAAAGCCACGCCCCGAACCGCATTGAGCAGTTGGGAGCGGGTGAAAATACGCCCCGGTTGGCTCATCATGGTGGCCATAAGCTCGAACTCCGTCGAAGTCAGCGCGACGGACCGGTCGGGCAGGCTAGCCTGGTAATGGGCCCGGTCCAGTGTCACTTCGCCCGCCCGGATGAAATCGCTGGAGGTATCTCCGCTGGCTCGCCGAAGGACCGTCCGGATCCGCGCTACCAGTTCCCGGGCACTGAACGGCTTGGTAATGTAATCGTCGGCGCCAAGTTCCAGGCCGACCAGCTTATCCGGCTCCTCCACCCGGGCGGTTAGCATAATGATGGGAACGTTTCCTTCCCGCCGCAGCGTCCGGCAGACATCCAGCCCATCCATGCCCGGCAGCATAAGATCCAGGACGATCAGGTCAGGCTTTTGGGAGCGGGCCAGAGCCAGCCCTTTCAACCCATCCCCCGCGGTGATAACGTCAAAATTTGCCGCATGCAAATAATCGCTGCAGATCTCAACGATCTTGACTTCATCATCTATCACCAGGATTTTTGGAGCCATTCCATCTATTATGCGATAAAAATCAGGTTTTTGGAATAAGAGTTAGTGGCCCGCCGCCTCTGAACGGTCGGGCCACCACTTATTAAACAGCAGCCGCAGGAGGAGTAACTATAGCCGCCGGAGTGGATACTTTCTTTGCCGGGATGACTGCAAACACGATGATCGCGATTGCAAGGACCAGGTGGAGAACATTTAATGCCAGGCCGAGTGGATTGCTGGCAACCCCAAAGCGGCTGAACAGGAGCGTCGGTAAAAAGCTAATGATCGCCAGGAGAAGGTAGATAACGGCCATAACGATGCCGAGGACTTTCCCCCACCTCTTCACACTCAGCATGCCGATCGCAGCCGCCAATGAGATCAACAGGGCTATCCCGTAAACGATCGTGCTGGCTGTGCCCCTTAGCAGGCCCAGGCCTAGAATGCCGGTCTGGCCTAACTGCCGCCCGGTCCCACCCTGACCGGGGAAACCGTTACCAGTTCCGGTTCCACCCTGGCTTGGAAAGCCGTTACCGCTTCCGGTCCCTCCCTGCCCGGTTGGAAGAAAGGTTGGCCATTCGTGCCTCCTCCCGGGAGGTTTTGGCCGTTTTGACCGGTGAATTGGCGTTGAAAATTACCCGCGCGCCGGGCGCCGCGGTTCAGTCCCAGGAGCGGTGAAGCCAGGAATAACAAGGCCAGCACTATCAGGAGGATGGCCGCAATGGTCAACATGGTCGGGTTGAGTGCTTTAGTTGCTTTAACAGGTTTTGGTTCGAGTGTGGACATAATAATCTCCAATAAATTTATTCATATCTCAATGCTTCCACCGGCTCCAGGCGGGAAGCCCGCCGCGCCGGATAGATACCGAAGAACAGGCCTATTGCGGCAGAGAAAAGGGTTGCCAGCAGGATTGCGTTCCAGCTGACCGCCGGGTTGAGGGCCGTCCCGCTGGAAGCCGCGATCTGGCCGACGATCAGGGAGATCAGCCAGCCAAGCAGGACGCCGATCAATCCGCCCATCAAGCTTAAGAAGGAGATTCAACCAGGAACTGGAGCAGTATATCCCGGTTGCGGGCGCCTACGGCTTTACGCAGGCCGATCTCGCGGGTGCGCTCTGCCACCGAGACCAGCATGATATTCATGATGCCGATCCCGCCAACCAGAAGGGAAATGGCTGCGATCCCACCCAGGAATATCGTCAGAATGCCGGTGATGCTGGTAGCCGTTGCAAGGATGTCTTGCTGGCTGAAGACCGAGAAATCTTCCTGGCCCACTTTTACGTGGTGACGCAGGCGCATGATATCCGAGATTTGGGCGCTGGCCTCTGTGGTCGAGTTCGCGTCAACCGCCTGAACATAGATGGTGTCCACGTTGCTGCCGGGCCGCCGGATCACCCGGTCCCGTGCCGTGGTGAGGGGGATGATCGCCTGGTTGTCAGAGCTGCCGATGGATGTGCCGCCCTTCGATTTCAACACGCCGATGATCGTGAATGTCTGCCCGTTGATCCGGAGCGTTTGTCCAGTCAGGTTCGTGGTCCGGCCATAGAGGGTGGTCGCCAGGTCGGGTCCGATCAACGCTACCCGGGCATGGATGTTCACCTGTTGGTCGTTGAAGAAGGCTCCTTCGGCCGTCTGTTCATTTCGAATGGCTGCATAAGTGGTGGTCACTCCATACACGGTTGTGGTGGTCTTTTGGCCGTTGGCAGATACGGTTGTATTTCCTTGCAGCACCGGTGCCACTGCCAGGATGGCAGGAGCCTGGGATTTGTTCATCAGAGCTTCTGCGTCACTCAGAGTGAGCGACTTTATATTCCGGATCTGGGCGCCGCCTCCTCCTCCGATGAACCGCGCCCGGAACCTGAGGAGAGGAAAAGAACGTTCGAGCCGATACTGTTGATCGATGAGGTAATGGAATTTTGGGCGCCTTGCCCGATGGAAAGCATGGCGATCACCGCCGCAACCCCGATGACGATGCCCAGGATGGTTAGCCCGGTTCGTAGTTTATTGGCGCTCAGGCTGGTGAAAGTCTGAGAGAAAATTCGTCTGAGTTTCATAGGTTGTTCGCCTCTAATGAACCATCCCTGATCTGGATGATGCGTTGTGTCTGCTGGCCAATCTTCGGATCGTGCGTGATAATGATCAGCGTGCAGTTGCGCTCCCGGTTAAAGGAGAGCAGCAGGTTCATGATTTCCTGGCCCGCCTTTGAATCCAGGTTCCCGGTGGGTTCGTCGGCCATCAGGATGGCCGGATCGTTGATCAAAGCGCGGGCGATGGCCACTCGTTGCTGTTCGCCGCCGGAAAGCTCCGCCGGGCGGTGTTTCATCCGTTTTTCCAACCCGACGGCTTTTAAGGCTTCGGCCGCCCGGTTTCGACCGTCATTTGGCACATTCGCATAATTCAAAGGCAATTCCACATTTGCCAGGGCGGAGGTCCGTTGCAGCAGGTTGAAGGATTGGAAAACGAAACCGATCTTGCGGTTGCGGATGCCGGCCAGTTGGTCGTCGTTCAACCCGGATACTTTTTCGCCGTCCAGGATGTAACTTCCGCCGGAGGGCCGGTCCAGGCAGCCGAGGATATTCATCAATGTGGACTTGCCCGAGCCGGAGGGTCCCATGATGGCAATGGATTCACCCCGTTTTACTTGCAGGGATACACTGCACAGCGCCTGCACGTCCACTTCACCCATGCGGTATATCTTTGGTCAAGTTTTCGGCTTCTATCACCATATCAATCATATTGCTCTCCTGCCGGTTCATGGGGTGGGATTGGAACCGGGCTGGTTGCCGCCAGTGGCGTTACCGCCAGTGGGGTTACCGCCCGCTTGCACTCTGGCGCCTCCGCCACCGCCCAGGCCGCCCTAATATTCCAAACCCACGTCCGCTCGTGGTGGAGGCGGAACTGGCAAAGCTGAGTACGATGGTATCGCCTTCTTGCAGGTTATTGCCGGTGATCTGGGTGGCTGTATCCGAGGCCGCCCCGACGGTTACAGGAACCTCGCTCATCACACCATTTCTAACCAGGTAAACCAGCTGCTTGCCGGCGGTATCCGTAAAGATGGCCGTGGTGGGCACCAGTAAAGCCCCTTCCACCTGGTTCGTGAGGATGGTGACATTCGCAGACATGCCGGGTTTTACGGCTTTATCCGCATCGGTCACCTGGACGGTGACGGTGAAGTTCACGCTGTTTTGCCCAACCGTACCGGCCATATTTGTTTGGACCACCTTCCCGTTATAAGTTTTATTCGGAATGGCATCGAAAGTGATTGCCGCCGGCTGGTCCACATTGACGCTGTTGATATCCACTTCAATGACCTGCACGGCTACTTCCAGGTTGGACATGTCATCCAGGGTGAACGCGGCCGTATTGTTGGCTGCCAGTATCTCCGGCAACCACGCTTGCCTGGGTGACCGTGCCGTCGAACGGAGCCGTAATTTCGGTCGAGGCTATATATTGCTGTAAATTATCCTGGGCCGATTGAACGGAGAGTTGAGCCTGCTTGAGCTTTAGCAGGGAGGTGCCGGTGGCATTGTCGGGGATGGAGCCTCCGGTCAAGGCGGCCAGGTAATTTTGGGCGCTGGTCAGGGTTGCATTGGCCAGGTCGAGGTTGGCTTGTGCCTCATTGGATTGGCGCTGGGTCGGTGCCTGGGAATAGAGGCTGTAATAATATTGGGCGGTGTTATATTTTTGCTGGGCATTGTAGAGGGCCTGGTACAGGGCCGCTTCACCGGCATTATTAATGAAATCGCCTACATTGGCGTTATCGTAGGCCGTTTGGGCCCTATCCAAATTCGCTTTCGCGATCACCATATTGGCATATTGATCCTGGATCAAAGAATTGTTCTTCCAATTTTGGAGACCGTTCAAGGCGGATTGTGTGTTGATCACCTTGGTTTGCGCATCCGCAACGGCGATCTTGGCATTTGCGATCGCTTCCGGAGAGGTCAATTCGGCCAGGTTCGCCTGGGCGCTCACAATAGCTGCTTCCAGGTTGGTCTCGGTCTGGGCGGACGGAACCATGCTTGCCAGGATGGTATTTGCTTTCACGAAGTCCCCGATTTTGACGTTGACTTTATCGATTTGGCCGCTGATCTGCCAGGCCAGGCTGGTCGAGCGCATGGATGCAATCGTGCCAGTGCCTTCCACCGTAGAGGTGAGAGTACCAGCGCGTGACTGGTCGTCGTCTGGTAAGCAGTCGAGGCGGTATTCTGGTTTTGGCTGCGGATGTTTGCAATTACAAGAACAATTGCAAGGACCACCACCACTGAAACGACGGCAATAATCCAAGTCTTGCGGGATATCTTCGACATAATAAAACTCCTTCTCGAATCAATTTCAATTCCATTAAGGATATCGCCCAATTATGAAGAATTTATGGAGAAAAGTTGAGGCTCTATGGAGATTTGTTTTTTTCTCAATCTTTACAACGCGCCATTCTTCGTTCCGCACATCGTCCCATGTCCTTCGGGAGGTTCTCCAAAGCCAACATCCTCCTCCCTAACCCTGCGGGATGTTTATCCCGGTTTTTTCGGGGTGTTTACTGGAGCGTCATCCAAAAAATTCAATCGTTTTTTTTGGTCTGTGAGCGGGTCTTCCCACATGTCCCCGAAAGGTTCTCCGCTTCAAAAAAGTGAAAAAATATCGCCTAAAAACATATTTTTCCTGGTTTTTTAAGGCCATTTCCCGCGGAACAATTATTTGAAAAATACCCAATTCGGCACTTGTCTCCCACTTTTTGTTCCATAACAGCTTTTTTCGGGGATATGCCCCCTTCCTATACCCTCTTTTTTCGATTCTTCTCCCACTTTCAATAATTGTTCCTCGTTGTTTGGGTCAAACGATCCCTCGGAACCCTGATTCACGCTCACGGAGCTTTAACCATACCAGTTGCATTCGCCTCCTCGTTTGAGTATGATATATACATGTGAATCAATAGAGGTGGATTATGAATGATGGACTCTATCAATTCATTGTCGGCACACTTGACCTCTTCCTCTGGGGAGGTAGATTAGCTGGCGAGGAAAACCTGCCTCAGAAGGGGCCGGCTGTCTTCATCGCTAATCATCATGAAGCTCTCGGTCCGATCGCAGTCTATTGCTCGATGCCTCTTCGCCTGTATACCTGGGCAGTCGCGGACATGGTGGATAAGCAAAAGGCAGCCGCATATTTAAAATGGGATTTCGTCGAGCGGACCCTCCACCTCGGGCCGCCTCTCAGCGCCTGGGTGGCAAAGGGGATCTCCAATATCTCTGTCCCATTCCTACGGTCCCTCGGTTGTATTCCTGTCTATAAGGGTCTCTATGACCAGATGGTCGATACACTTAGGTTGAGTATGGATGTGCTTCGACTTGGCAAGTTCCTGTTGGTGTTCCCTGAAGATAGCCTGCTCGCAAAGGATCCCGAGACGAACATAGCCCCGTTTCAACGTAGTTTTGCTCGTTTGGGAGAAATGTATTATGCCGAAACCGGGGCTCGGTTGGAGTTTTATCCTGTCGCCATCCATCCTAAAGGGGTGGTCATGGTGGGAAAACAGGTTGCCTTCGATCCCCTGAATAGGGTGGGGTTGGAGCGCAGTCGTTTGAAAGATATAATGGAAGAAAGCGTGCGTGCCATGTACCTGCAAGCCGAAGGCAGGGCAGGCGCGGAGGCGGCCGCTTTGACTGCCCAACATAAATAAATATGTGGAATGTATAATTGCTCTACGACTTTGTTTCCCAAAGAAAGACTCCCGTAATTCTGAGAATCAATTGAGGTTATAAATGCAAAAATTTCCCACCCGGCATTTCATCCTGGGAATGATCGTGCTGTTCAGTCTGATTGGGGGCGTAGTTGCCATATATGCCACTGCGAATGGCCCGTGGGGTTATACGGATCCGGTGGAATATATTTCCGTGGCTCGCAGTTTGGACCACGGTCAGGGGTTGGCTTATTATGAGGGAAATGGTTTGCTCACCCCCGAGACCATTCATCCGCCTCTTTATTCATCGGTTCTGGCCGCCATCGGTATATTCGGGATCAACCTGGTCGTTGCCAGCCGCTGGTTGAATATATTTGCCTTTGTCGCTTCCATCTTCATTGCCGGCTGGATTTTTTACAGGTACAGCCCCGTTCCGGCTCTTGGGATCATCGCCAGTGCACTTATGTGTGCCTTTCCATATATGTTGATTATGTTTTCATCATCCTATTCCGAACCGCTCTTCATTCTCTCGATCCTGGCGGGTGGATGGGCGGTGCTGGCGTACCTGCGGAATCAAAAAACTTCCCAGTTGGTTTTAGGCGCCCTGGTGGTCAGCACGATCCCTGGCACTCGCTATGCCGGGATTGCCATGGTGCTGGCAGCCGGGTTGACTGTCTTCTTATTTGCAAATGGAACGGCCTGGCTAAGGACCAAAAAGGCGGTCCTGTTAATGTTCATAGGCGGGTTGCCGGTATTGGCCTGGTTGGTATGGGTGTATCTTTCCTCGGCCCACAGCGTTGGCGGCCGGACGACCGATATCCAGTTGTCCGGAATCCTGGCCCAATTCCAGAATTTCCGCGGAATTTTTATGGACACTGTTTGGAAATGGGTCCCTTACCAAACTCATGAAACCCTGTTGGGGTACCGTCTCCGTTTTATCCTGATGGGCGTGATTGCGGCCGTGCTCTTGGGTCTTTCCCTCCTGGCTGTCCGCCACATGAAAAAAGATACCCGCACAACCTTTCACGATTCAGATATTCAGATCTTCGCCTTTTTTGGTCTTTCCTCTTTGCTCTTTGTGGGCATGTTGATCCTGACTTATTTGTTCACGCTCCCAACGATTGATATAGATAACCGCATGCTCCTTCCCCTTTTTGTCAGCAGCGTCATGATGATCTATGGAGCGGTTGCCGTGTGGTGGGCCGCCTGGTTCAAAGGTTGGCTGCGGGTTCTCCAGGCGATTCCCTGGATTATGGCGGTTGTATGTGTGGCCTGGTATTTCCCTCAAGCCCGCGAGAAGGTCCAGTTCTACCATCTTGGAGATGGATTGACCATTTATCGGTGGGACAAATCCAGCTTGATCCAGGCAGTCCGGGATTTGCCGGCGGACCAGCCGGTCATCTCCAATGACTGGGAGCTGACAATGCTCTGGACAGGCCGGCCCATTCATGGCTTTTGGACCACCTTTTCTACCGAACTACCCATGCAGGCAAGCTCCTATGGGACCAATCAAAATGACCATCTCCAGCCCCTGTTTTGCGAGCAGGGAGCTGCCCTGGTGATCTTTGCTGATTTCCCCACCCAGGTCAGGGATCAAGTCGGCGAATCTGCCGTGGACCAAATCCCCAATCTCTTTAATGGCCTGTCCCTCTATGGCAAGTATACCGATGGAGCCATCTATCTCTGCCATTGAACGACCGCACTGCAAGTGGGATAAAACAATTCGAGGCGACCCAATTGGTCGCCTCGAATTGTTACTAACTACAGTTTGGTTTCATCCTTTTTTTCCTGCGGGTACCTTCGTGCTCTTGGTGATGAAGTCTATTCTTCTGCATGGATCCACTTTTACTCTTCATGATCCTGCCCGTGGGCATGGCCGTGCTCTCGTTCTGCCTCCGTCGCCTCCCGCAAGCCCGCGATCTTCACGGCGAAGAATAATTCTTTCCCTGCCAGAGGGTGGTTGAAATCCAGCCGCACGTTTTTTTCTTCGACTTTGTCTATGCGGGCGTGCATCGGATTACCGGCTTCGTCATGCAATTCCAATTCCACTCCAATTTCAACCGGGATGTCCGCCGGGAATTGATCACGCGGCACATCCGTATATGCTTCGCTATCGATTTCCCCATAGCCATCCCGGGGATTTACCACCACATCCTTGCTTTCTCCGATCGCCATCCCGTATAGCTCGCGCTCCAGGCCCGGAATGATATTTCCCTTACCCTGGATGAATTCGATCGGCCCGCTATCTTTGGAAGAGTTTATTATCTCGCCATCCACCGTAAGAGTATATTCCATGGAAATGACTTGTCCATCTGTTACTTGCATCATTTCGGTCATGTTGGCTCCTTTTTTTGTTGGCAATGGTGTGTATGGTTGCCAGCAAGGCGATTATTTTACCCTCGATTTGGATCTCTTTTATTGCCAATGAACTTTTCTTACATCTTTCTTATTTTCTGCCGACATACCCATCCTGGACAGTCGGCAGGCCCTGCCTTTGGCTCCTCCTTCCTTGACACCGGCTCTCAATCATGATAAATTTGCGCCCGCACGATTGACTCCGCTCGTTTCGGGGAAAACGTGAACACTATTTTGCAGGAGAAAGAAAATGTCAGATGAACGTTTTGTCGGAACCGTCAAGTGGTTCAACGCGACCAAGGGCTTTGGCTTCATTGGCCGCGATGGTGGAGAAGATGTATTTGTGCACTTCTCTTCCATTCAAATGGAAGGTTACAAGCGCCTTGAGGAGAACCAAAAAGTGGAATTCTCGATCGAGCAAGGGCCCAAGGGCTTGCAGGCTTCCAACGTAACGCCGATTACAGAATAATATTCCTCATAGCCACCGACACCGGGTCTTATTAAGACCCGGTTTTTATTTTCCATTCTCTTCTTAAAATCCCGCTCTCTCTTTGTTATAATCCTTGTAGCCTTGATACAATGCCGGTTCTTCTTCGGCTTGCCCTGGCGCTATTTGGAAAAGTCGATCCATTCAAGGAGAATACGCATGGCTTATACGCAGGTGAAAATCCCCCCGGGCGGTGAAAAAATTACGATCAATAAAGATAGTTTGAGCGCCAATGAAAGAATATGCGTGCCCAATGCCCCCATCGTCCCCTTCGTCGAGGGTGATGGGACCGGCCGGGATATCTGGCGGGCCTCGGTCAGGGTCTTCGACGCCGCCGTTTTAAAAGCCTATGGTGGTAAGAAAAAGATCCATTGGATGGAAGTCTATGCCGGTGAAAAAGCTTTCCGGCAGTTCCAGACCTGGTTGCCGGATGAAACCGTGCAGGCTTTTTCCGAGTTCCTGGTAGGCATCAAGGGACCCCTGACCACTCCCATCGGCGGCGGGATCCGTTCGCTGAATGTGGCTTTGCGGAAAGCTCTCGATCTGTACGTATGCCAGCGTCCGGTTCGTTATTTCAACGGCGTCCCTTCGCCGGTCAAACACCCCGAATATGTAAACATGATTATCTTTCGGGAGAATACGGAAGATATCTATACCGGCATCGAGTTCCAATACGGGACGGAGGATAATAAAAAATTCAATGAGTTACTGAAACAGAATTTTCCAAAAGAGTATGCCAAGATCCGCTTCCCGCAGACCGCCGGGTTCGGCGTCAAACCTGTTTCTGAAGAAGGGACTGCCCGTCTTGTCCGGGCCGCCATCAATTGGTCCCTGGTGAATGGACGCAAAACTCTCACCCTGGTGCATAAGGGCAATATCATGAAGTTCACCGAAGGCGCTTTCCGGGATTGGGGCTATGCGGTTGCGAAGAAGGACTTCCGAAACGAGATCGTCACGGAGCGGGAAACCTGGATCCTCGGCAATAAAGAGAACGATCCTCACCTGACCATCGAAGCCAATGCCCGCCTGATCGACCCGGGCTTCGAGATGATGTCGGAGGCTCAGAAGCACGATATCCTCAAGGAAGTGGAAACGGCATTACTGCTCTGGCCCACCCACGGTGAGGGGAAATGGAAGTCGAAACTTCTCATCAAAGACACTATTGCCGACATCGTCTTTCAACAGACCATCACTCGCGCCAGGGAGTTCGATGTGCTCGCCTCGCCCAATCTGAATGGCGATTACCTTTCCGATGCCCTGGCTGCCCAGGTGGGCGGGATGGGTATCGCTCCTGGAGCCAACATTAACTATGAGACCGGTCATGCCATTTTCGAAGCTACTCATGGCACGGCTCCTAAATATGCCGATCTCGATAAGGTCAATCCGGGTTCGGTCATCCTTTCCGGCGAAATGATGCTGCGCTACATGGGTTGGACCGAGGCGGCGGACCTGGTCATCAAAGGGATGGAAGGCGCTATTTGTGCCAAAACCGTCACCTATGACCTGGCCCGTATGATGGATAATGCCGTATCTATCAAATGCTCCGAGTTTGGGGATGCCATCATCCGCCATATGGATTGATGCCTCCAGGCGGCCGGAAGCATATTCTCTATGGAAACGCCGGTTTGTGGATTGTTGGACTGATGAAGTGAATGGGCTTTTGAGGCCGCCGAACCCGGCGGCTTCTTTTCTTCTGCCATAATGGATTCAACCACCCTGCCTCCCTTCCCTCATATCCCCAACGTCTCGCCGAAGTGGCGGCCTTATTTCTGCGCCTGGGGGTGACCGCTTTCGGCGGCCCGGCTGCCCATGTGGCCATCATGCGCCACGAAATTGTCGAGCGGCGTAAATGGGTCAGTGAGCAGGAGTTCCTGGATCTTTTCGGCGCAGCCAACCTCATCCCCGGGCCTACCTCTACCGAGATGGCCATCTTTTTGGGATATCGCCGGGTTGGCTGGATGGGTCTTGTATTGGGTGGGATTTGTTTCATTTTGCCGGCCATGCTCATTGTCCTGGCGCTGGCCTGGTCTTATGTCCGTTTTGGGAGCACGCCTCTGGCGGTCGGGATTTTCTATGGCATCCTGCCGGTCGTTATTGCCATTGTCGCCCAGGCTCTGTGGGGATTGGGAAGAAGAGCGGTCAAAAACTGGTTGACCGCTGGGATCGGCCTGACCGTACTGGCCGGCTATTTCTTGGGCGCGAATGTGCTGGCTCTATTACTTGCGGGAGGAGTGCTCGCCATGCTGGTGGCTAATTTCTCCCGCCTCAAGCATACTCCCTTAGTCGGGCTTCGTACTTATCTTTCTCCCCCATGGTTTCCCTTGTTCGCCCCTGTTCCATTCAGTTTACCCCTTTTATTCCTGGGTTTCCTGAAGATCGGGGCCACCCTTTATGGCGGCGGTTACGTGCTGCTGGCCTATCTTCGGGCTGATTTTGTCCGCGGCCTGGGCTGGCTGACCGACCGGCAATTAATTGATGCTGTCGCCATCGGGCAGGTGACTCCCGGTCCCCTGTTTACAACGGCCACTTTCATCGGCTACATCCTGGGAGGTATCCCCGGAGCCCTGCTTGCCACTGCCGGGATCTTTCTGCCCTCTTTTATCTTCGTGGCCGCCGGGAGTCTCTTCCTTCGGCAGATGCGCAATTCTCCCTGGGCCTCGGCTTTCCTCGATGGCGTGAATGCGGCTTCCCTGGCGCTGATGTTGGGTGTGACGGTTCAGTTGGCGTCCACGGCTATCGTCGACCCCCTCACTCTCGTCATTGCCCTGCTCAGCCTCTTTCTCCTCTTTCGCTTCAAACTCAACTCCACCTGGCTAATTGCCGGCGGCGCCCTGATCGGCCTGCTCCATTCTCTTCTTAATTTTCTTTTCAATTATGGCACTTTGTCCCGCGATTTCTTCAGCGGGGTTTTGTTTAATCCCAATTTGTAATTAAATCTTCAATCCCACACCCGTCTGACCAATTTCACCAATTGCTTCATCCCCTTTTCCAATGGCGGTAGATTTATGAATTCATGCACCGTGTGTGCCCGTCCTCCTGTGGTCAGCCCGATGGTCACTGCCGGCAGACCCTGGCTAAGCGGAAGGTTTGCATCCGTCGAGCCCACGTTCAACCGCGGCTCGATCCCTTCCTCTATCAAACAAGTTTGAGCCAGGCGTACCAACCGGTGATCGCCAGGCAGCTCGCCGGATGGCCTCTGCCCGATCAAGTCCAGTTGGATGGACACGTCCGCCTTCTCCGCCGAATGGACTATCTTTTCCACTTTCGCCACAGGTCTTCGAGCGCCTTTGCGTTTTCCGAACGCAGGTCCAGTTCCAACATGGCCTCGGCGGCAATCGTATTGATCGAAGAGCCGCCGGAGATCACTCCCGACATTCAATGTGGTCCGTGGGGACTTTGGCAGTTCCAGGGACGCAATCTCGGTGGAGATTGCCGTCAATTCATGGATGGCCGATGGCTTGCCGTAGTCGATCCACGAATGGCCCCCGGTCGTCTTCACGGTTACCCGGTAACGCCGAACGCCCAGTCCCCGGTGGATACACCTGCCCGAGGGCGATGCCTTCAAGAATGATATACGCCTGGATTTCGGATCCAAACCGGTCCACCACCCCCCGGATGCCCTTCAGGTCGCCCAATCCTTCTTCGCAGACGTTGGCGGCCAACCATAGATCTCCCGGCAGGTTCAGGCTTTGCTCGCGTAACGCCCATACCAGCCCAAACAATCCCGCCACCCCCAGTGAATTGTCCCCGATCCCCGGTCCGAGGACCCGCTCGGGTTCGCGCTCACAGCGCAGGTCCACGCTGAGGGGAAAGACGGTGTCCAGGTGAGCGCATACGACCACAGGCGGGCGGTCGGCTGCCATGGATGACCGCAGGGCCGGCACACGGGCATAAACATTCCCATTGTTGTCGATTTGCACATCCGTCAAATTCTCTTCCGCGAATTTGGTCCGCACGAATTCGGCCCGGGCTTCTTCGTGGAAAGTCGGCGCCGGGATTTGTTGGATAAAAACGGCCAAGTCGATTAATCGGGATAGATTATTCATAATTATCGGTCGGCTAATCTGGTATAATGCTGATGCTGGGGATTCAAAAACCCCCGGCTGAGACATAAATATTATACCTGTCTTACCACTCCGGTCAGCGAATCCAATCGCGCCTTCGCCAGTCCCGGGTAGAGCCCCCAGGGCGTGGAAAGGACCGCAACCTTCTATGGTCAGGAGGCCGAAACACTTCCATGCAAAACTGCCTGCAAGGGATCGTAGGTTTCTTTATATCCTGCTGCAAACCCGCCGCAGAAAGAATCACCCACGCCGGTCAGGTCGTACAGCCGCGCCGGATATGCCGGTATTTCCCACTCTTTTTTGGATGCGTGTTCGTACAGCCATTGGCCTCGCTGATCCCCGCTTGATCACGATGATTTCGCAGCCGCAATTCCCGACTGCCTCTGCCATCTGCCACAGGTCATCCGTGCGACCCCAGAAGAGGCCGCGCAACTTTTCTTCTGAGACCAGTAAAGCCGCTAATCCCTGGAAAAGGATCCGCGCCTCCTCGAATGCTCCTGCGTTCATATATCCGCCGGAAGGGTCCAGGGTCAGCGTGGTCACATTCGCTTGTCGGAACGCCGAGAGTAACCGGCATGCCGTGGCATACTCCAGGCCGCACACGTGGGCGCTGTGAGCATTTAAGATAATCCTCCGGGATGTCACTCGGACGTGTGGAGGCCGTTTGAGGGGTCTGGCGGTCATCCTCCTTTTCCTGCACAGATTGGTAACCCAGAAGGGATTTCGGAAACAGCAGGCCAAGCCGGGCAAAATGGGCTACCGGGTTGGTGGTTTGGATATGCTGGAAGTCGGACCAGGCCCGGAAGGAGCGCAGGTCCAACGGTCCTGGCATGATATGGATACCTCGTCGTATCCCAACCGTGATGTTCAAAGTCTCGCAGCCATTCCTGTGGGTAATCCTCTCCGACTCGCGCCATCAGACCTATCCTGCTGTTCCATACTCCCAGGCCGCCGGCTGCATAAAGCAGGTTGCCGCCGGCTACATCCAGCCGCGGGTTGCCGGTCGGCGGAAGTAAATAATCCCGCCGCAAATGGCCTGCAATGATGAATTCAGGTTCCATGGATTTCAGGATGCCGCTGCGCCAGCGGTTTCATTGGGTTGATTGCAAGAAATTGGCAGGATAAAAGTGAAGTTGCTGCCTTTGTTTTCGAGGCTTTCCACCCAGATTCTTCCCCCATGCATTTCGATCATTACTTTGGCTACAGAGAGACCCAGCCCCATCCCGCCGTGCTTGCGCTGAAGATGGGATTCTACCTGGTAAAAACGCTCGAAAATGTGGGGCAGATCCTTCGCAGGGATGCCGATCCCCTCGTCGATCACCGAGACTTTGGCATAACCGGGGATAAGCTCGGCGGCGATTAGCACGTGTCCATCCGGGTTCGAAAAAATGAGTGCATTTTGCACGAGGTTGCTTAAGGCAATGGAGATCTTGGATGCATCCCCCTGCACCACCAGGTCGCCTGGGCCCGGATCGGCCCGCAAGGAAATATGTCTCCTTTTGGCATCTTGATGAAATGAAACCATCACTTCTTCGATGACCCGTGTGATCTCCACCGGCCGCGTCCGGATGTTGGCCATGCCGTGTTGGATATCATCCATGTTGGCAATGGTGTCGATGATCTCTTTCAACCGGAAGGAATTGCGGATGATGATATCCAGTTGAGGTTGGTGTTCGGGAGCAATCACTTCCCGCAGAAAAGTAGCGTGTCCGAGTATGAGTTCGAGTGGGGTGCGCAGATCGTGCGAGGCAACCCCGATGAAATCACTCTTCAACCGGTTCAGCTCGGCCATCCCCTCTTCCGTTTGCTGGACCTGATTCATCAGGTGGGTATTTTGAATGGCCGCAGCCGCCTGGCAGGCCAGGATTTCCAGGGTGGTCTTATCTTCTTCGGTAAAATGGCCGGCATTGATTTTGTTGATGGCTTCCAGCACGCCCAGCTTCTGGCCCTGGTACGTGATCGGGACGGCTAGAATGGAGTGGGTCATAAATACAGAAAGACGGTCAACGTCCTTGAAATGTCGCGGTTCTGAGGGCCGCGTCTTCTACGAGAAGTGTTTGCCCATTCTCGTAAACCCATCCGGCTACGCTGTTTTTCAACGGAACTTTGACAGACTTTAAGACTTCTCGATGGAACCAGGGGAGGGCGAGAAAACGCAGTTGATCTTCACATTCGTCAGGTTCAAGGATGGAAGCCGCTTCACTCCCCGTCAGTTCGCTGGCTGCGGCGATGAGTGTATGGAGAAACGGTTCAAGGTCCAAAGAATTACAGAGACTGCAGCTAAGGTCGATGAGACGTTCCTGCTTGCGTGCCTTTTCATTCGAAAGGGGAGATCTTTCCGCTTCCATGGTCGATTTGATTATACTGCAAGCCAGTCAGGCACACTCATTACAGCCCCAATACAATCGTACTTTACCCTGAACTCCTTCCAATCCTATTACCCGATTTTGGTATACAATAGCAGGTATTATTTATTAAAGAAGGAGATTCATATGAGCGATAAAAAAGTCCGGGTAGCCATCATTGGCGTTGGAAATTGCGCCTCATCCCTTGTCCAAGGAGTGGAGTACTACAAGGATGCGGCCGAAGATGCTTCGGTTCCCGGCATTATGCACGTAAACTTGGGCGGTTATCATGTCCACGATATAGAGTTCACGCTTGGGATTGATATCAACGTGACCAAGGTCGGCAAGGACCTCTCCAAAGCCATCTTTGCCGAGCCGAATAATACCTATAAATTTACCAGCGTGCCGAAATTGAACGTCCCCGTGGTCCGCGGCATGACCCATGACGGCCTGGGCAAATATCTTTCCCAGGTGATTACCAAGGCTCCCGGCCCAACCGCCGATATTGTCGGCCTTCTCAAGGAAACCAAGACTGACGTAGTTGTTTCCTATCTCCCCGTTGGCTCCGAGATGGCCACCAAATGGTATGTCGAGCAGATCCTGGAGGCCGGCTGCGCTTTTGTCAACTGCATCCCGGTCTTTATTTCCTCTTCCGAATATTGGAGCAAGCGTTTCAAGGATGCCAACCTGCCTATCCTCGGTGATGATATCAAGTCCCAGGTGGGCGCCACCATCATGCACCGCGTCCTCACCAGCCTGTTCGTGGATCGCGGTGTGCGCATCGACCGGACCTACCAGCTAAATTTTGGCGGTAACACCGACTTTCTCAACATGCTCGAGCGGGAGCGACTCGAATCCAAGAAGATTTCCAAGACCGGCGCAGTCACCAGTATGATCCCGTACAAGCTCGACCCCGATAACATCCACGTGGGTCCCTCGGACCATGTTCCCTGGCTGACCGACCGGAAGTGGTGCTACATCCGCATGGAAGGTACCACCTTCGGAGATGTGCCTCTCAATTGTGAGGTCAAGTTGGAAGTTTGGGACAGCCCCAATTCCGCCGGCGTCGTCATCGATGCCATCCGCTGCGCCAAGCTGGCGCTCGACCGCGGCCTCTCGGGTCCCATTGTTGGGCCATCCTCTTATTTCTTCAAGTCCCCGCCCAAACAGTTCAAGGATAATATCTGCCTCGAAAAAACGGAGGCTTTCATCCGCGGCGAGAATAACGAGTAATAATTTCATCCCCCCATTTTCGTTTGCAGGTTGTATTATTCAACAGAACAAACGCAAATGGGTAGGGTAGGGTTTCATTATCTTAAAAGGCATGCTTCACGGCATGCCTTTTCGGTTATCATTAGCCAACTATCCATCTATGAAAACATCCCCCCTTTATTTCTTAATTTCTCATTTCCCTCCTGGCCGCTTGTGCCGCGCCTCCGCCCGTAGCAACGCCGACTTCTTCAGTCACCTCCACCATAATCCCATCCCGCACTCCTACTGCCACTCTCACCCTCACACCCTCGCCTACCCTCACACCTCCGTCTCTTCCGGGTATATACCAGACCTCCCTGCTGAACCCTCTCGACACGCCTCATTCATATATCTCAGATTCCTGTCAGTTCCTCCACGATCAGTGGTCCTCCCAGAACAGTCCCCCAGGAACCGTGGTGATGGCCATCATGTTTCACTCTATCACGCCCAAGTCTGTCACCAGTTCCGACCAGATGTCCGAGTATGCTTTTCGCCAGTTGATGAATGGCCTCCACGACAAGGGCTTCCAGGCTATCACCACCACCCAGTTGCTGGATTTCATGAAAACGAATGCAAAAATACCGGAACATTCCGTCCTCTTAATCGTGGATGATCGCCGGACTTCCATCTATTTTGAGGCCTGGTTCCGTAAATATTGGCAGGACTGGAACTGGCCGGTCGTGAATGCCTGGATCAGCGCGTTCGCGGGCAGCGATCCTTTTTTGCCAGAGAATGTGAAATTGGAGCAGGAAGGCTGGGTGGACCACCAGGCTCACGGTTTCCAACACATGCCCTCCATGGGACCTTCCTCCAGTGAGGCCTATATCCAACAAGAGCTCCAAAAACCACTGGAGGTCTTTCAGCAGTATTTCCAGAAGAAACCCATCGCCATCATCTGGCCGGGAGGCGGTTTTACGCCTCACACTGTTGACATGGCTGTGCAGGCTGGTTACGAGTTGGGGTTCACCACCAACCCGCGTGGACCGGTCATGTTCAATTGGGTGCCGCTGGCCGACTTAAAGGACGAAGACCCGATGCGCCCGAGTTGGATCCCCGAAGGCGGCGTCAAAGATCCGCTGATGGTGCTGCCCCGCTTTTGGGATACCGATGCTCTCCTTCATCTGGACGAAGTGACTCAGATCGGTCAGGATGCCGCCATCTATGCCGAACACTTTAAGGCCACCGATTTGGACTATTACAACATAGTCTGTTCCCCCACCTACGGGCCCCTCCCCTGACCATGGATTGTCCTTTCTGCAAAATCGTCTCAGGTGAATCCACCGCCCGGATCCTCTTCCGGGATGACCAGGTGACCGCCTTCCGGGATATCCATCCCATCTCGCCCATACATTTATTGATTGTTCCAAACCGGCACATCCCTTCCGTGAATGAATTGGAAGATTTGGATGAACAACTGGTCGGGCATATGGTCCTGGTGGCGAAGAAACTCGCCCGGCAGGAAGGGATCACTGATAAGGGCTATCGTTTGATCCTCAATACCGGGCCTCAGAGCGGACAGTCGGTTTTCCACCTGCATTTGCACCTTATTTCCGGCCGCTTCACCCGCTTCATTTTGGGCTGATTATCAAATTCTTCTGAATATAAAGCTGAGCCAGTGCAAAGCACTGGCTCGTAATTGTTTCAGTTTTTTCCTGATTCAAAGTCGAGACTTTTTTACCCCTTTTTCATGGTTCTCCACGCATAAATTCCCAACCCTACTCCTCCAAGCAATAAGGTGGCTCCGAGGATGCCCATCAGCGGCGAAGGTCCTTTGGTCGGGACATTTGTGGTGGTGTCTGCTTTAGCCTGGGCCCCGAAATTGACGTAGTCCACATCGCCCGCGATCACGTCGAAGCTGGAGGTCAGGTCCACCGTCGGGTTATAGCCTTCCGGCGCAGCCGCGCTGATATTATATTTACCCGGTACGATATCCAGAAAGCACATGCCCTGGTATGCCGTCGCGTCCGGGTTGATCTCGGTGGTCTTGGTCTGCGAAAAACTCCCTTCGAGGTTGGTCAGGCTCAGTGCAGCTCCCCCGATAGCCGGCTCGGTTTCCTGGCGCAGTCCATCCCCGTTGATATCGTTATAGACCAGTACACAAATCTGGGCGGTTCCGGTGCTGCCGGGCGCCGGCGTCGCCGTGGGAGTGGCGGTCGGTTCCGTTCCACCTGAAGAGGCAGGTGCAGTAGCCGTGGCCGGCGCCGAGATCCCTAATAAGATCGGATATCCCTCTCGCAGGGTGCAAGCTTCATCTAATAAATTGCTCGTCCGGATAAACTCGATCGAAACCCCGTATAAGATCGAAAGCCGTTCGCAGGTATCGCCGGCTTGAACAATGTAAATGATCCTCCCATCCGGCCCGGGGGTGGGGGATGGATAGGCCGCCTGGTCCACCGGCGAAGCTGCCGCCGGCCTGAGCGAGAGGAACAACGTCCCTCCGGCGGCTAATAAGAGTATGGCAAGGATGACCTTGGTCTTCATGTATTCTCCGCCAAAGATTATAACATCTCCCACCCCGCCTCCCTATCGTCGGGCTTCGATGGCAGGCCTTTCTCAAAAGTCCGACCGCTGTGGAGTTTCCGGATTAGCCTCCAGATTGCTCCGTAGAGAGAAACGCGGTTTCCGAGGGATCGTCAGTACAATTCAACGAGGAACAAAATGCCTCCGACCACCATATATGGGAAAAAAAGGCCCTGACTGACTTATTGGTATACAGAAGGATATAAAGGCTGAAAATGGGTACAAATATCAGGCAAGAATACCACTTTTTCGCTCGGTCCGGCTAAAAAATGGCAGTAATCAATCAGGCGCGTATACTAATAAGTCAGATAGGGAAAAAAAGGTCGTTTTTCGATTTTCACTCCCATATGTGGGGGGTGTTCCGGAATTGTTCCGCGGGAAAAGGGGTGAAAATTTCAAGAAAAATGCGGTTTCAGGCGATATTTTTCATTTTTGCTGTTGGGAAACTTATTTGGCGACTTTGCAAGCACCTTGCCTCTGACGTTCGACGTTTGACGTTTGACGTGTACCAACCTGCAACGTGTAAACGTGCCAACGTGTAAACGTGCGAACATGTCCCCTCTGATATAATGCGCTTGCTTTCTTGGAGGAGAGTCCTATGCCACTACAAGTCATTGTTGGAGCCCAATGGGGGGACGAAGGCAAAGGCCGGATTGTCGACTGGTTCGCGGCCCATGCCCGCTACAGCGCCCGTTATAACGGCGGCGATAACGCCGGCCATACCGTCACGGTCGGCGACCGAATTTTCAAACTTCATCTGATCCCTTCCGGAGTCATCCGGCCCCAGGTCATCGGCGCGATGGGGAACGGCATGGTCATCAACCCGCGCACCCTCTTCGATGAAATGGAGACCCTCCGCAAATACGAGGTGCTCCTGCCTCCCGAGCGCCTGCGCATTTCGTATGCCGCCCATATCATCACCCCCGCTCACCAGGCCCTCGATAAGGCCCTCGAAACTGCCCGCGGCAAGGGCAATATTGGGACCACCGGCCGCGGTATCGGGCCGGCCTATACCGACAAAGCCACCCGCCAGGGACTGCGCGTAGCCGATATGCTTTCATCCGATTTCAGCGAGCGGATCGGTGACCATGTCGCCGACACCAACCGCACCCTCAAGATGCTCGGCGCGGCCGAGTTGGACCCGGCCCCCGTCTCAGCCGAATACCGCGCCTTTGCCGAGCGCCTCAAGCCCTTCGTTGCGGATGTGTCCCTCGAGCTGGACGCGGCCATGAAGGCCGGCGAGACCATCCTGGTCGAAGGCGCCCAGGGGACCCTCCTCGACATTGATTTCGGCACCTACCCGTTCGTGACCTCTTCCTCCACCACCGCCTCCGGCGTTCTCAGCGGACTGGGCCTCGGCCTGGACGCGGCCAAAGGCTGCGGTGTAGTTGGCGTGGTCAAAGCCTTCCAGACCCGCGTCGGTTCCGGCCCCTTCCCCACCGAGCTTTCCGGGGACCAGGCCGTCCGCCTGCGCGGCACCGGCTCCAACCCGTGGGATGAATTCGGCACCACCACCGGCCGCCCGCGCCGGGTTGGCTGGCTGGACGGCGTTCTCCTGCTCTATGCCATTCGCATTAACGGGATCAATGAGTTGGCCGTCACAAAGCTGGATGTCCTCAGCGGACTCGAGCAGATCAAGCTTTGTACCGCCTACCGCCGGGATGGCAAGAGCCTCACTGATCTACCCTTCGGCCCGGCCGATCTCGAGCCCATACGAGCCGGTCTACGAAGAGCTTCCCGGCTGGAGTGAAGATCTCACCAAAGTCCGTCGATGGTCCGACCTACCCCAGGCTGCCCGGAATTATATCCAGGCGATCTCCGATCTCGCCGGCATTCCCGTCCGCCTTGTTTCCGTAGGCCCCGAGCGCACCCAACTCGTCCAAAAAGAAGACTAAACGAACTAGCCACTGGATAATTTAGCCTCATATAACAAAAAAGCCCCTTCATCTTACCCGGAAGGGGTTTTACCTGTGAATAAACTCTGTTCCCTATCGAGACTACACCCTCGTCTTGATGAACACCTCCGTCCATTCCCGGGCCGTTTCCCCTCCCGAGCCATCCTCCTGCATATCCCAAAACGACGACAGCACGCTATGGCAGATCGCCCATGCCCGCATCCGCTCCGGCTCGAAACCCAGCACCTCCGCGAGAATGGCGATTCTCCGTTCCGTCCGCCGGATGGCTTCCTGCTCTTCCGGTATATAGGTGTAAGGGTTCATAAGCAGCGGCCCCACCTCGTATTCCGCCGGCCCGGCCACCCCCTTCGGATCGATCACCAACCAGCCTCTCTCCGACAGCAGAATATTGTAGTGATGGAAATCCCCGTGCAAGCAGTACCTGCGGGCGGTCTTCCGCAAACAATTCCTGGATCAATCCCTCCGCCATCGCGAAACTTTTCTCCGGGAATGGACCCGTCCCGCCGTGAAAGTGCGGTCGCAATTTTTTCAGTTCGTCGAACCAGCCTTTCAGGGACAGGAATCCCTCCTGTTGAGGCACCGGGCGGTGGGTCTGCTTCATCACCTTCGCGGCGGTCTCGGTGGCCTGGTCGTCATCTTCCAGGGTGACCAGCATGGTCCCCGGAAAGAGACGTTCCTCCAGGAGCATGCCTCTCTCCGGCTTGGCCGCATAGATCTGGCAGGCCCCCTGCCCGTTGTAAACTGTCAAGGTATTGATCTCGCTGGTCAGCTCCCGGTTCGGCACGCCAATCTTGAGCACGGCCGGCGTTCCATCCGCTTGAGTAGCCGCACAGACGTAGTTGTAAGAAAGAAGAAAGGGCTCGCCGATTTGCAAATCCCACCGTTGCGCAGCCTCTTCCAGCAGCTCCGGCAGGCTGGCCAGCCACCGGTCGGCTTCCAGCGGGAAGGCATTATGAATATTCTTGACAAACTCGGCCGGCAGGTTCATAGGTTCCGCAGGAAAGCCTCCGGGTTCTGAAGGAAATCCCGCATCAGCCTGACGTGTTCCAGGTCGTTGTATTGGCTTGGATGGATCTCTCCGCCGTCGAAATTCAAAATGACTGCCTGTGGGTAGGCCATCAGGATAGGTGAATGAGTCGCAATGATGAACTGGCCGTTCTGGGTCACCATATCCTGGATGGCTTTGATCAAGGCCAGTTGCCGGATGGGTGACAGCGGCGCTTCGGGCTCGTCCAGCAGGTAGAGTCCATCCGGGACAAACCGCGCCTGGAAAAGCTCCAGGAAACTCTCGCCGTGTGAATGGGCGTCGAGCCCTTCGCCGTACCGGCGCCTCACGTCGCTCAATTCACCGGCTGTGCTCATCCTGGCCAGGCCGCGGGCGTAATCGCTCCTGTCCTTGTATTCATCGTCAATCTCCTTCAGGTCGGTCTCCATCTCCGAGCGCATTTCATTGACCCGCCTGGCGTACCCGAAGAAATCTTCCGCCCGCAGGAAAAAGCCTCGCCTGGTTCGCTTCGTCCAGGAGAGCCGGAAATATTTCGCCAGCTCACGCGCCTGCGCCAGGCTCTTATCCGTCCGGGTGCTCTCGCTGCCTACCACCACCATTTCCGCCGCGCAGGCCAATCCTTCCAGCAGGGTGGATTTACCCGAGCCGTTCTCTCCCACCAGCAACGTGACCGGGGCTTCGAAACTCAGTCCTTCCAGGTGCTGCAGAATGGGCACGTTGAATGGGAAACTCTTGGATTTTGGCAGGGGCCGCAGTTGAAATGATTTAAGGTGGATCATGTTAGATATCTTATTTAGAGAACAAATGATACAGTTGCAAAGACGATACTTTTTCTAGCTACCTGACGATTTTGATTTTAGCCTGTTGAAGAAAGTTTTTCTCATTCTTTACATCTCAAGATGAATAAATCCGGTACATTCCTGAAACCTGTTACACGACAAGGTTCTTCGCGGAGCCAAGCTGGGCAGGCTGATCCCTTCGTACACTCCAGGGACATGAGCCTGCACTCCATAACTTGGGGCTGGTAAAGATTTCCAGTACCGAGCCAAGCTGGCAGCTGATCCCTTCGTTACACTCCAGGGACATGAGCCCTGCACTCCAAGGCCACGAAATGCCATAGTGTCAGGAGGTTAGCGCTTTTTCCATTTTTTTTCTTTTCCGTTGTGTCCATAGTGACCGTCGTGGTGAATTCTTAATCTCGGTTGCTATTTCTTTTGCTTCTTATAGCCTTCCCAATATACACGCTCTTCCGCGTACTGCGTCCGGGCCGGTTTCCCTTCCAGCGGATAGCCCACGTAAATAATGCACAACGGCGTGACACTCCTGGGGATCTTCAGGATCTGCCGGACTGTTTTGACAAAAGCCTTCACCGGATGGACGCCGATCCACACAGTCCCTAATCCCTGGCTCACGGCCGCGATCATGATATTCTCTGTCGCTGCGGAGCAATCCTGCACCCAGAACAGCCGCGCCGCCGGGTTGGTGGACAGGCCAGGGTTGCCGCAGACCACAATGGCCGCCGGCGCGTTCCGGTCGCCGAACATGAGCCGCTTCCGGAATTGGCCCAGGATCTCCGCCTCCGTCACGACAACAAATTCCCATGGCTTGCAGTTCATCGCGGTGGGAGCCGCCATCCCTGCCTTCAGCAGCAGGTCTAATTTTTCCGCCTCGACCGGCCGGTCGGCATAGATACGGATGGAGCGGCGCTGGAAAATGGCTTCCAGGATCGGGTTCGTCGGTTCGTTCATCATCTATCCGGGGAACATCTTTTCGAAAATTTCCGGGCAGTATTTTTTCACCATCTCGGAGGTCAAACCGTTCTCTTTGCAGATTTCCGCATACAGGTCCGCCGAGGGACGTTTATGCCGCGCCTGGGTTTCGATATCCAATTCCCACAGCCCGAAGCGCTGGGTCCAGCCGCGCTCCCATTCGAAGTTATCCACCAGCGTCCACCAGAAATAGCCTTTCACCGGCTGGTTGAAATTGACCGCCCGCCACATTTGGTGTATGTGTCCGGCCATATAGCGTGGGCGGATGGTATCCTTGGCATCTTCTATGCCGTTCTCGGTCACCAGGATGGGCAGTTTGAACCGCGTCGCCCATTGGATGGCCCGGCTGAACCCCTTCGGGTCATTGATATTCATGCCGCCTTCGGCGATATCGCTGCCTTTTGGGTAATATCGCCGCCCAAAGAGTTCGCCCGGGTTGAGCAGGTCGAAGGCGACCGTGTCCTGGGAATAATAGTTGAGCCCAAAATAATCCTGGGTTCCTTTAGCTTCGGGGATCCTGAAAGAGCCCAGCGGCGTCCGCATGACCCCGGTGAGGAGTCCGCTCGGGAAGGCCATGTTGACGGCATTGAAATGGATGTTCCGCTCTATTACGTCCAGCGGGAACCATTTATAGCGCGGCACCATCGGCCGGTGGTGGTGGGCAAAGCCTACCCTTGCCTCGGGTTGGATCGCATGGATGGTCCGGTAGGCGGCTGCATGGCCCCTCAGTAAATTAGCCTGTACCCGCATGGCCAGCCACAGGTCCTTTTTTCCCGGCGGAAATTTCTTGTCCACGTACCCTTCCAGGGCATACACGTTCGGTTCATTGATCGTGCACCAGAGGCTGCAGTACTCTTTCAATGCCTCCACTGTCTTGGCTACGAATTTTTCGAACAGCGGCACGATCTCCGCCTTTTCCCACCCGCCTCGTTCCGACACCCACAGCGGATCGGTGAAATGGTGCAGTGTCACCATGGCGGTCATATGCCGTTCCCGTAAACCCCGCAGCATCACCCGGTAGTGCTCGAGGGCATCCTCATCCCACCGGTCCGGAGAAGGCTGTATCCGGCTCCATTCCACCGATAACCTGTGAGCATTTTGTCCGGCCTCGGCGGCCCGGTCGAAATCCTCTTTCCAGCGCCCGCCCCACCAATCGCTGGCCGCCTCGGATTTGTGGATGGTATGGCCTTCCTGCTCCCATTTCCACCAGTTATTGTTGGTATTGTTGCCTTCCACTTGATGAGCCGCGGTAGCCGTCCCCCACAGGAACCCGCGCGGAAAATGGAAAGAAGCCGATGGCATAGTTAAGTCTCCAGTTGGAAAGTCTGATAGTCTGATAGTCTGATAGTTGATAGTCTGATAGTTGTGCAGTTTGGTAGTTTCGTAGTTTGATTGTTGCATAGGTTTAGCGGAAGGGGTCAAAATCAATATTCATTGAGGACTATACGCCGGTCATGGGGTGTGAATTTACTTATGGCGGGTCATATAGGCAAGGTAAAGGACTATTGAACCCGCTACGGCTGCATTGAGTGACTCGATCTGTCCCAGCATGGGCAGGCGCACCAGGAAATCACAGGATTGCCGCACCAGCGGGCGCAGGCCTTCCCCTTCGCTGCCCACCACCACCGCCAGGGCTCCATCCAGGCGTACCTTGCTGAGGTTCGAGCGAATCCGGGCTTTCATCCAGCCCGACCACCCAGGTATCCGCTTTCTTCAACTCTGCGATGGTCTGGGCCAGATTTGTCTGCGCCACCAGCATATGTTCGCACGCGCCCGCCGAAGCCGAAACGACCGCCGGGGTGATTCCCGGCTGCCCGATGGGTGGGAATGAGCACTCCATGAATGCCCACCGCTTCCGCAGTCCGCAGCAAGGTCCCCAGGTTTTGCGGGTTTTGGAGTGTATCCAGGATGAGTATAAAGAGAGGTTCATCCCGTTTCCTGGCATTTTCAAAAATATCCTCCGGGGCCACATACGGATAACCGCTGACTTCCAGCGCCACTCCCTGGTGACTCTCACTGATCTTATCCAGCCGGGCTCGCGTCACCCGTTCGGTGGGGATCTTTCGCTTCGCCGCCAGGTCAAGGATCTCCGTCATGCGGCCTTTTTCCTGCACACCTTCGGCGATTTGCAAGACGAAAGCCTCCCGCCGTTTCGCTTTCAATGTTTCATAAATCGGGTTACGCCCGTACACGAATTCTCGCATGGCTTATATTCTTTCAATATTTTGCATAGTATAAATTGCGTCTCGACCGGCCTTGGTTTATGCGGATGCTCCGGAATAACTGCGCACGCCCAGCCGCCAGATGAATCGTGCCACGGTGACCAGAAGAATTGTGACTCCCAGTGCGCCCAGCAAAGTGAGCGGAGTCAGCCGGTCGGTCAATGCCTGGGCCGGCACGGTCACCGCGAAGGCGACCGGTACCAGAAAGGTCAATCCGAAGCGCAGCCAGTCCGGATAAATGGTGATCGGCCAGCGCCCGGCCGCATAGAGTCCCTGGAAGAGGTCGACCAGCTCATAGATGCGGATAACCCAGAAGGCGACCGAGGTGAGGATCAGCCAGAAGCAGTAGATCATGATCCCGCCCAGGATCAGCGCCAGGATGAAACCGAGCACCTGCCACAGGCTCAACAGTTCCTGCATCTGGGTGACTGCCACACCAACCACGACCAGCGCCGACCAACACGTCCGTGAGCTGCCAGAAACGGAACTCACGCACGCTGACCATGATCTGGCTATCAAAAGGCTTGGTCAGGGCAAAATCCAATGTCCCATCCTGGATTTCTTCGAGCAGCCGGTTCATATTTGGCTGGATGGAGGAACGGATGATGCCGCCCACCAGGGTGTAAACCCCCATGACCGCCAGCAACTCGGGCCGCGACCAGCCGCCCAATTCAGTGGTATGGGAGAAGACCAGCCACAGGCCGATCAGGCCGGTGGAGAGGGCGATGAAAGATTGCAGTAACTGGATGAAAAAGTTGACCCGGTATTGCATCTCATTGGCAATGCCGATGCGCAGGTGGACCCAAAATAGTCTCAGGATTTTCATATCAGCTCTTAATTTCCGACCGACGAAAAACGCCGGATGGCATACTTCCAGACGAAATTAAGCACCGCCAGGCCGCCCAGGGTCCACAAAAGCTGGATCCCCAGCCCCGCCAGCAATTCGGCGTTCGTAAGTGAGCCCGTCAGGGTATTGATCGGGAAATAAAAAGTCCATTGGAAAGGCAAAAAGCCGGCGATGCGCTGCACCCAGGCAGGCATGAGCGGCATGGGCACCAGCCGCCCGGAAAGGATCAGTTCCAGGGCAAAAAAGAGATCGTAGATGGCTCCCACCCGCGTGGTCCAGAAGGTGATCAGTCCCAGCAGCGAGATCATGACTGTCCGAACGAAGTAAGCGCCCCAGATGGCAAAAAAGAAAACCACCACCTGGAACCAGGTGGGATTGAGCGTGGGTTTGAAGATAAGCGCCAGAACGGCCGCGATCGGGAGCCATAAAACGATCATGACTACCTTCCAGCCCGCAAAAAGGAAACTCATTATGGAGCGGATGGATCGGGCGCATCAGTTCGCCTGCCAGTTGCCCATTGCGGATACGCCATTCCCAGCCGTAGGGCGAATTGACCACGTTCATATTGCGGACCAGCGTCCAGACGATGTAATAGGCCGCAAAAGCGCCGGGTGTATAGCCGTCGACCGAGCCGCCCTGGGCGCGGGCAACCGTGGACCACACCACCAGGTAGATGACCGGCTCGGCGATCTGGCCGATCAGGTAGAAATAATTCTGCACCCGGTATTGGAAACGGTCCTGGATGGACAACTTCATGCTGGTCATGTAGAAATCCAGCAGGCGTTTCATGCGGGCTCACCCACGGCGCTCTTCTGGCTGAAAACCTTCTCGATGACGTCTTCAATGGGCGGGTCTTCGACCGTCAGGTCGTCCACTTGTTGTTCGGCCAGGATGCGGGCGGTCAGCTCGGGGGTATCCGCCTTGGGAACCCGCAGGGAAACGTGGGCTCCAGTCCCGGCTGAGGACCTCGCCGTACTGGCTCCAGTTGCTGTAGTTACTGCTGAAGGTAACACCGATGGTCTTATAGGCGGAGAAACGGTCCATTAATGCAGAAAGGTCCCCGTCAAAAAGAAGTTTGCCGTTGTGGATGACAATGATGCGCTTGCATAACGCCTCCACATCCGCCATATAATGGCTGGTGAGCAGAACGGTCGCGCCGTAACGCTGGTTATATTCGGCAATGAAACTGCGGATGCGGCGCTGCATGGTTACATCCAGCCCGAAGGTCGGCTCATCCAGAAATAGCACCTTGGGCCGGTGCAGCAGCGCTCCCACGATCTCCACTTTCATGCGCTCGCCCAGCGAAAGGTTGCGGACCGGTTTTTTGACCAGGTCCTTGATCTCGAGCAAATCGATGAAATCGTCGCGGGTCTGCTCGAACTGGCGGCGAGGGCAGGCCGTAGATGGCCCGCTGGAGCTCGAACGAGTCCACTGCCGGCAAATCCCAACTGAGCTGGGAACGGTTGCCCATCACCAGGGCCACCTGCTGGAGAAAATCCGCCTGCCGGCGGGAAGGTTCGAAGCCCAGCACGCGGGCCGATCCGGCGGTTGGGTAAAGCAGCCCGCTCAACATTTTAAGGGTGGTGGTCTTTCCGGCTCCGTTGGGTCCTAAGAACCCCACCACCTCACCCGCCTCAATATTGAATGTGATCTCATCCACCGCCTTGACAGTATTAAAAACCCGCTTGAATAAGCTTTTGGTGGCGGCTTTCAAACCGGCCTCGCGGCTGGCAACCTTGTAATGCTTGGAAAGGCCGCTCACGGCAATCACTGGGGTTTGGGAAGACATAGGTGTCCTTGAGAGGAGATCGAATAAGGAACGGCAAGTCAGGCCTGAAATGTAAATATGCCCGCGCAGACAGAGACCTGGTCATATTTTACCTTCAATCCCCCCGCACCCAAGACCTCGTTCTGCAGGATCTTCAACCCATGTCGAAAACCGGAATGCTCTCTTCGGCGATCCAGTAATACTCTTCCTCCCATTGGTCACCCAATTGCTTCTTAAGCTCCTCCAGCGCCTTTCGGTCCGGGAAAGCAATGTCGGCGATCACCAGCCGCCCTTGGGGAGCCAGGTTCTGGCGGATCAGGCTTTCCACAATGCGTACCTTTTCCTCCAACTCGAAATGGTGGAAGACGTAAGCCGAGACGATCCGGTCGAAGCGGCGGTTTAGCTCCGCCGGAAGGTCCGTGCGCAGGTCGTGCAGGCGGAAATGAGCCTGGGGGAGTTTCAGGCGGGCCTTTTCGAGCATGGGCTCGGAAAAATCCGTGCACCAAAGCTCGCAGCCCGAGGCGGGCAAAGCGGAGTGCCAGGTTTCCCGTCCCGCAACCCAGGTCCAACACAGACATCCCCGGTCCTGCCTCCGCCAGCGCAACCGTTTTCTCCAAAGCCGTGGTGTAACCCGTGAAAGGGAACTTGTCGTTGGCGACTGAGTCGTCATAGTCCTCGGCCCAGTCGTCGAATTCTTCATGGGGAAAGAGGTCTGTCATAGGTGCGTTTCTACAGGTCCGTGGACTCAGCCAGGACGGGGTTATTAATGATGCGCGGGTTGAGGATCCGCTCGAGGGCGGAACCGAGCATGGCAAATGCCAGCCCGGTCAGGAGCAGCAGGAAAATGGGTTCCAACACCCAGAATGGCGAGCCGTATAATGCGCCGCTTGCCAGCCCGTCGTAAATGATGCGTCCCCAGGTAGGATAGACGGATTGGATATTGAAAAATCCCAACGTGGCTTCCCAAAATATGAAGCTCGGCACCTGGGATATCAATTGAGGGATCAACACCGGCATGATCCGAGGCAGTAGATATTGTGTGATGATCCTGAAATTACTGGCTCCATAGGCGAGGGCACCTTCAATATAAGGCGCTTCCTTCGCCTGCAGGAGGGCTGAACGAACTATTTTTAGAGGAGAACCAAAGGAATTGATGACTACCACGATTCCCAATATGATCCATATATTCCAGTTGAAAAGTGCGTTCGCCAGGACCGCAATTGCCAGGCCGGGCAAGACCATATTGACTTCTGAAAATCTTTGGATCAAGGTATCCACCCAACCCCCGTACCATACCCCGATGGCCGGCAATAACATGGCCACCAATATTGTGATAAGCGATCCCAGCAGGCCGATGAACAAGGCAAAGGGCATTCCCCAGAACAAAGGTACCAGCAGGTCCCGCCGGGCGTAATCCGTCCCAACCGGTCCATACACCTGTCCTAATAGAACGAGTTGCGCCTGCAGATCACTGTCCGGCTCAAATAGCTGGCTCGTGATCGTCAGTTGGTATGTTCCGCGTTCTGGAGTCAGCTCCGCCGAGCCCGGTT
>CAWALN010000013.1:0-81678 GCA_963782935.1 uncultured Chloroflexia bacterium | reverse complement strand
AGCCTGCAAGTCCACATAAGCGAAGTATCCTAAAGTAAGCAGTCTTCCCGCCCTTGTAGAGCGAGATAATATCTCGCTCTACAGAACCACAGAGGCAAACATGGATCTTTTGGAAAAAAAGGTGCTGTCACTACGGATTGGTTGATGCAATCATTTCCTTACGTTTAATAGGTGTAGGGCAAATTGACAATTTGCCCTACGAATTGCTGTGGAGCGGGATGACCCTACATAAAGGACGTGCGGGATACCATCCCGCACCACATAAACCCCAGAGGCAAATATGGACCTTTCCGAGATCAAGAAGAAACCCGTGGTCTACAGCCTCCCCGCCATGGAGCGAGCCCAGGTCCGCCCGGATATCATCTACAAATCCGTCGAAGGCCGGGACCTCTGCCTGGACGCCTATTACCCATCCACATTCAAGTTTGAAAAACCTCTTCCGGCGGTACTTTTTATTCACGGCGATGGCCCGGCCGAACTGATCCGGGACGTCAAAAATTGGGGCCAGTATGTTTCCTGGGGCCGGCTGGCCGCGGCGGCGGGCCTGATCGGCCTGCCCTTCAACCACCGCAGCACCCACGGCGAGTGGGCCGGCATGGAGACTGTCGCCGGAGATATCCGCGACCTGGTGGCTTATGTACGCCTCCACGCGGCCGAATTGAATGTCGATCCCGATCGCCTCTGTGCCTGCGCCTTTTCAGCAGGCGTGCCCTATTTATGCTCCCTGTTGGGTAAGTCCCACGCCTACATCCGCTGCATGGTCGCCGCCTACGGCCGGCTGGATTTTCAAGAGTACGCCGCAAGGCTCGATCCTGAATTGGCCGGGGAGAAACGCCAGTCCAGCCTGCGCCTCTTCAAGCAATTTTCCCTGCTCGAGCAATTACGGGATCAGGCCTCCACTTTCCCGCCGCTCTTCATCGCCCGGGCCGGCCTGGATGATCCGGTCGCCAATGCAAGCATCGACCGGTTTTACGCCGAGGCCTGCGCCTCCGGCGCCAGGGTGGAGCTGGCCCGCCATCCTGCCGGTCAGCACGGCTTTGACGTCCTGGATGATGACGACACATCCAGGGACATCATCGCCCAAATCCTGGACTTTATGCAAAAGAACCTGCTCAAGTAGATCCTTGCGAAGGTTTGAAACCTTCGAAGGTTGGCTTGATAAGATTTGTAGAGCGAGATTAGTGCCCGCTCCCAACCTGAGATGGAAAGGCAATTATGGACGAAATCGAACTTTCACTCTCTGAAGCCGAAGCGCAGGTCATCCGCCAAAAGCTGAATGAATATAACTTCGAGCGGGTTCCCAATGATAATCACCAAACCTTGAACCTGATCGTTTACGGCGGAGATACGCTCACCGGCGGCCTGGTGGGTGACACCTACTGGAATTGGTTCTATATCTCCCTCTTCTGGGTCGATCCGCCGAGCGTTCCCACGGCCTGGGCAGCCGGATCCTGACAAAGGCCGAAGAGATCGCCATCCAACGAGGCTGCCGGAATGCCCACCTGGAGACCCATGATTTCCAGAGCCTGGAGTTCTATCAAAGGCGCGGCTATGTCATCTTTGGAAAGCTGGAAGACTTACCCGAGGGGCATACCAAATATTATTTGCGCAAATCCCTGGCAAAATAAAAAACTTTACAGTAAAGACAGGATTAGGCTGCCCTCCTTCCTCATCTGTATCCGTCTGCCCGGCATCGAAGCCGTAGATGCTGGAGGCGGTGCCTTCACGGCTGAGCCCATCACCATAAGGATCGTAGTTCTGATTCAGCGTGACTGCCACATCAGCATCCGTCAACTGCCGTACGCTCCCCAGTGCATCCCCCAGGAAGAATTCCGTGTCAGTCCCATCGGTCTGAGCGATGCGACCCAAGCCGTAGAGGTAGGTATTTGTGCGATCGCTCACCGTTTGCTCCATATCGTCGCCACTCAGCTCTTGAATGCAGGCTGCCGGATCACTTCCATCCAGAAGTTCCTAGGCCACAAGAAACTCAGCACCGCCATGATCTACACCTGCACCCACCGCAGGTGCGGTGTGCCCGCGTCCATGACCAGACTGTGGCTGACGACTATTATGCCACCATGAGTCAGGTGGAAAAACGCCTCGAGTTGCTCGGCACGCCGGAGAATACTCAAGAACCAATCACTAAGAATGAACGCACACAGATTCTCGATTAACCGCTCAACTGGCAGCGCCTTAACTGAGCGCAGGAATACGCCTGGAACTCGTGGCGCACATGCGCGAAGTGCTGATTGGAAAGGAACACATCCCAATCAGCCTCCCGGTGTCCCTGAAGTCGACCTGGTCTAGCGGCACATAGCCCTTGCAAAATCCTGAGCCTGAGCTACACTGGAGATGCCGGGTTGGAGGATAAGGCACGCTTGCGAGCGACCTGAGCGTCAACCCGGTAGCTATACAGCAAGGCAGAGCGGAGTTCCGTTCTGCCTTGGTGCCTCTCTCCTCTGCTGGCAGCCCCAAAAGCGCTAAACGCGAAAATGGGTCAAGGAAAAGCCGCCAGAAATGTTGCAAATTTTGCATCCATAGCTTTGACTATGGTTTCTATCTGCTCATACGTCAAACCTTCGGAGTGGTTTCCTTCATGATCTGCTTGCAAATCCATGCGAATGTCCGTTACGTAATTGCGATAACGAGCTACAACTGTACAATAAGCAACGTATGCCCAGCCACAAGCCAACCGCATTTCATCAGCGACTTGGCTCTGGAAACCAATCTCGGTTGGTGGTTTTGGCTCAACGAAAATTGCATCAGGTTCTGATGGGCGAGATGGGTGAAACTGTCCTTGCAGTTCATCGTATTTTGTTTGTGCATCAGCAATTGTATAAGCCCGCCATATCGCCTGTTCGGCCTTGGCACCGGTCATATATCCCCAGGTTCTTCCAACATGATTGGTTTCAGTATCTGTCGAAGTATCCTGCGGAAAATCGACATTCCAACCTTGAGGAAAAACAGAGTCATCCACAAGCAGTTGATAAACCGGCGAGCGCCAGCCTGGGGGCGGTGTTGGTGTGATGCCTAATACGTTACACGCCTCCAGAAGACTTGTAAGAAGAATAATCGTTGCAAACCGCACATAAAGTTTCATGGTACCTCCGGTACATATATATTACCCTTGTTATTGAAATGACCAACAGAGTAGGGCCAATACTTCGCATATCGCTCCTGGACTGGTTGAGTACTCGGCAGCGTGTCTCTGCAATCCGCCGAGATAACCGGACAATTCACTCTCGAACTGAGCCAATGTCATGCTGGCTCCATATTTCCCCCATAACTTTATACCTAAAGTTACGGCTACATTGTCATGCTTCTCATCTCCGAAATTCCATTGTTCTGGATCTGACGATGAGAGGTCAATCTCTCCCAGAGGAGCATCTCTTACGTATTCACTGCTGTTTGAATTGTCGAAGGATCATTACTTTCAGCCCAAGCCGCCCCGGCCTTGATTTCCCACCACCTAAATCCAGATGCAAGACCGATGTAAGCAAAAATATGTTTCCCGGTACAGAGTATTCGACATCGTCGAAGTACCTCCCGATGTACACAAAGTAATCCCTTGTCCCATTTGAATACCGATCTCATCCTTGAAGTCCCAACGAGCTCCGTTTTTCACTTGTTAACCAAAGACATATAGAGATCCAGCATGCAAAGCTCCTGCTCCGGCAAGAACGACTCCTCCAGTTGTAATCAGGATTGGCATAGCCGGTTCAGGGAGGAGACCGACACCGCAACCTATCAAGCCTAATCCCGCCAAGAACTCCAGCAAGTTTGTTAGCACCTCGTAATTGGTTCACAACCGAATCGTTTTTGGCATTCCACACCATTTCATTGTAGAGCCATAGAGTAAGATCCCTGGGATTGCTGGACGCATAACTCAGAACATTGTATGGCCGCTGACCAGTTGGGTCTGTGAAGTTGACCGGATTATCCCGCACATAGGTGTACTTATTCCAGTCTGCCGGTTGGTACCCGTCTGGCACAATCGTATCGGGCTGGATAAATTGGTTAAGATAAGGATTATAGTACCTCGCCCTTAAGTACATCATTCCCGCCGCGGAATCCGTCTGCTCTCCGTCGAAGCCGTAGATGCTGGAGGCGCTGCCTTCGCTGCTGAGCCCATTCCCATAGGGGTCGAAGCTCTGCGTCAGGTGACTGCCCCGCTGGCATCGGTTAGCTGGCGCACACTCCCCAGTGCATCCCCCAGGAAGTATTCCGTATCAGTCCCATCCGTCTGAGCGATCCAGCCTATGCCGTAGAGATAGATATTCGTCCCGTCTTCCAGCACTTGGGTCAGGCCGGAATTGAGGTCATTCACCTAGGAGGTGGATGTCTCATCTACAGTTTGCTCGAGGCGATTTCCCAATCCGTCGCCCTCTCGTCTGCGCTGCACATTAGTCACAGCTCCGCTCAGAGCCGTAGATCTGCGGTTCATAATATGTTGCTCCGCCTATAAGGGCTTTTCTCAGGTGTAGCTCAGCTTTCTTAGCGGTTAGTATTTATATATGCTGCCTCGGCGCCAGGGTAAACCGCCTCGAATCCGCCAGCGGCGGCCGCAGCGGCTCCGACTCCAGCGCCATCACCCGGCTGTTGGCAAAGTATCCAAAGTTGAAATTGGTCGGCTCCCCCACTTTTTTGCCCGGGATGGGCATCAGCCGGGCCGTCAGGGCCTTGTCGAGCCGCAGCGCCAGGGCCGAAAGGTCCAGCAGGAGCGGGACGATCTGCTCCACCTCGGTATCGCCCGGCAGCGGGACCGTGTCCAGCCCGGTGCCGCACACGGCCGAATAGAGCAGCAGGTCCTTCACGGTCAATGACCCTTCGGCGGCGCCGCTGGGCCAGGACCGTGTCTTCCAGCACCGGCAGCATCAGGCCGCTGAAACCGGTCCGCCGGTAGCGGGCCCGCTCGATGCATTCGGTCAGGATGGCCGCCGCTGCGAGGGAATCCGTGCAGGCCGGTCCGGACCAGCCCCAGTCGTTCCATGGCGGTACCGATCGAAGCGGCTTCGGAGGGGAAAGGCGCCAGCGAGAAATCGATCCCGCTGAAGACCATCGAATACTTCTGACCCAACATATCCCCCACCGAAGTCAATTTTTGGGTGTGCTTCTCCAGTTCGTGCGCCATGGCCCACTGCCCGTCGCTGACCGTCCGGCAGTTCGTGAAGGCCTCCACGGCCAGGTCGGCTGCCTCGGTGGCAATGGCAAAGGCCGGGTCATTGTCGTTATGGTAGGCGGCCGGGAAGAAAGGCGAGCCCGGCTTGACGTTCGCCAGGGCGGCAAAGCGCAGGTTGGCGAACCCATCCGGCGTGATGGTGCTGCAGCGGACGATCGTCTGGGCGCAGGCCCGCAGCGCCGGCATGGAGATGCCGAAACGGGTATCCGCCATGATGCCTGAGAAGAATATGTTCTCTGAGGCAGCCACGGCCTCCGGGAGGGCAGAAAAACCATTCTGAAGTTCGGGCTCGGCCGGACCAAGGGCGGCGTAGGCGATCCCCACCTCTTTGATGGCCTTCGACAGGGCTTCGGCCAGCCTGGGTGTCTCACCATAATTATCGGCCCCCAACATTTGCAGGAAAGGTACCGTCGCAAGGCGGGTGCTTTCCACCTCGTATCCGCAGGCTTCATATGAGGCCTTGGCGTCCACCAGGAATTCTCCCGCCGCCCGCATCTTTTTTTCGTCCAGCGGCCAGCCTGGGTTGCAAAAATAAGTGATCGAGCGTATTTTCATTGCCTGCCTCCCAGACCTTCCCTCTGGCTAATCGGCGGAGTCATAAAGACAATTCGGCTCTTTATGACTCCGCCTTCCGAATTTAATTTGCCGATCGTAAGTGTTGAGGCGGCCCTGCAAGTTCCGACATCAAGGCTGAAGGCCGCCGTAAGTAGGATAACTCAGCTACTCTCGATTATGAAGTAAAAACTTCATGCGAAGGACACGTTTGTCTGAAAGTGTAGAAACATTAGGCTTCACCGCACATCACTCAAAAAACGAACATTTCTCTATTTCAGGATGGCTTATTGCAATTATGGCATACATTCCAAAGTTGTGGAGCCGGATTGACCGCCGTCGTTTGTCCAGGTGGTCTCCAGGCTGCAGTAAGTGACCGAGACCATCGTCGTGGTCACGCAGCGCCCGCCGGTCACGCAGTACTTCCAGGTAAGAACGCCGTTCGCCCAGGTGGATCCGGTCACCTCATTCCCGCCTCTGTGCGGGTTGAAGGTGGCTGCAACGACGTACTCATTATCCTCCCACACGATCAGGTGATAATCCTCCTGTCTCCGCATCCAGCCATCTGCCCGCCAGGCCATCCACAGGCCCCAGGTCCGGGGATGGGGAGGTGGACACCCGTTGCATCGTAGTTGACCCTGAGAAACCGTTGTCGCTAAACCATTCCGTATCCAGGCTGTCGCCGTTCACCGCCACCGTCCGGGTGGTGACGCAGCGGCCGTAAGGTACGCAGTAGATCCAGGTCAGCACGCCGTTCGACCAGTCCGAAGAGACATATTCATTCCCACCCCTGGCCGGGTTAATGACCGAGTTCGATCGTGAGTGAACCCTGCAGGCCCAAGATGGTCGTGACAGTCCCGGTATCCGGGTCCAGCCAACTCCCGATCAAATCCTGGTAATTTCCCTGCAGAGGCTGAACGACCACCGGGCTGGTGCGCTCCAGGGTGGTCTCTCCGGAACTGCCTCCGTCTTCCTGCCAGCGGGTGGACAGGCTGTCGCCACTTATGGAGACGGTTTCGCTCGTGATGCAATTCGCGGCCGGTATGCAGTACGTCCACGTAAGCACGCCATTGGACCAGCTTGTGTCGGTTAATTCATTGCTGCCGCGGTCCGGGTTGATGACCGATTTGACCGCGTAGCCGTCAGCCTGGGCGACGATGGTGGTGACGGTGCCGTTGGCATCCGGGTCGAGCCAGCTCCCCACCAGCCCCGCCATCGCATCGACCTGGACGGGCGTGGGGACAGGCACCTGCGTCGCCGGCACTCGAATCGGCGGCTCCAGCGTGGGGGTGGGCTTTAATGGATTGAGCCCGCAGGCGATCCCGGATAGCGCCAGGACTGTCGCGGCGGCGATGAGCCAAAACTTTCGCTGTTTTTTCATCATCATCTCTATATGAATTTTATTACCATTTATAGTGAATGCGCAACCGGTTATCCCAATCCATTCGTTTCAACTCCCCGACAATCACTGTATTTTGTGTTCGTCATTGCGAACCGCCGGTGTCTCTCCGGCGGTGTGGCAATCTCGCTTTACATGAAAGATGTTTCCCGCTTATGAACCCACTATTTCCTTCACCCTCCCCACCTGCCCATCCACCAACCGCACCTTGATCCCGTGCGGATGCGTCGGCGAACTCGTCAGAAGGTCCTTGACCACCCCCTCGGTCAGCTTCCCCGAGCCCTGGTCCTTCTTCAGCACGATCCTGACCCGCATCCCCGGTTTTATATTCGCTCGAACAGTCCCATTCATACTTTATCCATTCTATTCTTTCTTCGGAATTACTCACAGCCAGGAGAATCAATGGCACTTTGCCAAAATCCTTGCGAAGGGTCTCTTTGGAATGACACATTGCTTTCCTGAACACTTCTCTAAAATGGGGCTTGGCTAGAGAAACCTTCGCAAGGGTGTGAGTGCTTCCCATTCTATTCTTTCTTCCGTATAAAAAACCTTGGGTTCTTGGCGATTTGGCGGTGAAAATCACTTAACCAACCCCTCCGCGAACTTCAAAAACTTCTCCACATCCTCGAAATTGCTCACCAATCCCAGCGAGACCCTGACCGCCCCCGAGGATTTCCCGTCGATGCACAGGCGGAAATCATCCAGGCTCAGGCGTTGAGCGTGGCCCGGCTGGGTGAAGCAGGCCGCCAGCTCCGGCTTGGACAGTCCCAGGGCGATCTCCCCGCCCCCGGGTTACAGAAACAGCCCGTCCGCACAGAGATGCCGGCCCGGTTGGCCTCCGCCTCGATGGAGCGGTGGTCGACCGGCTGACCCTGCGGGTCGAAGAAATTGGCCGTCACCGCCCCGCCTCGTTGGGTGGTATCCAGCGGGCCGTAAATCCGCGCCAGCGGGACGCCGCTGCTGTGGCGCAGGGCTTCCAGGTTTTCCAGCAGCCAGCCGGTCAGGCAGCGCACCCGCTCGTGGACCAGGTCCAGCCCGATCGCGCTGAGATGCTTCAAGCCGATCTCCACCGCCGGGATGTTGAGGTAATCCAGTGTCCCGTCTTCGAAGGCCGCCGGCGCTTCCGCCAGGTAATATTTATCCCCCTGCACCGACGCCACCGTGATCGTCCCGCCGGCGAACCAGGGCCGGTGCAGCTTTTTCAGCGCGGTTTTGCGGGCCAGCAGGGCCCCCACGCCGGTGGGATAGCCGAACATCTTGTAGAACGACAGGGGCACAAAATCCGGCTTATACTTGGAAAGGTCCAGCCGGTTGGTCGGAGCGAAGGCGGCCGCATCCACCAGCACGTCCCAGCCCTTCTCGTGGGCCTGTTCGATCCACTCGAGCGGATGCACCACCGAGGAGAAGTTGGATTGGGCCGGGTAGGCGAACAGGTTATTCTGCCCGGCTCCGCCTCGTTGCAGGGCCGCCTCCAGCGAAGCCATATCCCCGCGCATATCCGGCAGCGCCACCGGGATATAGGTGACCTCGGCTCCCCTGGCATGGGCGAATTCGCGGATGCCGTTGACCGAGTTGTGGTTGTCGAAGGTCAGGACGTAATGGCTGCCGGCCGTGAACGGATAGGCTTCGCCCACCAGCTTGAGGGCTCCGCTGGCATTTTGGGTGAAGATGACCGTGTACTCGTCCGGGTCAGCCCGGAAGAAATCCAGCACCGCCGCCCGGGCGCTCTCGATCAGGCGGGTGGCTTCCATGGAGCCGGGATTGGAGGAATGCGGGTTGCCGAAGACATGTCCCGTCAGCAATTCCTGGTGCGCCCGGATCTGCGAATCCGCATAAAGGCCCCCGCCGGTGTAATCCAGGTACACCTGTCCCAGGCTGTCCAGCCGGGAATAATCCCGCTGCCGCAGCTCGTCCAGGTCATGGGTTGTATCGTAAGACGGGTATTTCTGCACAAACTCCGCGTATCTGCTCATGTCTACTCCTAAAAAAACCTTAAACCCGAAGGACACTAAGGTACACGATGGAAAAAAGACATTCTATCCGGTTGTCTTTTAGCATCCTTCTGTCTCTTCTCCGAATTGTTAAGTCTTTTCTTTGTCCTGTGCTTTTCTTCCGTTGTGTACCTTGTGTCCGTCGTGTTTAGAATTCCTAGTTCTGCGCCGGCCAGAAGATCTTCTCCCATTCCGCAAAACCGCGCTTTCCCATCGAAATAATATGAGCCGTGGAAGGTTCCGCGCAGCCGGCCTCGTCCTTGACTTTGACCGAAATCGTCCCAACATTTTGCTCGAATGTCACCGGCACGAAGATTTGCTGGTCCGTCAGTTGACCGCCCTTGCAGAGGCGGGCCTCGATCAGGTAGCCCTGCACCTCATCTGACGACATATAGACCGCCTCCCATGCCACCGTCACCTCGTCGCCTTCCCGCTTGGCGGTAGTCGTCAGGGGTGAGCCGAACTCGAGCGCGCTTTTCGGCAGCATGGTGCTCACCACCGGCAGGTCTTCGACCCGGCTGGCCTGCAGTTGCGCCTGGGTGGCCTCGATCCAGCAGGAGTTCCAGCCGCCGACTTCCTCGATGTTGACCCAGTTGCCATCTGCGCTGCGACCCACCACTTCCACCTGCCCGCCGGCCGGGAAACTGGTCTTGTAGACGAACCACGCCGCCGGGCCGTACAGGCAGTCGGTATACTCCGGCAGTATCGCCAGCGGATAGGTATTCGCCGCCGCGCCGGACGGATCGGGTGTGGAGGTGGGCTCCTGGGTCGGCCCGGGAGTGACGGTCACCTGCACTTCGACGATTTTGGTGACCACCTGGGTCACCTCCTGATTGACCAGGCGGGTCACCACCTGGACCAGCGGGGCGGGTGTGTCCACCGGAGTTGCCGGTGTGGCCGCGCAGGCGAGGATCGTGGCAGCCAATATCCCGGCTGCGGCAATGATCAAAAAGGTTTTAGAGAGTGTTTTGGTTGTGTTCATAAAGTCTCATCAACTGTTCTCGAGGGCGGTTAGGGAGCGGCCTGCGGCCAGGGCACCATGACGTAATTGGTATACCCATGTTTTTCCACCGTGTACAGGCGGGCCCTCGAAGGCAGGTCGCAGCCGGGCTCGTCCACCACCTTGACGGCGATGATGCCCTTGTCCGCGATCAACTTCTGGTTATCGGCGTAGGAAGTGTAGTAATTCACGGGCCTGAATACCTGCTTGCCGCCCTGGCAGACCCATGCCTCCACCATGTAACCTTCGTAATCGTCCTCCGTCTGCCAGACCGGCTGCCAGAAAATGCTGACCTCATTCCCCACCCGGTTGGCGCTCACTGCCTGGGGAGGCAGGTACAGCACCGAATAAGGCAGCACCAGCCAGAAGACCGGCAAATCTTTCAGGCCTCCCGACAGGAATTTCGCCAGGTTGGACTGGATCCAGCAGGCGTTATTGACTCCATCATCCCCCGCCTTGATGATCACCCACGAGCCGTCCTCGTTGCGCCCGATCGCCCGCATCCACACCCCCTTGGGCAGGCCGTATTTATAGAGATAGCCCGTGCTCGGGCCGTACCAGCAGGCGGTTTTCTCGGTCCCGGCTGCGGCCAACACCTCTATCCGCGGCGGCTCCCACGGGGCGTGGTGGTGGGGACCTTCGTCGGCGTAGGCGAAAAATCGGGGGTGGCGGTCGGTTCCAGGGTCGCGGTGGGCGTATTCGTGACCTGCACTTCCACGACCTGGGTCACCTCCGCAGTGACCACCTGGGTGACCACCTGGGTCACTTCGACGGTCTGGATTGCAGCGGTGGGCGCAGGCAAATTAGCCGCCGGCGCGCAGGCGCTCAGGGCTAATGCCAGCAAGAAAATCAGCGCCATGGATCGGTGTGGGGATGATAATTTGGTCAATGGTGTCATCGGCTCTCCTGGGCCCAATTGTACATGTCCGCCACCGCCTCCTTCTCAAAAACGATAACTTTCCATTTCAAAAAAGTAACCGCCAAGCCTGCAAAGACGTAGGGACACAGGCGCAAAGATGCCAAGGATCCCCAAATAAAACTTTATTTTTCTCTTCCTGGCGTTCTTCCTACCTTGGCGGTAAATCTTTTTCTTTCACTTACCAAAAGCTTTTCTTCTCTCTTCTTGGTGTTCTTTCCCGCCTTCATTGCCCCGCGTTTTAGCGGGTGGCCTAATCCCTCTTCCTGGCGTCTTTGCGACTTGGCGGTTCATCCTTTCCCGCCCATTTTTCGATTTGACGCTCCCTCCCACCTGTGGTATTATCCCGCCAACAATTCAATAGCCCCTATCGGCGCTCTTATCCAGAGAGGTGGAGGGACCGGCCCTGTGAAACCTCGACAACCACCGCGAAAGCGGATGGTGCCAATTCCGACAGAAAATCTGGAAGATGAGAGGGCAGCCGTGCGCCTCGCGCAATTTGCCCTTTCGAACCCGAAGGGCAATTTCTTTTTCTGAAAGGGTATCTCATGACAACTTTTATGTCCTCTCCCAAACTACTGTTCACCTCCGAATCCGTCACCGAAGGCCACCCGGACAAACTCTGCGACCAGATCGCCGACGCCGTCCTGGATTCCTGCTTCGAGCAGGACCCCATGAGCCGGGTCGCCTGCGAAGTGGCCACCAAGACCGGCTTCGTCATGCTCCTGGGCGAGATCACCACC
This sequence comes from uncultured Chloroflexia bacterium, assembly GCA_963782935.1. GTDB lineage: Bacteria > Chloroflexota > Anaerolineae > Anaerolineales > Villigracilaceae > UBA877. Next base: position 69,898 of record CAWALN010000013.1, on the reverse strand, counting down.
AACGCCTTCGTCAACTTCGATGAGCTGGTCCGGCGGGTGGTCAAGGAGATCGGCTACGACAGCAGCGAGAAGGGTTTCGACGGCAATACCTGCGGCGTCCTTTCCGCCATCGCCAGCCAGAGCCCCGATATCGACATGGGCGTCAGCAAATCCCTGGAAGCCAAGGACGGCGACCAGGACCAGATCGACCTCATCGGCGCCGGCGACCAGGGCATGATGTTCGGCTTCGCCTGCAATGAGACCGAGCAGCTCATGCCCATGCCCATCTACCTGGCCCACAAGCTGACCCGCAAGCTGGCCGAGGTGCGCAAGGCCGGCCTGCTGCCCTGGCTGCGCCCGGACGGCAAGTCCCAGGTGACCGTCGAGTACGATTGCGGCCGCCCCAAGCGCATCGACACGGTCCTCGTCTCCACCCAGCACTCCCCCGACGTCTCCCATGCCGAGATCGAGGAAGGCATCATGGAGAACGTCATCATGCCGACCATGCCCGAAGGCATGATCGACGACAAGCTGAAGGTCTACGTCAACCCCACCGGCCGCTTCGTCATCGGCGGACCCATGGGTGATGCCGGCGTCACCGGCCGCAAGATCATCGTCGACACCTACGGCGGCATGGGCCGTCACGGCGGCGGCGCCTTCTCCGGCAAGGATCCCACCAAGGTGGACCGCTCGGCCGCTTATGCCGCCCGCTGGGCCGCCAAGAACGTCGTCGCGGCCGGGCTGGCCGACCGCTGCGAGATCCAGGTGGCCTACGCCATCGGCGTGGCCCATCCCCTCTCGCGTCAACGTCGAGACCTTCGGCACCGGCAAGATCGCGGATGAGAAGATCGCCAGCCTCGTCACGCCAGTACTTCGACCTGCGCCCCGGCGCCATCATCCGTGACCTGGACCTGCGCCGCCCCATCTACCGCAAGACCGCCGCCTACGGGCATTTCGGCCGCGACGACGTCCAGTTCCCCTGGGAAGACACCTCCAAAGCCCCCGCCATGAAGCAGGCGGCCGGGTTGTAAAAACAAGAAGCCCTAAAAGTCTAAAAGACCTTTAGGGCTTCTTTTTAGATAAGTTTTTTACTTCTTAATCAGCGGCAGGTAGACCCAGGCGGCAATATTGCTTTCATACGCTCCGATATCGTAAGCGCTGCCGAACGGCCGGGGAACCAGGCGTGCGTCATACGCCGGGGCGGCATTGGGGGCAAGATAGATCACCCCGTCGATCGCCGGGCTCCCCCGCAAAAGAGCCATTGTATACACCGAGTCCGCCGTTGTTCCCAGCGGGCCCAGGCGCGGGTTGGTGTTTTGCATGTCGTGATAAGTGGCGTTGCTGAACCCGCAAGTGCTGCCGCTGTCGATGTTGTTGCCGTACGAGGTCCAGGAGGAGCCGCTGACGTTGCAGTTCTTGTCATCGTTATAGGCAAAGATGCTGTTGGCAATTTTGACGGTGCCAAAATTGGTGAACCCGCCGGTATTTGAACCGGTCCCGCCGGTGATGTGGTTGTTGGCGATGGTGCTGTTGATGAATGTGACTTTTCCGTTACCAGCAATTTTTCCGGCGGCACTGGTTTTGGCCATATTATGGCTGATGGTCACGTTGATGAGCATCGTCAACCCCCCGCTCGAATTATCGATCTGGTAATGGATCCCGGCGCTGTCTCCCACGGAGGAGTTCTCGCGGATGGTCACATCGGTCAGGTTGGCGGATAGCCCGGTTCCGAGTAGAAATAAGGCGCCTCCACTGCCATCAGAGAGGTTGGCGGAATTGTTGCTGATCTCGCTGTCGAGGATGTTCAGCGTTCCGCCGCTGTAGATGCCCGCCCCGAAATGGGCCGTATTGCCCGTCACGTTGACCCGCATCAACGTCAATGTGGTCGTAGGGTAGGGCTGGTAGATGCCGCCACCGAGACCGCCCGCATCCGTATTGCCGTTGCGGATGGTCAGGTCGGTGAAGATGACATTCAGGCCCGCGTTGAGGCTCACCACCCTCCCGGAATAGCCTCCATCCAGGATGGTGGTGTCCTTGCCGCCCATCCCATAGAAATTAAGGGTTTTGTCAACGGTGAAGTGGACCGAATTGTATGTCCCCGCGAAGATATGGATGTGGTCGCCCGCAACGGCCTGGGCGATGGCATGACTGACGGTGGCGCAGGGGTTGGAGATGCTGGTGCAAGTGTTGGCCGTGTCGGAGCCGCTGGGGGAGACGTACCGGTCCTGGGCAATGGCTGAAACAGACGGCGTCTGCAGGGCCATGAGTGTCAGCATGGGGATCAGGAATAGTTTCAGGCAAGTTCTACTCGTGGACGCGCGCATCCGTCTTTTCATTTTTTCTCCATTCACGACGCTCCTGCAAGCCAACCCGATGACGACCCATGGAGGGCAGTGAATTGGCTTGTGAGAATATCCACTACCTATTGTACAGTAATGGGCGTACCAGTACCTATCAATCCGGCGGGTGTCCGTTATCCTCTTTTTCGAAAGGATCAGATGATCAGAAAAGCCTCCCTCCTTATCGGTATCATTATTTTAATGGTAGCCCTGGGGGGTTTTTGCCTGAGCTACGGACCTTCCACCTGCAATAGGCGGTGAAGCTCTTTTCCCTCGTTTTGTGCTAATATATCCGTGTATCACCCAAGGAGGAAAATATGCCCCGTCTCTCTCGATTGCTCCTCATCTTAACCCTGGTGGCCCTCTCCACCGGCTGCGCCGCCCCCGCAACGCCTTCCGCCTCTCCCACCCCGTCCACGCTACCCAGCTCCACCCCGCCGGCCGCCCCCACCGATACCTCCGCACCTTCCGCCGACACCCAAATGGCCGCGAAACTCGATGAAGCCCTCTCCGCCCTGGCCGGAGAGGGAAAATTCAGCGGAGCCATCCTGGTCGCCCGGGACGGGCAGGTCCTCTTCAGCCAGGGCTACGGCCTCGCCAATGTCGACTTGCAAATCCCCAACACGCCCGCCGTCAAATTCCATATCGGCACCATCACCCAGCAGTTCACGGCCATGGCCATCCTGCTGCTTCAGCAGCAGGGCAAACTCACCGTGCAGGACCCGGTTTGCAAGTACGTCCAGGATTGCCCGGCCGCCTGGGCGCCCATCACCATCCACCAGCTCCTCATCCACACCTCCGGCATCCCCGATGTCAATAACGTCCCCGGCATCCGGGAGTTCATCCTCCATCCTGAAACCCCCTCCAGATCGTGACCCAATTCCGGGACCTGCCCCTGTCGATGACACCCGGTGAGAAATTCTCCTACAGTAATTCCGACTATATGCTCCTGGGACTGATCATCGAGAATGTCTCCGGCCTGTCCTATGCGGACTTCCTCCAGAAGAACATTTTCGATCCCCTTCAAATGAAGGATTCTGGCTACGATATCGATCCCAATCCCGGCCAGGACCATGCCCTCGGGTATACGGATGCCACCACCCGGCCTCCCTTCGTGGACAAGTCCATCCAATTTTCCGCCGCCGGGTTATATTCCACCGTCGGGGACCTGCTCCTGTGGGATCAGGCCCTCTCTACCGACAAATTGATCCCGGCCTCCCTGCAGGCCGAAATGTTCACCCCCTTCGTCCCCATCCCCGCCACCACCACCAGCAGCGGCTACGGCTGGAACATCGGCAAACAGTTCGACCACCCCTGGATGTATTATGTCGGCGGCGCCGGGGGCTTCGTGAGCGCCATCCACCGCTTTCCCGATTCACACATGATGCTCGTGATCCTGGGCAACCGCTCCGACATCGACATAAGGGCCCTCCACGTCCTCATCTCCCCCATCATCTTCGGCCAGCCCTGGGTCTCCCCCTCCACCGGCTGACATAAGGACCAAGAATATGCTCACTCCACCCTCCTCCATTCGTCTCCCGGACGGCCGTACGCTCGCATATGCCGAATATGGGCTGCCCGGCGGTAAACCTTTGTTCTACTTCCACGGCATCCCCGGCTCCCGTCTCGACCCGCTCATGCTGGACGGGAACGCCCTGGAAAAGGCCGGCATTCGCGTGATCGCCTGTGACCGGCCCGGCATGGGCGGCTCCACCTTTCAACCCGGCCGCAGCCTCAGCCATTGGCCGGCGGATGTCCTGGCCCTGGCAGACTGCCTTGGACTGGGCAAGTTTGGAGTGTTCGGCGTTTCGGGCGGAGCCGGCTATGTCGCTGCCTGCGCCCGCCTGATCCCCGGGCGCTTATCCGGAGCCGTCATCGCCAGCGGCGCCGGCCGGATGGACTCACCCGAAGTCCGTCTCGGGATGCCCTTCCAGGGTTGGCTGATGTGGCGGGTGGCGGCTCGTTCGCCCCGCCTGATCCGCCTGTTCCTGTCCCTCACCAAACCCAACCTGAAAGTGGACCCCGCTAAGATCCGCCGGCAGATGTCCCGCAGCCTGCCCCCGGGAGAGGCTGTTCTTTTCGAAAAACCCGGCCGCCTGGAAGCCTTCATGGCCAGCACCTCCGAGGCCATGCGCCCCGGCATCCAGGGCATCGCCTGGGATACCCACCTGTGCGGCCGCCCGTGGGATTTCCAGCTCGAAGAGATCCAATTCCCCGTCCGGCTCCTCCATGGCGAAGCCGACCGGAACGTGCCGGTGGCCGTAGCCCGCCGGGTCGCCGCCGCCATCCCCGCCTGCCAGGCCACCTTTTATCCCGGCGAAGGCCATTTTTCCACCGCCCTGACCCACCTGGAGGAAGTCTTTCAGGCAATCATGTAATTCACCCTCTCTCTTTCCTCTCCATTTTTGTACTTGATTGCGTAGCATCCCATAGGGAAAATGGGGGTTGGCGTTTTTTATGTCCTCATCGCCCCACGGTTGTCCTGCGTTCTTCAGCGGTGGTTCTACTGCAAGGGGTCGTGCCCCGTAGTACATCCTGCATAGATATGGAAATTCTGCATAGCCTTGATTACTTTGAGAATGCCGTGAATTTTTCTTTCTTTTTGTTGTAAATCCACGGTATTAGCACGACAATGAGGAAACTCCTTTGCACCAGAGAGTATCGCCCAGGTCAGTAGAGCTCTCGGAAAGGAAGGGAAATGGCCCCTCTCAGTACCGTCGTTTGTCCAAAGTGCAACCTGCGAGTCCTGCCCAGATCAGACGGCACATGCCCGAGCTGCGGCAACGTCCTTTCGCAGCCACAAAGCAGTATAGCTCAAGAACCCGCTAACGTCGCTGCTTTGGAACAGAAAAATTCCACCCAGGTCAGCCGCGTTCCGGAGAGACTTCTTTCCAGCATGGATACACCACCGGAGAAGGAAACAAAGGACCTGAAAACAAGATCCCCGAGTCCTGCTGCAAGCCGGCAGTCTTCCATCAGGCTTGCCATCGAGCATGCCGTTTGGCCAAACGCGATCTTTACGGACGATGTTGGCGATCTACTCTTCGTCGGCAGAGATATGTACTTCATCTGTTATTACTCAGTGATAAAAAAATGGGCCTGGTTATTTGGCATGATCAGTTGGGCTAGTATTTCCTTCCTGGGTAAAGCGCTGCCGGCAGGATCGGTTGAACTCACCTACAGAATACGCAAGGGCTTTTATGGCCTGTCTTTGGACGAACGGATGGAGCAGTTGCCGCATTCCGAGGTCATCCGGAACCTTGCGAAAGTGAAATACATTTCTCATGGCAAATCCGCCACGGTTATCTGTACCTCCATTGCGGGAGAAGAGTTGGATCTACGGGTCCCCATTTTTAAGCCTTCCCGCCCGGCAGCTGCTGGAAAAACTCCCGAGGGATGGGGCTTCTCTCTATCCAGTGGAGGATCCCTATGGGTTGATGATCAGGGCAATCTCGCCAAAAGTATTGGCGGAGAAACTGGCCCGGGAAAGGGTCGAAGATTCGGTCCTCGAGGACGCCGGATCGGATCCACGGTATATGATTTCTTTTTTTCAACAATTAGGAAGGCTGGAGCCGGAGCAGCAAATCGGGCTGGCTGCCAACCTCCGCGACGCACCTCCACAATTTCACACCGTAATCCCTTATATGGTTGCACAAACAAGAGCCGCTGAGACAAAGTCATACAAGAATAAGTTAAGTGTTTTTATAGCCATAGGCATTGCCTTTTTGGTATTCTCACTGGCTTACCTGAACTACAAAAACTATCTATGTTTTGGCAGTAGTGCGCTTATTACCTTGGCCTGCCTCATTTTGTTACCACTCCACGAACATAAAAAATTTCATAAGAAAGATCAGCTATCCCAAAGCCTATTGGATTCGATGACGGCGGGCAAGACAGGCTGATTTCCAGATCGGGGAAAAAGAACTGACTTTTCAGCTCTCTTGGGCGTAAAAAATTGCGCGCCTATGCTTTCGCTTGCAAGGTCGTTTCCCTGGCGCATTACAACGCAGAGTCTTCCAATTCAACCAGACCCTAAAGGTTTCCATGCATGACCGGCTTGCCGGAATGACCAGGGAAACCTTTAGGGTCTATCACAGGAGAGGATAAGCAGTATTCTTCTGTGGGGGAAGCCCCGCAGTGTTCTTCTACAGGGGTCGTGGAAAGGTTTTTTTCTTTCCATCGTGTCCCCATGTCCCGCGCCTGCCCCGCGTTTTTCAGCGGTGGTTCTTCAGCGGTGGCTCTGCAGCGGGGTTGTGTCCTAAGCCCGCGTTCTTCAGCGGGGTTGTGTTAAGCCTCTAGGTACTTTCTCGTTCCTTTCATTCTCCAAACAAGTGACATCCGTCCAGTTGACAGATGAAACAAACGATCTATTATAAAAGTATGAGCCCTGCCTCTTTTTCCTCCGCCGCCTGTGCTCCGCTTCATCCGGAAAATATTCGTTCCTCCCTGCACCGCGCAGTGTTCTCCTGCAGGGCTCGATCCTTGGAACAATTAACTGTCCCCCTCGCATGGGTTCTGAGCGTCGGACGCATGGGTTCCAAATCCGGGCGTACGCCATACGCCCCTACCCGGAAGGTCAAGGGAAAAGGCTATTCGTTCCTCTTTCGAACCCGCGTATCGAATACGGTCTTTATATCCTTTTCCGGAAGTGTCCCATCCCTTCTGGGAGGAAATTGAATATTTGTTGAACCTCAAGTTCAATTCCACCGCCTCAGCTTTGAGCTTTCAGCTTTGAGCTTTCACCTAATTACCCCATTACCCGATACCTATTCACCATTTACCCATTCTCCATCCGACTACATAACTACAAAACTACCCAACTACCCAACTTTCTTCTCAAATAAATCCCAATGAATCCCAATGCCACGCCTCCCCTGCCTCCATATAATATGAATTAACTTACCGGTAGAGCGGCTGGCGTCCGTTACCCACTTTAGAAAGGGTCCGATGAACAAAAAAGCCCCCCTTCTTATCGGTATCTTCCTCTTATTGGTATCTCTAGGGGTTTTCGGATGGGTAACGGACGCGCCGGCCTACCTCGGCCACGAACCCCTCCACCTGCAACAACTGCCACGTCATGGATTCCCAATACCAGGGCTGGGCCCACGCCGCCCATGCCACGGTCGCCGTCTGCACCGACTGTCACCTCCCCCACCAAAACCTGCTCAGCTACTACATCTATAAGGGCTACTCCGGCATGAAGGATGTCCTCTCCTTCACCTTTAAAACCTATCCGGATGCCATCCGCGCCACTCGCCAGACCGACGCCATCCTCCAGGCCAACTGCATCCGCTGCCATGCGGATACGGTCGATGCCCTCCTGGCGGGCGCCCAGCCGTTCGGGCAGGCTTGCTGGTCGTGTCACCGTTCCGTTGCGCACGGACCCCGCGGCCTGTCCGTGGCTGCATTCCAAGAATCTGAGGTCTACCCCAAATGAAAAAGATCGCCCTGCCCCTCCTTCTCGTCGGCATTATCGTCGTCCTGACCGGCCTCCTCATCGGCGTCCTCTTCTTCCTCCGCAACCAGCCCCCTCAGGCCCGTTCCCTTCCCCTGGTTGCCACCGTTAAACCCCTCGAGCCGGATTCCTCCCTGTGGGGCCTCAACTATCCCAACGAATACTCCAGCCTCCTCCAAACCGCCACCAACAACACCCCCACCACCTACGGCGGCTCCGCCCAGGAATCCTACCTCCTCAAAGACCCCCGCCTGGTCATCCTCTTCGCCGGCTACTCCTTCGCCAAAGACTACAACCAGCCCCGCGGCCACCAGAACACCCTCATCGACATCCGCGCCACCAAACGCGTCGACGCCAAGACCCACGCCACCTGCTATTCCTGCAAATCCTCCGATAACCCCGGCCTGTGGACCCAGATGGGCATGCCCGCCTATGATGCCAAGCTCTTCTCCGAGATGACCCCCCTGATCAATAACCCGATCGGATGCGCCAACTGTCATGAAGCCGGTACCATGCGCCTCGTCATTACCAATCCGGCGGTGGAGTCTGCCCTCAAGGATCAGGGTATCGACTGGCGCACCTACACCCGCCAGCAGATGCGCTCCCTCGTCTGCGCCAACTGCCATGTCACCTACTTCTTCCAGGGCGCCGACAAACTCCTCACCGTCCCCTGGGCGGATGGCATGAAGGTCGAGGACATCATCAAGTATGAGGACAATCTCTCCTTCTCCGAATGGAACTACCCCGGCGCCGGCACGCCCCTCATTAAATCCCGCCATCCCGACTATGAGCTCTATACCGCCGGCAGCACCCACTTCAACGCGGGTGTAGCCTGCGCCGACTGTCACATGCCCTACGTCCGCGACGGCGCCATGAAGTATTCCAGCCACGATATCAAGAGTCCCCTCCTCGAAGCCGACCTCACCTGCGCCCAGTGCCACACCGACGTAGCACGACGTCCTCGCCCGCGTCAAGACCATCCAGGATACCGTCTACAATGCCAAGTTGAATACCGAGGACGCCCTCATCGACGCCATCACCGCCCTCACCTCCGCCGCCGCCAACCCGAATGTGGATAAGACCCTGCTGGACCAGGCCCGCACCCTTCACCGCCACGCCCAGTTCATGTGGGACTTCATCGCCTCCAGCAACAGCCAGGGCTTCCACAACCCCGACGAAGCCCTCCGCATCCTCCAGCAATCCGCCGACCTCGCCCGCCAGTGCCAGATGCTCTCCGCCCAGGCCGCCGGCGACCTCACCCTCCTCAAAACCGGTGTCTACGATGCCCTCCCCGTCAAACCCACCCCCGCCCCGTAAGGGGAATGGCGTTCGCCCCTTCCCCTCGTCGGGGCACGATGTGCCAAAATCGGCACGATGTATCGTGCCCCTACTCTATCGGACCGGTCGCTTCAATCAAACATCTAAATTCCTTCGTGAACCTTTGTGACCTTTGTGTTTAAATCTCCTCCCTCAATCATAAATCGCAAATCCTAAATCAGAAATCCAAAATCGCAAATCCTAAATCCAAAATCCTATGTCCCCTTCCTTCCTCCTTTATGGCGCAAACGGCTTCGTCGGCCAGGCCGCTTCCCGCCTCGCCGTCCAAACCGGCCTCCGTCCCATCCTCGCCGGCCGCGATGGCCCTGCTATCGAAAAACTCGCCTCCGAGTTGGGCCTTAAATTCCGCCTCTTCGACCTCCAGGATGCCTCCAGAATTGAACAGGCCCTTGAAGGGGTTACCGTCCTCCTCCACTGCGCCGGTCCCTATGTCTACACCTCCAAACCCATGGTCGATGCCTGCCTGCGCACCGGCGCCCATTACCTCGACCTGACCGGCGAGATCCCCGTCTACGAAGCCATCGCCGCCCGGGATGCCGAAGCCAAATCTCGGGGCGTCATGCTCCTCCCCGGCGTCGGCTTTGACATAGTTCCCACCGATTGTCTCGCCGTCCATCTCAAGCAGCGTCTTCCCTCCGCCACCCACCTGTCCCTCGCCTTTCGGACGGAGGGCCCCGGCGGTCTTCCCCCCGGCACCCAGCGGACCGCCATCGAGTTGGTTGCCTTCGGTGATCGCATCCGCCGTAATGGCAGTCTGGAAATCCCTCACCCCGCCGCAAAAACCCGCCTGATCGATTTTGGCCGGGGTCCCCTCCTGGCCACCCGCCTGACCTGGGGGGATGTGTTTACGGCGTATTACAGCACCGCCATCCCCAACATCGAAGACTATGCCGTCCTTCCCAAAGCCCAGATCCAACTCCTGGGCGCGTTAGCCTCCCTGCGGCCTCTCCTTAAACTGCCGCTCATCCGGACCATTTTAAAACGCTTCGTCAGGCCCGGCCCCACCGCTGACCAGCGCGCCCGTACCGTCACCCATGTCTGGGGCGAGGTGACCGACGACCAGGGTCGCAAGGCCGTCGCCCTCCTGCACGGCCCCGAAGCCGGCGTCGATTGGACCATTCGGGCCGCCCTCGCCTCCGTCCAAAAAGTCCTGAATGGCATTGCCCCCGCCGGCTACCAAACCCCCGCCCTTGCCTTCGGCCCCGACTTCGTCCTCGAAACCGAAGGCGTCACCCGTGAAGACCTCGATTAGAGCCCTACTCCCTATCCCGTAGCGAAGTGGAGGGAGTGGGGTACCTCGTGCCGATTTTGGCATCTCGTGCCCCTACCATAATCTATGGGACGCCTCGCTCCAATCAAGAATCCAAAATTTCCTCGTGTTCCTTCGTGACCTTTGTGTTTAAAAATTCCTCTCCCCCAACCAAAATTGGGGCAACCCTCAAGATCGCCTCAATCAACAATCCAAAATCAACAACATCGTCCCCTTTGGGGATCCAAAATTTCCTCGTGTTTCTGGTGTACACTTAACCTGTTCTTCCAGAACAACCTTAGGTTCATCATCAAAAAAGGAGGCAATAGAATGAAAAAACCTGGCCTGATTTTCCTGCTCTTCCTGCTTGCATTCCTGACTGCATGTGGCGGCCCTCAACACAAGGCCCTCCAGCAAAACCGCACCCTGTGGGAATCCCAACCCATCCAGCATTACCGCTTCAATCTCAAGATTGGCTGCAATTGCCCCTGGGGAAGCATGATGCCCCTGGCGATTGAAGTCCAGGCTGGTGAGATCCTCTCCATGACCGCCAGAAATAATGAGGATATCACCAGGTATCTTCAGTCATTTACACCCTACGGCACCATCGAAAGCCTCTTCGACACGGTGGATTCCGCCATCTCGAAAGGGGTATACAAACTCGATGTTACCTATGATGAGACCTATGGCTTCCCGGCCTCGATCCTCATTAACCCATCCCGCCTAGTCATGGACGACGAAAAAGGCTACTACGTCACTAACGTAGAATTTCTTCCATAATAGCCCTGCCCTCTCTCGGCCCACCTCAAAAATCGTAGGTGCACGATATCACCCCCGAAGTGAAACGGAGTGGGGCACTTCGTGCCGATTTTGGCATCTCGTGCCCCTACCATAATCTTTCATACTCCATAATCTATCGGATGACTCGCCCCAATCCAAAATCAAAAATTCTTCGTGAACCTTCGTGTTCGTGGAGAAATTCCTCCCCAAAAATTGGGGCAACCAAGATGGTCGCCCCAATCCAAAATCCAAAATTCCCTGGTGTTCCTTTGTGTCCTTTGTGTTCAGCCTCTTCGTACTTTCCCTATCGACCCAACACCGCCGCCAACGGCGCCGGCGCCGGCACATTCACCGGGATGCCTGCATTCCCCGCCTGGGCCTTCTCCACATCCCGCGCCCACAGGTACAGGCACGTATGATAAGCCGTGTTCGTGTATGACGTAACCACCGTCGCCACCATGATGAAGATCCCCGCCAGGACCACCCCGATCCCGATCCCTCCCACCAATCCGGCCGTCGCAAAGGTGGTTGCGTTCGTCAGGGATACGATCCCGAACCCCGCCCCGAATCCCAGCGCGATCCCGACCGCCCCCAGCAGGAACCCGATCAACCCATTGACCGCCTTTACCCCCACCGTGCTGATCCCGATCAAGAGCAGGTTATCCTTGACGATGTGCCCCACTCGCACCAACGCGTTCTTCAGGTTCATATCTTCAATAACCATCGCCGGCAGGAGCAGGAAAGACGCCTCCGTCCAGACCGTGTTGATCAGCCCCGCCAGCATGTTCCGTCCGGACGAGCGCCCCTTGCCTCTCACCGCGTTCTTGATCACGTTCACCGCCGTCGAAGCCGCCGCCAGGCTGAGGATATGCCACCATTCCCGCCCCACGATCTTCCACGCCTTCGACATCACCCCGTCCCCCTCGGCCAGGTACCCGTACACCAGGTAGATCGTCATGGCCGAGAAAATATACCCGACCGTATATTGGGCGAAGACCAGCACCACCCCGAACACGCCCATCACCACCTGCCCGACCGTGTTGTCCGTCCCGAAGATGAACCCGCCCCCGATGATCGGGATGAGGAAAATGATGGATACGATCAATCCGGCGAACAGCGAATAGATCGACGGCTTGATCAAGTCCCGGTCCTTCAAGGCCATCCCCCAGGCCTCCTTCAAAAACGACCACCCGCGTCCAAATGATCCCATATGACTCCTCTCAATGAATACGTATCATCATTATAGCAAAATCATCCTTCAAGTGAAATATATAAAAAAATGGGTATCGCGGGCTTCGCTCGCAATACCCTTTTTCTTACTTCTTATATGCCAGCATCACCCCGTCCCGCACCGGCGTCAGCGTCACGATCCAATCCGGGCTCCTGGTGATCCTCTCCGTCAGCGAGCGGATCCCCGCGGTCTGCGGAGTCTTATCGTTCGGATCGAACACCCGCCCGCTCCAGAGCATGTTGTCTACGATCAGCACTCCGCCCGGCCGCAGCTTCTCCTCGATCACCGGCAGCGAATCCGCATAGGCTTCCTTGTCGATGTCGTTGAAGATCAGGTCGAATGGACCCGGCGTCTCCCGCAGCGTCTGCACCGCTTCGCCCACGTGGTAGCGGATGCTGTCCTTATATCCCAGCGCCGCCAGGTGTTGGCGAGCCTGATTCGACAGCTCTTCATCCCATACCACGTGATACACCTCGCCGCCCCCATTCTCCGCCACAGCTTTGGCGAACCAGGCCGTCGAATAGCCGAAGCCCGACCCCATCTCGAAGATGCGCCGCGCTCCCGTCATTCTGGCCACCTGGTAACAGGTATAGCCGGACGCCGGCCCGATGATGGGAAAGTCGATCTTCTGCGCATACTCTTCCATCGACTGCATCTCCGGTGGACGCGGCGGCACCAGGTCGTCCAGGTAGCTCATCACGTAATCGGGAACCAAGGGTTTTACCATTAAAGCCTCCTATAGAATAAGTGTCTTTCAGAAAATAATGAGGATGCCGCATACATGCGGTTCTTCCATAACATATTGAAATCGAATTGTAATCATTATGAAATCCAATTGCAATTCCCCCAAAAATACCGGGTGCTATACTGGAATCATGGACCTCAGCACTCGTGGCATCCATTTCTACCCGGAATACGTCTACAAGGCCTACTACGCCAGCGAGGAAACCTTCTCGCCCGACCGGCAGACCGGTGACCGGCTGCGGCTGGTGTTGGTGGAACATGGCCGCGGGCTGCTCGACCTCTCCGGCAAACTGCTGGAGTTTACCGCCCCCACCCTGATGCTCCTCAACGAAAATGAAGTCCCCCGCCTCGAGAAGAGCGTCGCTCTCCACGCCCGAGCCGTCTACTTCCATCCCGCCATCCTCAACAGCGGTTTCTCTTTCGAATCCATCCGCTGCGAGCCGGCCGGAGATGAGCTCACTTACTGGCAGGACCGCTCCACCCTGCGCCTCTTCCTCATCCGCCGCGACGGTTTTACCGGTCTGCTCCCGCTTGGCCCCCTCTCGACCAAAAGGGCCGTCGAGTTGTTCGAACTCGATCCGCCGCCAGTTGATCGACCAGCCCGACGATTACTGGGTCTGCCGCAGCCGTTCATTCCTCCTGGAGCTTCTTACCCTGTCGGAACAGTTGGTCATGACCCCCGAGCCTATCCGGCGCCGTGTTGGCCTCCCCGGACAAGACCGCCGGCGCCAAAGCGGTTCCGCCTCTCGCCCCTCCCTACGATAATGAAGCCGAGCGGATCATCCTTTACCTCCACGCCCACTATTCCGAGAAGATCACCATCCCACGCCTGACCCACATCTTCCACACCAACCGCACCAGCCTCACCGAGCAGTTCCACCGCGCCACCAGCATGCCCGTGATGGCCTATCTCACCCAGTTGCGCATGCGCCAGGCCTCCCTCCTCCTGCGGGATACAGTCCTGCCCATCAATGAGATCATGCTGCGGGTCGGCTACCAGCACAACACCCATTTCTGGCGCATGTTCCGCAAGCATATTGGCATTTCTCCCGCCCAATACCGCCAGCGCTATTGCTGGTTGATGCGTCCTCTCTAAAATGGAGTGCCCAGAGGGAGCAGGGGTGTTGGCGGTTTTCGGCCGCTCAACACCCCTATTTTATTTTCCAGGTTCAGCCTGCAACCCCAGGCTTCTAACAGGGACGGGTCCACTTCCACCCGCCATTCCGCCAGGTGCTTGCCCCGTAACATTCCGGCTGGGTCCGGCCCTCGCAAAACGATCTGCCAGCGTGAGATCCCATTCAACCGGGCATGGAAGCACGGCAGCGGGCCGATGAGGTCCGTCTCCACCCGCCGCTCCGCCGTGATTTCAGCCGCCAGCTTCTCTGCCATTCGGCTCGCCTCCGCCTGCGCCCGGGCTGCATTCTGATGCCGGTATTCCATCCGCACCAGTCGCGCAAATGGCGGATATCTCAACTGCCGCCGGTATTCCAGCTCCCGCGGCATAAAAGGCCGCGTAGTCATGCCCGCCGGCAGCCTGGATCACGTAGTTCTCCGGCTGGTACGTTTGCAGGATCACCTCCCCGCCCAGCGCAGAACGCCCGGCCCGCCCGGCCACCTGCGTCAGCACGTCGAAGGTCCGCTCGGCCGCGAAGGGATCCGGCAGGTTCAGGCCCACATCGGCCATCACGATCCCCACCAGGGTGACCAATGGAAGATCCAATCCTTTTGCCAGCATCTGCGTCCCCACCAGCACATCCGCCCGGTGAGCAATGAAATGACCCAGGATGATCTCGTGGGCATCCTTTCGCCGGGTGGTTTCCCAGTCCCATCGCAGCGTCCGCGCCGACGGGAACAGGGTTTTGACTTCGGCCTCCACTCGTTCGCTCCCCAACCCATAGGACCGGATCTGCCGGCTGCCGCAGTTTGGGCATGTCTCCGGCATTTCCCTCGAAAATCCGCAGTGGTGGCAAATCAGCTTGGAGCCATTCTCGCGTGGAGAAGCAGGCCGGTTCTCCGTCTCAACATCCAAATGTTCCCCCGTTCCAAGGTGTAACGTGAGCGGTGTATCGCAGCGTGGACATTTGAGGGTATGCCCGCAGTCCCGGCAAAAAACGTAGGTAGCCGTGCCGCGCCGGTTCAAGAAGAGGATCGCCTGCTGGCCCTGCTCGAGCACCCGTCCGAGGCCATCCACCAATGCCTGGCTGAAGACGCCCCGGTTGCCGCCTTTCAATTCCTCCCGCATGTCCGTCACCTGCACCGGCGGCAGACTCCGCCCCTCGATCCGTTCCGGCAGTTCCACCAGGTGGAAAATCTTTCCTTCCTCTTCCGGCGAATTGGACGATAGGTGAAGGCGCAGCCCAATAGCGCCATGCCACCGGGGGGGTGGCCGAGCCCGCTACGCAAACGGCTCCGCACATGCGGGCGTATTGGATGGCCGCCTGCACGGCTGAATAGAATGGCGGCTCGGATTGGTAATAGGAGCCGTCGTGGCACTCGTCGATTCCGATGAAGCCGATGGATGGCAGGGGCGTGAACAGGGCCGAGCGCGGCCCGATGATCACCTTGAGCAACCCTGCCCGCGCTCTCCGCCAGGTGTCGTAGCGTTCGCCCTCCGAAAGCTGGGAATGAACCAATCCCACCTGCCCCGGAAAGCGTCGCAGGAACCGCTGGACTGTCTGAGGCGTCAGGGCGATCTCCGGCACCAGCAGGATGGCTTGCTTGCCCCGTTTGAGAGCTGCCTCGGTGCAGCGTAGATAGATTTCGGTTTTTCCCGAGCCGGTCACACCATGAAGGAGGAAAGGATAATCGGCTTGTCCCTGGAAGGCGGGTTCGATCGTTTCCCAAACCTTCTTCTGGTCAGCCGTCAGGGTTGGAGGAATTCCGCTCTCCGCGCTTTCAGTTTCTCTTCTCCGCTCTTCCGTTCTCTTGAGCGGGTCCCGCCAGATCTCGCTTTCCCGCAGGAGGATCAGGTCCCTTTCCGCCAGTTCCTGCAGGTCGGCCAGGGTGCAGCCCGATTTGGCATAGACCCACGCCACGTCCACATCCACCGCTTCCCGCATCAAGAAGCGTAAAGCCGCCTGCCTTCGCTTCAGCGTTTCCGGTCTCATCCCCAGTGTGGGCATGGCTTCCTCAGCCATTTCCGGTGCGACCGCCAGTTGCGCCTTGCGGATGTATTTCGGTCGGACGGAGGCCGGCGGCAGCACCGTTTGAGACACCAGCCAGCCTTGCCGCACCAACACCTGGGCCGACGGGCGCCATTCCACTTTGCTGAAATGACGGTCGATCTGCCGTCCTCTCAACGGACCCTGCCGGAGCAGTTCGAGCAGGCGTCGTTGTACGATGGATAGCGATCGTCCTCCTATCGTTTGTTGTCCCTTGCCGCTCGCAAGTGAAGTGGCAGCCTCAGTGATCCGGTACAGTACGTCCGCTTGTTGGCTCAGCCCAACCGGCAGCAAAGAGCCCGTGCAGGCTGCCAGGGAGGAAAGCGTCTCTTTGGCCATCCATTCAGCCAGTTCGATTTGCACCGGCGTCAGGACCGGTTGCGGATCCAGCAGGTCGATCACTGTTTTAACTTGTGGAATGGAGGCTTCGGCCATCAGGTGGAGGACAACCCCTTGCACCGTTTGTTTACCGAATGGCACAGTCACCAGGCTCCCCGCCTGGATCTTTCCCTCTAAATCGGAAGGCAGGGAGTAATCGAAAACACCCGTGACTGTCGGTACATTGACGACAATTTGGGCAAAGGGGATCATCGAGTTGATTATAACTTAGAGGGTGTTCCAATGATATTTGAACCAGCCGCCCCTGGGTTGTGGGACATTCGCGGGTTTCCGGTTCAGATTTTTAGGCAAGGAGCAGCAGGCGTAATTCGAAGAGCCGTTCCTTTTGAATAGTCATTCCTATCTGCTTGCTTCCCCACAGAATTCCAATTGTGCCTTTGCCAGGTAATTTTCCCTCTCTGTCCCTCCATTGATTCTGCCGAATTGGGTCCATGAATTGCATAAGTTGGGACCTAAATCCTTGGTGATCGCCAGGGCATTGATACTGAGTTCATAGGATTTGGACCAATCTCCAGTGCGGGCATAAGCTTCGATGAAAGGAAGATATTCCACACCCATCGATGGCCGGAGTCCTTGGGATTGAGCCTGCTTACCCAGTTCAAGGACGGTTTGCCAATCGTTCATTTGGCGGTCCAGGTCTGCTTTTTCGAAATAGTAACACCAACCGTGCACAGGTTCCGCGCCAAAAATAGCCCTATCCGGCTCGACCGGCTGGCTGCTGTTCACGATCAGGTTGACATTCGAAATTGCGATCAACCGGTTCAGTCTATCGAAGGAATTCATATCGCTCTTTAATACCGGGTCGCCCTCATATACCTGGTCGAGGATCCTGACACAGCCTTCCGATTGAGTGAAATACATTCCGATCGCCTGCGAAGTATTTCCATTCAATTTCCCCGAGCGATTGGAGCTGATAATGGGTTGTCCACCCTTATAAATCCCGTCTTCATCCGGAAAGATATGGAATACGTCGATATACCCATATGCTGGAATGGCTTTCGGATTCTGGTCGAAAAGTAAGGTCATAATAGAGGTGGCATCGTAATAAGAACTTTTACCGGTAAAGGTACCTTTTCCGATGACAGTGGTTCCAGGTTTTAAGGCAGGGACTCGCCAGGCTAATTGCCAGTAAATATTTCTTTGAAGGTCCCAATCCAGGCGATAAGAATTCGCATTCCAGAACTGGAACGATATGGAGAATCCCAATAAGGCGATCAGCATCCATTGCTTTTGCTTCCTGGTCCGGAAAAGCCAATCGATCACCCAGACGACCAGGATTGCTATCCCAACCATGGGAGCCAGCGAAAAACGATCCGACCACTTACCAACGCTCACCTGCCTGTTGGTCATCCAGATGGGAATCCCGCCTGCCAGGAAAGCCAGAATACCTAAAAATAATGGTTGGAAAGTGGTTTTTTGTATGTTGGAAGAGTTCCTTTCAGCCAAGCTGCGGTTATACATGGCGAACAGGATGGCTGCAATAAAACCCAAAAACAGGCTTGCCCAAAGAATTTTTGCGAGCAGGTTTTCCATGATCGGATTTATAAAAGCATTTATCCAGATATCCACGAGCAGATAACGAAGGTCACCGATGATTTTCTGGATCAAGGAAAGAATACTGCTCATCGGGGAATGCAGGAGTGCTGTCAACATTGACGGATTATTTGGATCTCCGCCTGGTATCGTCGCTGGTAGATAAGCCAAACGCCACCATAAAAACATCACCAAGCCGGCCAGAAAAGGCAGCCAGGTCAGGAAAGTCCGTAAAACCGTCCGTTTCAAAGTCTCTTGTTCATCTCCGCAGGATGAACCAGATCATCAGCGGACGGAGTACTTCCAATACCACAAAATATTCCATCATGAAGATCTGGGCGATCCCGGTCACGACCGACAAGGGCATCCATATCCAGAACCGTTTCTTATCCCGTAAGGCCAGGGCAGTCAGGAAAAGCGAGCAACTGAAGATCAAAAATGTTCCCAGATGCGGGGTAAAGGCCACTGATACTTCCTGCTCAGAAAATCCCGGGAACACGATCAATAGCGCCCCTACCCATTGATGGATCGATTTCCTCTCCGGCCAGATCAGGTTCAGTGTATAGTAAATAAATAAAATGCCGCCCCACCGTAAAAGCAGCGCCACGGTTTGCATGGCAGCCGGCGTCATTCTGATCAATGGAAAGAGACCCTGGAACACGATGGCTGAGAACGGCCTCTCCGCATAATATTGAAAGGCAAGGGCGGGGTTATGTAAATGATAGAGATATACGCCTTCCCAGTCATCCCAATAAAATCCCAACCGGGAGAGCATCAATCCATATGCGATGATCCCAATGAATAATAAGGCCACTGGATAGGTCCAGGGGCTGGCAATCATCCTGGAGATTATGTTTTTGATGTTCTTCAAAGGATTATTTTTCCATTTCCGGATTTATTGTTTTCATTACCACAGCCGCGCCGTATCCCACCACAGAACCATAATCTCCGGTTACGTCGCCGGAGGTGGCATGCCGGAGCACTTTTACCTGATCCGCGCCCAGCTCCCTGGCAGCCCACAACACGGCCGTCAGAGCACCCAGGCCGCAGGCATAGCCCTTGTTTTCCGCTTCGGCCCGAAAAACTTCCTCCGGCGAGAACCTTTCTATCCGCCGCAGCATTTCGGTATCGTAGTCAGTGGCAGTCTTCTGGGTATAGAAATGAGAGAGATCAGTGGAGGCCACCAGCAAGGCATTCTTTCCCCGCAAAGTTTCGGCCAGTGCCGTCCCGAGCAAGTGGGATACTTTCGCCGATTGGGTCCGCACCATCACCGGCAGGAGCTTGAAATCGCCATTCAGCGCGCATTGGAGGAAAGGCAGTTCGATTTCGAGGGAATGTTCCTGGTCGTAAGCCACTTTGGCCAGCCCGTATCCCAGGCTTTTTTGGAGCCGGTCATCCAGCTCATTTATGCTCTCTTCATCGACCGGAACAGGTCCCAGGGGCGTCCCATAAGCGGAATGAGCGGTGGTCAGTAAAGGTTCGTAATATGGCTGGTGCATAGGAGAAATAACTGCGACCAGGTCCACCGTTCGCCCGCGCACCGGTGCAAAAGCATACCCCGCCACCGGCCCGGAGTAAATATGTCCGGCATGGGGAGCAATAACCCCAATCACCTCGCCGGGTAGATCGGGTAACTCCGCCCGGTCAAGGTACAAATCCACTGCCCTGGCCAGGGCTTTTGGATCGCCCTCGTACCAGGCGCCCGCTATTGGGGAAGGACGGACAGGTGCTATAGTTGCCATGTTGGTTACCGGGCTTTATTGTAGCACGGACAAATTAAAAATGAACAGTCGCCTTCGCGACGACTGTTCATTCTATCCTCAGGGTTTTATCCCTTGCTATTACTTCGTTTTACGGATAAAGGCTCTTTTACTCCACCAACGGATAAACAAGGCTGCGCCCACCAGTAAGCCCGCTAATCCGAGCCAGACATAAGCCCAGGGCAGAATTCGTGGAGTTTGCGGACGGGCAGTAGCGGAGGGATTGGTACCGGTCAGCGCTTGAACCGTGGGTTCGGGTGTCAGGCTGCTGGTTAATGTGGGTGTCATGGTACCGGTTTCCGTCGGCGTCATAGTACAGGTTTCTGTAGGAAGTGGGCGTCTCGCTTGCGCCGCCCAGACCGATAGCCTTTTCTGGCGTAGGGCTGGGTGATCCCTGCGGGCCTGACTGTTGACTCTGGCTTACCGTTGTGCTGGTTCCCTTTGGCCGTTGAGACGAATCCGGAGTCACCTGCGTACTCACCTCAGGTGTCGCCGTTTCAACCACGGGAGCCAGCGGGTTCGGAGCCAGGGCCGGCGCCATGGTGGCTGGAGCGGCTGTGGCAGGTGCGACAGTAGCGGGAGCGATAAAAGCAGGTGCGCCTGTAGCCGGGGCTGACTGGATGACTTCCATAATTGTCGGCTGCCCGGGGCGCTGCCGCACTTAAACTTCCACCTACTGTGAGAAAATTGTATCCCAGCGTACAGATAAATAGCAGCATCGCCACTGCCGATGCCCAGGAGAGGGCCGGCACCACCCGAGGGACCGGTGGGCGGATGCCTGCCATTTTCGGTGTAAGGGTGAAATTTCTTGGTGCTTTCCGGTGCGGTGTCTGGCGGAGCATGCTCCGGGTCTGCCGCATGTCTTCCAGGGCCCTGGCGAGTTCCGGCTCTTTGACTATCCGAGCCACCAGGCGCGTTTTTTCCTTCTGGCTCAGTTCCCTGTCCAGATAGGCCGATAATAGTTCAATATCGCGAAAAGATGGTGTACTCATAGGTTGCTTTCCTCTTCCAGACGGAAGGCAACTGGTAAAAGTTCCCGGAAACCCTGCAGACATTCGCGTAATCGTAAGCGAGCTCTGGCCAGCCGGGATCGGATTGTCCCTATGGGCGTTTTTACCGCTATGGCCACTTCACTGTAATCCAACCCCTGGATATCTGCCAGCACGACCACGGTGCGGAAATCCGCGGGCAGGTTTTCCAGGCAGTGTTGGATGGCATGCTCCAGCTCTGCCTGATCCAGTTCCAGTTCAGGAGATGCATTTGGGTCGGCCAACCAGCGTGGGCTTTCCACATCTTCCCCTTCATCGGTCTCCGGCTCGAGGGGAGTGGTGGGACGGCGCTTCTTCCGGCGCAGCTCATCATAGCAGGCGTTGGTGACCGTCCGCAGTAGCCACGCCCGGAAGGAGCCGCCCCGATAGGAATTCAGGGCTTTGAAGGCCGATAAAAAGGCCTCCTGGGATGCATCCGCGGCCAGATCCTCGTCATTCAAGATCCGTAACGCCGTATTATAGACGGCATCCTGGTGGGCTAAAACCAGCCGGTTGAAAGCCTCCAAATCGCCCTGTTGGGCCGCTTGGATCAATGAAGATTCATCCATTGCAGGTATTGTACTCGATGAGTTCTGCTGAAGCAAAATATCTACATCTGGTTCTTCCCCCTGGTAGGGGCACAATACATGGTGCCGATCTTGGCATATCATGCCGATCTTGGCATATCATGCCCCTCTTGCCTATCCCGGCATCTCGCCTTGAGGCTCCACCCCCACAACCAAATAAAAATGCAGGCTTTATCCCGCCCATCCCTTGCGGCTAAAGCCTGCATTGTAAATACAATAAAAATCGACTCTATCCCTTTATGGACACGTGCCTCCGAGCAGCGGCACCACGAATGGGACTACCTTGCACCACAAATTCAACTGGTCAATGATCACGAAGAAAGCGATACAGGCACAGACCACCACCAGCGCCAGGATCACAATGATCAGCCAGACCGGGAATTTCCTCCTGGCGGGGGCCGGAGCCGGTGGGACCGGACCGGCCGGAACCTGTCCCGCATAAACGGGAGCCGGCATGGGCGGAGCTGCCTGCACAGGCGGAGCCGTCTGCATGGACGGAGCTGGACGCATGGGGGCGGGCGTAGGCACCGGTTCGGGCGCCGGTTCCGGTGCCGCCATGGGCGCCGGCCTGGCGACATTGGCCGACATCATGGTGGCATTCGGATCAAAGGTCGATTCATAGGACAGGACGATCCCCTCGCCAAAGGACACCGAATCGCCCGGGTTCAACGCCTGCGGCATGGTGACGCGTTGTCCGTTGATGAATGTCCCGTTGGTCGAACCAAGATCCTGGATCACATAAGAGGGTCCGCGCAGGTCCATCCGGGCATGTTTGCGGGAGACTTCCACATCGTTGATCGCGATCATGTTCGTGCTTTCGCGTCCGATGCTGATCTCCGGTGCTTCGAGAGGATAGACTTTGCCGATGGTCGGGCCGGCGCGCATGACGAGTTGAAATTGGGCAGCCATAAGTTCCTCCTGATAAGTGCAAAATAAGTTTAATAGTAGTGTACAGAGTTTGACCGAAAATGTCAAACTTTATTCTAAATTTAGGGCAAAGCTCCGAACACCCGCCGGTACAGATCCGACTCCAGCAGATTGTACGGATCGCAGCGCTTCTTCATTGCCCTGAACTTCTGGATGGTTTCATCTCCCAGGAACTGCCGGGCGGTTTCCGCGGTGGTCTCGCTGTTCTTGGCAAAGTAGAACCTGCCTCCCGCCTCCACCACGATCCGGTCGAAATCTTGCAGCATCGCCGAGAGGCGGGCCCGCTTCCCCGCCGTGACCTTGAAATCCAGCGCCAGCGAGAACCCGTCCAGCGCATGGGTGAGCAGGAAGGCGTCGGGCCGGTGGCGCTTGGTCACGCCCAGGTAGGAAGGCAGCCCTCGTCGCAGGGATAGCCGCAGGATCTCGTTCCACGCATCCAGGGCAGTCTCCTTGGGCAGGAAGGATTGGTATTGGATGAGACCACCGCCTCCATAAGCCAATTCCCAACCGGGAATGTAATCGAGCAGGAAGTGATAGGCCGCATGAGACTGTCGATATTGCTTTTCCCGCAGGCTCATGATGTATTTAAGTGTATCCACGCTGGACCAGAGCAAATTGTTCCCAAATGGCTGCATAAAATAATGCAATATGGATTTTGGCACCAGGCCGAAGAACCGGTCGGGCAAAGTCTGGTAATCCACTCGCAAAGTTTTCTGCGGTTCGGAGTCCTCCCCCTCCTTCAGGTAATCGGCGGTATGCAACTGGCCTCGGCCCAGGCCCTTTCCCCCGGCGGTCGAATCCAGCCAGCCGACCGTGTAACTATGCTCCGGCGCCGCCTCCAGGATGCCCTCCAGGTGGGCTTTCAAATTCGGGACAGGCCAGGCGTGGACAGCCAGCCAGCCTGAATAGATTTTTTTCATCTGCAGGGTAATGGAAGTGAACACTCCCAGCATGCCCAGCCCGCTGATCATGGACCTGAACAGGTCGCCGTTCTTCTTGGGCGAGCAGGTCACTTCCGCTCCCGTGGGAAGCATGGCCGTGAACTCCAAAACATGCTCGCCGATGGGGCCCATCCTGAAATTATTCTTCCCATGGATGTTGACCGCCAGGCAGCCTCCCAGGGTGGTGGTCATCGTCCCGGAGACAACCGGCGGCCACCAACCGTCTGCGAGGGTGTGTTCCCACAGTTGCTGCAGGCATAAACCCGGTTCCACCTTGACAATACCCGTTTCCGGATCCCACTCCAGGATGTGATCCATCCGCTTCAGTTCCAGCACGATTCCGCCGCCGTTAAGAGCCGCATCGTTGTAACTCCGCCCGGCGCCGCGGAGAGTGATCGTCAGGCCGTTCTCTCTGGCAAATTTGAAGATGACCGCGATCTCTTCTACATTTCCAGGCCGGTATACGTAACAGGTGGAACTCAGGGAATGTCCGAAGTTCTCCAGGCTGGTAAATCGATTGGTAGGCAGGCTGATATTCATAAGGTCCTATAAAAGATGAGTTTAAGTATCCAAAAGTATGAAAAAAAGAATAAAGGATCGGCTCCTAGAACGAAAGCCGCCTGAAGAGCACCGAAGGGATGTTCCGGATCACGAGCATGACCAATCGCCAGATCGGAGCCGTATAGATTTCCTGTTTGCGTTTCCGGATGGCCTTGTAAATATCCGCCGCCGCTTGTTCTGTCGGAATGGCGAAGAGTGGATTTTTGACCGCCGCCGACATTTCGGTGAGGACGTATCCCGGTTTGACCGTCAACACGTGCACTCCCCGGCGGGTCAGGCGGTTGCGGAGGGACTCCAGGTAACAGGTCAGCGCCGCTTTGGAAGCGTTGTAGGATGGATTGCCCACCCGCCCGCGTTCTCCCGCCACCGAAGAAATGCCTACGATCTGCCCGGCCTGTAAGTGATGGAATAGCGCCGCGACCGGATTCAACCACGCCAGTGCGCCGATGTAATTCACCTGCGTGACCTGGAGATCCTTTTCGAATTCGAAATGCTTCATTCCGGAAGGAATGGATATGCCGGCGTTATAGATGAATAGATCCAGGCCCCCCAGGTCAGAGATAATCTTCTGCAGGAGTTCGGGAACGTTGGAAGTATCCGTAACATCATGGACAAAGTAGATCGCCCGGGTTTCCCCCATGGAGGCATTGATCTCGGCGCACAAGGCTTTTAATAGATCTTCCCGCCGCGCCAGTAAAGCCAGGCTGTATCCCTCTGCCGCCAGCTTTCTCGCCAGCGCCGCTCCAATCCCGCTGGATGCGCCGACGATGATGGCATGTCCGCGTGGCTGTAGCGGCGTGGCCCGCCGCGGTAGGATATTATTCGATTGGGTCATGTATTCTCCTCGGGTAGTACTATTGTATTATAAGTCCTCTTCCTTTTTTTCCGCCAATTGGACCGGGAAATAGTATTTTCTCCTCCACTTAACAAATTGCTTATGTCCTCAATTTGCCTATTTTCGCATGTGCGGGGAATAGATATGATTGTATAATAATTATTCGAATGTTTTCGCGATTCGGGTCGACTGAAAAGGAAAATTTGAAATCGCATCCTGAGGTTCTCCGAGAAGCTCGCCAGCGATTGGAACAGAGCGACTTGCCTGTCGATGAGCAGGGCAGGATACTCGATATGATCGCGTCCCTCATTTCGAGCATGGACAATACGACCATTCAGGACAGCAATTTCCTCACCCTTTTGATCGAGACGTTTGCCGATCATGGCAATCTTCTCATGATCATTGAGCGCCAGGCTGCCGAGCTGGATGCCCTCAAAAGGATCACCTTTAATCTGACCTCCAACCTGGATTTAAAATCCGTCCTCGATGCGGTTGTCAGTGAAGCCCTCCATCTGGTCAAAGATGCCAATGAGGCCCACATCCATCTGTATGATAATGGTAAATTGATCTTTGGAGCCTCGCTGGATCAGAATGGGGTAAAAGATCGCCAGATGTCCATTCCGCGCCCCGAAGGACTCACCCGGACGGTGGCCCATTCAAAAAGAAATGATGATCATTGAGGACATGACCAATCATCCTCTTTTTATAAATGCGCCCAGGCCCCGCAACGGCTCCATTATTGGGATCCCGCTGATCATGGATGCCGAGGTCGTCGGGGTCATGAACCTGGTCCGTTCGCATATGGGAGAGTTCTCCTTATCCGAGATCCGCTTGCTGACCCTCCTGGCCGACCAGGCCGCCCTCGCCATCAAAAACGCTCATCTGCACCAGGCCGTCACTGAGCAGGCTCGCCAGGATGTGCTGACCGGCCTCCCCAACCGCCGCGCCCTTGATGAGCGCCTGGACGAATCCATTTCACAATCCAAACTTACCGGCCGCCCGTTCAGTGTCGTGATGATGGATTTGGATGGGTTCAAAAACATCAACGACACGTATGGACATGAGACCGGGGACGGCGTCCTCAAGCAAGTGGCCACCTGCCTTTTCGAGCACTTGCGTTCGACCGATTTTCTGGCCCGCTATGGCGGCGATGAGATGACCCTCGTCCTTCCCGATACCGACCTGCCTCAGGCAGGGTTCGTGTCGCAGAAACTTCTGGATAGCTTGCGCGCCTTGAATGTCCGCCTTCCAAACGGGCAAACCACCAATATCGGGGTCTCCGGTGGGATTGCCCTTTTCCCCAGGCATGCCGATACGGCTCCAGGGTTGCTCCGTGCCGCCGATGAAGCCCTTTATAATGCCAAAAAACATGCCCGCGGCACCTTCCAACCGGCTCGCAATCAAACCGGGAACCTTCAGGCCAGCCCGGACCAGCTTGACTCACCGGGCAAGCTCTCGATAGCGGCTTTTGATCCAATCCCCTTTCCTTTTCAAGCTATAATTTATTTGGAGTCTATCCTAAAAATAGTGGCACGCCGTGTTTTTTGAGTGTGTGCACTCAAAAAACGAACTACTCCAGAATTTTCGGATGTATGCTTATTCAGGTCATCCGGAGGATTCTTAAATGCCGCCCAAAATAAAACTCATTCTGAACCCCATTTGCAACCACGGCCGCTCGGTCCAAAACGCCGCCGATTTGCGCTCCCTCATGGCCGGGCAGGATGCCGATTGGAGTGGGACTGAATATCCGGGCCATGCCATCGAATTGGCCCGCCTGGCCGGGGAGGCCGGTTACGAGCCTGGTAGTGGCTCTTGGCGGAGATGGGACCGTCCATGAGGTGGTCAATGGCCTCATGCAAGTCCCTCCTGCGAAGCGTCCGGCCCTTGCCATCATCCCGCTCGGTTCGGGTAATGATTTCGCCCATATCCTCGGCATTCCGTCCGACCCTGCCATGGCCCTGCAGTCCGCATTAAAAGGCATCCGGGCATCCCCTGGATATTGCCTCCGTTACCGATGAGAACGGCCGTCTGGAATATTTCAACAACACCATCGGCATAGGTTTCGATGCCATCGTCAATATTTATACCCGCCGGATCACCCGCATTCACGGTTTCATGATGTATTTTATTGCCCTGATCCAGACCATCTTTCGAAGTTTCGAAGTCGGTGGACCTGCACGTCGAGACCGACCAGGAAAGCTGGGATCTAAATACGCTCATGCTGGCCCTTGGCAATGGTCCGCGGGAGGGCGGCGGCTTTTTGGTCACCCCGGCGGCCAAATACGATGACGGCATTCTGAACTATGTAACCATTCGAAAGATTTCCCGCCTGATGATGCTCCGCCTCGTCCCCGAAGTGATGAAGGGAACCCATGGCCGCTTCAAGGTGGTGCAGATGGGTACCTGCCACAAGATGACCGTCCAAAGCCAACAAGCCGCTGTACGTTCACCTCGATGGCGAGGTCTATGCCGGTTTCGGGACCGATATCCGCCGGCTCGCCATTGAGATCTATCCCGGGCGCCATTCAATTTATGAGGGAATAATGCCCGACCTGATCCACTCTCTTCAAAATCGAGATATCGGCCATTTGCGCATCGTGGCCGGCCTGTGGGGGATTGAATTGGAGGCGACCGAGCTCGACCTGGCCCTGGAAGAACTGGCCGCCTCGCTGCTCGACCCCGACCTGGTCCATGAAGTGGTCGATGCCCTGCCTGCCGATGCCCGGGCCGCTTTGGACGCCCTGGTGGAAGCCGAAGGCCGCCTGCCCTGGGTGGTCTTTGCCCGCCGCTTCGGAGAGGTGCGGGAGGTCGGCGCGGCCCGCCGGGACCGTGACCAGATCTATCTCAGCCCGGTCTCCGCCGCCGAAGCCCTTTTTTATCGGGGTCTTCCTGGCGCGAGCCTTTTTCGACACTTCCCACGGTTTGCAGGAATTCGCCTATATCCCCGAGGATTTCATTCCTCTGGTCCGGCCCCCCGCGCCGGTCCAGGAAGAACCCGTTAAGCCCGGTCCGGACGCCGCCGCGGAAACTCCGCGGGGAGAGCCTCCCTTCAGAAACGGCTTCAACCGAAACTGCCTCTTCGCGCACAGTCCTGGTGCCTCCCACCCTCGTCAAAGCCGGAGAAGAGCCGCTCGGCCGCCCGGCCACCCCCATTGAGCGGACCGAGATCCTTCTCTCCACCGACCACATCCTTGACGATGCCTGCACCCTGCTGGCGGCCTTGCGCCTCGGCTGGCCGTCCGTCCCCCAACCCGAGAAATTATCCATCCCGGAGAACATCCTGCGGGAATTCCTCCTGGCTGCCAATTTGATCGCGGATGCATCGCCCCAATTGGAGCCCGTCCGCAATTTTTTGGCCACTCCCCGCCGGCAGGCCTTGTCCATGCTCGTGCGCGCCTGGACCGAATCGGAAACATTCAACGAGCTGCGCCAGTTGCCCGGCCTGGTCTGTGAAGGCGAGTGGACCAACAATCCCCTGGCCACCCGCAAGTTCCTGCTCGACCTGCTGGCGGCCATCCCGCCCGGGCAGTGGTGGAGTCTGAACGCCTTTGTCCGCCTGATCAAAGAGAAGCATGCCGATTTCCAGCGTCCCGCCGGCGACTACAATTCCTGGTTCATCAAGCGCGCCTCCGACGGCGTCTTCCTGCGCGGCTTCCCCTCCTGGGACGAAGTCGACGGCGCCCTCATTCGCTACCTCATCTCCGGGCCGCTCTTCTGGCTCGGGATGGTCGACCTGGCCTTTCCCGAGAAAGGCATGGCTCCCAGCGCCTTCCGCCTGTCCAACCAGGAATATCGCATCTCCGAAGACCGAGACCGAAAAACTCCACGTCACCTCCCAGGGCCGCGTGGATGTGCCCCGCCTGCTGCCGCGGGCGGCCCGCTACCAGATCGCCCGTTTCTGTGAATGGGGTGAAGAGAAGGAAGACGAATACCGCTACCGCATCACCCCGACCACACTCCACTCCGCCAAAGAGCAGGGATTAAAAGTCGGCCAATTGCTGGCGCTCCTGCGCAAGCACGCGGCTGCCCCCATCCCGCCCTCCATCGTCCATGCCATCCAGCGCTGGGAGGGCCAGGGCACCGAAGCCCGCATCGAGACCCACACCATCCTGCGGGTCTCCAGCCCGGCCGTGCTCGAGGAGCTGCGCAAATCCCGCGCCGGTCGATTCCTGGAGGAGAGCCTCGGCCCTGCCGTCGCCATAGTCAAACCCGGCGCGTCTGCCCGCGTCCTGGCCGCCCTGGCCGAGTTGGGCCTGCTGGCCGAGCACGAGCCCGCCGAAAAGAGATCCCCCGAGCCGCCCGAACCCCCGGCGCAAGGTTGAACCAGGTCGAACCATTGGGGCGGTTCGCGAACCGCCCCTACTGACCCCCGGAATTCAACGTCTCCAGACGTTGGAGTGCAGGCTAAGTCCCTGGAGTGTAACGTAAGGGACTGTGGAGCGCCCTGTGGGCATGCCCCTGGAGTGTAGTAGCGGAAGGGGTCAGCCTGCGCAGCACCCCTGGAGCGTCGCGGATCGCGTAGTATCGCGCAGCATCCCTGTGGGACGTGTCCCCGGCAAGTAAGGGTCTGACACCGATCAACAAGGGGCATTACAATTGGAGAAATAACACGCGGGAGAAAACCACCTCATGCCAAAATCCTCCAAATTCGACACCGACCTGCTCGCCCAGAAAACCCTGGCCATGCTCAACGTCGAGCCCGGCCAGGTCATCCAGATCTGGGCCAACAAAGTCTCCATGGACCTCATCGAGGCGCTCGCCTTCCACCTCCGCAAGTGCGGCGCCTTCTGGTGCCTGCGCCTCACCAGCGAGCCCCTGCTCCACCGCATCGGCATGGAGGTTCCCCGGGAATATCTCAGCCGGGTGCCCGAGCACGAGCTGGGCTGGCTGGAGGATGTGGATGCCATCATCGAGCTGCGCGACCACGGCGCCAATATCCCGGATGTCCCCATCGACCGCCGCAAGGCCATGGGCGCCGAATGGCTGGCCCTGATCGACGCGGCCGCCGCCAAAGGCATCCGCCGGGTCATGGTCGTCAACCCCACCGCCTCGCTGGCGAAAGCCTGCGGCCTGACTCTGCCAGACTTGCAGGAGCGGGTCAGGCGCGCCATGGAGGTGGACTATGCCGCCGTGGATGCGCGCCAGGACCAGATCGCGGCGCTCCTGAACCAGGCCACCGAGGTGCATGTCCTCTCCCCGGCCGGAGCCAATATCCGCATGAAGGTGAACGGCCGCAAGGCCCGGGTGGATACGGACAGCCTGCCGCACGGCGAGACCTACATTGCCCCCCTGGAGGATTCCGCCAACGGAGTCGCCCTGATCGACAAGGCCTTCTTCCGCGGCCGCATGGTGGAAAAGTTCCTCTTATCCTTCAAGAACGGCCGGGTGGTGGATGAGCTGGCCCCCGATTACGCCGGCGTGGCTTCTTTTTGCGAGCTGATGGAAGCCTCCACCGGGGACAAGGACCGCATCGCCGAGTTCGCCATCGGCCTCAACCCGGGTGTGACCGAGCCCATCGGCAACATCTCCCTGGATGAGAAGATCGGCGGCAGCGTCCACCTTGCCATCGGCGCGAACACCCGCTTCGGCGGCGTCAACCAATCCAACCTGCACCTGGATCTGGTCATCCTGAAGCCCACCGTCTGGTTCGACGACATCCTCGTCCTGGAAGAGGGTGAGTTTCAGACTCTAATTTCTTCCCTTCTTCAGACCTCATTCTCCAGGAGAAGGTTTGAAAACTTCCATAAGAGAGAAACGCGGATTTCCGAGGGATCGTCAGTACAATTCAAAGGGGAACAAAAAAGATCGCGACCCCTATATATGGGGGTAAAATCCGCTAGTCAGGTTTAACCCCCATATATGGGGGGTGACTTATAATTGTTCCGCGGGAAACGGCCTAAAAAACTCAGGAATTTTGCAATTTTAGGTGTTTTTTTTGCAGCCTGGAAAAACAATTTGGCGGCTTGGAGGGTCACCTTGATTATTAGTAGTTGACAGAATAGAACTCTCTTGTCGTGGAACAGGCCACGCCCCCGGTAACTACCTAGATTTTTTCAAGTAATTCCCGGACCAGTTTTTCAATAAGAGGTGCGTCTTCTTGGACTGTATCCCACACAATTTTCCAATCGACTGCAAAGTATGAATGGACGGCAAAGTTTCTGAAGTTAATCATATCCACCCAAGGAATTTCCTTATGTTCCTTACAGAAGGCATCCGGCAAATGGTTGGCTGCCTCCCCGATCACAATCAATTTCTACAAGACCGCACTTCGCAGCATGTCATTGCCTTCAAATTGATTGAAACTGACTTTATCGCAAAAGACGGCTATGGCCTGAGCAGCTTCCCGGATATCCGTGAGATATAGTTATTCAGGCCGCATACACATCCTGGGCGCTCGAAAGCACAGTATCCCTTATGACCGGTTTCAGCCCATCCATGGGCACCAGATCCACCGGTCGCTGAAACAAACCTGAAAGCTCTCGCTGCATGCGAGAAAGCGTCAAAAATCCCACCCGCGTCCCCTTTTCGAATGTGACCAACACATCCACATCGCTATCCGGGCGAAAATCGTCCCGCAGCACGGAACCAAATAACGCCATCCGGCGTACATGGTATCTCCGGCACAGGTTGGATAACCGCCGTCCAGGTAAGGGTATTCGTGCCGTGGTTTGATACACCATTTCTTACTCCCTAATTGTCGACCATCATAACATCGTAGAAGATTTATCAACCAAACCATCATGGCATCGTGGAATGAACTTTAACAACTGAAACCATCATAACATCGTGGAATTTCATCCATAATTATTTTACTCAAGCAAGGAGTGGGTAATTATGGAAACGAAAATTAATGCGGAACACAGACGAACTCTCATTCACATGCTTCGAAGTGGAAAGACACTTCGCGAAGCTGCTGGTGAATTAGGCCGACCTTTGTCTTGGTGCTACAAGTGGAAAGAGCGTTATGAGCAGGAAGGTTGGAGTGGTCTGGAAGAACGCTCGAAGGTTCCTCGACAGGTGAAGCGGAAAACTCCTGAGAAGATGCGGATGGAGATCTTGCGGATTCGCAGTGAACTGGAAACCGAAGCGCAAGGGAAGGAAGAACTAGGCTATATCGGCGGGGCTGCCATTTATGGACGCCTTCGTGAGGAAGGGTATACAAGCCCCCCGAGCGTCTGTACGATTGAACGCATTCTCCATCGAGCCGGGGTGACCCGGGTACACTTGCCTAAAGCGGAAATTGAAGTGGAATATCCGCACCTGCAACCAGAGGCTGCGCATTGGCTGACCCAGATCGATATTGTTCCCCATTACCTGAGCGGCGGTGAGTGTATTGCCTGTTTCAATGGGATCGATGTCGTCTCCCGCTATCCAGTGGGAGAACAATATTCCAGCAAGCGTTCGAAAGAAGCGATTAACTTCCTGGTGCAAGTTTGGAATGAGTTAGGCATCTCAGAATATCTCCAAATGGACAATGAAAGCTGCTTTAGCGGCGGCTTCAAACATCCAGGCGTGATCGGCCAGGCAGTCCGGCTGGCTCTTTTTGTGGGCGTCCAACCGGTCTTCTCGCCTTTCTATCATCCCGAAAGCAATGGGTATGTAGAACGCTTTCACCAGGATTATTCCAAATTCGTGTGGGAAAAGGAACATCTGGAGGACTTGTCTGCGGTCCACCAGCGGTCCGGGCTCTTTTTTCCTAATTTTCGTCACAGTCACCATCACTCCGCCCTGGCAGGTCATTCTCCTATGGAGATCCATCAAATGGCTCCTGTACGGAAACTGCCGGTCGGTTTTTCTGTGCCTTCGAAATTGCCCATCACGGCAGGCCAAATTCATTTCATGAGAGCGGTGGATCAGAAAGGGAATGTGTTCATCCTGAACAAAGTGTGGTCGGCTGGAACGGCTTTGCCCGATCAAGGGGTGTGGGCCACTTTGTTCTTGAGACCAACCGGGGCCAGCCTGCGCATTTATGACGCAGCTCCGGGTATTCCGAACCGGTGCTGCCTAGCAATCCATCCTTTCCCGCTCAAGGAAAAAGTGGTGCCTCTCCTGCCAGAATTCATGACGCCTCTTCCAGGTCTGAGCTGGCGGAATATCCTGAGAAGCCTTTTCAAACGCTCAAGCCAGGCTCCTTCCACGATGTCTTGATGGTTGTATCAGTTGTTAACGTACAGACTTATCCACGATCTTATGATGGATGACAAGTAATGATTATAGCAATTTCTATGGAGGGAACGCGAAGTGGATAATATAAGGGTCGTAGAATCTAGCCTTGTAGTTGTAGAGGCCGGTGCCGGCCACCTGCTGCTGGCCGGTGTAGAGCTTATCCGTGTACAGGCTGCCGGTGGAATAGCGGGTCTCTCCGAAGGGGTAGTAGCCCATCCGACCGACTTCAATACCGCTGGAATTGGTGATCACACTGGTCGAGCCGAGGTGGTCGGAGAGGATGAAATATAAGGTGTCTGTTTCCGGCGAGTCCGTGGTCACCCGCATGGCTCCGCCGGCGGGGTAATACTGGGTCGTGCCGGTTCGGCTACCACCTGCATTGTAGTGTTCTTCGTAGAAGCCGAAGTAATGCAGGGTGTAATCCCCATTCGGATCCGTCTCTTTGATCATGTCACCATTGCCGTCATAGACGAAGGAAATCGAGGCATCTGATCCATCGACAGTCACCGATTTCTGCCGGTTCTCTGCAATTATGGTCTGGTCATGGGTGGCCGTTTTCGACAGTGTAATTATAAAGACTTATAGGCTGCAAAAGAGACTTCAAAATGAGATTCATTTATTAAGTTCCCAAGCATCCCCATGAAGAGACATGGTGATAAACTTCCCAACCTTAAATTAACTTGACAAATGTAAGCCGACGACCCATAATGATATATAGAACATAAGTTCCATCTATCTCCATCTCCGTTCTCTGAACATTTAAGTCCTTGAAGCCAGATCCTGCCAAAGTGGTACTTTCCTTTCTTCTACTGTGACGTTTGTTTTATCTAATAAGACTAACATGAATTACAACCTTTCCTCCCCGATCTCAACCTCAATTCGGACCGAATTGTTCCTCCCATTGAACCTGAGGATCAATGCAGTCCGAATTACGTGTCGCGGTTTTTCTTGGGATGTATCCAGGTCAGTTCGGGACGTGTCCCATTTTCTTTTAGGAACGGAAAAGAGTATTCGTTCCTCCCGTGCCCTGGAGTGCATTCGTTCAGGGTTCGAACCCGCGTATCGAATATTCTCCGCTCCGACCTTACCCACCTTCATCAAAATTTTGGCCAGGAGAATTGAATCTTTTTTGACCTCAAGTTCAATTCACATCGACTTTCGACCTTCGACGTTTGACGTTCGACGAACTGCCCATTCGTTCCACGAAAGAGGTGAATTCAAGTTGACTTTAAATTCACCCCTACTCCAATGAATAAAGTTGACCCTGGAAACAGCCTGAATATTGCCAAAGTCCATCCGCCATCTTTATCCGAACTCGCTATAATGGGAAGTATCAATTGTCTGACGACTGCCAACTGAAAACTGATTACTGAAAACTGTTCACTGATCACTGTACTTTTCTTCACCCGGAGTCCCTATGTCCAAACTTGATTGGATCCCCCAGGAAATTGAAAGCCTCAAATCCGCCGGCCTGTACAACCGCATCCGCACCATCGGCTCGCCCCAGGGCGCCTGGCTGGTGGTGGACGGCAAGAAAGTGCTCAACTTCTGCTCCAACAACTACCTCGGCCTGGCGGATCATCCCAGCCTGATCGCGGCGGCCAAAAAGGCCACCGATGAGATGGGCGTCGGGCCCGCCGCCGTCCGCACCATTGCCGGCACAACCACCCTGCACCTGGAGCTGGAGCAGCGCCTGGCCGCCTTCAAAGGCGTCGAAGCCGCCATCACCTTCCAGAGCGGTTTCACCGCCAACCTGGCCACCATCCCGGCCCTGGTCGGCAAGGAGGATGTGGTCTTCTCCGACCGGCTGAACCATGCCAGCATCATCGATGGCTGCCGGCTTTCCGGCGCCAAGATCATCCCCTACGAGCACTGCGACCCCGCCGCTCTCGAAGCGGTGATCAAGGAGAACCTGCCAATTTCCGGCGCGCCCTGTCATCACCGACGGCGTCTTCAGCATGGATGGCGACATGGCCCCGCTGGATAAGCTCTATGAGGTGGCCCGGGCGTACGACATCCTGCTCATGGTCGATGACGCCCACGGCGAAGGCGTGCTCGGCAAAGGCGGGCGCGGCATCGTCGATCATTTTGGCCTGCACGGCAAAGTGGATGTGGAGGTGGGCACGCTCTCCAAGGCCTTTGGAGTGGTCGGCGGCGTGGTTGCCGGCAACGCAGTCATCATCGAGTGGCTGCGCCAGCGCGGCCGCCCCTTCCTCTTCTCCTCCGCGGTCACCCCGCCGGACGCGGCCGCCTGCATCGCCGCCATCGACCTGCTGGAAGCCTCCACCGGCCTGGTGGATAAATTATGGGAAAATGCCCGCTACTTTAAGGCCGGGATGAAGGACCTTGGATTCGACACCGGTCTGAGCACCACGCCCATTACCCCGGTGATGCTCGGCGAAGCCCCGCTGGCACAACAGTTCAGCCGCGAGCCTATTCGAGGAAGGCGTGTTTGCCATGTCCATCGGCTATCCCACCGTCCCGCAAGGGAAAGCCCGCATCCGCGTCATGATCTCCGCCGCCCATTCCCGCGACGACCTGGATAAGGGTCTCGCGGCCTTCGCCAAAGTGGGTAAGAAATTGGGAGTGATCAAATAAGGATCTATAATAGTAGCTAGAAGCATTGTAACCAAACAATCCGATGGAGGGAATTATGAAAACCACCAACTATGCCTGGCGAAATCGTGTGCTCTGTTTGCAGCAGCCGATTTCAATTCTCAGCATCCTAATTCTGCTGCTAAATGATCATATATTTTTAATTCTCTTCCCGTCCTGGTTAACACGGGAATTTAAGTGATTTTCAAAATTATTTTTCTTCTTTCTTCTTTTCTCTATACTTGCCGGAAATCATTCTCCAGGCATTGACGTTGGAGATACGGTCCTCGGCTGGATCAACGGACGTTCTACTATTGTCGCCAGCATGGAAATATATGGGAAAGTCACCTATATAGCTATCGATAGGACTAGTGACTATCCATTGTCACAGACCTTTCGTACAAGGACGGGATAATATAGCTTAAAGCAAATATGCCAATTTTAAGATTGTCTCAGTCCGTCAGTAATGATGGTTGGAACGATCGGGAGTATGATAATGCATGATATCGATGAAAGAGTTTCCCATAGAAGATTGCAAATTCCCGAATATAATGGTCTTACCGATTGTTATCGTGTTACCGGGAGTAAAGTATTCCAATACGACTTTTAAAAACCGCAAGATACAAAAAGTAGTTGGGATACGGTATTTCCAAAAAAAGGGATCACTGTAAATGCGTGGGATATGGTGATTATCCCTTACGAAGAGAAACAGGTTGTTTTGGTTGCCGTTGGAGAGGCTGGCATTTTAAGAAAGACGTTGCCATATGGGAATTGGGAAATAATCAAGGTATTACGGGCTGGGGGAGGTGATTAATTCATGGATCGGATTTTTTGGTTTCAAATTTTTCTAACGAGAAGGTAAATCTGCGAAGAGATATATCGAGTCCAACTTCGGCTAATGAGAAAAGGATGAAGAAAATCCCACCCGGATCTCATAAGGACAGGTTATGATTCGGGCATCTTTACCGTTTGCCCGTTAATTTTCTGGAGATCTCTATGTTCATCTTTACACCCGAAGACCTGATCAAGATCGTCATCGCCATCCTCATCGGCGGGATCATCGGCTTCGAACGGGAATTGCACAGCAAAGCCGCCGGCCTCCGGACGATCACTCTTATCACCGTCGGGGCGACCCTGTTCACCCTGGTCTCGAACGATATGGGCGATGACCGCATTGCCGCCGGCATCGTCACCGGCATCGGCTTCCTGGGCGGGGGCGTCATCCTTTTTACGGAAGGCAAGCTCCTGGGCCTGACCACGGCCGCTTCCATCTGGGTTGCCGCCGCCCTGGGCATGACCATCGGGAGGGGGGAATACATCCTTTCCGCGGCGGTCACGGTGGTGGTAATGCTTGTGCTCATCCTGTTTGCCCGCTTCGATCATTTGATCGATCGGGTTGGGCGCGAAGTCCCGGATTTATTCGGTGACGTACCTGGGCGAGTTTTCAAAACATGAAGAACTGGAGCGTCTCTTCCATGAATCCGGGATGCGGATCCGCGGTAGTAAACGCACAAAGCGGGAGGAACAATTTACGGGCGTTTGGGATGTGGAAGGCTTCATCCGCGAACACGATGCCCTGACGGCCAAACTGTTGGCGGATAAAGAAGTAAAAGAATTAAAATTTTAGACATACGGAGCGATCCGTAGGGGTCGTCACGTACATTAATTATCCATTCATTCGTCCGCATACCGGCCCGGCGGTACCTCTTCCGGATTTCCGGGATGAAATATTCGTCGAAGAACCGGTCGGCGTCGTACTCCGGCTTCCAGCCCCATTCCTTCCTCGCCAACGTATCATCCACGTCCACCGGCCAGGAATCCACGATCCCCTGCCGGCGCGGGTTGGGCTTGAAGGTGATCTGCGCACTCGGGAAGGATTGCAGCGCCCTCCGGCGGAACTCCTCCGCGGTCAGGCTGAAGGCGCCGATATTATAGACCACGTGGCTGAGAGCCTCCCGGGGCGCCTCCGCCAGGTTCAAGAGCGCCCGGATGGCATCCGGCATGGCCATGAAAGAGATCTGGGTATCGGCCCGCACGAAGCAGGCGTAGGATCGTCCTTCTGCAGCCGAGTGGAGCATATCCGGCCCGTAATCGCTGGTCCCGCCGCTCGGCAGGGTGAACGCGCTGATCAGCCCCGGGAAGCGGATGGCGCGGAAGTCGCACATGACCGGCGGTTTTTCATCCAGGTGGCGCTGGCCGTTATAACGGCTGTAATACATTCCCAATTTCTCGCAATAGAGCTTGTTGCAACCGTACATGGTGTGGGGGCAGTTCCACTGATCTTCCTTCACCTTGCCGGCAGCCAGCTTGTCTTCCAGGGTTGGGAATCCGTAGGCGGCGATGGAACTGGGGAAGAGGAATTTGACCGCCTTGCCGTACTTTTCGGATTTGTAAGCCGCCAGCATGAGCAGTTGCATCGTCCCTTCCACGTTGATGCGGTGGGCCTCTTCAGTGGCAATTTCGGCCTTGGAAGAAAGCGAGGCCGCCAGGTGGAAGATGAGTTCGAAATTGTAGTCGTAAAAGATCTTGACCTTGTTGACCAGGTCCCCCTGGATGTGTTCGGAGGAGAAACGTTTGATCGTCTCCGGCAGGCAGGCCAGGTCCGCAGTGACGATCCGGAAGCCGCCCTTTTGAGCCAGCTGCTGGACCAAAGCCTGACCGATCTCGCCGCATGCTCCGGTAACCAGGACGGCTTTTTCGCTCATTCAATTCTCCTTATGGATAAGTATCCCGAAAAATCTGGAAAAGTTCGTTTTTTGAGTGTGGACGGCGTGCCGCACACACTCGAAAAACGGCCTCTCTATTTTTTAGTACGGATTATAAGTAAAACTGTAAATCATCTGATTGTCAAATTCGGGCAATGCGAAGTAGAATGAAAGTCACGGGCATCTTCGGTTGCCGGTTTTGATTGTACAACAACTTGCCTGAATATTCCTAAGAATTTCCACCTGATGAAAATCACCATTTTTTCTGCAAAACAGTTTACAAAAATTCATATTGCAAAAAGATCGTCTTGGAGTGCAGGCTTAGCGGAGCACCCCTGGAGTGAAGCTGAAGGGGTCAGCCTGCCTTTTTGCCTGCCCTTCTTCCGTCTCATAGGTTTCTTTCTTTGTGGACTTCTTCCTGGTTTCCTGTTCTCCTGCCGCGCCCCTTCTCCACCCCCACTTTTGCAATTCCCACGGTAACCGCCACCATCACTCCGACCATCCAGTGGTTTCCACCTACAAAGACCCACCCCCAATTCCCTTCCCAGGCCATAGCCGCCACCCCCGAATACCATCCCGGGATCGGTTCACTGATATTCTCCGATTCCTTCACCAGCCCTGAGCTGTGGAACACATCCACCTCCCCCCAGGCCAGCGCCTCTGTCACCCGCAATCGCCTGCTGCTCTCGTTCAGCGGGCAGGGACCGTTTTCAGTCATGAGCTTGCGCAGCCAGCCCTCCCTGGACAACTTCTATGCCGAAGCCACTGCCGATATCAGCTTGTGCAGTCAGGATGACGAGTACGGCCTGGTCTTCCGGGCTCAACCGGGGTTGAATTTTTACCGGTTCGTTGTCAATTGCGCCGGTCAGGTCCGCCTGGAACGCAGCCATAACGGCCAGATCTATCCCATCCAGGATTGGGTTTCCAGCGGTGATGCCACCTTTGGGGCTCCGGCCAGGGTCACCCTCGGCCTGTGGGCGGTCGGCGATGAGATGCGGGTCTTCCTGAATGACAATTTCCAGTTCAGCGTCCGCGACCCGCTCTTCCACAGCGGCTCAATCGGTTTCTTCGTTCTCGCCGGAGGCAAGACCTCCGTGACCGCCTCCTTTTCGGATCTGCTCGTCTATTCCGTTTCGTACACCGCTCCTGCCATTCCTCCTTCTCCCAGCCCGACTCGTAAACCCTGATCACCGACTGCAGCCTATGCCCAACAAACTTAACGACCTCGACTCCAAGACCTGGCTTAAATTCCAGAAATCCTGGTTCATCCATAACCCGCCTGCCCGCAAGAAAGGGGTGCTGGTCCATCCGGCCAAGTTCCCCGAGACCATGGCCCAGGAATTCATCGAGTTCTTCACCAAGCGCGGCGGGACCGTCCTGGACCCAATGGCCGGCACCGGTTCCACTCTGATCGCGGCATTACGGGCCGGCCGCCATTCCTACGGGATCGAACTGAATCCGAAATATGCCGAGATCGCCCGCCGGTTGATCGAAGAGGAACGCACCGCCCTGGGCGGAAAGGTCGAAAATATAAAATCCGAGATCATCACCGGCGATGCCGCAGATGCCGCTGACTTTCAACTTTCGACTTTTGATTATGTCCTAACCTCCCCGCCTTACTGGGATATGCTTCACGCCAAAGGCGCCCAGACCCAGAAGAAGCGCCGGTCCGCCGAGGAACTGGATGTCTTCTATTCCGATGACCCGGCCGACCTGGGCAACTGTTCCGATTACGAAGCCTTTCTTGAGCAGACTGGTATCCATCTATACCGGCCTGAAACCGCTCCTGCGGCCAAAGGCCTACCTGACCATCATCGTGAAGAACGTCAAGAAGGGCGGCAGGATCTATCCGCTGGCCTGGGACCTGGGCCGTGAGCTTGGAAAGGTCTACACCCTTAAGGATGAGAAGCTCTGGCTGCAGGATAACCAGCGCCTGGCGCCCTATGGCCTTGGCTCCGCCTGGGTGAGCAATACCTTCCACCACTATTGTTTGCAGTTCCGGAATGAACCATAAGCCCAAGGCCTTCTGCCGGAGTAGCCATCTTTCTCCCCTTTACTAACCTTCTCAAGCAAAATATTTATACTCTTAAATAATAATTCTCTATGGTTGGCATTACCGACCTCCTCCATCTCCCCTACACCCCTGACCTGACCGAGGCCGGCCTCGCCTATGCCTGCCGCTCCCTGGCTCTCTCCCGCCCGGGTAAAGTCGAACCCTCCATCCGCCGATTGAACCGCAGCATCGCCGGCGTAGCTGTGGAGCTGGCCTTCCGCCGTTATCTCCAGAGCCAATCCATCCGCTTCGCCGTCGCCGCTGTCACGCCTTTTACCGACCCAGACCGCTATGATGTTTCATTGGGCGGTCACCGCTGCGAGTTGGTCAATTATTTTATCTCTCACGCAGGTACAGGTATCTCGGTTGAGACAGGATCCATCGTTCCTCATGCAAGCGCCGGCCCTTATAGCCTCGGATGAGTTCGCTGCCGAGCATCACCGGTCCGATGATCTGCTCTTGTTTGCCTTCCTGCCTGGTTCGGAGTCTGTTTCGACCTCAGAAAATCCTTCTGCCTGCTGGATCCATCTCCTTCCAAAGAACTGGTCCAGGCCGCCTCGCTGGCATCTATTAAAAGATCTGACCATAAAAAATGAGTCGTCTGCGCCTGTCACGGTGGAATTGGGTGGTTTGAATTTCGAACATGAATTCCAGACCACCCGCCTGGAAGTATTGCCGCAAAAGCCCTTCCGTGTGGAAGATCCTTTTTACAGCCTGGCCTATCTCCGCACACTCAGGCGCCCTGAAGCCCGGCTTGGATTGCACCTCACCACAGTGGCAGATTCTTATTTCATCTCTCCGGCCGGATGGGATTGCCTTGGTATCTGCGGGGATGAGATCATTCTGGCCGGTTGGCTCTCCCATGAAGAGTTCCGCCGCCGGGCCGCATTTCTCCCCATCGGTTCGCGGACCTTCCAATTTGACCAAACGCGGGTTAAGAACCTGGCCGTCCCGCTCGACCGGTTGGAGCCGCTTTCATCATTGTTGGAAAAGGAGAAACGCCGGGAATCCTAGCTTTTCTTTTTGACGATGAGCCTCAACCCTTCGGCTTTCACGACTTCAATCGGATCCCCCTTCCGGATCTTCTCCGAACCCTCGGCCAGTTCCGCCGACCAAACCTCTGAACCGCTCAACACCTGCCCGGTCGGGTCGATATCCATTGTGGCGAACCCGCTCCGGCCTTTCAGCGTTTCCGGCCCCATCAGGATTGGTTTCCGACGTGCTCGCAAAGCAAAACCCAGGATCACTGCAAAGATGGAGGCAATGAACACGCCCATAAAGATGACCAGCGGCAAGGAAACCCGCTGGAATTTGGGCGTCGCCGGGGAATTGAAGAGGACCAGCGCGCCGATAATAAATGAGACTGCGCCGGCAATGGTGAGCGCTCCGTGCGTAGGCGTTTTGATATCCAGGATGAATAACACGAACGCCATGACGACAAAAATCAAACCAAACCAGTTCACCGGCAGGAACCCCAACCCATAGGCTGCCAGGCTCAGGCAGACTACGCCAAAGAAAGCGGGAACCCATGCGCCCGGATGGGTCAATTCGATCAATAACGCCTGCACACCAACCGCCAGAAGAATAAAGACGATATTAGGGTCGATCAGGTACTGCAGCAATTGTTCAATGAAAGAGATTCCCAGCGGTTGCTGGACGGTCCCGGCCGTGTGGAGGACCCGTGAGCCGCCGG
Source organism: uncultured Chloroflexia bacterium (assembly GCA_963782935.1). GTDB lineage: Bacteria > Chloroflexota > Anaerolineae > Anaerolineales > Villigracilaceae > UBA877. The sequence goes on along the minus strand of CAWALN010000013.1, from coordinate 27,839 downwards.
GCATCTGAACAGAGAAACCATCCAACTGCCTGAGCAGGTCGGGCACATCTGTGGCCACAAAATCGATCAAGTGGGCGTTTACGGCTTCCGTGGCTGAAACGGCTTTGGCATTCTGGATCATATCCCTGGCCAGTTGCATAGCCTGGGGTCCGCGCCGCTCGGTGTAGGTTGTTACCAGGGCGATCATGGCATTGGAGACCTTGGCTTGTTCGGTTGTGCCCAGGTCCTGCCCGCCTGAACCGACCGGGCTGGCTGCTCCAATGATGGTTTCCGGAGCCATGGCGGATACATGAGCCGACATTGTGATCACCGATCCGGCCGAGGCGGCCATGCCGCCACGCGGGCTCACATATACCACCACCGGCACCGTGCTGGCCCGAATAGCCTCCGCCATATTGGTCATTGAGGTGATATCGCCGCCCGGGGTATCGAGTTGGAGGATAAGCACCTGGACATCTTCTTGCTCGGCAGTCTGAATAGCGCGCTTTAAATATTCCTGGGTGGCCTGTGAAATTGGCCCTTTCATTGTCATCACTAAAGCCACCGGCGCAGCCGCGGCCGCACGGATAGGCTGAAGCAGGAAAAGGAATAGAAAAAGAAATACCAATAATAAGCGTGACGTTTTCATAGCGATATCTCCGAAAATAATTATACGCCTGATTATTATCCAACCAGGATCGACTGAATATTCCTGCCCTTGCCAATAAAACATCTCTTATTTTTGATATTTCTTCATAAGACGTTGTATACTCAAAGCATGCGGATCATCGATCGCAAATGGACCGAACTAGCGGCGGGTTTTCAGGCTGTCCAGTCCTTGCAAGGCCGACTGACCTCTGAATTCAGCCGCGCGGTCGAAGTAGGTTATCAGCAGCAATACTCCCGGGACATGACCGCCTGGCGAAAAAAACGCCGGATCTTTTTTGCATTCATGGTGATCGCGCCTCTCTCCATATTGGCATTATGTCTGGCCGCTTATTATTTCCGGGAGGTGTCGTGTGTCATAATTTACTGGATTGTCTTGGTGCTCATCATCCTGGTTACAGCGGGGATTGCGGCTCGTAGCTATATCACGGGGGTGATCAACCAGCCAAAGTTGGGAACTGCAGCGCCACCTTCATTCGACCTTGAGGCGAACTGGTGGGCAGCTCTCGCTCCGGCAGAATTGGCTCCCACTTCGGGTCGTGCTAAAAGAGGACCGGATTTCCTCTCTTCATTGGCGGGCTTGCCGGATACCTACCTGGCCCACCGAGGCCCTCCAGTGGAAGGCGAGGCCAGCCTGTATGTCTTTGCCCCTCCGGTCCCTGGCTTTTCACCATCCGGGATTGGGCAGGCGATATCATCCGCCAGGATGATCTTTGGAAGGATGCGCCGAAACAAGGAGAACCCATCATGTATGCCCAGGCACCAGATGCGCAGTGGGTGCGCTTGAAAGAGACCCTTGCTTCAGTGCTTAATGAACGCTTTCCTCAACTTGCCGGGCTTATCCAGGGCGGAGTGGTGTTCATCGACCCGAAAGTCCATCTTTTCAAGGATCAGATCAAGGGGAATACGGCTGCATATGGGCTGGCAAGTGCCTGGGCCGCCCGCTTACGCCAGGCTCCCTCGGCGGATGGACTCAGCCTTGAAATGCAGTTGGAGACTCTCGACGCACTCATCGCCCGGGAAAAATTTCCCGGCGAACCGCTCGATCTTTCCAATTCCGCCAAAGAGCTGGCCATGCGGTTGTACCAGCAAGCCGTAGCGGAGTTGCGCACCTTCGTGGCAAAGATGGTCGGTGAACGGGTTGACCTTCAGTCCCCCTCACGGTAGAATAGAACCTTGCGCGGGCGTAGTTCAGTGGTAGAACGCTTGCCCTCCAAGCAAGATATCGTCGGTTCGAATCCGATCGCCCGCTTTTTTTATCAACAATCCGGTTGAATAATAACGATCTATATCCTTGGCTGGCCGTGGGCATCAAAACCCACGTTTTTTTATAGTTTGACCGGGACGGCGGGATTACTCAGAATGAAAGCAAGGTTCATTACTTTTTTCACTCTAGCCTCTTTGGGCGAAGGAATTCTGACACTATATACTCTGATAGGGATGACTTTTACTCCCTCCAGAGGCGGGATATTTAATTATCCGGACATGAGATCCGGGTTGGCGGGGGGGTTGCTCTTTGTAGTGGCCATTCTGGCTATTTTCTCCATAAGCCTTTTTTTGAAACCAAGTTGGGGGGCCTTCCTTTCCGCCTGGCTGGACAAAACGTTGGTGGGAACGAAAAAACGATTATTTAGCATCCAGTGGCTTTTAATTGTTTTGACCGTTTTTTTGGTGGAATGTTTCTTTTTAACTTATCTGGCGTTCCCCGAACCCGCCCGTCCATTATTTCTTTGGTTTGCCATTTTAGGCTTCCAAACCTGGTTGGTGTTCCGGCTTGCCTATCGAAAACATTACAGCTTACGGCCAGGGCTCATAGTCAGGCTTTCCCTCAAGTGGAATAACTGCCAGCCGGTCCAGCGAAAAGTCTTCGTTGTTATGGCGATTTTAGGCCTGATCTATTTTGTCGCTTTTATCCCGCCCAATCTCTTGCCCGATAAGGATGGTGTTTTCCAGGTCCAGGGCGACGAACAGGTCCTCTATCCGGATGTTACTAACGGGATGGTCTTTCCTCCCACCGTTTCCGGGCTGGTTCACAGCGTCCTGGAACAGTGGCCCTGGCAGTATGGCTACCCCTATTTCATCGCCTCCGCGGCCATCCTATTGGTGCCTCGCCTGGTATTAGGGGAGCAATTTGCCTCACACATCCAACTGAATTTATTTTTATTGCGCCAGTTCGTCAATGTTCTTCCAATGGTGGTCACCATCATTCTGGCCGTGTTTCTGGCAACTCGTTTCAAGAATTTGCTGACCTCGGCCGGCGCCTTCGTTTTCCTGGCGCTGGTCCCCGGCCTTGTCAAAATGAACATCCAATTCTGGCATCCGGATGTCCTGATCGTGTTGCTGGTGGTTTTGACTATTTATGCCCTGCAGAAAGATGATTTGCGTTTTGGCCGTTATTTCTATGTGGCAGCCGTATTTTGCGGCCTGGCTGCAGCCATTAAGCTGTGGGGATTATTCTTTGGCCCCGTAGTGGCAGGGTATCTCCTGGCCGGTCTGATCACCCGGCGGATAAACCTGGGAAAATTATTTCTCTCTGGCTTATTATTTCTTCTCGCCATGCTGTCAGCCATAATCATCTCCAGTCCCACCCTGATGGCCCCTTATATTGCCCGGGTCGCACTGCGCGGCTGGCTGCCGCGCCAGGGAACCCTGGTTAGCGGATACGGCCCCGATCCGGGCGGTTTATATGCAACCGGTCTCGTAAATTGGTTAAAGTATTTCGGCTTTCATTACATGAAAGGTTATTTTTTCTTTTTCTCGATGGTCGCCCTTATCCTGGGTTCATTTTTGGGTTCCAAAATTTTTCTTAATCGTCTCCTTCTCGGTTGGTGTGTCGTCGTAACCGTTTTCCTGGCCTACTTTGTGGCTTTGAAGAATTTCCAATATATGCTGCCGCTGGCAATTCCTCTTTATATCGCCGCATTTAATTTTCCGGCACTGACAGATGGACTTTCAGCCTCAGGATGGACCTCTTTTCTGGCAAAGCCGTTGGCCCACAAGGTGATTCGCGGGATCACCCTGGCAATGTTTGCCAGCCAATTTGCAATCAACCTGGTCATTTTAGGTTTGTACATTTTCCGTAGTATTTAGTCATGCTATAATCTTGACATCGGGGCCCGTGGCGCAGTGGTTAGCGCAGGCAACTCATAATCGCTTGGTCGCAGGTCCGACTCCTGCCGGGCCCATTTTTAAATTCAGCCCATAAAAGAAATATTACTGAGAGATAAAAGTGTGATGATTTGCCCGTGAGAGCATAGTTTTGGGAAGCAGAGAATGCAGGATCTACAAATCTACCAAAGGAAGTTGCACTGGTTTATTATCCTCAGGTAACTCAATTACATACCCAAGCGCCTTATAACCGGCTCGCCGCTTACCATGCATCCTGACTAATACAGGCACTTCGAAATCCACATAGTCGTAGATGACCACTTCTTTCTTGATCTGCGTTTAAGCGGTGCAAACGGCCAGCATACTGGGTTAGCGTGCCACGCCAAGAAATCGGTAAAGCCAGAAATAAAGTATCCAACCGCTCGTCATCAAAACCTTCGCCTAAGTAACGACCCGTTGCTAAAATCACACGGGACTGATCGGCCGGAAGGCTGCCGATTCGGTCTTTCAATTCCTGACGCTCCTTCTTGCCCATTCCACCTTTCATCACAAAGACGTGAGCAATTCGTTTGTTCAACAACTCTGCCAAAGTTTCTAAATGCTCCCTGCGCTCAGTAAGCAGTACAGGAAAATGATTCGACTGAATTACAGATACCACATCCTCAACGATCATCTGGTTCCGGTCATCATCTTTTTCCAAAGATGAATACACTTCTTGAATAGTTTGGGCAGCAATATTTTGAAGATGGGATGGCAACTGGAATCTTGTTGGTCGTACGATAACTTTATGGTTGAAAGGCCGTTTATCTGCCTGATCTCGATCATTTACCATATAACGAACTGGACCGCATTGCATGAAAATAATTGGCTGGTGTCCATCCTTGCGTGTCACTGTCGCGGATAAACCGGTAAGATACTTGGCTTTGCTCTGGCGGACCACCTGTTCAAAGCTGACCGCAGAAATATGGTGACACTCGTCAATGATCAAATAGCCGTAATTGCCAACCATGTCATTCACAACTCCTTTCTGGATTAGGCTTTGGATCATCGCCACATCAAGATTTCCATTTGCTTTGTGTTTACCACCCCCAAACTGACCGATGTCTTTTGAGGAGATGCCAAGAAACTGGCTCAAGGCCTGCACCCATTGATCGAGCAACTGCTGGCGGTGCACAACCACCAGCGTATTCACCTGACGTTGCGCAATCAAATAAGCAGCCACGACGGTTTTCCCGAAGGCTGTCGAGGCAGCCAGCACACCCGTTTCATGTTGCAGCATGCTATCGGCAGCTTGCTGCTGTTCTCCGCGTAAAGCACCATAAAATTGAACATCCAATCGAGTGCCTGCGAAGCGTTCGTCGGTCAGGTTTGTTTTTATCTGCAGCGATACGAGCAATGTGGTGAGTTCATCTAAGCAGCCGCGTGGCATTCCCAGGTGTTTGGGAAAATCCTCACAGCAACTGATGATGCGTGGCTTCCCATAAGTGGACAGTCGCATACCTTGCGCCCGATAAAAATCTGGGTTTTGAAAGGCGGCCAGCCGGATCAGGCGATTCCGCAAAGAAGGCGTCAATCCTGCCTTTTGTATATAGATTTGGTTACCCATAACCAAATCAAGACTACTCAGGCAGCGGCCCAATTACTGGCGGTTCCTTATGTTTTTTGGATGGCGGCGCAGCCCATGGGCGGTCGCTATCTTCATCTGTTACGGGAAGTCGAATACCCAGCAATTCACCCTGCTTCTCAGCATGCCTGACCACAGCCTGTACTTCTGCCCGGGTCATCCTGTGTTGGGAAGCAAGAAAGGCCCATTGATCTTCATAAGGAATGAAATGCTCATTTACAAAGAGGCTGTTGCCGTTCTCGCGAGGCTTCTTTTGAAGTGGTAATGCAATTAGGTTACCGAAGCCACCTCTTGGCAGCGTATCCTGACTGGGGAAAAAGCGATCATAAGAGTCCAACCCAATCTCTGGCCGGCGATCCATTGTTTGAGAAAGGAGGAAAGTACCCATCCGGCGGGCCTGGGCTGCTGGAACAGGCTCAGAAAAGAACATCCAGACATGCCCTCCGTTACCAGAGCGCGACCGCTCAAGAGCAGCCGGAACATTTAACATCGAACAAGTTTCCAAGAAAGCGCGGGCATCATCCTGCCAGGAGGCTTTATCGAAGTCTGCTGCCAAAAACCAGCAGGTCTCATCCGGTAGCATAGGATAAACGCCAATCGTAAAGTTGCGCCCTAGTCTGTCCTGTGGATCGAAACCTTGTAAATGATTGCGCATCACCTGGTCTGTCACTGGAAGGAATTTGCGCTGTCCGCAATCCTCACAGCGAATTTTCGGTTTTTCGCAAACCCCACGGATCCACTCATTTTGACAAACTGGCTGGTAGCCTTGTTTGCCGGTTTTCATGCTTTCGAAACGCCGGGGATAAACATCATCGCGTCCGCGAAACAAGCCTTGAAATAGGGTAATCTTTTCATCCTGGGACGATTGATTGGTCACAGTTTGATTGTGATTGACATCGGAGGCGCCTGGCGATTGGATCAAAGCTGCTTTATCACCCTGCAACTCTGCAAGACGCGACAGCAATTTAGAACGGCTGCTTTCCAGTTCTATTAATTCTGCTTCAGTTGAAGCGATCAAGCGATTAATTTCATCCAAGGTTTTCATAAATGTGTTTTTAAAAGAGCGAGTAAAGTTTTTCGCAACGTGTAATTCACGAAGCTGCGTCAATCAGTACGCTATTACGTATCAGTAAGGATGCACCATGATTTGATTTTTACAGTCCAGCATGACTAAATCTTGACATCAAGGTCGGACGGTTGTTGTACTTCTCTCTGATTACCAAAAAGCGTTCCTGAAATTTGGGGAGCTAATTCTGGTATATTGCCAGATCGCGCAGGTTGACCAATAGATTTGTAGCTTTATCATACGGACCAGCTTGTTTTTGCCCGATCAGGCTTTCAATCCAACGCCAGGTGGCTTCTTCACGCCTGGCTAGATCAAGCAACTCCTGGATCCGCTTTTGCTCGGCTTCAGCCTTCTGTTTGCGAAAGGTTTCTTTTTCTAACTGCTCGGCTTCTTTGAACAGATTACCGGCTTGACGTTGGCCCTGTCCAGCGCTCACAGGTTTGGTTCCTGCCAGTTGCTCCAACCGCTTTTGCAGTGCCAATCTTACCTGCGGTTCGTTGTTCAGCACCTGCTGCAGGAAGGTTTCACATTCCTCTCGGCTGAGTTGGTTGAGGGCTTGCACCATAGGTGCAATGGATTTAGGCTGTAATGGAGGGCTAGCTTTGGCGGCAGCTTTGACCAGGTGCGGATCCAGTTCAAAAAACTCTATGAAGGCTTGTTGGCTGCTGTTCAGCTTGCCCAACCCGGCCGGGATGGGCGGTTCCGTTTCAGTGTTGTCTTCCTCTGGGTCATCAATAGAGACAGCCTTCAACCAACTCAGATAAAGTGTGCGGTAATCGCCTTGCATAATTTGCTCGCGAATGGGTGTCAATTTGCCAAGTGTGCCTTCCGGTTCTAACCATTCATAATCTGGCTCTTCATCATCCAACGAAAATTCAAGAATATAGTAGTTGCCTTTCAATTCAAGTGTCAGAAATTCTTCCCGGCAATAAGGCCGGATGGTATGTGGATCAATCACAGATTTCGGGAAGCGAAACAAAAGTCTGCGCGTGCCCCAGTTTGCCAAATAGAGGTGAGCATCAAAATACTGTAGCAGCACCTGGCGTGGATCGTGTTTGAAATCCCCCCACGAGTAGGTCACAATCGCTTGAGTGGATGTAACTGTATCCATGTGGCTGGAAAGCCCAGAAACAGCCTCGGTTTCATGCGGACTGAGTGGGCGGTCGATGGTTTGCCATTCGTAATACTGGTATTCGCTCATTCAAATGCCTCAAATTAAGATGCCCCCACTATACCATTATCCTCTTTGGCAACCAAAAAAATATAAGGCTAACACCATCTTTACTATTCTTTAAAGTTGTGGGACCTAAAAGGGATTTATTTCTTGTATCCAGGAATGTTGATATTTACAACCATGCTCATATAATATACAATATAAGCATGGTTGTAAAAGATAAAGCAAATCCTATTGGCAAGAATTCGAGATATCCTAAAAGATCAGAACGGGATTCTGTTGACCTCTGATCTGCTCAAATATGGAATTCCGAGAACATACCTTTCCATTCTGGAAAAGATTGGTGAGGTACAGCGCATTTCCAGGGGAGTTTATTTAGCGACCAGGCAATATGGTTGATGAAATGATGGCTCTTCAAGCAAGATTTAAAGAAGCCATCTTCTCTCATGAGACAGCTGCTTACCTTTTAGACCTCACAGATAGAACACCGCTATTTTTTTCAGTAACAGTCCCCAGTGGTTACAATGCAACTTCTTTGAAAACGATTGGGGCAAAAGTATATTTTGTTAACCGTAAATTTTATTCGCTGGGATTAATCACGGTGAAATCGTCTCATGGGAATGACATTCAAGACTTTCAATCTCGAAAGAACCATCTGCGATCTATTGCGAAGTCGAAACCAGATTGACATCCAACAGATCAATGGATCATTGAAGCGGTATGTGAATAAGAAAGAGCGAAATATTGATCTGCTCTATCGATATGCCCAACAATTCAGAATCCAAAAAATCGTCCGGGAATATCTTGAGGTTCTTTTATGAGCAAAGCAATGCAGCTAAAAGACAGGATAAAGAACCTGGCTCTGAAAAATCATATTCCCGCTCAAGCTGTTTTGCAGGATTTCATGCTGGAATGTCTATTGGAAAGAATCTCGTATCTCAAAATACAGTGATAAGTTCATTCTCAAGGGAGGTATGCTGATCGCCTCCATGGTGGGGATTAGCAACCGGACGACCATGGATATGGATGCGACTCTGAGAGATTACCCGCTATCTGAAGACACCATCCGGGAAATATTTTCGGAGATCTGCGCCATCCAACTCGATGATGAAGTTACGCTATCCCTGGACCATATCCTGCCTATCCGGGAGGAAGATGAATATGGCGGTTATCGGGTGGCAATCGTTGCCAGGTATGAATCGATCAACACGCCTCTCAAAATAGACATTACTACCGGCGACGTTATCACGCCGAGAGCTGTTCGTTATGAATTTCACTCGATCCTCTCGAATAAGCGGATCAAAGTCTGGGCGTACAACCTCGAAACGATCCTGGCAGAAAAAGTGGAAACCATTCTACGACGAAGTGTGCTCAATACCCGGCCAAGGGATTTTTACGATGTCTACATCCTTGTGAAAACCAAGCACCAGGAGATAACTACGAAGACATTTATTGCTGCGTTGAATGCTACTTCCGAAAGAAGAGGATCGCTGCAAGCGCTGCAGGGCAAAGATAGGATATTGGCGACAATTCAATCGGATCCCACCATGCGACAAAGGTGGGAGCGTTATTGTATAGAAAATTATTATGCCGAGGGCATCGAGTTTGATGATGTGATTGGATCCATGATCGGATTTTTGAGTTTGGAATGATCCCCATAAGGTAAAGTCAAAAAATAAAAGAATCGGCGGGAAGATACTTCTTAACTCAATTCCGAAGAACCATTATTCACAGAAATGGCCTTTAATGTTAATAACTCGTGACGTTATTAACATTAAAACCACAAATCCTTCAAAGTGAATAAGCCATGGAAGCAGTGGAAAGAATTTAACTTGATTGACGAACATCTGTTCTTTATAATGATTTCATGCTTTTTTGCCAAATTTAGAGAACCAATGAAATTCCAGCACCTTAATAGTTGAATAGCACAAGCTTCACCACTCGTTCCTCCGACACCGATCCCCCCAATCACAGAAAGGAGGAATCCCTATGGCTAGTAGACGTGGCAATAATGAAGGCTCGATCTATCACCGCAAAGATGGGCTCTGGTGCGCCCAAGTCAGCCTGAATGGCAGACGCATCACCAAGTATGCCAAGACCCAGCATGAATGCCGTCAGTGGATCAAGGAGACGATTCAAAAGATCGAACACGGCTTGACCTTCGAAGGCTCGCAGCTCTCCCTGGAACGGTATATGCAAAGCTGGCTGTCAGGCAAGGAACTCTCCCGCCGGCCGAACACGGCCCGGAATTATCGGCGCTACTCTGAACAGTACATCCTGCCAGTCTTGGGCAGGATGCGCTTGCAGGCCATCGCTCCCTCGCACATCCGCCAACTCTATTTGCGGCTGCAGGTGGAAGGGAAGGGTGCCCGCACGATCCAACTGGTGCATGTGACCTTGCATTGTGCCTTTGCCCAGGCTGTCAAGGAAGGCCTGATCGGGCATAATCCCCTGGATGCGGTTGAACGTCCGAAGGTGGAGACGGAGCAATTCCAGATCTTCACCGAAGAACAGGCACGCACTTTTCTGTCAGCTGCCAGAGGACATCAATATGAAACGCTCTTCTTCCTGGCCCTGACGACCAGCATGCGCAAAGGCGAGATCCTTGGATTGATGTGGACCGATATCGATTGGAAGAAAGGCACCTTGCGGATCGAGCGCCAGCTTCAGCAAGCCAGTTCGACCGGCGCGGTCCTGGTACCCACCAAGACCAAATCCAGCCGGCGGCAGATCAAGCTCGGCAAGGGTTTGCTGGCCATGCTGGAATCGCATCGCCAGAAGCAAGAAACCCAAAAGGCCCTGGCAGGCGAGCGCTGGAAAGAGCATGGCATGATCTTCACTACCGGCATCGGCACCTTCATCGACCAGACCAAGGTCTCCCGGGAGTTCAAGTCCATCCTGCGCAGTGCCGGGTTGCCGGACATCCGCTTCCATGACCTGCGGCATACTTCGCTCTCGTTCCTGCTGGACCGGGGCACACCGGTCAACACGGTCCAGAAAGGGCCGGGCATTCGAAGGCCAGTGTCACTACGGATATCTACGGGCACTCCATGAACCGGTCTGATGAAGAGGCAGCCGATGATATCGAAGAAATCGTGACACCGCCGCCCGAATGACTTGCAGTACGAATGCAGCAGAATTTTGGGCCAAAAAGCCAAAAAAGAAGTGAACCCCCATATCTGGTACGGTAGCCTACCGAGAAACCCCCTATCTGACTTATTAGTATACGCGCCTGATTGATTACTGCCATTTTTTAGCCGGACCGAGCGAAAAAGTGGTATTCTTGCCTGATATTTGTACCCATTTTCAGCCTTTATATCCTTCTGTATACCAATAAGTCAGTCAGGGCGAGAAACCGCCAGATATGGGGGTTGGAAAAAAGAGTGGAAGCTATGGAAAAGAGGCGATGAAACTCATAATCGCTTGGTCGCAGGTCCAACTCCTGCCGGGCCCATTTTATAAAAAATCCCCATTAGGGGATTCGTCTTTGAATACTCTTTACCTTCTCCTCTCCATTAATTGTCCACCAGCGACGATTTTGAGGTGCTTAAAAAACAAACGTTCTTAAAACAGTTCTCTGGGAAATCATATACCTTTCTGCTCAGGGCTGTGCACGAGGGGCATAAAACCGCTATGAAGGGCGGACTTTGATGCCTGAGCATCTTCTTTGTAAAACCACCCTTCGCATCTCGTATATTCAGGGACACATGGGGTTGAGTTTGATAAACTCGTTCACCGCATCATTTCAAGAGAATTCATTATTGTTACTGACAATAATAATAGATTGACCCATTGGGCCTCAACACGACCGAAATGCCACCAAAGCCGGGCATAAAGGGGTCCAAAACGAACTGGAATACTGGTGTGCTTCCGAATGGGTCCATTGTTTCGCCCAGAAGGCAACTTTATATTAGAAAACTGGAACTCCAGTTGTGTCCAAGCCGCGGTCGTTCGGGTCACTTTGCAAGGCCGCCGCCAACATACCCGGTTCCCTCATCCCCAATTCTAAATTTCGTTATCGCTTCGCCAATCGCTTGCACCACTCCGGCTCCGTCACAACCCAGGATTATGGGTAGACGGTTGGGGTAATAACCGCCTTTTCGGCGCAGTTTATAGTCAACCGGGTTCAATCCGCTGGCATACAGGCGAACCATTACCATCCAGAGGCTCTTTTATAACCGGAGTAGGGACTTCCCTAAGTTTCAACATCTCGGTACCGCCGGCACCAGTCAACATGACTGCTTTTATGTGGTTAACTCCTCAATGGCAGAAAAAACGGAGCTCGTTTTTCCAATTTCAATGCGGGCTAGCCGCCTGCACTTGCGGTGGAGGCAGGTGAGAAATCAATCCCCAGTTGACGAAAAAAGCCGATAGAAAAGGGATTTCCACACCGCCGGAAGGGCATTAGCGGCAATGGCACTTTTGCAGCAACTCGGAGGAGATCACGAGGCTTGGATCTGAGCCGCCCGCAGCGTGTTTTTCATAAGCATGGCGATCGTCATTGGGCCAACTCCACCGGGAACAGGGGTGATAAACCCGGCCACTTCCTTTGCCTCATTGAAATTGACATCGCCCACCAGGCGATGACCGCTCTTTTTTGTGGTATCCGGCACAGAATTGATGCCTACATCAATAACCGCCGCGCCCGGTTTTATCCAATCTCCCCGCACCATCTCAGTCCGGCCGATGGCGGCAATTAGAATTTCGGCCTGACGAACAACAGTGGGCAGGTCACGCGTCCGCGAATGGCAGACGGTGACCGTTGCATTCCGGCTGATGAGCAGCAACGCAGCCGGCATTCCGACGATATTCGAGCGACCCAATACGACCGCATTTGCCCCCTCGATCTTGATCCCCATCTGTTCAATAAGGTAAATGCAGCCATAAGGCGTACACGGTACGAAGAGAGGCTCGCGTCCTTTTTGGGCCAGGCGGCCAATATTGATAGGTGAGAAACCATCCACATCTTTTTCAATATTTATAAGGGAAAGCACCCGCTCTTCGTCTAAGTGCGCTGGGAGGGGCAATTGCACAAGGATGCCGCTGATCTGCGGATCGGCGTTTAGTCTTTTGACCAATACCTCAACCTGTTCCTGGGTGGCATCGGCAGGCAGGTGTTCGCTAATGGAGCCCATCCCCAGTTCCTGGCAGGCTTTCCCCTTGGAGGCAACATAGGCAGCCGAATCCGGCCGGTCACCGACTAATACAGTCGCTAAAACCGGCTGCAGTTTCCCTGCGGCTACGTGTTTGGAAACTTCTGCCGCAACATCCTCGCGCACTTTCTGGGCGATCATTTTTCCATCGATCAATTGAGCCGTCATGATGTTTTTCCTCTTTCCTAAACGTACTTCTCTATGTGGACATTGCGCCAGTGCATACCAAAGCCATGGTTCTTGATGCTCTGGAAAAGTTTTCTGATCTTTCTTTTCAGTAGGGTGTACGTAGCTTTCCTTAATTCCAATCGGTCTGGCTCTTGCCGTGCAGGTAAACGAACCAATATATCAGCGCCACCAGCCCCGCTCCGCCAATGATATTTCCGAACGTAACCGGCAACAGGTTCTTCAAGAAAAAAGCACCCCAGGTAAGGCCGGAGAGGTCGGGTGCCTTGTCTGCTAAACTGGTGACAAATGCTGAATCGAAGTTCTTGATGAATAGGGCATACGGCAAAAAATACATATTGGCTATGCTATGCTCAAACGAGCCCGCCACAAAAGCGCTAATAGGAAAAACAATTGCCAGGATCTTGTCACTCGTGGAGCGGGCGCTATAGGTCAGCCAGACTGCCAGGCATACCAGACCGTTGCACAGGATGCCCAGCACCACGGCTTGGAGGAACCCGTAATGCATTTTTGAAGCGGCGATATTAAGAGCGGCTGCCCCGACACTCCCGTCGCCAAAGGTATATTGCTTGCTAAAAAACATAAGTGTGGCTGTACCCAGCGAACCAACGAAATTGCCCAGATAGACAATACCCCAGTTGCGCAGTAAGGCGCGCGTGCTAACCTTGCGGCTGGCCCATGCCATCACGATCAGGATGTTGCCGGTAAACAACTCAGCACCACCCACCACTATCAAGATCAAACCAATGCAAAACGTCATGCCGATAAGTATCCGTGCCACCCCATAGGGCAAGGCTGCTGATCCTGCGGCAGTATTCGTAGCGAACATGGCTCCCAAGGCGACAAACGCCCCTGCCAGCACCGACAAGGCAAACAACTTCCAAAACGAAAGGGCAGCCTTGCGGACTCCCATTGATTTCGGCCTTTTCGGCCATTTCCAGCGGCATCAACGCATCGACAGAAATATCTTTAAACATATTCTTCCTCTAATAAAAACCGTGTAAGGGCGAAATATGCTTCGCCCCTTCACAGAAATATCAGAACAGGCCAAGAATCTTGCCAGTTTCAAGATCCAGGTCCACATCATAGAAAACCGGACGGGTCGGCAGACCGGGCATGGTGCGCATTTCGCCCAACAGCGGGTACAAGAAGCCTGCGCCGACGGAGGCGCGGATGTCGCGCACGGGGACGCGGAATCCGGTGGGTGCGCCTTTCAGGCTGGCATCGGTGCTGAAGGACAGATGGGTCTTGGCCATACACAGCGGCAGGTTGGCAAAGCCCAACCTGGTATAAAGGGCGATCTTGGCTTCGGCTTCTGGGGAGTAATCCACACCCTCGGCGCCATAGATCTCTTTGCAAATTGTCTCGATCTTCTCTTTGATGGATAATTCGAGGGGGTAGAGAAATTTGAAATTGCTTGGCTTCTCGGCGGCTCTTGACCACGGCTTCGGCCAGCTTTATCGCGCCCTCGCCGCCATCCATCCAGTGGGTCGAGACCACGGCATCCATTGCTCCGGCTTCGAGCGCTGCTTGACGCACCAATTCCAGTTCGGCCGGTTTATCATCCTTGAAGGAGTTGACCGCCACGACCACATTCACACCATATTTCAGAGCGTTCTTGATGTGGCGCTCCATATTGGGCAAGCCCTTACGAACCAACTCAATATTCTCGTCGGTATATTCGGACGCCAGCGGTTTACCAGCCACCACCTTGGGTCCGCCACCATGCATCTTGAGGGCGCGTACCGTGGCAACCAACACCACCACCTGAGGAACCAGGCCAGAATAACGACACTTGATATCAAAGAATTTCTCCATGCCAATATCGGCGCCAAAACCCGACTCTGTGATCACGTAATCGGCTAATTTTAGGGCAATCCGATCGGCGATGATGGAGGACTGTCCATGGGCAATATTGGCAAATGGCCCGGCATGCACCAGAGCGGGTGTGCCTTCCAGGGTCTGCATCAGGTTGGGCTTGATGGCATCCTTCATCAGGACAGTCAACGCACCCGCCACGCCCAGATCTTCCGCAGTGACGGCAGTACCTTTACGGTCGGTGCCAATGACCATGCGTCCCAAGCGATCGCGCATATCCGCCAGGTCGGTTGTCAGGGCCAGAATAGCCATGATCTCACTGGCCACTGTGATATCAAAACCGGTGCGACGGGTTTTGCCCTTTTCTTCCGGGCCAAGACCAACTTCGATCTCGCGCAAGAAACGATCATTGGTGTCGATAACGCGCCGCCAGGTGATCGAAGCGGGATCAATATCCAGGCGGGCGAAGCGGGAACGCTCTTCGGAGGTAAGGGCGTTTGGATCGGTCTTCTCTATCCCGAGCTTCTTCAGGCGGCGCAGCATGGAGGGGGAGAAACAGCGATTGCCCTGCTTGTCTATTGGGCAGAGTGCATTAAACAACTTCTCGTCATCCGGTTGCTCGCCTTCGTGGAACATGCGGGCGTCAATGGCGGCCGCGCAAAGGTTGTTTGCGGCTGTTATAGCGTGAATATCACCGGTCAGGTGCAGGTTAAAATCTTCCATCGGGATGATCTGCGAATAACCGCCGCCGGCTGCGCCGCCTTTAATACCAAAGGTTGGCCCCTGTGAGGGTTGGCGGATGACTGTAAATACCTTCCTGCCAAGACATGCGCCAAGTGCCTGACTGAGTCCAACTGTGGTGGTGGTCTTGCCTTCCCCGAGCGGGGTAGGTGTAATGGCAGTCACGTCAATATACTTACCATCCGGACGGTCCTGCAGGCGCTTTAAGACCTCCAGTTTGACCTTGGCTTTGTATGGGCCATAGAATTCCAACTCCTCGGGCAGGATGCCAGCTTCCTCGGCCACCTGGGAGATGGGTTTGATGTCCGATGCCTGGGCAATATCAATATCAGAGGGCACCGGTCGAACAAGTTTCAACTTTGTGGGAGTGAATTTTATGGTCACATCGTTTTCCTTGGCCACCTGACGAATGGGTTTGATGTTCGATGTCTCGGCGATATCAATATCGGAGGGCACCGGTCGAACAAGGTTCAACTTCGTGGTGGGGATTTTTGAGGTCATATCGTCTCCGTGTGGTTAATGGTATTCAATTTAGAAATCTCCAAGCAATTGAGGATATAAGTATAGGTCTTGTCGTGTAAATTATTTGCCATGGGCGTGCAACAGTAAAATGGCCTCGGCTGCGAATTGCATTAGGCTGTTCTATGAATATTGGCCATATTCGCGCAAAGTGTGCAGCATGGCGAGATAATTCTCAGGTTTGACCGCCGAGTGAATGGAGTTGCTCGAAGAGAGGATAAAACCACCGCCGGGCATGCCTTTGCGCAGAACCTCTTTGGTAGCCTCGATGACTTCATCCGGTGTGCCAAAGGTCATAAGATGGGCACAGTCCACGTTTCCCTTCAGCGCCACTCGCTGCCCATATTTTGCTTTGACTTCAGCCAAATCCATACCCGCCTGCGGATCGATCGGGTCGAGGCAATCAATGCCAGAATCAATAATCATGTCAATAATCGGCCAGAGATTACCATCTGTGTGCTTGATCACATACAGGCCGAGTTCCTTGTAACCCTGCATCACACGGCAAAGACCAGGGTAAAAGAACTCGCGAAAGTGCTTGGGCGACATAAACGGTCCCTTGTTATAGGCATAGTCATCACCGGTATAGACAATCTTCACCCCGCGGGCAACAACTTCCTTCGCCAACTCAAGATTGACCGTCACCGACATCTCCACCAGGCCCTTGACCAATTCGGGCTTGGTCACGATCGCCATGAGCAATTCTTTCATGCCCATGAGATAGCGCGGAAGCGAAAAAACATCGTTCAGATGGACAATGACAGCCCTGTCTCCCTGGAATTCTTGCACAGCCTGCTCTACCGCGGCAAACCGTTCGGGAGCATGTGGATCTGGCGGGGTGTAACGTTCAAGATCAGCCAGGGTCTTGATCGGCGATTCCACTTCGACACCATGCTCTTCATTGGTATCCTGTCCAACATATCCCCACTCACTAAGCCAACGATTCGTACCAATTCTTTCCTTCTTATAGATCGGATCAACAATGATGGCATCATGCCCCATCTGCACTGCAAAATCAGTATAGCTTTTACTCCCCGGGCAGAGAGCTTCCCGGACCCGATGATCCACTACCCATTCGAAATGTGGTACTCGGTCCGGCACCTGGCGTTGAAGCACGCGCAGGACTCGCTCTTCCGAAGTCATTTCAACCATGAACGTCTCTCCTTTAAAAAACCGGTATTCTGGCCTTCTGTTCTGACAGATTAGAAACATTAGCAGGTGGGTGATATTGATTTGCATCCACAACCTCTATTCCAGATTTGCGTGGCGCTCAAACATCTGTGCAACATTTACACCAGTTCGCTGCATCAACCCAAGTATGAGGCTGTCGCAGAGAATAAGCATGGATTGTTCGAACAAGGTGCCCAAAGGTTGCACCGATTTGGGACCGTTTATTCCTTCAGCCGTCTTGAGCGACGGAGCCGGAATCACCACCCGATAATCGGCCAATTCGGCCAGCGGTGAGGTTGCATCGGTCGTGAAGAGCAGGATTTTAGCGCCCTGGCGCCGTGCCTTCCCGGCCATCGCCAACAGGCCAGAGTCTGCCCAGAGCCAGAACCCAGGATCAATAAATCTTCCGCAGCGATGCTGGGCGTGGTGGTTTCACCGACAACATAGACGGTTTTACCCAGGTGCATCAGCCGCATACCCAAAGCCCGCATGCATAGGCCGCTCCGACCGGCACCGGCCACAAAGATGCGCGGGGAAGTTTCCATCAATTCCACCGCCCGGGCCAGATCTTCGCTTGGGACCTGGCGCACACAGGCCGCCACTTCTGCCAAAATCTGCTCAAGCGCCACACCTATGGGATCTCTGCTCATCATTTTCAGGCTGCCTCAACCGAGCTTGTTCAGCGCTTCCCACGGCGCTTGCATCACATTTGCCAGCCGCTGATATTCGGCATAGCGCTCCAGGTAAAGCGGCGTGTTGGCTGGATCCGGTTCATGAACGCGCACGACCGACACAGCTTCCTGGATGGCTTCGGCGTAGTTGCTATAGATACCCGCACCAATACCGGCGCCCAGGGCCGCGCCGCGCGCGCCTATCTCATTTCCATCCGGGACTTCCATCGGCACCTGGATCGTATCGGCAAACATTTGCGACCAAACCGGGCTCCGCGAACCGCCGCCGGTCAGCCGTGCGGTGTTGATCTGGCCTCCAGCCGCGCGCAGCTTCTCAATATGACTCAGGTGGCCAAACACAACGCCCTCATAAAGAGCACGGAGCAAATGAGCCCGAGTGTGCCAACCCGCCACGCCGTAAAATCCCGCCCGGGCGGTCGATTGTACGTTCGAACCATACAGGAACGGGTGGAAGATAATATTTGTGCTGCCCGGAGGGCAGGCTGGCGACTTCTTCATTGCAAACATCATAAACCGATATCCCGCGCCGTTTGGCTTCAGCGCGTTCATCACCGCAACACTGGTTCACAAACCACTCCAGGTTGGTGGCTGAGGTGGCGCTGCCTTCGATCGTGAGATACAGGCCAGGATCAGCAAAGAGGGTCGTCATGAACAGCCCAGGATCAACGATCGGGTCGCGGGTAATAACTTCGTTGATGCTCCAACTGCCCGCCACCAGGCAAGCCTGGTTCGGATGGATGGCCCCGGCGCCTATGGCGCTGGCATCCACATCGAACATACCGCCGACGACCGGCGTTCCGACTGCCAACCCGGTCTGCTCGGCTGCGATGGAGGTCACCTGGCCGACAACTTCACTACTCTGTTTTAAAGGCGGTAAGGCATCATAAGCTTCCGAAAGGTCATACTGCGCCATCAAGTCTCGGGAGTAACATTTGTTGCGCACATCCATCAGACTGGATGCACTCATATCGGTATAATCGCCTGTGATCTCACCGGTCAGGCGGTATTTGATAAAGTCCTTCACCATTAAAACTGCACCAAGACGTTCATAATTCTGTGGCTCATTCTGCTTGAGCCAGGCAAGCAATGCGTTCGGCTGCGCAGGCCAGAAAGATTGGATCGTGAACGGAAATACCTGCGCGTGGAGATTGCGCTGGTTCCACCCGGCCATCACGCCCGCAGCCCGCGAATCCATCGATTGAATGCCATTCCGGAGCGGATACCCTTGCTTGTCCAACAGGTAAGCGCCGTTGCCGTGCCCGGCATTGCCAATCCCGGCGATCTCTTCCGGCCGGACACCCGACCTGGCCAAAACCGCGCGAATGGCACTGGCTGTGCTCTGCCAAAGCATTTCCATATTGCGTTCCGTCCACCCCGGATGCGGGTACTCGGTATCCGCTTTGCAGCTTCCGACGGCTATTTCTTTGCCATGCAAATCGAAAAGAGCGGCTTTTGAAACCGTACTACCGTTATCGATACCCAAAAGATACTGACCCATGGATTGCCTCCAAACGCCTAATATGCGTATTGTGTGGCCTTGCCGGTTGAGCCCAACAAACGGTTCTTTTGGCGGATGACATCGAACGCCGCCTTTCGCGCGGCTGCTAATACCTCGGGCACATCGATCTTTTCAATGGGGCCATCCAGCTTTTCCTTTATGCTCCGCAAATAGGGAATGCGCACATCGGTCCAGATATTGATCTTGTCGATCCCGGTTTCGATAGCGCGTCGAATATCCTGGTCCGGGGTATCCGACCCGCCGTGCAGCACCAGCGGTATCTGGCAGGCAGCGCGCAGCTGGGCAATCCGCTCGAAATCAAGCTTGGGTTTGCCGCGATACAGCCCGTGCAGCGTACCAATGGAGACAGCGAGCGCATCCACACCGGTTTCATCCACAAAGAGTTTGGCATCTTCCGGGCGGGTCAGATTTGCCTGTTGCTGGTCCGGGCTGATCACATCACTCCCGACGCCTACGTGTCCCAGTTCAGCCTCAACCGAGGCTCCGCAGGCGTGCGCCAGCTCAACCGCGCGCCGGGTGATGGCGATATTTTGCTCCAGCGGCTCCAGGGACGCATCGATCATTACCCCGGAAAAACCGAGTTCGAGCGCATTTTCAACCTGGTCAAGAGTCTTGGCGTGGTCGAGCACCAGCGCAGCCGGGATATGTGCGCGTTCAACTTCCGCCTCGATGATGCGCAGTAAAGTAGGCCATTCTGCCTGCGGCGTATGATGGGGGTAGATCATGATGATGGCGGGAGCCTGATCAGCCGCAGATGCATCGACAATGGCCTGCGTAATCTCCAGATTACAAGTGTCATACGCGCCCACAGCCCAGTTTTGTCTTATACACGGCTGCAAAATTTCTGCCAACGTCAGGTATTTCATAAAGTTCCTTTCCTCTGCGCTATCCTGCAAACTTGGGTTCGATCAACCCTTTGACATCCATTTTGATATGGAACAGATCGCCAGCCAAGGGTTGTTGTTTCCGTTTCTCTTCTTCAAAACCCCACGAAGCGGTTGTGATAAAGAGTTCATCCAGATTTTTGCCGCCAAATGCAAATGAGATGACATTCTCTACAGGGAAACGGATCTGGCGCTCGATCTTGCCATCCGGGTCATACCGGGTGAGCTTCCACCCGCCTTGATGCCCATTCCAGATAAAGCCCTGCGCGTCTACGATCAGCCCATCGGGTTGCCCTTCATCCTTCGGGATGCGGGCAAAGATGCGGCGATTGCTGGTCGTCCCTTTAGCTGGGTCATAGTCCAGAGCCAGGATCTCCCATTTCCGCTGATCAGCCACATAAACCGTCCGGCTGTCCAGACTGAAGCCGATCCCGTTCGCAGTGGCATAGCCTGTGTCAAGCACATGGAACGAGCCATCGGGGTCAAGACGGCAGAGCGATCCTTCTGGCAAAAAGGGATCCTGCATATTGACCGTCCCCACCAGCAACCGCCCCTGTTGATCCACTGCAGCATCGTTGTAGATAATCTCCGGCCTGGCTGGCTGCGCCGGTCCATGGATCAGCTCGTACTCATTGGTTTTCGGTTCCCAACCATAAAGTCCGTTCTGGGCATATGGCAATCCAGCCTCCTGAAGCCCGGCGCGCCAGAGATGTCACCGGATGAGCCGTCGGATATGTAGAAAATTTTCCAGTTTCCGGCTCAAACCGGCAGGTTGGCAATCCGCCCCAATCAACCCAGTACAGGGCCTTCTCTTCCGGTTCCCAGATCGGGGTTTCCCCCAGCCTGTTTTGTGCGGACACAATTTGTTTTGGTTCGTTCATGGTGTTGTCTCCTTGGCTCAGGCTCTGAACTGATCGTAAAGCTGATGACTGACTGGCTTTAGAACCGGATAAAGTTGCCTGTAGATTTGATACCACTCGGCATACCTGGAAGTCAGTTGCAGATCCGGATGATACGTTTTGCCCGGTTTGTAAACCTGTTCGAAAGCATCCTGTTCGTTCCGGTATAAGCCGATCCCAATTCCCGCCAGGATGGCCGCGCCGAGCGGCGTGGCTTCTTCCAAGTCGGGCACATCAATCGATAAACCGGTGATATCGGCCTTGTTCTGCATCCAGAACGAATTACGGGTGGCGCCGCCCACCGCTACCAGCCGGTCTGGGTTAATCCCCAGACCGGTCTTGAGTGCCGTGACAATATCGAGAACCTGGTAATCCAACCCTTCGATGATTGCCCGGAGAATGTCACCACGTTGGACAAAATTGCTCAACCCCACGAATGCACCCAATGAGCGGGCATCAACAACCGGGCAGCCGGCTGCTGACATGTGCGGCAGGAACATGACACCCCTGGCTCCCGCCGGCGAGGTGGCGGCATTCGCCATCAGGTAATCCCAGTCGACACCACCTTCTTTTTCCGCTCGCAATTGGGCTTCAAAGCCGTATTCTTTCCGATACCATTCAAGCATATCCGAGGCAACCGCACCGCCCCAGACAGCATAGGTATCGCGGGCGACATGGGTTTCAACCGTCACACCCAGCTGCTGGACTTCGGGGGTCAGGATTGGCGCGGGGATTCCCGCCAGGACGATTTCCCACGTGCCGGTCACATCCAGCACAACCCCGGGCTTAAAGGCTCCCACCGGCAACGCACCGCACAAATAATCATGCCCGCCCAGTATGACCGGTGTCCCCTTAGGAAGCCCTGTGGCTTCCGCTGCCACGGCCGTCACCTCCCCCAGGGGCGTTCCGCTGGGAAACGCCTCGCACAACAAGCGGCGCTCGATGCCGGCTTGGGACAAGATCTCCTCCGACCAGTCTCGTTTGCGCTGGTCGAATAAGAGCGTGCAGGAGGCCATGGTATAGTCGGTGGCCCGGCGGCCACAGAGCATGAAATTCAGAAAATCTTCGATCAGCAGCCACTTATCGGTACGGGCCAGAATCCCGGGCTCGTGCTCGGCCATCCATAAAAGCCGCAAAGCGGTGCTAAAGCGCCATAAGGTATTTCCACCAACCCGAAAATTCCATTCCGCGCCGATCTGGCTCTCCCACCAACGTAGCTGCGCCTCGGTGCGGGGGTCATGCCAACTAATGAACGGATATAGCCAGTTGCCGTGCTCATCAATAGGTACACCATCCATACCCATCCCCGTCACAGCCACGGCTTTGATCTGGCGAGGATCGCCCAGTTTGGCAACCGCATCTTTTATGGCTGCTGCAGTGCCGCCCCAAATTTGTTCCGGCTGCCAGACTGTCCATTCCGGGTTATCCGGATAAGGGGTAAAACGCTCTGTCGGTCGGGAGCCGCTGGCGACAACGTTACCAGCGAGATCGTAGATCACACATTTGAGGCTTGTCGAGCCCAGGTCAATGCCCGCGAGATAGTCCATTTTCATCTCCCGTGCGCCTTTTTACATTCATCTGAAAAGATCATTGCCCAGGCCGTGATGTTGGACGATTCCAGGTTTCCAATAAATGAGCGATATCGTTGAAAATCAGATCCGTTCCGATGGCTTCAGCCTCGGCGCGATCTGATGAACCCGATAAAACACAAATGGTGGTCAGGCCAGCCCTTTTCCCGCCCAGAATATCCGTGTCGACGCGATCGCCGAGGGCGGCGGTCGTCTCAGGGCAGGCGCCCATCTGCTCCATCGCCAGTTGGTACATGGTCGGCTCCGGCTTGCCGATGGCGGTTGGCTTGGTTTCGGAGGCAGCCGCGAGGGCAGCGATCATGGCACCGGTGCCGGGAATTAATCCTTCTTCGGACGGATTGGTTGGATCAAGGTTCGTGGCAATGAAACGAGCACCGCCGCGGATCAGCAAGGTGGCCCGCTTGAGTTTTTCATAGGTGACGCTCCGATCCATGCTGGCGACCACCAATTGAACATCTTCATCGGCAAGAATGAAACCTTCATCAGTCATGGCCTGTTTGAGTGCTGGCATCCCAAAGACATGGACACGGGTTCCGTGGGGATATTCACGAGCCAGGAAGCGCGCCGTGGCCTGGCCCGAAACCAGGATTTCATCCGGAGAGACCACCACACCCATCCCTGCCAGCTTGTCTGCGTATTCCTGGGATGTACGGGTTGAGTTATTCGTCGCCAGTATAAAAGGAATGGGACGCTCGCGCAGGAAAGCGAAGAATTCGCACAAGCGGGGCATGGGTTGGTCGCCCCGGTAAAGGACGCCGTCCATGTCAATGATAAGATGCTTAATATCAGACAGCAAAGGCATTATTGTTTTCCGTTTCCAAATGGTTTTTCGGCGTTAGCCTCAGCGGTAATTTGTTCGCCCGGGAAGGAGTAGTTTGTGCTGTTGGGAAGGCAGGCCGATTGAGAGATTAAATGGCCAATCTTAATCGGTTTGAATATCTCCGGGCAAATGGTGATGTAATTGCGGATGCTATCCTCCATACGGAGGAATTTACTCTAGATCAGCAAATATGGATTCTCTAAAACGTTCTTGAGATCCGCCAGAAAGAGCGCCACTGTGGCGCCATTGGAAATGCGATGGTCAGCGCAAGCGGTCAATCCCATCATGGGGCGCAGCACTATCTGGCCTTCATGTGCGACCGGGGTATCCACCATCTTCCCCACCGCCAGGATGGCCGATTCGGGGGGATTGATAATGGCATTGAACGTTTCAACGCCGTACATCCCCAGGTTTGAGATGGTGAAAGTACTGCCAGACATTTCGGCGGGCATCAGACGCTGGGTACGGGCGCGCTCAGTCAAATCGCCCAGGACAGTGACGATCTGCCCAAGGCTTTTGTTTTGCGCCTCTCGGATCACCGGCACGATCAGGCTTTCTTCGACGTTCGTGGCAATCCCCAGATGGATATCTTCCCACAGGATCAGGTTTCCATCGTCCAGCGAAGCGTTCAGGGTTGGATGACGCGGCAGTACGAAGGCAACCGCGCGGGCAAGGATGGCCGTATATGACACTCGCTGCCCGGTTTGGGCCTTGAGTGGCTCCAAGACCGATTTCGCGCAAGCGAATCGCCTCGGTCATATCTACCCGCAAAGACAGGTTGATATGCGGAGCGGTAAAGGCGCCATATGTCATCCGCTCAGAAATAATCTTGCGCGCGCCGGCCAACGGGATCACCTGTTTTCGGCGGGCCTCCGGCAGCGGTATCGATGGAGATGAAACAGCGAGAGCCGGGAGCTTGGGAGTTGCTGAAATAACCGGCGATGGGGTAGGAACCGGAACGCTCTGAGATCCGACGGAAGGCTGCGGTTTCTGAAAGGCCAGAACATCTGACTTGTGTATCCGGCCGCGTGGCCCGCGCCCGGTGATCTGCTTCAGGTCGACACCCAGTTCTTTTGCCAGGTGCCGAGCGATCGGGGTGACCCGAACCTTGCCCGGTTCAGTGGCTTCAGCAGCAACTGCCACCGGCTCCACTATTGTTGCGGTCTCAGCCACCGATAACGCAGCCGCAGCGACGACAATTTGAGGAACTGCCTTTTCCGGCAGGGCTTCACCTGGGGCTAAGATGTAGGCAATCACTTCAGTGACGGGGATAATATCATCTGCTTTGGCAGTGATACCTGCCAAAATGCCATCTGCAGGAGCTTCCACCTCAATCGCGGCTTTATCTGTGGTGATGACAAAGAGAGGATCTCCCTTGCTGACTTGTTCGTTTTCCTTCTTGAGCCATTCAACAAAGGTACCGGTCTCCATAACCATATCGACTTTGGGCATGATCACTTCGGTCGCCATGGCTACTTTCCTTCCAGCGCCAATGCTCGTGCGGCGGCGACAATGTCTTCAACTTGAGGCACGGCAGCCCGTTCCAGATTCCGGTTATAAGGAATGGGGACATTTAACCCGGCCAGGCGACGAATAGGCGCATCCAAATAATCAAAAGCTTCGCTCCCGGCAATCACAGCGGCCAGTTCACCCCCAAAGCCACCGGTTAATGGAGCCTCGTGCGTGATCAATACACGGCCGGTCTTCGAGACGGAGCGGATGATCGTTTCGGTGTCGAGAGGTTTCAGACAGCGCGGGTCAACCACTTCAACCTCAATGCCTTCAGCCGCCAGCTTTTCTGCGGCTTCCAGGGCGCGTGGCACCATGATCGAATAAGCGACAATTGTCAGGTCGCGACCTTCACGCTTGACCTCGGCCGACTGAAGCGGAATGCTATACGATTCTTCCGGAACGGGACCCTTGAGACGATAGAGCAACTTGTGTTCCATGAAAAGAACCGGGTTATTATCTCGAATGGCAGTGGCAAGCAATCCCTTGGCATCATACGGGCTCGAAGGAGCCACCACCTTGATCCCCGGAACATTCACAAACCAGGCTTCCAGGCTCTGCGAATGCTGCGCGGCGGCGCCAGTACCCGAGCCAGATGGGGCGCGAATCACCATTGGGATGCTGCACTTGCCGCCAAACATAAAGCGCATCTTGGCAGCCCGGTTAACCAGTTGGTTCATCGAAATCGTGAGGAAATCCATGAACATGATTTCCATGATCGGCCGCATGCCCATCAAAGCGGCTCCCGTGGCTGCGCCTGCAATAGCTGCTTCGGATATAGGGGTATCGCGGACGCGCTCAGGCCCAAACTCTTCGAGCATGCCCTTGCTTACTCCAAATGCGCCTCCATAGGTGCCAACATCCTCTCCAATGAGAAAGACCTCTTTGTCGAGGCGCATCTCCTGAACCATCGCCTCGCGCAAAGCTTCCAAATAGGTGATTTCGCGTTTCGTTTCAGCAGTCATAGCGCATACACCTCGTCTTCCATATTCTCAGGTGATGGTTCGGGAAAGGTCAGCGCTTCCTCAGCGGCGTGATCAATAGCCATTTTGGCTGCCTGATCAATGGCCTCCACTTCATCGCCGGTCATCAAGGCTGCATCAACCAGTACCTGCTTGAAGCGTCGTATGGGGCATTTGTGTTTCCATTCATCAATTTCCTGAGGTGTTCGGTAGAGATTGCGGTCGCTCTTGGAATGCCCGCGCCAGCGGTAACTCAGACAGTCGATGAGCGAAGGCCCCTTACCGGAGCGGGCATACTCGCCGGCTGCCATTACCGCCTCATAGACCGCCAGCACGTCATTTCCATCAACTGTCTTGCCAGGTATTCCGTAACTGGCAGCGCGTTCAGAAATATGTTGGATGTTCATTGATTTTGAGACGTGCATGGACATTCCGTATTGATTGTTGTCACAAATGAAATACCACCGGCAGCTTCCAGTTAGAGGCCATATTCAACGATTCGTGGAATTCGCCTTCGTTCGAAGCCCCATCTCCAAAGTAGGAGAGGAGAATTTGCTCTGAGCGCCGCATTTGCAGCGCCAGCGCAATGCCCACAGACGTGGGAATCCCACCACCGACTACACCCGTGGCGCCCAGGTTGCCTCCAGGGATATCGGCAATATGCATCGAGCCGCCACGTCCACGGCAATAACCCGCCTCTTTACCGAGGAACTCGGCGAACATCGTTGTAAGATTGGCGCCCTTGGCAATGGTATGGCCGTGACCCCGATGGTGGTGGATGATCAAATCCTCCGGCTTTAGCGTCGCAATGCTGCCGACAGAACCCGCTTCTTGTCCAATCGAAAGGTGCATCGTACCATGCACCAACCCGCGCACATATAAATCCTCTGCTTTTTCTTCAAAGTAACGGATTTCGCACATCCGTTGCAGCATCCAGACCAATTTTTCGCGCGGCAATGTATTCAATAATTGCTGGCTGCCAGACACAGTAACTTTATCAACTTTATTTTTAAGAGCAGTCATTAAATCCTCACTATCTTCAATGTTCACGTTATCGCTGGCCATATTCATTCCGATACAAGTTCACCATATAATCGATCTGATCCGGCGTGAGCAAGATAGGCTGCCCACGCAACATTGCCAGGTGCGTGATCTTGGCAATCTCTTCAACTTCAACAGCCATCTTGGTTGCTTCTTGCGGCGAAGAGCCGATGGTAAAGACGCCATGATTCTGCATGACGATAGCTAACGCCCGACCGATTTTGTTGATAATCTCCTGGCCAATATCTGCCCCGCCAATGGGTGCGTACCCTCCGAGAGGAATTTCTCCGCCAAGCATGGCAGAAGCGGTCAGGCAGGCCGGAATTGGTTGCCCCAAGACGGCAAAACTGCTCGCATACGGTGAATGCGTGTGGACCATACCGAAAATATCGGGCCGATGGCGGTAGACAAATAAGTGAGTGTCTGTATCCGTCGAGGGCTTGAGATTTCCCTCGACCACCCGGCCATCTGGATCAACCACGACCATGTGTGCAGGTGTCAGTTCCTCAAATTTGTAACCGCTTGGTTTAATGACTACCAATCCCGTTTCAGGGTCACGTCCACTGACATTGCCGCTGGTCATCTTGACCAGATCATTCTTAGGCAATTCCAAATTGCATTTCCAGACGATCTCACGAAGCTTCTCTAACAGCATAAAAATAACCTCCAATTCTTTATGGTGTTTTTCGGAACTCTTGGTCGAAATATCTGAGAATTCCG